>NZ_LMOF01000007.1:814882-857573 GCF_001423215.1 Rhizobium sp. Leaf321 | reverse complement strand
AATGGTTAGAGCCGGCGGCTCATAACCGCTTGGTTGGGAGTTCGAGTCTCTCCGGGCCCACCACCTCAATTCTTAGTTATTGATATCGCTACACTATCTGGAATATTCCCCTCACAAGAATTGCTGAGAGGGGCAAGCTCGTTCCCGAGCTGTTCGCTGACGATGCGTGAAGACTTCACTCCAAGGCGGGCTCTGTCCGCCTTTTTGGTGTAAATTTCAGCCTGTTTCGAATTCGACCAGCCGAACTGGCTCATCAGTTCATGCGCTGTTGCGCCGCCATTTGCGGCCATCGTCGCTGCCAGCTTCCGTAAACCATGCGTATTTTTTTCGAGATTCGCTTTCCTTGAGGCGTCCCCGAACCAGTTTCCAAACCCTGGGACCGAAAATGGCTTCCCATAATCAGTCACCAAGAAATGGAGATCGCCGGTCTGCGTTGCCGCGATGATGTCGATCACGCGCTGCGGAAGCTCGACAGTGATTCGCGCTGATGTCTTCGTAGTGGTGATCGAGAGGGTATTGCCGCGCATGTGTTGACGTCCGATGCGGACCAGGTCCGACCGCCTTAGCCCAGTATGCATGGCGAGCTCCATCGCCAGCCGCTGTTTAGTACCGATCGGCCATTTGATGCAGAATGCCCGAACGTCCTCGATCTCCCACGCCGGGAAGCCGTCACCCTTCAGCTTGAAGCGCTCCGCTCCTTCTGTAGGGTTGATCTTCATGTGGCCGTTCTTGACGGCCCACCGGCATAGAGCAGACATCGATTTCAGATAGTTGTTTGCGGCTGCCGGCGTCTTCGCTCGATCTTCCATGCCTGCACGCACGGCTTTGTCCGTGATCAGGGCGTAAGGCTTCATCCCGATCTTGCCGCCGCGACCGTCTGACTTTTCTTTGACATGGAAAAATATGTTGCTGCGCTGCTTCCTGGTCGCCGGCTGGAGGCCTGCCCAGTCTGCGCTCTCCATGTAGCGAGCAATAAGCCATGCGATCGTGTTCGGGGTGTCGCGATCTTTTATCTCGACTGCATTTCCTGCAAGAGCCGCCTGATAAGCTGCACGAAATCTCGTGTCGTTGGGGTCGGGGAGGCGGGTGCGCGTACCTTTTCCGATGCGGAAATAGTAGACCCACGAACCGTTACGGTCCTTTTGCTTGCAGACATAGAGCGGGAGTTTTCGCGGCATGGGATCATTCAAAGCCTGATCTCCTCCTGTTCGTCAACAGCAGCTGGCTTCGCATTGTCTGGCGCGACGCGAAATAGCCGGCCGCCAATCTCGACTTCGACGCGAACACCATCCCTCTTGGCTACCTTTGCCATTCTGCGCAACTCAATCTCGGTGATGATCGCTCGCGCTGTCATGGCCTGCTATCCGTATTAACAGGGGCCGTCTCGCCTGTGAGCCTTATTGAATCGTTAACCGACGCGGCGCATGACTTACGTGCTTCAAGTTGTGAGAGACAAGAAGTAGTCGGCAGGCTTGCTTCACTCAGCACGGGCAAGTCTGCCTTCTTTGGACCTTGTAACGGCAAGGCGTTCTGCGACTGTTCGCTATCGGTTCTAACGCTGCTCCAGGCGCCTAAAACAGCAGTGCCTGCTTGTTCCGTGCCCAGCCTCATGTTTGTTGATCGGGTTAGCGCGACAGAGGCCTTGGCGCCGTCAACCGGTAGCGGAACACCTATTGAACTTGCAGTCCGAAAGAACTCGGTGCACTGTCGGTGCTTGAAGCGAGAACGCACTTGTCTGACTGGGATGCCGAGCAGTTCTACGACGAGAACGACCATAGCGAAGCTAGCTTCACCATACAGACAAAGCCCATAACCTACATCGAGAGCTGGCTTCCGGTTGTTCTGCGGGCGATCATCCGTGACGAGCTGACCGGCTACGGTTTTAACTGCATCGTTCACACCGTCGATGGATCGGTCCTCCTCACTGCAGGGCAGTATTTGGAGCTTCTCCATATCCAGGAGAGAAAGAACGCCGAGACCTTTGGAACGCGGTAGATTATTCATCGTCTCGTCCCGACGTCACTCTGCACGGGTGGTGTGCCATAAACAAGCAACTGCTGCGGAACCCCAACGCCGCCATCAGGTTGTCCTTCTTTAGGAGAATCTAAATTGGGCTCGTATCTAATAGCGTTCGCAGTTTCTGTCGGGCTCTTAGCAGCTGTGGTGCTCTGGGCATTTCTCACCCGCGTTTCTCCTCCTGATGATCCAAGCTGATTCGACACGGGCGCTGGATGTTCGGTGTTACTCATGTTGCCACCTTGATGAACTCGATGGGAGCGCCTGGCGTGTCGTCATCAAAGACTGCCGCCGTAAGAAAGCCGCCGAAGACGCAAGCGCTGTCGATGTTGGTGCGGTTCCCGACCGTCTTCGGGTTCTTGTCGGAGGGAGTGTGTCCGTGCACAAGATGCTTGCCCCAATAATTGCCTGAATAGTCGTGAGGAACTCGAAGCCAAAGAAGATCGCGTTCAGACTGCCGGTCGAGCGGGAACTCGGGCGACACACCGGCATGTGCGAAAATGCGATGCTCATCCACATGGATGGCAGGAAGCGCCTGCGCCCAAGCCAAACAGTCGTTGGGAACTCGGCCGCCGAAAGACATTTCTGTATCTAAGCCACCGTTGTCGAGCCACCAAGAACGCTCGCTTCGGCCCGCATAGACGCCGCACATCATGTCTTCATGGTTGCCTTTAAGGCAGATCCAGTTCCACCCAGGCTTCGGCCCGTCCATGAGTCGCTTCAGCACGTCGTCGCTTCTTGAGCCCCGGTCGATATAATCGCCAAGAAACACTATGGTGCCGGATGCAGCGTACGCCTCGATCCCAGCAATCATCCGTTCCATTGCTTCGCTGCACCCGTGGATATCACCGACGGCAAATGTGTAGCTCATGCCCCACCTCCATTCTGCTTCTTGTAGTCAAAGTTCGACCAGTCGAGGCCTGCTTGCTCGTTTCGGGCGGTGGGTTCTTGGTGTCGGTCATGCTGCCGTCCTCGGCTGAAAAATTGGCGCTGTTTCGATGAAGGCTTTCGCTTCGGGAAAGCCACACGCGGCGAGATATTCCATGCCCCAACCCTCCAGAAAGTCGCGACCAGTGAGCGTCGAGCCACCGAACGGCTTTGCTGCGCAATCTTCGTGCATGCAGCGGGTGGCCTTGCCGACGACGCGAGCCATGATCACGGCTTCGCCCTCGACAATGATCTTCCGGCAGCACTGACAGCGGTGACTGTGTTTGCGTCGGACCGAAGAGTAGACGGCCGGCCAAAGAGGAAGAGGCATTTTCATGATTGGCCCTCCGTGGTGGCGAGGGCGGCTTCGAGCGCCTGCGCCTCTTCTGGTGTCGCGACTTCGAAGTGCGGATGCGCCTTGCCCTCGTCGTCGATGACTTCCATTTCATGCAGCCGGAACAGTCCCCCAAGGGTCCAGTTGCAGGGATCGCCATCTGGCTCTTTGCGCGGGCTCTTTGCGCTTGTCATGCGACCAATACAGGAGAAGCCGATTTGCCTCTCGGCGGTCTCCGTATCAGCGCCGGCGCGTGCGAAGCTTGTTATTGACTGCACGGTCTTGCACATGGGGCACTTGAACGCGGCGTGAGAGCGGTCGGACACGTCCTGGGCCTTGATGCGAGCGCGGAACTCGTCGAGCTTGATCGTTTCCATCAGCGTGAGCCCTCCGTGGTAGCGCGATCGTCAGCAACCTCTACGATGACGTGCTCTTGGTTGCGGGTATGGCTGAACGTCGAGCAGGTAAACTTGAGACCGTGCGCTGCCTGCCATTCGTCGCACGCGCGTTTGACGCGCTCTTCAAGGTCTTTCCCTTGCTCTTGGGTGCATTCGAACCAAGGGCCGTCATCGTTTTCGCTGGACGTGCGATCACTGTCAGCCATGCTCTCTTCGGCACGTTCTAGAAGCTCATCACTCTCTATCCAGTCGGCCAGTCGCAACGGATCTTGACGCGCTTCGACGATATAGAAACCGAGGTTCCATCCACCTTCCTCGTGCTGGAATTCTCCAAGGCTGTCGTTGGTCGCTGCCTGGATGATCGCTTCGCGGGTGTCTTCTGGGCCGACTGTGCACCATTCCTTGGTGCTACCAGCCCACCATTGCCATTTTGCTTCCATGGCCGGCACATGCATATCGGGCGCTGGGGTATCAAACTGCTTGTTCTGTTCAGTCGCGTAGAGTGGCTGGGCGTCGGACGGCAGATCCGGCTTCCGATCGTGGCCCGTGATGTAGAGGCAGCCGTGCTGATCGTACCAGTACCAGGCGAATGGCTGGCTGGACTGCTTGTTCTGTTCGGTCATGGCTGGCCCCCAAAAATCGTTACATTCGTTGTGTCGTCCTCGCTTGCCACGCGTTCCCCGCTGAAATTCGCGCAGTAGCTTCCGATCGCCCGCCTGAGGACTGCTTCAGGTGAGGCCTCCATACGAGCTGCGAAAGACCGGATCGCGTTCTGCTGGTCTTCGGTGAGCGTTAGCGGCGTGATGGGCTGGCGCTTCTGTTCGGTCATGGGGATTCCTCGCGGTATAGCTGGGGACGGGGAAGGGGAGGCATGCCCTTGTTCGGGGTGCCTCGATCGGGCTTCTCGGATTTCGCGAATGGCGCCGACTTGATGGTCTGTTTCGGCCTCGTGATGCCGATGTGCTTCTTGCGGATCGCCGCTACCCTTGCCTTTTCCGCAACGTCCTCTGCCGTTTTTGCGATGTGACACTTGCGGTGCGCGGGCTTCAGGTTCGTTTCACGGTTTTCGCCGCCGTTGATGAGCGCTTGGATATGATCGAGATCCCAAGTCTCGCCGGGTGCAATAGGCCGGCTGCAGAGATGGCAGGCGTTGTTCTGTCGCTTCATGATGCGGTCCCGAACGCTGCCAGGCGCGCGGTGGTCGTCCGTCTTGCCAATCCACTCCGCCACTGTGCGCGTCATACCTGCCTCCCGATCTGTGCAGCCAGCTTCGATAGCTCGGCAAGCTGCTCTGCGATCTGGGCAAGGCTCATAGGCGCCGGCCCCGGCACTGGATCGGGGATAGGTGCTGCCAGGCGATCGTCATTCGCGGAGACGAGCTCGACACCCCATTTCGAGGCGAACCGCTTCCGCTTGGCTTCCATGACCGGTGCGAATGGATCGGGAGCGCCGCGCGTGTGCGCTTTGACACTGGTGCTCATGCTGCTCTCCAATCGTTTGCGCCCTCATGGAAGCCGCCACGGATCGTCTCGGTGAGATGGATTCCGTTCGTGTCGCAGAAGGCGATCGCGTAGGTGATGAGGCTCGCGGCGCGACCGACCGACATGCGGGCGGTGCTCTCGCGAATGTTGACGAACTCGTTTTCGAGGCCGGGGATGATCTCGACCTCGCCGGCTGTCGCAACGGTATGCCCGGAGACGAGCAAGACCTTCCAAGCTTCGGCATCCCGGCGCTTTCCAGCCCACGTCATCTGCGAGCTGGCTATGTCGGTGCAGATCGCATGAAACTTTGCGTTCTGGTCTCCGCTGCGCGTCTTCGGCCCGATGCTGATCGCGCTGCCTTCGTCGGCAGCTGCAACAGCGGCGAGGGCGTTCGCGCGCACCTTGTCGTTGATGAGGATGAACCGTTGGCGGTGGGTCATGATCAGCCGCCGTTCATGGGGTGGAGCTGCGCAAGACGCCGCGTCTTTATCGAGAACGCCGCATCGATCATGTCGGCATGGCCCTCGCTTTCCAGCGTGGCCGGCGCATCGAAGTCGTTCCAGATCTCCTCGACGCTGGCTTCATCCGCCGCGCTTCCGAGCGCCGTTTCGATTTCCTCGAGATAGCCGCCAAGATCGAACTGATCTTCACCGGCATCTTCCTTGGCCGGCTCGGCTTCGATCGTCTTCGCGGTGGGCGGCGCTGGCGGCTTCGGTGGCTTAGGAGGCGTTGGGCGGCTTTCAGATGCCGGGGTTACGTCCCGCATCTCGTCGGCGTCTGCGATCTCGCGCGCTTCGAACTCGTCGCGGATGCCGCCAAGGACGTCGCCGAACAGTTCGCGAAGGCAGTAGCCGGCCGCGCGCCATGCAAGCATCCGCTTCGGAAAGCGATACCAAGGGCTGTCATTTGGCTTCTGCTCGTTCTTCTTGTCCCACTTGTTCCACTTCGTGACGACGGCTTCAGTCTGCCACAGGCCAGCCCGAACGGCGTCGTCCTGGCTGAACTCGACGCGCTTGTCTTCGCCGGTGTCACTCCGCTTCGCTTCACAGAAGCCAATGAGCTTGCCGTTGACCTCGTCGCATCCGGTCCGCAGGTAGGTGACCTTACCGGACATCCGGACGACGTTGATCAGGCCATCGCCATAGAGCGCTGGCTTGCCATTGATGACGGTGAAGCTCCGCAGGCTTACCATAGGCTTGAGGCCGAGCTCGGCGCCGGACATGATGGCAACGGCGACGGCAGCTGCCGCCGCGTCACCTTCGAGCTTGCCGACAAGGGCGGAAGGCGCGAGGCCCGAAGCGACGACGGCGCGAGAGACACGCATCGTTTCTTCGAAGGTCTGCGGCACAATGGCCATGACCTGGCCGCCGGCGGATAGTGCAGGTACGTGAGCATTCATCAGGCAGCCCTCTGTTCAGATTTGATCGCCATGCCGGCCAGCTCGACGCCGGAGCGCGCCGCGCGGTTTGCCAGCGTCTCGACAACTTCGCGGATCTCCGCCCGGTCCTTCAGCGCAAGCAGAAGAGCGTCGAAATCTGTGATCTCGGCAAAGACGAAGGTGCGGAGCGAAACCTTGGCACCGGTGCGGCCGGCGCTGGCGTTCCGAGCTTGCGTTTCCTTCTCCGCGTCAGCAGCCTGCCGGGCGAGACGTTCCGCCTCGGCTTCAGCTGCTGCCGCGCTGTTGTCGTTCTTCGCGGACGCTTGTTCTGCCGCGATGCGAGCGGCGTCGGCCTCGCGCTGGATGCGATCGGCTTCCGCGCGCGCTGCTGCTTGGCGATCGCGTTCCTTGCGAGCTTCTTCCTGCAGGAAGGCATCGAGGTGGCGCTTGAGGCGCTTGGAGAGGGTGTCAGGCTCCTCCTTCAGGTCGCGCCATTTGTTGTCGACGTTCTGCCGGCGTCGAGGTGCGGCTGCTTTTCGACCTTGTGCAGGTCGGCCGCGCGCTTGGAGATGCCAGCGATACGCTTTGACAGCACGCCGATCTTGTTCGCCTGATCCTGGGTCTCGACCTTGGACTTGAGCAATGCATCGGCAAGCTCCTGCTCGCCGGCAAATTCTAACTTCAAAGCCTCGAACGGATCGCTGGGCAGATTGTCGCCCATGCCGAGAACCTGCTCCGGCTCGTCGTCCCAGCCGCCGCCTTCGATAGCCTTGGTGTAGGCCTCGTGGGTGATCGGGTTCCGGCAGCAGTATGTCCAGATTTCGGAGGCGTCGGTAGTGCGATCACCGCGCATCGCGTTCCACTTGCCATCCTCAAACCAGATGGCAACCGGCTCCCAAGGCTTGTCCTTGTAGCGAGTGCGGTAGAATCCCTGCTGGGGGTCGCTGTCGTGGATCGGGCCAAGGTTGCCGGCGAGGGCGTCCTGCCACCACTTCCATGGGTTATCGTTTGGCATAGGAAACGTTCTCCTGTTGAGCCTTCGCCATCCGGCTGCTTTCCGGCATGGCGGCAAAAATGAATGATGATGCGATGAGGGCGAAGGCGATGGCAGACGCGATCGGGACAAGAACCATGTCCGCGGTCTGCCGGGCTCTGATCTTGCAATTGATCGCCTCTGCACGGGCGACGAATGACTTCGCCTCCATCAGCGCCAGCTCTTCGTCGAGGTCGGGATCGCTTTGCGGTCTCATTCTGCTGCCTGCAGCATCGGGACTGAAGCGCGCTCGACGGTGCAGCCAAGCTCATGAGCAAGGCTGTCGAGGAGAAGGCGGGCCGCCTGCATGTGATAGGCCACGTCCCAGTCGAGCTGCGGGTCGTGCTTGCCGGCAAAAGCGCTAGCGCATGCCAGTTCCAGCCTGATCCGGTCGGCGTGGGCCATCGCGTTTGATATGTTCGTGGCGGTCATCGCGGTTACTCCGCAGCTTCGAGGAACTGGAAAGGGGCGGCGACCGGGAACGGGAAGCGAGCAAAGACGCCCTTCCATTCGCGTTCCTTGCGCTGGTCAGCAGTGATGCCGACCAGCTGGTCGTTGATGGGTGTGGGAGCGAGTTCGTCGAACAGCGGGCCATTGCCGCCAATCTCGCGAAGCTCATGGCAGGCGCGGAGAGCGACGAGGTAAGATGCAGCAGCGTTCGGAGACCGGAGACCATTCGTTGCGCGGTGGCGAACGGTGAAGATCTTGGCGTTGACGACCTTGAGGTTTTCTCTCAGTGCGTCGGCTGTGGTTGCTGCTGTGACGTGCATCGCTGCTCTCCTCGGTGTATGAGTAGAACGTACGTTATGTACGATATTTCGTCAAGTACATTTTGTACGATTTAGCCGTATTTGCGAAAATTAGCGACCCAGCAAGAATCGATTCGACTCTGCGTTATCGTTCTTTTTTCATGAGAACAGAAGGAGAACGGAATGTTGGCAGCAGTTCAGGCATCAGCAGAGTTCACGCTCCATATCCGGTGCGAGAACTGCTTACGTCACAGTCAAAATTCTATCGTCATGCCGGTAGGTGAGGGAATCCCGCGTGATGCGGATGAGCTGACCGAAAGCGTTTATCTGGAAAACATCCCGTTCAGATGCCAGCCGTGCGGAAGCGTGATCGGCCGGCTTGTCGGGATTGATGGAGGTACGTCAAATGGCTATTGAGCGGGAAGTCTTGAGTTTCATCATCGTGCCGCCGTATGCTCAACGGGCTGTAGTCACGGCGGCGAAAGAGCGGTTCGAGGACTACCTGTCGCGCCGCTTCCCTGGCTACGACTTCACGGTTGGGCCATTCGCGCCGGTCGGTGACGAAGACGAATTCTGTGTGTTGCCAGTCATGAACTATCCCGGACCAAACGGGGAGAGCTACATGTGCGATCCGCCAAAAAGGTGGTTCGTCCAAGACATTGCGGATGCGTGCGCCTCGTTCGACCTGAAAGGCACGCGTCACTTTGCGGCTTAGCCTCTCACGCTTTAGCTCTTTTGCGTCGATAAGTAGACGGAGGAGGTAGAGCTTCGTGAGTTTGAGCGAGGACTTCCAACCAAGCGCCTAGTTCTGTCGGGACCTCTTCGTTTCCTGTCTCCAAAGCCTCGATCCATGAAAGCTCACACTGTAGGGCCGACGCGATGTTGATCGGCGTCCAGCGAATAACACGAAGGCATTCGTTGAAACGATCAGGTGTCATTTTCAGAACCCCGGCAGGTCGTTCATCACGCGGCGAACCAGCGCGATCACCTCGACTGTAACGCCTTCGTCCGCCTCATCGTCGCGCTCGACGATTATCGGCTTATGTTTCGGGTTAGTGGATCGCGGGTGAAACTCTGCTCGATCGGGGAACACCTCGATCTGCTTAACCGACCATTCGCGGAAGTGACCGCCGTCTCGCGAGCGCTGGACGATGACAACCATCCCAGAACGCAGCTCGATATGCCCGATGTCTTCATATGCCAGGCAGACGAGGCGATCGCCGGGAAAGATCGGGCGGGGGCGCAGATCATTCATGCTGTCGCCAGCGCAATCGAACACCAGCTGCCGAGCGTTCGGAAACTTTTCATCACGCGGGAGCATGATCTCGATCGGCTCCGACTGATCGAACTCGTCGACCTCGCGGAAAGCGCCAGCTTCGACGATGCCAGCAACGCGCCCGACCGTCATGCCAACACGGCTGAGCGTCACATCGCTCAACGCTGCTCCGGTATCCTCTCCCGGTCCGTCACCAAAAAGAATCCACCCCGCTTTGGCGCCGAATAGTTCGCCATATTTCTCGGCGGCCTTGCGTGAGATCGGACGATTGCCGTTCTCGTGGCTGATCAGGGTATTCTTGTTGATGTCACGCGGAAACGCGTTCGCCGCATCGGTTGGGCTCTCATACCCTGCCGCGGCGCGCACTTGCTTCAATCTGTCCTTTGGCAATTCCATTCGTACATTATCGCTCAAATTTATCGTGCAATGTGTACGATTTCACCTTGCGGGCTTTCAGTACTTTTTGTACGATGCAGTCCATGAGTAAGACACCCACCTCCATTTCGAGCCTCATCGACCTCTGGGACACCATTGGTGATTTCGCCAATGACGTCGGCTGCGGATACGAAGCCGCTCGCCAGATGAGACTGCGAGACAGCATTTCGCCTCGGCACTGGAATGGCGTGATCGCAGCGGCCGCCCGCAAGAGCATCGCGGGCGTCGATTGGCAGTGGCTTGCTACCCGGCACACATCTTCCAGGAAGGCGATATCAGCATGACCGACGCACACGGCGTAGCCCGCGACCAGCTCCGAGCCTTCATAGAGCGGATCGAACGTCTCGAGGAAGAGAAGAAGACGATCGCTGACGACATCAAGGATGTCTACGGCGAGGCCAAGGGCATGGGCTACGACACCAAGATCATGAAGCAGGTGATCGCCCTTCGGAAGAAGGACGACCAGGAGCGGACCGAAGAAGACATGGTCCGCGACACGTACCTTGCCGCGTTGGGCATGCTCCCTGATTTCGAGGCCGACATCGCTCCGGCGCCGGGCGCTCCCAAGCCTACAAGATCGCCAGCAATGGCACTGCAATCCCCGCGTAAGGCGGCGGAGGCGGTATCCGAGAGGACCGCAGTTCAGGTCGAGGATCATTCCCCGGCTGAGGCCACGATAGAGGGGCAACCTTCGGAGACCGTGGCTACCAGCGCCGAAAGCGCAGGGGAGGCGGCGAGTAAATCGTCCGACCTCCCCACCACTTCCAAGTCCGAGCAACCTCTCGAAGGAGGCGACGATGAAGTAGCTCAACCCCAGTACGCCGCAACACAGCAGGCCGGGTCGCCGTTCAGTACCAGCCGCCCGGCCGACCATCCCATCCTCCTCCTGCGACCTCATTGCCGGCACCCCGGCGAAGAAGTCTGCGGCGGATCGGGAAAGAACCACTGCCAGAATTGCCTGGAGGTGATGCGGGAGCTCGAGACGGCATGACACCGATCCTCTCCCCATCCTCGATCGATGCAATGGCACAGCGCGCAATTGAGCACGGCGTCGGCCTCGATCGCAAACCCGTCCAACGCCCTGTGAGGTCAGCATGCGCATGTTTCTTCTCGGAGCATTCGTCGGCGGCGTCATTGGCGCACCTGCAGGCTTCCTTCTCGCGGCTCTCCTGATCGGCTCAAAAGCCGTGGCCCAAGAGCACAAGAGCCAAGACGACAACATCCAGCCAGAGGCCATTCGTGTGGCCCGGCTAACCAATTGACGGGCTGACCTCCTCCCAGCCCGTCAATCCGGGTCCAGGCCGATTGAATCCTCCCGATCGGTCTGGACCCGTTCAACTCGCAGCCTGACACGATCGTCTTTGAGCCTGAGAACCACGGCTTGGACGATCGGACCCAGCGCTACGAAAGGTGCCGAAGCCTCCGGCGGAGAAGCTTCGGCGGCAAAGCCGGATGGCGGTTCGGCTCTGCGGTTTGGAAATTGAATCACGGCACCCAGGCGGCGGTCTGAGCCGGCGGCAGAGGGCGAAGGCCCTGCAAGGTCTTTTCCTCTGCCGCTTACATCATCGCTTCTGCGCATCACGCGTCTCCGGTTGCAAGGAGATCAATCGCACAGGAGCCGAGCATGAAATCGGAAATCTCACCCGGAAATTCGGGAAACTTGAAACAGGGCGCCCGCAGGAAAATGAGTGACGTAGCAACAGCAAACTTCTTGGTCGAGGAGATCGGAGCGAGGCGCCATGTAGGCGACATGTTCCACGCCGCCTGCCGCGAACTGCGTGCACGCTTTCCTCACCGCGACGACCCCGAAAATCAATGGACAGAACGCCGCCTTCGCGGGTGGTGGAACAACGAGAGCCGTGTCGTCAAGCACTTCCAGATGGTCGAGCTTTTCGAAACTGCCGAAGCCCTGAGGGAGGCGAGGGACGCCCATGCTGAATACAAAGCCAAGACCGCCGCTCTTCGTCAGATGGCTCAGCTTCGAGCGGAGACAGTCGCTCGCACTGTGGCTGAGAGATAGCGCCGCGGGCCTCGCAGAATGGATTTGCCCAGAGCTTAAGGACCAAGATGATGTATGATGCGGTCAAGTTCTATGTCGGATTGCATCAGCCTTCGGATGCTAAGCACTTCGATTTGGCGTGCATCAGCATCAACCGCTTGCGTGGACGCAAGAAGCAGGTGCCATGCGGCGACGTCATGGTCGACAGCGGGGCGTTCACGGAAATCTCCAGCCACGGCTGCTATCGCCACTCCGTGGAGGAATACGCCGCCGAGCTACATCGGCTGTTCACTGCGGGCGTCGTCAAAATCGCAGCGGCCGTTGCCCAGGATTACATGTGTGAGCCCTTTATCCTGGCGAAAACCGGTTTGACGATCGAAGAGCACCAGCGTCTGACAATTGAACGATATGACGCCCTCGTTGCTGAACTCGATCGGTTGTTCGGCGGCAAGTGCCCGTTCCATATCATGCCAGTCGTTCAAGGCTTTGCACCACAAGACTACGTCAATCATATCCGGATGTACGGCGACCGCTTGAAACCCGGCATGTGGGTTGGTGTCGGCTCTGTCTGCAAGCGCCAAGGTGATCCTCGGTCAATCATCGCCGTCCTTCAAGCCATCGCTTCGGAGCGCCCTGACCTCTTGCTCCACGGCTTCGGCGTCAAGATCACCTCGCTGCTCCACGCTGGCGTCCGCGCGTTGTTGGCTACAGCAGACAGCATGGCCTGGAGCTTCGCAGCTCGTAAGCAAGGGCGCGATGCCAACGATTGGCGCGAAGCCGATCGTCTCGTCCAACGGGTGCGGGAAGCGGCAAACCAGAACAACGAGCCCTGGCAGATGGAGATGTTTGCATGATCAGAACCTGCGACCCATCCGTTTCTGCCTTCGTGAGCCACGTCGTTCCCATCCCGGAATGCTGCCCGGTCTCGAAGAACCCGCGCCCAGGCTCGACTGTCCGCGTCTCCTACCTTCCTAAGAACATCGTTGTGCCCGTCGAGGTGCTGGAAGAACGCGTCCGCGGATATGTTGGAGGCTTCGAAAGCATCCGCGGCATGGAGGAGGTGATCCAGGATGTCGCGCGGTGGTGCGCGAAGGAAACTGGCGTTCGGGTGCGTGCGGTCGCCGACCTGATAATTCAGCCGCCCTACGGCGGGCCTGAGCAGACAATGCGCGTCTCAGCGAGGGCGTCAGTATGACCGACCCCTCTGAAATGATCGCTTGGCTCGACAGACGCATCGCCAGCGCGATGACCTGGCTAGACGACCACGGCAAGGGCTCCAAGAAGCCCCGCCCTGAGCATGAGATCACCAACAAAGAATACGACATCGCCCGGTTTGAGGAGGTGAAGGGTGCGTATCTGAAGGCGATTAAGAAGCGCGATGAAGCCGCATGATCTCCTTAACCCGGAAAAGTATATCTAAACGCGGTAGCCGTAAGGCTGTCCTCTTCCATTCGCCAGGGATCGTGTGCCTCTACTGCACCCCCAGCGGCCAAGTCTCCGTTAAGCACTATCCCGTGAACAATAAGCAAAACATTGTTCGGGTAAAACTGTTGGTGCAGATCCACCTCGTTCTTCGTCAACAAAATCACGTTTGGACCGCCGGTTGTTCCCTTGACCTCCACGATCTTTGCAACACCGCCAAGCGCCGCTCTGTAGTCGCATGGCTCTCGCAGATGCACATCTCGAATTCCCGTAAAGCCGTTTACCTGCAGCCATTCTCTTGCGACAGTCATGGCTCTCTCATCAACAGAACGTCTCTGAGCCGGGCTGAGCCCATAGCCTTGCCCTCGGCGCGGCTGGCGGTTTGGGTTGATAAGTCCATTAATCTGCGCTGCAGCGTCCAATACGTCACGGGCAAGAGCGCCCGGTTGTCGGTTGGCTGCGCTATAGAGCATTTCAAGAAGCTGGAGCGCTCTCACGAGGTCTTCAAGAAGAACTCTCTCTTCCGGAATCTGTCCAACCGCATACGATTTCGAGAACGCGGTCGTACGCTCGTATGCCTGTGGAAGTTGCGCAGTGCTGCCAAGTGCGACACCCTCGTCGAACCCATTTTCGGCCGCAGCCGTACCAATCTCACCGCGAGACCAGTTCATCAAAGCCAGCGCTTCAGCCGCTGGCCTAGGCTGGAAAGTCATTCCGTCCCACGTTGTGGAACCGTGGCAGATACACAATGCGACCGCGCGGCCGTCCGGGCGGAACAAGTAAACTGCATACCAACCGTCCTGCGGGTTTGGAGATTGATTGTCGGCGAAGATCCTTACCCAGGGGACAACTGTCTTGCGTCCAGTCCCGTCCTTACCCGTTACGTCGAATTCATTTGCGAATTCGCCAAGACTAGGGGCCAGTTCGCCTTGTCGCGCCCGGATCCATCTTGGGATACGCTGCCGGACTATAATCCCGCGTCTGGCCATAGCGTCGGTATTTTCCGGGGAATACTCGAGCTGGAGCTCCAGTACCTCATTCATCATGTCACGCATTCGCCCGCTCCTCCTTCGATTCCGGCAGCGATATGGGAACAGGAAAGCTTAAGATTTGGTTCGGAGGCCGTTGCATGATCTTCCGCAATGCCTTCGCTCTCTATGGTCCCGACGTTGAACGCATATCCTCAGAGACCGGCATCGCGCCGCACGAGGTAGATTGCCTGATCAATGCCGCTATGAATGCGGCGTATCTTGAAAGGCTGAATTGGCCTGTTCGCGCGGTCACATCTCCCGCTCCAGCTCGCCAAATTTCCGAGAAGCTCATTCGCTACGCCGGATATGACGAGAGGGGCTCCGCATGACCGAGGTCCTGTCCCGCCACCAGTACCGCGCCGAGCTCGCCATGATCGAACATGGCAAGAGGCGCGAGAAGAAGACGAACAAGTTCGGTGCCAAGCGCACGGTCGTCGACGGCGTCACCTTCGACAGCAAGCGCGAGAGCGAGGTCTACAGCGACCTCAAGAACCTCGAGCGTGCCGGCCGTATCTCCGGCCTCGTGCTTCAGCGCAAATTCGAGCTGATCGTCAATGGCCAGATCATCGGAACCTACCGCGCCGACTTCTGCTTCATCGACCACGACCAAGACGGCAGGTTTCGGACGATCGACGTGAAGGACGTCGTCACCAAGGACTTCAAGCGCGTCCAGAAAATCATCAAAGCCGCCTACAACATCGATGTCGAGGTGCAGAAATGAGTAACGGGGCGTGGATGCCGCTTTACATCGCGGACTACCTTTCAGACACCGGGCACCTGAACGCTGCAGAGCACGGCGCCTACCTGCTGCTGATCATGCACTATTGGCAGAACGGCCATCTTCCACAGAACGAAAAGCTGATCGCTCGCGTGGCTCGTATGACGGTCGACCAGTGGGAAGAGAGCCGCGACGTGATCGCCATGCTGTTCGGCCCCAACTGGACGCACAAGCGCATCGACGCGGAGCTTTCGAAGGCCGATGACATCATCGAGAAGCGGCGCGCGGCCGCAGAGGCCCGCTATTCGAAGCCCAAAAAGCAGCCATCAGATGCAAATGCAATGCATGTGCAAAGCAAAAGCACATACACGCGCGTGCCACCTTTAACCGACAACCTTACTGCTTCTGCTTCTAACGAAGCATCAGCAGGCGCCGCGCTCGATCCGACGATCCTCGAAAGCAAAATGCGAGAGGCTGCCGGCGATAAGATCCAGCCGAGTGGTGGGTTTGTCGTCGGACCCATCATGGAATTGATCCTGGCGGGCGCTGACGTCGATCTCGACGTTCTCCCGGCCATCCGCTCCACCGCGAGCAAACTCACGCGTCCTGCGCGATCCTGGGCCTATTTCGTGCCAGCCATTCAAGACGCCTTCGACCGCCGAAGGTCTGCTGGAACGTGGGAGCGCGCTCAGCCGCCGCCCGGACAGCGTCCGAGCATGACGGCGCATCAGCAGCGCCACCAAGCAGCCATCAAAGCATTCGACCGGAAACTAGGAATTATCAACGATGACGAATTTACCGGCAACACTCTCGACCTTGAAAGCCGAGATATCCGTTCTCACTGACAAGCTGGCGCCGAGCACTGAGGCGCATGTAGCCGAGGCGATCAAGTCTCTGCTGTCGTCCGGCCTGTCCCTGCCTTCCTCGCTCTCGCCCGACATGGCGCCGGCAGTCTACGCCTTCGCCCTCAAGGGCATATCCGGATCGGCGCTGAAGCGCGTCGTGGCGAAGATCATCCGCGGCGAATACGAGATCCATCGCGCTTTCATTCCGAACGCGCCGGAGTTCGCCATCCTTGCCCGGGGAGAGGATGCGCCGATGGTCGAGGACCTGGCGCGCGCCCGGGCCATCTTTAACGCCAAGTCGGAAGCCACGCCGCGCCATACCCACGCTCAGGGCTTCAGGGATCTGCGCATCACTGCCCGCCTTCGTTCGGAAGAGCTTCAGCGGGCCGGGTTCGTATTCATCCGCGAGTGCAAGAGTCACGAGAAGTTCGCCAACCTTCTGAAGAAGCGGGAACTGCCGGTCGGCGCTGTCCACCTTTGGGCGATCGACGAGGTCTGGGCGCCAGGCGTTCGGCAGGATCAGGATTTCCAGGAGCAAGCAGCATGATCATTCTGCTCGCCAAATCGAAAAGCAGAGGACCGCGGCATGAACAAATATAGCGCCTATCCCCATCGCATCCCAGGCGGCTTCGGATACTGGGCGATGCTTCGCCTATGCCGTGACGCTCATCCGGCTCCGATCATGGCCGAAGCCGACAGGCCGAAGGTGTTCGCCACCAAGGGCGAGGCTGCGGAAGAAGCGTTGAAGCACCTGGTCGCCTTCATGAACGGCCGACCGATCCGCGGCGAGACATTCGATGCGAAGCCGACCAGCTCGGCCCGCATGAAAGCTGAAATGCTGTTCCTCGGCGGGGGCAGAACTATCCAGGTAGAACGGGCTTAAGGCGAGGGAACGAAGATGGCAGTAAAGAAAACAAGGAAGCAATCGGTTCGATCGTTCAAGGGGCTCGAGATCGCAAACACCGACTTCGAGTTCATTGGCCTTGGCAGCCAGCACTCAGAGATGAAAATCATTGAGATCGACAACCCGCATTACAGCAAAAGGCATGCCGGCGCCTCGGGCAATCCGAAGACGGTGAGCGCTGCGCTGAACCTGCGAGAGAGCCCTATCGCCATGATGGCAGCGAAGGGCCACCTCGAAACCCATCAGGTCGAAGCAGCGATTAAGTTTCGCCGCCTATGGGAGTCGCTTGGTGGTTCAGGTGCAGGGTCTTTCGACTACACCCGCGAACCAGTCGATGGAGGCGGGCCACAGGAACCCATAACCGAAAGGCAGATCGATGCGGGCTTTAAGCTCGAGGAAGCCCGCAAGCATATCGGCACGCGCTGCTTTGGAATTGTCGAGAAAGTTGCGGGCGAGGGAGTGCCGATCGCCAAGCTGGGCAACAGTCACCGCGAGAAAACAACGCTTGCGGACTATCTCCGCAATGCACTCGACGATCTTGCAGACCTGTGGGGAATGAAGACGAAAACGCGTAAGCCGCTTGCCAACCTATAACCTGTTGGCTATGTATTGATTATGGTGGTGATTTGCGCGATGCGCTCACCATCCACTTCCAAAGCCATACCCAGGGGAAGCCGCTGAGCCCCGCTTGTAGATCTCGATCGTCATGACGATCGCTAGCAGCCAAGCCGGGAGGGTAGCCCGGCATCATTTACGTGGGGTGGAGCAGCTCGGTAGGTCGTCAGGCTAATAACCTGAAGGCCGCAGGTTCAAATCCTGCGTTCGCAACCAAATTTTTCTCGCGTCGTCGGATCAGGTCTCACCATCCGCGCAGGCCAATCCACATCATTACGACACCTAGGATAACGAAGAAGCCGACGATCGCGAGCGCATATGAGTAATCCATTGCGCGACCTTTGGTTATGTCGGGCGATAGATGCAACATATAATTGTTTCGTAACTCGCCCCTTTATCGTGCGGGGCGCAGGCTGACACCATAGAGGAGACGCCGCCGACAACGGGCGTCTCCATTCCGGTGCCTCAATCTGTACCGATAGGGCAGAGATTGCGTTACCTTGGGCTAGAACCCTGCTTTGGAATCGCCAAACCGGCAGATCACGTGGATGTCGTAACGCTGGAATGCGCCGTTCCAATAAGACGTAGCCACCCTTACGTGTTCGATGTGGAGAAGCCCACCTGTTTTCCCATAGCTTTCGGTGGACAGGATAAGTTCGTTGCCCACGTCGATGCCTGGCAGCGCCACATCACTTTTGATCTCGGCGATGATCAACTCGGTCGTCTCATAGAACATGTAGTTGAACGTAGACATTTCCACCCTCCCAAGGTTAATCCATGCCAGTCCTCAAGAACGCACGGCATGAGAAGTTCGCACAAGCCCTCGCGAAGGGGAAGACAGCAGATGATGCATACGCGGACGCCGGCTTCAAGCCTGACCGTGGAAATGCATCTCGCTTACAGCAGAAAGACAACATCAGACAACGCGTGACTGAGCTTCTTGAGTGGGAGCAAGCAGTAGAACGGAAAGCCACAGAGAAGGCTATCGACAAGCTCGCGATAACAAAGGAGCGCGTCCTGGCTGAGTTGGCCAAGATCGGCTTCGCAGACATTCGCAAGGCCATCAAGTGGCAAGGCACTCTCGTTACCGAAGAAGATAACCCGGATGGTGGCGACGTTCTTGTGATCAAGAATGTTGTCACCAACAATGTAACGCTGATCTCGTCCGAAGAGATTGATGACGACACGGCCGGCGCGATCGCTGAGATCAGCCAGAACAGCACGGGCGGCATTAAGATCAAGCTTCACGACAAGAAAGGCGCGCTGGTCGATATCGGCAAGCACCTGGGCATGTTCGTTGAGAAGCATGAGCACTCCGGGCCGGATGGCGGTCCGATCCAGACAGAGACGAGGACATGGCGAGAGGTTCTGCGCAGCGAAAAGAAGAGCTGAGCGCCTCAACCCCACTCACCAACCCTGCGCTTTATGATTTCTGGGAAGGCGTCTTCTTCGGGGAGAACGACATCGCTGTTCTGCACGGCGGGCGTTCAAGCTCAAAGACACGAGACACGGCCTGCCAGCTCGTTCGCCTCGTTGATCACGTCCGGGTCAAGATGCGCGTTCTATGCATCCGTAGGTTCCAGAACAGAATCCAGGAATCGGTCTATACCGAGCTGAAGTGGGCAATCGCTCACCTTGGGCTGACAAGCGCATATGAGATCCAGAAGACGACGATCATCCACCGGGCTACCGGCTCGGAGTTCATCTTCTACGGCATCGAGCGAAACCTTGAGGACATCAAGGGAACGTCAGACGTCGATATCCTGTGGGTGGAAGAAGCGGAGAAGCTAACCGAAGATCAGTGGGTCGTCATCGGCCCGACGATCCGCAAAGAGGACAGCCTCGCGATCCTGCTTTTCAATCCGAAGATGGTCACCGACTACGTCTGGAAAGACTTCGTCGTCAACACGCCGCCGCACTGCATCGTGCACAAAATCAACTACACGGAGAACCCGTTTCTCTCAGAGAAGGCCAAACGCGATATCGCGGCCATGCAGGCCCGCGACCCTGAGATGTTCGAGCACATCTACAGCGGCGTCCCTCTCGGGGATAGCGAGCTGTCGATCTTCAAGCGCCGCTGGCTTGATGCCTGCGTTGACGCTCATGATGTGCTTAAAGTCGAGTTGACCGGGCTCAATATCATTGGCTTCGACCCTGCCGACGATGGCGAGGACAAGAGCGCGACGGCCGACAAGATTGATGGCGTCTTCACTGATGCCGAAGACTGGTCATCCGGCAAGGATCAGCTCGTCCAGAATGCAAAGCGAGTATGGGCCAAGGCGAAGAACGCCGGCGCCACGGTCTCTTACGACACGATCGGCGTTGGCGCCTTTGTCGGCGGGTACATCGACGAGCAGAACGAAGAGCATAGCGCCAAGGTAAAACATTACGCCTTCCATGCTGGCGGCGCGGTCATGGACCCGGACAAGCCGAGCGATTTGCAGAACGACAACAGCACGCTCAACAAAGACGAGTACCTAAACCTCAAAGCGCAGGCCTGGGCGAATACAGCGCGCAAAGCAATGCTGACTTTCAATGCCGTGACGAGAGGTCAAGCGATCCGGACGGGTGATGTGCTGTCGTTCTCGTCGCAGATTGGCAAGGACAAGCTTGACGCGCTCTTTACCGAGCTTTGTGTCCCCTGGTGGGTCGAGACAGAAGGCAAGAAGAGGGTTGTTCCTAAGCTCAAGCTGAAGAAGGACCTCGGCGTGAAGTCGCACAACTTGGCCGACGCCGTGATCGCCGCTGACAACGTGCATATTGCCGGGTCCACCTTCACACTCGACAACCTTTGAGGACTGCAATGGGAGAAGCGACATTTCAGGCAAATGACAGCCTGACCAGTCTCGTGTCCCGCATGGGCACAGACAGGGACAAGGCCGCCACGGTCTTCTACAACCATCCGGTGATGACCGATGAGCAGGCCCTTGCCGCCTATCGGGGCTCATGGCTCCCGCGCAAGATCGTCGACATCCCAGCGCTGGACAGCTGCCGCAAGTGGCGTGACTGGCAGGCGAAGGCTGCCGACATTGAGCTGATCGAGGCCGAAGAGATCCGGCTGAACTACAAGGGCAAGGTGCTCGATGCGCTGACAAAGGCGCGTCTGTTCGGCGGCTCTGCGATCTTCATCGGGACTGGTGACCAGAACCCGGAGAAGCCGCTCGATCCGGCAACGGTCAACCAAGGTGGACTGAAGTACCTCACGGTCCTGTCCCGCCGTGACATGACGGCAGGCCCGATCGAGCAGGACGTGACAAGCCCGTATCATGGCAAGCCGTCCTACTACGAGGTGACCGGCGCCAACGTCATGGTGCGAATCCATCCCTCGCGCCTGATCCTGTTCGTGGGAGCGCGCCAGCCCGACAGCCTGATGACGTTCAATGCGCTGGATGGATGGGGCGACAGCGTCCTGACCGCCACGCTTGATGCCATCAAGAACGCCGACAGCACGGCCGGCAACATCGCATCGCTGGTGTTCGAGGCGAAGGTCGATGTGATCCGAATCCCGAACTTCATGGCCTCGCTCGGCGACGAGCGGTACAAGGCCAAGATCATCGAGCGCTACACGCTGGCCAACATGTCGAAAGGCATCAACGGCACGCTGCTCCTCGACAAGGAAGAGGAATACGAGACCAAGGGCGCGCAGCTCGCGGGCCTGACCGATATTCTCATGGCCTTCATGCAGATCGTGTCGGGTGCGGCTGATATCCCGGTTACGCGTCTGCTCGGTCAGTCGCCTGCAGGCATGAGCGCGACCGGCACCTCGGACATGAAGAACTACCACGATCGGATCCAGTCCATCCAGGAGCTGGAGATCTCGCCGGCGTTGCAGATCGCTGATGAGTGCCTGATCAGATCGGCCCTCGGATCGCGGCCGGCGGAGGTTCACTCGGTCTGGGCGCCTCTCGAGCAGATGAGCGAGAAGGAACGGGCGGAGATATTCAAGACCACCGCAGACGCCGCAAGGCAGCTCGTCGGTAGCGGGACAGGTCAGGAGATCATTGCTCGTGATGCGGTATCGCGTGCCTTGGTCAATCGCCTCGTCGAGGATGGTGTTCTGCCAGGCCTTGAGGATGCAGTCGACGTGTTCGGAGAGATCGGCGAGCAAGAGCCATCGGAGGCCGAGCTTGCCGCGTCAGCGGCCGCGCAGCAGCCGAACGCCAACAACGTGGTGCGGATGCAGCAGGCAGCGAACGACGCCGCGCCGCGGACGCTCTACGTAACCCGCAAGGTGCTGAACGCTGCGGACCTGATCGCATGGGCAAAGGGGCAGGGGTTCAAGACCACGCTCCCGGCCGGCGACTTGCATGTCACGATCGCCTTCAGCCGCACGCCGGTGGACTGGATGTCGATCGGCGAGAGCTGGCAGAGCGAACTCAAGGTGGCAGCCGGTGGCCCGCGGCTGATGGAGCAGTTCGGGGAAGCCCGAGTGTTGCTGTTCAAGGCGAGCGAGCTGCAGTGGCGGCACGAGAGCATCAAGGAAGCTGGCGCGTCGTGGGATCACCCCGAGTACCAGCCGCACATCACCATCAGCTACGATCCGGATGCGCCGGATCTAGCCGACGTCGAGCCTTACCAGGGTGAGATCATCCTCGGACCGGAACTGTTCGCGGAGGAGGTCAAGGAAGACTGGAAGGAAGGTGTGACCGAAGACGGAGGTGCGCCATTCGGTGGCGCGACCTTTCGAGGACGCGAAAAAGCGAAGAAGCCGCGGAAGCGGACGGAGGTTTGATCCGTCACAGCATCCGCGTGGCGCGAACGGCAGATTTGTATCGACTGGTGAGCGGCTTCGGTCTGCTGCTGCGCAGGCGGGACAGAACACGATCAACCACGTCGAGATTGGCTCTGTACGCCGTCCGGCGGAATTGTCGAAACTGGTTGGCGAGGACGTGCGAGGCTTCAAACATGCCGCCAGCAACCAGTCTATGCGTCATGCCCTTCGGCAACACGGAGACTATGCGTCAGAAACGGCGAGGGGGCAAAAGGCGCTGACCGAGCGTGATTTGGCGCGCATTCCCGACATTACGCGAGAGGGTGTCTACCGCCAAACTGATCAGCGACCTTTCGGGCCACGTCGTGTCGAGGTTCATGCCACCATTGAAGGCGATCGATACGTTTACGTCGCCGAGATCAGGCGCAAGAAGCGCAGGATCGACATGGTTACGATGTGGAAAAAGTAGGGAGACTGTCACCCTGCCTCATGCCCTGCTTTCGCAGTCCTTGGGCTAACGTCTGAAACGACGGGCGACTAATTACAGTTTAGTGCATGGCACGCAGAACATCAAGGATTTTGCCCAGATCAGGGACTTCTCGCTGCGTTCGATAATAGTGGGCGTTAGGACCGCACTGTTATCTCAACCGACGTGATGGGAACACCGAGCGATTCTGCGAGTGCAGCCTTTGCCTCCGAGATCGTTATGTTGGGGAACTTCCTTGCACTCGAAAGTACGGGTGCCGCATCTGCGGTGTGAGCATCATCCATTTCTTCCTCGTCATCCTCAACAGCCGCGACTGTGCTGTCGATATCCTCGATTTCATCATCTTCGCCCAAAGCTGCTTTTCCAAGGCTGATAGGGCTGTAGGCCCATACGAAACGCGACTTCTGACCCCTGCGACCGACAAGAAAAGAACCGCATCCGGCTGTTTCAAGAACGCGAGCAAAGCTGACTGCCTCTCCACGGGAAATGCCTAGGGACTTGGAGAGGTGGTCTATGCTTGTGGTGCCCGTGTCTTTACGGCGACTGGCCATTGCATCAAACAAAATGGTTGCTCGATCGTTCTCTTTATAGAGCTGGCGAATGTTTTTAAGAATGGTATTCGAGACTTTGGCGTTCATATTTCCTCTTTTTGGTTAAATAGCTGACTATAAGTTCATCATATAACCATTTATGATTCTTATCAAGCCAATAATGATATTTAAAGATCATATATTGAAAATAAGAGAGCTTACAGGCCTGTAGTGGTCGTCACTCTCAATCAATCGTCCGACGCCGGGTCCCGATACCCTCGGGCAGGAACCTCCCGAAGCTGCTTATAAGCGGCTGTTATATAAGGGCTTCGACCATGCAATTCACCGACGCTGTAACGCTGTCCGGCACCCGCCGGACTGGCGACGGATACCTTGTTGCCGAGGCTCGGTCGGTTCGCACCGGCATCCAGCTTTATTCCGGCGATGAAGTCGGCAAGCCGGACATGCCCGTGGTTCGGGTCTACCGCCCAGCTGATCAGGTCTTCGCGCAGGACAGCCTTCAGAGTTTCACCCATGCGCCAGTGACCATGAACCATCCAGCAGAAGCCGTGAACGACGGCAACTGGAAGGATCTGGCAGTCGGCGAGGTGAGCACGGCAGCCAAGAGGGACGGCGAATGGGTACACCTGCCGCTGATCCTGAAGGATCGCGCTGCCATCGCAGCTGTCGAGAGCGGCAAGCGCGAGCTGTCCGCCGGCTATACCTGCGAACTGGTGTGGGGCGACGGCATCACGCCTGAAGGCGAGCCGTTCAACGCCACCCAGACCAACATCAAGATCAACCACCTGGCAATCGTAGATCGCGGCCGGGCCGGTTCAATGGCTCGGATAGGCGATGGTGCCTCCGATGTGTGGGGCGTTGCCCCGATCAATGATCACCAACCTCAGAAGGAAAAGATCATGACCCTGAAGACGGTAACCGTCGATGGTATCCCGGTCGAGGTGACCGACCAGGGCGCCACGGTCATCACCACGCTGCTTAAGCGGCTGGACGATGCCAACAGCAAGATGAGCACGGCTGACGCTGCGCACCTCGCCGCGCTGGCTGCCAAGGATGCCGAACTCGCCAAGAAGGACGCCGCACTGGACGCCGAAAAGGCCAAGGTGCTGTCCGACGCCGATCTCGACAAGCGCGTGCAGGATCGCGCCGACCTGATCACGCTGGCAGCATCGATCGCCAAGGACGTCAAGACCGTTGGCCTTTCCGATGCGGCAATCCGCAAGGCTGTCGTCACCGCCAAGCTCGGCGATGCTGCCGTCGCTGGCAAGGCCGACGCCTACATCGATGCTCGCTTCGACATCCTGGCTGAAGACGCCAAGAAGGTCGCCGGCGCTGATCCTTTCGCCGCCGTCGTCAAGGACGGCGTCACTCCCACCGCTGATGCCGACAAGGTCGTGACCGATGCCTATGCGGAGATGGTCGCCGACATGAAGGCGGGCAAGACTTCCCCAACGGTCAACTAAGGAGGCGCTTCAATGGCTACCTACCAGACCACGTATACCGAAGCTCCTCCGAAGGGCCTGCCTGGCCAGATCGCCAACGAGGAAAAGTGCAACAAGGTCAGCCGGACCGTCGAGAACGCCGCTGGCGTCAAGTTCGGCCAGCCTGTCCAGCGCGGCGCTAACGATCATGGTGTTGTGCCTCTCGCGGCCAGCGGCAAGTTCATGGGCCTCGCTGTCCTGACGCCTGCCGTCCCGCCGGTCGCACCGGGCGCAACGCTCGTCGAGGGCTACCCGCAGTATTTCACCGGCGCGTTCATGACCGATGGTCAGATGTACGTGCGCGCAGGTGTCGGCGGCGTCACTGACGGCGATCCCGTCTACTACAACACCGTCACCGACCGCTTCGTCGCCGCAGCCGGCACGAACATCGTCGGTCCGATCCCCGACGCATTCTTCGACACCACAGGCGCCGCGGAAGCGATCGTCGAAGTGTCGCTCAAGCACAGGAGCGCATAAGCCATGAACCAGATCATCCGTCAGCCTTTTGCTGATGCCCAGGCGGCTTATCCGTTCGTCCTGGCGCAGGGGCGGAACATCGAGACCAAGATCTACCAGCGCCGTTATCCGACGTTCAACTACGGCGCCACCGTGCCCGTGGTGACGGAAGGCAACGCATGGGCGATCGGCACGACGTTCTTCACCGTCGACACTGCCGGCGAGGCCAAGTTCCTCTCTGGCGCTGGCACCGACATGCCGTTCAACCAGGCTGTTCGCGACCAGTCGAGCACCGACTTCGCCATGATCGGCTCCGGCTGGGAATGGAACCTGGAGGAGGTCAACCAGGCGGCGCTCTATGGCATCGACCTGAACTCGACCAAGGCCCTGTCCGCGGCCGACAAGGTCGAGCGCCTGCTCAACTCGATTGCCATCATCGGCAACACCGAGAGGAACTGGACCGGCTTCGCCAACAACCCGGGGGTTGCCCGCGTCACGGTCGCTGCAGACGGTACCGGCGCCACCACCTTCTGGGCGAACAAGACCGTCGACCAGATGCTGCGCGATGTGAACGACCTGATTTCCAGCGTTCGCACCAACACCAGCGAAGTCGAGTGGGTCGACACGCTCCGCCTCCCGCCGGCGGCTTTCCGGTACATCGCCACCAAGCGCCTCGGCGCAGGCGATGGCTACATCACCGCGCTCGAATACCTGCGCAAGAACAACGTCTACACGGCTGAGACGAACCAGCCGCTGGACATCCAGCCGCTCCGCGAGCTTGCCAAGGCATCGCAGAACGGTGGCGGTCGCATGGTGGTCTATCGCAAGGATGAAGAAGTCCTTCGCTTCCACCTGCCGATGCCTCGCCGCGCGCTGCAGCCGCGTCAGAAGTCCATCATGGGCTTTGAAACCGGTCTGATCGCCCGCACCGGTGGCACGGAATGGCGTCTGCCTGGCGCAGCCGCCTATGGCGACGAAATCACCCCGGCACCGTAAGGAGAACGGAACGATGGAAGTCACCAACAACAGCAAGGCGCCTCAGGGTATTCACACCCTGACCGGCGTCGTCTTCGTTCAGCCGGGTCAGACAAAGACCGTTCGGCTGAACAAGACGCTCGAAGGCCATGCCAAGGGCCTCGATTTCTTCGAGCTCGACGGTGAGGCCGAAGAAGACGTGCTCGGTTCTGCTGATCCCAGTCAGGGCGTCCGAGTGACGGCAGAGCAGATGGACGATCTGCGCAAGAAGTTCGAGGAGCAGATTGCCGAGATCGGCCGTCTGAACTCCGAGAACACCGACCTCACGACGACGGTTGGCGAACGCGATGCGACCATCGAGGCACTGCATGGCGAGATCGTCGGCTTGAAGGCATCGCTCGAAGCTGCAAGCCAGCCGAAGGACGATGGCTCCGCGACCGAGTTCGTCGTCAAGGAGAAGAGCCCTGGCTGGTTCGTCATCGTCAAGGGCGATGCCGAGGTCACCAAGTCCCTTCGCAAAGATGACCTGACCGAGTTCCCGACGATGAGCGCCGACGACAAGGCCGCGTTCGTTGAATTGAACAAGCAGTCGTAAACACTGACCCCGGCGGGCAACTGCCGGGGCTCCCCACCCTTAGGAGAATGAATATGGCTTTGCTTGGAACGTTGTCCGGCTTCCGGGCCTATGCGCTTGCCCGCGGCGACAACGCGCCCACTGCGGCCTCAGACGTAGCCGCTACAGCTGCCCTCATGCGTGGGTCGGACATGATCCGCCTCCGCTACGTAGCCAATCTCTGCGGCTATGACATCACATCTATCCCGGCCGGCTCCGATATCCCGATCGTCGAGGAAGCCGCCTATATTGCTGCGTCTCTGGAGCTGACAACGCCGGGGTTCTTCTCCAAGACCTATACCGGAGCGGAATCAAAGGTGCTCACCGAGGTCAAAGGCATCAAGTGGACCGTTGTCGGCAAGAGTGAAGGGGCCTACGCCTACATGCCTTCCTCCTCACTAATTGACGCTCTGTTTGGCCCGTACATGTGCTGCGGCCCCGCAATCATGGTGGTCTGATGGAAGATTGGAACGCCATAGCTGCCGAGGTTGACGGTGCCATTCGCTCGATCGGCGACGTGTCTCAGCCCAACGGATATCCCATCACGTTGCGCTTCCCAGGCGCGAAGACAGGACCGAGCTATGACCCGGTCGAAGGCGCTCCGACATACAAGACGCTTCACTGCGTCGAAGGATACCAGGAGATCCGCGATCAGAACGGAACCCTCATAGGCCAGACGCGGCATACCTTGACCGTCACCGCGAAACCTGATGCGGTCCCGCTAAAGAGTCTCAAGATCGCTGTCGGCATAACTGCTGAGCAGGCGGACGAGGATAGCGACTGGATTGTGATCGAAGAAGTGCGCCCGTTGGCGCCGGCCGGCATCGCCGTGCTTTATGATTTGGATTTGGTGATCTGATGGCTCTACCTTCTGAAGTGCAGGCAGTGCTCGACAAGCTTGAGCCCGAGGTCCGGCAGGCCTTTCTCGACGCCATCGCACGGATCACCTCGACGGCACAACTCAACACGGTCATCGCCCACATTGAGGCCGGTAACATCGAAGCAGCGGTTCTCGCGCTGCGCATCGATCCGACATTCTTCCAACCTATGGACCGGCTTCTCTCCGAAGCCTTTTACCAGGGAGGAGTGGTCACGCTTGCATCGCTCCCGAAGATACCAGACCCTTTTCGGGTGGCTCAGCGGTTTTTGGCTTCAATGGAAGGCATGAACGAGCTGAGGCTTGGGGTCGAAACAACATCGCAGCCTTCATCACCGGACCAGAAGGGGTCATCGAAGGAATAAGGCAGGCGGCTCGCGAGGTCATCCTCGCCGGGCTCCATGAGAACCGCACGCCGACAGCCATCGCCGGCGACCTTCTTGGGCGCAAGAGTGCGGTGACTGGCCTCAGGGAAGGCGGGATGATCGGGCTCACGCCCGACATGGCCAGAACTGTCATGCGAGCCCGCAACGGGCTGATCCAAGCTGACAAGGCTGAGATCGCGCGCTATCTCGGATACAATCTCCGCGACAAGCGATATGACGCCGTCGCAAGGCGTGCTGCGGCTGAGGGATGGGACGCCGCTCTTGCTGCCTACAATAAAGGCCGCAAAGAACCCCTAAAGAAGGCACAGCTGATCGGGCGCATCGTTGCGTCCTACAAAGACCGGGCGCTCAAGTATCGAGCCAGGTTGATTGCGGAGAACGAGACGATCACCGCGATGCGGGCCGGGCGGCACGAGGGATTTCGTCAGCTCGTCGACGGCGGGACAGTATCCGAAGACCAAATCGAACGGTCCTGGGACTCCGCCGAGGACAAGAAGACGCGGCCGGATCATCTCGCGATGGAAGGGCAGAAGGTCGAAGGCCTTTCAACGCCCTTCGTTGCACCCGATGGCTCTCTCCTGATGTTCCCCGGCGATCGGTCTCTAGGGGCGACCACAAAGCAGACCATTCGTTGCCGCTGCTTCGAGCGGGTGAGGATAAGGTACATTCGCTGATGGCCGGAGCAGACGCGAAACACTTCCGCGCTCGGACGCAGGTCATGAAAGAGCGGATGCGGGACGTGTTCGCAGAGGCCGTTCAGGACGTTGTCGAGACCGCCCAGCGAGAGAAGAGCAAGGGCGGGCGCATGCCTAACCGGATCAGCGGCAACCTCATCAATAGCCTCGTAAGCGGCCTGAACGGCTCTTTCGGCGCGGCAGGCGAAGCGAGCTATGTCGTCACGCTCCAAAGCATGATGATCGGCGACGTGGCGCAGTTCGCATGGACCGCCCCCTACGCTCGCAGGCTCGAGTATGGCTTCTCTGGCACCGACAGCCTCGGCCGCCACTACGAGCAGACCGGGAACCACTTCGTCGGCGCCGCTGCTGCGATGTTCCCACAATTCGTCACCAAGTGGTCTGGTCAGGTAAAATAATGCCCATCGCAGAAACAGACATTGAACTCGCGCTGAAGGCAGCGGTCGAGGCGGGAAGCCTGTCTTGGTCGATCGCTTGGCCCAACCAGGATCATAACGGCGCGAAGCCGTACATTCAGTGCGAGATTGTTCGCGTGAACCGCCGCGATGAGACGCTTGATGGAGTGATGCCCATCTCTCGCGGCATGCTCATGATCACTACTGTTGCAGCTCGCGGCACCTCGTCCCGGGTCAGCAATCAAAAGGCGGATCAAGTTGCCGACATCTTCCCAATGGGTCGACGCATACCAGTGACCGGTGGCCAGATCGTCATCATCAAACCACCCGACGTCAAAGAGGGGTTCCCTCAAGACGCCGATTGGCGAACGCCAGTCCAAATCGACTACGAAGCTTCCTGACGAAAGGGGAACGCAATGAGCACTTCAGACATCACCAGCAAATTCTTTGTCGCTACGGGGAAGCCTGCTACCTTCACCAAGGTAGGCTACGAGGCTATGACGTGGGTTCAGGTCAAAGGCGTCGTATCTATTGGCGCTACCGGCGTTTCGGACAACATTATCGATGTTCCGGATCTGGAAAGCGGGTTTACACTCGGTGTGAAGGGCGCTCGCAGCGGTACGGAGACGGAAGTTGCCCTTCGCGAGGTCAAAGCCGACCCTGGCCAGGTCGCCTTCAAAGCTGCCTGCGATGCTTTTGTTGAGTATAGCTTCAAAATTCTCGAGCCTACGGCGTCTGGCCAAGCCGAGTACATCACTGGCGTCCCCTCAAATTGGCGGCGTAACGAGCGGAGCACGACAACCTACGCGGGCTTTACTGCCACCGTTCGGTCGAACTATCCGTCCGTCTTCGCTACAGCGCCTTAAGGTGAAATATGGATTTCAACCAGTTCGACAGCCGAAAAGCGTCCGAAACACCGCGAGCGCTCCACCTCAAGCATCCTGGCACAGGCAAGCTGCTGTACGACGACAATGACGAGAGCAAGCCGTGTCGGCTGCTCGTTCTCGGCATTGAAGGCGAGACTGGCCAGGCGGCCATTCTCCAGAGCCAACGGGAGCGGATGAAGAGGGATACGACAGCCGGAGAGCCTACGCCCGTTTCGGACATCCACGACGCCTTGGTGAAGGAAATCTCACCGTTGATCGTTGGCTTCGAGAACGTTTCCCGCGGAAGCAAGCCCGCTGTGGCGCCGGCCGACGTCGAGTGGTTCCTGAACCTGCAGATCGTCAGTGGGACACGCGGGCAACTGTCCTTTGCGGAACAGGTTCGGACGTTCGCGACCGATCGTGCGGCCATCTTGGGAAACGGGAACGCCAGCTAGTTCTTGCTGCTGAACAGTTGGGGTGGCTGGCTTCTACAATCACCAACGAGACCAAGACTAGAGCGCAGCGTTACGTTGAGGCAGGTGCTCGCCTCCCGCTTGCTCCTCTAGATGGCGGGGAATATCTCCTCGAAGCGATGCGGGAGCTTGGGCCAATACGGTCAAACGGAATGGGTCTGACCACCCCTGAATGGCAGGAGATCACTGCTTTCGCTTCTGCTAACGGCCTGCGCCTGGCCCCTTGGGAATACCGCGCCATCCGGAAGATGTGTTCGGCATACCTCTCTGGGCTCCAATCGGGTAAGGAGCCTTTGTCGATCCCGCCGAACGAGCGCGCAGCGCTGCAATAGCAACAAGAGGCTCCCATAATGGGGGGCCTCGTTTTTATTGGAGATGAGGATGGAAAACCGTGTCGACGCTGATATCGAGTTGGCGGCTAAGATTGAGGGACTGTCTTTTGCAGATACTCGCTCAGAAGATACATCACCTGAGCAGTCTGCGGATTGCCCGACTTTTGGTGCCCAATCGACGTCACCTGAATCCTTTCGATCAGCGATCCAAAGTCGATCGCCCCACTCTTCGTAAGTTCTTCAACTAAGCAGCTCATCACGCTCCATGTCGCGGTGCGTGTGGCGTCTTCGTCTGCTTTAGATGTCATGCGTTCCTCCTAAGCTTGGCGCTCAGAAAGAAGCACGGCGGCAACCGGGAGTCGAGTCAGGGTTTCTTGGCGGTGCGGCGGGCCTTTTCTATGGCGCAAGTTTTACGGCGGTGCCGGTCGCAGCGACGAAGAGGATGCTGCCGCCAGACCCGCCAGACGTACTGACTTGGTTGTAGTCTATATCTACCGAGACGACGGCATCTGCACCGACAAGGAATGCTTCCCGCTTGAGTTCACGCATTGCAATCTCGCGAGCTTCCTTGAGCATCTTCTGAACGGACCCGCTTCGCCCGCCCAAGGTGTCTATCCAGCTGTTTGCAATGTCGCGGAAGACGTTCATCCCAACGGCGGCTTCGGCGCCGATCACTGCGATTATCTTATAGTCATTCGTTCCTGGAAGCGCCGGGGCGGTAGTTACAACAACTCGGGCTATCCGGCCTTCAGCTTCGGCTTCCGCCGCGGCGGCTTCGGCTGTTTTCGCAAGTTTTTCTCTGTCACGGTCTTCTTGCGTTGCGAGGCAGCCATCGCAAATTCCGCTTCTTCCTATTTCGAAGATACTGAATTTCTGGCCGCAGACCTTACACGTAGCCATTTAATGCTCCCTCACAGGCATTCGAAATATCCCAGATAGGTCAAGCTAGGGATCGGCCGCTTCGGCGGGCCTTTCACTTCTTCGGTTCTATCAAACTCCGAACACTGTCGACGTAGCCGATCGCGTTGGCCGCTTGGAAGTCCAGCTCAGTGACGTATCCATCGTTAATGCAAAAGGCGATATGGCCGCCTTTGTAGTTCTTGTTTTCGTTGCGGGAGAGGTCGCTAACCATATTTCGGCAGAAGCGTCCGTTAGCAGCAGTTTCGGCTGCTTTCCGAGCGACTTCACGTCTCTGAGCCGCTTGATATTCCGACCAGGCGTAGTACCCGCCCCCCGCGATCACTACGACACAGGTAACTGTGACAAGCCCCTTCAACCAACCGTCCATTACGAATCTCCCATGAAAAACGAACGGGACGATAACGCTTAGCCATTGGAGGCGTAAAGGTGTCTGATTTTGAATTGCTACTCACAGCAGACTCGCGCGGCATCGTCTCAGGGGAGAAGGCGCTCGACAGCATCACTGGCGCTGCCGAAAAAGCAGAAAGACAGGTAAAGCGGTCGTCGGACAGCATGTCGCAGGGCATGCAAAGCGTGGGTAAAAGCTCGATATTTGCTACCCAGCAGCTCAGAATGCAGGCGATGCAGCTTTCCCAGGTGGCGCAGCAGGCCAGTGCTACCGGCAATGTACTGCAGGCTATCGCGATCCAGTTGCCGGACCTCGCTCTTGGCTTCGGCCCGATCGGTATCGCGGCAGGCGCTGCGGCCGGCGCCGCGCTTTCGTATTTTTCGAGTGTCATTGATAATCGAGGCGATGCATCAGAGGCTCTGAAGGAACAAGAGACGCTTATCCGCCTCGTAGCAGACAGCTGGGGTGAAGCTGTCCCGGCGCTAAGAGACTACGTTGACCAGCTCAGTCGCGCTAAGGAGGTATCAGATCTCCTAGCCGCAACCGATGCTCTTGCGAACCAGTCGTGGGATCTCGCGCGCGTCCAGGTCAGCGACCTCAACATCGAATTGGCCGCCCTTGTGCAGGACTTGCAGCAAGCTGGCGCCGAGACCGATACAATACTCGAGCTGCAAAACGCGTGGTCGCGGGTATCAGCTGCTATCGCCGAAGGCAAAGACGACGCTGCTGCGATGAAGGACATGCAGGACGCTTTGTCTGCCGCAATTTCGCAGACTGGGATTCCTGCAGTAGGAGACTTTGGTGTCGCTTTCGATGGCCTTTCTCAGACGATCGCTGGGGCACTGCGCCAAGCAAATGCTTTCAAAGAGGGCGCTATCCAGGCGCTGACGGTCACCCAAACCCAGTTGGGGTCCCTTTCTCCAATGTGGTCCGAGAACGGCCAGATGTTCACGGACGACCAGTTTGTCCCTAAAGGCGATGTTCCTGTTCCTGGGTCGCGCGGCACGCCGGAATTGTCTGGGTTCCCGTGGGAGGAATTCAACAGGCAGCGAACTAGACGCGGCGGCGGGCGGTCGAACGAAGCCGCAAAAGCTGAACGGGAAAAGAAAGCCGTAGCTGACCTCATATCCGAACTGGAAGAGGAGTTATCCCTCGTAAATGCTGGTGATGCGGCCAAGCGGTCAGCTGCGGCATCCCGCCAAGCAGGAGCGGCGGCCACGGATGGCGAGCGTCAGAAGATCATCAGTCTGACGGAAGCGATCTACCAAGAAGAGCAAGCCCGGGAAGCCTTGGCGGACCAGCTCGACTTCGAGAAGGATCTGACGCGCTCCGTGATCGATGACATGAAGAGCGCTTTGGATGACGGCAAGATTTCATGGAAGGAATGGGCCGATATCGGCATCAGCATGTTGGACAAGATCACCGACAAACTTCTTGATGACGTGCTCGACTCCATCTTCACCGTGAACAACGCTGCCACCGGCTCTGGCGGCGGGGGAGGGCTCTTGAGTTCTCTCTTCGGTGGTCTGTTTGGCGGCGGTGGCTCTAAGTCGACCACGAGTTGGAGTTCGGGCTTGAGCGACTTCAAATCATTTGATGGTGGCGGCTACACAGGGGCGGGAGCGCGCAGTGGCGGCTTGGACGGGAAGGGCGGGTTTATGGCTCTGCTCCATCCCGATGAAAGTGTCGTTGATCACTCAAAGGGCAGCGCTAGATCATCGGGCGTCCATGTAACGAGCGAAGTCAAGGTCTCGGTTGACCAGAACGGCAATCTGCAAGCTTTTGTCGACCGCCGGTCGTCCGAGATCGCCGATGAGAGGTCATCCGCCAAGATAAAGCAGTACGACCTCGACAAGCAAAACCTGTATGCCAATGGACAATCGCAATAATGGCAGACCCAATCAATCTACCTGCTATCCCGTGGGCAGAAGTGAACTTGACGCCTGTCAGCCCTGCCAATGTTAGCATGATGGAGGGGCGCCGCTCCGAAGTCATGGCGAGCTTGACGCCGTACTGGATTGCTTCTTACAAGACTGGCACTCTCACTCGGGAGCAGTCGGGTCTCTTCGATGCCTTTCTAATGAAAGCGGACGCGCGCGGTGGCTTCACCTTCCTAGCATATGATCCGTGGCGCCCGAGGCCTATTGCGATGGACACAGGGAAGCCGCTCTCTGGAACGAAGTCCGGCGGCGGGGCCTTCACCGGGCAGGCCGTCCTACAGACGATCTCGAATAGCCGTCAGGTCGTGATTGCCGGACTGCCAGCAGGCTTCAAGCTTTTGCCGGGTGACTACATTGAGTTCCGCAAGAGCTTGCTCATTCGATCAATGCATCGGGTTATGGAGCCTGCAACGGCTACAAACTTCGGCGTCGTGACCGTTTCAATCTTATACGGTCTGGACACGCAGATTTTCACAACGTCTGCTACCGTGCACTTCGAGAAGCCATGTACTGTCATGATGATGGATCCCGGCAGCTCCTCCGCACCAAAGTCGCTCAACAACCGTGAAATTTCATTCGCCGCTACTGAGGTGTTCTTCTCATGAGCGCTCTAGACCCAAGCGTCGAAGCGCTGGTCATCGCCGGACGCATCGCGCGCCTTGACCTGATCCGCTTCGATCTTCCCGGTAAGTCTGTCGGCTATCACCGCGGCGGGCGCCCGTACACCTACAATGGCTTGGTCTACCTCCCGAACCGTTTCCTTCAGATGGGAAGCATGACAAGCGCTCTGGGAACGGCGGTCACGACGAGAACGATCGTGTTCTCGAATATCCCGGTATCGAACCCAGACGACGCAGTCGCGACGATCGAGGAGTTCAACTATCAGAACTCGCCGGTGATCATCGCCCACCTTGCCGGCAACCCCGATACGGACCAGGTCGTCGGCATCCTTGCCTCGTCCATCTATGAAATTGACCAAGTACGGTTCAACGAGGGTGCGCTGTCGGGATCGGAACGAAGTCTGACCCTCTCGATTGACCTGCAGCCGCCTGGCCGATCGGCGCGAGGCTCCACCGGTGTGAAACGGTCGATGGCCGAGCAGAAATTTGACAACGACCCGACCGATACGGGCCTCGAATACGTCGCCACCAATGCCACCATTCCCGAGGAATGGGGCCAAAGGACAGCTCAGTAATCATGAACCGATTCCGTGTTGTACAGGCCACGCTCGAGCGTGAGCTTGCGAAGCCGTACGCCTATGGCGACCCCGCCCGTTCCGACTGCTTCATGATGGGATGCGCGCTCGTGGACGCGCTTGAGGGTCGTTCGACGGTAAGGGCCTATGCCGGAACCTACAAGACGCTCCCGGGCGCGCAGAAGGCGCTTCGCAAGCGGGGCTTCTCGAGCCTCACAGACTTTTGGACTACAGAACTCGGCCGCCCACCTGTGGCGCCAGCGGAAGCGCAGTTCGGCGATCTCGTAATTCTCAAGCTGGATGATGGCGCCGAGCATGTCGCCATCTGCATCGGCACCCGGTTCCGAACCAAAACCCCTGACGGTTCAACCGATCACGCGCTCGCTGACGTCGTCGCAGCTTTTCACATCGGATAAAATCTGAATGGCAATTTTCACTGCGATCGGCGCGGCCATAGCTGGTGCGCTCTTTGCTGGATCCGCTCTCGCAGCGACGGTGATCAGCACAGGTCTGGCGTTCGCTGCCCGGATCGGCATGCAGTACCTGAATCGGCCGAAGGCCCGGAAGTACTCGGCTGTTCAGGGTGAGACCCAGTACGGCGGCGATATCTCCGCTCAAACGTTGTATGGCACCGGCAAGACCAAGGGCCAGCGCGTCTTTTACGCCAAGTGGGATAAGGGTAACCGCCTGAACGCCGACGTCTTCCTGCTGGCAAACGGATGGTGCGACGGGCTTGAACCCTACATCTATGTCTTCGGTGAGAAGAAGTCTCTCATCTCGCAGCCTACCGTTGGTGGCGAGACCGCCCGCTACTTCGTTGAAGATTTCTTGGACGGCCCGAACGGCATGCTCGTCCTCCGGTTCTACGACGGGCGCCCTGGTCAACCCGTCGATCAGCGGCTGGTCGACGTCTCGGCGGATCTTGGCCAGAAGTGGAAGACGACAAGCGTCAACGCTGGCATCTGCTATGTGGTTGTCGAGCGTCGCTGGTCAGAAGAGTTCTTCGGCACGAAGGGCAAGCCGGAGATCGAGTTCGTGCTGCGTGGTCTGCGCGAGTATGACCCTCGCAAGGATTCGACAGTTGCCGGCGGATCGGGCACGCAAAGGGTCGATGATCCGTCTACGTGGCGTCACACGCTCAATCCCGCTGTTCACCGACTGAACTATCAGCTTGGCCTCAGAGCGCTTGTCTCTGGCCGCACACTGATCGGTGAGGGCAAGTCCCTCGGCCAGTTGGATCTTGGGACATATTTCCTCGCCATGAACGTCTGCGATGCGCTGCGCACGGACGGCAAGAAGCGCTACCAGTGCTCACTCTTCGTGACCGGCGACGATGACCACACGGAAGTTCTTCGCGAGTTCGAAGATGCGATGGCAGGCTACGGCCTCAATCGTAGAGGTCTTTCCGGTGTCATCCCGGGCGCACCGCAGATCCCCGTTCTGGAGATCACGGCGAACGATATTCCGGTTGACCGCGCGAAAGATATCCAGTTCCGCAAATCAGCGTTCGAGCGGTTCAACCACCTCTCCGGACAGTTCACCTCGATCGAGTCGATGTGGAACCCGGAAAGCCTGAAGCCTGTCTACGTAAACGCCGACATCGCAGAAGATGGACGCAATCGCCAGACGTCGAACGACTTCTTGCAGGTCAGCGACCCCGATCTGGCTCAGTACCTGCTCAACATTCGGTATCGGCAGAACCGCAAGGGTGCCACCGCCACGCTCCCAGTAAGCCGGTCGGTCGGCTTCCGTGTCCAGGAAGGCGAATGGGTCTCATGGCGCGGCCGTGAATGGATGATCTCCGAGTGGGGCCTTGACGAGCAGTTCTGCGTCACACTGAAGCTCACTGAGACCGGCGCTGATATCTACGACGACGAGGACATTGAGCCGGGTCCGGTCGTCATCCCGCCGACCCCGCCAGTGAACCCCTCGGTCCTGTCGACGGTCCAGAACTTCACGGTTGAAGCCTGGCTGATCAAGAACGATGGCGGGTATCAGGAGCCAGCACTGCGGTTTCGCTGGACGCCGCCGGATGACCCGACGATTGTTGCGGTCCGCATCGAGTACCAGGCCCAGACCAACGGCTCGGATTTGTCGACCACGTCGTGCCCGAACCCTGACGAAGGCGAGTTTATTATCACGACGAACGTGGTGCCAACGCTGATCTACCAAGCACGCGCGACGATCTCGACGGTTCCGGATCGTTTCAAGACATGGACGCCTTACGCGACCACAACTGTCGCAACGGGCTCGATCCAGATCACCGTTGGCCAGCTCGCAGCAGAGATCAAAGAAGATCTTGAGACGCTGCAGGGCTGGATCGACGAGGACTTCAAGGCCGACTTCGATCAGGTCGTGATAGACCTGTCGAGTGAGATCGGTGACAGGGTATCCGGGGCTATCGAGAACGCTTCCCGGTATCGTTCGATCCTGGATGAGATGTCGGCGATACGCGACTATGCAGCCGACCAAGATTTCGCAAACTACCGGGACAAGGAGCAGCTTCGCCAAGCCATAACCGCCCGCGTCGAAGGTGGGTTTGCATCTTTCGAAGAACGGATCACGGTAGCAGCCTCGAATACATCAGCGGTATCGCAGCGCGTGACAACGCTGGAAGCTTCGACCAGCAGCATCGCGGCGCAGATCACCGATATTGACGAAGCCCGCGTCGATGGAGATCTTGCGCTTGCCCAACAGATCTCGCTTCTATCGGCCGGCACGGACAACCAGTTTGACCCTGTCAACCTATGGGACTTCGAGGTCGACGCTTCCGGCTGGACCGGCAACGGCACGCCGACAGTCGCCTCGGGCTTTCTACGACCGGCGAATGCTGCAACGGACCCCTACGTGGCGTCGCCTGCTATCGAGGTCATGGCCGCGAAATATCGGCAAGTCAGGTTGCGCATCCGCAAGTTCGGCTCGCCAGTATGGGAGGGGTATTGCTACTGGAAGGCATCCACCGACAGCACATGGGACACGGCGCGCCGCGCGGTCGTCGGTGAACCTGCCTATGATGCCAACGGTATCGGGCTGATCACGTTCAACCCGGAATGGTCCGGCTTGATTGCGCAGATCAGGATCGACCTCTCAGCGGCCCAGACTGCTACGGACTATTTCATCATCGACTGGATCTCGGTTGGCGCCCCGTCCCCCGGCGCGTCCCGTGCCGAGCTGGCGGCCGAGCGTCTTGCAAGGATCGACCAGGACGAAGCAATCGCAAGCAGTCTCGTTGCTCTTGAAGCGGAGTTCAACGATCCGGAGACCGGTCTTGGTGCAGTCGCTACCGGCGTTTCCATCCTGGAAGCCCGCGTAACCGATAACGAGGGGCTGATCAACGCGCAGGCAACTTCGCTCGATGCGCTAGCAGTCTCACTCAATGGTAAGGCGGGTATCGATGTCGTCAATGAGTTGTCGGCTGAAGTCGAGGCTCTGGGCGGCGGTGGGCTAGTCTCGCAGGGCGGTGATATTCGAGCCGTTCGAAACGAAATATGGCCGCTTGCCAGCGAAACGATCGAGCAGGACTTCGCCAATTTCCTTGGCACAATGGGTGCGCTCAAGGTCACTGCGGACGCAAGTGACGTCCTCGACACAAAGATAACCCTGACCAACAACAGCATCGATATCGTAGCCCGAGCCGTAACTCAGGTGCAGTCGGTGTTGCCAGGCCTCGCGACTTCGAGTGCCTTGAGCGCTCTCAGCACACGCGTCACGGCAGCCGAAGGAAACATTAGCAGTGCGTCGAGTGCCATTACATCGCTGCAGAGTGATCTAGGCAATCTCACTACAGTGGTGGGCACCAAAGCCAGCGCATCGGCACTCACCGCACTCACTACGCGCGTATCGTCCGCGGAAGCCAACATCAGTAGCGCCTCTAGCGCGATCACCTCGCTTCAGAGCGATCTCGGCAACCTGGAGGGCGTTGTCGGAACGAAGGCGAGCGCTTCAGCACTTACGGCGCTCACGACCCGCGTAGGCACCGCAGAAGGCCAGATCTCGGCGGTATCGGACAGCCTGTCGACAGTTACCTCTCGGGTAGACGACGTCTCGGCTGATGCCCGGTTCCGGATGACTGCAACGTCAGGGCCTAGCGGCTTTGCCCGTATTGCAGCACAGGCGAGGGTTTCAAGCGGTGCTGGGTGGCGAACTGCCGGCTGGTATATGGATGTCCCAACGGACGTTTCGGAGCCTACGCAGTTCCTAATCAATGCTGACAGGTTCGCAATCCTGAACGGGAGCTCGAAAAAGCAGCCCTTCGTCTTCGAAGGCGGCGAGCTGACGCTTGCGATCGCCAGCATTGGCACTGTGAAGGCGGGGCTTATTACAAGCCCTGACGGCAAGATGACCATCGACATCAACGCCGGAACGATAGTGATCAAGTCATGACGCGATTTATGATTGGCATCGATAACCTGGGGCATTCATGCGTGAAAATCACCAAGGGGAATATCGATCCAGTGACCGAACCGGACGGCAATACAGCGTCCTTCCTATACAACTCGAAAGTGGCGGCCGATGTGAAGTTGGCCGTCACTGACAGCACTCCCTTTCAAACCGGGAGCCGCTACCTGCCCTCCGGCTCCAATGTCAACAACTACCAAAAAGTCTTGCAGGCTCCCTCTGCGGGTTCCGCTGCGGTCAAGGATATCGGCGTCAGAAACAGCTTTTATGGAGACGCTATTCCTTACTCGCTTCCCATGTTCGATATCAAAACCCGTCGCCTCTCTGACGGCAAGTATATCGAGCAGAACCGGGTGAGGCGCGAGGGTCGCGAGGGGTATGGCGGGGCAGAGCCCGGCTATTATGAAACCTTCGATCGCGGTCAGAGCGTTTGGTGGGAAAATCGGCCGGACACGACAAGCAACACTGGTGATGTCATTGGCGCGCTCGGAAACGGGCTACTCTATCAAGGCAACAGTTATGCGACCGGGGATGCGGACCAGCTCGAAAAGGAAATCGTCATTTGGCGACTGCCTGCCGACAACACGCCTATCCTCGACGGCGCGCCGAAGGCTCCGATCGCGGGGCAGTGGTCTGCGCAGTTCAGCAAGGATTTCTGCAGGGTCGCAAAGCCGGGCTATGACGTCCGAACAGCTAGCCAGACGCAACTTGCTTTCGATAGCTCTGGGCGGCCTTTATCGGCAATTGGAGCGGCTGACATCAATCTTCCTGCCGGCGTGACCCGCTACGATCTAGGGTTCGCCGTCACGCCTAACATGCTGGCGGATCTGTTCCTGTATGTCGATGACGTGATCACATTCCCGATGAGCCGCTTTAATCGGTCGTTAGTCGCGGAATACTGGTTTTCCGGAAACAGCATCTACTTCGATAACAAGCAATCCAGCGCTTGCCGTTGTCGCTTTGTCGTTTTCGCGAACGATCGTGCGCCGCTCACGTCCGGAGATAACAATTTTCTTCGCCAGTTTACGTCTGGCGGCGAAAGGGTCATGCAGCTGTTGCGTCCCGGATCTGGCAACCCGCCGGCCTTCCGCGACATCGTCCTGGACAGCCGTTGGCCTTGCCTGCAAATCTTGGCCGAAGATTACAAGCCAATCGCCGCGCAGGCGAACCGAACCCCGCCAAGCGGGACGAATTCGGGGCAGTCCTTCACGGTCGATTTCAAAGGCGACGGCTTCTTTCCGATCGTCAAGTACATGACCGTGCATCACCATGAGGAATTCGGAAAATGCGTGAAGTTTCCGCAGACGCGTATCACCGAAAGCTACAACGGCTCGGCCCGGTATCATCAGGCTAATTCGTCCTACTGCCAGCTCACCGACAATCAGGCGACGTTCTGGACGTTCAACGGTAACCCATACAATGAGCGTTACGCCGAGAACCGGTGGAAATTCGACTACGTGCCCGACCCTATAATCGGCATCCGCTACTACATCCTCGGCATCCCCCAAAACTAGGGACAACCCCATGACAACCGTCAATATCGCGCCTGAAGTCGCCCTTCAGGAAGAGCGGGCGATTTCGGCTACGCTGAAGAACCGCGTTCTGATCCTGGCCCAAGGCGTTGCGGAACTCCGCGATGCTCTCGCTCGAAGCCAGGAAGAGGTCGAGAACCTTAAAGCGCAACTCGAAACTGCGCAGCGCGTCGGAGGAGACGACTGATGGCTCTACCGACATCCTATAACACGGGCACAGCCACGGTGAACGCCAACGGCACTGCGGTGACCGGGCAGGGGACAAGCTGGTTGACGTCTGGCTTGCAGGCGGGTGACATATTCTGGGCGGCCGGGCTTTCTGTTCGTATTGCCGCGGTCAACAGCAACACGTCCCTGACTTTAGCGTACGCCTGGCCGGGAACGACCCGCTCGGCCGATGTCTATGAGGTGCGCTTCGCGTCCGATGCGACGCGAGCGCTGTCGGCGGCCCGCCAAGTGCTCGATGCCCTGACGAACGGCAACCTGTTTTCGATCGGTGCCCTGACTACCGCCGTGAACAAGCTTGCCTACTACACAGGTGCCGGAGTGGCGGCGCTAACGGACTTGGTCGCCCATGGCCGTGCAATCATCGGTCTGACTGGCGGCAATGGAAAGTTCATCCGCTCTACGGGGCCGAATACCGCCGTCATGCAGGATATCGTCGGCCCTGTTTCCCAGAGCGGTGGCATTCCGACCGGCGCGATCGTCGAGCGTGGCAGCAATGCCAACGGTGAGTATGTGCGATACGCGGACGGAACGCAGATCTGCACCTATAACGCCGTTTTTCCTATCACAACGTCGCCTGTCGGTTCCATTCATCGCGACACTACGGGCGTTGGCGCTTGGAGCTATCCAGCGGCGTTTGCCGCCGCGCCGGCCGTCTCTGCTTCGGCGGCGTCAAACGCGGCTTGGACCGGCGTTGGTGCCGCTTCAGCGTCACAAGTAAACAGCGTTCCCGTGTTTGCTCCTACCGCTCTCTCAGGAAGCAGCATCCGCATCTATTTCATGGCAATCGGCAGGTGGTTCTGATGCGTATTTCGTTCTCGCCGCAGCGTCGTGAAGGATCGCTCAAAGTTGTGAAAGATGGAGACAAACTGCGCATCAACGGCGCGCTGTTCAGCTTCATCTCCCTGCCCGACGGCGCGACCATACCGTACGGGAACGTACCGTGCGAATGGATAGCCGGACCTGTCGAGCGAATTGACGGGGAGATTAGCCTTACGCTCGTCCTGCCTCACGGCAGCGATCCGTCACAATCCGTAGCCTTCCCTGACCCCCTTATTGACCCAGAAGACGGCGACCTCGTTATCCCGAGGGACCCGGCCGAGGAGATGGACAATGTGGACACCTGATCCGAGCATGTTCGTGACCGCTGCGCAGAAGGCCGCCGAGGCCAAACACGCGGGTCTGGCCGCCTACAAGGGTGCGTTCGATGCTCACCTTGACGAGGTCGCCGGG
>NZ_LMOF01000007.1:810056-814859 GCF_001423215.1 Rhizobium sp. Leaf321 | reverse complement strand
TACGCTATCAGCACCAACCCGGCGTGGGCAGCAGAAGCCAATGCCTTCATCGCGTGGCGCGATGCATGTCTGCTGTACATGTTCTCGCTGCTGTCTTCCGTAGAGGCCGGTGAGAGCGCCGCACCCACTATCGCCGAGTTCGTCGGCGGGATGCCTGAGATCGCCTGGCCGGATTAGGCCATGGCTCCAGCGCTGCGCAAGGGCGAGGCTCGGCGGTCGCCTCGGGATTGGAGCCCCAGCGCCGAGCCTCTACCGCAGCAACTGTCGAGATTGCCACGGCGTCGGAAACGTAACGAGCGCTAGCCTGATTCGCTAGATCGCGCACTACGGAAGGCTATACGCTTCACGACCTGAAAGAGCAGTACGACTGTCGCGATCCAAAAGTAAGTTATGGGAAACAGGAACCATAACCCAAGCGGGTCTACGAGAAACGAATGCATTGGTGCGAGAGCGATAAACGCTTGCAGTACCCAGATGCCATTCAGCTCGACGATGAGAGATCCGTACCAGCTGAAAGAGCAACTAAAGATCGGAAATTCTTCGCCAAGCTCACAACCTTTGAGGTTCAGCGACCATAGCACCAACCATACGGCTAGCGACATTGCACATACTGACCAGAAGCAGGCCGCGAAGATCACAGCGAGACTGTGAGATATACGGATGATCCGAAACATTTGGCTACCACAACGCCTCTACGATAGGGTCTAGCGCATAATTTGTGACCACCAATAGCGAGAGGTTGAGGCTCGGCGCTTACTGTAGGGAACGGAGACCCAACGCCGAGCCTCTGCCGTGGTGGGCATCAAGGAAGACGGCCACGGCATCACAGAAGCTAGCGCGTTAAAAATCTTTGGCCAGATGCGGTTTCTACTTAGGAGGCCCGGCGCCCGCTGTACGCGAGGTCCACCGCGCCGGGCCGCCGCCGCGGGAGGGGGGCCTTTAGGGGAAGGCAACCGCGACGCATCAGTTTGTAGCTGATCATAAGACGAGCACAACGGCCAGATCTGGCCTCGCTTAAGCTAAGCGACCCGGCGGGACCGAAGGTCAATGGTTCCGGTAGCGATCTCAAGGCACTGAAGTCCCTCCCAGGTGAGGCGGTATGGCTCATCAGTACATAGTCCGTGAGCTACCAGCTCTTGGATGCAGATAATGTGTTTGGAGCTAAGCCGACGCGGCAACTGACCTGCAAGCATGCGCAGGGTCTCGATTTCGTCCGGAATGAGTTCGGGCATGGGTTCCTCTGACGCTCAGATAGGCGTCCCCAGTTTCCGGGTCAACAACACCATAGATGTGTCAACGCATCGTGAACTCTCGCAGTCATCGCCCTTAGAAAGGCACCTCAAAGGAAAATTTGACATGAACTCGTCTCTGCAGAAAACGCAGAAGCGCTTGCTGACGCTTGGCTTCTCGCTCCCGAAATATGGCGCTGATGGCGACTATGGCAAAGAGGCCGATGATGCCTTCAACGCGGCGCTCGACCAGCTGGTCACGCTTCGCAGTCTGGTCGCGACACCGCCAACTTCTCTGCCACCCCCGATGCCCTCGACGTCTATCGACATCAAAGACCGGGTCATCCCTGCCGGCTGGATGCCAGATGCCAAGATCACCGGCATCATCTTCCACTGGACTGCCGGACAGAACAAGGCGAGCGACCTCGATCGTTCGCACTACCACCTCCTGATCGAAGGCGACGGCAAGCACGTCCGCGGCGTGCCGTCCATTAACCTGAACAGCCTTCCGAAATCGAAATCCGGCTACGCCCAACACACGCTGAACTGCAACACGGGGTTCATCGGCGTGTCGCTCTGCGGCATGGCGGGTGCCATCGAGAGCCCGTTCAGCGCCGGCAAGCAGCCGATCACGCGTGTCCAATGGGACGAGTTGGCAAACGTCCTGGCGCAGCTCTGCAAGCGCTACGGCATCAAGGTCAGCCGCAAGACCGTCCTCAGCCATGCCGAAGTCCAGACGAACCTCGGCATCAAGCAGAAGGGCAAGTGGGACATCGCCCGCCTGCCGTACGACACCTCCATCCAAGGCGCGGCCGCGATCGGCGACCAGATGCGCGCCATGGTGCAGTCCAAGCTTTAACCCCAGAAAGGTATTCGCATGTCTCAGTACAGCAAGCTCATCGGCGCGCTGGTCGGCAATTTCGTTGCCATCCTGCTCGCCTACATCGCAACCAAGTGGACCGGCGTCGCAGAATGCGCTCTCGTCGACCAGGTGCAGACCTGCACCGCCTTCGGCTTCAGCCAGGCACAGATCACGGCGGGCCTGATGACGGCGATCAACGCCGCCTTCGTCTACTTCTCCCCAGCCAACAAAGCAGCATGACCAAGCTGTCTAGACTCAAAGTTGGCCTGCAGCCCGCCCAGCTTCATCGCTCGGCGGGCTGAAAAGCTCGATATCGAAAGACAACTCGGCGCGGGTCGCATAATGCGCTGGCCTCACCGAATGGTTCTAGAGGTTCAGGTTGGTGAGGTTGTTTGATGGCCTGGCAAATATCTTGCTTCGTTGACCAGATCCATGATGGACTGCTTTGTGCCAGCGGGAGCTATCAACCATGCTAGCGTCATTGCGAGGGTGATAATGGCGATCGTCCCGCGCACATGCTTGTAGATAGCAAGCCATCCAAGCAGAGCGAAAAGCAGCGCAATAGCGACCGCTGCAATGAGAGGCGCGCCGACCGCCCAAAGGCACGCGAACATTACGACTGACGGCAAGTACTTTGTGAGGAAGAGCCAACGTTCTTCGAATTCTAGGTCGTCGCGGTACATACTCGATACTCCTGAACGATCCATCTTCAAACTTGAAGTTGTGCGTAGCAGCGTAACTGCAAGTCATATTTTGTGCAACGCACACAATGGCAAGCGAGCGGTCCAAGAGCGTTGAGCTTAAAATATGGTTAAATTCTGAAAGGGCATGGGGACTGATGACAGGGAGAAACGACATGCCCAACGGCGGCTTTGATCCAGAAGCGAAATACGCGCAGCTCGGTGAACGCGTCGAGAACCAGTCGCGCCAGATCGGCGACCTCGACAACCGGATGGGGAAGGGCTTCTCCGAGATCGCCTCGCAGATCCGATCGCTGGTCGACGACATCCGCGGCGGATCGAAAACGCAGTGGCCGATTATTATCGGTTTCTGTTCGGTGACGATCACTGTCCTGGGCGGTCTCGGCTTCATGGCGCTTCAGCCCATCAAGGACAACATCACGACGATGCGCGAGGACATGCGGATGCGTGCGCTCGAGACAAAGGACAGCCTGTCGACGGTCGTCGCCAGCATGGTCACGCAGAAGGAGATGGAGTGGCGCACGGCGCGTGGGCAGGAGGATCGCCAGCGAACGGAGACGGCAATCAAGGATATCCGTGATGGGTTGGTGCCGAGGGCCGAGCATGAGCGCGTATGGGCGAATTACGATCAGCGCTTCCAGGACCAGCAGCGGCAGGTCGACGAGTTGAAGCAAGCGCAGGGCAGCGTATACGGCGCGCGGGATGTGATCATGGATTTAAGGCAGAGGTTAGATCGCGTGGAGCGCGAACGGATCGGCCAGCCTTAGCGGCAGCTCAGGCGATTGTTCTCAGTTGCAAGGAGTTGAGCTTCACCAACCGTGATCTGATAGGACAGATTGCGCGCGCCACAAATCATCCTAAGAAAGTCGCGTGAAGACGTTGACCGGCCGTGAATTACACAGTGAGTGGATGGGCCAACGCCAGCGGGCATGGGCTCGGACTGCAACAAAAAACCGAACAACGGAGGTTCCCATTGTTCGGCGAGTTGAGTGCTGGACGCGTGAAATGGTGTCCACTTATCGAGGTACAATCTACACGTTAACTAGGAGTGAAAGACTGACCCGAAAACTAGAGTTCGCGCGCCATCTTCAGTCGGGCCACGTCGCGAGCGCCTATCGATTAGCACGTGGTGGCAGCGGATCCACAGCTGAGCTTCTTGGAAAGGTTTGTGAACTGGTTATTCAGTGCGCCACCGAGCGTAGTCGCCCCAGCGATAAGCGCAACCGAGATAAGAGCGGCGATTAGGCCGTACTCAATGGCTGTAGCGCCCGACTCGTCCTTCATAAAACGTGCAAAAACAGACATGCGATCCCCCGTAATTCGTGCCGTGGAACGGGTTGTCCCTACGTGTCATGTTTCTACCTAAAGAACACATCCGTTCCGTTAATATGATTGGTTAAATTGTAGTTGTGTCACGGTTTGAGATGGTCGTGCTTGATTTTTTTCCTCGAGTGCTAGTGCACATCTGGCATCGAATAGCTCCGGCCGATGGAAACGAGATACTCGGTGATTTCTCCTAAAAGGTGGTAGTGTTTGCCGTAGGCATCCGTGATCTCGTTTAGCTTCGGTATCACCTCCTCAAACTGGTCACCAATGAGGTCCGCATCGCCGATCACATAACCCACGCTGGCAATCCCTGTGATGTTGCAGCCGGTGGAGGCGACTTCATCGACGAACGCGGGTATGTCTTCGGACTTCATTTGGGCATCATGATCTCCCTTTCGCGGTGAAACGGCCAGCCGTGCCATTTTAGTTCCGTTCGCTATAGAAGGTTCAACCGTTGCGGTTGCAAGGGCAGGTTCGTTAACGATGCCACGACCTAGTCGGCGGCGTTAATGTTTTAGAAATACCTTGAATGAGAGGCTGCTAATCTTCAACGGAGGAGACTAGCATGGCTAAGATTACCACTGGCGAGAATGTAACCGTCCGTCCTAACGACTTCTGGGTCGTGAACGCGGCAGCAGCGCTTAACGAGCAATTCACAGGTCAGCAATCGGTCTCGGGAAACCTC
>NZ_LMOF01000007.1:809502-809966 GCF_001423215.1 Rhizobium sp. Leaf321 | reverse complement strand
CGCCCCCCTTTCAGTGGACTTCGGGTCTGAAAGCGGTATCGACCTTCTGGGGCTTGGTTTATCGGGTTTGACCAATCCGCTGCTCGCCGCCGTTCTCGGAGGGGAACCAACGACGTCTCTTGACAATCTACACCTGGCCGTCGATCCGGATCTTCCTGAGGAAGCCGGCATCGATCCTAGTGTAACGATCGGCAACGGCAGCGCGAGTGGAGACGATATGACGGGAACCGCCGGGAGTGACCTGATCCATGGTCAAGCCGGCAACGACGTTATATTTGGGCTAGCTGGCAACGATTCCATCTTCGGAGACGCCGGTAACGACACGCTGAACGGTGGCGCCGGTCAGGACAAGCTAGACGGTGGCACCGGGATCGATACCCTTGATTACGCCGGGTCGAATGCTGGTGTGACGATTGATCTCCAGCTCGGTACGGCTTCGGGGGGCCATGCGCAAGGAGACCAGA
>NZ_LMOF01000007.1:806919-809380 GCF_001423215.1 Rhizobium sp. Leaf321 | reverse complement strand
TAACTTTATCGGCGGCTCTTCGTTTCACAAGGTCGAAGGTGAGTTGCGATACCAGGTGAATGGTACTGAAACGTTCGTCTACGGCGACGCGAATGGAGATGGAAAGGCCGATTTTGGTATTCACCTTGACGGCGCTATCTCTTTGACCGGCGACAGCTTCCTACTCTGAAGGACTGATTTCGCTCCGATCTCTTTCGCACCCTGACTGCGAAGGGATCAGCTATGAAGAGGTTGAGGCGGGTTCGAAACAACTAGGATCCGCCTCGGTCAGTCGCAAACTCGATACGGCGGCTTACCTATGAATCCCACACTAGCTCACACTCCAATGTGGGGGCGTGCGCTTACAGCGAAGAGGGAGATTCTTGGTAAGTCGTGCATCAAGTGAAGCGGTCAGTCTCGTTCCGCTTCTATTTTTCAACCGTCGGGGCTCCGGCGCGGACCGCCCGCTTAGCCAAGCGGGCATCTCTCTCGACGATCCTCTGTTCCCGCTCACTTAGTTCCTCCGCTGCGAAGAGCGCGTTGGCGAAATACATCCCCTTCTGCATCATCTTTTTCGGCGGGTTGCGCCGGATCGGTTCGTACAGCTCGACGAGCCCGTAGCCCATCTCGTGGAAGAACTTCAGGAACTCGATGAGGTTGACATGGGTCTTGTTGTCAAGGTTGACCCCAGTTTCCACCTGGACGTAACGGATCTTTCGTTCCGTCAGCATGTTTCGAAAGCCGTACAGCACTTTGAGGTCATTGCCTTCAGCATCAATTTTCAGAAAATCAATCTGCCTGATACGATGTTCCGAGCAGAAGGTATCTCCCGTTGTAATTTGCACGTTCTGCACATGCGACGGTCGAGCCTCAGCGTCCGTCAGGAGACGATTGTAAACGCCGCCTGGTACGGCACGCATCACGCCTTCGCCGCTAGTATCGCTTAAGGCGACCCTGAAACAGCGGACGCCGGTCATCGTCTGGGTTTTCTCTCGAAGGAGGCGGAACGTCGTGGAGATGGGTTCGAATGCGAAGATCTTGGCAGAGGGAAATGCGGTTCGCCACTCCTCGACAGTGTTGCCGACGTTGGCTCCGACGTCGAAAATGACTTCGATATTGTCGAGCGAGGATAGTGCTTCATTCATTTGGATTGGCCCGGTTGCTGTCGGTCAAAGATGTCGCACGGTTTACGTTACTGTGCGACCCTCAAGCTTGTAGAGAGTTTTTAGCGCTGGTCGCGGGGGCTTCCTGGATGGGTCTTATGAGATCGGCCGGCGAGGGCGGTCCCAGGGAAGCGATCCAGCCCTTTTTCCTCTGTATGTTTTCGGAGGTGGCAGAACCTCATGCGTCTGCGCCAACACCTCAAGCCATGCGGCGAGCTCAACCGGAACCTCCTCACTGCCTGCTTCCAGCGCCTCTATCCAGGAGAGTTCACACTGAAGCGCGGACGCAATATTGATCGGCGTCCACCGGATCACGCGAAGGCATTCATTGAACCGGGAAGGGGTCATCGGTGCTCGTCCTCGCGATTCTTGGCGTCTAAGAGCACGCTTAGTTCTCGTATCTCGCATGCCGCTGCTAAGAGCGCCATTTTCACGCGACTGTCTGTAGCCCAGCCAATGGTGATGGCCGCAGATATAAACTGGAGTTCAAACGCGGGATCGTTTGCGCTAAGCTTTGCAGTGACCTCCGCACTATCGCGAAGGTGTTCGATCGCGATTATTGCTTCCTCCACAAGTCGCTTGCGCTGATGGTTGTTACGCTTATCCAGGTTATTCGCTGCGCGTGTTAGTTCCGCCATGAGGTCAGATGTATGCCGCACCAAGGTCCCCCGAAGCAAACTGCTAGTGAATTGTCGGTTCAGGCGACTAAAGAGTCAACGGTTTGGATGACAGGCCCACACGGGAACGCTGATTGGTAGCGTTCGGCTAGCGGACATGACCTTGATTTTAGCCCGCCGCTGTCGTGATCATACAGCTGAGCGTGTGATGCGCCGCAGAGGTCGGTGGGGATGGCGGATGGCTTCTCTGGGCGGATATATCATCTCGCGCGTGGCGGCAGTCTGCTACTGAGGCTGTTAGCATAATCGGCAGCATCTTTGAAGGAAGTGAAGTTGCCACCGATCTGGAGATCGTAAGTGTAGACCTTGAAGAAGGTGGAAGATTCCTCAATCACGTGAAAGCCGTTAACAATATTTACCTTTGGAACTTCGTTTGCCATGGCTCCGGGCTCTTTCGGAAGTTATTGTTTCTCTCGACCTGATTAATTTGCGTCGACAATTTATAGTTAATCGACATTTAACCTCCCATCTTCAATCTCCGTTGTCAAAGAGGTGGCCAGGCGTTGTGCCTGCCATTGATGCGACAAGCTTGGAGATGAGCTGTGAAGAAGTGCCTAGCCGCCACGATGGCGTTCTTGCTGACGACCACCGTTGCCTTTTCCGCGGATGTCTATCAGCCGCAGCCGGAAGCCTCTCAGGATA
>NZ_LMOF01000007.1:806455-806810 GCF_001423215.1 Rhizobium sp. Leaf321 | reverse complement strand
CGACTTTGAAGGGTCGACAAGCGGCAGCTGCGGCGTGGCGACGGACTGCATCTCCAAGGATCGCGCCTCGATGAGGGCGTATAGCCTTCTCGCCAACGTCTATGTCGATCTCGGCACATACGCCTATTTCACGCCCTATGTCGGCGCCGGTATCGGTGCGACCTATGTGAAATGGGACAAGCTGCGCAACACGTCCTGCGCCACCGGAAACCCGGCGCTGTGCGATGATTCGGTTGAACACGGCGGCAAGGGCTCGTGGCGCGCGACCGGTGCCCTGATGGCTGGCGCGACCATCGACGTGACCTGCAACGTCAAGGCCGATGTCGGCTACCGCTTCCGCTATGTCGACGGCGGC
>NZ_LMOF01000007.1:806135-806424 GCF_001423215.1 Rhizobium sp. Leaf321 | reverse complement strand
TTCTACAGCCACGAAGCACGCCTTGGCGCTCGCTACGTCTTCGGCGGCTGCGCGACACCCGTCACCTACGAGCCGGAACCGACTCCGCTGGTCTACAAGTAAGCATTACCTCGAATCTCCGAAGGAGGTCTCCTTCTGCTTCAATGCAGGTGGCGATTTTCCGCAGCGATCGAGAGTTCCAGTATTGCGCATTTTGCGAGGGCATCGTCTAAAAGATCTCAACAGAATCAAGGGGAGGGTAGAGGGGCAGTTTAGCGCAAACAGGCTTGTTTTTGCTGCGCTAATCGAC
>NZ_LMOF01000007.1:799057-806129 GCF_001423215.1 Rhizobium sp. Leaf321 | reverse complement strand
TCTCTCCGGGCCCACCATTGTTTCCGACGAGTTTGTAGCCGGATGTAGCCGGACGCGAATTTCCGGAATTTTGACACGAGGTTCTGGAATTTCCAATTAGCTTATGGCGTCGGGAAGTCTCCTCAATCCGTCTCAGAACGCTTTGCATTTAGGCAGCGATTTCTCACCTAGCAGCGCCGCAAAGACTTACGCAGCATAGACAACCGATCTGCAGAAGCGCCTATTGCATCTCAGTTTAAATGAGGAAGCCAATATGCCGTTTCTCATCTCCCGCGCGAAGGTGGCCCGAGCGCAAAATTCCACGACTGAGCTCTCAGCGCTGTTTGCAGAAAACAGATACTCTCCTTTTCAGTTCACGTTGATTGATGCGATTGATCGCGAGAGACGCCTCGTACGTCTAGAATACCTTGAGGCGCCAATTGAAGCGTTCGTGATAGTGGCAGAGATCGCAAACCATTTGCGATCAGCACTAGATATTGCAGTTGCTGACTTGGCCCGCGACAACGGAAAGGAGTTGGACAAGCAGATTGGTTTTCCTAACTCTAAAAGCTCTGCGTTGTGGGCTGCGGAGTGCCACAAACGCACAAAACTTCTCAGTCCCTCGGCACAAGATTTTGTTGAGGCTCTCAATGTCCACCCCGGCGGCGATCTGCAATTGTACGGTCTGACGCAGTTAGATAATTTTGGGAAACACAAGGACGCCGTCATCGTAGCAGGCGATCTAGAGGTGTCTAATTTGAGTGGCGTTAATCACAAGCACCCCGGCGCCCTCTACGCTGGTGAGATAAGCGGACTTCTAGCAGCACAAGACTTGAAGCAAGGCAGGACTTTTCAAAACGGCAATCTCTACGACTTCTCAACATATCGAATGCCGACTCCGAGCCTGTTAAGCGTCTTGAACGGCGCTATTCCTCTAAGTGCGATCTACAGTTTTGCGGTTACCAGCAAGGTTCCTGGTGCACCGGTTCCCAGGCCGTTTCCAGGCGAACCGGTTGTAGCCACTTTGAAAGGTGTCACCGAACGCGTGACGGAAGTCTTAGACCTCATGGAAAAGATCGCTTGATCACAAATCAGCCTCCGATTGTAGACGGCAACGCGATTGCGACGCCCGTTAGTTCTGTGGATCGAGATACCAAACTAGCAGGGTCAGTCATGAGGATAGATTATCACTTCCTTAATTGCTTTGCCGTTGCCCCCTCCGCCGACTGAGTAGCTGCAGTCCACCTCGTCTATGTTGAACATCGAGAACGTTTCAAAGACGCCTTGAACTGCGTTCAAAGACAGTATGAAGCGACCTTTTATCGAACCCAGTACCGTAGCCATCTCCTCGAACTGCTCGCGACTGAACATGGCTTTCCCGTAATCGTCCTCGTTCCCCCAATAGGGTGGATCGAGATAGAAGAGAGTGCCGGGCCGATCATAACGCGCGATCAACTTCTGCCAGGGCAAGTTCTCTATCACGACGCCTGCCATGCGCTCGTGGATCTCTTCCAGCTGTGGCGCGAGCTTCAGGAGGTTGAACCGTCCACCAAGCATCGTGACGCCGAAGTTCTGCCTGGAGACCTTTCCGCCAAACGCGAGACGTTGCAGGTAGAGGAAGCGCGCTGCGCGGTCCAGATCGGTCAGGGTCGATGGGTCGGTTCGTGCCAGCCGCTCGACTCACGTCGGGACGTCACCTGAAACCACATCGATCCGGAAAAGTGCTGGGAAGAGTGGCAGCATGCCCGAAAGGAGTTTTTCGAAATCAGGCCATTGCGACCCGCCCAAGAACGATCGGATAGGCACCAAACCCGTCAGTTGAGATTGGATAAGCGCCGCGCTATCTTATCGCATGGAAAGCTTTACACGTCTTCTCATACGTATGGCGCTCATGGTTAGGCGACGGCCGTCGAGGCAGAGGGTCTACGTTATTGTTATCGTTTTTATAGTCGTGCTCGTTCTTGTTAGTGCAGAGCATTTCGGGATTTTGCCCGAATGGGTGAGGTCCGAAAGATCTCCTGGATACCCGAAAGCAACCTGGTGAACCACGTTTGAGCCCAACGTGGTCCTACTAATTGACGGGCGTTCACAACTTCAGCCCTGGCCGCCCGTCGCACGAGCCGAGCCTCCTTGTTCGCAAGCTTCTGTTCTCTATCGCTGAGATCTTCTGCCGCAAAAAGTGCGTTGGCAAAGTACATTCCCCGCTGCCTCATCTTCTTTGGTGGGTTGCGTCGGACGGGGTCGTAAAGCTCAACGAGTCCATATCCCATTTCATGAAATAACTTCAGAAACTCGACCAGATTGACATGCGTATGATTGTCGAAATTCACACCGGTTTCCACCTGAACAAACCGTACCCGGCGCTCCGTCAGCATGTTTCGGAAGCCATGCAGCACTTTAAGGTCGTTGCCTTCAGCGTCAATTTTTAGAAAATCGATCTGCTCGATGTGGTTCTCTGAGCAGAATGCATCTCCTGTCGTAATGAGCACATTTTGCACATGCGACGGCCGAGCGTCAGTGTCAGTAAGCAGGCGATTGCAAACGCCGCCTGGCACGGCACGCATTATGCCTTCGCCGCCGGTATCGCTCAGGGCGACTCGAAAGCACCGAACCCCCGCCATGGTCCGTGTCTTTTCACGCAGCATGCGGAATGTCGTCGAGATCGGTTCGAAAGCGAATATCTTTGCTGCGGGGAATGCGACCCGCCAGCGCTTTACGGTAGTTCCTACGTTTGCCCCGACGTCGAAAATGATTTTTACATCCTCGATCGATGATAGTGCCTCATTCATATTTGCCTCCCCAGATACAGTCGCAAGAGTTGTTGCATGAAAATTTCGCCATCGCCAGATGCAAAATACAACCTATGCGATTCTCCGAGATCGATCAGTTGGAAGAACCAACCCTTGCCTGAGCAATTTGACGTTGCCGTGGTCTGAGACTGTTGAGCTCCAGTCGACCACCCCAGTCCCTGACGAAGATTTGGTTCTAGGCCACATGGAAACACGACCAGAGACGAATGATCTGGTTATGGGGCGAGCTCGAAACAGCGGTCAAACCTTCGAACTTCTCACGACTGATGATGTACCATCATGGACCGCAATGGGGCTGGCATCGGCTTGGGGCAGTCGATGCAATGTAGCATGGGGGAGCCATCCAATAGCTCGCCAACCCGAAAAGCTGCGACCGACGAAAATGCGTCGCATCTCCGACCGTTATGCAGTCCTTCGATTGCAGTTGTTCAGATGGCTTGTCTAGCGGCGAAGCTGGACGCGCCCAGTTTAGCCGAGCCGGTCCTAGGATGGTGTGTTTGAATCAAGTTTTATCCCGCCTCGGCAGCGACAAAACGAGATTTGGTCAAAATGCAAAAAAATTGGACATTCCTCAAGAGGCCCCCTCTCGATGTAGAGTGGGAGGTTGGGGTGTCTCGGAGCTTTCCCAGCGGGAAATAACGGTTCTCATCACAAAAGCAACGTTGACCAGAACAGTCTTTCGACTGTCTTGGACTGAATGCCGACATTGCAAAGTTCGAGGCCGCGGTTTTACTCGGTATGGCCGGTCTACTGGCACTACCCGGCTAAACAGCTTGCAGGCAAGGCGGTGCCGTACAACCACTTCTCGCGATCAGCCTTTTTCGAAAGATGCGAAAAGCGTCTCTGCGCAGTCTTGCCCAAAACCTATGTGTCTAGGATTGCGGGACATTCTCCGCAGAAACGGCTACGCCGTGCCGGGATATGAGCGACTGTTTCAGATCTGACGGCAGTACTGACCAGACTATGGTGGCTATGATCAGAAGATACGAAATCTTCATCCGCCAGGAGTCAGCAATATAAAACCAGCCCAACACGCCGAAAAAGACAGGCACTGCAATCGTGATGAGGATTGGAGCCTCAATGATGAGAAGGCATGCCAATATCACGATAGATGGTGCAAATTTTCGGTAGTTGACTCGAACTTCATCCTCGAAATCGTCTCCAAACATGATCTCTCTACCTCCTAGGACGTTAGAAAATAAAGTAACGAAAGATAATTCGAATATTACCATGTTTTGATGAATGTAGTCTTAATCAATGTAAGCTGTTGTATTGCGAGAGTATATTATCTACGTCTGGTTTCTATGAATCGAAGAGTAACTTGATGAATGCTAAATCTGGTGCCCTGCAGCTTTTGGTGTAAGGTGTAAATCAGTGCAGTGTTGCGTTGTAATTTCAATTCGGGAAACGGCGACATAATACACGTTCCACAGATCATGATAAGACTTCACGTTGCTGGAGATCGGACTTTATCTGAAGGTAAGGTTGCTCAATGTCGGAAGTCTCGTTCTGAACGTCATGGATAAGCGCAAACGTTGCGTTCAGATGTGTTGTAGGCTCCGCATCCAGCAACTGCTGAGCGGAAAACGGGTCCGACTGACGCGTAGCGACGAGGCGTCCGTTAGATCGCGCCGAAGGGCCCTAGTGCGGGTAACGACTGCCTATCTGTATGCAGCGTCGCGAGATCCTGGCCATGCGGGAATCAAGGTGGTCGCTGCCGCCTTCGTGCTGTTGATACGCACCTTGTCGTCTTGCCACTCGTTTCAATGGCAATGATCTTATCCGATTTACCCCGAGTCATCTGCCACCTCCTGCCTTGGGGGATCGGTAGCGTCGCCCTGTGGAATTGGGGTTGCGGGCCAAGTAGTAATACTGAGTAAAGCCAATTGCTCGCTGCGGGACGGGGCTGGACCGGCGCCGTCGTTCGACCGAAGCAGACGTACCAGGAAAGACAGCCGCTATGGACGGCTGCTAACCGGACACGGGGCTTAAACCGCTCGATCCAATGTTAACAGGTAGCGCGGAAGTCGATCGATAGTGACGTTGCGCGGGCTCGTTGCCGGCCCTCAGACGCAGTCGAGTGGCAACCGAGCGGGCGGCCATCCAGAGGTTCTCAATAGAACTGGCTACCAAAGGAAAATGGTACGCCGGACGACAGAGTGTCCAGGTCGGTTGATGTCACTTAGAAGCTTAGCTTAGATCTTTTGGCGTAAGTTCCGCCTGATGATGTGCTTCGCCGTACGGAGTTCTGATAAGTTGCTTGAGGTCACTAGGTGCGACGAACCAAGCTATCGTGGCAACGACTACCAGTGCGGCAATCGTCGCTCGCAAATGCTTGAACAAAGCGAAGTACCCAAGCAGAGCAAAAAACAGGGCGACAGCAATTGAGACGGCCATCGGCACGCCCAAAGCAAAGAGGCACCCGAATATGACAAGGGAAGGGCCGTACTTCGTCACGATGAGGAACCGTTCCTCATCGTCTAGATCATCTCTATGCATGCGCAAGACTCCTCTCCGCCGAACAATCGCTCAACCCGGAAATTGCCAAGTGAGCACATTTGAAAGAAGTTATATTGCAACGCACAAAAAAGGGCGGAAATACGGCTGTCGGCTAAGAGAGGGAAAATCAATTGTTTTGATCGTCAATTCCGGCGACAGGATCCGTCTTGACCTGATCCCTGGATCCTCTTGCACCCGGCACAAATCGTGGGTCCAATACGCCCGCCAGGTAGCAGGCCTGTTGAGGCGTCGAGCAGCGAGTTTAGCTGCGCTTCCGTTCGGCTGTCATCGCCAGAGCGATCAACATTGCCTTCGCCGTTCCGAGTCAAAATCCTTGTACGGGCTGAAGCAGGGCTGTCTGACCAGGACGCGACCAAACAATTCAGGTTCCTTCCGTTGGGGTGGCGGCATCACGATTATTGAAATCGTCAATGACAACCTGAATATTTTGGCTAACTGCCGATTTTATACCCGTGGGAACGACGGCCCAACCGATTGCCGCAATCATGCAGATCGCTGCCAGCAAGTAACCCAATTCAGTCAGTATGTTCAGCCATCCAAGAGCCAATGGAATTAAACACATCAACATGGAGTGGACGACTGACAGCCCCAGATAATGCAATGAGAGAAACATGATTAATGCGACTGCTATAGGCTTTAAAATGCGGGAGATCATGTACATCGCATATACCCACCATTAAAATATTCCTATGGATTAGCATTACAGCAATGCATTAACAAGTGGACTGTAATAGTAACCTTTTCGGCTCTAGATGGACTTCCCAAGCGGCGTTATGCGTTTGGTTGATGCGTCCTAGGAAGCCGTCTTTGGTAGGTTCCGCGTAAATCGTAGTTGCAACAAAGGCCACCCGACTTTGGCGACTGTGCAATGAGGTCTCGGCTCTGTTTACAAACATCGCAGAACGCAACTGGCCGCTTCAGCAGTCAATAGCCGTCGACTCGTCGTTTTGCCCGATTGTCTTTTGCGTGACCTACTTGCCGACCTAGGGGGCAACTTGCGGCCTGCTGCAGCAACCCCTTCATCAATTACCGATTGTGACGCGGAAATCGTTGAGGTGGTGAGCGGCGTCGAAGATCGAAGCCTGCGATTGGGACCGGTCAGGGATATCCGGAGGGGCATGTACCCCATGCCAAGCACGAGCCGATCTGGATCAACGTGGAGCAAGATGTGCAACGCCGCGTCGACGAACTGGAGCAGCCGCTAGGTAATAGGTACGGAGCACATGTCATCATTTTTGATTTGACGTAGCGGCTCGATGGCACTGAACGGGCCAGTTCGACAACAACGGTTCGGAACCGCGACGATTGCGGCGGGTCGGCGCCCGCCAAATCATTCTGATGGGTTACCGCCGACTTAGGCAATGACGTCGAAGTTCCCTGACGTGATCGCCAAGCCTTTCTCGAGCACTGCGAAATGCAGAGCCGCTCCTTGCCCCATGCCGTCGGCATCGTACCACAGCTTACCCGTCATTGTGTCGTAGATGATCCGGTCAGATGCGTCGTGAGATTTGGCGCCAGCGTAGAACGCGTCTGGCGATAATCCGCCGGCCTTGCCAATTCCCGAAAACAAAGTCGCGTCCAGCCGGATCGTATCGTCCTTCACGGTAAAATCGTCGATCGTGTCGATATTCTTCGAACTAAGTTTGCTATCAAAGACGAACGTATCCCGGCCGGTGCCGCCTATAAGAAAGTCATTGCCGAAGCCACCATACAGTTTATCGTCACCGGAACCGCTCGCTATTGTGTTGGATGCGGCATTGCCA
>NZ_LMOF01000007.1:798829-799018 GCF_001423215.1 Rhizobium sp. Leaf321 | reverse complement strand
TTGTCGATCGTCGTATAGGACGCGAGCGATCTGGTGATGGTCGAAGTGATGGTGTCGGTGCCAGCGCTGTCGGAGACAGTGTCGCTCTCGGCGCCGAGCACATATGTGTCGTTGCCGGCGCCGCCGTTCAGCGTATCCTTGCCAGTTCCGCCGTCGAGGACATTGTTGCCAGCATTGCCGGTGATGACA
>NZ_LMOF01000007.1:798603-798783 GCF_001423215.1 Rhizobium sp. Leaf321 | reverse complement strand
TTGTCGATCGTCGTATAGGACGCGAGCGATCTGGTGATGGTCGAAGTGATGGTGTCGGTGCCACCGCTGTCGGAGACAGTGTCGCTCTCGGCGCCGAGCACATATGTGTCGTTGCCGGCGCCGCCGTTCAGCGCATCCTTGCCAGTTCCGCCGTCGAGGACATTGTTGCCAGCATTGCCG
>NZ_LMOF01000007.1:593572-798568 GCF_001423215.1 Rhizobium sp. Leaf321 | reverse complement strand
ATTGCCTGTACCGTTGATGTTGCCGGAGCCGAGCAGGGTGAGGTTGTCGATCGTCGTATAGGATGCGAGCGATCTGGTGATGGTCGAAGTGATGGTGTCGGTGCCAGCGCTGTCGGAGACAGTGTCGCTCTCGGCTCCGAGCACATATGTGTCGTTGCCGGCGCCGCCGTTCAGCATATCCTTGCCAGTTCCGCCGTCGAGGATGTCGTCTCCGTCGCTCCCGTAAAAACGATCAACCCCTTTGCCTCCGGCGAAGGTGTCTGCCTTGGTCCCGCCTGTCACTGTATTCCCGACTGCGGATGTCGTTACATGAATCCCGCGCTCACCTTCTAAGGCATCCGAAAAATCGATACTCCCGCTGCCTGAAACAATGACGCTTACCGTTTCTGTCTTGCCAATTGACCAAGTTATGATTCGCTCGAAACTGGAAAACTGAGCCGCGGTAGCAGTGATAGTGTCACCGTTGGTCTCGACTGCTTCTACGCCAGTAATTGAAAGGTTTGACATGTTTCCGTAGGCGAAAAGCGTGTCCCATCCGGTGCCGCCGATAACGGTGCTTGCTCGACCATTCGTAACGTCAAGCATTAGGTAATCGTCGCCGGCACCTCCGTTGAGGGTGTCGTTACCGTTCCAGGAAGTTATCTCGTCGTTTCCGGTGTCGCCGTTGAGGATGTCGTTATACGCGCCAAAGCTATCGTCTTCGATCGCGTCGTCTCCGCCACCCCCGTTGAGAACGTCGGCACCCATGTTCCCGTACAACTGGTCGTTCTGGTCTCCACCGGTGATCGTGTTGCCTGCACTGGATGCGTGGATGTTAACCGGCCGGATTCCGCCAAGTGCTTTCGTCAAATCTACAGAGCCGGCCCCGGAAAGCCGCACGTTGGAGCCGTAGGTCTCCCAGTCGGCAAGCGGGATTGCGCCGAGCCACTCCAAATCAGACAACTGTTCAACAGTCAGTGTTATAGTTGTGCTGAAACCGGTCGCCAAAACCTCGATGCTTGAAATATACACCCGGCTCACGTCGCCACTTGCGATCCATAAGTCGCGACCCTGGCCTCCATTCAATCTTGTGTTAGTCCCGCTATGGAATGTGTCGTCACCGTCGCCCCCATTCAACGTGTCGACTTCCGACGAGAGCGTCGTGCTGGAATAGAGCGTGTCATTTCCTTTCCCACCGTTCAGAATATCCGAGGCGCTGCCGCCATAGAGGATATCATCCTTATCACCGGCGGTGACGGTGTTGCCGTCAGCGGACGCATAGATCACAACTGCTCGAACGCCCTCCAGCTGTAGGCTCAAATCCACCGTGCCTGAGCTAGCGATTTCGAGTGAAACCGAGTCGTTCAGATTTGCGGCTAAGTCGTATGTAACGATGCGATCGTATGAAGAGAACTGCGACGCAGTAAGCGAAATTTGTTCATTGAACGTTTCTAATGTGCGCGTCATCGCGGCTGCCCATCACTTGAATCTTAACAACAAATAATAATACTAGCACGTTCTCTGATACAATCGCAGCACATACACGAGCCGAACCCCTCCGCCTTGTCGTTGGACAAGGTTGTGGTAAGGGTGCGTATCTCAGTGGAAGGTCTCGAAGTCCAGCGCCCGCCCGGGACGCCACAACCTGACACGTCCGGACTGCAAGTCAAGGAGGCATGGAAGCAGCTTGTTCGGGTCTGCGCGAAACGACGCAGCTCGCTGTAATACGAGCGCGTTCTGATCTCAGGATAGCCAACCCAAATGGTGACTTTGGATAAGCGATCAGGACTTCCGTTTAAGGGCCTTCAAAGAGGCGTGTTGCCCTCTAACAGCTATTATTTCTCATGATTACAGCCAAAAAAAAGCGCCCCCCGCGATATCGCGGAGAGCGCTTTTGGGGAAAAACTGCTGATTAGCAGTTGGTGCCCTGGACGGTTGTGCCGGTGTTGTTCGGGAGGTTGCCCGAGTTGGCTGCGTTACCTGGCTGGCCGCCGTTGTTGCACTTCTTGCTGCCTTCGCCCATCGTGCTGCTGCCGGTCATGGTGCTGTTGGTAGCAGTCGAATCGACAGTGCCGGAAGCTGCTGGCTTCGGCGGGATGTTGCCACCTTCGCCTGCGGTGTTCTGCTGTACGTTGCTGCGGTCTGCGGCGGTGCCGGACGTTGCCGTCTGGGCCATAGCCGACGTTGCGAGACCAGCGGAAAGGATCGTTACTGCGAGAAGCTTCATCATTATGGTGTTTCCTTGTATTCCCTACGGTGACTTAACCCGATGGCGGGCAAAAGGTTTCCTCACATTAGCAAAAGATCTGCATGCGGGCGGGCCGTGGGTTTTTGACCATTGGCAGCTTCGTCGGTTCGGGGAGGGTTCGGTTGCGTCATTCGGGAGCACGGTTGCCTTCGACTTCTCGGCCACTCGCTGGCGACTGGTCGGCCATGAGGCGGCGGCTGGGGGCGTTCTTGCATGGTCGGTTCGCTTCGTTCGCCATGCCGGAGCGCCGCTCTGTGGATAACCGCATGTCGGGCGAATTCCGGCTTTTGTCACCCCAGCAATTTTCTTGACCTTCGGCTTCAATTATAAGCAGCCTGCAGTTCAGGACCGCATGGGAGGCGAGACGGTTGCAGACGATTTTGAGCATCGGTATCGATGCGCTCGCCTATGGCATGATCCTGTTCGTGATTTCAATCGGGCTTTCGGTGACGATGGGGCTGATGCGGGTGGTCAATCTCGCCCATGGTGCCTTCGCGATGATCGGCGGCTATGTCGCCTCCTATATTTCGCGGGACCTCGGCCTAGGCTATGCGCCGGCCATCCTTGCCGCCGTGGTCGCCACGATCGTGATTGCGGTGCCGATCGAGCGGTTTCTCTATCGTCGCATCTATGGCGCGCCTGAATTGACGCAGGTGCTGATGACGATCGGCATCACGTTTTGCATCATCGGGCTTGCCAATTACCTGATGGGGCCGACGCTAAAGACCATTCCGCTTTCGGATGTGCTGCAGCAACCGGTCGATCTCGGTTTCCGCAGCATTTCCGCGCATCGTCTGTTTGCAATCTTCTGCGGTCTTGCCGTGGCGCTTTGCCTGTGGCTTGCGATCGAGAAGACCGGTTTCGGCATCAGGCTGCGGGCCTCGGTCGATAATGCGGCGATGGCGTCAGCGCTCGGGGTTCGCACCGAAATCATCTATGCGGTCAGCTTTGCTGTCGCGGTCGGGCTTGCGGCCTTCGGCGGCGTGGTCGGGGCCGAATTGCTGCCGGTCGAACCCTATTATGCGCTGCGCTATCTCGTGACATTCCTGGTCGTCGTTTCCGTCGGCGGGGCAGGCTCGATCGGGGGCACGCTGCTGGCCTGCCTGCTGCTCGGCGCGGTCGATACGACGGGCCGCTATCTCCTGCCCGAGTTCGGCGAGTTCTTCTTCTACCTTGCGGTGATCGCCATCATCTGCGTGTTTCCGAACGGCCTCATGAAGGGGGCGAAATAGAATGGCGGTTGATGTGAGTTCAAGGGATATGGGCGCAATGCGCCGTCGGCGTTCGCTGATGCGCGATGTCGTGGGGTTCGGCGTGATCGTCCTTGCCGCGGCGATCGGCTATTTTGCCTTTCCGGATAATCTGGCGCTTCTGACGCGGATCATCGCGGTGGCGCTGCTCGTGCTTTCGCTTGATCTCGTCACCGGCTATTGCGGCGTGGCGACGCTTGGTCATGCGGCGCTGTTTGGCAGCGGCGCCTATGCGGCCGGCATTCTCTCTGCCCATTACGGCATCAACGATCCGCTGCTGATGACGCTTGCGGGTCTTGTCGGCGGAGCGCTTGCCGGGCTGTTGTCGGGTCTCGTCATGCTGCGTGCCCATGGCCTGCCGCAACTGGTTCTGTCGATCGCGCTCATTCATCTGTTTCACGAGCTTGCCAACAAGATGTCGTCCTTTACCGGCGGCAGCGACGGCCTTTCGGGGATCGCGCCGGATCCGATCTTCGGCCGTTTCGAATTCGATCTGTTCGGCAATACGGCCTATGTGTTCGCGGTCGTGATGCTGCTCGTCGTGTTCGTTCTCCTGCGCATTCTCGTGCGGTCGCCATTCGGCATGCTGTGTCGCGGGCTGAAGGAGGATCCGCTGCGGATCCGGGCGATGGGCGCCTCGCCGAAGCGCGCGATCGTCAAGATGTATGGAATTTCCGGGGCGGTCGCGGGGCTGGGCGGCGCGCTCAACGCCATCTCCACGCAGGTGGTCGGGCTCGATACGCTGTCGTTTACCCAGTCTGCGGAAGCGCTTGTGATGTTGGCACTCGGCGGCACGGGTTCGCTGTTTGGGGCCGTTGCCGGCACCGTCGCCTTCATGATGTTTCAGGACTTTGTGTCGTCAGTCAATCCTTTCCACTGGCTGACCATGGTCGGCGCGCTTCTGATTGCCGTGGTGCTGTTTGCGCCGAAGGGCATCTATGGAACGGTGGCGGCGTTTCTTGAAAAACGGCGGGAGGGACGGCCATGACCGCAGTTGTCGGAAGTCCCGTGTTCGAAGTCGTCTCCCTCAAAAAGTCGTTTGGCGGGCTGGTGGTCACGAACGATGTTTCGCTGTCCATGGCGGCGGGCGATCGGGTGGCGTTGATCGGCCCGAACGGTGCCGGCAAGACGACCTTCGTCAATCTGGTGACGGGAACGCTGGCCCCCAGTTCTGGCGAGGTGCGGCTGGGCGGCGAGGTGATCACGGGGCTTGACGCAAGCGCCCGCGTCAAACGCGGGCTGGTGCGGTCCTTCCAGGTGACGAGGCTGTTTCAGGATATGACGGCGGCCGAACATCTGGGCCTTGCGGTTCTTCAGCGGGAAGGGCGATCCGGCCGCATCTTCGGCAATTTTCTGACCATGCCTGACGTGATGCAGGAGGTGGAGCACCGGCTCGAGACGTTGCGGCTGACTGCGCTCATGCACCGCAAGGTTCGCGAGATCGCCTATGGTCAGCAGCGTCTTCTGGAGATCGCCATCGCGCTCGCCTTGAAGCCGAAAGTGCTGCTGCTCGACGAACCGGCGGCCGGCGTGCCGCAGAGCGATGTCGGGCTGATCGAGCAGGCTCTCAACGAGCTGCCGGCCGATCTGGCGGTGCTGATGATCGAGCATGACATGGATCTTGTCTTCCGGTTTGCCAAAAAGGTCGTGGTGCTTGCCGCCGGCGCTGTCATCTTCGACGGCGCGCCGGGCGACGCCACACGCGATCCCCGCGTCAGGGAAGCCTATCTGGGGAGCTATGCCGATGCCGGCCGCGTCGCTTGAGATCGAAAACCTTTCGGCGGGCTACGGCCCGACCAGGGTACTGGAAGACATTACCGTCACGGTCCCGGCCGGACGGCGGCTGGCGGTTCTCGGCCGCAACGGCATGGGCAAGACGACGCTGCTTGCGAGCCTTGCCGGGCAGACCCGTCGTTACGGTGGCCGCATTGCGCTTGATGGTGCCGATATCAGCACTGCCGCGAGCGCCGACCGGGCCCGCGCGGGACTTGGCTATGTGCCGCAGGAACGCTGCATCTTCCCGAGCCTGACGGTCGAGGAAAACCTGTTCGTTGGCCTCAAGGCGCGCCCGAAGGATGCGATCGAGGAGGCCTATGCCATGTTTCCGCGGCTGAAGGAGCGGCGCAGCAATCTGGGCAACCAGCTTTCCGGCGGCGAGCAGCAGATGCTGACGACGGCCCGCACCATTCTCGGCCGTCCCTCCGTGTTGCTTCTCGACGAACCGCTGGAGGGTCTCGCCCCCGTGATCTGCGAGGAACTGATGATTGCCTTTGCCGCACTTGCGACATCAGGCGACATGACCATCCTTCTGGTGGAACAGCGGATCCAGAGCGCGCTCGACTTCGCGGAAGACGTCATCATTCTGGAGCGCGGGCGCATTGCCTGGAGCGGCACGCCGGATGCGCTGTCCAAAGATCAACAGACCGTGGACCGTCTGCTCGGTGTCGGCGGTCTGCATTGATGGACAGCCCGGCGCGGCTCGCCAGTCTGGCGATGTATGTCGCGCCGCCACCGGTTGCGCAGGCGACGGATGCGCTGTGGGCGTTTGTTGCCCGCAGGCTGACCGATGCGGGGATGGCCGGGGTTCCCGCTACGCTCGATCGTTCGATTTCCCATGACGATGCCTGGCTGCGGCCGGATCTGCTGTTGTCGCAGACCTGTGGCTACCCTTACGTCACCAGTCTGCGCGGAAATGTTCGGCTGGTGGCGACGCCCTGCTATGCCTATCCCGGTTGCGACGGTCCGGATATGCGCAGCTTCGTCATCGTGCGCAGGGATGCGGGCTTCGCCTCGCTTAAAGATCTGCGCGGGCGGACGGCGGCGATCAACGGTCGCGACAGCAATTCGGGCGCCAACCTGTTTCGCGCCGCGATCGCGCCGATTGCGCGCGGACCACGCTTCTTCGGGAGGGTGATCGAGACCGGCGGGCACGCGGCCAGCATCGCGGCGGTTGCCGAGGGCAGGGCGGATTGCGCTGCGATAGACTGCATCACGTACGGTCATGTGGCGCGGTTCGCGCCTGAAGATATGGCTGATATCGTCGTGGTGGCAGAGACCCCATCCGGCCCCGGCCTGCCGTTGATCACCCGTGCATCTGCATCCGATGACGAGGTGGCGCTTTTGCGATCCGCGCTTGAGGCTTCCCTGGTCGACCCGTCGCTCTCGGATGCACGCGACGTGCTGGCGCTGACCGGTTTCGCGGTTCTCGAGGATGGCGATTACGAAAGGCTGCTCGAGCTTGAGCAGCAGGCCGTATCGCTCGGCTATCCTGCCGTCGCCTGACACATCGACGCCGCTGCCGGGACTTTGCCTTATCCCTTGGGACGCCTATCGTAGCGCCTTCGCCGACCCCGGCCTTTCAAGGGACGCTGCCCGTGACGATCCTTATCGACAAGGTACTGACGTGGCGTGATGTCGCTCACGTTGCGGAAGGCGAGGATCTCGCGCTTTCGCAAGGGGCTTGGGACCGCGTCGCCTATGCCCGACGTATCGTCGAGGCGTTGGTGGAAAACGGCGCGAGGGCTTACGGCATCACGACGGGCGTCGGGGCGCTGTCCGATACGGTCGTCGATCGCGAGGCGCAGAGCCGGCTTTCGCGCAATATCGTCATGAGCCATGCCTGTGGTGTCGGGCCACTGCTTGGCCGCCGCGAGGTGCGGGCGGTGATCGCAGCGCAGATCGGCAATTTCGTGCATGGGTATTCGGGGGTACGCCCTGATATCGTTCGATACCTGTGCCGGTTTCTCGAGGCCGATTGCATTCCGGATATGCCGTCGAAAGGCTCGGCCGGCTACCTCATTCACAACGCCCATACGGCGCTGGTGCTGATCGGCGAGGGACATGCCTGCGTGGCGGGGGAGCGGATGACCGGCCGCGCGGCGCTTGCCGCAATCGGGCTCGAACCGTTGGTGCTTGGCGCCAAGGAAGGGCTCAGCCTCGTCAACGGCACCGCCTGCTCGACCGGGCTTGCCTGCGTGGCGCTCGCGCGTACCGAACGGTTACTCGACTGGGCCGATGCGATTGCCGCTGTCACGCTGGAGGCTGCCGGATGCCAGATGTCGGCTTTCGACGAGGATGTGCTGGCGCTGAGGCCTTCGGCCGGTATTGCCAGCGTCGGAGCGGCGTTGCGATCGCGGCTTCAGGGAAGCGGTATCATCGCGGCCGCTGTCGGGCGGCGAACACAGGATGCGCTCAGTCTTCGCGCCATACCGCATGCGCATGGTGCGGCCCGCGACGTGTTTGCCCATGCCTGCGGGACCGTCGATCAGGAGCTTGCCTCCGTCACCGACAACCCTGCAATCGCGGGCACGCCGGATGCGCCGCTCGTCTGGTCCGAAGCGCATGCGGTGGCGGCGGCGCTTGGTCATGCCGCCGATGCGCTTGCGAGTGCCATTGCCCAGGTTGCGGCCATGAGCGAGCGTCGCATCGACCGGCTGGTCAATCCGCTGGTGAGCGGCCTGCCGCCGTTTCTCGCGACCGACGCGGGAAGCCATTCCGGCTTCATGATCGCGCAGTATACCGCTGCCGCACTCGTCAACGAGAACAGGCGGCTGGCCGCGCCCGCGGCAACCGATGGCGGTCTGACATCGGGGCTTCAGGAGGATTTCCTGGCGCATCCGACCGCGGCAGCCAACAAGCTGCTCGCCATACTCGACAATGCCGAACAGGTGCTTGCGATCGAACTGATGGCGGGGGTTCAGGCCCAGGACATTCTCGCCGAAACCAATTCTCCCGCGATCGGCACCCTGGAGGTCCGCGATATGGTGCGACAGCATGTGGCCATCTACGCAGACGATCGCCCGCTGGGTCAGGATATGGAGGTGCTACGCAAACTGATCGCCGGCAATCCGCCGCCGCCTGCTTGACCTCCCTCGCGCATCTTATAGTATGAGTTAGGTCATCATGTATGATGACATTGTGATAGGAAGCTGTCCTGGGGAGGATCAATGCTGAAGAGACTTTTGCTGACCGGCGCCGCCGGCGGGCTTGCGCGCGGAATTCGTCCGCTGCTGAGCGAGCTTGCAGAACAAGTGGTGCTGTCGGATCTCACCGACATCGATGATCCCGGTGCGAACCAGAGTTTTGTGCGCTGCGATCTGTCCGATGCCGCAGCCGTTGCCAAACTGGTCGAAGGCGTGGACGGTATCATCCACCTCGGTGGTGTTTCGATCGAAAAGCCGTTCGACATGATCCTGCAGGCCAATATCGTTGGCCTCTACAATCTCTACGAGGCTGCCCGCCACAGCGGCAAGCCGCGCATCGTGTTCGCCAGTTCCAATCATGTCGTCGGCTATTACAGACGCGACGAATTCATCGACAACAGCGTCGCGCCGAAGCCGGACTCGCTTTACGGTGTTTCCAAAGTCTTCGGCGAGGCGGTTGCCAGCATGTACTGGCAGAAGTTCGCTCAGGAGACGCTGTCGATGCGGATCGGCTCCTGCTTCGACAAGCCGCTCACCCGGCGTATGCTGGCGACCTGGCTGAGCTACCAGGATTTCGTTTCGCTTTGCGGGCGGGCCTTCTCAGCTCCACGGCTTGGCCATACGGTGGTCTACGGCGCTTCTGCAAACGATGAGCAATGGTGGGACAACGGCAACGCGTCCTTCCTTGGCTGGAGGCCGCAGGACACATCCGCCAAATGGCGCGTGGAAGTGGAGGCGGCGGCCGTTGACGATCCGGCCGATCCCGCGGTCATTTATCAAGGCGGTGCATTCACCACGGCCGGGCATCCGGACGATATCTGAGATAGGAATTTTGCAATGACGATCTACCAGAACCTGATTGCCGGCGAATGGGTCGGCTCGGATGCGTCCGAGAACATCAGCCCGTCCGACACGAAAGATGTCGTCGGTCTCTATGCCCGCGGTAGCGCCGAGGATACCAAGACTGCGATTGCGGCGGCGAAGGCCGCGTTTCCCGCATGGTCGCGTTCCGGCATCCTGGAGCGGCACGCGATCCTGAAGAAGACCGCGGACGAGATCCTGGCCCGAAAGGAAGAGCTCGGCAAACTGCTGGCGCGCGAAGAAGGAAAGATCCTTCCCGAGGCGATCGGTGAGGTGACGCGCGCGGCGCAGATCTTCGATTTCTTCGCGGGCGAAGCGCTGCGCCTGACCGGCGAGGTCGTGCCGTCGGCACGGCCGGGCATCACCGTCGAGATTACCCGCGAGCCGCTCGGCGTCATCGGCATCATCACGCCCTGGAATTTCCCGATCGCCATTCCGGCCTGGAAGATCGCACCGGCGCTTTGCTACGGCAACACGGTCGTGTTCAAGCCGGCCGAGCTCGTGCCGGGCTGCGCCTGGGCGATCGTCGATATTCTCCACCGCGCAGGCCTGCCGAAGGGCGTGCTCAACCTGGTGATGGGAAGCGGTTCCGTGGTCGGTCAGGCGATGCTCGACAGCCGGGATCTGGGCGGCATCACGTTCACAGGCTCGACCGGCACCGGCAAGCGGGTGGCGCTTGCCTCGATCGAGCATAACCGCAAGTTCCAGCTGGAGATGGGCGGCAAGAACCCGATGGTGGTGCTTGACGATGCAGACCTTAACGTCGCCGTGGAAGCCGCGGCCAACTCAGGCTTCTTCTCGACCGGCCAGCGCTGCACGGCCTCGTCGCGGCTGATCGTGACGGAAGGCATTCACGACAAGTTCGTGGCTGCCATGACCGACAAGCTGAAGTCACTGACCGTTGACAATGCGCTCAAGGCCGGCACGCATATCGGTCCCGTCGTCGACGAAAGGCAGCTCAAGCAGGATACCGACTATATCGAGATTGGCAAAAGCGAAGGCGCCAAGCTTGCCTTCGGCGGCGAGGTCGTTTCCCGCGATACGCCCGGCTTCTATCTGCAGCCGACGCTGTTTACCGAAGCCACCAACCAGATGCGCATTAGTCAGGAAGAGATTTTCGGACCCGTCGTGTCGGTGATCCGGGTCAAGGATTATGACGAGGCGCTCTCCGTTGCCAACGATACGCCGTTCGGCCTTTCCGCCGGCATCGCGACGACCAGCCTGAAGCATGCGACGCATTTCAAGCGCAACTCCGAAGCCGGGATGGTGATGGTCAACCTGCCGACGGCCGGCGTCGACTTCCACGTTCCCTTCGGCGGCCGCAAGGCGTCGTCCTTCGGTTCGCGTGAACAGGGCAGGTATGCAGCGGAATTCTTCACCGTGGTGAAGACGGCCTATACGCTGCCGTAACCGAATTTGGCCCCGGCGTAGCAGATGTTGCGCCGGGTGCAATCACCGTGATCCTCTGCAGCAGTCGGCCGCAATTGGCAGGGATTGATGCACGCGCTTAAACTTGATAACCAAAGCCAAGTTTAATGTGCCACGGTGACTTCATGACCTTCCAGCCTCGGATGCGAAACCAGATCGAAGGTTTTTCGGTCATCGGCGGCATGCGTCGGCGGCACTGGAATGGGATCACTGCAGATCTGTGGGATGTGGAATGCGGTCCGCATGCGGGTGGTTATTACGTGGCGCAGGATCCACGTCTGTTCATTCTGCTGGAGCATCGTGGCGGCGGGCGGCCGCTGGTGAAGTGCAGTCCACGAGCGGGCGGTTCGCCGCAGGACAGTTGCGAAAGCCCGATTTCCTATATCCCGGCCGAGATGGATCTGTGGGTGGATATCGAAGACGTCCAGTATGTGCGGCACCTCGACATTCATTTCGATGCGGATGGTTTGCGGCGCCGGCTGATGGACGAACTTGATCCGCGGCGTCTGACGGAGCCGCATCTTCTGTTTGCCGATCCGCGCGTGATGTCGCTGGCGCAGCTGATCGCGATGGAAGTCGCCAATCCGGATCCGCTACATGATCTCTATGGCGATGGCCTGACGGTTGCGCTGCTCGTCGATGTGCTGAAGATCGTCAAGCTGTCGGACGCTCGCAAGCGCAGCACGCTTGCCCCGTGGCAGTTGCGGCGCGCCGTGGAATTCATCGAGGCCAATTGCCTTCGCAGCATTCGGCTGCAGGAGATCGCGACCCTGACGGGGTTGTCGCAATCGCATTTCAGCCACTCGTTCAAGGCGTCGACCGGATTTGCACCGCACGAGTGGCAGATGAATGCCCGTCTCGACCGCGCCAAGCAGATGCTAATTTCCGGCGTCCGGCCGTTGACGGAAGTTGCGGTGGAGAGCGGCTTTGCCGATCACGCGCATTTTAGCCGCGTGTTCCGCAAGCATGTCGGCACCACGCCGTCGAAATGGAAAAAGTCACACTCGATTTGAATCGGCCTTGATGCGGATCAGTCCGCCAACTTTGCCCAAGATCGTTCAAATATCGCGGATGCGGGCAAGCGACGGCTTTTAATTTGAGTTAAACACTCATCTATTGAGCCAGTAGTATGGCGGCGTGAGTGGGGCGAATATGAGTGGAATTTTGGGGAAGAACAAGGTGAAGTCGGCGCTTGGGGCAGGGGTTGCCCTGATGGCGCTCAGCGCATCGTTTAGCGCGCGGGCGCAGGTGCAGAGCGAGGGGACAACGCTTGCACCGATCGTCATCGAGGGCCAAGGAACGGAAGGCGGCGGTACCGGGACGGTCGACGGTTACGTTGCCAAGCAGACGACCACGGGTTCCAAGACCGATACGCCGATCAATGAAATTCCGCAGTCCGTATCCGTCGTCGGACGGCAGGAGCTGGAGGATCGCGGCGTCGTCGACAAGGTCGATCAGGCGCTTCTCTATACGCCCGGCGTTTTTGCGCAGCCTTACGGCTCGGACCCGGACACGGACTGGATTTATGTGCGCGGCTTCAACGCTTCGCAGACCGGTCTCTTCTACGATAATCTGGCTCTGACCAGCCATGCTTACGGCAATTTCCAGATCGATCCGTTCCTGCTGGAGCGGGTGGAAGTTCTCAAAGGCCCGGCATCGGTTCTGCTCGGGGGCGCCAATGCCGGCGGTGTCGTGAACCTGGTGCGCAAGCGCCCCACGGACGAGCCCTATTTCTACACCGAGCTCGGAGTGGACAGCAACGGCAGCGGTTATGCCGGCTTCGACTTCTCGGACAAGGCGCTCGGCAGCGATGTCGTCAGCTACCGCTTCACGGGCAAGCTTTCCGGTGGCCAGGGCTATTCGGATGAGCAGGATGACATCCGCGGCGTGTTCATGCCGCAGATCACATTCCAGCCGACCGACACGACCAGCCTCAATGTCTGGGGCTCCGTCAGCAAGCTCGATCAGACCCATACGTCGAACGGTCTGCTGCCTTATACGGGCACGGTGGTCAGCAATCCCGTTTTCGGCAAACTTGACCGAGACGTGTTTGTCGGCGACCCCGATTTCGATATCGGTCGCTCAACGCAGGCAATGGTCGGCTACGAGTTCGAGCATGAATTTGATAGCGGCTGGAAGTTCACGCAGAACCTGCGCTACGCGCATCTCGACAAGCGGGAACGCCAGATCTACGCGTTCGACTTCCTCTCGCAGACCGATGGCCTGGTGCTGACCTACGCGGACGACGTGCGGTCTTCGGCGGACTCCTTCAATATCGACAACCGGCTGGAGAACGAGTTCGAGCTTGGCGGCGCTAGCCACAAGGTCATGGTCGGCGTGGATTATCGCTATTACCGTCTCGATAACGACCAGCTGGCGACAGCGTTCGGAGCTTATCCGCCGCAATATGATCCGCTCAACCCGAGCAATGACCTGCCAACACCGACACTCGTGCCTTCGACGCATCAGATCTACACGATCAATCAGGTCGGTGCCTATGTTCAGGACCAGATCAAGTTCGGCGGAGGTTGGGTCGCCACCCTCAACGGTCGCTTCGACTACCTCGAAAGTGACGTCGACGACCGCCTCGGCACCGGTGATGCCGAGCTGAACGATACCGCCTGGAGCGGCCGTGCGGGCATCGCCTACGAATTCGAAAACGGTGTGACGCCCTATGCCAGCGTCGCCACCTTCTTCAGCCCGCTGGTCGGCACCGGTGCGGATGGCGCGCTGAAGCCCGAAGAAGGCGAGCAGTACGAGGCCGGCGTCAAGTACGAGCCGACCTGGCTCGACGGAAGTCTGACGGCGTCTGTATTCCAGATCGACAAGCAGAACTACACGGTCAGTGTCCCGGCCATCGGTGACCGTCAGCTCGGCGAAGTCCGCTCACGCGGTGTTGAGCTCGAAGGCAAGTTCAATCTCGATCGCAACTGGAAGCTCATCGCTGCCGCCTCCTATACGGATCTTGAGTTCACCGAAAACCCTGGCGATTCCTCGCTTGAAGGCAATACGCCGGCGGTGGTGCCGAACGCGCAGACATCGCTTTGGCTTGACTACACCGTGACGGACGGACCGCTCGCAGGTCTGGGTCTGGGTGCCGGCGTGCGCTACCGCGGCAAGTCCTGGGCTGACGACGCCAATACCCTTCGCGTGGAGGATGCAACGGTGTTCGATGCCGGGATCCGCTATGAGAAGAACGACTGGAAGGCTGCGCTCAACGTGACCAACCTGTTCGACAAGGAGTACGTTGCGGGCTGCAACACGATGTATTTCTGCGGCTACGGCGAAGCGCGTACGCTGACATTGAAAGTCAGTAAGGTTTGGTAACTTGACAACCTGAGTAAACTTTATCAGGAAGGCCTTACGGGGCCTTACGGGGCCTTTCACACTGACCGGCTCATGAACTGTTGACGAACGGGTGAGCGCAGAGGAGCGCGACGGGAATGTTGATGGACAGGTTTACGCTTTCCGGCCAGGCAATTCCGGTCGACCCGGAGCGCATGCTGTGCGAGATCTGCGAACATTTCGTCGAGCATAGCGAGGTCAAGCGCGACGGCGACCACGTCAATCTCGCAAGCGAGGTTGGCGAAGCCAATATCCGCAAGCAGGGCGGCTGCCTTTCGATCGATATTTCCTGCCCGTCGGCGCAGCTGCTGCAACTGGTGCGCAGCTCGATTGCCGAGCATCTTTTCATGTTTGCCGGCGAAGAGCCGCTGGAACTGAACTGGCATGACGAAGCGGTCCTGACGCCAATCCCGGGCCTTACCGAAATTCGCGTCGTTGCCGCGCGGCATGTAACGCCGCATATGCGCCGCCTGACGCTTGCCTGCGACGACGTTGCCCGGTTCGTCGGCGCCGACTACCACATTCGCCTGCTGATCCCGAAGAAGGGCCGCAAGCCCGTCTGGCCGGTTACCCGTGCGGATGGTCGCCTCGGCTGGCTGAACGGCGAAGACGAAATGGTGATCCGCATCTACACGATCCGCAGCGTCGATGTGGTCCGCGGCGAGATGGATATCGACTTCGTTCTACACGAAAGCGACGGCCGGCCCATGCCGGGTGCCGAGTTCGGCCGCCATGCCGAGCCGGGCGATGTCGCAGGTCTGCTGGGACCGGGCGGCGGCGGTTTGCCGGATGCCCGGCACATGATCCTTGCCGGCGACGATACGGCCTTGCCGGCGATTTCCCGAATCCTCGCCGAAGCGCCAGCCGATGCACGGCTGCAGGTGTTTATCGAGGTCGACGACGTTGCCGATCAGTTGCCACTCTGCTCCAGCGCATCTGTCGAGATCACCTGGCTGCATCGCAAGGGCATTGCGCCTGGCAAAGCCGGCATTCTTGGCCCGGTCGTTCTTCCCGTCATCGAGCAGGCCGGGGCTGAAGCCTTTATCTGGATCGGCTGCGAGAAGTCCGAAGCTCGGCCGATCCGCAACCATCTGAAGTCCCGCGGCCACGACAAGAAGCGCATGTGCGTGATCGGATACTGGGGCGAGAACAAGCACTGACTGAGATTGCATTGGGGCAAATGCCCTAATCGTCAGGCGTGAGCGGCAACATGGTTGACGCCGGCATGGCGAAGCAGGTAGGACGCCATCGTTCCCTTCTTGGGAACAGTGCGGAGAGGTGGCCGAGTGGTCGAAGGCGCTCCCCTGCTAAGGGAGTATACCCGGAAGGGTATCGTGGGTTCGAATCCCATCTTCTCCGCCACTATTTTCCCAGATCGTTTCGTCTCGACATCTTTTCTGGGAACTTTTGCACCTTCAGAAAGATAAGTCAGGAACCACCTCGCGACGTACCCGTTGATAGTCATTCACCTATCAAGAAGGATACCCCATGGCTCGCGATATTTCCTCCGACATCGATCGTCTGTCCGATCAGCTCGCCGACCTGCGTTCGGCTCTCATGAAACAGGCCAGCTCTTCGGCAAGCGAGGCATCCAGCTATCTCGCGCCGCGTGCCCGCCAGGTGGCGCGGCAATTGCAGCACGGCAGCCATGACATTTCGGAGGTCGTACGCCGCAACCCGGGTACCGCAACCGGTGCACTCGTCGGCGCGCTTGCGATTGGAGCCGCGATCGGCTTCCTTCTGTACAGTGCCGCTGAGCGCGACTAATTAGACCTGAAACAGGCGCGTGGATTTCTTCCATGCGCCTGTTTGCACATTGTGGACCGTAGGGCTCAGGCCGACGGCTGCTTCGTCTTGCGCAGATACGGAAGAACCGTGTCGAACGATCCAAAACGCGCAAGCGCATCCTCATTCGAAACCCCTGTCGTAATGATCACATCGTCGCCCTGCTGCCAGTTGGCGGGCGTTGCGACCTGATGCTTTGACGTCAGCTGGATCGAATCGATCGCCCTCAAGATTTCATTGAAATTGCGACCTGTTGTCATCGGGTAAGTGAGGATCAGTTTGATCTTCTTGTCTGGACCGATGACGTAGACGGAACGTACCGTCGCGTTGTCTGCAGGTGTGCGGCCCTCAGACGATGACCCGGCGCTTGCCGGCAGCATGTCATAAAGTTTCGCGACGTTCAGATCCTTGTCGCCGATCAACGGATAATCGACATCGTAGCCGGTTGCCGTGCGAATATCGTCCTTCCACTTGCCGTGGCTTTCGACAGGATCGACCGAGATGCCGACGATCTTGACGCCGCGCTTGATGAATTCGCCTTCGAGCCCCGCCATCGTGCCGAGTTCGGTGGTGCAGACGGGCGTGAAGTTCTTGGGGTGGGAAAACAGAACCGCCCAGCCATCGCCGATCCAGTTGTGGAATTCAATCGTGCCTTGGGTTGTTTCGGCAGTAAAGTCCGGGGCGATGTCGTTGATACGCAGGCTCATGATGAAGTTCTCCAGTGCTTTTCGCATTGTGATCGGTGACGGCGACATACCCGGTCGGGCGCCGCCTTTGGGCCACCTTAGATATTAGCGGTCGGCCCACTGAATACCACCACGTTTGTTCCAAATTGCGAGCGAGATGGGGCGAAAAGTTGCGCATCGAGTAACGATATCGAAGTCGCGTTGCGCGGTCTGAGTTCGTCGCCGATGACCGGCATCTGAATGCAAATCAGCCTCGCGTTCCTTTCGGAAGGCGAGGCTGACGGGAAATCCTTCGACCGCGATTAGCGGATGATCTGGACGACCTTGCGGGTCTGCGGATCGACGATCACGCGTTCCTCGTTGACGACCGTGTAGGAATATTCCGGCGCTTCTGGGATCTGCGAGAGAACGACGGTTTCAGGAACCGCTTGGCCGACCACGATGCGCTCCTTGACGACGACGCGTTCGGTTGGCATCGGCTGCTGCTCGACATAGGTGACGACGCGCTGCGGCGGCGGATCGATTGCGCTGCCGACGATCGCGCCAGCGACGCCACCAACGGCTGCGCCGACAGGTCCGCCGACGATTGCCCCGGTAACCGCGCCGCCTGCTGCACCATTAACCGTGCCCTGCTGCGCCATAGCGACCGGCGCAATGCCGATGCTAAGAAGGGTAGAAAGAACGAGGATCTTCGTTTTCATAACGTTTACCTTTCGATGCCTGCGACGGGACCGGCCCGGCAGTTTTATGTTCCGCCAGATGCAACGGTCGTTTTCGACCCCGTTCTGGATGAGTATGGCGATGTCCTGATACCCAAAAGGATAATGTGTTCAGCGCCTTGATACGACCTGACAATGGCCGAACGGATGGTTCGTTCCAGCCATTGGGCTTCAGTCCTGTGCGGTATGGGACCAAAGGCTGAGACATGCCGGATCTTGCCGAAGAGACGGAAAAGACGGAACAATTCCGGCGGCCGGTGGATTTCAAATATTCAGTGCACCTGCGCAGGCGGGATGCTGACACCTCATGTGGCAAGAGGCCGCTACGACGGGCATTGCGCCGGTTGTCACGGCATATTTGAAGAGCCAACAGATGATCACACGCCGAGACATACTCACCGCCGTCACCACCGCAGCATTCGTCACGGTGTTTCTGCCTGCGCAGCTTCGTTTCGATGTGGCGTCGGATGGAATGCTAATCGGGATCGCCCAGGCACAGGCGCAAGGCAATGGCGGTGCAGGGTCTGGTGGCGGAGCCGGCGGTAATGGTGGCAAGGGAGGCTCGGGTCAGGGTGGCTCGGGGCAAGGTGGTTCAGGCTCGGGTGGCTCTGGTCCCGGTGGCTCTGGCCCAGGTGGTTCAGGCCCAGGTGGTTCAGGCCAAGGCGGGTCAGGGCAGGGCGGCGGCTCAGCGGGTGACGGCGCGGATGGCGGATCGAAGGGTGACGGGGGCAAAGGCGGCTCTGGTAGCGGTGCGCCGGGAGAGGGCAATCGCGGGGACGCGCAAAATGCCGGTACGTCGGGGACACCCTCGGATGCTCCGGCGAATGGAACCGTGACTGATGGACCGCAGAACACCGGCACCCAAAAGGACAATGCGATCGGGACGACACCCGAGACACCGGACGTCTCGGCCGAAGGACGGAAGAAGACCTCTAAAAGTTCGCGCTCGCTGTCTGTTCGTCATGCGAACGGAACCACAGAGCGGATCTCAGGCGATCGGTACGAGATGCGGGATTCACGGCAAAGACCGATCGTGAACCGCGAGGCCACACGATCGGACCGAAAGAGACTTGAGACGCTGAGCCGCTAACGGATAACGCGCTAGGCTGCTCCGCCCGTCCGACTTTCGGTCGCATCCCTAAGGGCCAGCGCTGCTTCGGTGCGGTTGGAGACTTTGAGTTTCGACAGAATGCGCGTCATGTGGTGCTTGACCGTCTTCTCATGCAGATCGAGCAGTTGCGCCACCCGCTTGTTGCTGAGACCCGATGCCACGAGGTTGAGGACTTCCTGTTCGCGATCCGTCAATTCCGCCATCAGATCCTGCTTGGCGGCATTTTCCCGTTCCTTTGCCATGCCGGCGAGAAGCCGGGCGGAGAGGCTAGGGGCCAGGTAGGGTTCTCCAGAGGCAACGGTGCGGACGACATCGGCCAGTTCGCGGGATCCGATGCCTTTCAGAACATAGCCTTTGGCTCCAAGCTTCAGGGCACCTGCAATGTCCTCGTTGGCTTCCGATACGGTCAGCATGACGATCTTGATAGGGGGCCAGGCCTCGACGGCGCCGGCGACAGCCTGCAGTCCGTTTCCGGGCATCGAGATGTCCATCAGCATCACGTCGGGGCGTATATGCTCGACGATATGAAGCGCCTCGTCCTTAGAGCCACCTTCCGCCACGATCTCGAAACCCTCCATTTCAGAGAGGCTGCGGATCACTCCCTCGCGAAACAGCGGATGGTCGTCGATGACGGCTATTCTGGTTGGGGCTTTCATACATGCTCCGATTCATGAACGTTCAGCGACATTCTGACCGTTGTTCCACGAGAAGACGTCGCGAGATCAAAGGTTCCCCCGAGGCTTTCAATCCGCTCCCTGAGACCAGCGATCCCTAATCCTTCCGGCCTCATAGTGGATTTGTCGAAGCCGGGTCCATCGTCGCTTACCTCGACAATGATCATGTTGCCTTCGTAGGTTTGGGTGACTGTCTGGTTTGCGCCAGCGGCGTGCCTGTATCCGTTGTTCAACGCTTCCTGGACAAACCGGTAGATACAGATCTTGGCGGAAGGAAGAAGCGGTCTGGCGGGCGATGCGACGTTGAGGTCAACGGTCGCCGCAGTCCGCTCGCGGTGAGCGCCAACGACCTTTTCGAGGATTTCCGGCACAGCTGCCGTTTCGATCTGCGGCAGGACAAGCCCGCTGCAGATGCTGCGGATCTCATCCATCGCTTCCTGCAAGCGCGCCTTGATTGCAGCAATCTCTGCTTCCCGGACATCGCGGGGAGCTTCCGGATCGACCAGGAGCGCGCTGTCGACTCGCAGCGCCGCATAGGCGACAAGCTGGGCCGGGCCGTCGTGCAGGTCGGCACCCAGCCGCCGCAGGTAGCCTTCGTTCAACGCTGTTGCGCGTTGCGACGCGCGCTGTGCACGGCTGTGCAAGGTCCTGTTCTGGGTCAGCAGGCTCTGCAGGTCCACCACCCGCTCCGTGAGGCTGCGCTGCTGCGCCTCGATCATCCGGCTGCCCTTGAAGACGATCGCCGACAAAAGCAGGAAGAATGTCGTCGTGACCCCGGCGACGGCCAGCCAGCTCTGAAGGCGCGCCTGCGACAGGCTTTGCTGGAAATCATCAGCGATCTCGTAGAATTCCGTGACCGCGATCACCTCGCCGGACCACGGCTGCAGGATCGGATTGTAGATTTCGAGAAGCGGCTTTCCGAAACTGCGCTGATCGAAACTTTCGGCATCATCGACATAGTCGAACTGTGCGACCATCTTGCCGGAAAAGGCTGCGGTCAGATCCTTGCCCGGCGGGAAACGTTTGCCTTGGATCGTTTTGTCCGTCGCATAGAGAACGGTGCCGTCTGCGCGCCATAGCCTGAAGGAGACGACCTGCTTCCCGAGAGCGCCCTGACCGAAGGTTTCGTCGAGAACCCGGTTGGTCACGTCGTCGAGCGTGTCCGTTGTCTTGAGATCCGGCAGGATCGGCGCAATGATGCTATCGACATAGAGTGCGGTGGTGGCCGCAGAATTGCGTGTGACCGCGTCCTCGATGAGGTTCGTCACGAAGGCGCCGACCAGCAGCATTGCAACGATGGACACGATGCCGCCGGCAAACAGGAATTGCCGCGCCAGCGTCTGTTGGTTCCAGCGTTCCAAAATTCCTGTCTTCAGCAATGCCCCGGGGCCTCGATTGATTGAGCCATACCTATGGCAGCCGAAAGCAGGATCAATTGTGGCCGTGTCGCGAAAGGAGCGATGATGCCTCCACAACACATTCTTCATGCACCTTCTTTGCCTTCACGTCTCTTCTGCCTATCTGTTGCAGCAATGAAACCGACAACGACGTCGTCGCCATCGCGGCTGATGATGCAAACCCGGAGACGATGCCGTGCTGCAACGCCTGAGAACGATCATTGCCGAGCGGTTCATGACGTTTGAGCCTCTTGGCCTGATCATGTTCTCACTCCTGGCCGGTAGCCTCTTCCTGTTCATCAGCCTGACCGGTATCGTGATCGATGGCGAAACGCACGAATTCGACGAACGGATACTGCTTGCTCTGCGCCAGGCAGGCGACCCTTCGGTGCCCATCGGGCCCTACTGGCTGACCCATGCCGTCGGTGACATCACCGCGCTTGGCGGCATTACCGTGCTATCGCTTATGACCGTGCTTGCCACGATCTATCTTCTGCTCGCGGGCCGCCGCTCGATCGCCGTCTTCATGTTTCTATCCATTCTCGGCGGTTGGCTGCTCAGCAACCTTCTCAAGCTCGGCGTGGCGCGGCCAAGGCCGGACATCGTACCGCATCTCGTCAATGTCCACGACCTGAGCTTCCCGAGCGGGCATGCGATGCTTTCGGCGGTGACTTATCTCACCCTTGCGGCCCTGCTGTCACGTGCCGAACAATATCGCTCGACCCGCATCTTTTTCCTCGCGACCGGCATCCTGCTGACCCTGCTGGTCGGTCTCAGCCGCCTCTATCTCGGCGTTCACTATCCAACAGACGTGATGGCGGGGTGGTGTGCGGGTGCAGCCTGGGCTGCCGGCTGCTGGATTGTCGCGCGACGGTATATTTCATCACGCGCATCTTGAATGAAGCGACCGCGTCGGGAATGAGTGGGCAAACGAAAAGGCAATAGCGATGGCGGACATGCAACTCGACGAACTGTGCGACCTCATCCTGAAGACGGAGGAGGGAAAGTCTCGCTCGCTCATCGCGGTCGCAGGACCGCCCGGAGCGGGGAAGTCGACACTGGCCGACATTCTGGCATCCAAGCTCTCCGGACGGGGGGAAACAGCCGAAGTCCTGCCGATGGATGGTTTCCACATGGACAACGGCATTCTCGAGGAGCGCGGATTGCTCGCCCGCAAGGGGGCGCCCAATACGTTCGACCTGCGCGGTTTTATCGATGTCGTCCAGGCCGTGAAAGCGGCCGAGGATGAAGTGCTCGTGCCCGTGTTCGACAGGTCGCGCGAACTGGCGATCGCTGCGGCACGGGTCGTCTCGCCACGCCATCGCTTCATCGTGATCGAGGGCAACTATCTTCTGCTGGGCGAGGGTGGCTGGGAGCGTCTTGCACCGCTGTTCGACTACCGGATCCTGCTCGCCCCGCCGATCGAGGAGCTGCAACGGCGTCTGGAGGCACGATGGACGTTCTACGGTCTGGCCGGACAGGCGTTCGAAGACAAGATGCACGGAAACGACATGCCGAATGTTCGGTTGGTGCTGGAAAAATCGAAGGGCGCCGATCTGGTTCTCGAAAGACTGGATCTCGAAGCCGCACGATAAGTGCTCCCGGGGGGCTACACAGATCGACTTCGTGATCCAAATATAACAGGGTAACGATCACAGAGGACGGGTGAAAACCAATGCGATCACCCAACACGCTGCTATCCCTGTTGTCCGAGGACGACTACTCGCACGCGGAACGCTGCATGGAGGAGCTCGAATTGCCGCAGGGCATGCTCCTTTCCGGGCCGGACGAAGTCGACCGATACTGCTATTTCCCCTATTCCGGGATCGGGTCGACCGTCGCGATCTCTGCGCGCGGCAAGCAGTCCGAGATCGGACTGTTCGGGCGGGAAGGCATGTCTCCCGCGTCGGCGATACTGGGATCCGATCGCAACCCGTACAAGGTCATCATGCAGGTTCCGGGGCACGGCGCACGCATCGAGGTCGGGCAGCTGGTTGACCTCATCTGGAGCAGGCCGGAGATACGACGGGTCTTTTTCCGGTGGGCGCATGTTTCTTCGGTGCAGGTTGCTCTGACTGCGCTGACCAATGCCACCCAGACGATTGAGCAGCGTCTGGCCCGATGGATCCTGATGTGTCACGACCGCACGGGCAGCGACGAAGTCAACCTCACGCACGAATTCCTGGCAATCATGCTTGCCGTCCGGCGTCCGAGTGTAACGACCTCGCTGCATGTGCTCGAAGGTCGGCAAATGATCCATTCGTATCGGGGAACGATTGTCGTGCGAGACCGTCCGGCGCTGGAGAAACTCGCAGCCGACTGCTATGGCGGAGGTGAGGTTGAATATCAGCGCGTGATGGAGATGTCAGCGTCAGTCTAAGCTCTGGCTGAAACCGCGGCGAGCTTCTGCTCGACGACGGAAACGATGAACGCTGGATCGGCCGGCTTGTCAATCCAGACGCCATCGCTGAAGAGCTCGTTTTCCCAGTCCTGCGGCTTTTCACTGCCCGAGTAGACCACGAATGGGATGCGAGCGTCATGCAACACCTGGATGACCGCGTAGCAATCACCATCGGTCAGATGAAGATCGAGAATGACAATGCTCGGAACATTCTTCTGCAGCCATTCCAGCGCAGCTTGTTTCGAGCGCAGATTGATGACGTTATTCAGCCCAGCAGCCCCGAGCGCGTCCTCGATATCCAACGAAATGAGCGGCTGATCTTCAAGCAATAAAATCATATGTTTCGACAAACCAGTTCCAAAGGGTCACTGTGTTGAAAGCGCGGATTCGTTCTGATCAATTTGCTTCGGACTTTGTCCGTTGGTCTGATAGCGTACCGACGTTGGGAAGCGGGTTGTCTCGCTTATTTTATGGACATAGATGGAATCATTCTATTCAGGCGGAGATATCTCCATAGGCCGAGCAGGCTGGTCTCTGCCTTCAAGGGTTGGCGATGGGTGACATTCAGAAAGATACGGTCCGGAATTCGCTTCTCCGGCTGATGCCCCGAGAAAGCTTCGAAGCAATTGCGCCGCATCTCGAACATGTCGATCTTCCGCGCGGAACCGAGCTATCGGCTCCGAACGAAACGCCCCTGCACGCCTATTTCCCGGAATCCGGTATCGCCTCGATTGTGGCGAGGTCTCCGCAAGGGCAGCATGCTGAGATCGGAATTTTTGGTCGCGACGGAATGACCCCCACGGCGATGGTCCTTGACGCGGAATCGGACCCCTATTCGATCTTTATGCAAGTGGAGGGCCGTGGTTACCGTCTGGCCTCAGATCAGTTGAAGCTGGCTTTGAAGGATCGCGCCTGTCTCAACCTTCTGACGCGCTACAGCCAGGCCCTGTCGGTCCAGGGGGCCTACACGTCACTGTCCAACGCCGTCCATCACATCGACGAACGTCTGGCCCGGTGGATCCTGATGTGTCACGATCGGACCGACGGCGACGAGATCAGCCTTACCCACGAATTCCTCTCGATCATGTTGGCTGTCCGCCGACCGAGCGTGACGACGGCACTGCATCTGCTCGAAGGTCGCAAGCTGATCTACTCCGAGCGTGGCATGATCATCGTCAGAGACCGTAGCGCACTCGAGGATTTCGCCAAAGATGCCTACGGGGAATGCGAGCGGGAATACGAGCGTCTGATCGGACCCTTGAGGTAGAAGTCGACCTCAGTTTGTCGCCGCGGGCAGGGAGAACTCCCCAACCTTCGTTCCCTTGTAGTCGCGAACTTCAATCATTGGTGAGACGGAAGGACGACCCTGTCGCAACCGGTCGGCCATGATTTCGCGCGCAGACGCCTCGGCCTCGGCCAAGGCGCTTGGAAGATCCGGAAGATCGTTGCCTTCTTCGTCTTCGATCAAATCTTTGCCGTCACGAACGTGGAAATAAAATCGGGGCATGTGGGTACCTAGCGAGCTTTTTATTCATACCCGCGAGGCTCGCTTAGGTTCCAGATCCGTGTTCATGTCGGCAAAGACTGTACGGTTGCGTACATAGGCTCAGGCGCGCTCTTCCCAGAGCTTGGCCAGTTCAACGATCGTGTCGACCGCCTTTTCCATATCCTGGCTGCTGACCCATTCCAGCGGGGAGTGGAATGCATGGCCGCCGGCAAAGATGTTGGGGCAGGGCAGGCCCATGAAGGATAGCCTTGAACCGTCAGTGCCGCCGCGGATGCTGCCGCGCTTCGGCGTCAGACCGGCCCGCTTGATCGCATCGATCGCATTCTCGACGATCTCAGGATGACGGTCGAGCACCAGCTTCATGTTGCGATACTGCTCGATGACGGTGAACGTGTAGGTCGAACCGGGATAGTCGTGCATGACGTCCTTGACGATATCCTCGAGCAACGTCTCCTTGGTCTTCAAACCCTCGTCGGCGAAGTCCCTGATGATCAGGCTGATCTTTGCCTTCTCCATGCTGCCGCTGAGATCCGTCGGATGGATGAAGCCGTCCCGGCCTTTCGTCGTTTCCGGCGCCATGTGTTTTGGCAGGCGATCGACGATGGCGCCGGCGATGCGGATCGCGTTTTCCATCTTTCCGTAGGCGAAACCGGGGTGGATCGCGACGCCGGTGATGGCGATCTCGACCCCGTCGGCAGAAAACGTCTCGTCCTCGATCGTGCCGACTGTTTCGCCATCCAGCGTATAGCCGAAATCGGCGCCGAGTTTTTGAATGTCGACCTTTTCCACACCGCGCGCGATCTCTTCGTCGGGCGTGAACAGGAGGCGGATCGCGCCGTGCTTGATGTCGGGGTTGTCGATCAGGTATTTCGCAGCCGTGACGATTTCGGCAAGGCCCGCCTTGTCGTCGGCGCCGAGAAGCGTCGTGCCGTCGGAGGTGATGATGTCGTGGCCGATCTGGTTCTTCAGTTCCTTGTGCTCGCTCTCGCGGATCACGCGACCCGCGTGGCCGGGAAGTGCGATATCGCCGCCCTGGTAGTTACGGATTACCTGCGGCTTGACATCGGTGCCGCTGAAGTCAGGTGCCGTATCCATATGCGCGCAGAAGCAGACGACGGGCACGTTGTTCTTGCCCGTATTGGACGGCACCGTCGCATAGACATAGCCGTGTTCATCGAGATGCGCGTCGGAAAGGCCGATCTCCAGCAGTTCTTCGACCAGAACACGGCCGAGCGTCAGCTGTTTCGAGGTCGATGGCTGGGTGGGTGAAGAGGCATCCGACTGGGTATCGATGACGACGTATCGGAGGAAGCGGTCGGTAACGGTATCGGTCATGAGCAAATATCCGGATCAAATCAAAGCCGGACTGTAGCCTGACATCTCCAAAATGCAAAAGGTCCCGTGCTGGACGGGACCTTTGATTTCAGGAGCGATGACTATCCGACTTGAACAGCCTCGGCCTACTTGAACAGAGCCGGCAGCCATAGCGAGAGGCCGGGGATATAGGTGACCAGCAGCAGCACGAAGATGCTGGCGCCAAAGAACGGCCAGATGGTCTTCATGGCTTCGCGGATGGTGATCCCGCCCACCGCGCAGCTGACGAAGAGCACGGTTCCGACCGGAGGCGTGTTCAGTCCGATACCGGCGTTGAGGATCATTACCACGCCGAAATGGACGGGATCGATGCCGAACGCCTTGACGACCGGCAGCAGGATCGGCGTTGCGATGATCACCATCGGCGCCATGTCCATGAACGTGCCGAGCACCAGCAGGATGATATTGATCATCAAGAGCACGATGATCGGATTGTCCGAGATGGCGGAGATCGCGGCGATGATCAGCGTCTGCACCTGCAGGAAAGCCATCAGCCAGCCGAACGAGGCAGCCATGCCGATCACCAGCAAGACCATTGCCGTGGTGCGGACAGCACCCATAACCGCTTCGACGAAACCATCCCAGTTCAGTTCGCGATAGACGATCATCGCGACAAGGAAGGCGTAGAGGACCGCGATGCAGGAGCTTTCCGTTGCCGTGAACACGCCCGAGCGGACACCGCCGAAAATGATGGCGATCAGGAGGATGCCCGGGAGCGACGCCAGGAAGTAGTAACCCACACGCCTGAACCCGGGGAACGGGTCCGCCGGGTAACCGCGCTTGACGGCAACCCACCAGGCCGTGACCATCAAGGCGGCGGCGAGAAGCAGTCCGGGAATGATGCCCGCGGTGAAGAGATCGGCGACGGAGACATTGCCGCCGGCTGCGATCGAATAAAGGATCATGTTGTGGGACGGCGGGATCATCAGCGCGATGATCGCAGCATTTGCCGTCACGTTGACAGCATAATCCCGGTCATAGCCGCGAGCTGCCATCTGCGGGATCATCAGGCCGCCGACCGCCGAAGCGTCGGCCACCGCAGAACCGGAAATGCCACCGAACAGGGTCGAAGCGACCACGTTGACCTGGCCGAGGCCACCCCGCATGTGGCCGACCAGGCCGGCCGCAAAGCGGATCAGCCGAGTGGCGATACCGCCGCGTACCATCAGGTCGCCTGCGAAGATGAAGAACGGGATCGCCATCATGGCAAACACGTTCATGCCGGAATTCATCTGCTGGAAGACGACGATCGGGGGCAGGCCGATATAGAGCACCGTCGCGAAGGATGCGATGCCGAGGCAAAATGCGATCGGCATGCCGATGATCATCAGAAAGGTGAAGGCGCCGAAAAGAATGGTATAGGCCATTATGCGGCCTCCTGCACAAGTACGTCCGCTGCGATTTCCTCGCCGATCGCGACGTCGATGAAACGTTCGAGTGAAAAGATCGATATCATTGCGCCACCGACGATCATCGGAAAGAAATCCGTACCGCCAGGCCATCCGAGAACGGGGATGCGCGCCGTCCAGGTCCCGATCGCCAGAAGCGATGAGTAATAGGCCATGCCGATGCCAAACAGCACGATCAGTCCGAGGCTGAGCAGGTCCATGGCCCGCTGGATGGCCGGCGGCATGATGTAGCGAACAACGTCGAGCCCGAGATGGACGCTTTCGCGAACACCGACCGCAGCGCCAAGCATGATGAACCAGGACATCAGATAGAGCGACAACGGCTCCGACCAGCTGGGACTATCGTTGAGAATATAACGGCTGAAAACCTGCCAGCCGACGATCAGGGTCATCGAGACCATGCCGATACCGGCGATCCACAATGATGATCGGCTGATCATGCTAAGAACAGGTCTTATCGCCTGCATGAAATTTCGCATTGTCCCGTCCTCCAAAGCCCGACACGTTCCCCGATGTCGGAAAAGCACAGCCGACCCCGGTGTGGCGGGGCCGGCCGATCAGGGCTGTCAGTTGACGGCCTGGATTTCTTCCAACAGGCTCTTCATCTTCGCGTCGGTCACGAACTTGTCGTAGACTGGCTTCATCGCGGCCGAGAACTCGTCCTTGTTGACGGTAATGACCTTGACGCCGCCGGCGCGGACCTTTTCTTCCGAAGACTTTTCGCGGGCAGCCCACAGTTCGCGCATCTTGACGACACTGTCCTTCGCGGCCTGGCGGATGACCTTCTGGTCATCGGGCGTCAGCTTGTCCCAGGAGACTTTCGACATGACCAGAATTTCCGGGTTCATCGAATGCTGGGTCAGCGAATAGTTCTTGGCGACCTCGTAATGACGGGCCGATTCGTAGGACGGCCAGTTGTTTTCAGCACCGTCGACAACGCCGGTTTCCAGCGACGAGTAGACTTCGCCCATCGGCATTGGCGTCGGGTTGGCACCGAAGGCTTGCATCATCGCGATCCAGAGGTCGGACTGCTGGACGCGGATCTTCATGCCCTTGAGGTCGGCCAGTTTTTCGACCGGCTTCTTGGTGGTGTAGAAGGAGCGCGCGCCGCTGTCGTAGTAGGCCAGACCGATCAGGCCGTGCGGTTCGAAGGCGGCAAGGATCTTGTCGCCGATCGGGCCGTCGACGACCTTATGCATGTGGTCGGTCGAGCGGAACAGGAAGGGCAGGCCAAGAACGACCGTCTCGGGGATGAGGTTGTTGAACGGCGCGGCATTGACGCGGTTCATGTCGATGACGCCGAAACGGGTCTGCTCGATCGTGTCCTTCTCGCCGCCGAGAACCGAGTTGTTCATCACCTGCACGCCGATGCGGCCACTGGTGCGTTCCTTGACGAGGTCGCCCATGTATTTGACTGCCTCGACAGTCGGATAGCCATCAGGATGGATATCGGCAGAGCGCAGGGTGATCTCCTGCGCGCGGACGCTGGTATGGGCCGTGGTGGTGGCCAGCGCCAGGCAAAATGCGAGCCCGAGGGCTTTCGTCAGTTTCATGTCTTCCTCCTCCAAAAAGCCGTCGCCTCCACGCGCCGGCGGTGATTAAATTTATTTGGTCGATGCACTCCAGTCCGGAAGGCCAAACAGCTGTTCCGGGTTCTTCACGAGCGCCAGCTCAAGCGCTTCTTCGTCCGCCAGCCAGCTTAGAACCGTGTCGGTCAACGCGACGTCGTCCGGATAGTCCTTCTGCTCGCGTGCAAGGTTGTGCGGCCAGTTGCTGCCCCAGACGATGCGTTCAGGCGCATAGGCTGCGAGGTCGCACGAAAACGCTCCGACATCGGCATAGTCAGGTGCGCCGGACTTCGAGGACTCGTAGACGCCTGCAAACTTGAACCAGCATCTGCCGATATCCATCAGTCGCTTGACGGCTGCGATCTCCGGACCCTCTGGCGTTGCGCCGGAGAAGAACTTGCCGTGATGGTCGAACACCCAGCGGCTCTTGAGTTTGGCAAGGCGTGGCTCATGATCGAGGATATTGCTGCCGTCGAACTGGACTGCGAGCATCCAGCCGCGGGCGGCAGCCTTGGCGTCGAGTGCTTCGAGCGCCGAAAGGTCCACGGCACCGCCGGGCAGATCCATGATGCGCAGGCCGACGATACCGGCCTCAGCGAGCTGGTCGAGTTCGCCATCGGAGGCATCACCCGCGACTGCAGCGACGCCACTGGCAACACCGCCCATTTCCTTCAGGCAGGCGACCAGGTTGGTGTTGTCGCGCTGGTGGGCATTGCCCTGCGTGATTACGACACGATCGATGCCGAGCCATGCCATGAACTGGCGATACTGGTCCGCATCGGGAAGTGCGCCGACCGGAAGGCCCGGACCACCGGGCTGCGATGGGAAACCCGGCAGGTACATATGCATCTGCGAGTCGACTGCGCCCGCCGGCAGTTTGGTCGTTGGCGCGTCTCCGGAGAGCGGACGAACAAGCATCAGACGTCTCCCGACTTCGGTTCAGGCATTTTGAATTCCTTGAGCGCATCGCGGTTGATCTCGATCCCGAGACCAGGGCCATCGGGGATCTGCACCACGCCGTGCCGATGTTCGATCGGTGTTTTGATCACCGCCTGGCGGAAAGGGTTGTCGGTGCGATCAAATTCGAGAATGGGTTCGATCGGATTGACTCGAACCGGGCTCGGGATCATCGCCGCCATGAACTGCAGGGCGGCTGCGATATGGACGGCGGTGCCCCAGACATGCGGGACAACGCGGATACCGTGCAGCGCCGCGAGATCGGCGACGCGCTTGGCTTCGGTAAACCCGCCGACGCCGGCAAGATCGGGCTGGAGAATGTCAACGGCGCGGGTTTCCACCGGCTCGCGCATGCCCCACCGGCTGTGCCACGTTTCACCGCCGGCAACCGGGATCGGCTGGCGGGCGCGCACTTCGCGGTAGGCGGCCAGCTGTTCCGGCACGACGGGTTCCTCGAACCAGTCGATATCGTATTGTGCCGCCGCATTGCCGAGTTTGACGGCTTCCACTGTGTCATAGCCATGGTTGGCGTCGATCATCAGGCGCATGTCGGGACCGGCTGCTTCCCGCACGGCGCGGATGACGCGAAGGTCTTCCTCGACACCGAAGCCGATCTTGATCTTCGTCGCGTGGAAACCTTCGTCGCGGTAGCGGGCGACGTCGCGGGCATTGTCTTCGACGCGGTCGACGCCGTCGCGCTTGAAGCTGCCGGTGGCATAGGCCTTGACGCTTTCGCGAAAACGGCCGCCAAGCAGGATCGAGACCGGCGCGCCGAAATGCTTGCCCTTGATGTCCCACAGCGCGATGTCGATGCCCGAGAGAGCGGTGACTGCCAGGCCGCGCTGGCCCTGGTCACGCAACGCGTTATAAAGCCGCGCCCAGATCTTTTCGGTTTCCAGCGGGTTTTCGCCGATCAGCCAGTTTGCATAGGCTGCGACCACCGCCGCATTGGGCCGGGCAGGGCCGAGGCATTCGCCCCAGCCGATGGTTCCGTCGTCGCACTCGATCTCGACCAGGATATGGGCGCGGCGATCAAAGCGCATCGAGGCGCTTTCGAAGGCGACATCCAGCCTGTGTTCAAGAAGGTGGGTGCGGACCGCAGCGATCTTCATGGGGTCACCGCTTCTGATCGCCGATGAGCTTCAGCAGGATCTGCTCTTCTTCTTCCGTCAGGTCATCGAGCGGCGGGCGGACCTTGCCTGCATCAAAGCCCTGCAGGCGCACGCCGGCCTTGATGGCCGAGACGGCATAACCCTTGCGGCGGCCGCGAAGCGCCATGAAGGGGTAGAAGAATTCGGTGAGGATCTGTTCGCAGCGGGTGCGATTGCCGGCACGCAGTGCCTTGTAGAACTCGACAGCAAGACCCGGCACGAAGTTGAAGACGGCCGACGAATAGGTGGTGAAGCCGGCGCCGAGATAGGCTTCGGCGAACAGTTCCGCCGTCGGCATACCGCCGAGATACATCAGCCGGTCGCCCATCGTGGCCGTGATCTGGCGCACGAGGCCGATATCGCCGGTGCCGTCCTTGAAGCCGATCAGGTTCGGGCATTCGTCGCAGAGCCGCTGCAGCGTGTCGACCTGAAGCACGGAGTTGTCGCGGTTATAGACCATGACGCCGATGCCGACCGACTGGCAGATCGCCTTCACATGCTTGTACAGGCCTTCCTGCGGCGCATCGATCATGTAGTGGGGCAGAAGCAGAATGCCGTCCGCGCCTGCTTTCTCGACCTTCTTTGCAAGATCGACGCCCACATGCGTGCCGAAGCCGCAGCCCGACACGATCGCGGTCTTGCCGGACGCTTCCTTGGCGGATTTCACGATGGCGGGAATTTCGTCGGGTGCCAGCGAGAAGAATTCTCCGGTGCCGCCGGCGGCAAAGAGAACGGGCGCCTCGAAGCCGGAAAGCCACTCGATATGACGCTGATAACTTTCAGGCTGAAACTGGCCCTCGGCATCGAAATGGGTCACAGGGAACGACAGCAGGCCGGCGCCAAGCGCTGCCTTGATCTCTTCAGGCGTCATGTAGTGTTATCCTCTCAGTGTCTCCTCCAGACAATGTTGTCGTACATGTATGATGAATTTGTGTCAACACGTCATCTGACAGATTGGCGGACTTCGCGCAGCAACGTCCGGTAGCGCAGTTGCGCGCCGCGCAGATGGCTGCGCATGGCCTGCCTTGCGCCTTCTTCGTCGCCTTCCGAAATTGCCACGACGATCGCGTCATGCTCCTTGTCGAGAAGGGCGATATAGGCCGCCTGATCGGATTCGGAATCGTCCGGACGCAGGGCCGCACGGGGGATCAGCCGCTTGCCGATCATGGTGAGGAACTCGCGGAAACGTGGGTTGTTCGTCGCTTCGGCAATGGCGAGATGGAGAGCAAAATCCGCCTCGCTGGTCGGCTTGTCTGCCTCGAGACAGGCGCGGACGGCATGGTGGTGCTCGAAGATACTTTCTTCCTGTGCCGGCGAGCGACGCACCGCTGCAAGGCCTGCAGCCTCCACTTCGACGGCGGTTCTGAGCTCCAGGAGCTCGATCATCGAGGACACCTGAGCAAGATCGATATTGTTGAGCGAGAGCATGGTGGGCTGGTTGTTTTGCCGTGGTTCCAGCACGAAGACGCCGGCACCCTGGCGTGCTTCCACAAGACGGTCGGCGCGCAATGCGGCGATCGCCTCGCGCACGACGGTTCGGCTGACGCCGTGGGTTTCGGTCAGCTGCGCCTCGCTCGGCAGCCGAGCGCCCACGGTAAACTGGCCGGCGGCGATCGCCTGGCGCAATGTATCCGTCAGCTGAGACACCAGCGTTCCTGCACCCTTTGCCGGCTCCAGCCGCGTCTCTCCAGCCATTCGTCTCTCCTTGCGCTCTCGTTATCTGCTCCCGTTAACCTGTATGATAAGTCGCCTTCGTTGTCACGGCTTTTGCTTATGGAGCCTTTGCGGCAGTTGAAAGCGGCCGAACTTGTCTCTAGGTTGCGGCATTGATTTCAGATGTCGGGTGATGAGTGCGCGAGAGAGTTCGGTGTATCGGTCTGTTGTGTGCTCTTAGTCTCTGGCCGGCGGCGGCGCAGGCGCAGTGGAAGCCGGTGGAGCAGGTGAAGACCTATCCGGTCAAAGGCACGTCCGGCATCGAGCTTTATTCCTCGATCGGCGAAAACGGGCCCAAGGTCGGCAGCCAGGTTCGGGCGATTGCTCATACGGATTTCAAGCTGACCTGGTCGCGCAAATACGAACCGCAGCCCGACGGCGCCTGCACGCTGGTTTCGGCACGCCCCAACATCGTCATCATCTACACGCTGCCAAAGCTTGTCTCGAAACTGTCGCCAGCGCTTCAACAGAAATGGGACGCGTTTACTGACGGCGTGCGCCGGCATGAGCGGGTCCACGGCGCGATGATCGAGGATCTCGTGCGCCAGATCGAAGCGGCCAGTATCGGGCTTTCGGTGCCTAACGATCCGAAATGCACCAAGGTGCGGGCTGAACTCCAGAGCAAGATCGCCGTCATCTTTCCCGCCCATCAGCAACGCAACCGGGATTTCGACAAGGTGGAACTCGGCGATGGCGGCAATGTGCAGCAGCTGATCCTCCAGCTCGTCAACGAGCGCTAGAGACAGGCGAATTTTTCAAAGGAAGCTTTCAATGACGCAGGTTATTTCCGCTGGTGATGTCGATGCCGAGGCTCTGATCGAAGAGCTGAAAGAGTGGGTGCGGATCGAGACGCCCTCCGGCAATGCGGCGGCGGTAAACTTCCTGGCCGATCGGGTGGAGGCCAGTGCGGCTAAGGCCGGGCTTTCCGTCGAACGGCTGCCGGGCACGCTCGGGTTCGGCGATATCCTCGCGGTCCGATCGCCACGGCAGGCGGGGAGCAACGAGAAATCGGTTCTGGTGCTTGCGCATCTCGATACGGTGCATGCGATCGGCGTGATCGATAACCAGCTTCCGCTCCGCCAGGAGGGCGACAAGCTTTACGGTCCCGGGATCTACGACATGAAGTCCGGTGCACTGATGGCGCTGGAGGCGTTGAAGATCGCGGTTGCAAAGGGCAGCAGAATGCCGGTCGATCTCGTTTTCGTGCCGGACGAAGAGGTCGGAAGCTTTTCGTCGCGGGCCTTCATGGAGGAATGCGCGCGCAGCGCCGGTTATACGCTGGTGGTGGAACCGGCGCGCGACGGCGGCAAGATCGTCATCGCCCGCAAGGGTGTGGCGATGTACGATATCGTCGTGCGTGGCCGGGCCTCGCATGCGGGCACACGGCCACAGGACGGACGAAGCGCGGTGAGGGCGGCAGCAAGGCTGGTGCTCGATCTGGAGGCGCTGAACGACACGGAGCGCGGTATTACCGTGACGGTCGGAACTATCAGCGGCGGCACCGGTCGCAATACGGTGCCGGCGGAATGCCGCATGCAGGTGGATGTTCGCGTGCCCGACGATGCGACAGCCACGGAAGTCACGGCGAAGATCGCCGCCATGCAGCCGGTCGATCCGGATATCACGTTCGAGATCAAGGGTCAGATGAACCGGCCGCCGTTTGCGCAGTCGGATGCGGGGCGGAGACTGTTCGATAGCGCAGCGAAGGTCGCAACGGATCTGGGCATTGCGCTGGAAGGCGTCACGACCGGCGGCGGTTCCGACGGCAATTTCACCGCAGCGCTCGGCGTGCCCACGCTCGATGGTCTCGGCGCTGATGGCGCAGGCGCGCATACGTTCGAAGAGTATATCTTGCTGTCGAGCGTTGCGCCGCGGACGGCCCTCTTGGCCAACCTGATGATGTCGCTCGAGCCCGAAGCCTGACGGGTGCCGCTTTGTGAACGGTGCGGCACCGGCCGCTCCCATCACGGCATCTTTTCATCGTCCAGAAATTGCGTCCATATGGCTGATATCGAAGACCAATCGGGAATTCCGACATGACCAGCGGCCTGCACCACATCACCGCCATCACCCGCAAGATACAGGCGAATGTCGACTTCTATGTCGGCTTCCTCGGATTGCGGCTGGTGAAACGCACCGCCGGTTTCGAGGATGCGCAGCAGTTGCATCTGTTTTACGGCGACGGTGCCGCATCGCCCGGATCGATCGTGACGTTTCTCGCCTGGGAAGATGGATCGCTCGGTCGGGTCGGGCATGGGGCGCCGAGCGAGATCAGCCTGGAGATTTCGCCGGAAGCGATCGGCTTATGGCTGACGAGGGCGTTGCAGTTCAACATCAAGCTTTCCGGACCTATGCAGGAATTCGGCCAGCCCGTGCTGCGGCTGACGGATCCGGACGGCATCATTGTCAAGCTCGTCGGCGTCGAGGAAACGGGACTCTGGGTCTGGTGGCAGGATGGCGGTATCGCCGAGGAGAACTCTGTCCGCAGGCTTTACGGCGCGACGATCCTTTCCGAGAAGCCCCAGGAGACTGCCGATTTCCTCGTGCGGCATATGGGGCTGGCTGTTGGAAGCCGGGAAGGCAACATCCAGCGTCTGGTCTCGGATGCGCATGATATCGTCGATGTCCGCGATGCATCGGGTTTCTGGACGTCGGCGCCGGGCACGGGCGCGATCGATCATATCGCGTTTCGCGCCACCGATCGCGCGGCGGTCGAAGCGGTGCATGCAGAGCTTGCTGCTGCCGATGCGGGCGAGATGAACATCCACGACCGGCAGTATTTCCATTCGCTCTACGTGCGCGAGCCCGGAGGTTCGCTGATCGAATTTGCCTCGGACGGGCCGGGTTTTGCCACCGATGAAACTGTCGAGACGCTGGGACGCCAGCTGTTCATTCCGAACCATTTCAAGGGGGATCGCGAGGCGCTGAAGGTGATGCTGCCGCAGTTCGGTCTGCCGGGCGAGGAACGCGTCATCTACCGCGACCTGCCGTTCGTGCATCGGGTCCACATGCCTGACAACTGGGACGGCACGACGCTGGTGCTGATGCACGGCACCGGCGCCAACGAAACGGCGCTGCTGCCGCTCGGCCGCAAGGTGGCACCCAATGCCATGCTGATCGGTTTGCGCGGCCGCTCCGTGGACGAGGGCTATCCGCGGTTTTTCCGCAGGCTCAGCCAGACGACGTTCGACCAGAAGGAGATCGCGTCCGAGGTGGAGGCTTTCGTCGGGTTCATCGAGGATATCGGTCCCGCCTATGGCGCGGATCCTGCGCGCACGGCGTTTCTCGGCTATTCCAACGGCGGCAACATGATCGGAGCGACGATGCACTTTTACCCGGAGGTCATCCGCAGAGCGGTGCTACTGCGCTCGATGAACGTGCTCGAAGACCGACCCGTCGTTGATCTTTCCGGGGCAGAGGTCCTGTCACTCAGCGCCATCAACGATTTTTACGGCCCACTTGCCGGCGAGATCGAGGACAGGCTACGGACGGCCGGGGCCGACGTGACGGCCCGGGTACTCGATGCCAATCATGGCCTCGACGCGGAAGACGAGGTCATCGTGCACGAATGGCTCAAGGAGCGGATTGGTTGACAGGTAACGTGTTCACGACCGGAAACGACAAGCCGGTATTCTGTGCCGATATCGGCGGTTCGTTCATCAAGTTCGCGGTGTCGCCGACGCATGGCATCATCGAGCCTCTGGAGCGGGTTCCAACACCCGCGTCCGACTGGGATGCGTTCGTGGCAGCGCTGTCTGACCTGATCGCGCGGCATGCCCATCTGGTTAAAGACAATGACTCGACGCCGCTGGCGCTGTCGATCACCGGGATCGTCGATCCCAAGACCGGTGTTTCGATTGCCGCCAACATTCCCTGCATCACAGGACGTCCCGTGGCGGCGGAACTTTCCGCGCGGCTCGGAAGGCCGGTCGTTGCGGCCAACGACGCCGATTGCCTGACGCTTGCCGAAGCCAGTGAAGGTGCCGGCAAGGGCCATGACGTCGTGTTCTGCGCCATCATCGGCACCGGGATCGGCGGTGGTCTGGCGATTGGTGGCAAGCTGGTGCGCGGTGCGGGCGGCGTGACCGGCGAATGGGGCCACGGGCCGATCGTCAATACGACCGTCGAGATCGCCGGCGAGACGATCCACATTCCGCGCCTGGCCTGCGGTTGCGGCCAGTCCGGCTGTGCCGATACGGTCGGCGGCGCACGCGGGATAGAGCGTATCGACGGCCGGCTCCATGAGAGAGCCGAGACCAGTCACACGATCATTGAAGACTGGCAGGCCGGCGATGCGTTGGCGGAAAAGACGATCGCCGTCTGGCTGGAACTGATTGCCGATCCCCTGGCGCTCGCGGTCAACACGACAGGGGCGTCGGTCGTGCCCGTCGGAGGGGGACTGGCCTCCGTTCCGGCACTGATCGACCTGCTGGACGGAGCAGTGCGCAAACGCATCCTCAACCGGATAAGTCACCCATTGGTGATCCCGGCGCTTCGGCAGGCGGATGGTGGGCTGGTCGGGGCAGCGGTGCTCGGCCGGCAGGAGGGCTGATGGCGATGCGGATCACGCTCGAAGTCTGTGTCGATACGCCTGAGGGGTTCGAGGCGGCTGTGGCAGGCGGGGCCGACCGGATCGAACTCTGCGCGGCGCTCGATCTGGGCGGACTGACGCCGTCGCCGGGGCTGATGGCACTGGCGGCGAAAGCGTCGACCCCGGTTTATGCGATGATCCGACCGAGGGCAGGGGATTTCGTGTTCGGTCTCGGTGACGAGGCCGCCATGCTCGGCGATATCGACGCTGTGCGGTCCGCCGGGTTGGCGGGTGTGGTGATCGGTGCGAATCTGGCCGACGGCCGTCTCGATGTGGCGCTGCTCGAACGCCTGATGCGACATGCTGACGGTCTCGGTGTGACACTGCACCGTGCCTTCGATCTGGTGCCGGATCCGGTTGAGGCCCTCGACGTGGCGATGACGCTCGGCGTTGAGCGCATCCTGACGTCCGGGCTGGTTCCGCGCGCCATAGACGGGGTGAACCTGTTGAAGCAACTGGTCGATCAAGCCGGGACACGGTTGTCGATCATGCCGGGCAGCGGGGTCACGCCGGCAAACGTTGTCGAATTGTTGAACTGCACCGGTGCCCGCGAGGTCCACGGCTCCTGCCGCGCTGTTCTCAAGCGCGGTGACAGCAGGGCTGTCGAGTTCGGTTTTGAGGCTACGCAATCATACCGGACAAGCGAAGTCATCGTGCGCGAGATGCGGACGATCTTGGATGGTGTCGGCAGCTGAGGGTTCGCTCAGGCGCAGAGGCTGGCGAGGGCCTTGAAGTCCTGGATCTGCACGCAGCGGACGCTTTGCAGTTTGATCAGGTTGGATGCGCGCAGCTTTGCGAACACACGCGAAACGGTTTCGATCGTCAGGCCGAGATAATCCGCGATGTCGAGTCTCGACATCGGCAGGTCGAAATGGTCGAGATTGCCCTGGCGGTTGGCCATGTCCAGCAGGAAGCCGGCGATGCGCTCCACCGCGGTCTGGCGGCCGATGACCGCCAAGTGCTCCTGGGCGCGCAGCATGCCGCGCAACGCGAGCTTCAGAATGTCGTCGCCATTGCCGGGCTGGGAAAAGCTGCGCAGTCCCGTCGGAACGATCGCTTCCGCAAAAAAGGCATGCGTGCGGTCGGCTTCAAAACCAAAGGTCTCGCCGGCAAGGTAGAAGCCGATGACCTGACGGCGGCCATCGGACAGCAGCCGATGGAGGCGGACGGCGCCGAATTCGACCTCGTAGAACGTGCCGGATTTCTCGCCGGGCGTGTAGATTTCCTTGCCGCCGGCATAGGTCTGGACCTGGGTAACCCGGGTGACTGGTGCGGAGGAACACGGAAACGCGATCGGCGTTGCGTTTAGCATCTTTGCCTGGGCGTTCGCGACCGGAGCGTTCACGGCTCTTCCTCCAAGTGATCAGAGCTAGGATGCCGCAAGCCACTCGTCGGCGATATTGAGGTGTCTCCCTACGGAGTTCTACGTAGCAACCGGTGCTGGCGTGGCGTGGCTCAGATGGGCGAAATCCCTCACCATCCGCAGGAGTTCGGCACCATCGAACGGCTTTATCAGGATGCGCGCCGTGTTTTTGGATGGGATCGGCGTCATTCCGTCTGCCAGCATGATGAAACGGCTGGGAGAGTCGAGAAGCTTGTGCTGGGCGTCGAGGTTGCCGTGGACTTCGTGGGAGTCGATGATCGTGCACGCTGACGAGGCTGCCGAAGCGTGGCCCGCGCACCAGCTTTCATAGGAGAGGACCTGAAAACCTTCGACCTCCAGCGCGAACGCCAGCGACTGTCTAAGCCCGGCATCCGGAGCGATCACTGCAATAGTGGTCGAGGGTGACAACACGTGGACTATCCAGGATCCGGGGGGCGCTAGGGCGACATTGGACGCCGATTGTAATATGCGCGCCACGCCCCAAGCGGACTTTGCGTTAGATCAAGAAGTTGCAATTAAATCGCGGATTGTCCGTTTGTTCAGGTTCGGCGTCACTCTTGGTCGAAGCCGGCCGCCATGGTCATCCGAACCAGTTGCGGCAGGCTGCGCGCCCGCATCTTGGCCATCACGTTGGCGCGGTGGACTTCAACCGTCCGGGGGCTGATGTCGAGATCGTAGGCGATCGACTTGTTCGGCAAGCCGGCAACGACTGCCAAAAGGACCTGGCGCTCGCGATCGCTGAGCGACTGGAGGCGGCTCAACACTTCCTGCACCTCGGTCACTTCCGTCGGCTTTTCGACGAGAAGCTTGGCAGCCCGCTCGATTGCTTCGATGATGGTCGTATCGTCGAACGGTTTTTCGATGAAATCGACAGCGCCGGCCTTCATTGCTTCCACTGCCATTGCCACGTCGCCGTGGCCGGTTATGAAGATCACAGGCATCCGGATCTTCTGGGCGGCGAGTGACCTGATCAGCTCGAGTCCCCCGATATCGGGCATCCTGAGGTCGCTGATGAGCAGGGCGTTGCGAGTTCCGGGCGCAAATTTCAGGAAGGCTGTCGCGCTTTCATGCACGCGCACGGCAAATCCGTTCATCGTCAGCATGAAGGCGAGCGACTTGCGCACCGGCTCCTCATCGTCGACGATATGCACCACGTAGTCAGCGGTCGGCATTCTCTTCGTCCTCCTTGTACAACGGCAGCGTGAACCGGAACGTGGCACCTCCGGCGACATTTCGGGTGACCACCATCTCACCGTCATGGGCTTCGATAATACGTTTGCATATCGAAAGTCCGATTCCCATACCACCCGCCTTGGTCGTCACGAATGGCTTGAACAATTGGGCCTCGATCTCCTCCGCAATCCCGGGGCCTGTGTCTTCGACGACCACAGCCACGTGCTCGTCGTCCTGGACCAGCGTGCGGATCGTGAGCTCTTTCCGCTCACTGTCGCGCATCGCTTCGATTGCGTTGCGCATCAGATTGGTCAGGACCTGCTGGATCTGGATCTTGTCAGCGACGACGATTTCCGGGCCGTCGTTGAATTCGAACATCGTCCGCACGCCGTTTTCCCGAGAGCCGACCAAGGCCAGAGCCGCGGCTTCTTCAATCAGCCGGCGTATGTTGTGGGGCGCTTTTTCCGTTTCACCCTTCGTCACGAATTCGCGCAGGTGCTTGATGATCTGCCCGGCGCGGAGCGATTGGTTGCCGGCTTCCTTCAGCGCGTCTCGCAATCGCGACGCCATGTCGTCGTCCATGTCCCGCAGGAGTCTTGCGCAGCCGTGGACATAATTCGCGATGGCCGAAAGCGGTTGGTTCAGTTCATGGGCAAGGGTCGAGGCCATTTCACCCATCTCGTTCAGTCGCGCGAGACGGGCAACTTCACCCTGCATTTCCTGCAATCGTGCCGCCGATTCGGCGCGTTCGGTAAGATCTCGCACGAAGCCGGTATAGAAGGTCTCGCCACCCGACCGGGTTTCGCCAACGGCAAGCTTCATCGGGAAGGTGGAGCCATCCTTGCGACGGCCGACCACGACGCGATCCCGGCCGATAATCCGCTTCTCGCCGGTGCGCGCGTAGCGCTCGAGATAGCCGTCATGCTCCCTGTGGTAGGGCTCCGGCATGAGGATACGCAGGTTGCGTCCGACGACCTCGTCTTCCGTATATCCGAACTGGCGAACGGCCGCGGAATTGAAGGAGACGATGATACCCTCCTTGGTAATGACGATAGTGGCATCGAGCACGGTGTCGAGGATCGATCGCAGATGCGCCTCGCGAACCTCGGCCTTGGCCTGGGTCTTTGCGATGATGATCCGGGCGATATGCAGGACCTTGCCGGTGACGGCGATTGCCAGGCTGGTCAGAGCGACCACTCTCAGTTCCGCCGAGGTCGCGCTGACGGGTGACAGTTCCTTCAACGCCCAGACACCGATTACGGAGAGGACTGCAGCGACCACACCCGGTCTCAAGCCTCCGATGACGGAGGCGAAGATGATCGACGGCACGAAAAAGAAGTAAATTCCCTTGCCGTTCATGGGAACGGACAGAGCCAGACGAATTGCAAAGCCGACCAGGAAGCCGACCACAGCAAGGAGATAGACCTCACCGCGGGTGAAATCACGTTTCTGAATGAACTGTACGAAGCGTTCGGTGCGCCCGGTCATTTCGCTTAGGATCATCGCTCATCCTACTGAAAAGGCGATCGACAGGCGCGCGGAGAGACGGGCGCGGATGTCTTGAACGCGTTGTAGCACAGGCTTAAATGCAGCGTCCAACGGGCAAATCGGGGAGGGGTCTTCATACACATGCTTTTCACCATATGTCAGAGAAACCACGCATTCGCTCCGGAACCCTGTTCATCCCGGCGTGCAATTGGTCGGCAACCCCGATAAGGCTGGGCCTTGGCCTAAACATTCCGCTAGGTTATCAACCAGAATCAGACTGGTAACACACACGCAGCCATGGCTGCTGCCGGAGAATTCGATATGTCGACCGTAGCCGCCGAAGCAAATGAAGGGCGCGCCGCACCGATCAAGGTTTTGTTCGTAGAAGACGAAGCCCTGATCCGCATCTCTACAGCCGATTTCCTGCAGGACGCCGGCATGGGCGTCGTCGAAGCCGGCACGGCCGGTGAGGCGCTGGGCCTTGCCTCCGAGCAGCCGGTCGATATCCTGGTTACCGACGTGCATCTGCCTGACATGACAGGCCTGCAACTGACCATCAAACTCCGCGCCCAATTTCCGGATCTCCCGGTCATCTTCGCGACGGGCGATCGCAATGTCGAAGGCGCCGAAGGCCTGTCGCGTTCGGGCCTGGTGACCAAGCCCTATGACTACGACAGCCTTGTCTCGCTGATCCGCTCCATGGTCTCGGCCGGCTGACCGGCGGAACCGGCCGTCAGATCCGGCCGTCCGCCTCCACGATCATCTTCGTCAGGCTGCCATCCGCGGGAAACAGCGGGATGAGGCATGCCTGCAGCGCGTGATAGATGTCGCCCTTGCCGGGAAACAGGGTGTGAGCCGGGACCAGATCTTCCGTGAGTTCCTCGTGCCAGCCGCCGTTCTTGTGGTCGACGAACTTGTTGGCGATGGTGCCCCAGATCAGCCTGTAGCTGTCTTCGTAGAAGCTGTCGGCCGGCAGATGCTGGTTGATGAAGTGGGCAGCAGCTGCGCCCTCGCACATCGGCCACCAGAGCTTGTTGGTCTTGGCGGGCTTGTCGTCCCAATCCAGCGTGTAGAAGAAGCCGCCTTTTTCCTTGTCCCAGCCGAGTGACATGGCCTGCACGAACAGGTTCTTTGCCGCATCCGGCATCCAGGCGTGCTTCTTGTCGCCGAGCGTCCACAGTTGCAGCGTCAGGCGGGCCCATTCAAGCCAGTGGCCAGGTGTCGTGCCGGCCGGGCGGAACATCTCGTCTTTGTGGTAGTAATCCTTGTCGATCTGCCAGTCGGTATCGAAATGCTCGGCGACGCGGAAGCCGACGCTACCGGCAAGGCGCCGGATCACGAGGTCCGCAATGCTTTCGGCCTTGTCCAGATAATGCCGTTCGCCGGTTGCCTCAAAGGCCGCCATCAGCGCTTCGGTCAGGTGCATGTTCGAGTTCTGGCCACGATAGCTGCCACCGTCGATCGGCGACCAGTCGGCCGCGAATTCTTCGGCGATGGCGCCGTGTTCGCGATCCCAGAACCGCGTTTCCAGCACGTCGGTAACGTCGGCGAGCATCGCGTCGGCCAGCGGATGGCCGACGACCTTGGCGGAGGAGGCGGCGAGAAGCACGAAAGCGTGGCCGTAACCCTGCTTGTTGCTGTCGGCCGGGCCATCGTCGTTCATCGACCAGGCATAGCCACCGTTTTGTTGGTCGCGGTGACCGTTCCAGAGAAAATTCATGCCGTGGTCGACCAGGTCGCCCGTACCCGGACGTCCCAAGAGATAGCCGATAGAATAGCAGTGCACCATGCGGGCGGACGCGTGAATGCCGCGAACGGGATTGTCGCCGGGGAGCGGGTTGCCGGTAGGGTCGAGATCGAAGAAGCCGCCCTTGGGGTTGATGGCCCTGTGCTGGAAGAAATCGAACAGGCCGTCAGCCTGTTGCAGCAGCCAGCGCCGGTGGTAGGGCAGATCGCTCCAGAATTTCGATACCTGGCCCGCGTCGCTCATGCTTCTCTCCCTTTTGCATTCTGCTTCAAGGCTATACCGTCAGGAGTATGGCCTGTCATCGACAATTCGTTTATTACTCACGGCACGACGGCTGGACATCATATAAACGCATCTTTATATGATTATGAATACCGTTTGATGCTGTTCAGGAGTGTGTCCCTTGTTTGATGAACTCTTCGGTCCCGAAGGCGATCGCCGCGACGGTGCGGAAATCCTTGCAGCTCTAAAGGCGGCCGCACGCGAACGAATTCTCGTGATAGATGGCGCCATGGGCACCCAGATCCAGGGGCTCGGCTTCAACGAAGAGCATTTTCGTGGCGAACGCTTCATCGGTTGCGCCTGTCACCAGCAGGGCAACAACGACCTTCTGATTCTCTCGCAGCCCCAGGCGATCGAGGATATCCACTATCGTTACGCCAAGGCCGGCGCCGATATTCTCGAGACCAACACGTTTTCCTCCACCCGTATCGCCCAGGCGGATTACGAGATGGAAGGCGCTGTCTACGATCTCAACCGCGACGGGGCACGCCTTGCCCGCCGGGCCGCGATCCGCGCCGAAAAGGAAGACGGCCGCCGCCGTTTCGTGGCCGGCGCCATCGGGCCGACCAACCGGACGGCCTCGATTTCTCCCGATGTCAACAATCCGGGCTACCGCGCCGTCTCCTTCGACGACCTGCGGATTGCCTATGGCGAGCAGATCGACGGTCTTATCGACGGCGGTGCAGATATCATTCTGATCGAAACGATCTTCGACACGCTCAACGCCAAGGCTGCGATCTTTGCCTGCGAGGAGCGCTTCGAGGCGAAGGGTATTCGCCTGCCGGTGATGATATCGGGCACGATCACCGACCTTTCCGGACGCACGCTGTCCGGCCAGACGCCGTCTGCGTTCTGGAACTCTGTGCGCCATTCGAACCCGTTCACAATCGGTCTCAACTGCGCGCTTGGCGCAGATGCCATGCGTCCGCACCTGCAGGAATTGTCGGGCGTTTCCGACACCTTCATCTGCGCCTATCCGAATGCCGGCCTGCCCAACGAGTTTGGTCAGTATGACGAGACGCCTGAAATGATGGCGAAGCAGGTCGAGGGATTTGCCCGCGAAGGTCTCGTCAACGTCGTCGGCGGCTGCTGCGGCTCGACGCCGGAGCATATTCGCGCGATCGCCGAGGCTGTCTCCAAGTACAAGCCGCGCCAGATCCCGGAGCATTCGCCGTTCATGTCGCTGTCGGGCCTCGAGCCCTTCACACTGACAAAAGACATCCCGTTCGTGAATGTCGGCGAACGCACCAACGTCACCGGTTCGGCCAAATTCCGCAAGCTGATCACCGCCGGCGATTATGCGGCAGCGCTGGTCGTTGCCCGCGACCAGGTCGAGAACGGCGCGCAGGTCATCGACATCAACATGGACGAGGGCCTGATCGACTCAGGTCAGGCGATGATCGAGTTTCTCAACCTGATCGCCGCCGAGCCGGATATCGCGCGCGTTCCAGTCATGATCGACAGCTCTAAGTTCGAGATCATCGAAGGCGGACTGAAATGCGTTCAGGGCAAACCGATCGTCAACTCGATCTCGCTGAAGGAAGGCGAGGAAAAGTTTCTGGGGCAGGCCAAGCTGATTCGCAATTACGGCGCAGCTGTCGTTGTCATGGCGTTCGACGAGACCGGCCAGGCGGATACCTATGACCGCAAGGTCGAGATCTGCAGCCGCGCCTACAAGATCCTGACCGAGCAGGCAGGCTTTCCGCCCGAGGATATCATCTTCGATCCGAACGTGTTTGCGGTGGCGACCGGGATCGAGGAACACAACAATTACGGCGTCGATTTCATCGAGGCGACGCGGACGATCCGCGAGCGCATGCCGCTTGTGCATATTTCCGGCGGCGTTTCGAACCTGTCCTTCTCGTTCCGCGGCAACGAGCCGGTGCGCGAGGCGATGCATGCTGTGTTCCTGTACCACGCCATCCAGGCGGGCATGGACATGGGCATCGTCAATGCCGGCCAGCTGGCGATCTACGAGAACATCGATCCGGAACTGCGCGAAGCCTGCGAGGACGTGGTGCTGAACCGCCGCGCCGACGGGACCGAGCGGCTTCTGGAAGTGGCCGAAAAATATCGCGGCGGCCCCGGCAAGGAAGCAAGGGTGCAGGATCTGGCCTGGCGCGAACGCTCGGTCGAAGAGCGGCTGTCGCATGCTCTGGTCAACGGTATCACCGAATTTATCGATGCCGATACGGAAGAGGCCCGGCTGCAAGCTGCGCGGCCGCTGCATGTCATCGAGGGGCCGCTGATGGCCGGCATGAATGTGGTCGGCGATCTGTTCGGCTCGGGCAAAATGTTCCTGCCGCAGGTGGTGAAATCCGCCCGCGTGATGAAACAGGCGGTTGCGGTGCTGTTGCCTTACATGGAAGAGGAAAAGCGCCTCAACGGCGGCGACCAGCGCAAGACTGCCGGCAAGATCCTGATGGCGACCGTCAAGGGCGACGTCCACGATATCGGCAAGAACATCGTCGGCGTCGTGCTCGCCTGCAACAATTACGAGATCGTCGATCTCGGCGTGATGGTGCCGGCGACGAAGATCCTCGAAACGGCAATTGCCGAGCAGGTCGATATCATTGGCCTGTCTGGCCTGATCACGCCGTCGCTCGATGAAATGGTGCATGTGGCAGCCGAAATGGAGCGGCAAGGCTTCAATGTTCCGCTGCTGATCGGCGGCGCGACCACCAGCCGGGTTCATACAGCCGTCAAGATCCATCCGCGCTATGAGCGGGGCCAGGCCGTCTATGTCACGGATGCCTCGCGCGCCGTCGGCGTCGTCTCGGCGCTTTTGTCGCCGGACGCCAAGGATGGCTATGTCGAGACGATCCGCGGTGAATATGCCAAGGTTGCAGCGGCGCATGCCCGTTCGGAAGCGGACAAGAAGCGGCTGCCGATCGAGCGTGCCCGCGCCAATGCCGAGACGGTCGACTGGACATCCTACGATCCGAAGCCACCGCAGTTCTTCGGCACGAAAGTGTTCGAAGGCTATGATCTGGCGGAACTCGCGACCTATATCGACTGGACGCCGTTTTTCCAGACCTGGGAACTGAAGGGCCGCTATCCGGCCATTCTCGAAGACGAGAAGCAGGGCGAGGCCGCGCGTCATCTGTTTGCGGATGCGCAGGCGATGCTGGAGAAAATCATTGCGGAGAAGTGGTTCCGGCCCCAGGCGGTGATCGGCTTCTGGCCGGCCAACGCTGTCGGCGACGACATCAAGCTGTATACCGACGAGACGCGCAGCACGGAGCTCGAGACGCTGTTCACGCTGCGCCAGCAGCTTTCCAAGCGTGACGGCCGGCCGAACGTGGCGCTATCGGATTTCGTGGCGCCGGTTTCGAGCGGCAAGGCCGATTATGTCGGCGGCTTCGTGGTCACGGCTGGTATCGAGGAAGTGGCGATTGCGGAACGGTTCGAGCGGGCCAACGACGATTATTCGTCGATCCTGGTCAAGGCTCTCGCCGACCGGTTTGCGGAAGCGTTTGCCGAACGCATGCACCAGCGCGTGCGCCAGGAGTACTGGGGCTACGCGCCGGATGAGACGCTCACGAGCGACGAGTTGATCCACGAGCAGTATGCGGGCATCCGTCCGGCGCCCGGCTATCCGGCGCAACCCGACCATACGGAAAAGGAAACGCTGTTCAGGCTGCTCGACGCCACCAAGGCGACAGGTGTGACGCTGACCGAAAGCTATGCGATGTGGCCGGGATCATCCGTCTCTGGCTTCTATATCGGCCATCCCGCCAGCTACTATTTCGGCGTCGCCAAGGTGGAGCGGGACCAGGTCGAGGATTACGCGTCGCGCAAGGGCATGGCGATCGAAGAGGTCGAACGCTGGCTCGGGCCTGTGCTCAACTATATCCCGACCAATGTGGCGGCGGTGGAAGACGCCGCATAGGCGGTCTGCCGCCATGTTCACAGATTGAATCAAGAAGCCGGCAAGTTGAATCACTTGCTGGCTTTTTCTGTTTGATATTGCTCGCTTTTAAGCGATCAGGATTTTCCCAATCGTGTCGTCAATTCCTCGATGCCTGCGTCGGATTCGACCGTCTCGCCGTAAAAGCTCAGGTAGATGCCGACGCCAGTGGTCAACGCTGCGATAAAGAGAAGATACCAGGCATGCGCCATCGGGTTGATGGCCAGTGCCGTCGTGACGGCGATCGGCGTCATTCCTCCGAAGATGGCGTAGGAGACGTTGTATGAAAACGAGAGACCGGTGAAGCGGACGCGCGCCGGAAAGGCGCGCACCATCACGTAAGGCACGGCGCCGACCATGCCGACGGCAAGGCCCATGACGGCATAGAGCACGAAGACGGTGGTGATCGAGGTGCTGGCCAGGCTGTAGAATGCCCAGGTCGCCGCGCCGAAGACGATCCCGGCGATCGTGAAGAAGCGGCCGGAACCGATGCGGTCGACGATCGCGCCTGCGGCAGAGGTCGAGACAATAAGGAACAGCGTCCCGAAGCTCGTGGCGGCCAGCGACTGCTGGGCCGTGTAGCCGTAGATCTTCTGGAGAAGTGTCGCAGTCATCAGCGTCGTGACGACGATCGAGGCCGACAGGATCCAGGTTAGAATGATGGAGATGATGACGCCGCGCAGGTGATCGCGCAGGACGGTCTTTAGCGGCATTTCCGGCGCCAGAGCCCGACTTGCCTTCATCTCTGCAAAAATCGGCGTCTCCTGGAGCCAGCGACGCATCCAGACCGACAGCAGGCCGAAGATGCCGCCGAGAAAGAAGGGAATACGCCATGCGCCGGCAGCAATCGCATCGGGCGTGAAAACCGTGTTGATGACGGTTGCGATCGAAGAGCCGAGCAGGATGCCGAGCGAGAGGCCCGACGCGAGGAACCCGCAGGCAAAGCCGACGCGGCGGAAGGGCACGTGTTCGGCAACGAATGTCCAGGCACCCGGGACCTCGCCGCCGATCGCGGCGCCCTGGAGGATGCGCATCGTGACGAGCAGGATCGGTGCGAAGACGCCGATCGTCGCGTAGGTGGGCATGACCGCCATGCCGAGCGTCGATAACGACATCAGCAGGATCGAGAAGGCGAATACCTTCTTGCGTCCAAACGTGTCACCGAAATGGGCCAACACGACCCCGCCGATCGGTCGGACCAGATAGCCGGCTGCGAAAATTCCGAAGGTCTGAATGAGGACTAGCCAGTCCGGCATGTCGGGCGGGAAGAACAGCTTGCCGATCACCGTCGCGAAGAACACGAAGATGATGAAATCGTAGAACTCCAGGGCACCCCCGAGCGCGGCAAGACCAAGGGTCCGAAAATCCTGGGAGGTCAGCTTGCGCGGGGTGGCCACAGGCGCGGACGAGGAGAGACTGGAGGACATGAGATACAACTGAAATGCTGGAATGAGCTTCCGGAGCGGAAGAGACCTGTGCGCAATGCGCCATGGGGACCCGCATTTCAAGGCAAAAGGGTCCTGGCGACGGTCATCGCTGGTAGGGACGATGCAGTTTGGCAACAGCAGCGGTCACACAGGATATCGTAACGCTGCGCCTATTCCTTGACGACGAGCAGGTCGCTTGCGGCAAAACGCAGGGTCACTGTTTCGCCGGGCTGCGGCAGCACCTTGTCCGGCGCGTTGAACATGTCGAACGAGATCTGGTTGCCGCCCGCGGTGAACCTGGTGCGCACGACGGAGCCAAGGAAATGCGTCGAGACAACGGTGCCGGTCAAAGCCGTATCGCCCGTGGCGCTCTCGGAAAGCGAACCAGCTTCGGGACGCAGCGCGATCGAAACGGTGTCGCCCTGGTTCAAGGCGCCGATCGGTTCGCGCAGCCTGATGAGGTTGTCGCCGATGCGGATGGTGTTGGCGGCTGGATCGGCGACGATCGCATCGATGATGTTGAGCGTGCCGACGAACGAGGCGACGAAGCGGGTGGCGGGGCGGTTGTAGATCTCCGAGGGTGTGCCGATCTGATCAGCGCGACCGGCGTTCATGACGACGATCCGATCCGAGATGGACAGCGCTTCCTCCTGATCGTGGGTGACGAACACCGTGGTGATGCCGAGCTTCCTCTGGATCTGACGGATTTCCTCACGCAGCGATACGCGGATCTTTGCATCGAGCGCAGACAACGGTTCGTCGAGCAGCAGGACCTGCGGTTTCGGCGCAAGCGCCCGGGCGAGCGCGACGCGTTGCTGCTGGCCGCCGGACATCTGGTACGGGTAACGATCGGCCAAGTGCTCGAGGCCGATCAGCTTCAGCATTTCCTTCACGCGGGCGTCGATATCGGCCTTCGACATGCCGGCGACCTTGAGGCCGAAAGCGACGTTGTCGAAGACGTTCATGTTCGGAAACAGCGCATAGGCCTGGAACACCATGCCGATATTGCGCTGGCTGGTTTTCAGGCCCGACTGGTTGCGGCCGTTGATGACGATCGTGCCGTCGCTGGGGTTCTCGAACCCGGCGATCATCCTCAGAACCGTGGTCTTGCCGCAACCGGACGGTCCGAGGAAGGAGACGAATTCCCCTTTCTCAATCGCCATATGGAAGTCCTTGACGACCTGCGTCTGGCCGAAGCTTTTCTTGATACCGTCGAGAACGAGAAACGACATGAGGTGAAAATCCTTGAGGCACAGTCCCTAAGCCCGGGAGGGTGCCATCTTGCTGAAACGGGAAACGAGCTGGAGCAGGCCCATCGAAAGCCAGGTGATTGCAAAGGCGATCACGGCGAGCGCCGAAGGCTCATAGGCCTTGTTTGCGCCCACGAGCTGGAGATAGGGACCGAATGCGGGTCGGTTGAGAAGGGCGGCCATGGTGAATTCGCCCATCACGATCGCGAAGGTGATGAAGGCACCCGACAGCACGCCCGACATCACGTTCGGGAAGATGCAGCGAAACAGGATCGTCGGCCATTTGGCGCCGAGGATTTCCGCCGCTTCCGTGAGGGTTCGAACGTCGATGGTGCGCATCGCCGTATCGACTGAACGATACATGTAGGGCAGCGACAGGGTGATGTAGGACATGACAAGAAGCACGTTGGTGCCGAAGGTCGAGCCGGTGAACGGGATGTAAGACGACGAATTGTAGAGCCTGAGATAGCCGAAGACGATGACGATCGCCGGGATGACCAGCGGCATCAACGTGATGAACTCCATCACCGGACGCATCTGCGGGACGCGTAGCCTAACCCAGTAGGCCGTCGGCACGATGAGCAGCATGCCGAAGATGATGGTGAGCAGCGCCATCAGCATGGAGAAGCCGAAGGTCGCGCGGAAGGCTGCATCCGAGAAGACCGAGTCGTAGGCATCGAACGAGTATTCGCCGCGCCGCATGCGCAGCGAGAATTCGAACGTGCCGAGCAGCGGCACGAAAAAGTAGATGACGCCGATGGCTATGGCGAGCCAGGCGAAGAACTTGGTCATCTTCATCTCGCGCATCCTCACTTCTGCCAGCGTTCGGCGCGCATGCGCAGCCAGATGTACAAGACGTTGGACACGCCGGTGATGACGATCATGCCGAGTGCCAGCGCATAGCCGAGGTTCGGATTGTGCAGAACGTCGCCGCGGATCTGCGCATAGAGCAGGATCGGCACGATATTGAGCGAGGAGCCGGTCAGCGCATAGGCCGTCGCGATCGCGCCGAAGGCGTTGGCGAAGAGAAGCAGGCTGGTGCCGAGGAGGCTTGGCCACAGGATCGGCATCGCCACCATGCGCCAATATTGCCAGGTGGATGCGCCGAGGATCTCGGAGGCTTCACGCCACTCCTTCTTCAGACCGTCGAGTGCCGGGGTCAGGATCAGCACCATCAGCGGGATCTGGAAGAACATATAGGTGAGGGTCAAGCCCACGAAGGAGAGGAGATTGAAGCCGGTCGAATAGAGATTGAAGCCGAACCAGTCGCGCATGAAGACGGTCACGAGGCCTGTGCGGCCGAGCGTGGCGATAAAGGCGAAGGCGAGGGGCACGCCGGCAAAGTTCGAGGCGACACCGGAGAAAGTGAGGAGGCTCGATCGGATCCAGGACGGCAGGCCACCAAGAACGATTGCCCAAGCGAGCGCAAAGCCGATGATCGCGCCACCGAGCGATGAGGCGAAGGAGACCTTGATCGAGATCCAGTAGGCCGAAAGGATTGTCGGCGTGAACAGGTCTGCGATATTCTTGAAGGTTAACGTTCCCTCGGGCGTGAAGAAGGCGCCGACGACGAGATAGAAGGTCGGGACGATCAGAAACATCAACGCGAAGATCATGAACGGCGCGACGCCGAGCCAATCGACGACGGTACGGCGGTCGATGAAGGACGATGATGCGGTGGACATGAATCCGGTGTTTCTGTCGGAGGAGGAAAAAGGCCTCCCCGCGCCCATAAAAGCGGAGCGGGAAGGCCGTCTAGGCTAGATTACTTGACGTTGGCGCCGACCACGGAATCCCATTTCGTGGTGATCGCAGTCTTGCCGGCAGCCTGCTCTTCGAGTGTCGGGAATACGGCCTTTTCATAGGACGCAGCCGGCGGCAGGGCGTCGAGCAGTGCCTTCGGGATCTTGTTGTTCTTGGCAAGATCGTTGAAACGGATCGGGTGGCAATAGCCCTTCAGCCAACCGAGCTGGCCTTCGTCGGAATAGAGGTATTCCATCCACAGCTTGGCAGCGTTCGGATGCGGTGCGAAAGCGGAGATCGCCTGCACGTAGACGCCCGCGACGACGCCCGACTGCGGAACGACGACTTCATAAGGCGGGTTGCCCTTCAGGCTTTCGCCCCAGGACAGAGCGTTGTAGTCCCAGGCGATGATGATCGGGGTGGAGCCCTGTGCGAACGGGGCAGCCTTGCCGATGACGGGAACGAAGTTGCCGGCCTTGTTGAGTTCTGCGAAGAACTTCAGGCCTTCTTCGCCAGCCTTGGCGGCATCGCCCTTAGCGGCGGAGAGACCGGCAGCATAGACGCCCTGGACAGCCTGGTTGGCAGAGCGCGGGTCGCCGGCGAGTGCGACGGCGTTCGCGTAGTCGGACTTCAGAAGATCCTTCCAGTCCTTCGGCGATTCCTTGACGAGATCCTTGTTCACCATGAACGCGAGAACGCCGTAATAGTCGCCGTACCAATAGCCTTCAGCATCCTTGGCTTCGGCCGGGATCGAGTCCCAGGTGGAAACCTTGTAAGGCTGGATCAGGCCTTCGGCCTTGGCGGACGGGCCGAAGGACAGACCAACGTCGATCACGTCAGGAGCCTGCGGGCCCTTGTTGCCCTTGTTGGCCTTGATGGCTTCGATTTCGTCGCCCGAGCTCGCGTCCGGGTTCAGTTCGTTGACTTCGATTCCGTACTTTGCCTTGAAGCCGGCGATCACGTCGCCGTAGCCGCACCAGCTGTGGGGCAGGGCGATGGTGGTCAGCGCGCCTTCCTTCTTGGCGGCGGCGATCAGTTCCGCGCTCGGCTCGGCTGCTGCAAGGCTGGTGGAAGCGATGAGGACTGCTGTCGTCAGAGACAGCAGACGATGGGCGTTCTTGAGCACGGGTGTCCTCCTGGGGTTGAGCGTCTCGGCGCGACTCGTAGAGCCATTGTGTGTATCGTATGTGACAGCGCGCATTCCAAGCGCATGCTAGAAATCAGGCCTGTATTTCAGGAATTTAGAAGATATCCCTCACCAATTGAATCCGTTTGTCCGGAGGGAACTGCGCTCGGACACGGCAATCGTGTTTGCCCTGTCATCACTGGTCAATCCTGCCGGTCATACGAAAGCCGTTCCCTCCGGTCTGCGCCGGTTTGTGACAGGATTAACATTCGTTTCCCGGACCGAGTCAACGGGGCCTATGGAGGAGATCTGAAATTACCGTTGACGACGCGGCGGAAGTGAAGAATTCTCGTCGTGGTTAATGCGTGTTCATACTTCACGGAATCGCTTCAAGACCGATGTCGGCGTGATCAAAGGACAGTCATCGCGTCCGGCACTGACTTCACGACCTAGACTATGAACGAGTTTATTCGAAACGAAGCCGCCTACGGTCGAGGCAGGCTTTCGACGGGCCGGTGTGGGAACTCTCCAGCCGGTTTACTGAAAGACCAGGGGAACAGCCAGAGCTGCGGGATACCGACACCGACAAAAGCGGGCGGATCCGGAATGGACGGGGACGGCGGGCCGGACGGCCTCGCTGCCTATTTCTTTGATCAGGAGAGAAGGCATGGAAAGTTCATCAGCGGGCGTCAGCTACAAGAAGGCGGATGCTGCCTATTTCGAAAAGCGCGGGCTTTCGCGCTATGCAGGGGTCTGGTCGCTTTGGGCGCTCGGCGTCGGCGCCGTTATCTCAGGGCATTTCTCGGGCTGGAATTTCGGTTTCGCGACCGGCGGATGGGGAGGGATGCTGGTTGCCGGCATCATCATCGCCGTCATGTATCTCGGCCTGACGTTCTCGATCGCCGAGATGAGCCCGGCGCTGCCGCACACGGGTGCTGCCTATTCCTTTGCGCGAACGGCGATGGGACCCTGGGGCGGCTTCATTACAGGGCTCTGCGAGAACGTCGAATACGTGCTCACGCCCGCCGTCATCGTTACCTTCATTACGGCCTATGTGAATTCGATCCTCGGCCTCGATCCCGTCTACTCGCCGATCCTGTGGATCCTGTTCTACATCATCTTCCTAGCGCTCAACGTGTTCGGCCTCGAACTGTCGTTCAAGGTGACGCTGGTCATCACGATCGTTTCGCTGGCGGTGCTGGTGTTCTTCTGGGTCAGCGCCATCCCCAACATGGACTTTTCCCGCTGGGCGCTGAACATCGGCGTCGGACCTGATGGTGCAGCGATCGAACTGCCTGAAGGCAATGGCGACTGGTTCCCGTTCGGGATCACAGGCGTGCTTGCAACGCTTCCCTTCGCGGTCTGGCTGTTCCTTGCCATCGAACAGTTGCCGCTGGCGGCAGAAGAATCGGTCGATCCGAAGCGTGACATGCCGAAGGGCATCATCCTCGGCATGATGACGCTGATGCTGTCGGCCTTCATGATTGTGCTCCTCAATCCCTCTCTGCCGGGTGTCGGCGCCTTTCATCTGAGTACGGCGCTGGAGCCGCTTCTCGACGGGTTCAAGTCCGTTTATGGCGACGGAGGCGTCGTTATCCTCGGTCTGGTGGCGCTGACGGGTCTGATCGCCAGCTTCCATACGATCCTCTATGCACAGGGTCGCCAGATCTACTCGCTCTCGAGGGCCGGCTATTTCCCGACGGCGCTCTCGGTCACGCATCCGACCTACAAGACGCCCTACGTCGCGATGCTGGCGGGAGCGCTGGTCGGTCTTGCCGTGATGCTGGTCATCTGGTTCTCGCTCGGTGCGGAAGCAGGCGGCAGCGCCATCGGCAGCGTGTTGCTCAACATGGCGGTGTTCGGCGCGATGTTCTCCTACATCATGCAGGCGATCTCGTTCATCATCCTGCGCAAAAAACTGCCCAATATCGAGCGGCCGTTCCGGTCTCCACTGGGCATCCCGGGTGCCGTCCTGACGATCGTCATCGCAGTGGTGACGCTTCTCTATCAGGTTCAGGATCCCAACTTCTTCAAGGGCGTCGTCTGGGTGGTGATCTGGTTTGCAGTCGCGATCGCCTATTTCGCGCTTGTTGGCCGCCATCGTCTGATCCTTTCGCCGGAAGAAGAGTTCGCGATGGAGCACAAGCAGGCGGCGGCGCTGGTCTGATCCCTAGACATCCGTGATCAACACGTGGCCCGCGATCGCTTCGCGGGCCACATTTGCGTTCTCAGCCTTTTTAGGTCGGCATGCTAAAATGTGACAGGCAATATGCGTTAACCCTTAATTTACGTCTCGTTAACCAAGTTCATGAAGAATACGTTAACTGCGCATGAAGCGGCGTGGTGGTGAGCGATGCGGCTCTATTTCATCAAGGACCGAGAATGCCCGTAATTTCATTTGCCAATGCCAAGGGCGGTGCCGGCAAGACGACTGCAGCCCTGCTGCTTGCCACGGAACTCGCCCACCAGGGATTTCGCATCACGATCATCGATGCCGATCCGCAGAAGTGGATCAGCCAGTGGTGCGAGATCTCGGGCCCCGTGCCCAACCTCTCGGTGATTTCAGAAGTCACGACGGCGTCGCTTCCATGCCACCTGCGCGAGATGGCATCTTCGACCGACTACTTCATCATCGATCTTGCCGGCGCGCGAGACGCGCTGGTAACCACTGCAATCGGGCTTTCCAACCACGTCATCATTCCGGTCCAGGGCTCGGCGATGGATGCGAAGGGCGCAGCACAGATCCTCGATCTGCTCGCGCAGATGAAGGACAAGGCCAAGCTCGACATTCCGCATTCCGTCGTCCTTACCCGTGTCACCTCGATGGTGACGACGCGAGCCATGCTGGCGATCAAGGGGTTGCTGGCGGCCAAGGGCGTCAATGTGCTGGAGACGTCGATCGGCGAACGGGTCGCGTTCAAGGAATTGTTCGAGACCGGCGGAACCCTGCACACGCTCGACGCGACAAAGGTCAGCAATGTCGACAAGGCAAAAGACAATGCGCGCAGTTTCGCTCAGGAAGTGATGCGCATGATGCCGGTCCGCGTCGTGCGCTCGATGGGATCGAAACTGTTTCCGTTTCGCCGAAACGCCGCCTGAAGCCAATTCAACGTAGCCATAAAAAAAGCCTCTCCGGTTTGCCGGAGAGGCTTTTTGCGTTGTTAAGTCTGGCAAAACCTACTCGAGGAATTCGACGGTCGTGCCGGGCTTGACCATCTTGGCAAGTTCCGTCGCATCCCAATTGGTGAGGCGCACGCAGCCGTGGCTGTTGGTCTTGCCGATCTTGGAAGGCTCCGGCGTGCCGTGAATGCCGTAGGTGGGTTTCGACAAGGCGATCCAGACCGTGCCCACCGGGCCGTTCGGACCCGGAGGGATCTGCAAGATCTGAGTGTTGTTGCCCTGTGTGAAGTTGATCTTCGGATTGTAGGTGTAGCCCGGATCGAGCGCGATGCGCTGGACCGTATGGTTGCCCGACGGCGATGGCGTATCGCTCGAACCGATCGTGGCCGGATAAGCCGAAATCAGCACACCGTCTTCACCGTAGGCGAAGACCTGCTTGCGATACTTATCGGCAACGATCCGCGTCACCTGTCCGGTCTTCGGCGTGCCGGGGTTGATCACCTTGATCGTCATGCCGGGAATGGTGAAGTCGACATTCGGGTTGAGCGACTTCAGGTAGTTCTCGTCCATGTGGAACTGCTCGGCGAGCTTTTCCGTCACGGACATATAGGACATCGCCGGAAGTGCGGCCTTGTGGGCGTAGTCTTCCGGGATGGACGCAACGTACGGGCCCGCAGCGTCCGCAGCCGTGATCGTGTAGTCGATGATCGGCAAGCCGCCCGAATAGGTCAGGCGCTGCATGATGTCTTCGGAATTGTTCGGATCAAGCGTCTCGCCGGTCATTTCCTGCCAGGCGGCGATCGCCTTGTTGACGTTGTCGCCAAGATGGCCGTCGATCACACCGGGCGAGATGCCCTCGCGGTCAAGAAACACCTGGAGTGCGGCGATCTCGGCCTGCGGCTTCTTGGTGACGGTGATGACCGGTTTGGCATCATGCTGCGGTGCCGGAAGCTGCGAGCCCGCATTCGGGTCGATCGAGGCTTCTTCGGGCTCGGAATAGTTCTCGTCGATGCCGGGAAGTGCATCGTTGGTAAGAGGCTCGCGGGTAATCGAACCGGGGCCGGCAATCGACCCGGTCACGGCACCCGGTTCTTCGCCGGGACGATACTGGCGGTAATCCTGATATCCGCCCTGGTCTTGCGGATACTGATCCTGCGGCTGATAGACGGTGTCGCGACGGTTGCGGTAGCCACTCGGCGCCGGCGGATATTCCGCCTGCTGGGGGCGGTAGGCATCCTGGCGCGTTTCGGTCGCAACGATGTTTCCGCGGCGATCGAGATAGACACGACGGCCCATGCCGTCGCGGCTGATCACGACGTCGCGCGGATCCGGCCTGTAGTCGAGAATGGCGCCGTCAGGTGCGACAAGGGTCGTCTGCTCCTGCGGATACAGATATCCGCTCTGGGCCTGCGCCGACACGGGCCCAAAGGCTGCTGAAACTGCCATAAGGCTGATACTTGCGAGAATGAGACGCTTCACGTTTCCACCGAAAGAAATTATTCCGTCTACGTTAAGCGGGAAACCGCGCACATGGTTCCCGGCTCTCGTATCTGGTGCCATAGACAAGGTAATTTCGACTTTATCGTGAGAAAAGTGAATTCGTTATGAACCGTTGGTTAAATTCGATCACGATCCGGCGAGAGTAGCCGTGAGGGAGGTTTTATGAAAGCGTTTTCAGCAGGAAACGGGCCGAAGCTCACCCTGGACGAGGGATCGGTGCTGGATATCGGCGCGTGTTTCGTCGGCGGCATCGACATTGCGCCAGGCCGTGCGATTCCAGACGACGGCGATCCGCGAATCGATCATTCGCTGGAAGGGTTTCTGTTCACCTGTGGTCCCGACCACATCCGCCATCCCGATATCATTCCGGGTCGCAGCGACGGCGCGAAATTCCCGCTGCACGGCTCCTACTCGTCGCACCCGGCCGAGATCGTGTTCTGGGATATGCAGGAGGATGCCGAATGTCGGGCGCGCATCGCGGTTGCCACCGCCGATGGAGGATCGGCGCTGCTGGAACGCCACTGGCGGATCGATGGAGTGACCGGCGAAGTCTGCCTGTCAGATACGGTGACCAACACCGGCACGAAAGCCATCGCCCGGGTGCATATGTATCACATGAATCTTGGGGCCTGGCTGCTGGATGACAACGTTCGTCTTTCGAGCGCCATGTTCGAGCAAAAAGACATGCCCTGGAATTTCGGGCCCGACCCGGGGAGCGTATTTTGTGTCCCGGCCACAGGGCAGGGCGATCGGTGGGCAGAAGTGGCATTGGGACCAATCGCGGCGCTCGGTGGTCTTACGCTCAGGGTGCGCTTCAGGACAGACACGCTTCCATACCTACAGATGTGGCGCAACCAAAAGGCGCCGGCGCATGTGCTGGGGATCGAGCCCGTCTCGCATCGGCAGGCGAGCCGCAGTGAACTGGAAGCGTCCGGCGAGCTGAAATGGCTTCAACCCGGCGCAAGCGTCGACTACGGCCTGCGCTTCGTGTTTGCGTAAAAGGCCGCTTGGCGATTGACGCTCCCCGGGGTGCATCGTAAAGCTTGCGCCCTATCGAGAATGGAGGCTCTGCCATGGATATCCGCCAGGTCAACGACGAATACTCGGTCTCAGGCCAGATCACGGTCGAAGACCTCGACCAGATCAAGGCGCTCGGCTTCAAGTCCATCGTCTGCAACCGCCCCGACGAGGAAGAGCCCGGCCAGCCGGATTTCGCCGCGATCGAGGCACGCGCGAAGGAGCTCGGTCTCGACATCCGCCATATTCCGGTCGGCCGCATGGGCCTGACACCCGAAGGCGTGACCGAGATGGTCGACGTGCTCGAAGATTTCCCCAAGCCGCTGCTTGGCTATTGCCGCTCGGGCGCACGCTCCACGGCGATCTACGAACAGAGCCTGCGCCTGCGCGGCTGATCGGTTCGAAAGCTTTTCCACGCAAGGGCGCGGTATGCCACGCCCTGCATTTCCGAAGCTCAGCATTCAGGAGCATTTTATGAGCATTCAGCGTATCGAGCCCGGCGCCCGCATGAGCGGCGCCGTCGTCCATGGCAACACCGTCTATCTGGCCGGCCAGGTTGGCGAAGGCGACAGCGTCACCGACCAGTGCAAGGACGCGCTTGCCGAAGTCGATCGTCTGCTGGCTGCTGTCGGTTCCGACAAGTCGAAGATCCTGCAGACCCTGATCTATCTCTCCGACATCGCGGATTTCGCTGAAATGAACGCGGCTTGGGAAGCATGGGTCGATCCGGCCAATACACCGGCCCGCGCTACCAGCGAAGCCAAGCTTGCTGCGCCGAAGTACAAGGTCGAATTCATCGTTACCGCAGCGATCTGATCGGCCGGTTCATACTGACATGAAAAAGGGGGCCGGTGAAAACCGGCCCCCTTTTTGTATCGACGATCCCTTGGGATCACGGCTCGCCCGGCGTCATGCCGATGAAGTAGTAAGCCGCGAGTGCGAGACCGATAAAAAAGATGACGGCGACGAAGGTCGTCATGCCACCCAGTGCTTTGCGTTTTGTGTCATTTGCCATGCGCCATCAACGGCATGGGCGGCGGAATGTTCCGCCGGGTGATTGCGCAGATGCCGCCGTTTCAGTTCCTGTTGCGGATCTGCGTCAGCGTTTTGGCCGGCGTGATCGCTTCCGGATCGAGCCTGACTTCGATGATGGCCGGCTTTCCGCTTTCGCGGGCACGCAGGTAAGCGGGACCGAAATCCTCCGTCTTCTCTACCAGTTCGCCATGCCCGCCGAAGGCTTGCGCATAGGCGACGAAATCCGGATTGATGAGATCCGTTGCCGAGACGCGGCCCGGATATTCCCGTTCCTGATGCATGCGGATCGTGCCGTAGATGCCGTTGTTGACGAGCACTGTGATGATCGGCAATCCGTAGCGGACCGCGGTGATGAATTCCTGGCCGTGCATCATGAAGCAGCCATCGCCAGCAAAGCAGACGACTTCGCGTTCCGGAAACAGCTGCTTGGCGGCAACCGCCGCCGGAAGGCCGTAGCCCATCGATCCTGATGTCGGTGCCGACTGCGTGTTGTACTTCCGGAACCGGTGGTAGCGGTGCACCCAGGTGGCATAGTTGCCGGCACCGTTGGTAAAGATCGCGTCGGTCGGAACGTTTTCCTCGATCCAGGCCATGATCGGTCCCATGTGGACGTCGCCGGGACCGCTTTTCGGAGGAGTCGACCACTTCAGATAGGAATCGTGCATCGACGACTTGCGCTCGGTCCAGAGCGGCAGTGCCGGCGGTTGCAGATCCTTGATGGCCGCGACGAATTCCGCCGGTGCCGCGCAGATCGCCAGATCCGGGCGGTACATCCGGCCAAGCTCTTCCGGATCCGGATAGACGTGGATCAGTGTCTGCTTGGGGTAGGGAATGTCGAGCAGGGTATAGGAGGAGGACGGCATTTCCGACATGCGGGCGCCGATGAGGATCAGGAGATCGCTATCCTTGATCTCATAGGCAAGGGCCGGGTTGATGCCGATGCCGACATCGCCGGCATAGGACGGGTGGAGGTGATCAAACAGCATCTGGCGACGGAAGGAGCAGCCGACCGGCAGCTTGAAGCGGCTGGCGAAATCCTGGAAGTCCGAGACCGTCTTCTCATCCCAGCGGGTGCCGCCGAGGATCACCATCGGCCGCCTTGCATTGCGCAGCATTTCGTCGAAGGTAGCGATCTGGCTCTTGCCGGGATGGCTTTCGACCGGCGTGTAGGGTCGGGCCTGAACCGCCTCGACGGCTTCCGTCAGCATGTCCTCGGGCAGTGTCAGCACGACCGGGCCGGGGCGACCGGAGGTGGCGACGGCAAAGGCGCGGGTGACGAATTCCGGAATGCGGCGGGCATCGTCGATCTCGCCGACCCATTTTGCGAACTCGGTAAAGGCGCGGCGGTATTCGACTTCCTGGAAGGCTTCGCGTTCCTTCATGTCGCGGCCGATCTGGCCGATGAACAGGATCATCGGGATCGAATCCTGCTTGGCGATGTGTAGACCGGCCGACGCGTTGGTGGCGCCGGGGCCGCGGGTGACCATGCAGATGCCGGGTTCGCCGGTCAGACGACCCCAACTATCGGCCATCATCGCCGCGCCGCCTTCCTGGCGGCAGACGAGAACCTCGATACCGCTTTCATAGAGCGCATCGAGCACGGCGAGATAGCTCTCGCCCGGAACGCAGGACACTCTGCTGACCCCGTTTGCCTTCAGTGCCTCGACGATCAGTTCTCCACCCGTTTTCATCGATTGCGTTCCTTCTCGATCATATTCAGTTCGGCAAGAATTTCGGCCGTATGCTCGCCCACGTTCGGGCTTGGCCGGTGATAGGCAAGAGGCGTTTCAGATAGCACGATCGGGCTGCGGACGCCGGGAATGATAGTGCCGTCGGCGGCCTCGAGATCGACCCGCAGACCGCGCGCCTTGACCTGGGGATCCTCGAACATTTCGCCGATCGAATTGATCGGTCCAACAGGCACGGCGTTTTCGCCGCAGGCGGAGAGAAGATCGGCCTTGGTCCACTTGATCGTCTCGGCGATCAAGAGACTGCGGACCTCGATCCTGTGCGCGACGCGCGCCTTGTTGGTGGAAAACCGCTCGTCATCAGCAACGTGTTCGATACCGAGGATACGGCAGAAGCGGCGGAACTGGCCGTCATTGCCAACGGCGAGAATGATGTAGCCGTCCTGGACGTTGATCACCTCATAAGGCGAGATGTTCGGATGGGCGTTGCCGAGGCGGACGGGCGAGATGCCTGAAATCAGGTAGTTCATGTTCTGGTTGGCAAGGACCGCCGACATGACATCGAGCAGCGCCATGTCGATATGCTGGCCTTCGCCTGTTTTCATGACGTGGATCAGCGCGCTCTGGATGGCGGTGACGGAATAGATCCCGGTGAAGATGTCGGCGATGGCGACGCCCGACTTCATCGGCTGGCCGTCCGGTTCGCCCGTGATCGACATGAAGCCGGACATGCCCTGGACGATGTAGTCGTATCCGGCAAGGGTCGCATAGGGCCCGTCCTGGCCGAAGCCGGTAATCGAGCAGTAGACCAGCTTCGGATTGATCGTCTTCAGGCTCGCGTAGTCGAGCCCGTATTTGTTGAGGCCGCCGACCTTGAAGTTCTCGATCAGCACGTCGGATTGTGCGGCGAGGCGGCGGACGATGTCCTGGCCTTCTTCCGTTTTCAGATCGACCGCGATCGATCGCTTTCCCCGGTTGGTCGAATGGTAATAGGCGGCGTAGAGGTTTTCTCCGTTGATGCTTTCGACGAAGGGAGGCCCCCAGGCGCGGGTATCATCGCCGCCGTCAGGGTTTTCGACCTTGACCACATCCGCTCCCATATCGGCCAGCATCTGGCCGGCCCAGGGACCTGCGAGCACGCGGGCCAGTTCGAGAACGCGGATGCCGGCGAGCGGCGGCTTTTTCTTCGGCTCATCCATATCAGGGGCTTACCACTGTGTTTTCGCTGTTGGTGACGGGCTTAAGCGAGGCGGCGCGGCGTTCGCGCCAGATGATGTAGAGGCCTGACCCGATGATGATGGAGATGCCGAGCCATTTGACCGGATCCGGGAAGTCGCCGAACACCAGCCAGCCCAGCAAAGTGGCCGAGACGATCTCGAAATACTGAAGCGGCGCAATGACCGAGGCGGGTGCTGCGCGATAGGCATAGACGGCAAGAAGGCCCGACAGGGCGGCGACCGCGCCGACGCCGATCATCCATGTCGTCGTCGTCAAGTCGGGGATCGAGGGGGCCATGAATTCGATGCCGCCGACATGACCGATGAGGAGGAGGGCACCCGAGATCGGAATTCCCCAGAGCGACATCTGAAACTGCATCGACCATGGGTTTTCGCGGTGCGCGAGCGCTCGCGTCATCAGGGCGAAGACGGCGACGCCGAAGGCGGTGACCACGGGCAGAACCGCGATATAGCCGATTTCCTGAAAGCTTGGGCGGATGACGATCATCGCGCCCAGAAAGCCGACGCCGCAGGCCGTGTAGCGCCGCCAGCCGATGACTTCCTTGAGGAAGATCGACGACATGACGGTGAGGATGATCGGCTCGACGAAGAAGATCGCGACGGCGTCTGCGACTTCCATCACGGCAAGCGTTGCGACAAAGCATATCATCGACAGCGTGATCACGGCTGCGCGGATGGCGTGATAGAAACTGAGTTCCCAGGAGAAATTGCGCCACGACCCGGTCCACAGCACGATCGGCAGCATGCAGAGGCACTGGACGATGAAGCGCACCATCGTGATGAGGGTCGGGGAGGCGTTGTCGGTCGCGAGCTTGGAAAACACGTCGATCAGCGGCGTGATTAGCATGGCAAGCAGCATCAGGCCCATGCCGGCGGAAATGCCGGACGCTTGCAGAGCAGGTCTCGTATGCGCATGCGGTGACGTCATGGCAAAGCTATACCTTCGGCATTCTCCGAGCGCACTTGAGGAAATGTCATGAACTCATTCCGTTTGCGTGCGGGTATCGCGCAACGGATCTGAGCGACGCGAGGTGAGCGTTTTCGCCCATGCGGCAAAGGCGTTTGTCGCGCGATCCCGGACGCGATCGTTCAGGGTCTCGTGACGGGTTTGTGGGTAGATGATCGTCTCGACATTGTGCATGCCGCGTTTCTGGAACCTGTCCGCGAGCCAGCGGATGGCGCGCCCTCCATCCGTCGCCGGATCGTCCGTGCCACCGACCAGATTGACCGGCAAGTCGGCGGGCAGGCGGTCCAGAAGCGCGGGGCCCCGGTAGGACATCTCGAAGATGTCGAGCCAGAGCGAGACGCTGGCATCGAAGCCGCAGAGCGGGTCGGCGATGTAGGCATCGACTTCGGTTTGGTCGTGGCTCAGCCAGTCGAAATCCGTGTGATGGCCGGGGATCGATTTTCCCCATGCCCCGAAAGTGAGTTTCGGCAGATGCGTGCTTGGAACATCAGACCCTTTTAGCGCGCGCTCGACAAGCAGAATTGCTTGGGCACCGCGCCCGGCAAGGCCTGGATCGAAGTTGGAGTTCCAGACGGCAATCCCGTCGAAGGCCTGCGGATAATCGATCGCGGCATTGAGGGCGATGAGGCCGCCCATCGAATGCCCGACGAGAATGATCGGCAGGTCCGGATGGGCATCAGCCGCGAGATCGCGAACCGCTTTCACATCCGCAGTTACATGCCTTGCACCGTCGCGCACAGCAAAGCGGCCGAGCGGTATGCCGGGTGCCGTGGTCTCGCCATGGCCGCGGTGATCGGGCGCATAGACATGAAAACCGTGCGTCGCCATCGCTTCGGCAAACCGCCGGTAACGGCGGGAATGGTCGGCGAGACCGTGCAAGACGAGGATGACGCCACGGCCGTCCGATGTCTCGGGTTGATGATGAAATGCTATGCGCGCGCCCGTCGAACTATCGAGCCAGTTGGTTGTGTCAAACATCGCTATTCCTGCGGCACCGACGCTGTCAGTCGCTTGTCCTGCCCGGCCGCTTCTCCCGTTCGATCTTTCGCAGAGGCAATCCGGTAGCGCAATGTTAATTCAAGCTAGGTAAGCCGGTGCTGAAGGGCAAAACGCAGGTGGCTTCGAGGATGGCTGGCGCGAGGAGAGGCGAGGCAGGCGCGTCATCGACGCGGCAGGAAGGATCGCTTCTGCGGATCTTTTTCGTTGTCTATCTGACGGCACTCCTTTTGCTGCTACTCGACCTTTCCGATGGACGGCTGTTCTTCGCGGATGTGGATGATGTTCTCCGGGGCGTTCAGATTCGCCATCTGTTATCCGCATCCGGGTCCTTCTGGGACCTGACATTGCCGATGATCGACAGCCCAGGGATCTACGTCTCGCCCTGGTCTCGTCTCGTCGACCTTCCCTATGCCGGCCTTTCGCTTCTGCTGACGCCGCTGCTCGGCCGCGACGGCGCCATCTCCGCGTCCCTGTTGATCTGGCCTCCGATGCTGCTTTCGGTCTATGGGCTGTTTGTTGCCATGATCTGGAAACGCATTGCTCCGATCACCGAGGGGATTCACTATCTCCGGCTGGCGGCTGGGACGTTCGTGATGCTGTATGCGGTCTTCGAATTTTCACCCGGTCGGATCGATCATCACAATTTTCAGATCGTTGCACTGATGGCTGTCGCTTACGGTCTTGTCCGCTTCGATCGTATCGGCGGTATCGTTGTCGGGGTAGGCACCGTCATGTCGGTCGCCATCGCACTCGAAGGTCTGCCGTTCCTGGTCATCATGTTCGGCGGACTTGTTGTGGCATTCGTCGCAGGGGCGACCAGGGCGGCCGAAACGCTCTCGGCGGCGTCGGCCACAATATGTATCGCCACTGTTCCAACAGCTTTGGCACTGCTTGGTGCCTCGGGTACGATGTCGACGCAGTGCGATGCGTTTTCTGCACCCTATATCGTTCTTCTTGTCGGTCTGTCCGGCACATCCTGGATTGCCTGCAGATGTTTCGCCGATGCATCCGGCTGGGTAAAACTCGCCGTTCTTGCCGCTGCCTCGATCGGCGTCATCGTTGCAACCGGAATCTCTTTTCCTGAATGCCTTGCGGGCCCCTATGCCGGGATGGATCCGCTCGCCAAGCAGCTATGGTTCGACCGGGTGCCGCAGGAGCAGGGACTGCTCCATTATGCAGGCGGCTCGCCGTTGCCGGGCATCTTGGTGATCGGTATTTTCCTCACCATACTGGCTCTTGCGGCGCCACGGGTCTTGAGTGAGGTTCGCGCCGGTAATCCTGCCCTTGCGATCCTGTTCGTCACCGCACTCGTCAGTGTGCTTCTGGCAACCGGTCTGCTTCGCTATATCCGCTTTCCATTCGTCTTCGCCGCACTTTTCGTGCCACTGGCGCTCCGCCATATCGATCAGACATCAAGGCAGCCCGGCCGAGCGTCAAGGACCTTGTTCAGCGTCGGGACCGGCGTCTTTCTGCTCATGGTCGGTCTCTGGGGCCTTTCGCGGCCACAAACGATACATGGCGATGCCGTTCAGGCGATGACCATCGACGACTGCAAGGCCGGCGACATGTCCGCTCTCTCAAATCTCGGCCAAGGGCATCTTCTAGCACCCCCGACACTTGCCATGTCGGTGCTGAGGAACCCGATGCCTTCAGGGCTGACGGTCGGGCCGATTCCGTTTCATCGGGCCTCACACGGGATGGCGAACGCCTATACAGCCCTCATCACAACCGACCCAGAGATGCGTCGCGAAGCGCTTGCACCGTTCGATTATGTGGCGGTCTGCCGTTTCCCCGCGCAGGCTGAGCCTGGATCGGCGCCGCTCTACGACGCATTGTCCGCGGGCAAGGACTGGCCCGGTCTCGCACGGCTTGATACCGGTCCCGCAAATCCGTTTCAGCTTTTCCGGATCGACCACGCAAACCTGCGCTAGAAAGCCTCCGGTGCCACGATTCCGTTCGGAAAGCGCATGGTTTGCGCCTCGTATGCGTTGCTCCCAAGCCCGTCTTCGCCTACATAGCGGGCAAACAAATTCCCCGGAGCACATTTATCCATGGCACGTCAGTTCATCTATCACATGTCGGGGCTGAACAAGTCCTACGGCGCCAAGAAGATCCTCGAGAACGTCAACCTGTCCTTCTATCCGGATGCCAAGATCGGTATCCTCGGTCCGAACGGCGCGGGTAAGTCGACGGTTCTGCGCATCATCGCTGGACAGGACAAGGAGTTCACCGGTGAGGCCTGGCTCGCTGAAGGTGCGACCGTCGGCTATCTCGAGCAGGAACCGCATCTCGACCCAACGAAGACGGCTTTCGAGAACGTCATGGTCGGCGTTGCTGCCAAGACCGCGGTGCTCGAGCGCTACAACGAACTGATGATGAACTATTCCGACGAGACGGCGGACGAAGGCGCCAAGCTCCAGGACGTCATCGACGCACAGAACCTCTGGGATCTCGACAAGCAGGTCGAAATGGCGATGGAAGCCCTGCGCTGCCCGCCGAAGGATTCGGACGTCACGCTGCTTTCGGGTGGTGAGCGTCGCCGTATCGCGCTCTGCCGTCTGCTTCTGTCGCAGCCGGACCTGCTGCTGCTCGACGAACCGACCAACCACCTTGACGCCGAGACCATTGCCTGGCTCGAAAAGCACCTGCGCGATTATCCCGGCGCCGTGATGATGATCACCCACGATCGCTACTTCCTCGACAACGTCACCGGCTGGATCCTCGAGCTCGACCGCGGCCGCGGCATTCCCTACGAAGGCAACTACTCGGCTTACCTGCTGGCAAAGGCCAAGCGCATGCAGCAGGAATCCCGCGAAGATGCCGGTCGCCAGAAGGCGATCAGCCGCGAACAGGAATGGATTGCCTCCAGCCCGAAGGCCCGTCAGGCCAAGTCGAAGGCTCGTATCAAGGCCTACGAACAGCTGGTCGATGCTGCTGACGGCATCCGTCCCGGCGATGCGCAGATCATTATCCCTGTGTCCGAACGTCTCGGCCAGGTGGTGATCGAGATGGAAGGCATCAACAAGGGCTTCGAAGGCCGCACGCTGATCAACGACCTGTCGATCAAGCTGCCGCCAGGCGGCATCGTCGGCATTATCGGCCCGAACGGCGCCGGCAAGACGACCCTGTTCAAGATGATCACGGGACAGGAAAAGCCGGATGCCGGCTCTGTCCGCATCGGTGAAACCGTCCATCTCGGTTACGTCGACCAGAGCCGCGATGCTCTCGACGGCAACAAGACCGTGTGGGAAGAAATCTCGGGCGGTGCCGAAGTCATCAAGCTCGGCAAGTTCGACATGAACTCCCGCGCCTATTGCGGCGCCTTCAACTTCAAGGGCGGCGATCAGCAGCAGAAGGTCGGCAACCTGTCGGGTGGTCAGCGTAACCGCGTCCACCTTGCCAAGATGCTGAAGGCCGGCGGCAACGTTCTGCTGCTCGACGAACCGACCAACGACCTTGATACGGAAACACTGGGCGCTCTCGAAAGCGCGCTCGAAGCGTTTGCCGGCTGCGCGATCATCATCAGCCATGATCGCATGTTCCTTGACCGGTTGGCGACGCATATCCTCGCGTTCGAAGGCGATGGCCATGTGGAATGGTTCGAAGGCAACTTCGAGGATTACGAAGAGGACAAGATCCGTCGTCTCGGCCCTGATGCTCTCAATCCCGGCAGCCAGGCCCACAAGCGCCTGACACGCTAACTGCGACAGACGCAGTTTGAAGCTTACAAAAACCCGGGGTCGTCCCCGGGTTTTTTTGTAGGAATGCAGGCTGAAATCCCGTTGCGTCTTGCATGACAATTTGAAATCACATAAACATATCTTTATATGTTGATTGTGAAGGCGTGTTGTATGGGGTTGGTCCTCGATGAACTGGTAGATGTGCTGAAGACGGCAGGGGAGCCCACACGGTTTCGTTTGCTGGTGCTTTTGGCCGCAGGCGATCTGACCGTCACGGATCTGACCGAGATTCTTGGCCAATCTCAGCCTCGGATCTCGCGTCATCTCAAGCTGTTGACCGAAGAAGCGCTGATCGAGCGATACCAGGAAGGCGCCTGGGCTTACTTTCGGCTGCGCCAGGAAGGGAACGGCGCTGCACTGGTCCAGACTTTGCTCGCCTCCGCTTCGCAGGATGATCCGGTGCTTGTGCGTGACCGCGAGCGTCTGACAACTGTGAAAAACCAGCGCTCGGCGAAGGCGCAGGAGTATTTCAGCCGCAACGCTTCGCAGTGGGACGAGCTTCGTCGTCTGCATGCCAGCGACGAGACGGTCGAAGAGGCGCTGCTGCGGCTGATCGGTCCTTCGCCGGTTGATTCGCTGCTCGATCTCGGCACGGGAACGGGCTGGATCCTGCAGTTGCTGGCAAGCCGCTATCGCCGCGCGATCGGTGTCGATGCCAGCCGCGACATGCTGTCTGTCGCCCGGTCCAATCTCGACGATGCAGGCATCGTCAAGGCATCGGTCCGGCACGGCGACATTCTCAATCCGCCTGTCGAAGGCCAGGATTTCGATCTCATCACCATTCACCAGGTGCTGCATTTCCTCGACCGGCCGGATCTTGCGATCGCCGAAGCCGCCCGCATGCTGCGGCCCGGCGGGCGATTGCTGATCGTCGATTTTGCGCCGCATGCGCTGGAGCATCTGCGTGACGAGCACGCGCATCTGCGCCTCGGTTTCTCCCATCAGGCGATGAACGAGTGGCTGAACAGAGTGGGCCTGGACGTCCAGAAGGTGATCGACCTCAGCCCGGGCCGCGAAGGCGCCCTCACAGTGACAGTGTGGCTTGCCGGCGACCGTCGCCTGCTGATGGCGAAAGCCGACACACCCGCTCTCGCCGAAACCGTTATCTAGGAGCCTGATCATGGATACACCCGCAGCCAAGGCCCCGTTCAAGCTCTCCTACGAGTTCTTTCCGCCGAAGTCCGATGAGATGCAGACGCAGCTCTGGGAAACGGTCGATGCGCTTGCAGCCTTCAAGCCGGAATTCGTCACGATGACCTATGGCGCCGGAGGCTCCACGCGCGAGCCGACGCTCGCAGCGGTTCAGCGTATGATCAACGATGCCAAACTCCAGACCGCTGCGCATCTGACCTGCGTCGATGCCGCGCGCGAGGAGGTCAAGTCTGTTGTCGAGGAGTACCGGGCAGCGGGCGTTCGTCGCATCGTCGCGCTGCGCGGAGATTCGAGCGCAGGCGTCGGCGCGGCCTATACGCCGCATCCGGACGGGTTCTCCGACACGGCCGATCTCGTTCGCATGCTGGTCGAGTATGGCGACATGGATATTTCCGTCTCTGCCTATCCGGAAATGCATCCGGAAAGCCCGAGCATGGCCGCCGATATCGATACGCTCAAGCGCAAGGCAGATGCAGGTGCCAACCGTGCCCTGACGCAGTTCTTCTTCGACAACGAAGTGTTCGAGCGCTATCTCGAGGCCGTTCATGCGGCGGGCATCACCATCCCGATCGTGCCCGGTATCATGCCGATCCAGAACCTGACTCAGCTGAAGCGTTTTGCGGGCCGCTGCGGCGCCACCGTTCCGGCGTTTCTCGATGCCCGCTTCGAAGGGTTGGACGACAAGCCTGATGATCGTGCCAAGGTGGCGGCCGATGTTGCAGCCGAGCAGATCGCTGACCTGATGCGCCGCGGTCACGATCACTTCCATCTCTACACGATGAACCGCGTCCCGCTGGTCTCAGGTGTGCTGGAACGGCTTGGCCGGCATCCTGACAAGGATGCAAACGTCGGTAACGCTGCGTAGCGCCGACAATGAAAAAGCGCATGTTCCATGCGTGAACATGCGCTTTTGTAATGCTGCCGATTATCAAACGGTCAGTCCGAGGTATCACCGGTCACCGGTTGCATGCGTTGTTTTGGAATGCGTCTAGATGAACAACATCGAAGCGACGAACACAAACGCAATACCAACCACCAGGACATTGAGAGGGTAGGTTCTTCCCATGTCTGCCTCCTTGCGTTGACTGACAGAGTTTATGTCTGTTTCATGGCAAATGGGAAGAGGGAAACTGTGCTGCGGCGCATCAAGATGCGGCCAAAACCGACCGATGATTTTCCATCTTATTGATTTGACAACGGAAAGCCCCGTTAACGGAAGTTTTCAATGTGTTAAATATCGCGATCAGACGGTTAACAGCACCGTTTCGAGCGAGGACTATGTCGCCGTTGTGCGGGTGCGAAGGATTCGCCCATCCAACAGAAGGAGCCCTGCACAGATGACCGCCATGCCGGCAATATCAGTCCATTCCAGTCGTTCGCCGAGGAAGAATACTCCCAGAAGAATGGCGCTCGGAGGGATGAGCAGCGTGACGAGGGAAGCGTTGGTTGCGCCGGCCAGTGCCAGGACCCTGAAGAAGATCAGGTAGGCGAGCGCGGTCGAGAGTAACGCCAACGCCACGATAGCCATGACGACGTGAGGAGACGGTGCAGCAAGCGTCCAGGGTTGGTCCGCGACCAGCGAGACCGGCAGTATCATCAGGCTCGACGCCGTGAGCTGTCCCGTGGCTGTCACCGGGGCCGGAATGCCGCGGAAGCGTTTTCCGTAGGTGCCGGCGATACCATAGGAGATCGCGGCGCCGATCGGCAGGAGCAGCGCCCAGAGCGGTGCTGCCGTATCTGTAATCGTGCTCGGGCCGATCAGGATGCAGGTGCCGACAAGGCCTGCAGCGCATCCGGCAAGTTTCGCCCCGGTCAGCTTTTCGTCCGACGTCCACTGGTTGGCGATGATGACGGTCCAGATCGGCGTCGTCGCGTTGAGGATCGAGGCAAGGCCTGCGCCGATCTCCGTCTGGCCGAAGAAGATCAGCGTGTGCGGCAGAGCGTTGTTGAGGAAGCCCATTGCGACAAAGGCGCGCCAGTGGGTGGCAAGGATGGAGTAGGTTCCGTTGCGGCCGTGCAGGTAGATGTGGAGAGCGAGCGCCGCAAGACCGAGGCGCAGAAACACCAGCGTGAACGGCGGTACTTCCTGGACGGCGATGCGGGCGAAGAAGAACGAGCCGCCCCAGAGAAGGCCGAGCACGAACAGCAATGCCCAGGCGACGGGGGTCAGTCTGGCTGCGGCGGATGACATGGAATGCCTTTATTGATGCTGCTCGAAGATAAAACGGGCGGCGGTCAGCCCGCCACCCGTTTCATGTCATGTGATGCAAGGCCCGCTGATCAGAGCGCGGACAGCAAAGCCTGGGTCGGCCAGCCGTCGGCCGGCATGCCGAGGCGTGCCTGTTCCTTCTGGACGGCAACGCGCGTGCCGGAGCCCAGAATGCCATCGATCTTGCCGACGTCATAGCCATGCGCCTGAAGCTTGGTCTGCAGTGCCTTCATGCCCGTATCGTCGAGACCCGGTTCCGGGTTGCCCTTCAGGTAAGGCGGGGCGCCGGAGAGGCGGGTGGCGAAATAGGCGGCAGACGTCGTGTAGATGAACGACTGGTTCCACTGCAGGTAGATGCCAAAGTTCGGATAGGTCAGGAACGCGGGTCCCTTGCGGCCCTGCGGCAGAACGAGTGCTGCCGGCAGATTGCCGAAGGACGTGACGCCGTCGCGCGGCGTGACGCCATAGGAAAACCATTCGCTGGCCGGGATCTCGTTGCCGAGGCCGCTCTTTTCGAAGGGCAGGCTTTCCGGTAGCGTCACTTCCTGGATCCAGGGCTGGCCGGGCGTGAAGCCCATGCTCTGAATGAATTTGGCCGCCGTCAGGATGGCGTCGGGACCGCTCGTCTTGACGTTGATATGGCCGCTGTTGTCGCCATCGACGCCGTGCGCGATGATGTCTTCCGGCAGCATCTGCACCTGGCCGATTTCGCCGGCCCATGCGCCGGTGTTGGTGGCCGGGTCGAGATCGCCGTGCTGGACCATCTCGATCAGCGCGATCAGCTGCGGCCGGAACAGGCCAGGACGGCGGCAGTCATGCGACAGCGTGACAAGCGCGTTGCGGGTGTTGAAATCGCCCTGAACGGCACCGAAATCGGTTTCCATCGCCCAGAATGCGGTGATGACGCCAGGTGCGACGCCGAATTCGGTCTGGGCGCGGCCGAACACGTCCGAAAGCTGCTTCATCTTCTGACGACCGATATCGAGGCGGCCCTGGCTGACGGTGCGCTGCGAGAATTCGAGGAAAGTCTGGCGGAAGACGCCCTGCGCGCGGTCGCGTGACAGAACCTTCTGGTCGATCTCGGCGCCTGCAAATGCCTGATCCGCTGCGGCAGCGGTTGCGCCAGCCTTGATCGCGTCAGCCTTGACGCCTTCGAGGAAGGTTGCAAGATCGCCGCCGCATGGTGCTGCCGGAATTGGCGGAGCGGTCGGCTGAGCGGCTGTCTGGGCAAGGGCGGTGGAAGAGAGGCAGGCGGCGAGAGCACAAGCCAAAGCTGCGCGGCAGACAAGTGTCGAAGACATCAGCGGTTTCCTAAAATCGATTTCTTCCGCGCGACATGGTCACTGGTGGACATGGGCGCAGACCCTCAGGTCGCGCCGGTTTTAGCGTAACGTCAGATACATTGCCAGAGAGCTTGTGCGGGTTAGCACATCAGTCGGCCGACGCAATAAACGTCTTCCACGCTTTGCTGTTTCCGGCAAAGACATTGATATCGGTTGCGCCTTTGACGCCCGGGACAACGCCTGTTGCCGTGTATTGCCAGAACGCCCACTTGCGGTCCGTATAGATCTTGGTCGGATGGGCGGCGACCGAGCGAACCCAGAAATGGTAGTTGGGGAAGGCGCCGACGAGGTTGTCGCGGTGGAAATCGACCGACGTGTAGATGATCGGCCGCTTGCCGTAGTGGGCCTCGATCCTGTCCATGAAGCGTTTCATGCTGGCCCGCACGGTCTGCGGATCCGGCTTCAGCTTGCAGGTGGGCGAGGCGTGGTTCCACTCCATGTCCAGTACCGGCGGCAGCATGTTTGCTTCCTTGGGAACATTGGCGATGAACCAGTCTGCCTGATCTTCCGGTGTCGAGCAGAAGTAGTAGAAGTGATAGGCCGCGTGCGGAATGCCCGCATTGGCGGCGTTGCGCCAATGGGTGGTGAAGGCGGAATCGATGCGGTCCTTGCCCTCGGTTCCCTTGATGAAGACGAAGGCGACGCCGGATTTCTTCACCGTCTGCCAGTCGATGTCGGTGCCGTTCCATTTCGACAGGTCGATGCCGTGAACCTCGTGGCGGCCCGGATGGTTGGCGCCGAAATCCTGCGGATCCGTGTCCTTGAACTTCATCTGCCGGACAGAGCCAGTATCGACCAGATCGTAGCTTGTGGACGTACAACCGGACATCAGAAGCGCGGCAGACAGGACGGCAGCAGAAAGAACGGTTGGAAGCCGGGGCATGAAGGTTCCGTGTTAGGGCAGAGACAAAGAGCCTTGTCCGCGATCGAGTGGGCAAAAGGGAGGCGTAGCGTCCCGTTTACCATAAGCTCGTAAAAATTCAGTTAGAAAGCAAGATCTGGAATACGCTTAGTGATTATCCCCGGCGGCGAAGGATCGCCCGCCAGGCATAGCCGCGGCCGATCACCTCGAACATCATGTCGGCCTTTGCCGTTGCGAGACGCTTTTCCAGCGCCTGTTCGAGGGTGGCGCGCGGGGTCACATGAAAGCGGGCGAGCCAGGACTTGAGCGCAGACCCCATGATGTTCGGCAGGTTTTCCTGCTGTCCGAAGTCGACGATATGCAGCGACCCTTGAGGCGAAAGCGCCGCAAGGGCGGCGTCGATCGCCTTCTCCCAGTCTGGGATCATCGACAGGGCATAGGAAATGAGGATCCGGTCGAAACCGTTGACGCCGAACTCCTCCGCCGTGAATGTCGTGGCATCTGCGACCTTCAGAATAGGCTTTATTTCCGTGCCGCGGAAATTCGCGTCTGCCGTCTGGAGCATCTGCGCGGAGATATCGAGGCCGTAAAGTTTCGCGTTCGGGAAAAGCTTGTGGGCGAGGAAAAGGTTGCGGCCGGTTCCGCAGCCGACTTCCAGCACGCTTCCTCCGACTGGCGGGGCAAGGCCTGCGATCGTGCCATCGCGTCCCAGGAGATAGTATTTGCGGGTGAGGTCGTAGATATGCCGCTGGTAGCGGTACATCCGGTCCATCCTGCCGGCATGGCCGATCTCTTCACGATTGGCCGGTCCGAGGTTGCCTGCGTCGGTCTCTGCCATCAGTCGGCCTTTGCGTAGACATGGAAGCCGCCGTAGATGGCGGAGCGGTCCTGCAGGTTGAGGGCCTGCGAGCGCTCGTCGAGATAGGTCCAGCGGGCGGCAAGCGAGGGCGAGAGGCGCCCCTCGATGACGCTGCGCTCGGCGGCCGTCCGGAAGATCACCCGGGCGCCGACAGCGGCCGTCCGGTCGATCTCCGACCAGAGGTCGTTGATCTGCTGGTCGTTCATCCAGTCCTGCGCGTCCAGCAAGACGTAGCGATCGATTGAGCCTGCCGTCTTGCGCTTGAGGAGAGCCGTGAAACTCTCGTGGTGAACGGCGACCCGGTCTGTGGCGGCACGGATAGCCTTGTAGTTGCCGGCCTTGAGATAGGTGGGCAGCGTGCCTTCGTGGGCGGCGGGATAGCGGCGGACAAACGCCTGCCAGGCAAAATAATTGTCCTTCAACGGGAAGTGACAGGCGAGCTTTTCGAGACGCTCCCGCAGCACGGTCGCGATTGAGCCGTTATCGCTGCCGCCGGTCGCCATGCCGGCCAGCTCGTCATATTGCTGCGGCGGAATGCCAAGTCCGAACAGCGAGCTCTTGTTCGAGGTGATCCAGCGGACCAGTTTTCTGTCGAACAGGGGCGCGATCTCTTCGTCGAAGAAGCGGCGCTGATCTCGGACCGATTTGGTCTGCTCCATCTTCGTCAGATCGACGCCATGCAGGCGCGCCAGAAGGTGTCTCGCGCCGATGAACCGGCCGAGAAGCCCGGTGCGGTAGATGTTGCGGTCGAACACGGAGATGCGGCGACGGCCGGTGATAGACCGCTTCTGCCAGTAACTGCGGGTTGCGCGATCCAGATTCGGCGCGATCAGTCTGTCGAAGGTGACGCTGTTCGATCGTGTACCCTGCGCCGAGAGAAACCTGACGACATCCATATGGCTCGGCAGATGACGGAATGCCGCGAGCTTCAGCCGATTCAGCGCGACATGGTGGGGGTTAAGATCCACGACATCGATGCTGCGCGGATTGCGGGAGAGGTAGGCCAGCATGTTGCAGCCACCGGAGCCGATGGTGACGATCGCGTGCTCGGCTGAAAGCTCCATTGCTTCCATGTCGACGTCTGGATCTTCCCAGATCTGAGGATAGACGAGACCGGAAAACAGGAGCCCGAACAGCCGTTCCGACAGCCCTTCGCGCGAAAATAGTTTGTGCTGGAGCAGCGCATCCTTGAGCTTCTGATTGCTGGTGAAACCGGTTTCCCTGACGACGTCGGCCATTGCGTCTCTCGCTGCATGAATTATTTCGCGATCTGTAGAACGCAGGCCTAAACCCGGCATGCTACAGCTGGATGACGCGGGCTGTTGGTGAACAAGGACATTTGACATATGCGCCTGATGAAGCGGATCGTGACGGGAACTGCCGGGGCATTGGTACTTGGTATCTTCGGGGGACTGGCGTGGATCATCATTGCGCCGCCGCAACTGCTTCGGGTCGGAAGTGGCTATGCGGCCAAGATCGTCTGCTCCAACGTGTTTCTGGCCGGACGTGATCCGCAAGAGGTGCTGGCGAGCGACGTGCAGGCGCCGGGCAACCCGCTGCTCCTGATGATGCGGGTGACCGTTGACCGCGATGCCGGACGTGTCGACGCCGGGCTGCTTGGCTTCATCGGAACCAATCAGGCAACCTACAGGCCTGGCCTCGGCTGCACTGTTTCGCCAGATGGTTCGGCATTGCCGCAAGTCGCGCTGCCGCCGCGATCATCACCTTCCGTCGATGAAGCTCCGGCCTGGCCGGTGGGGCAGGGGGTCGAACGCGATCCGCGCGTGATGGCGGTTCTAGAGGATAAGGCACTGACCGGGCCTGGCATGCGGGCGGTGGTGGTCGTCAAAAACGGGCGCATCGTCGGCGAGGCTTATGGAGAGGGCTTCTCGAAGGACACGCCGTTGCTGGGATGGTCGATGACGAAAACCGTCAATGCGGCGCTGATCGGCACATTGATGATCAGCGGCCGGATGTCGCTCGGAGATCGTGATCTTCTGCCCGCGTGGAGCAACGACAAACGACGCGAAATCACGCTTGCCAACCTTCTCGCCATGGAAAGCGGGCTTGGTTTCAACGAGAATTACGGTGCCGTCGCCGATGTCACACGGATGCTCTACCTCGAACCTGACATGGCCGCGTTCACGGCCACGATCCCGCTCGAGGCAGATCCGGGCGCACGTTTCCGTTACTCATCGGGCTCCAGTGTACTGCTGTCGAAGATCTGGATGGACAGGATTGGTGATCGCGCGGAGGCTCTTGGCTATCCGTCTCGCGCGCTGTTTGATCCGCTCGGGATGACAAGTGCCGTCGTGGAGCCGGATGCAGCGGGGACGTTTGCCGGCAGTTCCTATCTTTATGCGACCGGGCGCGATTGGGCACGGTTCGGACTGTTTCTGGCACGCGACGGGGTGTGGAACGGACTGCGGCTGCTGCCGGAGGGGTTCGTGCACCTGATGCAGGAGCCGAATGCGCATTCAAACGGACGGTTTTCGAAGATGCAGACCTGGCTGCCGAAGCCCGACGACGTAGCCATGCCGGCAGATACGTTCTATCTGCAGGGCCATGATGGGCAGACAATCGCTGTCATGCCGTCGGCGGATCTCGTGGTGGTGCGGCTTGGGCTGACGCCCCGGTCGCTGGGTTACGAACCGGGCTTGCTGTTTGGCGCAGTCGCGAAGGCGACGGGTGTCGTGGGGCTCTGATCGGCCTTCAGCACATGCAGCATGTCGCGGCGCTTGGCGTCGTAGTAGTAGCCGCGGGCATAGAGGCGGATGGCGTTGTCGTTCTTGTTGTCGGCAACGAGCCAGGCGCCACGTAGATATCGGATCGCGTATTTGAGATTGGTCTCGGCGTCCAGCAGGCCTTCCGGCTTGCCCTGATAGCCCATCGACTTCGCGGTCGAGTACTTGATCTGCATCAGGCCCCAATAGCCGTTCTTGTGGTAGGCCTTGGGATTGTATTTGCTTTCGCGATGGACGACGCGGTGCACCAGCGATTCCGGCACGCCGTAGAGACCGGCATAGCGCTTGATGAGCTTCTTGAGGTCTGCGGGCGCGTTCGACGCGGTATCCGGCATCGGCTCGCCGGGAGCCGGCGGAAAGTCCTTGATATTGCCCATGGCCGAGACCGCAGCCACAGCGCGGGGAGCGGCTGCATAGGCAAGCGTGGAGCTTGCGGCAGCCGGCGTTGCAGCACCAGCAATAGCGCTCGATGTAAGCGTGGCCGGACGCGGTGTCGGCACGACCGATTGCAGCGCGACCATATCCGGCGTCAGTTCTTCCTCGTCGAGCGCGATGGCCTGCGCTGCTGCGGGCTGGATCTGGCCAGACGCAACGGCGGTCGCGACCGGTGGCGACACGAGACGGCTCGACTTCTGGGTCATGACCGAAGCGGCTGCCGGCTTGAGCGGCTGCGCGGAGGCAAGGCTCACAGGCTGGACTGCGGTTGCGATCGGCGGCGGCGTGAAGGCAACGATCGGTGCAATGGTCGGAGACGCCATGGCAGCATTCTGAGCCGATACGGTTTCTACGGTCGGTGGAACCGGAACGGATATGCGACCGCTCTTGGCGATCTGCGCCATCGTCTGGCCCGGGGCCATCTGTTGAGATTGATCGGCGGCAGAAGAATTGTACTGACCGTCAGCTGACGTGGTCTGAGACGGCTGCCCGGAAGCGACTTTTGTATCGCGTTCAACGCTGGAGCATCCAGCCAGAACGGAAGACATCGCAAGCGCCACAGCAGCTCTACGGCTGACGAATCTGACCACCGTCATCAGGTTGCTCTCATTTGAAATGGTTACCGTACCCGCCAAAAAGTCACCGATTGAGGATTTCCATTAACGTATAAGGCGACGCCCGGCAAGTCGCTGGACGCCTTCTGTTTCCTCAAGCAGCGATTCGCCGGAAACCAGCCGTCACGGCACGCCTGGCGATGAATACCGTGCCGGGCTTGTTCAAGGCTGGATTGCGCCTCGAAAATCGCTTTGTGCCCCGCAGCGCAAGGCTGGGGATGAGTGCCTGTGCCAACGCACTGCCAGCGATGGAGGCGAGAAAAATCGCCGTCAGCACTTCGGCCTGGAGCGAGAGCGACAGCGAAGGGCGCAGAAACTGTGCAGTCAGCGCGGCAAGAATGATCGCGTATCTGGGGGTGCGAACGCATCGAACGAAGACGTCTGCGAAGATCCGGTCAAACCGCCGCGTCGGCAGATTGTCATTGTCGGCGAGCGGCGCGCGGACCTGTGGGTCCTGGAAGCACCAGAGTACATAGACCATGGCGTAGGCGATGCCGACCCAGCCGATCGCGGTCATGGCCGATGGCGCGTGAAAACAGACAAGCAGTAGCGGCGCGAGGCCCGCGGTGAAGGCGAGACCCAGTCCCAAGGCCAATGCGGGGACCGTCACGACTGCGCTTAGACGGCCGCGCTGCTTGGAATAGAGCGCGACTGTCCTCGTCAGCGGGTTGGGAAGGATGACGAGGGCCACAGCGGTCGCGGCAAATGCGAACCATGTTTCGATCGTCATCACATTCCTCCGGAGCCCACGGCTCTCGTTTGTCGCTCAGCGCGACGCGTTATACGGTTTCGTAGGGCTGGCCGATATGGTCCATCACCTCGCCGAACCATTTTGCCGTCAGATCGAAATGTTTTCCACCCTTGATTCGGGGAAATTCGATGGTTCTCAGTTTTCCGCCCTGGTCTTCATCATGGCCGGTGACGCCGGACACCTTGTTGAGAGCGCTTTCGACCGCAAGATCGACCATGCCCTGGATGAGGCGAAGATCATCACCATTGGCCGGGGCCGAGCGGGCGAAATAGCCTGACTTCTGGACCATCGAGCGTTCGGCGCCGATCAGGCCCGCAAACTGGTTCTGGAACCAGCCGCCGACATTGATCGTGTCGAGCTTCACATGGCCGAACGCATCGCGCTTGACGGTGTCGCCGGCGGCTTCCCGTTCCGCGATGATCGTATTCATGCCGGCACCTTCCGAGACGAAGATCGTCACGGTGCCGCGTTCTTCCATCACGCGCTTCAGGCGTGCAGACTCTTGTTCGAGGTCGAACTCCAGTTCCGGCAAATAGAGGCCATCGATGCTTTTCAGCTCGGCGTTCATCATGAGGCCGTCGACATACTCGTTGCCGCGGCTCTGCTCGATATAGGCGCGCGCCGTTGCGGCCGTCAGCCAGCCGCAGTGGCGACCCATGACTTCGTGGATCACGAAAGTGCGGGGGGCGGCGGTCTGCTCGTTGCTGACATTGTCGAAGAAACGCGCGCCGACTTCGGCGGCCGTCCATGCGCCGAGCGACTGGCGGATTGGCACGACGTCGTTATCGACGGTCTTCGGAAGACCGACGACGGTGAGATCATAGCCATTTGCGCCGAGGTAGGCTGCGAGATCGGCTGCCGTCGTGTTGGTGTCGTCGCCGCCGATCGTGTGAAGGATCGTAACGCCGTCCTTGGCGAGTCGTTCGGCTGCGACCTGCAGTGGGTTGTCGCCTTCCTTGACGAGGCCACGCTTGACGCAATCGGCGGCGTTGGTGAGCTTGACGCGGCTGTTGCCGATCGGCGAGCCGCCGTAACGATGAAGGAGAGGAGCCTTTTCACGCATCTCGGATGTGATCGCGATGCTGTCGCCCAAGAGCACGCCCTGGTAGCCGGAGCGGTAGGCAATGATGTCCAGATCAGGGGCAACATCCGAGTAGCGCTCGATCAATCCGCCGACGGCAGACGAGAGGCAGGGCGCAAGGCCACCGGCGGTCAGCAGTGCGACTTTCTGTTTGGACATCGATCCTCCTTGATGCGCTCAGGGCGCAAGAAACTGACAAAACGGGATGAATGGATGCGACACCAGCTAGAGCCTGTAAAGTGAATTTCTCAAGAAAATTCCGTCGCTTCGAGGTTTTTCCTGTCCGTTCCCCGATCTAATCGTTTCAAAGAAATCACCAGCCTCGCGGGCTGCCGTGGCACACGGCAGGACGGGTCGTTTTGGTCGGCGTTTCGACCCATTGGCCGTCAACGACTTTGTGCCGTTGCCGGACAGACCGGGCTTCAGCATGATTGTTCGAAAAACATGAACAGAGTTTAATCTTCAGCGGACCGTCCTCAGCTTGCCAAAACGTCGGTTATCTGGTCATTTAAGGGATGATTTTCGATTTCAATTGCCTCCAATTGTCCTCCCTGTGGGAAAGGTTGCTCGGTGCCGTCGGCGATGCCGCGGGCGGTGTGCTCAACCGAGTCGTCGATGCGATCCGCACCATGTTCGAGGGCGATCCGGAAACACGGCGCCAGGTTTCCTTCTCGGTGGCGATCATTGCCCTGTCTGCAAAGATGGCGAAGGCCGATGGCGTGGTCACCGAAGCCGAAGTGAGTGCCTTCCAGCAGATTTTCGATTTTCCGGCCGAGGAAGCGCGCAACGTTGCACGTCTCTATAACCTCGCACGCCAGGACATTGCCGGCTACGAGGCGTATGCCACGAAGCTTTCGGGGCTGTGCAGCAGCGGCGACATGGAAAACTGCCCGATGCTTGAGAGCGTCGTCGATGGTCTGTTTCATATCGCCAAGGCGGATGGTCTCGTGCATGAGAGCGAGCTGGCGTTTCTGGCGCGCATCGCCGAAATCTTCCGGATCGACGAGGAACATTTCCGCCGCATCATGGCCCGCCACGTGCATCTCGACGGTCGTGACCCGTATCTGGTGCTCGGCGTTTCGCGTAACGACGATTTCTCGGCAATCCGCAAACAGTACCGTCTACTGGTTTCGGAGCATCATCCCGACCGGCTGATCGCACGCGGCGTGCCGGCAACACTGCATGCGGCTGCGACCGAACGGATGGCCGCGCTCAACGCGGCCTATGAAGCGATCGAGAAAGAGCGCCGCGCGGCATGACAATTCCGGCTTCCTCTGCCGCCGATCATGCCCGCGCCACGGTCGAGCCTTCTCCTAATCATGGGGAAAGGGCAGGCGGGCGCCAGCCGGACATGATCCTTCTGCATTATACCGGCATGCCTGATGCCGACCAGGCGCTGGCATGGCTTCGCAACGAGGCGAGCCAGGTCTCCAGTCACTATTTCATCCATGAAGACGGCCGGATCGTGCAGCTTGTTCCCGAGGCGCGGCGCGCTTGGCATGCGGGCAAAAGCAGCTGGGCCGGCGAAACGGACATCAATTCCTGCTCCATCGGGATCGAAATCGCCAATCCCGGACATCCCGGCGGACTTCCCCATTTTCCGGATATCCAGATCGACGCGGTCGTCGAATTGTGTCGAGACTGCGGCAATCGCTGGGGAATATCCCGGGAACGGGTCGTCGGACACTCGGATGTCGCCCCCATCCGCAAGCTCGACCCGGGCGAAAATTTCCCCTGGCAGAAATTGTATGTGGCGGGGATCGGTCACTGGGTCGAGCCCGGTCAGATCAGCGGCGGCCGGTTTTTCCAGCACGGCGAAAGTGGCCAGCCGATCGAGGCCCTGCAGTCGATGCTGTCGCTCTACGGATACGATATTGAAATCACGGGCACATTCTGCGATCGCACGAAGGGCGTCGTCGAGGCTTTCCAACGGCATTTCAGGCCCGCGCTGGTCGATGGGATTGCCGATTTTTCGACGATCGACACGCTGCATCGGCTGCTCAAGGCACTGCCGAAATACAGCTAGGCGCAAGCTTCGCGAAACTGTCGGAAGCGTTTGCGGACAGGGCTTTTTTGCATTGCCACATGATCTCCTTAATGCGGCTTTCTAAAGAGTTGCTAACGCAGCGTCCCCAGACGGGGGCTGCCAAGATAAACCTACAGGTCTTGTAAAACCTCGCGTCGTCGTCCGGCGTCGCGACGAGGGATGTTTGCGTATCACGATATCCCGCGAGCCTGTTGTTCCGGAGATACTTTAGAATTGACTAAGATGACTTGTGCGGTCGCGGCAGGCATTGCCATGCTTTTCGCGGGATGTGGATCTGTGCGTGCCGAAGACGGCGGAGACGTGGTTCGGGTTTATGTCAAACCGCTGACCATTCCCTGGGAGACACGCGAAACCGGGTTTGCTGCCCCGACGGCCACCGAGAGGCAGATGGTTCGCCGGATGCATTATACGACGCTGATCGCCAAATATGCCGATCAATACGATGTGCCGTTCGACCTTGCTGAGGCTGTCGTGCAGATCGAAAGCAATTTTCGCCCGACCGTGAAGGGCAGTGCCGGCGAGATCGGCCTGATGCAGGTGAAGCCGGCGACCGCAAGGCTGATGGGCTACAAGGGCCCTGATTATGGCCTCTACGATCCGGAAACCAACATCCGCTACGGCATGAAGTATCTGGCGGGCGCCCATGATCTGGGTGGCGGCAAGATTTGCGGCACGATCCTCAAATACAATGCGGGCCACGCCGCCAAGCGTATGAACCCGACGTCCAAGCGCTACTGTCAGCGCGTCGAGGCGGTTCTTGAAGACAACAAGGACGATGTGATCGAAAAGACCTTCGCGTTCGATTTTCCGCCGAAGGGGTATGCGGTGCTGGCGCCTCTGGTATTCTGATTCCGGAAACGGTTAGAACTGCCTGAAAAGAGCGGCAATTCGAGCTAGGGAATCGAAAGGACAGGGCATGGCGGCGCGGTTCAAATACATCATCATTGGAAGCGGCATGATGGGGGCGGCAGCGGCCCGGCATCTTTCCAAATGGACCGATGGTGTGGCGTTGATCGGGCCCGGAGAGCCGGACGATTACCAGCGGCATGACGGCGTGTTCGCGAGCCATTACGACGAGGCGCGCATCACCCGGACGATCGATCAGGATCCCGTCTGGGCCCGCCTCGCCAATCGTTCGATCGAACGCTACGGCGAGATCGCGTCCGAAAGCGGTATCGATTTCTACTCGGAAGTGGGCTGTCTGATGGTCGGGCCTGGGCGCGCCGGGCAGCCATCCTATGTCGGTCGCGTGCTCGATGCCGCCGGGCGGCTCGGGGTCGAGACCGAAACGCTGGGGCATGATGCGCTTTCGAAGCGGTTTTCGTATTTCGCCTTTCAGGATGGCGCCGAAGGCGTCTGGGAGGAGAAGCGGGCGGGTCATATCAATCCGCGCCGGCTGGTGAAGGCGCAAGTCATGCTTGCGGAGCGGCAGGGTGCCACGCTGATTGCCGAGACCGTTTCGGCTGTTCGTCAGGACGGGGCGATCGTGACCGTGACGACGGCGGAAGGGCGCAGTTACACGGCCGACAAGGTGCTTGTGGCGGCAGGCGGCTTTTCCATCAACGAGGCACTTGTCGGCGCTCGTCTCGATCTCTCAGTCTATGCAAGGACCATCGCGTTCTACGAGGTCGGCGAGGGGGCGATGGAGGAGCTGAAGGCCATGCCATCGCTGATCTGGAAATGGAACGAGGAGGATGACGGGATCTACCTTCTGCCTCCGGTCCGTTATCGTGATGGCAAAACCTATGTGAAGATCGGCGGCGATCCGGACGATCTTCTGCTGCCGTCAGAGCCCGAGATACGGGACTGGTTCAAGAGCGGCGGACGCGAGACGACCCGGCGCCACCTGACCGACGTGATGGAACGGCTGATGCCGAGGCTCGATCTGTCGCGATCTTCCATGGCAGCCTGCGTCACGTCTTTCACGCCGAACAACTATCCGGCCATCGCCATGACGGCGTCCGACCGGATCGGTGTTCTGACCGGCGGTTGTGGCGCTGCCGCCAAGAGTTCCGACGAGATAGGCCGGCTCGGCGCCGAACTGATCTTTAACGGGTCGATCATCGACGATGGCTATCCGGTCGATTTCCATGCGGAATACCGGTAGGCCTATGGCCTTATCCGCGCATCTCGGCTAAGAGCCGCGCGACCAGTTGGCCGGGCAGCCGCACTTTACCAATGCCGAAAGGCGGTAGGGTGAGGAAAGTCCGGGCTCCACGGAAACACGGTGCCGGATAACGTCCGGCGGGGGCGACCCTAGGGACAGTGCCACAGAAAGGAAACCGCCCCGCTTTCTGATCGACCGGATGACGCATTGCGGCAAGGGTCGATGAGATAGCGGGGTAAGGGTGAAAGGGTGGGGTAAGAGCCCACCGCGCGACCGGTAACGGAAGCGGCATGGTAAACCCCACCGGGAGCAAGACCGAATAGGGATGACGCGGGACGTGCGCAAGTACGTCTACAGCCTGTTTCCGGGCCAGTCATCCGGGTGGGTTGCGCGAGGCGACGTGTAAACGGCGTCCCAGATGAATGGCTGCCACGTTCCGGTGTTCGCACCGGGGCCATACAGAACCCGGCTTACAGGCCAACTGGTCACTACTCTCTTCTGATTCGTCAATTGTGCCCGTCCCCGACGGGGCAATCTGACATGCAAATTGCCCAATTTCGGTGCCGCTTTTTATATGAGCAGGCCGGAAAGCGCCTTGCGTTTCCGGCTCTTAGCAACTGTCAAAATATCACTTGCGAAGGGTCGCAAAGGCAGTTTCTCCAAAGCGCTCAATAACCCTTTGTTAAACTTAACAGCTTATAAATAAATCCGAACATGGAGGAGCTTGCAGGGCCTCTCCCATTGACGCCCATATGGTCCCATGGTATCCCAAATTCGCACTGCACAAGGGCATTTTGCCCATCAAATCAAGAGTTTCGATCTCGCAATCGGGCAAGCATCTGCTTATCCGCACGGATCTCCCTTGTTTGAATCTAAGCAGTCTGGCGGGACGTTTCCCGTGTCTTTTGCGAACGGGGCGGGTGTTTGTTGCGATGAGCCGCTTCCTGTCGAATGCGACGAACAGGATCGATACGAAGGGGCGGGTCTCTGTGCCTGCCGGCTTTCGCGCGGTTCTTTCCGAGCGCGGAATTCAGGAGCTCTACTGCCTCCAGGATTTCATCTATCCGGCGATCAGCGTCGGCGGTCCGGATCTGCTCGATCGCTACGAGCGGCAGATTGCGTCCGTCGATCCGTTTTCACCGGACGCCAACAGGATGTCGCTGCTGATTCACGGCGGCGGTGTCTTCATGAGGCTCGATGCGGAAGGCCGGCTGATGGTCTCGGATTTCATCCGGGATTTCACGGGTATCAGCTCGGAAGTCACTTTCGTCGGGCGTTCGGATCATTTTCAGCTTTGGCAGCCGCAAGCATTTCACGAGGCGCAGGCGGCAGCACGGGAGGGACGTTTGAGTTCACGTCCCGCATAGTACAGGAGAGCGGGATGTCGGCGAATCCAGGCGAAGGTCAAACTGAGCCCGAAGGCGGACCGGTTCGCCATATTCCAGTTCTTCTGCACCAAGTGGTGGAGGCGCTTCAGCCTCTTCCTGGTAAGGTCATCCTTGATGGCACCTTCGGGGCGGGCGGTTATTCGTCCGCCCTGCTGGCTGCCGGTGCTGACGTCATTGGCCTTGATCGCGATCCTTCCGCAATCGCCAATGGGCAGGCTCTTGTTGCCGCGCATGCAGGTCGCCTCTCTCTCATTCATTCACAGTTCTCGCAGCTTGCCGATCATGCGCCGGAAGGCGGGCTCGATGGCGTCGTGCTCGATATCGGCGTGTCCTCGATGCAGATCGATGAGGCCGAGCGCGGCTTCTCGTTCCAGCGCAACGGTCCCCTCGACATGCGCATGTCGAGCAATGGCGTATCGGCGGCTGATGTCGTCAATCGCGCCAAGGTCGGCGATCTCATCCGCATCTTCGGCTTTCTCGGCGAAGAAAAGCATTCCGGTCGTATCGCACGTGCCATCGAAAAGCGCCGCGTGACCGAGCCCTTCCGCACGACGCGCGATCTCGTCAATCTCATCGAGAGCGTCAATCCGCGTAAAGCCAAGGACAAGATCCATCCGTCGACGCGTGTTTTCCAGGCGCTGCGCATTTTCGTCAACGACGAACTCGGCGAGCTGGCACAGGCGCTGTTTGCCGCCGAGCAGGCCTTGAAGCCCGGTGGCCGGCTCGTGGTCGTCACCTTCCATTCGCTGGAAGACCGGATCGTCAAGCAGTTCTTCGCCGATCGCTCGTCCAAGACCTCCGGCTCCAGGCATCTGCCGATGGTTGCGGTGAAGGAAGCGATCTTCGATCCGCTCGGCAAGGCGATGGTGGCGGCAAGCGAGGAGGAGGCAGAGATCAATCCGCGCGCCCGTTCCGCCAAGCTGCGCGCCGGTATCCGCACCGAAGCAAAATCGCGTGGCTCCGACATGTCGATCTTCGACCTGCCGAGCCTCGCAAGCCTTTCGACATTGGGGGTCTGACGGATGTTGAGAAGCTTCGATCTCGTGCTGATCGGCGTCATGACGGCAACGGCTGTCGTGACCTATTCGATCAAGCATCGCGCCGATGAGAAACTTGAAGAGGTCCGGCGTCTCGAAACCGAGATCAGGCTCGAGAAAGATACGATCGATCTCTTGAGGGCCGACTGGGCGCTTCTAACCCAGCCGAACCGTCTTCACCGGCTGATCGGCGTCTATGGCACCGAGCTCGGCCTTGGCGCGACCGATACGACGCAACTCGCCATGCCCAAGGAATTGCCGATGATGAAGTCGCGTCTGCCGCAGCCCGAGACCACCATCGAGGACATCATTTCCGGCAAGGACAGTGAAGTCGCAGCGGCGCTGAAGGGCGTCGAGGCTGCAAAGTCCCGACCGCCTTCGAAAATACCGGTGCCCAAAAACCGTGGTGCTTCTTCTCTTGATGTTCATTCAACCGGATCGGTGAGACGCTGATGTCCTTCCTGTCACGAATCATGGTTTTGAAGAGCAGGGCGCATTTTTCGGCCGGGGGCCGTGGCCGCCCATCGATGCGCGGCGCGTCGTTCGAAGGTACGCGCAAGCGCAAGTCCGCCCAGGCGAAAAACCGCGTCGGCCTCCTGATCGCCGGCTTTGTCGCGTTCTACGGCGTCATCGGCGGACGTCTCGTGCAATACGGCTTTGCGATGCCTGAGGTGACGTCGAGCATTCTGCCGGCAGACCGGTTCATGGCGTCGCGCCCGGATATTGTCGACCGCAACGGCGAGGTGCTGGCCACCGACATCCGCACCGTCTCGCTGTTTGCCGAGCCGCACAAGATCGTCGACGCCGACGAGGTGATCGAAAAGCTCGCGACCGTGCTGAACGATCTCGACGTGAAGGGCACCTATACGAAGCTTCGCTCCAATTCGCATTTCCAGTGGCTGCGTCGCCAGCTGACCCCGAAGCAGCAGAGCCAGATTCTGGCGCTCGGCATCCCGGGCATCGGTTTCCGGCCTGAGAAGCGCCGTTTCTATCCCGGTGGCAGAACTGCTGCGCATCTCGTTGGTTACGTCAATATCGACAACCGCGGCGTCGCCGGAATGGAACGCTACATCGATTCCCAGGGTCTGGCGGACCTTGCGGCCGTCGGCATGACCTCCGATCAGCCGCTTGAGCCGGTCAAGTTGTCGATCGATCTGCGCGTCCAGGCAATCGTTCAGCAGGTCGTTGCCGAATCGATCGGCAAATACTCGGCGATCGGTGCTGGCGCCGTCGTCATCGACGTTCACACCGGTGAAATCCTCGGCATGGCATCGGCACCGGATTTCGATCCGAACGACCCGAATGGCGTGGACGCTGAAAAGGGCTGGATGAACCGCATGTCGAACAGCACGTTCGAAATGGGCTCCACCTTCAAATCCTTCACGCTCGCCATGGGTCTCGATGACGGCAAGATGAACCTGCAGAGCTCGTTCGATGCGCGCTTCCCGATCCGCATCGGCGGTTTCACCATCAAGGACTTCCATGGCAAGGGGCGCGTGTTGAGCGTTCCGGAAATCTTCCAGTATTCTTCGAACATCGGCACGGCGAAGATCGCCGACATGGTCGGCATTGCGGGACACAAGGACTTCCTGACGCGGCTTGGACTTCTTAGCCGGATGAAGACCGAACTGCCTGAAATCGCGATGCCAAGTCAGCCGCGTGAATGGAAGAAGATCAACTCCATCACCATCTCGTTCGGTCACGGCGTGTCGACAACGCCGCTACAGACGGCTGTTGCCGGTGCGGCACTGGTCAACGGCGGCAAGCTCGTTCCGCCGACATTCCTGCCCCGCACCCAGGCGCAGGCCGACGAGATCGCCACCCAGGTCATGAAGCCCACGACCAGCAAGGACATGCGCTTTCTGTTCGAATGGAACGGCATCAACGGATCGGGCCGCAATGCGCGCGTGGCCGGCTTCAATGTGGGCGGCAAGACCGGAACGGCGGACAAGGTCGTCAACGGCCGCTACGCCCACGACAAGAACTTCAACGCGTTTCTGTCTGCCTTCCCGATGGACAATCCGCGCTATGTCGTCCTGTCCTTCAGCGACGAGCCGAAGACCGACAAAGGCAATGGCGCCGCGCTCGCTGCGATGTCCGCAGCACCCATGGTCAAGGAGATTATCGCGCGGTCTGCTCCCATTCTCGGTGTAAAGCCAAAATTCGGCAATGACGGTTCTGCCCTGCTTGTGTCTTATTGAGGATCAAGAACGGGCCCTCGATTCGTGAGGGAGCCTGCTGTTAGATGGAAAGATTACCGATGAAACTGCGCGATCTTGCCGGAGACGATTTTCCGGAAGCGGCCGATATCCTGGCTGGACCAGCCGGTGATGTGGATATTCTCGGTCTTTCCTCCGACAGCCGGCAGATCGCCGAGGGCATGCTGTTTGCAGCTCTTGCCGGATCCAAGGCAGACGGTTCGCGCTTTGTCGACGATGCCGCCGCCAAGGGCGCGGTTGTCGCCATCGCGTCCCATCCGGCAGACAGCAGCATCCCGGTTGTGGTCGTGGACAATCCACGCCGCTTTCTAGCAATCGCTGCCGCTCGGCTGTATGGCGCTCAGCCGGAGACGATGGTTGCGGTAACAGGCACTGCCGGCAAGACTTCGGTTGCCTCTTTCACCCGGCAGATCTGGGCCTATGCCGGCCATGCGGCTGCACAGATCGGCACCACGGGCGTCGTCTCGCCTGATCGCAACGACTACGGCTCGCTGACCACGCCTGATCCCGTCGAGCTTCAGAAGCTGCTGGCGGAACTCGCGTCCGAAGGCGTCACCCACGCGGCGATGGAAGCGTCCAGCCACGGTCTCGACCAGAGCCGTCTCGACGGCGTCAAGCTGTCGGCTGTCGGTTTCACCAATCTTGGCCGCGACCATATGGACTACCATCCGACCGTCGAGAGCTACATGGCCGCCAAGATGCGGCTGTTCGATACGCTGGCACCTGCGGGCGCTCCGGCCGTGATCTTTGCTGACGACCGCTGGACTGAAACTGCGATCGAGGTGGCACTTGCTTCAGGCCTCAGCATCCGGACCGTCGGGCGCAAGGGCGGCTATCTCTGCCTGAAGCGTGTCGAACACTTCCGTCACAAGCAGACCGCGGAGATCCATGCGGACGGCAAGATCTATGAGGTCGATATCCCGCTCGCGGGCGACTTCCAGGTGGCCAATGCGCTGGTTGCCGCAGGACTTGCGATGTCGACCGGCGTTCCGGCCGCTGTTGCCATGGCAGCGCTTGAAAAGCTCGTCGGCGCATCCGGCCGGCTCGAGCTTGTCGGCCAGACGAAGGATGGCGCGCTTGCCTATGTGGATTACGCCCACAAGCCCGATGCGCTCGAGAACGTTCTGAGCTCCGTGCGTCCGTTCACCACCGGCCGCGTGGTCGTTGTGTTCGGCTGCGGCGGAGATCGCGACAAGGGCAAGCGTCCGATCATGGGAGAGATTGCCACCCGCCTTGCGGACGTGGTGATCGTCACCGACGACAATCCTCGCTCCGAGGAGCCGGCCACGATCCGCTCCGAGATCATGGCGGCAGCGCCGGGCGCGGAAGAGATCGCCGACAGGGCAAAGGCAATCCGTCACGCGGTCGGACTGCTCAAAACTGGCGATACGCTGATCGTTGCCGGCAAGGGGCATGAGGAAGGACAGACGGTTGGGGCAACGACATTGCCGTTCTCCGATCATGTCGAAGTGCGCAAGGCATTGCAGGACCTGGCGGAGGGCGTAGCATCGTGAGCTTTCTTTGGACCTCGCAGGAAATGGCCACCGTCATGGACGGCCGGCCGATCGGGCAGATGCCGGAAGGCGTCACCGGTCTTTCGATCGACAGCCGCGGAATCACCGAGGGTGAAGCGTTTTTCGCCATCAAGGGTGACCGGGTCGACGGGCATGACTATGCCAGCATGGCGATTGCCAACGGTGCATCGCTGATCGTCGTTTCAGAAGCGAAGCTGCCGGCAATGGGCCGTCTGACGATCCCGATGATCGTCGTCGAGGACGTGCTGGCCGCACTCGTCAAGCTCGGGATCGCGGCACGTGACCGCAGTCGCGCCCGTATCGTTGCCGTGACCGGTTCGGTCGGCAAGACGACGACCAAGGAAATGCTGCGCCATGCGCTTGCCCCGTCCGGCAAGGTGCATGCGGCCGTGGCCTCGTTCAACAATCACTGGGGCGTCCCGCTGACGCTCGCACGCATGCCGTCCGATACGGATTTCGGCGTGTTCGAGATCGGCATGAACCATGCCGACGAAATCCGGCCGCTGGTCAAAATGGTGCGCCCGCATGTGGCGATCATCACGACGATTGCTGCCGCCCATCTCGGGCATTTCAACAGTCTCGAAGAGATCGCGGCTGCCAAAGCCGAGATCCTTGAGGGTATCGAGCCCGGCGGGGCTGCCATCCTCAACCACGACAATGCACAGTTTGCGCTGCTGGAACAGAAAGCCCACGAGTTGGGCGTCAGCCATGTCATGACCTTCGGCCAGCATGCAAAGGCCGACTATCGCCTTGCCGATTTCGAGGGCAATGCCGAGAGCTCCGTTATCTGGGCCGTTCTCAATGGCGAGACGAAGGAGTTTGTGATCGGCGCACCTGGCCGCCACATCGCCGAAAATGCCATGGCAGTTTTAGGAGCGGCGCTCCTCCTCGGTGCCGAAATGGGCTCGGTGGGGCAGGCGCTGGCCGAACTCAAGGCCGTCAAGGGCAGGGGACAGCGCCATCGTCTCGGTATTGGCGAAGGCCATCTGACGCTGATCGACGAGAGCTACAACGCTAATCCTGCCTCCGTTCGGGCCGCGATCTCCCTGCTCGCAGCGACAGCACCGGAACTCACCGGTCGCCGCATTGCCGTCCTCGGCGACATGCTGGAAATGGGCGAGTTCTCGGCCCAGGTGCACGAAGAGCTGGGCGGGCCATTGCTCGCCTCCGGGATCGAGCACGTCTGGCTCGCCGGCAAGGAAATGGCCGCTCTGCGGGATGCGCTGCCTGATAGTGTCGACGTACAGTATTTCGAAACGACGGACGCACTGACTGAATACGTCGTGCGCTCCGTCATTCCCGGCGACGTGCTGATGGTGAAGTCGTCACTTGGGCTTGGTTTCGGCAAGATCGTTGCCGCGCTGCTTGACAACTACCCGGCTTTTTCCGACACGGACCGCCAACCTTAAGACGACGCGGCTTTTTTGAAAGGGCCCTTTATGCTGATCTGGCTCGTGGAACTGGCAGACAAGATTCAGTTCTTCAACCTGTTCCGATACATCACGTTCAGGACGGGAGCAGCGCTCTTCACCTCGGCGTTCATCGTCTTCATGTTCGGGCCACGGATGATCAATTCACTCCGAATCCGTCAGGGCAAGGGTCAGCCGATCCGCGCCGACGGACCGCAGACCCATTTCAAGAAGGCCGGTACGCCGACCATGGGCGGGCTGATGATTCTCGCCGGCATCGTCGGCGGATCGCTGCTCTGGGCCGATCTTTCCAACATCTACGTGGTCGCCACGCTGCTCGTGACGCTCGGATTCGGCGCGATCGGTTTTTATGACGACTATCTTAAGGTCACCAAGCAGACCGACAAGGGCTTTTCCGGCAAGGCGCGCCTCGGCATCGAGTTCCTCATCGCCGGCATCGCAGTGTTCTTCATGATGCGACTAGCGATGGTGACGGAGCCTGCGGGAAACCCGCATCTGGCAACCTCGGTCGCCTTTCCCTTCGCCAAGGATTTCCTGATCAATATCGGCTATTTCTTCATCCTGTTCGGTGGCTTCGTCATCGTCGGCGCCGGCAATGCGGTCAACCTGACTGACGGTCTCGACGGGTTGGCGATCGTGCCGGTCATGATTGCCGCCGCGTCGTTCGGGGTGATTGCCTATCTGGTCGGTAACGCCGTCTTTGCAGGCTATCTGCAGATCAATTTTGTCCCCGGAACCGGTGAGCTCGCCGTCATCATGGGCGCGGTGATCGGGGCTGGCCTCGGCTTTCTCTGGTTCAACGCCCCGCCGGCTGCGATCTTCATGGGCGATACCGGTTCGCTGGCACTCGGCGGCCTGATCGGTTCGGTTGCCGTCGCCACCAAGCACGAGATCGTCATGGCGATCATCGGCGGCCTGTTCGTGATGGAAACGATGTCCGTGATCATTCAGGTCGGCTTCTTCAAGATGACCGGCCGGCGTGTGTTCCTGATGGCGCCGATCCATCACCATTTCGAAAAGCTTGGCTGGACCGAAAGCCAGGTCGTGATCCGGTTCTGGATCATCGCCGTCGGCCTCGCCATGCTCGGCCTCTCGACCCTCAAGCTGCGGTGATCCGATGATCCCGGTCACGACGTTAAGCGGAAAACGTGTCGCACTATTCGGTCTCGGTGGTTCGGGGCTGGCGACCGCGCAGGCGCTGGTTGCCGGCGGTGCCACGGTTCTGGCCTGGGACGACAATCCTGACAGCGTCGCCAAGGCAAACGTTGCCGGCATCGAGACGGCGGACCTGAGAACCATCGACTGGAGCGCGCAGGCGGCCTTCGTCCTGTCTCCGGGTGTTCCGCTGACCCATCCAAAGCCGCATTGGAGCGCAGATCTGGGGCGTGCTGCCGGCGTCGAGATCATCGGCGATGTGGAGCTTTTCGTGCGCGAGCGCCGGGCGCATGCGCCGGATTGCCCGTTCATCGCCATCACCGGCACCAACGGCAAGTCGACCACGACGGCGCTGATTGCGCATATCCTGCGCTCAAGCGGGCGCGACACGCAACTGGGCGGCAATATCGGGACGGCGATCCTGACGCTCGATCCGCCGAAGGCCGAACGGTATTACGTCGTCGAATGCTCGTCCTACCAGATCGATCTGGCCCCGACGCTCAATCCCACGGCCGGCATATTGCTTAACCTCACGCCCGATCATCTCGACCGTCACGGCACGATGCAGCATTATGCCGACATCAAGGAGCGATTGGTTGCTGGGGCGAAGACCGCCGTCATCGGCGTCGACGACAGCTATTCGACGCTGATCGCCGACCGGGTCGAGCGCACAGGCGTCAAGGTTCGTCGCATTTCCAAGCGTAATGCGGTCGCCGATGGTATCTATGCCGAGACAACCCGCCTCATCGAGATGAATGGCGGCGTTTCGTCTGCGCTCGTCGACCTCGATGGCATCCCGACGTTGAAGGGCAGCCACAACGCTCAGAATGCGGCGGCGGCGATTGCTGCCTGCCTGGCGGTCGGCGTCTCTGCGGATGACATCCGCGCCGGTCTGCGGTCATTCCCGGGCCTCAAGCACCGCATGCAGCCGGTCGGGAGACGGGACCATGTTGTTTTCGTCAATGATTCGAAGGCAACGAACGCCGAAGCCGCGGCCCCTGCGCTTTCCAGCTATGAGCGGATCTACTGGATTGCGGGCGGTCTTCCCAAGGAAGGCGGCATCGCAAGCCTCGCACCACTCTTCCAGAATATAACAAAAGTCTATTTGATCGGAGAAGCAGCACCGGCATTCGCAGCAACTCTTGGAGACACGGTCCCTTACGAAATTTCGGGCACGCTCGAACGGGCCGTTACCCATGCAGCCGCAGATGCGGCAGCCGACACTGTTTCGTCGGCAGTGATGTTGTCGCCGGCATGCGCCAGCTTTGATCAGTTTAAGAATTTCGAAGTGCGCGGCGATGCGTTTGTCGCACTCGTCGCAGCTCTCGACAGTGTGGACATGCTGGTCGATACCGGAAAAGGAAACTGAATATGGTAAGCCGCGCAGACCGTGGACCGCTCGCAGACTGGTTCTGGACGATCGACCGTTTTTTCCTGGCGGCCTTTATCATGCTGATGGGCATCGGGTTCATGTTGTCGTTTGCGGCATCGCCAGCCGTTGCCCAGCGCATCGGTCTCTCAGACTTCCACTTCGTCGAACGCCATGCGGTTTTCCTCATTCCGTCACTCGCCATCATGATTGGCCTGTCGTTCCTGACCCCGCGTCAGGTACGAAGGACCGCAATCGTGCTTCTTGCTCTTTCGCTGGCCGCGATGGTTCTGGCGTTGTTCTTCGGCGTCGAGGTCAAGGGGGCGCGGCGCTGGATCGGTGTCGGCGCGCTGTCCATTCAGCCCTCCGAATTCATGAAGCCCGCCTTCGTGGTGGTCTGCGCCTGGCTGTTTTCAGAGCACGCACGGCAGCCTGAAATTCCGGGCAATCTCTTCGCCATCATCCTGTTCGGCATCGTCGCGGCCCTTCTTGTCGCGCAGCCCGACCTTGGGCAGACGATCCTGACCAGCATCGTGTGGGGCGGCATGTTCTTCATGGCCGGCATGCCGTGGCTCTGGATCGTTCTGCTCGGCGGTGTCGGTGTCGGCGGTCTTCTGGCGGCCTATTACATGCTGCCGCACGTGACGGCCCGTTTCGACAAGTTCCTGACCGGCGAAGGCGACCGCTTCCAGGTGGAAACCGCGCATGAGGCGATCGTGCGTGGCAACTGGTTCGGTCAGGGACCGGGCGAGGGCATCGTCAAGCGGATCCTGCCCGACAGTCACACCGACTTCGTGTTCTCCGTCGCGGCCGAGGAATTCGGCATCATCTTCTGCATGGCGCTCGTTGCAATCTTCGCCTTCATCGTGCTGCGCGGCCTCAAGCATGCCTTCAACGAGCGCAACGACTTCAACCGCTTTGCCGTCGCCGGTCTGGTGCTGCAGATCGGTATACAGTCGATGATCAACATCGGCGTCAATCTCGAGTTGATGCCGGCCAAGGGAATGACGCTTCCGTTGATCTCCTATGGCGGATCGTCGATGATCGCCATATGTGTGACAGCTGGTTTTATTCTGGCACTCACACGTCACCGGCCGGAACGGCGCGCGCAGGAACGCAGCTTGTTCCGCGTCGCGTCCGGAGTTCCCGCGGAGTAGGTATATGAGCAAGGGCATTATTCTGTTAGCCGCCGGGGGAACCGGCGGTCATCTTTTTCCTGCGGAAGCATTGGGTCACGAGCTGAAAGCACGGGGCTTTTCCGTGCATCTGGTGACCGACAGCCGCGCCGAGCGTTTTGCGGGCAAGTTTCCGGCTGATGAGATTCATGTCGTACCGTCGGCGACGTTCGGATCGAAAAATCCGATCGCGATGGCGCGGACTGCCTGGAAGCTCTGGACCGGTCTTCGCGCCGCGCGCAAGCTGATATCGCGTTTGCGGCCGATCGCGGTCGTCGGCTTCGGTGGCTATCCAACAGTCCCGCCATTGATGGCCTCGACCGGCATGGGTGTGCCGACGATCATCCACGAGCAAAATGCGGTGATGGGCCGCGCCAACAAGGCGCTGGCTTCGAGGGTGCAGGCGATCGCTGGCGGGTTTCTTCCCGAAACGACCGGCACATACGCGCCAAAGACCGTAACGACCGGCAATCCCGTGCGTCCCGCGGTTCTGGAAGCCGCAAACGTGCCCTACGTCGCGTCGCGGGGAACTGATCCGTTCCGGCTCGTCGTGTTCGGTGGTAGCCAGGGCGCTCAGTTCTTCTCGTCTGCCGTGCCCACAGCCTTGAGCCTTCTCGATCAATCCGAGCGGGACAGGCTGGTTGTTACACAGCAGGCACGCCCCGAGGATCAGGGCCGTGTCGGCTCGTGCTTCGGCAAGCTGAATTCAAAGGTAGAAATCTCGCCGTTCTTCCCCGATATGGCCGAGCGTCTTGCGGCGGCGCATCTCGTGGTGTGCCGCTCGGGTGCATCGACGGTATCGGAGATCTCGGTGATCGGCAGACCGGCCATTCTGGTGCCCTATCCCTATGCTCTGGATCACGACCAGGCGGCCAATGCGGCGGCGCTCGTTGCGACCGGCGGAGCCGAGGTCGTGGCGCAGTCCGAGCTTTCGCCGGAACGCCTCTCGGCGATGATATCGTCTGCCATGAATGAGCCGGAGCGGCTGGAACAGACGGCGGCAGCCGCCAAGCGGGCAGGTCGGCCCAATGCGGCGATCGCACTCGCAGACCTCGTCACCGCGGTTGCTGAACGTAAAAATATTGCAGAATTCAAGGGAGTACGGGCATGAAGATGCCGAAGGCTATTGGCCTCGTTCATTTCATCGGCATCGGCGGGATCGGCATGAGCGGTATCGCCGAAGTGCTGCACAATCTCGGCCACAACGTTCAGGGCTCCGACCAGGCCGATAGCGCCAACGTGCAGCGCCTGCGCGACAAGGGTATCCCGGTTTTCGTTGGCCATACCGCCGAAAACCTCGGCGATGCGGAAGTCGTGGTCGTTTCGACAGCGATCAAGAAGAACAACCCGGAACTGGTTGCTGCGCGCGAAAAATCGCTGCCGATCGTCCGGCGCGCGGAAATGCTGGCGGAACTGATGCGCTTCCGCAATGCGATCGCGATCGGCGGCACGCATGGCAAGACCACCACGACCTCGATGGTCGCGGCATTGCTCGAAGCCGGCAATCTCGATCCGACCGTCATCAACGGCGGCATCATCAACGCCTACGGCACCAACGCCCGCATGGGCGAGGGCGAGTGGATGGTGGTGGAAGCCGACGAATCGGACGGTACCTTCCTGAAGCTGCCGGCCGACGTCGCGGTTGTGACGAATATCGATCCCGAGCATCTGGACCACTACGGCAATTTTGACGCGGTGCGAGCGGCCTTCCGGCAATTCGTCGAGAACGTGCCCTTCTACGGCTTCGGCGTTCTCTGCCTCGATCACCCGGAAGTGCAGGCTCTGGTGGGCAAGATCGAGGACCGCAAGGTCGTGACCTACGGGGAGAACCCGCAGGCCGATGCGCGGTTTTCGAACATCCGCATGGAGGGTACCAAGTCGATCTTCGACGTGGAAATCCGTCGCCGTCGCACCGGTCGGATCTTCACCTTCAAGGATCTGGTGTTGCCGATGCCGGGCCGCCACAACATCTCCAACGCAACGGCTGCGATTGCCGTCGCAAACCGGCTCGGGATATCGGAAGAGAATATCCGCAAGGGTCTTGCGAATTTCTCCGGCGTCAAGCGCCGCTTCACCCTGACCGGCACTGTCGACGGCGTTTCCATCTTCGACGATTACGGTCACCATCCGGTCGAGATCAAGGCCGTGCTGAAGGCAGCGCGCGAGGCATGCCAGGGGCGTGTCATCGCCGTCCACCAGCCGCACCGTTTCTCCCGGTTGTCGAGCCTGTTTGACGATTTTGCGAATTGTTTTAACGATGCCGACAGTATCATCCTTGCGCCGGTGTATGCCGCGGGGGAAGATCCGATCGAAGGGGTCAATTCAGAATCGCTGGTGTCGCGGATCAAATCGAGCGGCCACCGCGACGCGCGTTACATGACCTCTCCGAGCGAACTGGCTTCGATCGTCTCCGGCATTGCGAAGCCGGGGGATTTCGTGGTGCTTCTGGGGGCAGGCAACATCACGCAATGGGCTGCGTCGTTGCCGAAGGAACTTGAGAGATTTTCGGGACAGTAGAATGAAACAAGTGAATGGGGAAAAGCTGCTGACGTCACTCGGGGACGGCGTCAAGAACCTGCGTGGTCGTCTGACGCCGAATGCACCGATGGACCGTGTCACGTGGTTCCAGGCGGGCGGACTTGCCGAGCTGATGTTCCAGCCGCATGACGCCGAGGATCTCGCGACTTTCCTCAAGATGCTGCCGCAAGACGTTCCGCTTACGGTCGTCGGCGTCGGCTCCAATCTGCTGGTGCGCGATGGCGGTATTCCGGGCGTTGTGGTCCGTCTCTCTGCCAAGGGGTTCGGCCAGCTCGATCTCATGGGTGACAACCGGATCAAGGCCGGTGCGATCTGCCCGGACAAGCACCTCGCTGCGATGGCGATGGACAATGGTATCGGCGGGTTTGCCTTCTACTACGGCATACCGGGTTCGATTGGCGGGGCGCTGCGGATGAACGCCGGCGCCAATGGCGGGGAGACTGCCGAGCGGCTGGTCGAAGTCCATGCCGTCGATCGCGAGGGCAACGAGCATGTGCTTTCCAACGAGGACATGGGATACAGCTACCGCCATTCATCGGCTTCCAAGGACCTGATCTTCACCCATGCGGTGTTCGAAGGGTACCCGGAGGACCGTGCCAAGATCCGCGCCGACATGGACGCTGTTCGCCAGCACCGCGAGACCGTGCAGCCGGTCAAGGAAAAGACCGGCGGCTCTACCTTCAAGAACCCGGAAGGCCATTCCGCCTGGAGCCTTATCGACGAGGCCGGCGGCCGCGGTCTGATGAACGGTGGCGCCCAGATGTCGTCGCTGCATTGCAACTTCATGATCAATATTGGCCATGCCACCGGCTATGATCTCGAATATCTCGGCGAGATGGTGCGCCAGCGCGTGTTCGACAAATCCGGCATCAAGCTGGAATGGGAGATCAAGCGACTCGGTATCTTCATGCCGGGTAGGGAAGTGCGACCCTTCCAAGGTGCGACGACGGAGTAGCTATAACTAGTCCCTCTTCAAGGATGGGCGAATGACGCTGATACACAACGAGCGAACCAAACTTCTGGCGAATTCGCTGGACAGGCTTTCCACAGCTTGTGTGGCGGCAGGTTTCATAGCTCCGGCTGTCTCGCTTTCCAACGGAGCAGCGTCGGCTGGTATCTCGCTTTCTATCGCCCTTTCGACGCTGGCTTGGATTTCCGGCGGTTTGCTACTACATTGGGGTGCAAGACGTGCTCTTGGAGAGTTGATCTCATGAACGCACCCACTTTCTTCTTCCTGTATGTCCTGCCCTTTGTGATCGCTGGCGCGGGCTGGGTTGCCGTCTTGCTTGCGGAGCGAAGCAGCCGCCGCAAGCAGCGGCTACATCCAGGAGAGTGACAGTTCACACAAAAAAGCCCGCGAAGTCATAGACTTCGCGGGCTTTTTTGTCAGTTTGATTCCGCCGTGGCTCAGACTTCGTCCTTGCCCGACAGGAGGATGCAGACCAGCGTGATCACGGCCGCGATGCCGAGATAGTAGCCGACATAGGCCATGCCGTAATTGGCCTGCAGGTAGGTTGCGATATAGGGCGCAAGCGACGCGCCGAAGATGCCGGCGAGGTTGAAGGTTATCGACGAGCCCGTATAGCGGACCGCGGTCGGGAAGGGCGCGGCCAGTGCCGTTCCGATCAGGCCGTAGGTCATGCCCATCAGCACCATCGCCAGTACGACGAACAGGAAGATCATGCCTTCGCCATTGGTCATCAGTGCCGGCAGGACAAACGAGAACAGCCCGATCAGCACCGTCGTCACGATCAGCATCTCGCGGCGTCCGTAGCGGTCACCCAGCTTGCCAACGATCGGAATGAAAATGCCGAACACGATCGAGCCGAGCAACTGCACCTCGAGCGCATCGAGGAACGGCATCTTCAGGATCTTGACGTTGTAGGACAGAAGATAGGCCGAGCCGATGTAGAACAGCACGAAGGTTGCAAGCGCCACGAAAGTGCCAAGCGCCAGGCTGCGCTTGTGCGTGCGGAACAGTTCCACGACCGGGATCTCGACCCGCTCCTGCTTGTCGATCGTCTTCTGGAAGGCTGGCGTCTCGGTGATCGAGAGGCGTACCCAAAGGCCAACGGCAATCAGCAGGATCGATGCAATGAACGGAATGCGCCAGCCCCAGGATAGAAGCGCGTCCTGCGACATGAAGTGCAGCAGGATCCAGAACACGCCCGAAGACAGGAACAGGCCGACAGGAGCGCCAAGCTGCGGGAACATGCCGTACCAGGTGCGCTTACCCGGAGGTGCGTTTTCGGTCGCGAGCAGAACAGCACCGCCCCATTCGCCGCCGAGGCCAAAGCCCTGGCCGAAACGGCAAAGCGCCAGAAGCAGCGGTGCTGCCACGCCGATCGTCTCATAGGTCGGCAGCAGGCCGATGATCACGGTGGAAATGCCCATGGTCAAAAGTGCGGCAACCAGCGTTGTCTTGCGTCCGATCCGGTCACCGAAATGGCCGAACACGACGGCACCGAGCGGGCGGGCAAAAAATGCGATCGAGAAGGTTGCGAATGAGGCAAGCAGTGCGGTCGTCGGATCGCTGTTGGGGAAGAACAGCGCCGGGAAGACGAGGACCGCAGCCGTCGCGTAAACGTAGAAATCGAAGAACTCGATCGTCGTGCCGACCAGGCTGGCCGTCAGGACGCGTGCAGGAGAATTCATTGCAACATGCGCTAACGGCTCAGCTGACGGCGAAGCGGGAGGCGTCGCGTTTGTCATACTGATTCCAATTCAGGAGATTTAAATATGCGGCTCTCTATGAGTACCGGCTGCGACATACAGCAGTTTTCTGACGAGTAAAACAAAAAACGCGCAATAAACGGCACGTTTTCACCCCTGATCCATTGCGATCTTACCGCGCTCGAGCAGCTGTTCGAGCTCCATGTCCCGTGCGGTACCATGCGACCTCAAGTCCTGCATTAACCATTTCAAAATCTAATTTGTGCTTCAATTTCAGCCTGTTGGGTTCTCCCATTAAGGAAAGTAAACGATTTGTTAACCATTTTGGTGCACCAATAGCCTGGCGATCAGATCTGAGAAAGAATCGTTGGTCGTACAAGTTTGGCGCAAGCGATGTCGCTTAAGCCTAAAGCCCTTTTCCGGGAGTGGTTGATGAACGACATGCATGTGGCTGTATTGATGGGAGGGTTTTCCTCCGAGCGGCCGGTCAGCCTGTCTTCCGGCAACGCCTGTGCTGAGGCTTTGGAAGGCGAGGGTTACAAGGTGACGCGGGTTGATGTCGATCGTGATGTCGCAGCGGTTCTTGCCAGCCTGCGCCCGGATGTCGCCTTCAATGCGCTGCATGGTCCCTTCGGTGAAGATGGCACCATCCAGGGCGTGCTCGAATATCTCGAGATCCCCTATACGCATTCCGGCGTTCTGGCCTCCGCTCTCGCGATGGACAAGCAGCAGGCAAAGCACGTGGCTAAGGCTGCCGGTATTCCTGTTGCTGAAGCCAAGGTCATGGATCGCCATGAGTTTACCAATGAGCATCCGATCGCCACGCCTTACGTCGTCAAGCCGGTGCGCGAAGGCTCGTCCTTCGGCGTCGTCATCGTCAAGGAAGGCCAGTCTCACCCGCCGCAGATCATTACCTCGCCGGAATGGAAATACGGCAGCCAGGTGATGGTCGAGCGTTATGTCTATGGCCGCGAGCTGACCTGCGGCGTCCTGGGCGACGTGGCGCTGGGTGTGACGGAAGTCATCCCGAACGGTGATGCGTTCTACGACTACGATGCGAAATATGCCGTCGGTGGTTCGAGCCACGTCATTCCCGCACAAATTTCACCAAATATTTACCAAAAAATTCAATCCTTGGCGCTTGAGGCGCATCGGGCAATGGGGTGCCGTGGCGTCAGTCGTTCGGACTTTCGCTTCGACGACCGGTTTTCCGAAGACGGCGAAGTCATCTGGCTCGAAATCAACACCCAGCCCGGGATGACGCCGACCTCGCTTGTGCCTGAGATGGCTGTTCATGCTGGTCATACTTTTGGTGGTCTCGTCCGTTGGATGGTGGAGGACGCGTCGTGTTTGCGTTGAATAGCAAAAAAGCTGACGATCACGGCCGGGCAAACTATCTCGGCGCTGAAGAGCGTCGTGTACTGCCGCGTCCACTGCGCCGCGTCGTCCGCTTCGGCTTGAGCCTTGCGACGGGCCGCATCCATATTCCTGATCATACTGGCACGTTTGCGACATTCGGTTTCTTCGCAGTCGTCGGCCTCTACGGAATGTCGCTTGGCGGTCATGCCCAGACGGTTGCTCAGGCGACGACAGCGGCCGTCGGTTTCGCCATCGAGGACGTTCGCGTCTCGGGCAATGACCAGACGTCGGAGATCGATATCCTTCAGCTTCTCGGTCTCGATGGCACGACCTCGCTGGTCGCTCTCGATGTCGATCAGGCGCGCCGCAAGCTGTCCGAGCTTCCCTGGGTTCGCTATGCCGAAGTCCGCAAAGTCTATCCGCGCACGATCGAAGTGATGCTCAAGGAGCGCGAGGCTTTCGGGATCTGGCAGAACGGGTCGGATCTCGCTCTGATCGAAAAGAACGGTTCCATCATCGCGCCGCTGCGGGACAGCAAGTTCGCTTCCCTGCCGCTGTTCGTGGGTCGTGAAGCAGACAAGGCCGCATCCGCTTTTGTCGATCAGATGGCTGCGTGGCCGGAGCTTCGCTCGCGGGTAAAGGCGTACGTCCGCGTCGCCGGTCGTCGCTGGGATTTGCACATCGACAACGGCGTTGTCCTGAAGCTGCCGGAAACCCAGGTCGAGACCGCGCTCAGCGTGCTGGCTCGTCTGGAAAAGGAAGAGCGGATCCTGGAGCGTGACATCGCTGCCGTCGATCTTCGCCTGCACGACCGCACAACCGTTGAACTTACTTCTGCCGCCACCGAACGCCGCAACGAGGCAGTCGAGGCACGCACGAAGGCGTTGAAGAAGGCAGGAGAGACGTGAGTGTATTCGGTTCTTCCAATTACGGGCTTCCGCATATGAAGCCACTGTCTTCCAAGCGCAGCCACATCGTTTCGGTGCTCGACATCGGCTCGACCAAGGTCGTCTGCATGATCGCCCGGCTGACGCCGAAGCAGGAAAGCCAGATCCTGCCGGGTCGGACCCATCATGTCGAGATCATCGGCATCGGCCACCAGCGTTCGCGCGGCGTCAAGTCCGGCGTCATCGGCGATCTCGATGCGGCGGAAAGCGTCGTCCGTCTCGCGGTTGACGCTGCAGAGCGCATGGCCGGCCTCACGGTCGACAGCCTCATCGTCAATGTTTCTGCCGGTCGTCTGACCAGCGACGTCTATACGGCATCGATCGACCTCGGTGGACAGGAAGTCGAATCGGCCGATCTGAAGCGTGTTCTCGTCGCAGCCAGCCAGAAGTCGGCTCGCCAGGACCGCGCAATCCTTCACTCGCTGCCGACCGGCTTCACGCTGGATGGCGAAGTCGGGATCCGCGATCCGCTGGCGATGTACGGCGATATGCTGGGCGTCGATATGCATGTCGTCACCGCCGAGCGCGTGATGCTGCGTAACCTCGAGCTCTGCATCAACCGTGCGCATCTGTCCGTCGAGGGCATGGTGGCAACGCCTTATGCCAGCGGCCTTGCAGCACTTGTCGACGACGAAGTCGAACTGGGTTGTGCGGCGATCGACATGGGCGGCGGCACCACGACAATTTCAGTGTTTGCCGAAGGCAAGCTCGTTCATACGGATGCGATCGGCCTCGGTGGCCATCACGTCACCACGGACCTTGCACGTGGTCTTTCGACCCGGATCGAGGATGCCGAGCGGATGAAGGTCGTGCATGGCTCGGCCGTCTCCAACGGCGCAGACGACCGCGACATGATTTCGGTTCCGCCGATCGGCGAGGACGACCGCGACCAGCCGACCCAGGTTCCACGCTCGCTCGTCACCCGGATCGTCAAGGCCCGCATCGAAGAAACGCTGGAACTGATCCGTGACCGGATCCAGAAATCCGGTTTCAGCCCGATCGTCGGCAAGCGCGTGGTTCTGACGGGCGGTGCCAGCCAGTTGACCGGCCTGTCCGAGACGGCCCGTCACATTCTGGCCCGCAATGTTCGTATTGGTCGTCCGATGGGCATTTCCGGCCTGCCGGCTGCTGCCAAGGGCCCGGCTTTTTCGACTGCCGTCGGACTGATGATCTACCCGCAGGTCGCGGACCTCGAAACACATGCATCCCAGAGCGGCCTGATCGGCTCGCTCGGAAATGGAAACGGCCGTCTCGCCCGCGTCGGGCAATGGCTCAAGGAAAGTTTTTGACCCGGGCTCTGCTCCCGGATCAGAGAAGTTGCAATGAATTGGCCAGCTCGGCAATGCGGCCACGAGAAGAAGGACAGGTACAATGACGATCAAGCTTCAAAAGCCTGATATTACCGAGCTGAAGCCTCGGATCACCGTTTTCGGCGTCGGCGGCGGCGGCGGCAATGCCGTCAACAACATGATCACCGCAGGGCTGGAAGGCGTCGATTTCGTCGTTGCCAATACCGATGCCCAGGCGCTGACCATGACCAAGGCCGAGCGGATCATCCAGATGGGTGTGCAGGTCACCGAAGGTCTCGGCGCAGGTTCGCAGCCGGAAGTCGGTCGCGCTGCCGCTGAGGAATGCCTCGACGAGATCATCGATCATCTTAACGGAACGCATATGTGCTTCGTCACCGCCGGCATGGGCGGCGGCACCGGCACCGGTGCTGCTCCAGTCGTTGCACAGGCTGCCCGCAACAAGGGTATCCTCACGGTTGGCGTTGTTACCAAGCCGTTCCACTTCGAAGGCGGTCGCCGCATGCGGCTCGCCGAACAGGGCATCCAGGAACTGCAGAAGTCGGTCGACACGCTGATCGTCATTCCGAACCAGAACCTATTCCGCATCGCCAACGACAAGACGACGTTTGCCGACGCCTTCGCCATGGCCGACCAGGTTCTCTATTCGGGCGTTGCCTGCATCACCGACCTGATGGTCAAGGAAGGCCTCATCAACCTCGACTTCGCGGACGTTCGTTCCGTGATGCGCGAAATGGGCCGTGCGATGATGGGCACCGGCGAAGCTTCGGGTTCGGGCCGTGCGATGCAGGCAGCGGAAGCTGCTATCGCCAACCCGCTGCTCGACGAGACCTCGATGAAGGGTGCACAGGGCCTGCTGATCTCCATCACCGGTGGTCGCGACCTCACACTGTTCGAAGTCGACGAAGCGGCAACCCGCATCCGCGAAGAAGTCGATCCGGACGCCAACATCATTCTCGGCGCAACCTTCGACGAAGCGCTGGAAGGCATCATCCGCGTCTCCGTCGTTGCCACCGGCATCGACCGCGCCCATGGCGAAATCGACCTGCGTGCCGCTGAAATGCGCGCAGCCCAGAAGCCGATTATCCGTCCTTCGGCGGCCGTTGCTCCGGCTCCGGCCGCACAGCAGCCTGTCATGATGCAGGCACCGGTTCAGGCCGCAGCGCCTGCGCCAATGGCTCCGAAGGCAGTCGATCCGATCGCCGAGACCATCCGCCAGGCCGAAGCCGACATGGAACGCGAACTGGCTATCCCACAGCCGGTCTTGCAGCAGCCTGCAGCGCCCGCGCCGCAGCCTGTCATGCAGCAGCAGCCGCCGGCCGAAGAGGCTTTCCGTCCGCAGAGCCGTCTGTTTGCACAGTCTGCACCGGTTGAAGCCGCTCCGCAGGTTTCGCGCCCGGCTCCGCAGATGACGCAGCAGCCAGCACCGCGCATGACACAGCCGGTTCAGCAGGAACCTGTCTACCGCGAACCTGTCATGGAACCGGTCCGCATGCCGAAGGTCGAGGATTTCCCGCCGGTCGTTAAGGCCGAGATGGATCACCGCACGCAGCCTGCCAGCCATGTGCAGGAAGAGCGCGGCCCGATGGGGCTTCTGAAGCGAATCACCAATTCGCTTGGCCGTCGCGACGAAGAAGAGCACGTCGAACCAGCCGCCGCACCGGCTCCGGTTCAACAGCAGCGCCGTCCGCTGTCGCCTGAGGCAAGCCTCTACGCACCGCGTCGTGGCAACCTCGACGATCACGGTCGTTCGGTTCCGCAGAGCTCGCAGCATGACGACGATCAGCTCGAAATTCCGGCATTCCTTCGACGTCAGTCGAACTGATTTGTGGGAGCGTCGCAGCGTCAGCGCGCGGCGTTCAACAAATGTCTGCAGAGCCCGGGTCGTTGCACCCGGGCTTTGTGTATCCGGACGTCTGAGGCGTTAAGGATTTTGTCCTGAACCTCTGGGAAAGCTGCCTTAATTCAAGTTGTTAACCGGTAGACGTCCGCGTTTGTGCCTTGAGTCCTAACACCGCGGCATTCTGCGGGTTAGTGGCGTAACAATCCGATACGAACAGTGATTTGGAATGTTAAAGACGCCTGCGTATGTAAGACGATAAGTGATGCTGACATGAACGTTTGAGAGGCGTTGTCGCCGGTATCTAACCAAGCTCGATCCCAGACTAGGGGTCTTGAGAGAAGGCATTAGGAATGACCATCGGATTGCTCGGTTTCCAGACCACCATCGCGGCCCCGGTTTCTTTGACCGGTATTGGCGTGCATTCGGGGTCTCCGGTCAGCATCACATTCCAGCCTGCTGAATCCAATTCCGGTATCATCTTCGCGCGTCAGTTTGATGACGGGTCTTCTGCCGAATACCGCGCCGTCTCCTCTCAGGTTGGTCCGACCGATCTCTGCACGATCCTTGGTTCGTCGCCGGCCACCTGGGTTGCCACGATCGAACACGTGATGGCAGCACTCTACGCGCTCGGGATCGACAACGTGACTGTCGATGTCGATGGCGCCGAAATGCCGATCATGGACGGCAGCTCCTATCCTTTCATTGATGCGATCGAACAGGTCGGCATCGTCAATCTCAATGTGAAGCGTCGCTACATCCGTGTCATCAAGCCGGTCCGAATCGAATCGGGCGCGTCCTGGTCCGAGTTCCGGCCGCATGATGGTACCCGCTTTGAAGTCGAGATCGATTTCGCATCTCCGCTGATCGGCCGTCAGAGCTGGAACGGTGAACTGACCGCAGCGCGGTTCAAGCAGGATCTTTCACGGGCTCGTACATTCGGCTTCATGCGTGACGTCGAGCGCCTTTGGGCTGCTGGCTACGCTCTCGGTTCGTCGCTTGAGAATTCCGTCGTCATTTCCGATGACGAAACGGTCGTGAACGTCGAGGGTCTTCGTTACCAGGACGAATTCGTGCGCCACAAGACGCTGGACGCGGTTGGCGATCTTGCGCTTGCCGGCGCTCAGTTCATTGGCTGCTACCGCTCCTATCGCGGCGGCCACAAGATGAACGCCAATGCGCTGAAAGCTCTGCTCAACGATCCGACGGCTTATGAAATCGTCGAAGCGCCATCGTCGCGGGTTGCGCGCGTGAGGGCCGGAGATTTCGTTCCGGTCAGCGTCAGTGAACTGGCGCCGTCTTTTGCTTGAATAACAACTCCAGTCGACTTGGCCGCTTCCGTTGGAAGCGGCTTTTCTTTTGAATAGCCATGTGTGCTGCGGTCGGTGCCACAAAAATGCGTTAATGGGTGAGCATTGCGTTGCTCTGCCAATACTTTTATGGCTAGAACGACCTGCTTTCGGGCAGCAGGGCAAAACGGGCGGGACATCGGGAATTGTCGAATGGCGTATGCGAAGGCTGTAGAAATGCGTAGAGCGGCAAGGATCGCACTTGTATCGTTGGTGTTTGCGGGTGCCGGTCTCGGCCTTACCGCATGCCAGTCGGACAAAGACATCGACATCACCAAGCTCGGTTTCGAAAGCGAGTCGCCCGAGGCCCTCTACAATCAGGGCCTTGCCAACATGAAGGCGGGCAATATCGTCGAAGCGAGCCGCAAGTTCGACGCCATCGAGAAGCAGAACCCGTTCACCGAGTGGGGCCGCAAGGCGCTCGTCATGAGCACGTTCAGCAAGTATCGCATGGGCCGCAACGACGAAGCGATCACGGTCGGTAACCGCTATCTCAACCAATACCCGCGCTCCGCAGATTCGGCCTACGTGCAGTATCTGGTCGGCCTTGCCTATTCCAAGCAGGTCGCCGACGTCACGCAGGACCAGAAGGCCGCCAACAACACGATCGATGCGATGACCAAGGTCGTCCGCGATTATCCCGATTCGGAATATGTCGAGGATGCGCAGGCGAAGATCCGCTTTGCGCGTGACCAGCTTGCCGGCAAGGAAATGCAGGTCGGGCGATACTATCTCGAGCGCAAGGAATATCTTGCCGCCATCTCGCGCTTCCGCAGGGTCGTCGAGACCTTTTCCAATACCAACCAGGTTGAAGAAGCCCTCGCGCGTCTGACGGAAACCTATTACGCGATGGGCATCGTCGAAGAGGCGCAGACCGCCGCAGCCGTGCTTGGCCGCAACTATCCGGACAGCCAGTGGTACGCAGACTCCTACAAGCTGCTTCAGTCCGGCGGTGTTCAGCCGCGCGAGAACAAGGGCTCGTGGATTGCGCGTGCCGGCGCAAAGCTCGTCGGCGCCTGAGACCTTTCAACCAAGTGCCTGACAGGATAGGCGAGGCCGCATGCTGATCCAGCTTTCGATCCGCGACATCGTTCTGATCGAGAAGCTGGACCTTGCCTTCGAAGCGGGCCTTTCCGTGCTGACCGGCGAGACCGGTGCAGGCAAATCCATCCTTCTCGACAGTCTTTCTCTGGCGCTTGGCGGCCGCGGCGACGGTGGTCTCGTGCGCCATGGCGAGGACAAGGGTCAGGTGACGGCGGTCTTTGACGTGCCGATGAACCATTCCGCCCGCAAGCTTCTGCGCGACAACGGCATAGACGACGACGGCGATCTGATCTTCCGGCGTATCCAGTCGGCCGACGGGCGCACCCGCGCTTCGATCAACGACCAGCCGGTCAGTGTGCAGATGATGCGCCAGGCGGGACAGGTTCTGGTCGAGATCCACGGCCAGCACGACGATCGCGCGCTGATCGATACCGGCGCCCACCGCACTCTTGTCGATGCGTTTGCAGGCCTCAACGATGAGGTTCTCTCGGTTTCCCACCTCTACAAGGCCTGGCGGGATGCCGACCGGACCCTGAAGACGCATCGCGCCAAGGTGGAGGCCGCTGCGCGCGAAGCCGATTATATCAGGGCCTCGGTCGAGGAACTGGAAGCCCTCTCGCCCCGCGACGGCGAGGAGGAGGAGCTGGCCGAGCAGCGCTCGAAAATGCAGAAGTCCGAGCGCATTGCCGGTGATATTTCGGAAGCATCGGAATTTCTCAACGGCAACGGTTCGCCTGTACCGCTAATTGCCTCCATGGTGCGCCGCCTCGAGCGCAAGAGCCACGAGGCGCCTGGGCTGCTGGAGGAAACTGTCGAACTGCTGGATCAGGCGCTCAACCATCTGTCGAACGCACAGATGGAAGTCGAAACGGCGCTTCGCCGGACCGAGTTCGATCCGCGCGAATTGGAACGGGTCGAGGAACGGCTGTTCGCCCTGCGTGCCGCCGGCCGCAAATATTCGGTCGCCGTCGTCGATCTTCCGGCGCTTGCCGAAAAGATGGTGGCGGACCTTGCCGATCTCGATGCCGGCGAGGAACGGCTGGGTGAGCTGGAAAAGATCGCGGCCGCTGCGAAAGAGGAATTCGATCGGGCGGCACTTGTTCTCTCGGACAAACGTAAAGCGGGCGCGGAGACGCTGGCGGAAGCGGTGATGCAGGAACTGCCGGCGCTGAAGCTGGAACGGGCGCGCTTCATGGTCGAGGTGACCGCCAATCCGGAGGCTGCGGCTGCCGAGGGTATCGATACGGTCGAATTCCATGTCCAGACCAATCCGGGCACACGCCCCGGTCCGATCATGAAGGTCGCCTCCGGCGGCGAGCTGTCGCGCTTCCTGCTGGCGCTCAAGGTCGCCCTTGCCGATCGCGGCTCGGCACCGACGCTCGTCTTCGACGAAATCGACACAGGTGTCGGCGGCGCGGTGGCGGATGCGATCGGCCAGCGGCTGAAGCGTCTGTCGGGCACTGTGCAGGTGCTCTCGGTCACCCACGCGCCGCAGGTGGCGGCCCGTGCTGCGACGCATCTTCTGATCTCCAAGGGTCCGGCCGGCGACGGTTCCGACAAGATTGCCACACGGGTGGCGACTATGGCGCCTGAAAACCGCACTGAGGAAATTGCCCGCATGCTGGCCGGCGCTTCGGTAACGGACGAGGCGAGGGCGGCCGCCAGAAGCCTGCTTGCGGGCAACGGCTAAACGGTTATCCGGCAGTCGCGGGAGCGTGCGGGCAGGCTCACCCGGACAGGGCGTAACGCAATCCCGTATCCCGAAACGATGCTGTATCTCGTGGTGTCCAGTCACAGGCGAGATGGGCGCTGCTTCTTCCAATCTTCTCAAATTGCACTAGAAATGCCGTTGAAGATGGAGATTCCCGCATGGCCGCCGACCAGACCCCGACCGAGACCCCTGTTGATGACTTGACCGAACAGGCAGCTGCTGACGAGCTGGAGCGACTGGCGCGTGAACTTTCCCATCACGACGAGCTCTACCATGCCAAGGACGCGCCGGAGATTTCCGATGCCGATTACGACGCGCTGAAGAAGCGTAATGCGGCGATCGAAGACCGTTTCCCGCAGTTGATCCGGGCCGATTCGCCGTCCATCAAGGTCGGTGCGGCACCTCTGCCGACCTTTGCGCAGATCACCCATTCGCGACCCATGCTCTCGCTCGACAACGCCTTTGCCGACGACGACGTGCGCGACTTCGTCAACTCCGTCTACCGCTTTCTAGGCCAGTTGCCGGACGGTTCGATCGCGTTCACGGCGGAACCGAAGATCGACGGCTTGTCGATGTCGATCCGCTACGAGAACGGGATCCTCGTCAATGCCGCGACGCGCGGCGATGGCACGACGGGTGAAAACGTCACTGCCAATATCAAGACGATCAAGGAAATCCCCAACAAGCTTCCGAAGGGCGTTCCTGCGGTCGTTGAGGTGCGCGGCGAAGTCTATATGGGCAAGAGCGATTTCCTGGCGCTCAATGCGGAGATGGAAGCGAAGGGCAAGCAGCTCTACGTCAATCCGCGCAACACGGCGGCAGGCTCACTGCGGCAGCTCGATGCCAAGGTGACGGCAAGCCGCAAGCTGAAATTCTTCGCCTATGCCTGGGGCGAGATTTCCGAGCCGAACGAGTTGCCGGGCACGCAATACGAGATGGTGCAGACCTTCAAGGACTGGGGTTTCCCGGTCAATCCGCTGATGAAGCGGCTGAATTCGCTCGAGGATATTCTCGGCCATTACCGCGAGATCGGCCTCGAGCGTCCCGAACTCGACTATGATATCGACGGTGTCGTCTACAAGGTCGACCGGCTCGATCTGCAGGCGCGCCTCGGTTTCCGCTCGCGCTCTCCGCGCTGGGCGACGGCCCACAAATTCCCCGCCGAGCAGGCGTTCACGACGGTCGAGAATATCGACATCCAGGTCGGCCGCACCGGCGCGCTGACACCGGTGGCGCGATTGACCCCGATCACCGTCGGCGGCGTGGTCGTTACCAACGCGACGCTGCATAACGAGGATTATATCAAGGGCATCGGCAATTCCGGCGAGCGGATCCGCGAAGACGATCACGACATCCGCATCGGCGACACGGTCATCGTGCAGCGTGCCGGCGACGTCATCCCGCAGGTTCTCGACGTGGTCATGGAAAAGCGGCCGGCGGATGCCAAGGCCTATGAGTTTCCGAAGAAATGCCCGGTCTGCGGCAGTCATGCGGTGCGCGAGAAGAACGAGAAGACCGGCAAGCTCGATTCGGTCACCCGCTGCACCGGTGGCTTCGTCTGCCGTGCGCAGGCGACCGAACACCTGAAGCATTTCGTCTCACGCAATGCCTATGACATCGAAGGGCTTGGGGCAAAGCAGGTCGACTTCTTCTTCGAGGCGGAAGACCCGGCGCTGCAGATCCGCACTGCGCCCGACATTTTCACGCTGAAAAAGCGTCAGGAAACATCGAAACTGCTGAAGCTCGAAAACATCGACGGGTTCGGCAGGATCAGCGTCCGGAAGCTGTTCGACGCGATCGACGAGCGGCGCTCGATCGCGCTCAACCGCTTCATCTACGCCCTCGGCATCCGCCATGTGGGCGAGACGACAGCGAAGCTTCTGGCGCGCCACTACGGCACCTACGAGGCGTTTGCCGAGGCCATGAAGGAAGCGGCCAGTCTCTCCGGGGATGCCTGGGCTGACCTCAACAATATCGAGGGCATCGGTGAGATCGTCGCCCGTGCCATCGTCGAGTTCTTCAAGGAGCCGCGCAACCTCGACGTCGTGACGCGTCTCCTCACCGAGGTGACGCCGCAGGCGGCGGAACAGATCGCGGCCTCGAACAGCCCGGTCGCCGGTAAGACGGTCGTCTTCACCGGCTCTCTGGAGCGGTTCACCCGCGATGAGGCCAAGGCCCGAGCCGAAGGGCTCGGCGCCAAGGTGGCGGGATCGGTCTCCAAGAAGACCGACTATGTCGTTGCCGGCCCCGGCGCCGGTTCCAAGCTCGACAAGGCAAGAGGACTCGGCGTCGAGGTGATGACGGAAGACGAGTGGCTGTCGTTTATCGGGGGCTGAGCATCAGGTTTTCAGCCGCGCCATCGCATAGGCGTCGACGTAACGACCGTCTCGAAAGGCGTCGTCCCTGAGATGCCCTTCGATGACAAAGCCGTAGCGCTCGTAGAGCCTGATGGCGTCGTGGTTGTCGGTAAAGACGTCGAGTTCCAAGCGGTGCAGGTTCAGCCAGTTGTCGGCAAGGTCGATCGCGGCCTTCATCAAGGCCGAGCCGACGCCGCGGCCGACGAAATCGTCGTGCACGCCCATGCCGATCGTCCCGACATGCCGGCGGCGGCCCTGTAGGGGACCGAGGAAGATGTCGCCGATGATGACGCCGTCCATGTCCGCCACGAGCTTCTTTGTGCTGGGCGCCGGATTTTCCAGGTATTGACGGGTTTCCGCTACGGTCTGATATGGCAGTCTCAGCGTGCCGTAGCGATATCCGGGAAGATTGGCGAGGACCGTGATGGCCGCCGCATCGTCGGGTGTAGACGACCTGATCACGTAACCGTCCAGCCGTTCGGCTCGCGGTGGCTTTTCCTTGATCTCTTCGCTTGAAGTCACTCTTGCTCTCCTTGGGATCACCGAGGCAGAGCGGACCAGCCGATCCCTGCCAGTTTCGGCAGGGTGGTGGACGGATGATCGACTAACGCGCCAAACCCGCCACACGCCCTGCAAGGCGGATGGTCATGGTAAGACGGGTAAGGGCGATAGCGTTGATCATGGATCACATTGGGCCTGACAATGATGTGGAGGTCAAGATGCAGGCGGGGATGCGCTTTGCCGAATCGCTCCATCCGGCATAAAAGTCCGATGACCGAAGATTAGGACGCGACCTTGAAGACCATTGCGATCGATTTCGAAACCGCCAACGAACAGCGCGGCAGCGCCTGCTCGGTGGGTCTTGCGTGGATCGAGGACGGTCGTGTGGTGCGGGTCGAGGAACGGCTGATCCGGCCGCGGGATATGCGGTTTTCGTCTTTCAACATCGCCATCCATGGGATCCGGCCCGACCATGTCGAGGATGCCGGCGAGTTTCCCGAAGTGATGGACGAGTTCATCGACGATTTTCGTGGCGCGACGATGATCGCCCATAATGCCGCCTTCGATTTCAGCGTCTGGCGGGCCTGTCTCGACCAGTACCGGCAGTCCTATCCGGAACTGTCTTATCTCTGCAGCGTCAAGATGGCGCAAAAAGTCTGGCCGCACCTGATCTCGCCCAAGCTCAATATCCTCGCGCAGCACCTGGGGCTGAGCTTCCTGCATCACAATGCGGCAGAGGATGCGGCGGTCTGTGCCGAAGCCTCGATCGCGATTGCACGGTCGCTTGAGGTCATGCATATCCACGATATTCCGACCGCGATCGGCATGCGGGCAGGGCGGTTGTTTTCCGGTGGCTATGATGCCTGCACATTGCGCAAGCAGTGATCACTTGTAACCCCGCTGCCGAAGCTTATCTCTGATCACGTATCGTTGACTGGAGATTTTGCCACTATGACTCGTTCGAGCCGCCGCCTTGCCGTTCTCGCGACCGCCGCTATCCTCGGCGGTCTTGCCGTTCCCGCTCTTGCCCAGGTGGTCGGCAAGGTCGGCGTCGACTGGATCGGCAACGACATCATCGTCGAGGCGGTGCAGGACCCGAAGGTGAAGGGTGTCACCTGCCACGTCACGTATTTTGATCGCAGCGTCATCGACAGGCTGAAGAACGGCAAGTGGTTCGAGGACCCGTCCAACAATTCCATCTCCTGCCGCCAGACCGGGCCGATCGAGATTGGTGACATCGAGCTCGACGACGGTGGCGAGGAAGTGTTTCGCCAGGGTCGGTCGCTGATCTGGAAAGACCTTCTGGTCAAGCGGATCTACGACAAGCCGAACGATACGCTGATCTACCTTGCCCATTCGCGACAGGTTGTCGAAGGATCGGCGAAGATGGCGATCTCCAGCGTGCCGCTGTTCAACCAGCCGGTGACCTGGGAAAAGGGCAAACCCTGATCCGCTTTACGTCCTGACATAAGAAAACCGGGCTCTTTTCAGAACCCGGTTTCAGCAAGGGCAGTTCTATGCCTTCAGATCAGGCGGCTTCGCGCGACAGTTCGTCTGCAATGACGGTGTCGAGGTTCAGGAAGCAGACCATGGTCTTTTCGAGAGCAACGATGCCGCGGCAGAAATCGCGCTGGGCTTCCGGAATGATTTCCGGTGCCGGCTGCAGATCTTCGCTTCTGATCGTCATCATGTCGGAGACCTGTTCGACCAGAAGGCCGACCAGCTTGCCGGCGATGTCGGTGACGATGATCGCCGAACGCTCGGACGGTTCGGTCATCTTCATGCCGAGGCGGCAGGCCATGTCGATGACCGGGATCACCGCGCCGCGCAGGTTGATGAGGCCAAGCACGTAAGGCGGAGTATGCGGCATCGGAGTGACCGGCGCCCAACCGCGAATTTCGCGGATCGCCATGATGTCGATGCAGAATTCCTGGTCTCCCAGATGGAAGGAGACGATTTCGAGATAGGCTCCCGACTGCTTGATGGCGTTACTCATGTCGATCATCCTGATGTCGTTTTTTTGAAGGTCTCACGTCCCCGTTAAACTTCCCCTAATCTTTGCCGCCACAACGCGCTTTTTGTTCTATTTCCAGGCCGGTCGACGATGCTATAGTGGGTCATGCAACCGATCGCTCCATCGCTTCGACTTCCGGTTTTTCTGATCGCCGCGCTTGCCGCGATGCTGATCGGCGTCCTCGCTTTTGTTGGTTGGGCGCAGCACGGTTCTTCCATCTTCCTCGCGATGGCCGAGGGAACGCTCTCCTGGTGCATGTGACGGCCACGTCTGTGAAAACGTGGTGGTGATTTGCAACAATCGTCGTCTGCGGCTATCAGCGGTCACGATCTCAACTGATGATGCAGCAGGCAAACTACGATGAAGACTTTCCGAATTGTACTTTGGCTCGCCGTCGTCATTCTGGCCGGTGTTCTGGCCTGGCTGACCCTGGAGGTCACGCGTTCGAAGCAGCAGGTGGCCGAAGGGCCGTTCGGTGTCCCGTTCGAACTTGTGGCGCAGGACGGCAGCCCGATCACCGAAGCAGCGTTCCGCGACAAACCGACGGCCGTGTTCTTCGGCTTTACCCATTGCCCGGAAGTCTGCCCGACAACGCTGTTCGAGCTGAACACCTGGCTGCATCAGGTCGATCCCGATGGCACCAAGCTCAACGCTTACTTTGTGAGCGTCGACCCGGAGCGCGATACGCCGGAGCTGATGGGACAGTATGTCTCGAATGTCTCCGACCGTATTCGCGGTATTTCAGGCCCGCCTGCCAAGGTGATGGAGATGGTCAAAGGGTTTCGCGTGCTTGCCCGCAAGGTGCCGGTGGATGAGAAAAACCCTGGCGGCGATTACACGATGGACCATACGGCATCGATTTTCCTCCTGAAGGACGGCGGCCGTTTTGCCGGAACGATCGCTTACGGCGAGGATCCTGCAGCGGCGGCGAAGAAGCTCGAGAACCTGAACAAGGGATAAGTCGCTTGAGGCGGATGCCTTATTCGTGGCAAAGCTTGCCGCGAAGATTATGAAAGGCGACTTCCTTTGAGTGAAATCCGGCTTTACGTGACATCCACCGAAATCGGTTCGGCCGAGATCCTCGACCTCCTGTCGCTGGAGTTCGGCGAAGAGGACGTGGCGATTGCCACGACCGAGGTGGACGAGAAGAAGGATATCTGGGAAGCCTCCGTCTACATGATGGCGGACGACGAGGAGGTCTTCAGGGAACGGATTGCAAAGGCGATCAGCGAGGATTTTCCCGATCTTTCGATTGCGATGGAGGTTATCCCGGATGTCGACTGGATTGCCAAATCGCTCGAAGGGCTCAAGCCTGTCAGGGCAGGGCGGTTTCTGGTTCATGGCTCGCATGACCGCGACAAGGTCAAGATCAACGACATTGCCATAGAGATCGATGCTGGACAGGCGTTCGGGACCGGCCATCATGGGACAACGGCGGGGTGCCTCGAGGTGATCGACACGGTCGTTCGAGCAACCGAGCCGAGAAATGCGCTCGATCTGGGAACGGGCAGCGGCGTTCTGGCGATTGCGGTGCGCAAGTTGCGCAACATCCCGGTTCTTGCAACGGACATCGATCCGGTCGCCGTTCGGGTTGCCAAGGAGAATGTTCGCCGCAACGGCATTGCCAGCGGACTGCGGCTGGAGACGGCACCGGGTTTCCACTCCTCGGCCTTTCGCCAGGACGGTCCGTTCGACCTCATCATCGCCAATATTCTGGCGCGGCCGTTGATCAAGATGGCGCCGCAGCTGGTGACGCATCTGACACCGGGCGGATCGGTGATCCTGTCCGGTATTCTAGCCGAGCAGCGCTGGAAGGTGATTTCCGCTTATGCAGGAGCCCGCTGCCGGCATGTGCGCACGATCTGGCGCAACGGCTGGGTGACCATGCATTTCGTGCGAGGCATGTGACGGGCCATGGGCTGGCCTGTCAGGTTTTGTAGGCTTGCCGGCACACCGAGTTGCGTGCCGGGTATCGCGTCGTCCTCAGATCAGAAGATGTAACGGGTCGCACCCTGGCGCTGAAGTTCTTCGCGCGTCGTGCCGAGGCTCTTTAGCGTCGCATCATCAAGGCCAAGCATTGCGCCGTTGACGTAACGGGAGACCTGACGCTGACGGGCTTCGACCACGCGGTTCATTGCATTGCGGAGAAATGAGTTGGCCATCGTGTTCGTCCTTTTCAAAGTGATGACCCCAGAGGTCATCGAACATTGACGACACCTTAGATGATAAAAAATGAGGCAGGCAGTGGGTCTGCATCATGTGTGGCATGCGTCGGCTGCATGGATAGGTCCCTGACCCTGACTGCCCTGTCACGTATCTGCATAGGATACTGGCGGCGGGCCGGGGAAATGTTCTAACATGGCGGCCATCAGTCGGAATCAAACCAGCCGGAATTCACTCATGTTTCAATCGTTCGAGACCAAGTCCGCCCCGCAGTTCGGCCGCGAAAGGGTGACTGCCCTGCGTGACGGCTTTGCCGAACTCGGCATCGACGGGTTTCTCGTGCCCCGCGCCGACGAGTATCAGGGCGAGTATGTGCCTGAGTCGGCCGAGCGCCTGTCGTGGTTGACCGGCTTTACCGGATCTGCCGGCATGGCGCTCATCACGCAGCGTGAAGCGATCGTCTTCGTTGACGGGCGTTACGTGACGCAACTGGCCGAACAGGTTGACGGAACTGTGTTTTCCGGCGGCGATCTGGTCGGCGAGCCGCCGCATGCCTGGATTGCGAAACATGCGCCGAAAGGGTTCCGCCTCGGCATCGACCCTTGGCTGCATGCCGGTGCGGAAGTGCGCAAGCTGGAAAAGGCGCTTGCGGAGATCGGCGGCACGCTGGTTTCGCTGGCCCACAATCCGCTCGATGCGATCTGGAGCGATCGCCCTGCGGAACCGGTTGGCGCGTTGACCATCCAGAGAGAAGAGTTTGCCGGAAAGCCGGCCGGCGACAAGCTGAGCGAGATCGCGCGCCAGACCGAAGCGAAGGGACTGTCTGCGGTACTGATCACGGATCCGTCCTCCGTCGCCTGGATCTTCAATGTTCGCGGGGCTGACGTGCCGCACACGCCACACCCGCTGGCGCGCGCGATCGTCTTTGCAAACGGCAAGGCAGAACTCTTCATCGATGCGGCAAAGCTCGGGAGCGAAGAGGCGGTTTACCTGGACGCTCTCGCCCTCCGGCGGGATCCCTCCGAGTTCCTCGGGCGTCTTGCTGAGGTTTCAAAAGACGGCGCCCGCATCCTGATCGATCCGGATCTGACACCGCTCGCGCTGACGGCTGCAATCGTCGCAGCTGGCGGCGAGGTGATCGAGGGGATCGATCCGGCAAAGCTGCCGCGCGCCTGCAAGAATTCGGCGGAACTCGATGGATCGGCGAAGGCGCATCTGCAGGATGGCGCGGCTGTCGTCGAGTTTCTGTGCTGGTTGGATGGCCAGACGCCGGGCTCAATCACCGAGATCGATGCGGTAAAGACGCTGGAAGCGACCCGGGCCCGCGTCGGCCAGAGCATGCAGAACCCGCTGAAGGACGTTTCCTTCGATACGATTTCCGGTGCCGGCGAGCATGCTGCGATCATGCATTACCGGGTGACGTCCGAAAGCAACCGGCAGATCCTGCCCGGCGAACTGTTCCTGATCGATTCGGGCGCGCAGTATGTCAACGGAACGACGGATATCACCCGCACGGTTGCGGTCGGCTCGGTTTCCGAGGATCGCAAGCGCTTCTTCACGCTGGTTCTGAAGGGCATGATCGCCATCAGCACGGCGAAGTTTCCGAAGGGAACGCGTGGCTGCGATCTCGATCCGCTGGCGCGTATCGCGCTGTGGAAGGCGGGGGCGGATTTTGCGCATGGCACGGGACACGGCGTCGGGTCCTATCTCTCCGTGCATGAGGGGCCGCAGCGTATCTCGCGGATGTCGACGCAGGAGCTTCTGCCCGGCATGATCCTTTCGAACGAGCCCGGCTATTATCGCCCCGGCGCCTTCGGGATCCGGATCGAAAACCTGATCTTCGTGAACGATGCCGCACCTGTCGAGGATGGGGACATGCCGGTTCTGTCGTTCGAGACGCTGACCTGGTGCCCGATCGATCGCCGCCTTGTGGTCCCCTCGCTGATGACCTCGGAAGAACTGCAGTGGCTGAACGACTATCACGCAGAGGTTCGTGAGAAGCTGATGCCGCTGATCGACAAAGATTCGGTCAAGACCTGGCTCACTGCAGCGACGGCGCCGATCTCCGGCTGAGCCGGATTACATCCCGATACCGAAACCGTGCCGGGCGGCCATGACTGCCGCCCAGCCGACGACGAGGACCATGAGGCCCGGAAAACGCAGGCCGAACACCAGCGCCGCGATCATCGCAATGCGCACGTCCCAGCCGCTGTTGACGAAGGGTGGAGCGACGAGTGTCACCAGAACGGCGGCCGGCACGGCGTTGAGGGCCGATTCCACCCGTGGCGGTATGCGTTTCAAGCTGTTGACAAGGATGTAGCCGCCGAGCCGCGTGGCGTATGTCGCAATTGCCGCCATCAGGATCAGGGTGGCGGTCTGGCTATCGACGGAGAAGGCGCTCATGCCGGTTTCCATCACGCAGCCTCCGTTTCAAGGGCCGGGTCTTTCACGTCGTGATCCGAGGCTCCGGGAGGAGGCAGGATGGCCGCGACGACGATCCCGAGCGCTGCCCCCACACTGATATGCCAGGGTGACCCGACGACCCAGTAGGCGACAACCGATCCGACTGCTCCGGCGACGAGGACGGGTAGAAAATTGTGCCGTTTGCGAAAGCCCATCACCAGACCGAGAAAGTAGACGGGCAGGAGGACATCGATGCCGATCGCCTTCGGGTCGCCGATCAGGCTGCCGAACAGCGCGCCGACAATGGTATTGCCGACCCATCCAATCCATACCACGCCGCCCATGGCGATGTACCAGGCGAAGGTAACCGGGGTCTGTTCTTCACGTTTCTCCGTCTCGGCAAATTGCGGATCGGTCAGCAGAAAAAAGGAAAGCCCGCGTTTTAGCAGCGGAAAACGGCCGAGGATCGGCGATACTGCCGCGGAATAGAGAACGTGGCGGAAATTGACGGCGAGCACCGAGAGCACGATCATCCAGGCCGCGACATGGTGGCCGAACAGTTCGATCCCGACCAACTGGCTCGCACCGCCGAAAACAAACGCGCTCATCAGCGCCGCTTCCGCCATGCTGAAACCGTTGTCGATGGCGATCGCTCCGAACAGGATGCCGAACGGGGCTGAGGAGAGGACGATGACGAAGCCCTTCTTCAATCCGTTCCTGATCTGGCCGCTTGTGGTGATCGGTTCGCTGAAACTCATGAGTCTTCCGATGCGTGCGCGTGCAATGCTTCGTTTATGCACGTGAGCGCCCGGTGACAATCGAATTGCGTTGATGCGTGTATCGATTTTGCTGAACGATCGGCGGCGCGGAGTGCGTCAGTCCGCGAGAATCTCGCTGCTCTTGATAATGCCGACGCCGTTGGCGCGCATCTCCTCGATGGCAGCCCTGACGCCCTCGGGTGTTATGCCGCGGCTCGCATCCTCGATGAAGCGCACTTTGACGTCCGGCAGCATTTCGACAGCGTCCAAGGCTGAAAACTTCACGCAGTAGTCCGTGGCGAGACCGCAAACGTCAAGCTCCGTAATCTGCTGTGCCCGGAGGTAACCGGCAAGGCCGGTAAGGGCGGCCTGGTCGTTGTCGCGAAAGGCGGAATAGCTGTCGACTGCAGGGTTTTCGCCCTTCTGCTGGATATAATCGACTGCGCCGATATCGAGATCCGGATGGAATTCCGCATCCGGTGTTTCCTGCACGCAGTGATCCGGCCACATGACCTGCGGCTGGCCCGAGAGCTCGCCCATGTCGAATGGTTTCTTGCCCGGATGCTGGGAGGCGAAGCTGCCGTGATTGGCGGGATGCCAGTCCTGCGAGGCGACGATCACATCGTAACCGCCGTCGGAAATGAGGCTGTTTGCGATCGGCACGATGTCGTCACCGTGGGCAACAGCGAGGTTGCCGCCAGGGCAGAAGCCATTCTGGATGTCGATCAGGAGCAGCGCTTTCATAGATCGTCCTCACGAGTGGTTCTTCCTTGTCACACGAAGATGCCAAGCATGGCGGCATCGATCAAGCCTCTTCTGCCCAACACGATCGTCGCTCCAAATCATTTGTGACGAAACGGTCGGCCTTGGTGGCAGGTTCTGCGGTCATCTGATCTCCGCGGTTTCTAGGATGTCTGAAGATGACTCGATCGCTTTTGCTGACGGATCTGAAATCTCAATCCGGTTTCGAGCCGAATGTTGAAACGTGATTCCTCGTCGGATGCGGACCACAACCCTATCTAGAGGTCATCTTCACGGAGTTCCTCCCATGTCACTGTCGTCTTCGCTAGAAACGCGGGCTGAAGGCCTGCCGCCGATCGGTTTTCCCGGTCTCGGCGCTCTCATCGTGCTTGTTGTCGGCACCGTTGCGCTCGGCCTCGCTTATGGTCCAGCCCAAGGTGCGCTCTTCCTCATCGGAGGCGGGCTTGGCATCGCGCTCTATCACGCGGCCTTTGGGTTCACGTCTGCCTGGCGTGTCTTCATTGCGGAGGGCCGGGGCCGGGGTCTTCGCGTTCAGATGATTCTTCTGGCGCTTGCCGTCATCCTGTTTTTCCCGGCTCTATCCAACGGCGTGCTGTTCGGCACCGAGGTGCGTGGCAATATTTCGCCGGCCGGTATCGGCGTGATCGTCGGCGCCTTCATGTTCGGCATCGGGATGCAGCTTGGCGGCGGTTGTGCATCCGGCACGCTGTTTACCGCCGGTGGTGGCAATGCGCGCATGCTGGTGACCCTGTTCTTCTTCATCGTCGGTTCGGTTCTCGCCACCATCCACTTCGACTGGTGGGTCAGTCTTCCTTCGCTGCCGCCGACGTCTCTGTTCCAGACCTTCGGTGCATTTGGCGGCATTGCGGTATCGCTTGCCATCTTTGCGGCGATCGCCGCGATCACTGTGGTCGTCGAGAAGCGGCGCAACGGCGCACTTGAACAGGCACCACCTTCGCCACGGCATGGTCTTGCCCGCTATCTGCGTGGTCCGTGGCCGCTGGTGGCTGGCGCGATTGCACTCGTCATCCTCAATTTCGCGACGCTCGCAATCGCCGGCCGTCCCTGGGGGATCACGTCCGCCTTCGCGCTCTGGGGTGCGAAGGGCGCGCAGGCGATCGGCTTTGATCCGACAGCCTGGGCCTACTGGCAGCAGCCGGGGAATGCCAAGGCTCTGGCCGGAAGCGTGTTTGCCGATGTCACATCCGTCATGGATTTCGGCCTCATCGCGGGCGCCATGCTGGCGGCGGCGCTGGCCGGAAAGTTTGCTCCCAGCCTCGACATTCCGCTGCGTTCGATCCTTGCGGCCGTCGTCGGCGGTCTGCTGCTCGGCTACGGTGCGCGAATCGCCTATGGCTGCAATATCGGAGCCTATTTCTCCGGCATCGCGTCCGGCAGCCTGCATGGTTATCTCTGGGCAGTCGCGGCGTTTGCCGGAAATGTGCTGGGTGTGAAATTGCGGCCTTTCTTCTTCATGGAAGGTCGGTCCATTCGCCGGGCCGACGGTTGAGCCGTTCACCGCATCCCTTCAAAACTCCACGATCCATGGGCGCCTCCACAGAGGCGCCCATTTTCGCATGTGGGTTCAGACAGAGTGTCGCCACACTTCGGCTCTGGCTTGCCGCATCTTACCCCCTCAAAATTGCGGGTGCGATTTCGTACCTCAAATGTCGCACCAGTTAAAAACCGGTGTAAGCCTTGAGTTTGTTAACTTTTGTCGCTAAACAGCAACAGTCGACGAGCTAGACACCGGACTTGCGGGCAGGGTCGAACACCCCTTTGCCGCATTTCTGCTTAACTTCCGGCGGTATGCGCTTTTAAGTGCACCACCGAAACCAAATCGGGGCGGCGTAAAGACATTGGTTACCATAATCGTTCATTCTCATATGCAGTCGATTGGCGGCGATGAGCAGATCCTGTCTGCTTTCTCAGTCCGCTTTGATCTTGCGGGCAAGACTGCGAAAGCGGTTCTTGCCGGTGTGAGTAACGGTTCGGGTAACGAGTAATGGCGCGTCAGTTGGAATCCAAAGCTTCGAAGCAGAACGGTCGCAAAGCGGCATCGAAAGCATCCTCGGCGCAGGCGCGCCGCAAGAAGTCCCGCTCACTCATGACGAATATGGCGCTTGGCGTCGGCTTTACCGTAGCGGCGCTGGTTGGTGCCTCGATGGTCACGGTCGCGACCTCGGTCAAGTCTGCCCCCAGCATCAGGTTCGAAACGGCCCTGCTTGCGCCACCAACGGCGCGCGAGCATCTCGTGGCTGCATCGGCGCGCACTGCGGACCGCAATCTCGATATTTCGAAATTCTCTCGCCTTCCAGGCAGCGCGCCGGCCGAGCCGAAGCGCGGTCGTCTGGAAGGAGCGCAGCTTGCTGCTCTCTCTTCACAGCGTCCGGATGACGCAAGCGTTCGTCAGTCGATGCATCTCGCGATGGCAAAGGCTGCCCGTCACGCCGAAACCGAACAGCAGTTTGCGGCCCTTGGCAAGCTGCGGCCCGGCTCCGACCAGATCAAGTCCGCTCTCGGTTCTGCCATGGAAAGTCTTGTGGTCGTAGCGCCACGCGGTAGCGAAGCTCTGGGCGCAATGCCCGACATTCTCCAGGAGGTTCAGCCGGCGACAGAGGTGGCGGAACTCAACACGATGAAGCCGGTGGAACTGGCGTCGCTCGAAAGCGATCTGCCGGAAAGCATGTCGGAGGATACGGTGGCGATTGCCGAACAGGCGACGCCGCTACCTTCACCTGCGCCGACATCTCTCGCCCAGGCGCTGCCGAAAGCCGGACCACTGCCGGTCCTGCGTCCCGGTGCGGCCACCACCAGCGCTTCCATGGCCGTCGCTTCCGTCAAGCCTGAAAAGCCGAATGCACTTGCCGCAATCGCAGCCGTCGCACCGCAAAAGCCTGGCCGTGGCGACAACGATAACGACAAGCCGACCGTGCTTGCCTTTGCCAAGCCGAACAACCCGATGCGCGAAGAGCCTCTCGCTCCGTCGCAGGGTTCGCCGAAGTGGCCGGGCATTGGGACCAAGGTTGCGATCTACGACATCACCAACGGCGTGGTCATCATGCCGAACGGCAGCAAGCTCGAGGCCCATTCCGGCATCGGCAGCATGCGCGACAACCCGAAGTTCACGCATGTGAAGATGCGCGGCCCGACACCTCCGGGCACCTACAAGCTCTCGATGCGCGAATCGCTGTTCCACGGTGTTGCGGCAATCCGCCTGACGCCGACCGACGGCAAGGCGCCGCAGGGCCGCACGGGTCTTCTCGCCCACAGCTTCCTGCTTCGCGTTCGCGGCGACAGCCATGGTTGCGTGGCCTTCGCCGACTACGACAAGTTCCTGAAGGCCTTCCAGCGCGGCGAAATCACCCACATGATCATCGTGCCGAAGTGGGATGGCAAGCGCCCCGGCGCCGGCCCAAGCGGCGGCGGCATCATGGCAAAGCTGTTCGGCAACAAAGACGCCTGATTAAACTCAACAAAAAACGGAGCCTTTTAGGCTCCGTTTTTCGTTGTCAGCCCAGCGTCTGCCGCGTTGCGGCCAGGAAGATGCGCGCGCCGATCGCAATCAGATCGTCGGGATAATCATAAGTCGGGTTGTGCAGGGCAGGGTGGCTTTCGCCGGCGCCGAGAAACAGCATGGCCGATTTCGAGACCTTAGCGAAGCGACCGAAATCCTCCGAGGCGCGATAGGCTTGCCCAGCGACGTGCGGCACGCTCTCGGCATCCATCGCGGCCCTCAGGATGTCGGCTGCAGCGGGGTGGTTGATGCAGTGGCCGAACACATCCTGATAGGACAAGGCCAGGGCCAGCCCATCCGCCGCAGCCGCATCTCTCGCCATTGTCTCCGCCTGTTCGACAAGCGCCGACATCTGATCATCCGTCGAGGTGCGCAGCGTCACCCAGATCTCCCCATGCGCCGGTGAAATGCCCGCCGCGAGTTCACCGATCGTCACGTGGGTCACGGTCGCTCGCACGAGGTCGTCGTTTTCGACAGAGCCTGCCGAAATACCGCTCAGGGCTGGCAGCAGCCTGGCCACGGCCGAAACCGGCGAGATCCCGGTCTCTGGCCATGCCGCGTGGGCAGTCTTGCCGGTCAGGATGATTTTCATGCCGCGCGACGCGCAATTGGTCGGGCCGTCCTTCAGATGAACGTGGCCGAGCGGGATGCCCGGCATGTTGTGCAGGGACAGGCTGATATCGGGCGTCAGGTCCCGAAACTTGTCGTCGGCAAGGACCGCTGCCGCCCCGGCGCCGGTTTCCTCCGCCGGCTGGAACAGGAGAACGACACGACCCTTCGCTGGCCGCCGACGTCCGAGCGCGCGGCCGACCGCCGCAAGCGTTGCCATATGCCCGTCATGGCCGCACATATGGCTTTTTCCCGATACCTTCGACTTGTGCTCGGGGTCGCCGAGTTCCTCGATCGGAAGAGCATCGAGCTCCGCCCGCAGCATCACCGTCATTCCGGGCAGGCCACTGTCGTAGACGACCGCGACGCCGGCGCCACCCAGACCCTCAACGATCGCGTCCGGACCGGTCTCCGACAGAAACCGCACCACCTCGCGAGCGGTTTCCACTTCCTCACCGGACACATCAGGCATGGTATGAAGCCGGCGGCGCCATGCGGTGAGTTCGACGACGTCGCTGTTGCTGAGGGAGATGTCATTCATCGAATTCTAAAGCCCTCATCATGGTCACGACCCTCGTTTGCGAGTGAGTAGACGTCTCGTCAGCCCGCCTTCTCCACGAACCCGTCCAGCACCCGCTTTTGCCCTGCCTTGTCGAACTCGATCGTCAGCTTGTTGCCTTCGATCGCGGTGATATTGCCGTTGCCGAACTTGATGTGGAAGACCCGGTCACCGGTGGTGAATTTCGACGGCGTGTCGGTTGTCGATTTGGCGACCAGCTCGCCGTCGATCGTGCGGCCGCGGGGGCCGCTTTCGCCGTAGCCGATGCGTTCCACGGCGTGGCCGGAGCGGCTGCCCCAGTTGTCGCGGGTGGCATCTGTCTTGTTGGCCTGGGCGCGTTTCCAGCCGGGCGTCGAATAGGAGTTGCCGGCGAAGGCATCCGCCTTGTCGAAGCGCGACTGGCCGTAGCCGCCGCGGCCGCCATAGCCACCGAAGCTTGAGGATTCCGATGCCGCGACATCGACATGGCTCGGCGGCAGTTCATCAAGAAAGCGCGAGGGCATTGTGGATTGCCACAGGCCGTGAATACGCCGGTTCGAGACGAACCAGATATGGCAGCGGCGTTTCGCGCGGGTGATGCCGACATAGGCGAGGCGGCGTTCCTCCTCCAGCCCGGAGCGGCCGCCTTCGTCCAGCGCGCGCTGGTGCGGGAACAGGCCTTCCTCCCAGCCGGGCAGGAACACGGTCTCGAATTCCAGACCCTTGGCCGAGTGGAGCGTCATGATCGAGACGGCATCGAGGTTCTCGTTGGTCTCGGCATCCATGACGAGCGAGACGTGCTCTAGGAAGCCGCGCATGCTCTCGAACTGCTCCATCGAGCGGATCAGTTCCTTGAGGTTTTCCAGCCGCCCCGGCGCTTCGGCGGTCTTGTCGTTCTTCCACATGTCGGTATAGCCCGACTCTTCGAGGATCTGCTCGGCCAGTTCCGTATGCGGCACGGTTTCGAGACGTGCCTGCCAGTTGCGGAAATTCTGCACGACATCGAACAGGGCCTTGCGGGCCTTCGGCTTCAGCTCGTCGGTCTCGATCATTTCGCTTGCGGCCTGAAGCATGGGCACATCGCGGGCGCGGGCGCTGTCATGCAGGTAGCGTATGGTCGTGTCGCCGAGGCCGCGCTTTGGTGTGTTGACGATGCGCTCAAAGGCAAGGTCGTCGGCCGGCTGGCAGACCATGCGGAAATAGGCCATCGCATCGCGGATCTCGAGCCGCTCGTAAAAGCGCGGGCCGCCGATGACGCGGTAGTTGAGGCCGAGCGTCACGAACCGGTCTTCGAACTCGCGCATCTGAAACGAGGCGCGCACCAGGATCGCCATGTCGTTCAGCGCGTGTTTCTTGGCATCGCTGCGACCATCGCCGCGCTGCAGCCGCTCGATCTCCTCACCGACGGCACGGGCTTCCTCTTCGCTATCCCAGGCGGCGTGGACGATGACCTTTTCATCTTCGGGATCGACCCGGTCGGTGAACAGCGTCTTGCCGAGGCGTCCTTCGTTATGGGCGATCAGATGGCCGGCAGCGCCGAGGATGTGCTCTGTCGAGCGGTAGTTGCGCTCAAGCTTGATGACCTTGGCGCCCGGGAAATCCTTGTCGAAGCGAAGGATGTTTTCCACTTCGGCACCGCGCCAACCATAGATCGACTGGTCGTCGTCGCCGACGCAGCAGACGTTTTGCGGCACGTCCTTCGGACGCTGAGCGAGCAGACGCAGCCACATATACTGGGCCGTATTGGTGTCCTGATACTCGTCGACGAGGATATAGCGGAACCGCTGGTGATACTCCTTGAGCAGATCCGGTGCCTTGCGGAACAGGGCGATCGGGTGCAGCAAAAGGTCGCCGAAATCGCAGGCGTTGAGCGTGCGCAGGCGGGCCTGATAGGCGGCATAGAGTTCGCGGCCCTTGCCGTTGGCAAAAGCTCGGGCGTCGCCTTCCGGAATGTCGGGCGGCAACAGGCCCTTGTTCTTCCAGCCATCGATCATGCCGGCGAACTGCTTGGCCGGCCAGCGCTTGTCGTCAAGACCTTCCGCCTGGATGAGCTGCTTGATCAGGCGCACGACGTCGTCGGTGTCTAAGATGGTGAAATCGGATCGCAGGCCGACCAGCTCCGAATGGCGCCGCAACAGCTTGACGCCGATCGAGTGAAACGTGCCGAGCCACGGCATGCCTTCGACGGCGCCGCCGACGAGAACGCCGATGCGCTCCTTCATCTCGCGCGCAGCCTTGTTGGTAAAGGTCACGGCGAGAATCTGGCTCGGATAGGCGCGGCCGGTCTCCAGCAGGTGGGCGATGCGGGTGGTCAGCACGCGGGTCTTGCCGGTTCCGGCGCCGGCCAGAACCAGAACGGGACCATCCAAGGTCTCGACCGCTTCGCGCTGTTCCGGGTTAAGGCCCGTCATATAGTCGGGTGAGGGCCGGTTGCCACCGCGCGCCGCCATGGCCCGCGCCGCGATCCCCAAACCACCGGAACCACCAGCAGGAACAGGAGCAGAACCTTGGTTGCCAGCCGATGCCGGCACCGGGCGCTGGTCCGATTGGTCTTCGCCTCGCGCCTTGCGGGGGGCGGGCTCCGGCTCCTCATCGAAGAAAGGGATGTCGTCGTAACTGTTACTCATCCGGCCAATGTAGTGATTCGGGCTCGAAAGACCAGCCGATGTTCTCTTTTCATTCCTATGTTTCCCCTAGGAATCGTCCGGATCCGTGTCGTTGAAGCTCTGACACATCCGTGAAATCGCGTGATGTTACAAAACAGTAAGGTAGGTTCCTCGACCTTGCCAGTTGGGCGCGAAACGGGGATACTTGCACCACTTATCGATAGACTTGCGAGGAATGAATGCGGATCTGGAACCAGCTTCTGATGTCGGTTGCGGTACTGCTCGGAGGGCTCTGTCTCTGGGTCTACCTGTCGGCAGATGCCGGGCGGTCACTGATTTCGATGGGCGTTCCCGCAGGAGTGGTGACTTCCATCAATCCTGATGTCGCCGAGCCGGCGGCCGCAACGGTTGCGGGCGCACCGGCTTCGTCATCGCGCGGCGGGCAGCGGGGCGGCGGTGAGAGCCAGGTGGTGTTGGTTGCAACCAGACCCGTCGGAACCGGTGTGGTCAACGACAGACTGTCGGCGATCGGTGACGGCGAGGCGATCCAGTCGGTTATCGTGATGCCGCAGGCGACGGGCACCGTAAACGAGATCCTCGTCAAATCCGGCGACATGGTCAAAAAGGGCCAGATTCTTGCGCAGCTCGATGACGACGAGCAGATCATCCTGCGCGATCAGGCGCAGGTGGTGTTGCGCAGTGCCCGCGAGAAATCCGATACTTACCGGAACCTCAAGAGCTTCTCCCGTCTCGACGTGCTCGACGCGCAGATTGCGTCCGAAACGGCGCAGCTGACGGTCACCAACGCCGAACTGGCGGTGAAGCGTCGCTCGGTCGTTGCGCCAATCGATGGGATCGTCGGCATCGTCGCGGTCAATATCGGTGACAACGTCACGACCGCGAGCAATATCGTGACGATCGACAACCGTACCGAGCTGCTGGTGGATTTCTGGGCGCCGGAGCGTTTCGCGGTCCAGGTCAAGCCTGGCATGCCGGTCGAGGCCGCCTCCGTCTCGCGTCCAGGCCGCACCTTCGAGGGTTCGGTCGAGGCCGTCGACAACAGGGTCGATCCGGCAAGCCGTACGATCCGCATTCGTGCCAGAATTCCCAATGTTGACGACGAACTCCGCGCCGGCATGTCTTTCGGCGTGACGATGCGGTTTCCGGGCGAGACCTTTCCAAGCGTCGATCCGCTTGCAGTCCAGTGGGATGCGAAAGGCTCGTTCGTCTGGCATATCGTCGATCACAAATCGGTCAAGGAGCGGGTGAGGGTGATCCAGCGCAATCCCGATGCGATCCTCGTCTCGGCCAATCTGAAGGATGGCGATGTCGTGGCAACCGAAGGGTTGCAACGGGTCCGGGAAAATGGTGCCGTCCGCATTGCCGGTGAAAAGCCGCCGGAGGTCGCCAGCCGATGAGCAGCAGCCACAGCGGTAACGCCAATAACAACGGGTCGTCCGGCCAGTCTTCCGGAAAGCAGAACAGCTTTACCGCGCTCTTTGTGCGGCGGCCGGTCCTTGCCGCGGTTCTCAACACGCTCCTCGTCGTCGCAGGCCTTGCCGCTCTTGCCGGCGTCGAGGTGCGCGAGTTGCCGGATGTGGACCAGCCGGTCATCACCATCCGCACCACCTATGACGGCGCTTCTGCCCAGACCATGGACCAGGAAGTGACCGATATCATCGAGGGCGCGGTTGCCCGGGTCGCCGGCCTCAAGGCCGTTTCATCGGAATCGCAGTTCGGCCAGAGCCGTGTCACGCTGGAATTCAACGACACCGCCGATCTTGCGGTGGCCGCCAACGACGTGCGTGATGCGCTTGGTCGTGTCACCGGCCAGTTGCCTGACGACGTGGACGAGCCGCGCATCATCAAGGCCGATTCCGACAGCCAGCCGATCATGCGGCTTGCCGTTACGTCCAACTCGTTGTCGATGGAAGACCTGACGCTTCTCGTCGATAACGAGGTGTCCGACCGGCTTGCGTCGGTTGACGGCGTCGCTGACGTGGAACTCTACGGCGACCAGGAAAAGGTCTTCCGCGTCGACGTGAACCAGACGGCGCTTGCCAGTCGTGGGCTGACGATTGCAGATCTCTCGGAGGCGCTATCGACGGCTGCGCTCGACGTGCCCGCCGGGTCGCTGGAATCCTCGACGCAGGACATTGTCGTGCGCGCGACGGCGAGCCTGACCAAGCCCGAAGACTTCGAAAACGTCATGCTGGGCAACAATGTTAGGCTGCGCGATGTGGCGACCGTGATGCTCGGGCCGGACGACGGCACGACGGCGTTGCGATCGAACGGCGTTCCGGGCGTCGGTCTTGGCGTGCTGCGCCAGGCGCAATCGAACACGCTCAGCATCTCGGAAGGTGTACGGGCCGCCGTCGCCGATCTTCAGAAGACGCTGCCCGAGGGCACGCGCATTGCCATCACCAGTGACGATGCGGTCTTCATCGAAGGCGCGCTGCACGAGGTCGAGATCGCGCTGGCGCTCTCGGGCACGATCGTCATTGCCGTCATCTATCTCTTCCTGCGCGACTGGAAGGCGACGCTGATCCCGGCGCTTACCATGCCGGTGGCGCTGATCGGTACGCTGGTCGCAATCTATGCCGTCGGGTTCTCGATCAATATTCTGACGCTGCTGGCGATCGTTCTTGCGACCGGCCTTGTGGTGGATGACGCGATCGTCGTTCTTGAAAACATCGTGCGACGACGATCGGAAGGCATGGGTCCGCGCGCGGCAGCCGTGATCGGCACCCAGGAGGTTTTCTTCGCGGTGCTGGCGACGACCGCGACGCTTGCCGCCGTGTTTATTCCGCTGTCGTTTCTGCCCGGCCAGATGGGCGGCCTGTTCCGCGAGTTCGGGTTCGTTCTGGCGTTTGCCGTCGCGCTGTCTTCGGTCACGGCGCTCACGCTTTGCCCGATGCTTGCCTCGCGCATGCTGACGAAACCGATCCAGGAAAAGAACGACGGCCTGCTTGGCCGGTTCGGTAGCCTGTTTGCCAATTTCTACCGGGTGACGCTGCATGCCTGCCTTGGCGCGCCGGCGATCGTCATCGTCTTTGCGCTGCTGTTTGGCGGTGCCGGCTATATGGCCTTCAAGACGGTCAAGAGCGAACTGACACCACCGGAAGACCGGGCCATGGTCATGCTGCGGGCGACGGCGCCGGAAGGCATCAGCCTGCAATATATGCGCGACAAGCTGCAGCAGATCGAAGAGAAACTGCAGCCGCTCGTGGCGTCCGGCGAGATCCAGAACATCTATTCGATCTCGGGGCAGGGTGGCGCCACCAATAACGGTTTCATGGTTCTGACCCTCGCGCCTTGGTCCGAGCGGGAGCGCAGCCAGGCCGATATCGTGCGCGATATCAACGCGGCCACCGCGACCGTGCCCTCGCTTCGCGCCTTCGCGACGCAGCAGAACAGTCTGCGTATCCGCGGTGCCGGCAACGGGTTGCAGATGGCGATGGTCGGCACCAATCATGAAGAGCTGACGGCCGCCGCACTGAAACTGGTGGACCAGCTTCGCGCGAGCGGATTGTTCGATACGCCGCGTCTCAACAACGAGCCGACGCAGGCCCAGATCTTCGTGTCGGTGAACCGTGAGCGGGCATCGGATCTCGGAATCGACATCACCAATCTCGGCACGTCGCTGCAGTCTCTTCTCGAAGGCCGATCTGTGGTGGACGTGTTTGTCGACGGCGAGGCGACGCCGGTCAAGCTGACATCGACGACGCGTCCGATCGATGACCCGACGGATCTCGAGAACATTTTTCTGAAGGCCAAGGATGGCCGCATGGTGCCGCTCTCCACCGTCGCGACGCTCGAGGAACGGGCCGTGGCGCCGAGGCTCAACCGCGAACAGCGGCTTGCGGCAGTCTCCTTCTCGGCCAGCCTCAAGGACGGTGTCTCGCTCGGTCAGGCGGTCCAGGCGGCGACCGAGCTTGCGCAGCCGCTCCTGCCAGCTGGATCACGTCTGATACCGTTGGCAGAGGCTGCGACACTCAAGGAAAACTCGAGCGGCATGGCGCTGACATTCGGCTTTGCGATCGCCATCATCTTCCTGGTGCTTGCGGCGCAGTTCGAAAGTGTCCTGTCCTCGATCATCATCATGTCCACGGTGCCGCTGGGACTTGCCTGCGCTGCCTTCGCCTTGGTTCTGACCGGCTCCAGTCTCAACGTCTACAGCCAGATCGGGCTTGTGCTGCTTGTCGGGGTCATGGCGAAAAACGGCATTCTGATTGTCGAGTTCGCCAACCATCTGCGCAACGAGGGCGCGTCCTGCCGCGAGGCGATCGAGCGGGCGTGCGCGATCCGTCTTCGACCGGTGATGATGACGATGATCGCCACCGTGATCGGCGGCGTGCCTCTTGTTCTTGCCAAGGGCGCCGGTGCCGAAGCCCGTATCGCGCTCGGCTGGGTGATCGTCGGTGGCCTCGGCATGGCAACCATGGTGACGCTCTACATCACCCCTGTCGCATACTTGTTGATCGCCCGCTTCTCCAAGCCACAGGTGCACGAGGAACAGCGGCTGCAGGACGAGCTGGAAAGCGCCCGGAAGGGACGCGCCAACGATACGAAAGAGCAGCAGCTGATGGCAGCCGAGTAAGGGCTTGCCTTCAGGCAACGGTTTCGGGGTTCCGCATGTCGGCGAAAATCTGCTTCAGGACGTCGTAGATCCGTCCATCGAGCGATTGCGACACGTTGAAGCGCATGGAACTCGTCGCTGATTGCGACGGGCTGAAGACATTGCCCGGGGCGAGCACGATGTTGTTCTTCAATGCCGCCCGTGCGACGTCGGCGGAATCGAGACCATCGGGCAGCCGGCACCACAGAAACATGCCTGCCTGCGGCTCGATCCACGGCACGATGCCGATCGCCTTCAGCCGTCCCGATACCTCGACCCTTGCGCCGGCGAGCCGCCCCCTGATCGTATCCAGATGCTTGCGGTAGCTGGCATCGCTCAGCGCCTGGTAGACCAGTTCGGACGCAAGCGATGGCCCGCCGAACGAGGTCGCGATCTTGAGGTCGGTCAGACCCTCGATCCAGTCCCGCTTGGTGGCGATGAAGCCGCAGCGGACCGAAGCGGAGAGAGTTTTCGAAAAGCTGCCGATATGAATGACCCGGTCAAGACCGTCAAAGGCAGCCAGCCTTGGTGCCGGCGTATGCTCGAAATCCGAAAAGATATCGTCCTCGACGATCGTCAGGCCGAACTGTTCGGCAAGTTTCAGAACGCGATGCGCCGTGACGGGACTAAGCGTTGCCCCGGTCGGATTGTGGACCGCCGAATTGGTGATGTAGAGGCGAGGGCGGTGCTCAGCGAGGACGTTTGCGAAAGCGTCGAGATCAGGCCCGTTCGGCGTATAGGGCACGCCGACGATCCGGGCGCGATGGGCGCGCAGGATCGCCTGGAAATTGAAGTAGCAGGGGTCGTCCACGAGGACGGTGTCTCCGGGCTCGATCAGGAACCGGCAGAGAAGGTCGATTGCCTGGGTGCCGGAATCGGACAGCACGATCTGGTCGGGTGACGCCTCGATGCCGCGCTCTCCCATTCTGCGCGCAATCAGGCTTCGAAGCGGTGTCAGGCCGAGCGGAGAACCATAGTCCGTAAGCGTTGCCGTATCGCCGCGGGACAGCGTGCGAAGCGATCGCCGCAGGGTTTCGTCCGGTAACCAGGATGGTGGCAGCCAGCCACAACCCGGCGTCAGGCCATCGCGCCGGACATCGAGCGATTGCCGCGACACCCACAAGGGATCAACGGCGCGGTCGAGCTTCGGACCGATCTGCGCGAGCGACAGGGGTGCCGTCTGGTTGGCAACGTAAAAGCCGGAGCCGGGGCGGGAGGTGATCACGCCCTCTGCCGTCAGCCGGTCGTAGGCATCGACGACGGTGGAGGTGGACACTTTCAGCGTCGCCGCGAGGCTTCGCACGGAGGGAAGCTTTGCCCCGGGCACAAGGCTGCGCCCGGAAATCCGTTGCCGGATGGTCGAAACGACCATTGCGACCTTCTGCCCACCTTGCGTCCCCAAGTCCATCCGTACTGCCTCATGCACCATTACAATTTTGTCAAATCGTACCTGAGTGTAGCTGTCGCTGCCAGAGGCTTGCGCGCATAAGCGTCGAAGGTTTTTGGCAGGGGTGTGCAGGCTTATGGATCGTTCTCTTTCAGGTTGGATCAACGGCATGATCGGCGTGATCATCTTCAGCGGCTCGCTGCCGGCGACAAGGGTTGCCGTCACGCAGTTCGATCCGGTTTTTCTTACCGTTGCCCGCGCCGCGATTGCCGGCCTCCTCGCACTTTGCATCCTCCTCATCTTTCGTGAAACGTGGCCGTCGCGCCGCGACCTCGTGTCTCTTGTCGTCATCGCGCTCGGCGTCGTGGTGGGCTTTCCGCTTCTCACTGCGCTGGCACTCCAGCACGTGACATCGGCCCATTCGATCGTCTTCATCGGTCTGCTTCCTTTGGCGACGGCATGCTTTGCGGTTCTTCGCGGTGGCGAGAGACCGAGGCGGGCATTCTGGATCTTCGCGATTGCCGGAAGCTCGTGCGTTGCCGGTTTTGCGCTGTCGCAGGGTGTGATGGCGTCACCCTTTGGCGACGGCATGATGCTTGCCGCGGTTCTCGTCTGCGGCCTCGGTTATGCGGAAGGTGGCCGCCTGTCGCGGACGCTCGGGGGATGGCAGGTGATCTGCTGGGCGCTTGTTCTGTCGCTGCCTGTCATGATAGTCATCACGGTTACGCAACTGCCGCCGGATTTCTCCGCAATCCGCATGCCGGCATGGCTTGGCCTCGGCTATGTCTCGCTTTTCAGCATGCTGATCGGCTTCATCTTCTGGTATCGCGGGCTGGCGCAGGGTGGCATTGCGGCAGTCGGCCAGTTGCAGCTGACGCAGCCATTCTTCGGCCTCGTGCTTGCCGCCCTGCTGCTCGGTGAAAGCATCAGCCCGATGATGATCGTCGTGACATTTGCCGTCATCCTCTGTGTCGCCGGGGCTCGCCGCTTCGCGCGATAAGCTACCGTACCGATGCGGGATTGTTCGTTCTGGACAAACCTTGCCGTGTCTCCTAACCAAGCCCTAGCATCTTGAGGAGACGTAGCATGGCAATTCGCGACGTGAAGGCAGGCCAACGGAACGAGGAGGGCATTGCCGCGGTCCTCGGTATCTTGAAACAGGCTTTCGGCGAGCGGTTCCAGACCGGCCAGTCGTTCCGCGAACAGCATGCCCACACGACCACCTATCTTCCGGGCCAGCTTCCCGATGGCGTCGTGTTCGTCGAGACGAGCGACGACGTGAAGACCGTGGTGAAGGTGTGCGGCGAGCATCGGGTTCCGATGATCCCGTTTGGCGTCGGTTCTTCGCTGGAAGGTCAGGTCAATGCGCCGTCCGGCGGCATTTCGATCGATTTCAGCCGCATGAACAAAGTCCTTCGCATCAGCCCTGAAGATCTCGACGTCACCGTCGAGCCGGGGATGACGCGTGAGGAGCTGAACCGCGAACTGCGCGATACCGGCCTGTTCTTTCCGATCGATCCCGGTGCCAACGCAACGATCGGCGGCATGGCGTCGACCCGTGCGTCCGGTACCAACGCGGTGCGTTACGGCACGATGAAGGACAATGTCCTGGCACTGACCGTGGTTACCGCCGATGGCGAAGAGATCCGCACCGCGCGTCGCGCCCGCAAATCCTCGGCCGGCTACGATCTGACCCGGCTATTCGTGGGCTCCGAAGGCACGCTCGGCGTGATTACCTCGGTGACGCTGAAGCTTCAGGGCATTCCGGAAAAGATCGGCGGCGGCGTCTGCGCCTTCCCAAGCGTCGAGGCCGCCTGCGATGCCGTCATCATGACCATTCAGATGGGCATTCCGGTTGCCCGTATCGAACTTCTCGACGACGTGCAGATCCGCGCCTGCAATGCCTATTCGGGCCTATCCTACCCCGAGAAGCCGACATTGTTTCTCGAATTTCACGGCACAGAAGAAACGGTCCGCATCCAGTCGGAACAGTTCGCCGAGATTGCCTCCGACTGCGGCGGCGACGAGTTCCATTGGACTGCCAATGCCGAGGAACGCACGAAGCTGTGGAACGCCCGCCACAATGCCTACTGGGCAGGCCGGGCGCTCGATCCGTCGCTCAACGGCCTTTCCACCGATGTCTGCGTGCCGATCTCGCGGCTGGCGGAATGCGTCGCCGAGACCCAGGCCGATATTCGCGACGCGGGGCTTCTGGCACCGATCGTCGGCCATGCGGGCGATGGCAATTTCCATGTCCTCGTGCTTTTCGACGACAAGGATCCGGCTTCCGTTGCCAATGTCGAGGCGTTTACGGGACGCCTGAGCCGCCGTGCTCTCGCGATGGACGGAACCTGCACCGGCGAACACGGCGTCGGGCAGGGCAAGATGTCCTATCTCGACGAGGAACTGGGCGGTGCCGTCGAGCTGATGCGGTCGATCAAGAAAGGCTTTGATCCGCAAAACCTCTTCAATCCGGGAAAGATCTTCCGCATCGCGGAATAACACTCCCCAATGATTGACTTGCCAGTCCGGCGCGTGGAACTACTCTTGCCGTAGAAACAGGGAGATAGGCCGGTGCTCGGACGCATCATGTTGGCTTTGGGCGGATTGGTCGTAGCGGCGCTGTTTGCGGCGCTGCTGGTGCCTTTCTTTGTCGACTGGTCGAGCTTCCGCGTCGCTTTCGAGGATCAGGCCAGCCGTCTGCTCGGCAAGAAGGTCGCCGTCCACGGCTCGGTCGATGCGCGGATACTCCCATTTCCGTCGGTTACACTGCATGACGTGCGCGTCGGCCAGGACGTCGATGGCCAGCCGCTTGTGCAGGTGGCGCAATTCTCGATGGATATGGAACTCGCGCCGTTTCTCTCCGGCGAGGCCCGCATTTTCGATATGCGCATCGAGAAGCCAAAGGTGCGTTTCCGCATTCTGAAGGACGGCACGTTCGAATGGCTGCGCGGCAGTCGCCCGACGATCGCGGCGCGCAGCGTCATTCTCGAAGACGTCCATATCATGGGTGGCGAAATCGAGATCATCGACGATCGCAACGGCCAGATCCGCCACATGACCGGACTGTCCACCGACCTGTCGGCCGGGACGCTGGCCGGGCCATGGCGGGGCGAGGGCAATGCGGTGCTAGATGGCCAGGAGGCCCGCTTCAGCCTCACAAGCGGTGAAGCCGCGGCCGAGGGACGGCATATTCCGTTGCGGCTGCGCGTCTGGCCGGATGCCCATCCGGTCGTGGTCGATTTCGATGGCGAACTTGCCGCAGTCGACAACAAGCCCAGCTACAACGGCAAGTTCAACCTTGCCTTCCTGCAGGAAGAAGACGAGTCCGAGCCGGTCAAGGCGCCGCCGCCCGGTCCGCGCGTGTCCGGCGATTTCGAGCTGACCGGCGAGCGCGCCCGCATTCCGCAATACCGGGTCGAAGTCGGTCCGAAGGAAAACCCTTACATCGTCACCGGCGAGGCAACGCTCGATACAGGGCCGAAGCCAGAATTCCTGCTGACGGCCGATGGCCAGCAGATCGACGTCAACCGCCTGAGCGATGGCCCCCAGGCGAAGACGGGTCGCAATCCGGCCGCGTCCGCGCAGCGCCGCCTCAATGCCTTCGTGCAGATGGTCGCGTCGATCCCGATCCCGCAGGTGCCAGGAAGGGTCAACCTCAAGCTGCCGGCGATCGTCTTCAACGACACAACGATCCGCGACATCCATCTCGACGTTAGACCGGCCGGGCGCGGCTGGGCCGTCGACAACGTGACTGCCACCCTGCCGGGCCGCACCCAGCTGGAGGCCAAGGGAAATCTCAACCTTGCAAACCGAACCGCTTTCGTCGGCGACATGCTGGTCGCGTCGACACAGCCCTCCGGCCTTGCCGACTGGCTGTCCGGCAGCGTTGATCCTGCGATCCGGCAGCTGAAAAACGCCGGCTTCTCGGCCAAGGTGAACCTCACGCCGGAACTTCAGCGGTTCGAAGCTCTGGAACTTGGGATAGGGCCTGCAACGCTTAAGGGTCGGCTGGAGCGCCAGTCGCCGAATGGCCAGGCGCCAAGCCTTTCCATGGCGCTTGCCGGCAACGAGATCGATATCGACGCCATGCGCGCGCTCGCGTCGCTGGTCACCGGCGACGATGCCGGTCAGGATGTGCTCGACCACCGGGTCGCAGCAAGCCTCAAGGCCGACCGGCTGACGGCTCTAGGCGTCGTCGCAACCAAGGTCGATACCGCGTTTAGCGTGGCCGAGGGCGTGTTGTCGCTGGAGCGGCTGACTGTCGGAGATATCGAGGGCGCCACCCTGTCCGCCAAAGGCAGGGTCGAGGGCTCGCTGGTTTCCTACGCCGGGACCGGGTCGGTCAGTTTCCGTTCACCGGACCCCACGTCTTTCATCACCATGCTGCGGGATCGGCTGCCGCATCATCCGTTGCTCGACCGGTTGGCCCGCAACGGCAGCTGGTATGCGGATTCGGATCTGATCGCCGATATTTCACTCGGCGGTAGCGGTCTTGGCGGTGCGAATATCAAGCTGCGCGGCAAGGCGAATGGCAGCACGGTCGATGCCGATCTGAAGCTGCCCGGCATCTTCGATCTCACGGCCGGCAACGCGATGACGCTGTCTGCATCGCTTGCCAACCCGAAGGCGACGGTCCTGCTCGGTCAAGCCGGTCTCGATCCCTTGCCTTTCGATGGTGACGGCGCGGGACGGTTGGCGCTGACATTGCAGCAAAAGGAACAGCACGCGGCCACCACCGAACTGAGCTTCACGACGCCCAAGACGTCGCTGCTGATGGCCGGCGACGTGAATATCCAGAATGCCGGATTTGGCGAAGGGCGGGCGCGGGTGTCGCTCAAGAGCGCCGATATCGAGCCCTATCTGCTGGTCACCGGTGTCAGCCTGCCGCAGTTCGGCAGCGGACTGCCTGTCAATCTCGCGGCTGATGTCGAGCTTTCGGCAGATGCCGTGAAAGTCTCTGGCCTCAGTGGCGATCTTGCCGGAAACACTGTCGGTGGATCGCTATCCGCCGATCGCCGCGCTCCCGGCCTGCCTGTTACCGGCGACATGTCTGTCGACGCGATCGATCTTGCCTGGATGGGCGAGGCGGTATTCGGGCCGATGGAGAATGGCGTGACAGGCGCCCCATCAAAGACGCCGTTCGCCACGCCGCTGATTGGATCGACGGATGTCGGCATCAATCTGTCGGCAAAAACGCTCCGGGCGGATGCGCTTGGAACAATTACCGGTTTTTCGGGCAGGGTGAACGGCAAAGCCGGTGGTCTGACGATCGACAACGCCTCCGGTACCTGGCAGGGCGGAAATCTGTCCGGACGGCTGATGATGTCGAACGGCGATGCGACCGGCATCGTCCAGGCAAGGCTGCAGGTCGAAAACGCCGATCTCGCACCGCTCGTCTGGCAAAAGGGCGGCACACCGGTCGCGACGGGCAAGCTGGACAGCACTGTCAGCATCGAGGCGACTGGCAAGAGCATGGACGAACTCATGCATGGCGTCAGCGGCTCCGGCGAGATGCGCCTCAAGGATTTCGAGATTGCCGGGATCAATCCGGATGCGCTCGCGCCGATACTTGCCGGTGCCGACAGGCTGCAGGGCGAGGTCAACGAGGCAGCGGTTCAACCGATCGTGACAACTGAGGTCCTGAAAGGGACAACCCGGCTCGGGTCCGTCACCATTCCGATGACGATTACCGGCGGCGCCGCACGGGTTCAGAATTTTACCGCAACGGCCGGCGCCGCACAGGTCTCGGCTGAGGGCGTGCTCGACTTTGTCGATAGCCGCATCGATGCCGGGCTGTCGGTCCGTTACGATGCGGGTGAAGAGGCTGTGGCGGGCGGAGAACCGACTGTCACGCTCGGTTATTCCGGATCGCTCGAGCAGCCGGAACAGCGCATCGATATGGCCGCAATGGCAAACTTCCTGTCACTGCGGGCCTTCGAACAGGAACGCCGCCGCGTCGAGACGCTGCAGGCAAGCGTGCTCGAGAAACAGCGGCTGCGCCGCGAAGTCGCGCTCTACACGTTCCGTGGCGTGGAACGGGAGGCGGCACGCGTGACGGCAGAGGCCGAGGAGCGGGCACGCCAGGAGGCGGCGGAGGCAGAACGCAGAAGCCAGGAAGCCGAACGGCAGGAGGCAGCAAGGCGCGCTGAAGCAGCCCGGCTCCAGCAGGAGCGGCAACGGGAAATCCAAAGGCAGAACCAGCAGCCATCGGCGCCGGCGCCGTTCACGATGCCACCCGCCGGCGACCTTTTCCAGGAGCAGCCTTCGGGTACGGGTCGCTCCTCAAACCCAAGTTTGCCGGGCGTGCAGCCGTGAGTGCGGCGGCACGCTGATCAGAGCAAATGGGGGGCGGGAGGACGCTGACCGTCAGCGCCTGGCTGGCAGCCCGGCAAGACAGTCTGCCAGCGAGGTCTTGAACCAGCGCAGCACATGCAGGCGGAGTGCAGAGGAAAGATTGTTGTCTTCCGAACGACCGTCGTCGACCTCGGCGATCAAGGCGGCCAGACTGATGCCGCGTTTGGCAGCAATGGATTTCAGTTCATGCCAGAATTCATCTTCCAGCGAAAAACTCGTTCGATGACCGTGCAGGGTCGCAGAATGTTTTCGGATCAAGTGTAGGCCCCGTCACCCTCATGGTGATTGATGGAGCGCAATTGAGGATGTCGCATGCGCACGGTCAAGCCGTTGCCATGAGTCAGCCTAACGAAGCCTTAACGCCGTTCGTCCGTTTCCGGAGAAGGCTTTTCGAGCTTGCCCTGATCGAGGGTTTTCCCCGCTTTTTCGTTGAGGGCCGTCGTCAGCTGCTTTTCACTCTTGGTGCGGCCAAAGCTGATGCGGTTCTGTTCGGCAGCCGCGTCCTTTTGCGAACGCGCCTTGCCTTTGCGAAACTGCCGAAGGTTGACGATCTCGGCGCTCATCGGGTCTGCCTACTGCTTCTTGCGGAACGAATCGAGGGAGACGACGGAGCCTTCCTTCTTGTCCTCGCCGGTGGCGGCATCCGCATCCACAACCTTTGGCGTGGGATCGACCGGGATTGCGGTGATCTCGGCGGAGACTTCGCCTTCCTCGACCATCGGCACTTCGAACTCGAGTTCGAAATTCACGGACGGGTCGTAGAAGCCGCGGATCGTGTTGAACGGGATGACCAGGCGTTCCGGCGTATCGTTGAACGACAGGCCGATTTCAAACAGCGTATCGGTGATCTTGAGGTCCCAGAACTGGTGCTGGACGACGATCGTCATCTGTTCCGGATATTTCGACTTCAGCGCCGGAGAGATTCGTACCCCGGGTGCGCCGGTCAGGAATGTGATGAAGAAGTGGTGGTCACCCGGCAGTCTGCCGGTTGCCGCGACCTCGGACAAAACCTTGCGGATAACGCCGCGGAGGGCGTCCTGTGCCAGAATATCGTAGCGGATGTGATCCTGCCCCATGCGATCCTGTCTTTCTATTGCTCTTCAAACGCCGCTTATGTCACGAGACGCGCCCGCGGGGAAGTCCGCTTCGGCGTCGAGTCATGTCATGATATTCCACCGGGGAGCGAAGGTGAAGGCTTCTGTTGCCAGGTGCCTCCGGACCCCGCCTTACGGGGCTAACCGTAAGGACTTAGTTCGGGTTTCCCGCACCGCCATTAGGCAGCGAGAGCGTAACCCTTAGCGTTGTTGTCATTTGCAACTACACTTGTGACCCGATAACGGCGGTATCATGCCGAGCAAAAGTTCGATCTTTACACCCTTGTCGATCCTATTTCGCCCCCATCACAAGCCGGTCTAGATTGACCGACCGGTTTGTGGTGGAGGCGCCGGGTACCGCCCCCGGGTCCAATAGGCTTATTTCATCGACCGTTTATCGCCATATCCGAACCGAAGTCCGGCACGAGTGATATAGGGGTTTGCGAACCGGATGAAAAGAGGTCTCGTCATATTCCTATCATCAACGTGAAAAGCTTGGAAAAGCCGCGCCGGTGACGGGGAGGTGATTGGTGAGTAGGCTTCGTGCTATTATGTAGGACGATCTCGACCAATCGGCGGAAGACCTATGAAGCAGTATCTCGACCTTCTCCGGCACGTGATGGAGACTGGCGCCGACCGCGGCGACCGCACCGGGACCGGTACCCGCTCGGTCTTCGGCTACCAGATGCGATTCGATCTGAACGAGGGTTTCCCGGTCCTCACCACCAAGAAGCTGCATCTGCGCTCGATCATCCATGAGCTCTTGTGGTTTTTGAAGGGCGATACGAACATTGCCTATCTCAAGGAAAATGGTGTCTCCATCTGGGATGAATGGGCAGACGAAAAAGGCGATCTCGGTCCGGTTTACGGATATCAGTGGCGCTCATGGCCGACGCCTGATGGCGGTCATGTGGATCAGATCGCCAACCTGATCGAGAACCTGAAGGTCAACCCGAACTCGCGCCGGCACATCGTCACAGCCTGGAATCCTGCACAGGTTGACGACATGGCGCTGCCGCCCTGCCATTGCCTGTTCCAGTTCTACGTGTCGGAGGGGCGGCTGTCGTGTCAGCTCTACCAGCGGTCGGCGGACATATTTTTGGGGGTTCCGTTCAACATCGCCTCTTACGCGCTCCTGACCATGATGGTGGCGCAGGTGACCGGGCTGAAGCTTGGCGATTTCGTGCATACGCTTGGCGACGCGCATATCTATTCGGATCATTTCGAACAGGCGCAGCTGCAGATGACGCGCGAGCCGAAGCCGCTGCCGACACTGCGCATCAATCTTGATGTGAAGGACATCTTCTCCTTCCGCTTTGAGGATTTTGCGCTGGAGAATTACGTCGCTGATCCTAGCATCAAAGCACCGATCGCAGTCTGATGGCGGTTCCGGTCGCAATCTTCGTCGCGGTGTCGCGCAACAATGTCATCGGCAGAGATGGCGACATGCCCTGGCGGCTGTCGACCGACCTCAAGCGTTTCAAGGCGATGACGCTCGGCAAGCCGATGGTGGTGGGACGAAAGACGCTCGACAGCTTCGGCGGCAAGCCGCTGCCCGGCCGCCCGCATGTCGTGGTCACCCGCAATCGCGATCTCTCGGTCGAGGGTGTGGAGACGGCGGCGTCCCTCGAGCAGGCGATATCTAGGGCGAGGGAGATCGCTGCAGCGACCGGTGCCGGAGAGGTCGGCATTCTCGGAGGCGGCGAAATCTACGCGAAAGCAATCGATCTGGCAGACCGACTTTACGTGACCCATGTGGAAGCGGATATTGCAGACGGTGATACGATGTTTCCAGCAATCGATCCAACCGTGTACGAAAAGATCGAGGAGATCCTCGTCCCGGCCGGCGAGCGCGACAGCTTTGCCACCCGTTTTGCTGTCTACAGCCGCCGATCGATGCCAAAGTGACATAATTCGTTACCGAACACCGGGAAGTTATTGAAGCTGCGTTGAAAGCGGCTCTTCCGATACTTATAACGGCATGACCGGGGGCACGGACCGCGAGCTGCTGCATTTCAGGCGGCTCGGACAGGCGACCGGTTAGGGAGTAGCACTAACAAAGAGGTTTTGATGCCCTGGAGCAATCAGAATGGCGGCGGCGGCCCATGGGGCGGCGGCGGCGGCGGCGGTAACAATCAAGGACCTTGGGGACAAGGCCCGAACCGTCCGCGCGGCGGCGGTGGTGGCGGAGGGGGAAATGGCGGACCGCCTGACCTCGAAGACATCCTGCGGCGCAGCCAAGACCGGCTGAAGGGTTTTATGCCTGGTGGTTTCAACGGCGGAGCAGTCGCGGTCGTCTTTCTGGCCGTTCTCGCATTCCTGGCATTCGAATCGATCTATACGGTTCAGCCGGACGAGCGGGGCGTCGAACTTCGGTTTGGAAAGCCCAAGGAAGAACTGTCCATGCCGGGCCTTCACTTCCATCTCTGGCCGTTCGAAACGGTGGAGATCGTCAAGGTCACCGAGCAGCAGCAGAATATCGGTGCGCGCAGCAGTGCCACCAATTCGAATGCCGGATGGATGCTGACCGGCGACCAGAATATCGTCAACGTCCAGTTTTCGGTCCTCTTCACCGTCACCGATCCACGCGCCTATCTCTTTAACGTCGAAGCCCCGGCCCAGACGCTGCAGCAGGTTGCAGACAGCGCCATGCGCGAAGTCGTCGGACGCCGTCCGGCTCAGGATATTTTCCGCGACGCTCGTGAAGGCATGTCGACGCAGGTGCGCGACATCATTCAGGGCACGATGGACCGTTACGGCGCAGGCATTGCCATCAACGCCGTGCCGATCGAAGATGCAGCGCCGCCGCGTGAAGTGGCAGACGCGTTCGAAGAGGTTCAGCGCGCCGAGCAGGACGAAGACCGTATCGTCGAGGAAGCCAATCGCTACGCCAACCAGAAGCTTGGTGGCGCCCGCGGTCAGGCCGCGCAGGTCCGCGAAGAGGCGTCCGCCTATCGTGACCAGACGGTCAACGAAGCTCAGGGTGAAGCGCAGCGCTTCGTGTCGATCTACGACCAGTATGTGAACGCACCGGACGTGACGCGCGAACGCATCTTCATCGAGACCATGGAGAACGTTCTGAAGAACTCCAACAAGGTCATCATCGAGCAGGGTCAGAACGTCGTCCCTTATCTGCCGCTCAATGAAATCAACCGGCCGGCAGCCGCACAGGGGGGCAACTGATGATCTCGAACAAATTGCCCGCTTTCCTGATCGGTCTCGCCGTTCTCCTGTTCCTCGTCTACTCGTCGGTCTTCGTCGTCAACGAACGGCAGCAGGCGCTCGTGCTTCGCTTCGGTGAAATCCAGAGCGTGAAGAACGAGCCGGGGATCTATTTCAAGCTTCCCTTCGCCTTTGCCGATGCGGATCGCGTTCAGTATATCGAAGACCGCGCACTTCGCCTGGATCTCGACAATATCCGCGTTCAGGTCCGCGGCGGCGCCTTCTATGAAGTCGACGCGTTCGTGATCTACCGGATCGAAAATCCGCAGCGTTTCCGGGAAGCGGTTTCGGGCGATCGCGTGTCTGCCGAATCGCGTATCAGCACGCGTCTCGACGCCGGTCTGCGCCGCGTCTACGGTCTGCGCAGCTTTACTGAAGCACTCTCCGAAGAGCGTGCGTCGATGATGACCGAGGTCAAGCGTGATCTCGACGTTGCCGCCGAAACGCTTGGCGTCAAGATCCAGGATGTCCGCATCCGTCGAACCGATCTGACGCAGGAAGTCTCGCAGCAGACGTTTGCTCGCATGCGGGCAGAGCGTCTGGCGGAAGCGGAACTCATCCGCGCCCGTGGTAGCGAAGAAGGCCAGCGCCGCCGTGCTATCGCCGACCGCCAGGTTGTCGAGTTCGTCTCGGAAGCGCAGCGCGATTCGGAAATCATCCGAGGTCAGGGCGATGCCGAGCGTAACCGCATCTTTGGGGAAGCGTTCCAGCGTGATCCGTCGTTCTTCCAGTTCTACCGGTCGATGCGCGCCTATGTCGCCTCGATGGCCGGGAAGGATACGACCCTGGTGCTTTCGCCTGATTCACAGTTCTTCCGGTTCTTCAACTCGTCGGACGGCGTGGTAACGCCGCCTGCAGCGGGACGGCCTGCACCGGCCCAGCCGACGCCAGCCCAGCCGGCACCGGCGCAACCGACGAACTAAGCACTTAAGAAAAGGGCGGCCTGTCATGGCCGCCCTTTTCGCAACTGCCCTTTTCACCCGTCATCCACATCCATGTTCGCTGATGGTCGCGGTTTCACGAAAAGGTAATTTTCCCGGCCGTTATTCCGCCCTATGCTTTCTTCAGAACGGGGCGCGAGTTATCAATGCGTAACGTTGTGGGTTGCACGGATGCTTTTCTGCCGCGGCAGACACCGTGACAGAAAACGAGGATGCCAATGGGCCATTCGAAACTATCGTCCTTGAAGGGTTCCGTGAGCCTCGGTCTAGTGGTTGCCGTCATGGTCAGTCCGCTTCAGGCACTGGCGCAAGGCCCGGCCCAGCCGCAGCAGGTCCAGGCCCCGGCCCCTCGTCCACAGGCGCCAGCGCCTCAGGGACAGGCGCCCGCTCCGCAGGGGGAAGCCCCGGCACCTCCGGGACAGGCGCCGGCTCCACAGGCTAACAGCCAGCCGGCCACTCAGCCCGGCGGCATGCTGCCCGCGCCACCAGCGCCAGCCGGCAACAAGTTCAATCCGCCACCTCCGGTCAGCCAGTCCGCGGTGCCCGCCGGTCCAGCGCCGATCTCCGATCTGGCGGAAGGCCTGCTCGACGCCGTCGTCAACATCTCGACGTCGCAGAGCGTCAAGGACCAGGGTGCCGGCCCGCAGCCGCAGATCCAGGAGGGCTCACCCTTCCAGGAATTCTTCGACGACTTTTTCGACGACAAGGACAATCAGGGCGGAAACCAGAAGGTGTCTTCGCTCGGCTCCGGCTTCGTGATTGATTCCTCCGGCTATGTGGTGACGAACAACCACGTTATCGAAGGCGCCGACGATATCGAGGTGATTTTCCCGGATGGCCGTAAGCTGAAGGCTCGCCTGGTCGGCACCGACACAAAAACCGACCTCTCCGTGCTGAAGGTCGAGTCCAAGACGCCGCTCAAGGCCGTTCCCTTCGGTGATTCCAAAAAGATCCGGATCGGCGACTGGGTCATGGCAATCGGCAATCCGTTTGGTCTTGGCGGGTCGGTGACGCTCGGCATCGTGTCCGCACGCGGCAGAAACATCAATGCAGGGCCCTACGACAACTTCATTCAGACGGATGCGGCGATCAACAAGGGCAATTCCGGCGGACCGCTGTTCAATATGCGCGGCGAGGTGATCGGGATCAACACGGCGATCATTTCGCCCTCCGGCGGCTCGATCGGGATCGGCTTTGCCGTCCCGACAGAACTTGCGGAAAACATCGTCCATCAGCTGATCGAGTTCGGCGAAACGCGCCGCGGCTGGCTCGGTGTCCGCATTCAGCCCGTGACTGACGATATCGCGGCGAGCCTGGGGCTCGACAAGGCCCGTGGAGCACTGGTTTCCGGCGTCGTTGAAAACGGTCCGATCAAGAACGGTGAAATCAAGTCGGGCGATGTCGTGCTCGCCTTCGACGGACAGTCGGTCAGTTCGATGCGCGATCTGCCGCGGATTGTTGCCGAAAGCCCTGTGGGCAAGGATGTCGAGGTGCGTTTGCTGCGCGACGGCAAGGAGCAGACCGTCCGCATCACGCTCGGGCAACTCGATGATACGGCCGATGCCGCAGATGGCGATGAGCCGGCAGCACCCGATGGACAGTCGCCAGACGCACAAAGCCCTGACGATCAGTCCCCGGATGACCAGGGCAAGAATGACAGCGGCTCCCCGGACGCCGGCGAGAAAAGCAGCGAGCCCGTTACGGTTTACGGCATGACGCTGAGCGTGCTGGATGAGGCGCACCGCAAGACGTTCGGGATCGCGGAAAGCGTCGAGGGCGTGGTGGTGTCCGAGGTGAAGGCTGGTTCGGTTGCCGCTGCCAAGGGCTTCAAGGCCGGCGACGTGGTGGTCGAAATCGCCCAGGACTTCGTCGAGAACCCGGGTGAGGTCGCCAAGCGCTTCGACGTGCTGAAGAAGGAAGGCCGCCGCAACGCGCATGTCATGGTGGCCGACAAGACCGGAAACCTGCGGTTCGTGGCACTTCCGCTGGAATAGCCTGAGAGTTCAGGCTTCCTCGACAAGGCGGGCGTTCCGCCTTGTCCATTCCTCCGGTGTCATTGCATAGACGACATGGCGCTTGAGGTGGGGATGCGTCTCCGGCACGCGCGGATGGTCGAAATCCATGCCGGCCGCCCGATGCATTCCAAGGCGCTTCATGACAGCCGTCGAGCGGTTATTGTCCGCTACGGCGAACGAGACGACGGCCTTGATGTCCTTCTCTACGAAGGCGAAATCGAGAAGCGCTTCTGCCGCTTCCGTCACATAGCCATTGCCCCAGTAACGGGCAGCCAGACGCCAGCCGATCTCCACCGTTTCGGCCGGAAAAATCCCCGGCATATTGGCATAGGTCAGCCCGCAAAACCCTAGTGGCTCGCCGGTTTCCCTGAGTTCGAGCGCGTAAAAGCCAAGCCCGTTTTCGGAAAACATGTCGTTCAGCTTCCCGAGGAACGCATCCGATTCGTCGTGGCTGCGACGGAACGGGAAGAACGCCATCACGTCAGGATCCGCGTTGATTTCGCGGAACAAGTCCCGGTCCGTGGGGAGCCAGCGGCGCAGGACGAGGCGTGAAGTTTCAAGGAGCTTGGTTGCGATAGGCTGCGGCTGCATGGTGTTGCTCATCCCTCTGTGGAGCCTCAGCCGGGAATGACGAAATCCGTCTTCCGGTAGCCCTGGATATAGAGGAGCGCGGTCAGGTCGCCGTGGTCGATTCGGATCTTGGCCTGGGCCGCAACAGTGGGCTTGGCGTGGAGGGCCACGCCGGAGCCTGCGATGCCGAGCATGCCAAGGTCGTTTGCGCCATCGCCGACAGCAATCGTATCATCAGGGGTGATGCCGAGTTCGCGGGCGATCTCTTCCAATGCATCCACCTTGGCCTGTTTGCCGAGGATGGGTTCGGCGACTTCGCCGGTCAGGATGCCGTTTTCTTCGAGGAGGATGTTGGCGCGGTTGATGTCGAAGTCGAGCATTGCGGCGATGCGGCTCGTAAAAACGGTAAAGCCACCGGACACGAGCGCCGTGTAACCACCCTTCGCCTTCATCGTCGCGATCAGTTCCGGTCCACCCGATGTCAGCGTGATCCGCTTCTCGATGACCTCGTCGACGACGCCGATCGGCAGGCCTTTCAAGAGCGCCACCCGTTCTCTCAACGCCGGCTCGAATGCGATCTCGCCGTTCATGGCACGTGCCGTTATCGTCGCCACCTTGTCCTTCAAACCGACGACGTCGGCGAGTTCATCGATGCATTCCTGGCCGATCATGGTGGAATCCATGTCTGCGATGAGGAACGACTTGCGCCGGGTTTCCGCCTGCTGCACCACAACATCGATCCGCTCCTCGCCGATCAAGCCGCGGAGTGTTTCTTCCGCAGCCGACGGATCGGTGCCGTCGCGAAGGGCGATATCGCAGGCGATCCCGTCTGCCAGCCAGTACAGACCGGAGGCGTTGACCGCTTCGGCGGCCCGTTCGGCGATGGCCGGAGTGAGAACGGGGTTTGACGGATGGGCAATGAGCGTGGCAACGAAAGCCATATGACCGACCTTATGCAAAATACTGATGCGATCCTGATAACCGGGCCGACTGCCAGCGGCAAGTCGGCGCTTGCCATTCGCATGGCACGCGAATGCGGCGGCGTCGTCGTCAACGCCGATAGCATGCAGGTTTACGACACGCTCAGGATCATCACCGCGCGTCCGTCAGAGGAGGAGACCGCGGACATCGCCCATTACCGCTATGGGCATGTGCCGGCGACGCACGCCTATTCGACGGGCGAATGGCAGCGGGACGTATCCGCACTCATGCCGGTCTTGAAAGAACAGGGGCGGATTCCGGTCTTCGTCGGCGGCACGGGGCTGTACTTCAAGGCGCTCACGGGCGGTCTGTCGGACATGCCGGAGATTTCCCAGGATATTCGGTGCCGTGTGCGCTTGCGGCTCAAGGAGGAGGGACCGCAGGCGCTTCACTCGGAGTTATCGGCACGTGACGCGGCGGTGGCCGCCAATCTGAAGCCGATGGACGGACAGCGAATCCTGCGGGCACTGGAGGTGCTGGAAGAAACAGGCCGATCCATCACCGAGTTTCAGGGCAAGGCAGGCCCGGTCATCATCGATCCGTTGCGAGCGCGCAAAATCGTCGTTCTGCCGGATCGAAAGATCCTGCACGATCGTATCAATGCCCGCTTCGTCAAGATGCTGGATGGGGGCGCAGTCGAGGAGGTCGAATCGCTGCTCGCCTGCGATCCGGCCCCGGACCTGCCGATCATGAAGGCGATCGGCGTGCGGGAGATCGGCGAAATGCTCGCGGGACGGATGACCCGCGACGCGGTCATCGAGCGTGGCTCCGCGCTGACGCGGCAATACGCCAAGCGTCAGATGACCTGGTTCCGCAACCAGATGGACGAAAGCTGGGAGCGCCTCGCAACGTGAGGGCGCTCGCTCGCGATCAGTCCTTGTCGTAGAGACTGCTCAGCGGCTTCTTGAGAAGGCCATCGCGCAACGAACCTTCCCTTGGCGGAGCTTCGCGCCGCAGGAATGCGTTCGGACGCGGTTCCAGTGACGGCGAGCCTGGTCGAGGGGTCTCGGACGAAACCTGCCGACGAAGATCGGCGAAACGGTCGTGAATGGCGGGCGGGCGATCCGTGAGCCGGTCGGTCTGACGCTCCGCGGGACGCTCGGCAAAGCGCTCAACCGGCCTGTCGCGTTCCGGGAAGCGCGGTGCAAGCCGCTCCGCTGCACGCGGGGTCGGTAGCATGTCGGATCTGTAGGGTGCCAACGAGGGCGGTTCCGGCGAGCGCGGGGCAGGCGCATCGAGCGGCGGTATACCGCTGCCGATTTCACGCCGCCAGTCATTCAGTTCCGCGTCATCGGCGGACGGCACAGCCTGCCTGTCTTCGGGCGGGATCGGCAGACCTGCCTCCGGGGCGGGTGGATTGGCGGAATAGCTCTGCTGGAACGATGAGATTTCCGGCGCTGTGACCGAGCGCATGCGGGACACGATCGAACGCAGATCAACCGTGTCGGGCGTTTCTTCGCTGCCCTTGTTTGCAAGACTGTTGGTCTTTGGAAGATAGCGTTTCTCGACGCGTGAGAAGCGCATGCGCATGGGAACCGAGATGGCCTCGCCGAACGCGATTGCCTCGCCATTGCCGATCGACGACAGGAAGCTCGTCGTCGAGATCGACGAATTCGGGATCGCCGACTTGATGATGACCTGATCCCGCTCATTCGACAGGCGCATGGCAAACAGCGTCGAACACTGGGACAGGATCGTCTGGTCAAGCTCGCCTGGGCGCTGCGTGATGATGCCAAGGGAAACGCCGTATTTGCGGCCTTCCTTTGCAATGCGGGAGATGGCCTGCACGGTCGGTGCAAACCCGAGCTCCCGGTCTGCCGGTACGTAGCGGTGCGCTTCCTCACAGACAACGAGCATGTGAATTGCGCCATTGCTCCAGAGCGCAAGCTCGAACGCCATGCGGCAGAGGATAGAGGCGACAGAGTTCACGACTTCCGATGGGATGCCGGCAAGCTGGAACGTCGAGATCGGCCGGTCGTCGCCGGGAATGCGGAAGATATGCGCGATCGTCTCCATGATCGTGTCTTGGATCGTGTTGTTGGAGAACATGAAATGATAGCGCGGATCGTTGATCGCCGACGTGATGCGCATTTTCAGAGCGCGCAGGAACGGCTTGTCGGAGCGACCCTCCAGCCTGCCGAGCCGTTCGTCGATCAGGGCCAGCAGATCGGCCATGCGGTAAGGGACGGGCGTATCGGCGGTCAGCGAACTTTTTTCCGAAGCCGAGCGGCGCATCAGGCCCGAATCGCTGCCCTTGAAAGCGCGTTTTGCTTCCGGGATGAGGTCGCGCATGATGTCGAGCTCTTCGGGGATAGCCGGGCGGCCACGGAAAATGACCTCCGAGAATTCCTCAAGGCGCATCAGCCAGAAAGGCAGGTCGAGCGTGTCGGTATCGATAACGACCGCATGATCGGGAAAGGCTGCCGCAAATTCGTTGTGCGGATCGAGGATCAGAACGCGGAGCCGATGGTCAGCTTCGATCGCCTTGTGCAGGAGAAGCGAAACGGCTGTCGACTTGCCGACGCCGGTGGAGCCGACGATGGCGAAATGCTTCGACAGCATTGAAGGCACATGGATTGCCGCATCGATGCTTTCATCCTGGCTGAGCTTGCCGATCGTGCACGTATCGTTCTTGCCGGCATCGTAGATGCGCAGAAGGTCGGCCGAGCGGATACGATGGGCAATGGCGCCGAGATAGGGGTAGGCGGAAATGCCGCTCGAAAACTCTTCGCGACCATCATGCCCGACACGGACCTCGCCGAGCAGCTCGACTTCGATGTGGAATTTCGTGTCTTCACCTTCCGCCCACTGGCGTTCGCCAGATTGCATCGAATAGGCAAGCGCGACGACGCGGTTGCTGCCGACGGAAATGGAGATCAGCCGGCCGACGGACCAGAGTTCGGTGAGATCGGTGTCGCCATGCTCGGCGACAGCTGCGATCGTCGCATGCGAGCCGTTGCAGGCGACGACACGGCCCAGCATCCGGTTACCGATTTTCTGGGCATCGCGACGCTCTTGCTCCCCGGCAGAGATCGAACGGTGAAGGTCGTTGTTCAACAACAGTAACGGCCCTGCAAATGGGGTGGCAATCGAAAGGTGATATGGAGATCAGGTTCCTCCAATCTTGCGACTGTAGCCTTGCCGGCTTAACAACTTGTGTAGGACCTCGTCACTTTCGGCGTGAACTGCGAGCGATCTCAATGAGATGACGTTTTTGCTGACGGTCTGCGTTGACGAATGGGGCATATCCGGCTAACACTCACGGCCATGAAGATTTCGAACGCACTTATCGTGGTGGGAACGCGCATGGGCAGGACGGTGTAACCGTCCGGCGATAGCCACCCATGCGCGGAAAGACAGGCTCCTCAAGGGGCCTTTTTTTATGTCTTCAAACCGGCTCGGAGGAGCCGCCGGTAAATCCAGAAGTGAACGGATGACGATGATGACGGATACGAATAACAGGATGACGGGCGCAGAGATCGTCCTGAAGGCGCTGAAGGACAACGGCGTCGAGCATATTTTCGGCTATCCCGGCGGCGCGATCCTGCCGATCTATGACGAAATCTTCCAGCAGGATGACATCAAGCACATCCTCGTCCGCCACGAACAGGGCGCCGGCCATGCTGCCGAAGGCTATGCCCGTTCGACCGGTAAGGTTGGTGTCATGCTCGTCACCTCAGGTCCAGGCGCCACCAACGCGGTTACACCGCTGCAGGACGCGCTGATGGATTCGATCCCGCTCGTATGTCTGACCGGCCAGGTTCCGACTAACCTGATCGGCTCGGATGCCTTCCAGGAAGCCGATACGGTCGGCATCACGCGCCCCTGCACCAAGCACAACTGGCTCGTCAAAGACGTCGACCAGCTGGCTGGTGTCATCCACGAAGCGTTCCGTATCGCCCAGTCGGGCCGTCCGGGTCCTGTCGTTGTCGATATCCCGAAGGATATCCAGTTTGCGACCGGCACCTATACGCCACCAGGCGCGACGCCTGCCAACAAGAGCTACGCGCCCAAGCTTGCCGGCGATATGCAGGCAATCGAGGCAGCCGTTCAACTGATGGCTTCGGCCCGTCGGCCGATCCTTTATACTGGCGGTGGCGTCATCAATTCCGGCCCGGAAGCGTCGCGTTTGCTGCGCGAGCTGATCGAGCTGACGGATTTCCCGATCACCTCGACGCTGATGGGGCTCGGCGCCTATCCGGCATCGGGCAAGAACTGGCTCGGCATGCTCGGCATGCACGGTTCCTATGAAGCCAACATGGCGATGCATGACTGCGACGTCATGGTCTGCGTCGGTGCGCGTTTCGACGACCGCATCACCGGACGCCTGAATGCGTTTGCGCCGAACTCGCGCAAGATCCATATCGATATCGACCCGTCTTCGATCAACAAGAATGTCCGCGTCGAGATCCCGATCATCGGTGATGTCGGTCATGTTCTGGAAGAGATGGTTCGCCTGTGGCGCGCCCTGCCGCAAAAGCAGGACAAGGCGCAGATCTCCGACTGGTGGAGCGAAATCCAGAGCTGGCGGGGTCGCAAGTCGTTTTCCTACAAGAACTCGACCGACGTCATCATGCCGCAATACGCGGTCGAGCGTCTCTACGAGGCGACGAAGGGTCACAAGACCTTCATCACGACCGAGGTCGGCCAGCACCAGATGTGGGCGGCACAGTTCTTCGGTTTCGAAGAGCCGAACCGCTGGATGACATCGGGTGGTCTCGGCACGATGGGTTACGGCCTGCCGGCAGCTCTCGGCGTTCAGGTCGCGCATCCCGATGCGCTCGTCATCGACATTGCCGGCGACGCGTCGATCCAGATGTGCATCCAGGAAATGTCCTGCGCGATCCAGCACGATCTGCCGGTCAAGATCTTTATCCTGAACAACCAGTATATGGGCATGGTGCGCCAGTGGCAGCAGCTGCTTCACGGCAACCGCCTGTCGAACTCCTATACGGAAGCGATGCCTGACTTCGTCAAACTCGCGGAAGCTTACGGTGCTGTCGGCATGTATTGCGACGATCCGAAGGAGCTGGACGACAAGATCGCCGAGATGATCGCAATCCGGCAGCCAGTCATCTTCGACTGCCGTGTCGCAAACCTTGCCAACTGCTTCCCGATGATCCCGTCAGGCAAAGCCCATAACGAGATGCTGTTGCCGGACGAGGCGACCGACGAAGTTGTTGCAACCGCGATCGACGCCAAGGGCCGTCAGCTGGTTTGATCGGCGCATCTGGGGCGTCAGCGGAGGGCTGGCGTCCTGAACCTATCTCTGAGGAAACGGACCTGAGACCATGAATGCACATCTGCAGCCGACCGGTTCTGCCTACTTCTTCCAGCCCGAGACCGCCAAGGTCGAGAGCCACACGCTTTCGGTTCTCGTCAGCAACGAGCCGGGGGTTCTTGCCCGCGTCATCGGGCTTTTCTCCGGCCGCGGCTACAATATCGAAAGCCTGACGGTTTCGGAGACCGAGCATGAAGCGCACCTATCGCGCATCACGATCGTCACCAACGGAACGCCGACCGTGCTTGAGCAGATCAAAGCGCAGCTCGAGCGCATCGTGCCTGTCCACCGGGTTCTCGACCTGACGGTCCGAGCGCGCGATCTCGGCCAGGACCGGCCCATCGAACGTGAAGTGGCATTGCTCAAGGTGGTTGGCCACGGCGATCAACGAGCCGAGGCCTTGCGTCTCGCCGACGCGTTCCAGGCGAAGGTCGTGGACGCGACGATCGAGCACTTCATCTTCGAGATCACCGGCAAGTCGTCGAAGATCGATCAGTTCGTTGCGGTCATCAGGCCGCTCGGCCTGATCGAGATCTGCCGCACGGGCATCGCCGCGATGAACCGCGGCTCGCAGGGCATGTAAGTGTCGGGCCGCCGCGCCGGGGATATTCCATTGCAAAAGGACTGGCTGCCGAAACCTGGAACGCGCATCGGTGCGACCTTCTATGTCCGGCAGTCGCAGCCCTTCCTGCGGCATTACTTCGGTGTCGAGGCGCTTGAACCGACGCTTCGGCCGGGAATCGGCGGGATCGTTCTGTGGGGCGGTCGCGCTCCGGCAAAGGCGGCGCGGCTGATTGCTGCGCTGCGCGGCCTGCCGAGCTGGTATCTCGAAGACGGGTTTTTGCGTTCGGTCGGGCTCGGCAAGCAAAACACGCTGCCGATTTCGATCCAGATCGACGACCTCGGCATGCCGGTGAGGGCCGCCGTTCCCTCGCGCCTGGAAAAGGTAATCGCGGGAGCTGCCGACGATTGGGATGCTGCATCCCTGGGCAGTGATATCCGCACTGCGCTGGTTTCTGAAAAGCTGTCGAAATACAACAACCTGCCGCATCGGGAGCTGAAACTCGAGAGATCGCTGCGAAAGCGCATCCTTCTGGTTGACCAGGTGTTCGGCGATGTTTCGGTGCCGATGGCGGGCGGCTCGCCGGACAGCTTTTCGCGGATGCTCAAGGATGCGATCGCGAGCGGTGCTCAATGCGTGGTGCGCACCCATCCGGATGTGATGGCCGGCTTCCGCAAGGGCTATCTGACCGAACTGGCAGCGAAAGCATCCGGCGTGATTCTCCTGTCGGATGCAGTCTCGGTTGCCTCCATTCTCGATGTGGTGGATGAAGTCTGGACAGTCTCCAGCCAGTTCGGGCTGGACGCGCTCCTGCGCGAAAAGCCGGTGCGGTGTTATGCCGGTCCGTTCTATGCGGGCTGGGACCTGACCGAAGATCACCTCGGTGAGGGCGCGCAGGCCACGCTGTCTCGTCGGACCGCCCGTCCCACCATCGATCAGCTGGCAGCGGCAGCCTTCGGCCTCTACCCGGTCTATCGCGACACGAAGAGCTTTGCCGAAATCGACGTGTTTACCGCGATCGAGACGCTCGTCGCCGAGCGTCGTCAGCTAGACCTCGACTAGAGCATTTCCAGCGGCTGCTTGCGTTCCGGCGGCGGGAAGGCGGCATCGAGCGCTTCCCAGTCCTCGTCGCTGATCTCAAGGTCGGCAGCACCGGCATTTTCCTCGACGCGCGACGCCGTCGAGGATTTTGGAATCGCGATCACCTTGTCCCGCTCCAGCAGGAAAGCGAGCGCCACCTGTGCCGGCGTTGCCTGGTAGGCTTTGGCGATGCGGATCAGTTCCGCATTGCGCAGGATCCGTCCCTGTTCGATCGGGGAATAGGCCATGACCGGAATCTCGTGCTCCTGGCACCAGGGCAAGAGATCGTATTCGATGCCGCGGCGCGACAGATTGTAGAGAACCTGGTTGGTCGCGCAGTTGCGTCCATCCGGCACCGCCATCAGTTCCTCCATGTCGGCGATGTCGAAATTGGAGACACCCCAGGCGCCGATCTTGCCGTCGCGGCGCAGTTCCTCGAACCCGGCGACGGTTTCTTCGAGCGGATGCTCGCCGCGCCAGTGCAGAAGGTAGAGGTCGAGCCGATCCGTTTTCAGGCGTTCGAGACTGGCCTCGCAGGCCTCGATCACACCGCGGCGGCTGGCATTCCAGGGATAGACCTTGCTGACCAGAAACACCTCGTCGCGTCGGCCGTCGATGGCTTTTCCTGTGAGCTCTTCCGAAGCGCCTTCTCCATACATTTCCGCCGTGTCGATCAGTGTCATGCCAAGGTCGAGCCCGCGGCGCAGACTTTCGATCTCGGCCTTCGCGTCGTTCGGGGCCTCGCCCATCTTCCACGTTCCGAGGCCAAGGGCTGGAACCGAGATGCCCGAGGGCAGGGTGACGGTTGGAATATCGGGCATCTTCGACCTCGCTGATGAGTGATCTGATGTCAGATAAGGCGCTCTGCCGTGATGCCAAGCCTCCGGTTCGTCCGGTGGCGGCAAAGGCTTGCCGGGCATGAGGAAGGCGCATACGCTGAACCGACGACGACAACGTTTGCATCTCCTCGATGCGGACGTTGGCAAAGGTATCCCGCAGCGATCATGAGGTCCCGCCATGCACGAAGATCACGAGACCGATCACCACGACCACCATGGCCACGCTCACGGTCACTTTCACGACCACGACAACCGCTACACCGACATGCAGGCGCGGGTAAGGGCGCTTGAAACGGTGCTGGTCGAAAAGGGCCTGATTGACCCGAAAGCGGTCGATGCGATCGTCGAGACCTACGAGACGAAGATCGGGCCGAAGAACGGCGCCCGCGTGGTAGCGAAAGCGTGGAGCGATCCGGCATTTGCAGACTGGCTGAAGGCAGATGCGACGGCGGCGATCGCCAGCCTCGGCTATGCCGGTCGTCAGGGCGAGCATATGCGCGCCGTGTTCAACACCGTGGAGACCCATAACCTCATCGTCTGCACGCTCTGCTCCTGTTACCCGTGGGCCGTGCTTGGCCTGCCGCCGACCTGGTACAAGGCGCCGGCCTATCGCTCCCGTGCGGTGATCGATCCACGCGGCGTGCTGGCCGAATTCGGCTTGGCTCTTCCCCAGGAGACGAAGATCCGCGTCTGGGATTCGACGGCGGAACTGCGCTACCTCGTCATTCCTGAACGACCTGACGGGACGGACGGGCTGGACGAGCAAGCGCTTGCCGCACTGGTCAGCCGTGACGCGATGATCGGTACCGCGATCGCAGGGGTGCCGTCATGAACGGCCCGCACGACCTTGGCGGACAGATGGGTTTCGGGTTGGTGGCACCTGACAGCAACGAGCCCTATTTCCATGCGGACTGGGAACGCCGCGTGCTGGGCCTGACGCTCTCCTGCGGTGCATTTGGCGCATGGAACATCGATGAAAGCCGGCATGCGCGCGAGAATATCCCATCGGCGAGCTATCTCTCGGCCAGCTATTACGAGATCTGGACCCGGGCGCTGGAAGTGCTTCTGGAACGGCACGGTTTTGCGACCAGCGCGGAAATTGCCTCGGGCACAAAACAGGTCGAACCGGCGGTGCCCAAACGCATCTTGAAAGCCGAGATGGTTGCGGGCGTGCTTTCCAAAGGCGGGCCGTGCGACCGGCCGCTGGAGACAAGGCCAGCCTTTGCCGCGGGCGATCGTGTCCGCACGAAAAACTTCAACCCGGAGACCCACACGCGATTGCCGCGTTACGCACGCGCCAAGACCGGCGTGGTCGAGGCGGTGCAGGGCGCTTTCGTGTTCCCGGATGACAATGCCCATGGCAAGGGCGAAAACCCGCAATGGGTCTATACCGTCGTTTTCGATGCGTCAGAAATCTGGGGCGAGGGCGCCGATCCGACGCTGACCGTCTCCATCGACGCCTGGGAGAGCTATCTTGAGCGCTTCTGAAACTCGATGCGATAGCAAAACCGACCTTGCGCATTCGCCGGGCTTGCCGGTGTCACCGCAGGGTGATCCGGTCTTCCCCGAGCCCTGGACGGCTGAAGCCTTCGCGATGACCGTGCATCTGCACGAGCGCGGCGTGTTTACCTGGCCGGAATGGGCAGCGGCATTGTCGGGCCAGGTCCATCAGCCCGGCAGGGCAGAGGATGGAAGCGACTATTTCGACTGCTGGGTTGCAGCGCTCTGCGACCTTCTCGCAGAAAAACAGGTCGCCGACGAAGCGACGATCCTTGGCCTGCAGCAGAGTTGGCAGCGCGCGGCGGAAGCCACGCCGCATGGCATGCCGATCGAGCTGAGGAACGATCCGCACCGACAGAGTTGACAACAGGCACCTTGAAAATACACATCAAGTGTGTATAGATATTCCATGAAGAGTGGCGACATCATCTGTGCGTTGAAGGCTGATGGCTGGTACGAGGTCGCCAGGAAGGGCAGTCATGTCCAGTTCAAGCATCCAAGGAAGCTTGGTCGGGTAACTGTTCCTCACCCGAAGCAAGATATTCCAGTCGGAACGCTCAAGAGCATCGAGAAGCAAGCCGGACTAACTTTGAGGTAAGCCATGCGCAATTATATCGCACTGATTCATAAGGGTGCCGACAGCGATTTCGGCGTTTCCTTCCCGGATTTCCCCGGTGTTGTCACCGCTGGTCGGGATCTGGATGAGGCGCGGCGCATGGCTGAGGAAGCGCTGGCGTTGCATGTCGAAGGATTGCTGGAAGATGGCGATGCCATTCCGGAACCGGCTTCGCTTGATGCGGTGATGGAAAACCAGGACAACAGGGACGGTGTCGCCATCCTTGTTTCGCTCAAGACCGAGGGCAAAAAGGCCGTTCGCATCAACATCACGCTTCCCGAAGACATGCTTGCGTCGATCGACGCTTTCGCCGAGGCGAATGGATTTACCCGATCCGGCTTTCTGGCCCGTGCGGCCAAGCATGAGATGGAGTCCGCCGAGTCGGGCAATGTCCGGAAATACGCGCTGGGCGCCTGAAGCACCTTCTTCATCCCCCGGCTTCGATTCATCTTTCGTTCTTTTCAGTTGCGCTGACAGGCAGAATCCTGCCAAGTCGCGGCCATGCAATTTGCGCCGCAACAAGACGAGGCCTTGAAGGCTGTTTCGAAATGGCTGAAGGAAGGCCGTAGCCAGGTTTTCCGTTTGTTCGGGTATGCGGGCACGGGCAAGACGACGCTTGCCAAGCATTTCGCCGAGCATGTGGATGGCGACGTGCTGTTTGCCGCGTTTACCGGCAAGGCGGCGCAGGTTCTGCGGTCGCGCGGCGCGCGCAATGCCAAAACCATTCACTCGCTGATCTATCGCCCCCGGGGCGAGGAAGAGGTTGAAAACGAGGAAACCGGCAAGACATCCGTGTCGCCGATGTTCTCAATCAATCGCCAGAGCCCGCTCACCAAAGCTGCACTGATCGTCATCGACGAATGCTCGATGGTGGACGAACAGCTGGGGCGTGACCTCTTAAGCTTCGGCACGCCTGTTCTGGTTCTGGGTGATCCCGGCCAGCTGCCGCCGGTCACAGGCGGCGGGTTCTTTACCGAACAGGAACCGGATTATTTGCTGACCGATATCCATCGCCAGGCGCAGGACAACCCGATCATCCAGCTCGCCATGACCGTGCGCGAAGGCAAGGAGATCATGCGTGGCGATTACGGCAAGGCGAAGGTCATTTCCCGCAACGAGGTGACGCAGGAACTGGTGATGGAGGCCGACCAGGTTCTGGTCGGAACCAACCGGACCCGCAAGCGCTACAACCAGCGCCTTCGCGAACTGAAGGGCTTTACCGCCGATTACCCGCAGTCCGGCGACAAGCTGGTCTGCCTTCGCAACGATCAGGTCAAGGGCCTTTTGAACGGGTCTCTGTGGCAGGTGATGAGTTCATCGCGAGAAACCGTCAAGCCCGGTATCAATCTGATGATCCGCCCGGAAGACGACGACATGGATCGCGGTGCAGCCAAGATCAAGCTGCTGAAGACCGCGTTTGAGAGCGACGAGGAAATTCCGTGGTCGACACGCAAACGCTATGACGAGTTCGATTACGGCTATGCGCTGACCGTCCACAAGGCGCAGGGTTCACAGTGGCAGAACGTCGTTCTGTTCGACGAGAGTTTTGCCTTTCGCGATACGCGTGAGCGCTGGCTCTACACGGCGATCACCCGTGCTGCCGAAACGCTGACGATCGTCCGCTAGAGCGCTTCAGTTGAGGACGACACCGGCCACCAGTGCCTTGGCGATTGCCTGAAAACGGTTGCTCGCCTCGAACTTGTCGATCAGCGCGATCTCGATTCGGCGCATTTCGTCTAGATCAATCTCAAGCTCGCGGGCTATCCTTGATGCGGAATATCCATCGCTCATCAACGACAGGCATCGGCGTTCGATATCGGCAAGCGGCGGACAGGCTGCAGTCCGGCTGGTCTCGGCACGGTCGTCGGTGTCCTGCGACACCAGGGTCTCGATCTGCTGCATCTGCCGCCGGATCTGGGAGATCTCTGCGGTCATCTCCCGTTTGCGTTGTTGAAGTGCGGTACTGAAGATGTCGTCGGCCTTGGCCTGGCTGGCGGCTCCTGCCAGCTCCGACAGGAGGTCCTGGATCATCACGATGCCGATGCCGACCTCGCGGCAGGCCGTGATAACTGCCATGCGACGGATCTGATCTGATGCGTAAACCCGCATCGGGGCCGTTCCGCGTCCCGTTGCACGGCCTGCGACCAGCAGCCCTTTTTCCTCGTAGAAATGCAGTGTCCGGTGCGTTACGCCGAACAGGTCCGCCACGTCGGCAATCGGCACAGGCTGATCCGGCAGCTCGAACGGCAACTGGATTTGCGGGAAAAATCTGATCGCCAGGAATTCCGGCGACAACAGGCAGGAGGGCTGGGAAGTCTGGCTCGGTGCATCAAACAGGTCGCTTCGCATCGGATCCTTCGGTCGCTAGCTGGTCCTGCTCGATTGCATCCACAGGCCGCTTTATGCGTCATGATGAGCGGATGATCTTCGGTGAAAGGAATGCGGACCCGATTGATCGTGACAGCAGAATTCGCCTCGCCGGCCTCATGTGCCGCATCTTGCCGACTTGGCGAATTCTGCATGAAGACACCGTACGTAAAGTTTTAACGATTACTACTCCGGATTTTTGTAGATTATAATATGCTTACGTATCGGAAAGATCTATTTTCTACGTAATGTTCCCAAACGGTGGTCAACACGCTGCGCATGTCCTAAAAGCAGGCTGACATTTCTCGCTTCGGACGCTGCCATGACCACTACGCTCTCCGTCAATCTCAATGCTGTCGCCATGCTCCGCAATCGCCGCGATCTTCCGTGGCCGAGCGTTGAAGCTTTGGGGCGGATTGCGTTGCAGGCCGGGGCATCCGGACTGACGGTTCATCCGCGTCCCGACCAGCGCCATATCCGTTTTTCCGATCTGCCGGTTTTGCGCGCCCTGATCGACGACGAATTCCCAGATGCGGAATTCAACATCGAAGGCTATCCGAGCGAGGATTTCCTGGCACTGTGCGAACGTATCCAGCCGGAGCAGGTGACATTGGTGCCTGACGATCCGGCCCAGGCGACGTCCGACCACGGTTTCGATTTCCGTGCGACAGGCGAAATGTTGAAGCCGATCGTGGCGCGCTTGAAAAAGGGCGGTATGCGCGTTTCGCTGTTTGCCGATGGTGACGGAGATGTCGAGGCAGTAAAGCTTGCCAAGGCGACCGGCGCCGACCGGATCGAACTTTATACCGGTCCCTATGGCGGCTGTTTCGACAATCCGGAACGCGGCATCGAGTTTCTCGAGCTGTTGGGCAGGACTGCGGATGCTGCATTGGCGCAAGGCCTTGGCGTCAATGCCGGGCACGACCTGACGGTCGACAATCTCCCCGCGCTGGTGAAGCGCATTCCGGCGCTTGCCGAAGTCTCGATCGGCCACGGGCTGACGGCCGATGCGCTGGAATACGGAATGGCCGAGACGGTGCGTCGTTTCTGCCGCGCCTGCGGTCAGACGATCTAACTGAACCCGCAGCCGCGGCTCTCTCTTCGACCATGAGGCTGTCAACGTCTGGTGCCGTCACGGCAGGCTTGTAACCGCGTGAAGGCGACGGGTCGGATGCTGCCCCCAAGCGGCGCTATCGAGCGCCTGAATGCCTTGCATCAGGCGGCTCCCTGCCTTGCACAAAAGGCAGATGGACAAAGTGCCGCAGTTCCGTTGACTGAGAACTTGATTAAGACCTGCATCATATTGCGCTGCAGCATTTCATTGTCATTCGTCATTCGGGGAAGCATCCATCGTGAGCAAGCATAGAGTTGTCGTCGTCGGGGGAGGTTTCGGGGGATTGCAGACGGTGCATGGGCTGAAAGGTGCCGATGCCGACATCACGCTCATCGATCGTCGCAACCATCATCTGTTCCAGCCGCTCCTCTATCAGGTCGCGACGACGGTGCTCGCCACGTCGGAAATCGCATGGCCGATCCGCAGGCTGTTCCGCGATCGGCGCGATGTCACGACGGTGCTCGATGAAGTTCTCGGGATCGACAAGGGTGCGAAGACGGTGAAGCTCGCGTCCGGCCGTATGGTGCCCTATGATACGCTGGTTCTCGCAACCGGCGCACGCCACGCGTATTTCGGCCGCGACGAATGGGAAAGTGTCGCGCCCGGCCTGAAGACGTTGGAGGATGCGACGACATTGCGCCGCCGCATCCTGCTCGCATTCGAGCGGGCAGAGATGGCGGAAAAGACGTCGGAGCTGGATTCCGAGCTGACATTCGCGATCATCGGCGCCGGTCCGACAGGCGTGGAAATGGCCGGCATGATCGCGGAACTCGCGAACAAGGTGCTGCCGAAGGAATTCCGCAAGATCGACACGACCCGAACACGGGTGATGCTGATCGAGGCAGGTCCACGCGTGCTGCCGGCTTTCACCGAGGATCTGTCGGCTTACACGAAGACGGCGCTCGAAAAGCTCGGCGTCGAGGTTCATACCGGCAAGCCCGTCACCGCGATCACCGAGGAAGGCGTCACCGTTGGCGACGCGTTCATTCCCTGCAAGACGGTGATCTGGGCAGCCGGTGTTCAGGCATCGCCCGCAGCGCGCTGGATCGGCGCGTCGGCGGACCGGGCAGGGCGCGCCGTCGTCGGTCCGGATCTGTCAGTCCCCGAGCAGCCCGAGATCTTTGTCATCGGCGATACCGCGCTGGTCTCGCAGGACGACGGCAAGCCGGTGCCCGGCATCGCGCCGGCCGCCAAGCAGCAGGGCGAATACGTCTCGAAGGTGATCAAGACGCGGCTCGCCGGCAAGCCTGTGCCTGCGGCGTTCCACTATCGCCATCAGGGCAGTCTAGCAACCATCGGCAAGCGTGCGGCGGTGATCGATTTCGGCAAGTTCAAGCTGACCGGCGGACTTGCCTGGTGGATCTGGGGGCTTGCCCATATCTACTTCCTGATCGGCACGAGATCACGCGCCGCCGTCGCCTGGAGCTGGCTGTGGATTTATCTGTCCGGCCAGCATAGCGCGCGGCTGATCACCCAGAAGGAAACGCTGAAGGACGAGTCCTGATCGTCTGGCAGGGTATGGATCCTCGGGCGTGATCCAGGGATCCAAGCACGATCTCAGACATCGGCGCGTGGTACGTCCGTCAGATCGAGTTCCCAGGTCTGGCCAATGCATTCCGGGCCGAACATCGCATGTCTCTCCTCGGCGACAAGCGTGAAGCCGGTGGCCTCGTAGATGTGAAGGGCAGCCTTCAGCACGTCATTGGTCCACAGCGAAAGCTTGGTATAGCCTGCCGCCTTCGCGAAGGCGATGCAGTGCTCGACAAGGGTCCTGCCAAGGCCGAGGCCACGGCCTGCAGGATCGACATAAAGGACGCGCAGCTTGGCGATGTTCTGGCCGGCGTCGGCGACCAGAACCGAGCCGATGCGGCGTCCGTCTGTCTCGGCAATCCAGCACCGCTCCCTGTCCGGATTGAAGTTTTGGATGAACCGTCCCGCCACCTCGGCAACGAGACCTTCGAACCGGTCGTTCCACCCGTATTCCCGCGTATAGGCAACCGCCTGCGCCTCAATCAGCCAGCCCATGTCGCCGGTTCGGTGTTCACGGATCACGACCGGTGCCGTGGAGCGCTCTGTGGTTGCCAGGATGCCGTGGATGGTAGCCATCGCGGTGACCAATCTGTCTCGATCACCGTCGCTGACGCCGGAAAGCTCGCGGGCGATCTGCGCTCTCGATCGCGTGCCGAGCATTTCGTATTCCGCTTTCCCCGGCGCGGTAATCGTCAGGATTTGACTGCGCCGGTCCAACGGGTCGGGTTCGCTCTCGAGAAAGCCTGCTTCGCGGAATTTCTTCAGGATGCGGCTGAGATAGGCAGGATCGAGCCCGAGTTCACGGTTGAGCTCGGTGGCCGAAATTCTTTGGCTCGCGCCGATCTCGTAGAGGATACGCGCTTCCGTCAGCGTGTGGTCGGTATCGAGGTACCCCTTCGACAGCACGCCGAGCTTGTTGGTGTAGAAGCGGTTGAAGGCGCGGATTGCCTCGAAGGTCTCTGCTCTAGACATGATGATCCTCCCATCCAGGAGGATAGATGTTCCGGTATTTAGTTGACTGAGTCAACTAAATACCGGAACTAGGTCGCCTGTTGTCTTACGCGGTGAGGTCGGCCTTGCGGCTGTCTAAATAGGACGCAAGCGATTGGGGCTTTGCACCTGTCAGCGTCTCGTAATCGTCGGTCACCAGATCAAAGTTGCCCGCCTTGATATTGGCGTCGGCGGATACGAGCATCTTGATCAGGAAGTCGGGAAGCCCCGCATTGGCCATTCCGCCTGCAAGTTGCTCCTCGGTGACTTTGACGACCGCAAGCGGCTTGCCTGTGACCTTCGAAACCAGTGCTGCGATCTCGTCCGCGCTGAGGCTTTCCGAGCCCGTCAATGTCACCGTCCTGTTGCCGGCCGGGGGATTGGCGAGCGCTGCGGCGGCGGCGCGGGCGCAGTCATCGCGCGCGATGTTGGAAAGCTTGCCGTCGCCCATGGCCGTGTACCAGGTGCCGGTCGCGAGGTTATGCGGCATCGACATCAGATAATTGTCGCCGTACCAGGCGTTGCGCAGGATCGTGTAGGACAGCCCCGTCGCCTTGATGGCCTCCTCGGTGCCGAGATGATCCGGCGCGAAGCTCACCAGCGATCTGTCCGGGTTCGGCATAGACGTGTAGAGGATGTGCTTTACGCCGGCCTTATCTGCAGCGGCAACGGCAGCCTTGTGCTGCTTGAGGCGACCACCCGGCGTGGCGAGATCATCGGTCGAGATGATCAGCACGCGATCGATCCCTTTGAACGCCTCTACCAGCCCGGCTTCGTCGGTGAAATCCGCCTTGCGGGTTTCGATACTCTTGGCCGCAAGCTCCGACAGTTTGGATGGATCACGGCTGGCGGCAACGATATCGCCTGCAGAAACGTTCGATGTCTCCAGGAGGTGATGAAGAACGGCGCGGCCGAGCTGACCGGCGGCACCGGTGACGAGAAGTTTGGTCATCCTGCGTTTCCTATCTTTGTTGGTCTCAAAAAGAGACTAACACTAGAATAGGAATTGACGACCTCCTGTAAAGGAGGCAGGTTTGAGGGAGATCGTTACCAAAAGGGAACCACCGCAATGGCCGTTACCGCAAGCAAGCCGACGCTGGCTGAGCGACCCTGTGACACGTCAACCTGGGATGCCGGGAACTGTCCGGTCCGGGACGTGATGAACCAGATCGCAGGCAAGTGGTCGACGCTCATTCTTCAGGCGCTTTCGGAAAAGCCGTACCGGTTCGGCGAGCTGCGGCGGCTTGTGCCCGATATTTCCCAGCGGATGCTGACGCAGACGCTGCGGGATCTGCAGCGCGACGGTTACATCGATCGGCAGGTGTTTCCGACCAAGCCGCCAAGCGTCGAATACCGGATGACGCCGCTAGGCTACTCGCTGTTTGAACCACTCTCGGCAGTGCTTGCGTGGGCGGCAAGCAACCACGCCAACGTCAGGGCGGCACGGTCGAAGTTCGACGCGGGCGATCTTCGCTAACACAAAGGGCGGCCCGAAGACCGCCCCTGTCAGTGCACTATACCAAACGGATCAGGCGTCGAGCGATGCCATGTCGATGACGAAGCGGTAGCGCACGTCGCTCTTCAGCACGCGCTCATAGGCTTCGTTGACTTCCTGGATCTTGATCATCTCGATTTCCGAAACGATGTCGTGCTTGCCGCAGAAATCCAGCATGTCCTGGGTTTCCTTGATCGAGCCGATCATCGAACCCGACAGGCTCTTGCGGCCCGGGATCAGCGAGAAGGCATGAACCGGGATCGCATGCTCCGGTGCACCGACGATGACCATCGAGCCGTTGACCTTGAGCAGGCCGAGATAGGCGTTCCAGTCGATCGCCACACCTGCGGTGCAGATGATCAGATCGAAGGTACCGGCAAGCTTGGTGAAGGTTTCCGCGTCGCTCGTCGCGTAATATTCCTTGGCGCCGAGCTTCAGGCCGTCTTCCTTCTTGGAGAGGCTCTGCGAGAGGACGGTGATATCAGCGCCCATCGCGGCACCGATCTTGACGCCCATATGGCCGAGACCGCCCATGCCGACGATCGCGACCTTCTTGCCAGGGCCAGCCTGCCAATGGTGGAGCGGCGAATAGAGCGTGATACCGGCGCACAGCAGCGGAGCGGCAGCGTCGAGCGGAAGATTTTCCGGGATCGACAGGACATAGCCTTCCTTGACGACGATGTGATCGGAATAGCCGCCCTGGGTGGCCGCATTGCCGTTCAACGTATCGACATCGTTATAGGTCTGGACGAGGCCTGGCATATACTGCTCGTTGTCGACATCACGCGCTGCGCAGCCGACGCAGCTATCGACGAAGCAGCCGACGCCGACGCGGTCGCCGACCTTGAATTTGGTGACGGCCGAACCGACGGCGGTAACGATGCCGGCGATCTCGTGACCGGGAACGATCGGGTAGACGGCGTTCTTCCATTCGTTGCGGACGGTATGGATGTCGGAATGGCAGATGCCGGCGAATTTGATATCGATCACGACGTCATCTTCGTTCGGCTCGCGGCGCTCGAAGGTAAACGGTGTGAGCGGCTTGGTGGCGTCGGTCGCGGCATAGCCTCGTGCAATAGCCATGGAAAACTCCATTCATTTTCAGTTGAAATCAACTGCCGGACTATGCCGATCTGTCGTCACAAGCGTTAGATCGATCCTGCAAGCTTCTTGCACGATCCTACAAATTCCGTTTTCGGATACTACCTCTGTCTTGTGCCTGATATGGATTTGCCATGTCAGTGCCGGAACGCGCGACGGTGGTGAGACTTCATGACAATTTCCTTCATGCCCTATCAGGAACTGACGGCACTCGCTGCCCGGCATGCGGTCGAAGGCAATGACGGCACGACTGCGATCGAAGGGTTGCGGCTGCACCGATGTTCGGCTCCAACAGCGCCGCTTCATACGGCCTATTCTCCCAGTTACACGCTGGTGCTACAGGGCTCCAAGAGCCTGACGCTTGGCCGTGAGACGTATCGCTATGGCGTCGGCCAGTATCTGCTGACCTCGCTCGATCTGCCCGTCGCGTCCTGGGTGGTGGAGGCCAGCGGCGATATTCCCTACTACTGCCTCTGCCTCGATCTGAAGATGGAGCGGCTGCACGAATTGTTCGACCGTATCAACTTCCAGCCAGACTCTCTGGCAAGCGAGGGATACCGCGGGCTGACGGTCAACCATGCGTCGCCTGATCTGATCGATGCGACAACCAGACTGGTGCGGTTGCTTGATACGCCATCCGATATCGCTGCGATGGTGCCGCTTATCGAACAGGAGATCTTCTACCGCCTGCTGACCTCGCCCGATGGGCCAAGGCTTGTCCATATGGCCATGTCGGAAACGCAGAGTTCCAGAATCGCACGAGCCGTCAGTTGGTTGCGATCAAATTTCCATCGTCCGCTCAAGATCGAGGATCTGTCGGATCACGTGGGAATGAGCCCGTCCTCGTTCCACCATCACTTTAAGGCCGTGACGGCTCTCACGCCTGTCCAGTTCCAGAAGCATCTCCGCCTTCACGAGGCGCGCCGGTTGATGCTGGTCGACGGGCTGGATGCAGGCAATGCCGGCCACCGTGTCGGTTACCAGAGCCCGTCCCAGTTCAGCCGCGAATATGGCCGTCTCTACGGCATGTCGCCGAGCCGTGACATCAGCTCAGTGCGTGAGCCGTCCGCCGGCTGACGCGGATTAGCGAGAGTTCTCTCCCGGCTTGGCCGACCAAACTCTTCCCGCATCTTATTCACAGGACCCGCCAGAAGCACTTGACGGGCATCTGAAATCATTTATACCGGCAGAACCGTACCGTACGGTACTTCAGAGGTGAGCCGTGAGAACCGAAACCGCAGACATGCCCGACTTTTCGCCGCGCCAGAACGAGGTTCTGGAGCAGGCGCTGCGTCTGCTCGTCGAAGGCGGGGAGAAGGCGCTCACCACATCCGGGCTTGCGCGCGCCGCAAGCTGCTCGAAGGAAAGCCTCTACAAGTGGTTCGGCGACCGTGAAGGCCTGCTGGCGGCGATGATCGCCCACCAGGCCGCCAAGGTCCGCACGTTCGAGCGGTCCGGCGAGCGGCTGAGTGCCGAGCTTTTGCGGGATCATCTCGAACTTTTTGCACGCGATCTGCTGGAGGTTTTATCCGGCGATGTGTCGCTGGCGCTCAACCGGCTGGCGATCGGCCAGTCGGGACCGGGTGCCGGACCGAACGGATCCAAGCTCGGCAAGCTGCTGGTCGAGCACGGCCGCCGCCAGATCGATCGTCGCGCCATGGCGCTGATCGATGCGGGCAAACGGGTAGGGCTCCTGCGGTTCGACAACGCGGATGCCGCCTATCATACGCTTTACGGCCTGATCGTCTCCGACCTGCATGTCCGCATGCTGCTCGGCGAACCCGGGCTGAAGGATACTGCACGTCAGGCGGAAAGAGCCATCGATGCCTTTCTGTCGCTGTATCGCACCGAGAAACAGCCGCTGGAGGTGTCACGCACCTCCGCGGCCCGCTAATCATCAACAACAGTTACGTTCATAGGGAAGGAACATACGATGCGCGTTTATTACGATCGGGATGCTGATCTCAATCTCATCAAGTCCAAGAAGGTTGCCATCATCGGTTACGGTTCGCAGGGTCGCGCCCACGCGCTGAACCTGAAGGACAGTGGTGCCAGCAATGTCGTCATCGCCCTGCGTGCCGATTCGCCGACCGTCAAGAAGGCCGAAGCCGATGGCTTTAAGGTCATGACCGTTGCCGAAGCTGCCGCCTGGGCAGATCTGATGATGATGGCGGCTCCCGACGAGCTGCAGGCAGACATCTACAAGGCCGACATCGCCGGCAACATTCGCGACGGCGCTGCCATCGCTTTCGCCCACGGCCTCAACGTCCATTTCGGCCTGATCGAGCCGAAGGCTTCGGTCGACGTCGTCATGATCGCACCAAAGGGCCCGGGCCATACGGTTCGTGGCGAATACCAGAAGGGCGGCGGCGTTCCTTGCCTCGTTGCCATCGACCAGAACGCGTCCGGCAATGCGCTTGAGATCGCTCTCTCCTACGCTTGTGGCGTTGGCGGCGGCCGGTCCGGCATTATCGAGACCACGTTCAAGGAAGAGTGCGAAACCGATCTGTTCGGCGAACAGGCTGTTCTCTGCGGCGGTCTCGTCGAACTGATCCGCGCCGGTTTCGAAACGCTGGTCGAAGGCGGTTATGCGCCTGAGATGGCCTATTTCGAATGCCTGCACGAAGTGAAGCTGATCGTCGACCTGATCTATGAAGGCGGTATCGCCAACATGAACTACTCGATCTCCAACACGGCCGAGTGGGGCGAATACGTCACCGGTCCGCGCATCATCACCGCCGAGACAAAGGCCGAGATGAAGCGGGTTCTGACCGATATCCAGACCGGCAAGTTCACGTCCGACTGGATGCAGGAATACCGTGCCGGTGGCGCCCGCTTCAAGGGCATCCGCCGTATGAACGACAAGCACCAGATCGAGGAAGTCGGCACCAAGCTTCGCGCCATGATGCCATGGATCGGCAAGAACAAGCTGGTTGACAAGGCCGTCAACTAAGCGATTGTTGCAGATTGAAACGGAGGCCGGAGCCAAAAGCTCCGGCCTTTCGCATTTCTGGGTGACGTCGAGCGGGTGAAGTCGCCGGTCGAGGCTCCCCGGTCAACCATTGCTTAAGCAAGTTCTGCGATTCTCTCTCGCAGTTCGGATCGATCCTGATCCAGTTTAGCGTAATGGGTAGGCGTCTCGTGAGCATGTGGACCAAGCATCACAAGAAAAGAAAATTCGGTCGTTTCGTCCTGCCTGCCATCACGATCGCATTCGTTTCCTATTTCGGATATCATTCCGTGCATGGCGAACTCGGGCTGATCGCGACGGAGAAATTCGAGAAGCGGCGGATCGAGCGGGTTGCCGAACTGACAAGGCTGACCGACGGTCGCAAGGCGTTGGAGCGTCAGGTCCAGCTGATGAGCGACGGGTCTCTCGAGAAGGACATGCTCGACGAGATCGCCCGCTACCAGCTCAACGTCTCCAAGCGCGACGAGATCGTCATCTTCAACAACTACTTCTAAATTAACCACAAGCTGGTTAATTTCACAATTCAGCAACGATATCAGTGATTTAATTTGGATGTGAGCCATGCAATTATGGCATTGCTGGTCCGTGCTTTCTTCCCTATGTTACGCTCCGAAACCAGGGTGCGTCATTTTGACATGATGTCCCCTTTACAAAGAGCAGCACACAGGGAGGGATCGATGGCGCAAGCTAAAACCGCGTCTACGTCCGGCCGCAAAACGGCGGCAAAGTCTGCAACCCAGAACGTTTCAAAGGATTTTACCGGCAAGAATATGTCGGACTTCGGCAAGGATGACGAGCTGCACGCGTATCGCGAAATGCTGCTCATCCGCCGCTTCGAGGAAAAGGCCGGCCAGCTTTACGGCATGGGCTTCATCGGTGGTTTCTGTCACCTCTATATCGGCCAGGAAGCTGTCGTCGTCGGCATGCAGATGGCGCAGAAAGAGGGCGATCAGGTCATCACCGCCTATCGTGACCACGGCCATATGCTGGCAACCGGCATGAGTGCCCGTGGTGTGATGGCGGAACTGACGGGGCGTCGCGGCGGCTATTCCAAGGGGAAGGGCGGCTCGATGCACATGTTCTCCAAGGAAAAGCAGTTCTATGGCGGCCACGGCATCGTCGGCGCGCAGGTGTCTCTCGGCACCGGTCTTGCTTTCGCCAATGCCTATCGCGGCAATGACAGCGTATCGGTCGCCTATTTCGGCGATGGCGCTGCCAACCAGGGCCAGGTGTACGAGAGCTTCAACATGGCTGCTCTCTGGAAGCTCCCGATCGTCTATATCGTCGAGAACAACCGTTATGCGATGGGCACATCGACCGCCCGCGCGACGGCGCAGTCGAACTATTCGCTGCGCGGCTCCGGCTTCGGCATTCCCGGCATCCAGGTGGATGGCATGGATGTGCGCGCCGTCAAGGCCGCCGGCGACGAGGCGCTCGCTCACTGCCGTTCCGGCAAGGGTCCGATCATTCTCGAAATGCTGACCTACCGCTACCGTGGTCACTCGATGTCCGACCCGGCGAAGTATCGTTCCAAGGAAGAAGTGCAGAAGATGCGCTCCGAGCAGGATCCGATCGAACAGGTGCGTCTGCGCATCCTCGACGGTGGCTGGGCGACCGAGGATGAACTGAAGGCGATCGACAAGGATATCCGTGACGTGGTCTCGGATTCTGCAGATTTTGCCCAGAACGATCCGGAGCCGGATGTATCCGAGCTCTACACCGACATTCTGCTCTGATCGCGGGGAGGGAACCTCAATGCCAATCGATATCCTGATGCCCGCGCTTTCTCCCACGATGGAAGAAGGCACGCTCAGCAAGTGGCTGAAAAAAGAGGGTGACAAGGTCACCTCCGGCGACGTGATCGCCGAAATCGAGACCGACAAGGCGACCATGGAAGTGGAAGCTGTGGATGAAGGCGTGATCGGCAAGCTGCTGATCGAGGCCGGCACCGAGAACGTCAAGGTCAACACCAAGATCGCAATCCTGCTTGGCGAAGGCGAAACCGCCGACGACATGAAGGCTGACAAGCCTGCACAGGAAAGCGCGCCCCAGGCGGATGCTCCGAAGGCCGATGCCGACACTCCGGCGGCGACCTCCGATGCGGCCGGCGGCAAGGCCCGCGAAGCCAAGGACGAGACACCTGCTGACGCCAAGGTTCCGGCCCAGCCGAAGATCGAAATTGCTGCCGATCCGGACATTCCGGCCGGCACCGAAATGGTGATGACCACGGTTCGCGAAGCGCTTCGCGATGCCATGGCCGAAGAAATGCGTCGCGATGGCGATGTGTTCGTGATGGGTGAGGAAGTCGCCGAATACCAGGGCGCCTACAAGATCACGCAAGGCCTGTTGCAGGAATTCGGCGCGCGTCGCGTCGTCGATACGCCGATCACCGAACACGGCTTTGCCGGCGTCGGCGTCGGTGCTGCAATGGCCGGCCTGAAGCCGATCGTCGAGTTCATGACGTTCAACTTCGCCATGCAGGCGATCGACCACATCATCAACTCGGCTGCCAAGACGCTCTACATGTCCGGCGGCCAGATGGGTGCGCCGATCGTGTTCCGTGGTCCGAATGGTGCCGCTGCCCGCGTCGGCGCGCAGCACAGCCAGGACTATGCCGCCTGGTACAGCCAGATCCCGGGCCTCAAGGTCGTCATGCCCTATACGGCTGCCGATGCGAAGGGTCTTTTGAAGGCTGCGATCCGCGATCCGAACCCGGTCATCTTCCTGGAAAACGAGATCCTCTACGGACAGCAGTTCGAAGTGCCGAAGCTGGACGATTTCGTTCTGCCGATCGGCAAGGCGCGTATCCACAAGACGGGCAAGGACGTCACTGTCGTGTCCTTCGGTATCGGCATGGCCTATGCCACGAAGGCGGTTGCCGAACTCGAGAAGGACGGCATCGATGTCGAACTGATCGATCTTCGCACCATCCGTCCGATGGACCTGCCGACCGTGATCGAATCGGTGAAGAAGACGGGTCGTCTGGTCACCGTCGAGGAAGGCTATCCGCAGTCTTCGGTCGGTACCGAGATTGCCACCCGCGTCATGCAGCAGGCCTTCGACTATCTCGATGCGCCGATCCTGACGATCGCCGGCAAGGACGTGCCCATGCCTTACGCCGCCAACCTTGAAAAGCTGGCGCTGCCGAATGTCGGTGAAGTCGTTCAGGCGGTGAAGACCGTCTGCTACAAGTAAGGATCCGGGTGATGCCGAAATCTTCTGTGAAGCAGATTCTGCCGGTTTCCGGTTCTTGGTTCCGAGTGATCGGCACCAAGAACAACCCGGTCTTTGAAAGAATTGTGTTCTGGGCCTTGGTCAAGACCGAAGACACCGAGGTGATCGTCGGTGTCCCGCGCGAAGAGATTGGCGTGATTGGTGCAGTCGACGGCTGGCTTGAAGACGTTGCCGGTTACATCGAAGTGACGCCTGAGGACGTCACCCGGCTGACGGAACATCCTGACGAACTTGCCCAGTTTGAACTTGTGTGGGCGGAGGATTAACATGCCTATCAACATCACCATGCCTGCCCTGTCGCCGACCATGGAAGAGGGCAACCTCGCCAAGTGGCTGGTCAAGGAAGGCGATACGGTCAAGTCCGGCGACGTGATCGCCGAAATCGAGACCGACAAGGCAACGATGGAAGTCGAAGCCGTCGATGAAGGCGTTGTCGCCAAGCTGGTGGTTCCGGCCGGCACCGAAGGCGTCAAGGTCAACGCCCTGATCGCCATCCTTGCCGTAGATGGCGAAGATGTTTCGGCCGCCGCTTCTGGCGGCGAGGCTCCAAAGGCAGAAGCGGCCAAGGCAGAAGCTCCAAAGGCAGAAGCCGCTCCCGCGGATAAGGCTTCCGAAGCACCGAAGTCCGAAGCCAACGCCGACAAGCCGCTGACGGATGCTGCTCCGGCACCCTCGACGCCTGCTCCGAAGGCAGAAGATGGCAAGCGCGTGTTTTCCTCACCGCTTGCCCGTCGCATGGCCAAGGAAGCCGGTCTCGATCTCACCGGCGTTACCGGCACCGGCCCACATGGCCGTGTCGTCAAGGCCGATATCGAAAAGGCTGCCGCTTCCGGCGGTGCAAAGGCCGCTCCGTCTCAAGCGACTTCGGCAACGGCTGGTGCCGCTCAGGCTGCAGCCGCGCCGATGGCAAAGGGTCCGTCGGACGACAGCATCATGAAGCTGTTTGCGGAAGGCTCCTACGAGCTGCTCCCGCATGACGGCATGCGCAAGACGATCGCCTCGCGCCTGACCGAGTCGACCCAGACGGTTCCGTCGTATTTCGTTTCGATGGACTGCGAACTCGATGCCATGCTCAAGCTGCGCGCCGAGATCAATGCGTCCGCGCCGGTGAAGAAGACGGAAAAGGGTGAGGTTCCGGCCTTCAAGCTTTCCGTCAACGACTTCATCATCAAGGCGATGGCGCTGGCCCTGCGCGACGTTCCGATGGCGAACGCCTCCTGGACGTCTTCTGCCCGCGTCCTGCACAAGCATGCGGATGTCGGCGTCGCGGTCTCGATCCCGGATGGTCTGATCACGCCGATCGTCCGCAAGGCCGAGACGAAGACGCTGTCGGTCATCTCCAACGAGGTCAAGGATCTCGCCAAGCGGGCCCGCGACAAGAAGCTGAAGCCGGAAGAATACCAGGGCGGCACCACGTCGGTGTCCAACCTCGGCATGTTCGGTGTCTCCAACTTCACGTCGATCATCAATCTGCCGCAGGCCTCGATCGTCTCCATTGGCGCCGGTGTCGAAAAGCCGGTCGTACGTGGCGGCAAGATCGAAGTCGGCACGGTGATGACGGCAACCTTCGCCTTCGACCACCGCGTTATCGACGGCGCGCTCGGCGCAGAGCTGGCCTCGGCCTTCAAGCGCTACATCGAAAGCCCGATGGGCATGCTGGTTTAAAAAAACTCTCGGCCGCGGCCTATGTCGCGGCCGTTCCCATCCGCGAATGCGCTTGATGCGTGACATTTGTAAGCTGCTCCACCATATTTGATGGAGCGGAATACGGCCCGCTCAGGAGCACGTCGATGGCGAATGAACCGGTAGATATGATCATGCCCATGCTGCGTGAAATACGCGGTGAAATGCATGAAATACGCGGTGAACTCGGTGCCGTAAAACAGCAATTGCACAAGCTTGAGATCGGCCAGAAGAGTATTCGCAATGCGCTGACCGCCGATACGATGCTCTCGAAATTCATGACCGGTGATTTCGAGGAGCGGATATCCGAGTTGGAAAGCAAGGTCGAGACGCTGATGAAGGGGACCTGAGCTCGACAGAGACAGGTCGGCAGGGAATGACTGGGCGTATGGACACTATGAAAACCGTTCTCTGCTTCGGCGACAGTCTCACCTGGGGATATGACCCCATCGGTCCCGGCCGTCACGCGTTCGAGGATCGCTGGACGAGCGTGCTCGGCGCCGCACTCGGAGACGAGGTCACGGTGATTGCCGAGGGCCTGAACGGGCGCACGACAGGCTATGATGATAACCTCGCCGATTGCGATCGCAACGGCGTCAGAAATTTTCCGACCGTCCTCCACACCCACATGCCGCTTGATCTGGTCGTCATCATGCTCGGCACCAACGACATGAAGCCAGTGATCGCCGGCACGGCGCATGCGGCGCGGGCCGGCATCCAGCGGCTGGTCGCACTGATCCGCCATCACGAATGGTCGTTCGACTATGATGCACCTGACGTGCTGATCGTTTCGCCGCCGCCGCTTTGCGAGACCGGGGACCCGATCTTTTCGGCGATGTTCCAGGGCGGGATCGAGCAGTCGTCGATGCTCGCCTCGCTCTATCGCGATCTCGCCGACGAGCTCGGGTGCGGCTTCTTCGATGCGGGATCGGTCGCAAAGACCAGCCCGCTCGACGGTGTGCACCTGACCGCTGAAGACACCCGCGCCATCGGCCGCGGCCTTGAGCCGATCGTCCGGATGATGCTCGGCATCTGACCCAAGAATTCACATCGGCAGGCCGCGTATCGATGGTCGCCGCAGGCACAGACTTAAAAAGACAAAGGCAGGAAACAATGGCTCAGTCCTACGATCTCATCGTTATCGGCGCCGGTCCGGGCGGTTATATCGCCGCGATCCGTGCATCCCAGCTGGGCATGAAGGTTGCCGTCGTCGAGCGCGAGCATCTGGCCGGCATCTGCTCCAACTGGGGCTGCATCCCGACCAAGGCGCTGTTGCGAACCGCCGACGTGCTGCACACCGCGCAGCATGCCAAGGATTACGGCCTGACGCTGGAAGGCACGATCACGCCCGACGTCAAGGCGGTCGTTGCGCGGTCGCGCGGCATTGCCAACCGCATGAACAGCGGCGTCGGCTTCCTGTTCAAGAAGAACAAGATCGATATCATCTGGGGTGAAGCCAAGGTCACCAAGCCGGCATCCGGTTCGCAGATGGCCGAAATCGTCGTCGGCAAGATCACCAAGGAGATCGTGCAGCCGCAGGGTCCGGTGCCCAAGAACACGCTGGGCGAGGGCACATACAACGCCAAGCACGTCATCGTCGCCACGGGCGCCCGTCCGCGTGCGCTGCCGGGCATCGAGCCCGATGGCAAGCTGATCTGGACCTACTTCGAAGCGATGAAGCCGGAAGAGTTGCCGAAGTCGCTGCTCGTCATGGGGTCTGGCGCGATCGGCATCGAGTTCGCGTCTTTCTACCGCACCATGGGCGTCGACGTGACCGTGGTCGAAATCATGAGCCAGGTCATGCCGGTCGAGGATGCCGAGATTTCGGCCTTCGCCAAGAAGCAGTTCGACAAGCAGGGCATCAAGATCCACCTCGAAGCCAAGGTCTCGAAGGTCGAGAAGGGTGCAAACTCGATCACGGCCACGATCGAGAAGAAGGACGGCACGTCGGAAAAGATTACCGCAGACCGGATGATCTCGGCTGTCGGCGTGCAGGCCAATATCGAGAATATCGGCCTTGAGGCTGTCGGCGTGAAGACCGACCGTGGCTTCATCGTCATCGACGGCTACGGCAAGACCAATGTCGAGGGTATCTACGCGATCGGCGATGTTGCCGGCGGTCCGCTGCTGGCGCACAAGGCCGAGCATGAAGCCGTCGTCTGCATCGAGAAGATCGCCGGCCTGCCGAACGTACACGCGATGGACAAGAGCAAGATCCCGGGCTGCACCTATTGCAATCCGCAGGTCGCGTCGGTTGGTCTGACGGAAGCCAAGGCCAAGGAGCAGGGCCGCGAGATCCGTGTCGGCCGCTTCTCGTTTGCGGCGAACGGCAAGGCCGTGGCGCTCGGCGAGGACCAGGGCATGGTCAAGACGATCTTCGACAAGAAGACCGGCGAGCTGATCGGTGCGCATATGGTTGGGGCGGAAGTGACCGAACTGATCCAGGGCTTCGTCGTCGCCATGAACCTCGAGACGACGGAAGAAGACCTGATGCACACCATCTTCCCGCATCCGACGATTTCGGAATCGATGAAGGAAAGCGTTCTCGATGCCTATGGCCGCGTCCTGAACGCTTAGGTCTCAGCCCGGATTGCATATGGGCGGCTCGCCGCCCATATCTGCTGAAGAGGTTTGAACGGAGTAAGACATGGGCGTCGGCTGGTTTGCAGCAATCATCATCGGAGGCCTGGCAGGCTGGCTTGCCGGCAAGCTGATGGATATGCGCTTCGGCATCTTCATGAATATCGTGATCGGCATCGTCGGCGCGGTGATTGCCAACGCGATCTTCAATGCGGCCAACATCCATGTCGCCAGCGGTTGGCTGGGTTACCTCGTGCAGGGTTTCGTCGGCTCGTGCATTTTGCTATTTGTCGCAAAACTCGTCAGGCGTTGACGGTACCCGCATTCAAGGCGGTTGAGGACAGTAATTTATGGTCACCATTCTCGACAGGATAAACCTCATCACCCCTGCAACGGGCGATGAGAAGCGTGTCCGCCATCCGGAAAAGGCGCATCGGCCCGATACCGAAGTGCTGCGCAAGCCCGAATGGATCCGTGTCAAGGCTCCGGTTTCTAAGGGGTATCAGGAAACCCGCTCGATCGTGAAGGAGCACAAGCTCGTCACTGTTTGTGAAGAAGCGGGTTGCCCTAATATCGGCGAGTGCTGGGACAAGAAGCACGCCACGTTCATGATCATGGGCGAGATCTGCACGCGCGCCTGCGCGTTCTGCAACGTCTCGACAGGAAAGCCGAACGCGCTCGACCTGTCAGAGCCCGAGAATGTCGCAAAGGCCGTCAAAGAGATGGGCCTCAGCCACGTCGTCATCACCTCGGTCGATCGTGACGATCTGGCCGATGGCGGTGCCGAGCATTTCGAAAAGGTAATCTGGGCGATCCGTGCGGCGTCACCGTTGACGACGATCGAAATCCTGACACCGGACTTCCTCAAGAAGCCGGGCGCGCTCGAGCGCGTTGTTGCCGCAAAGCCTGACGTCTTCAACCACAATATGGAGACGGTTCCTGGCAACTACCTGACGGTTCGCCCCGGTGCGCGGTATTTCCACTCGGTTCGTCTGCTGCAGCGGGTGAAGGAACTGGATCCGACGATGTTTACCAAGTCGGGCATCATGGTCGGCCTCGGCGAAGAGCGCAACGAAGTGCTGCAGCTGATGGACGACCTGCGGACCGCCGACGTCGACTTCCTGACGATCGGTCAGTATCTGCAGCCGACCCGCAAGCATCATGCGGTGATGAGTTTCGTGACGCCGGAGGAGTTCAAGTCCTACGAGACCGTGGCCTATACGAAGGGCTTCCTGATGGTGGCGTCCAGCCCGCTGACGCGGTCGTCGCATCACGCAGGCGATGATTTCGCCCGTCTGCGCGCCAATCGCGCCCGCAAGCTGCTCGCAGCAGCGGTGTAATCCGCACTTCTGCGGTCTGGCGGCCGATCACTCGGCCGCTTGAATCTTCTCGATCTTATCCTGGTTCTTGTCCTGCCCGCGGCGGCGCTCGCGCAGCGTCGTGCGATGTCCGCGTGTCTCGGCTTTCGCCATTTCCACAAAATAGGCGAGCATGGGGAGCTGGTTCATATCGGCCAGTTGCTTGGCGGATTCGAGCAGCTTGATCATTTGCGTGAAGTCATCCATGGAATGCGTCTTTCCGACAGGTAAAGGCCAGTCATCTCCCGTGAAGCGTTATACGCAGGATTGATCCCGCGGATCATTACAACTTCATTGCTGAGACATTAAAATTATTTAATCTTTCGACGTCCCGTTATCGAGCCGAGCGGCGACGTCCCAGATATGCCTTGAAGCAACAACCCGCCAGAGGGCAGGGCCATTTTTTTGGACGACAGCGAGAGCGCAGGATTTGGGCGCGCCTGATGTTGAAATCGCACCGACACATGCGTCAGCTTCTTGATCTTCTGCCTGTGCGCGATTAACTCCACGACATGCCCAAGTTCGAAATACGACGCCCCGTCAAGCATAGTCCCGAGAAGATGTACGCGCTGGTCGCCGACATCGAGAAATATCCGGAATTCCTGCCGCTTTGTGAAGCGCTGTCGATCCGTTCCCGCAAGGAACGTGACGGCAAGGAGTTGCTGCTTGCCGACATGACCGTCGGCTACAAGGCGATTCGTGAGACTTTTACGACCCAGGTCCTGCTGCATCCGGCGGAGCAGGCGATCGATGTCAAATATATCGAAGGTCCGTTCAAGTATCTCGATAACCGCTGGCGGTTCGAGCCGGCGACGGACGGTTCCGACGGTTGCACCGTTGCCTTCTTCATCGACTATGAATTCAAGAGCATGATTCTCGGCGCTCTGATGGGCTCGATGTTCGACCGCGCCTTCCGCATGTTTGCTGAAGCGTTCGAAGCGCGCGCGGACAAGATCTACGCCTGATTGGGGTCAGGTTCAGGCCGCCGCCTCCAGCAGCATCTCCAGCGCTGTCCTGACGGTCGCAATCCGGATCTCGGTTCGGCCGATGTCGCCATAGCGCATCTCCCGGTGCAGGATCTTTCCGTTCCGGCCGCGCGCTGCGAGATGGACCAGCCCGACTGGCTTTTCGGCCGAGCCGCCGCCGGGGCCTGCTATGCCTGTTACGGCAACAGCGAGATCGGCGCGGGAGCGGAACAGGGCGCCAGTTGCCATCAACAGGGCAGTTTCCCTTGAGACGGCGCCGTGTGTTGCAAGCACCGACGAGGGCACTCCCAGCATGTCTGTCTTCGCGTCATTGGTATAAGTGACAAAGCCGCGATCAACGACCGCCGACGACCCGGCGATCTCGGTCAGCGCTCCGGCGATCAGGCCGCCTGTGCAGGATTCTGCCGTCGAGACCATCAGCTTGCGCTTTGAAAGCGTCTCGATGATGCGGCGGGCCTGTGCCTCGATATCGTCCGGAAACAGGCTCATGCCTTCACCGAGCCGAACACGACGGTGGCTGTGGCAATCGCCGCGATCCCCTCGCCACGGCCGACAAATCCGATCTTCTCGTTGGTCGTCGCCTTGACCGAGCAGCGGTCGAGCGAGATGCCGAGGATTTCGGCGAGCTTTTCGCGCATTTCCTGACGATGCGGACCGACCTTGGGGGCTTCCGCGATCAGCGACACATCGGCATTCATGATGGTGCCGCCGTGTTCGCGCACGATCTTCGCGGCGTGCTCAAGAAAGATCCGTGAGGCCGCGCCCTTCCACTGCATATCGGAGGGCGGGAAGTGGTCGCCGATGTCGCCGGCGCCGCAAGTGGCAAGCAGCGCGTCGGTGAGCGCATGCAGCGCCACGTCGGCATCCGAATGGCCGCTCAGCTTCTGATCGTGCGGAATGAAGATCCCGCACAGCGTCACGCCGTCGCCGGACACGAGCTGGTGGACGTCGTAGCCATTGCCGGTGCGAACATCCGGCAAGTAGTGTTCGGCAGGGTTGCCCTGAGTGAGTTTTTCGTCCGCCATGTCGATATCCCGCTTCAGTGTCAGTTTGATATTGTCGACGGAGCCTTCCACAATCGTCACGGCAAGGCCCGCCCATTCGGCGATCGAGGCATCGTCGGTGAAGTCGTCGTGGCGAAGGGCTGCGGCCTTTTCATGCGCGGTGCGGATTTCCGAGAGACGGAAGCTCTGCGGTGTCTGGGCCGCATAGAGCCCCGCCCGCGAAACCGTTTCGTGCACCAGCCCGTCCGATCCGCCACGCTTCAGCGTATCGGTCACCGCCATCGCCGGCAAGATTCCGTCATTGCCCGCGGCAAAGCCCTCTGCAATGCGATCCAGCAGTGCGTGGTCGACGAAAGGGCGGGCCGCGTCATGGATCATCACGTGGGTCGCCTCCGTTGCCGCAATCGCCCGCAGGCCCTCGTAGACGGAGCGCTGCCTTGTATCGCCGCCGAAGGTGACAATGATGTTCTCGGCTCCGCCAAGTCCGTCCGTCGAGGCGGCGTAGAGCGCCTCGTCTTCCGGGTGGATGACCACGACGATCGGGCCGCTCTTTGGCCAGGTCAGAAATTTCTGCAGCGTATGATGAATGACTGGCAAGCCACCGATATGGCGATATTGTTTTGGCCCGTCTCCCGGCGCACCCGCACGCTCTCCGCGGCCAGCGGCCACGATGACGATGGCTATCTTGAAGATCTCGCCGTCCATGAGCCCTCGGAAATTGGTGGGAGGTTGACAGCCGCAGAACTATAGGACCAAAAGCCTTAATTCCAGCACGTCGCTTAAAAATAACGCAGCTCGTGAATTGCCCTTGGCAAACGCATGACTTCTGAATAAAAATAGTGCAGAAGAATTATCTGCCCGAAAGATCATCATTTGTCGCTCCCTGATCTATCCTCATCTTTTCATATCGGGCCAGTCGCCATCCGTAATCGGGTCGTCCTGGCGCCGATGTCCGGCGTCACCGATCTCCCGTTCCGCACGCTTGCCTGGCGTCACGGTGCGGGTCTGGTCGTGACCGAGATGGTGGCGAGCCGCGAGCTGGTGATGAACCGCGAGGAATCCTGGTCGCGCCTGCAGGGAACGGGGATCACGCCGCATATGGTGCAGCTCGCCGGTCGCGAGGCGCACTGGATGGCGGAGGCGGCAAAGATCGCCGAAGCCAACGGTGCTGATATCATCGACATCAACATGGGCTGTCCGGCCAAAAAGGTGACCGGTGGCTATTCAGGTTCCGCGCTGATGCGCGATCCCGATCACGCGCTGTCGATGATCGAGGCGACCGTCAAGGCGGTCAGCGTGCCTGTCACCGTCAAGATGCGGCTCGGCTGGGACGAGAATACCATCAACGCACCGGAAATTTCGCGCCGTGCCGAACAGGCCGGTGCCCGGATGATCACCATCCATGGCCGCACCCGCATGCAGTTCTACGAGGGCAAGGCGGACTGGGATGCCATTCGTGCGGTTCGCGATGAGATCAAGATCCCGCTGATCGCCAACGGCGATGTCGAGACGCCGGAAGATGCGGCCGAGATCATCCGGCGTTCAGGCGCCGATGCGGTCATGGTCGGACGTGGCGCACAGGGTCGTCCCTGGCATATCGGATGGCTTGCCGGCGCTTCTGCACCGGGCCGCGAGGAGATGGCTGTCATCGTCGTTGAACATTACGAAGCGATGCTGGAGCTTTACGGCCGCGAGGCCGGGCTTCGGCACGCGAGGAAACATCTCGGCTGGTATCTCGACCGGTTCGCGCCGAACCTGCCGGCAGATCAGAAGGGCGCAATCATGATCTCGAAGGACACGACCGACGTTTCGAAGAGGATGTCGGCCGCACTGCTCGATGGGACGTTCGATGCGTCACAAAGGAAGGCAGCATGACGAAGTCTACCGCACCCGATGCCGCGCAGGGACAAGCGCTGGCCATGGCGGTTCTCAATTCCGTTCAGAACCCGGTCATTCTTGTCGATGCCGATGGCAGGGTCGCATTTGCCAACTGGGAAGCCGAGTCGTTCTTCGGCTCCAGCGCCTCGCATCTGGCCAAGAACACGATCTCGAGTTTCATTCCGTTCGGAAGCCCGCTTCTTGCGCTGATCGATCAGGTGCGCGAGCGCAAGGCGCCCGTCAACGAGTACCGTGTCGACCTGTCGTCGCCGCGGCTCGGACAGGAAAAGCTGGTCGACCTCTATGTGGCTCCTGTCGTCAGCGAACCGGGGTCTGTCGTCGTGGTGTTCCAGGAACGCTCGATGGCCGACAAGATCGACCGCCAGCTGACCCATAGGGCTGCGGCGCGATCGGTCACCGGCCTTGCGTCGATGCTGGCGCATGAGATCAAGAACCCGCTATCCGGCATCCGCGGCGCGGCCCAGCTCCTCGAGTCGGTCGTGCCGGACGAAGACCGCTCACTGACCCGGCTCATCTGCGACGAGACCGACCGCATCGTGTCGCTGGTCGACCGCATGGAAGTGTTTTCCGACGAGCGTCCGATCGACCGGATGGCGCTCAACATCCACTCCGTGCTCGATCACGTGAAGGCCATCGCCAAGGCCGGGTTCGGACGCGACATCAAAATCGCGGAAATGTACGATCCGTCGCTGCCGCCGGTCTATGCGAACCGCGACCAGCTGGTGCAGGTGTTTTTGAACCTCATCAAGAATGCCGCCGAAGCGGTGGGTGATCAGCCGGATGCGGAGATCATGCTGACCACCGCCTACCGGCCGGGCATCCGCCTGTCGGTTGCCGGCACGCGGGAGAAGATCTCGCTGCCGCTGGAATTTTGCGTCATCGACAACGGTCCGGGCGTGCCGGCCGATATCCTGCCGCATCTGTTTGACCCCTTCATCACCACCAAGACGAACGGTTCCGGCCTTGGTCTGGCGCTGGTTGCTAAGATCATTGGTGCCCATGGCGGCATCATCGAATGCGACAGCCAGCCGCGCCGGACGATATTCCGCGTTCTTATGCCCATGCACAAGGAAGAAGGCGGCGATGGCCGCGCCTTGAACTTCACAGGAAGCGATTAATGACTGCCACGATCCTTGTCGCAGACGACGACGCAGCCATCCGCACGGTTCTCAACCAGGCGCTAACCCGCGCCGGTTATGACGTCCGCATTACATCGAATGCCGCAACGCTATGGCGCTGGATTTCCGCCGGCGAGGGCGATCTTGTCGTCACCGACGTGATCATGCCGGACGAGAACGCGTTCGACCTCCTGCCGCGCATCAAGAAGGCGAGGCCGGATCTTCCGGTACTGGTCATGAGCGCCCAGAACACGTTCATGACCGCCATCAAGGCCTCGGAGAAGGGCGCTTACGACTATCTGCCGAAGCCGTTCGACCTCACCGAGCTGATCGCCATCATCGGCCGGGCGCTGGCCGAGCCGAAGCGCAAGCCGGCCCGCCTCGACGACGATACGCAGGACGGCATGCCGCTGGTCGGCCGTTCGACGGCGATGCAGGAAATCTACCGCGTTCTGGCGCGTCTGATGCAGACCGACCTGACGCTGATGATTACCGGCGAGTCGGGCACCGGCAAGGAACTGGTCGCCCGCGCCCTGCATGACTACGGCAAGCGCCGCAACGGCCCGTTCGTCGCGATCAACATGGCGGCAATTCCGCGCGATCTGATCGAGTCGGAACTGTTCGGCCACGAGAAGGGAGCCTTCACCGGCGCACAGAACCGCTCCACCGGCCGTTTCGAACAGGCCGAGGGCGGCACGCTGTTCCTCGACGAGATCGGCGACATGCCGATGGATGCTCAGACACGGCTTCTTCGTGTTCTGCAGCAGGGTGAATACACGACGGTCGGTGGCCGAACGCCGATCCGCACCGACGTCCGCATTGTTGCCGCGACAAACAAGGATCTGAAGCAACTCATCAACCAGGGTCTGTTCCGCGAGGACCTTTACTATCGCCTCAACGTCGTTCCCTTGCGCCTGCCACCTCTCAGAGATCGCGCCGAAGATATTCCCGATCTTGTCCGCCATTTCATGCAGATGGCGGAGAAGGAGGGCCTCGACGGCAAGCGTTTCGAAACGGAAGCGCTGGATGCGATGAAGGCCTATGCCTGGCCGGGCAACGTCCGCGAGCTGGAAAACCTCGTGCGCCGCCTGATGGCGCTTTATCCACAGGATGTGATCACCCGCGAGATCATCGAAACGGAGCTTCGCTCCGATGTGCCGGATAGCCCGATCGACAAGATGACGGCCCGTTCAGGGTCTCTCACCATTGCCCAGGCGGTCGAAGAGAACATGCGGTCATACTTTGCCGGTTTCGGCGAAAACCTGCCGCCGCCAGGTCTTTACGACCGGGTTTTGACGGAAATGGAGTATCCATTGATCCTTGCCGCGCTGACGGCCACCCGTGGCAACCAGATCAAGGCAGCAGATCTCCTCGGCCTCAACCGCAATACTCTGCGCAAGAAGATCCGCGAACTGGGCGTTTCGGTCTATCGCAGCTCCCGCGGCGCGTAGTCCTGTCATTTCCGTTCGCCACAATCGCTTGACACTTCTGCTTCATCGTTGCATTTTCGCCACAAAGCGTTGCTTAAACATCACGCAGATTTACGCTTCAGGCTGAGCCTCCAGGCTCGGCCCGAGCAGCGCGAGTTTTCGTTGCAAATGAATGACTGGCGTCTGCGTCCGGATGAGATATCCGCACCGGCCACGCCACGAAGGCCGGGGTTTTAACGATGACGGATGGCGCTGCAACGCAGTCGGCCGAAACGGAGCCGGCAGCTGTGGTCCACGATCGGCGTGCATCCTTCGCGCTGCCGGGCCTGCTTCTTGCCGGTGGTGCACTGATCTGCGCCACACTGACGCTGTTCGTGCTGCTGGGCGTGACGCCGGTCGCGCCGACGACCAATGTCGTGATCGCGTCCGCCGCGATCAACTCGCTGTTCATTCTCGGCCTTGTCTACCTGATCGGCAGAGAGGTCGGACGACTGGTAAAGGCCAGACGTCGTGGGCGTGCGGCGGCCCGTCTGCATGTGCGCATCGTCGTGCTGTTCTCGTTCGTGGCGATCACGCCCGCCGTGCTGGTTGCGATTTTCGCCAGCCTGACGCTGAGCGTCGGTCTCGATCGCTGGTTTTCGCTTCGCACGCAGTCGATCGTGCAGTCGTCGCAGGACGTTGCACGAGCCTATATGATGGAGAACGCAAGTTACCTTCAGGGCCAGACCGTCTCGATGTCGAACGACCTCGAGCGGAACCGGGCGATGTATTATCTCGACCGCACCGGTTTCATCGATCTGCTGACCCGTCAGGCGCGGGGCCGTGGTCTGCTCGGCGCCTTCCTGGTTCAGGAAGATGGCCAGGCGGTCGCGCAAGCCGACATCAAGACGGAAAAGCCGCTTCCGGCCATTCCGCAGGATGCGCTGAAAAGTGCCGCGTCCGGCCAACCGACGCTGATCCCGCCCGGCATCACCAACCTGGTTGGCGCCGTCATCAAGATCGATACGATCCCGGGCGCCTTTCTCTACACGATCCGGGCCGTCGATCCGCGCGTGATGAACGCGATGCGGCTGATGGAGGAGAACACCGCCGAATACAAGGCGATGGAAGCGGGCCGCATGTCGCTGCAGGTCGCCTTCGCCGTGCTCTATCTCGGGTTTGCGCTGATCGTGCTTCTGGCCGCCATCTGGGCCGCCATCGCGGTCGCCGACCGTATCGTGCGGCCGATCCGGCTGCTGATCAGTGCGGCAGACAGCGTCGCGACCGGCAATCTCAACGTGGTCGTCCCGGTTCGCACTGTCGACGGCGACGTGGGCAGCCTGTCGCGCACGTTCAACAAGATGATTTCCGAGATCCGCAGCCAGCGCGATGAAATTCTCGAGGCCAAGGACGAGGTCGACGACCGCCGCCGGTTTATCGAGGCCGTGCTGTCGGGCGTGACCGCTGCCGTCATCGGCGTCGAGGCCGACCGCCGCATCACCATCGTCAATCCGACGGCGGAAGACTTTCTCGGTGCGCCTGCCGAGGAGCTGATGGGCAAGACGCTGGATGACGTCGCGCCTGAAATCGACCATGTGCTGACCGAGGCGACCGCCCGCTCGCGTGGGGATTTCCGCAAGCAGGTCAACCTGATGCGCAACGGCACCGAGCGGACGCTGTCCGTGCAGGTCACCCGTGAAGAGCAGCGTTCGCCGCAGGATGCCTATGTCATCACTCTGGATGACATTACCGACCTCGTGATCGCTCAGCGCTCCACCGCCTGGGCGGATGTGGCGCGGCGTATCGCGCACGAGATCAAGAACCCGCTCACCCCGATCCAGCTTTCAGCCGAGCGCCTGAAGCGCCGCTATGGCAAGCAGATCGACGCCAGCGACCGGGCTGTGTTTGACCAGTGCACCGATACGATCGTGCGCCAGGTGGGTGATATCGGCCGCATGGTCGACGAATTCTCCTCGTTTGCCCGCATGCCGAAGCCGGCCAAGGAAGATGCGGACCTGCGCGATATCCTGCGCGATGCCATCTTCCTGCGCGAAATGGGTGAGACACATGTGGACTTCATCCGCGAGCTTGGCGATCAGCCGCTGAAAGGTCTGTTCGACGCCCGTATGTTGGGCCAGGCTTTCGGAAACCTCGTCAAGAATGCAGTCGAGGCGATCGAGGCGGTGCCGAGCGATCAAGAGCGCGACGGCCGCAAGATCATGGTCCGCGCGGCTCTCGAAAAAGGCCGGGACACGTTCGTCGTCGATATCATCGACAACGGCAACGGACTGCCGACCGAAAACCGGCACCGTATTCTGGAGCCATACATGACGATGCGCGAGAAGGGCACGGGCCTTGGCCTCGCGATCGTCAAGAAGATCATCGAGGAGCATGGCGGACAGCTGGAGCTTCACGATGCTCCCAACGATTTCGATCATGGCAAGGGCGCCATGATCCGGGTGCTGCTGCCGCATGTCGAGCGGGTGGCAAAGCCCAACACAGATAATAACGATAAGGAACTGGCATATGGCATCTGATATTCTTGTCGTCGATGACGAGGCCGACATTCGTGACATCGTTTCGGGGATCCTGTCCGACGAAGGCCATGAAACGCGAACGGCCCACGATGCGGACAGCGCGCTTGCGACGATATCCGACCGTGTGCCACGGCTCGTCTTTCTCGATATCTGGATGCAGGGATCACGGCTCGATGGGCTCGCGCTCCTCGAGGAGATCAAGTCCCGTCACCCGGACCTCCCCGTCGTCATGATTTCCGGACACGGCAATGTCGAGACGGCAGTTTCGGCCATCAAGCGCGGTGCCTTCGACTTTATCGAAAAGCCGTTCAAAGCCGATCGGCTGATCCTGATTGCCGAGCGGGCGCTCGAAAACTCCAAGCTGAAGCGCGAAGTGACCGAGCTGAAGCGCCGTACCGGGGATGCTGCCGAACTGGTTGGCACGTCGGTTGCCGTGTCGCAGCTTCGCCAGACGATCGAGAAGGTCTCGCCCACCAACAGCCGCATCATGATCCTTGGCCCTTCCGGTTCCGGCAAGGAGCTTGTGGCACGGATGATCCACAAGAAGTCCTCGCGCGTGACGGGGCCTTTCGTGGCGCTCAACGCCGCGACGATCACGCCTGACCGCATGGAGATCGCGCTGTTCGGGACCGAGGGCGGGCCGGGCCAGCCGCGCAAGATCGGCGCGCTGGAAGAGGCGCATCGCGGCATTCTCTATCTCGACGAGATCGGCGAAATGCCGCGCGAGACGCAGAACAAGATCCTGCGCGTGCTTGTTGATCAGCAATTCGAGCGCGTCGGCGGTTCCAAGCGGGTGAAGGTGGATGTGCGCATCATCTCGTCCACGGCCCTCAATCTCGAGAGCCTGATTGCCGAAGGTGCGTTTCGCGAAGATCTTTATCACCGCCTCGCTGTCGTGCCGGTCAAGGTGCCGGCGCTGGCCGAACGGCGGGAGGATATTCCGTTCCTCGTCGATATGTTCATGCGCCAGATCTCCGAGCAGGCGGGCATCCGCGCCCGCAAGATCGGTGACGATGCCATGGCGGTCCTGCAGGCGCATGACTGGCCGGGCAACATCCGCCAGCTGCGCAACAATATCGAACGGCTGATGATCCTTGCCCGCACCGACGGTCCGGATACGGCGATCTCTGCGGATATGCTGCCGCCCGATCTCGGCGACATGCTGCCGAAAGTCTCATCGAAGGGCGATGTCCACATCATGACGCTGCCCCTGCGTGAGGCACGCGAAATGTTCGAACGCGACTATCTCGTCGCGCAGATCAACCGCTTCGGCGGCAACATTTCGCGTACCGCGGAATTCGTCGGCATGGAGCGCTCGGCGTTGCACCGGAAACTGAAGTCGCTGGGAGTGTAAGGGATCAGCATGCGTATCGCTTACGTCAACGGTCAGTATGTCAGGCACTCCGAGGCTGCGGTTCACATCGAGGACCGCGGTTTCCAGTTCGCCGATGGTGTCTACGAAGTCTGCGAGGTCCGGGACGGGCTGATCGTTGACCTGACGCGGCATCTGAACCGGCTTGACCGGTCGCTGTCCGAGTTGCGCATGGTCCAGCCGATGAGCCGCGCGGCGCTCACCCTCGTCATCCGGGAGGTGCTGCGCCGCAACCGTGTTCGCAACGGCATCTTCTACATGCAGGTGACGCGCGGTGCGGCGAAGCGGGACCATTTCTTCCCGCCGGAGGGCACGGCTCCAACCATCACGATCACCGCCAAAAGCACCGATCCGTCTCTGCTTGCCAAGAAATACGCGACCGGCATCAAGGTGATCACGCTCCTTGAAAACCGCTGGGATCGAGTCGACATCAAGACTGTCGGCCTCTTGCCCAACGTTCTTGCCAAGCAGCAGGCCCGTGATGCGGGTGCCCATGACGCGATCTTCATGACGCGCGACGGCATGGTGCTGGAAGGTGCGTCGGCCAATGCCTGGATCGTCACGCCGGATGGCAAGCTCGTCACGCGGCCGGCGGAGCATGGGATCCTGAAGGGCATTACCCGCACCACGGCGATCGACGTTGCGGCGAAGCTCGGCCTGGTTTTTGTCGAGCGGGAGTTCTCCGTGGACGAAATGCATGGCGCCCGCGAGGCCTTCATGACATCCGCAACCGGCATTTGCGTTCCGGTCGTCGAGGTCGATGGTAAGCCCGTCGCGAACGGCCATCCAGGCACCGTCTCAAGCGATATAAGGGACGCTTTTTTCGCGATTGCGGAGAAGACGGCGATTTGATAACCAGACTGTCAGGGGAAGGGAAACACGAGGGCGTTTCCCGCTCAACTCTAGAAATTTTGATCAGCTTCCGGCAATGACCGGCAAGAAAGAAAGAAGCGACGCTATGGCGGAACGTTCTCAGAACCTGCAGGATTTGTTTCTCAACACAGTCCGCAAACAGAAGATTTCCCTGACGATATTCCTGATCAACGGGGTGAAGCTCACGGGCGTCGTGACCTCGTTCGACAATTTCTGTGTGCTTCTACGCCGTGACGGACACTCGCAGCTCGTGTATAAGCACGCTATCTCCACCATCATGCCGGGCCAGCCGATGCAGATGTTCGAGACAGAAGAAAACGCTGCTTAAGGATCGATAGAATCTCCAATCGCGATACCTCGAACGAATCAATAGTCCCGGAAGCCGAAAAGCACCGGGACGACATGCGCGCTGTCGTCATCGTGCCTGTGCTGAAACAGAGCCGGGCACGCAGCGGGCAGGGTGAGGCGACAGCCACGCCTGCGCCCGCAAGACCTGCCGCGCCGCAGCGATCCAACGAAGCCCGTCTTGAAGAAGCGACCGGCCTTGCCCGTGCGATCGATCTCGAGATCGCCGAAGGCATGATCGTGACCGTCGGTCAGCCGCGGCCCGCCACGCTGATGGGCACCGGCAAGATCGAAGAGATCAAGGCACTTCTCGACGAGAAGGATGCCGGGCTCGTCATCGTCGATCATCCGCTGACACCTGTCCAGCAACGCAATCTCGAGAAGGAATGGGGCGCCAAGGTCATCGACCGCACCGGCCTCATTCTGGAAATCTTCGGCCGCCGTGCCTCCACCAAGGAAGGCACGCTGCAGGTCGATCTCGCTCACCTGAATTACCAGAAGGGCCGCCTCGTTCGGTCCTGGACCCACCTTGAACGCCAGCGCGGTGGTGCGGGCTTCATGGGCGGTCCCGGTGAAACCCAGATCGAAGCCGACAGACGGCAGTTGCAGGACAAGATCATCAAGCTCGAGAGGGAGCTTGAACAGGTCGTGCGGACCCGCCAGCTGCACCGCGCCAAACGCCGCAAGGTGCCGCATCCGATCGTGGCGCTGGTCGGCTATACCAATGCCGGCAAGTCGACGCTGTTCAACCGCATTACCGGCGCCGGTGTGCTGGCCGAGGACATGCTGTTTGCGACGCTCGATCCAACGCTGCGCCGGATGAAGCTGCCGCATGGCCGCACCGTCATCATGTCCGATACGGTCGGGTTCATCTCCGATCTTCCGACCCACCTTGTCGCCGCCTTCCGCGCGACGCTGGAAGAGGTGCTGGAAGCCGATCTCGTGCTGCATGTGCGCGACATGTCCGACCCTGACAATGCCGCCCAGTCGGCTGACGTGCTGCGCATCCTCGCCGATCTCGGGATCGACGAGAAGGAGAGCGAGAAGCGCATCATCGAGGTTTGGAACAAGATCGACCGGCTCGACCCGGAAAGCCACGACGCGCTGTTCGAGCGTGCCCAGGGGCGCGCCAACATCATGGCCGTCTCGGCGATCACAGGCGAAGGCGTCGAGGCACTGCTCGATGAAGTCTCGAACCGGCTTTCCGGCGTGCTGACCGAGGCCGAGATCGTGATCCCGGCCGATAAGCTGGCACTCGTCTCCTGGGTCTACGGCAATGCCGTGGTGAGCGAGCGTGAGGACAATGAGGACGGCTCGGTGACGCTGGTCGTCAAACTCACGGATCGGCAGGCTTCTGAACTGGAGCGCAGGCTCGGGAACGGCGCAAAGCCGGACAAGGAAGAGTGGGAGCGGTAAGACGCTCCTTCTTCATTCCCTGTAGCTGCTGCGAAGGTTCGCGGGAGCGTATTTCCCTCCATACGGATGGTAATTCGCTTTGTGAACCTATGTCGGAAAACGCCAGTCCAGTAACGCTCCATTGTGATACGTATTCATCTTCGTGGCGCGAAGCTAACACACTGACAATATTTGAGTATTAAATAGGGTTTACGCGTAATTCACGGGCGGCGGAAGCAACCAAAGCTTGGCGGATGCATTTAGGCTGCGCTCTCCAGCTAAGGTTCGCTCCTGATGACATCATCCGTTCTTCACAAATCTGCGGGTGGCAATCCACCGCGCATCTTCTCCGACCGATCTCTGGCGGCGCTCTGCCTCCTCAATTTCTTTCTAGCCGATGCGCGTGATGGGCTCGGGCCGTTTCTTGATGCTTTCCTTGCGACGCAAGGCTGGTCATCGATGTCACTCGGCCTGATCGCCACGGTCGGTGGTTTGATCGGGCTTGCCGCAACGCCGCTTTGTGGGGCGCTGGTCGATGGAACGTCGTGGAAACGGGCGCTCGTTGCCATTCCGGTCGTGGTGGTCACCGCTGCAGCGCTGGTGACGCTTCTTTCCCCCAATCCGGCAATTGTCTGGATCGGTCAGATCGGGACCGCCGTCGTCGGCGCCGTGATCGGTCCGGCACTGGCCGGCCTGACGCTGGGTCTCGTCGGCGAGAAGCTGTTTTCGCAACAGATCGCTCGCAACGAGTTCTGGAACCACACAGGCAATTTCGCCTCGCTGTTTGCCGTCTACGTCATCATCTCGCTGTTCGGCCAGGGTGGCATGATCTGGCTGATGATCGCGACGGCGTTCGGTGCTCTTGCGGCAGTCGCAATGATCGATCCTGATCGCATCGATCACAAGGTCGCCCGCGGCCTTGCGGCGGACGACGGCAGCGGAGCAGACGCTAGCGCGGCGGAGGCGCCATCCGGTTTTAGTGTGCTTCTGAAAAGCCGGGGACTTATTCTGCTTGCACTGATCCTGATGATCTTCCACTTCGGCAACGCGCCGATGAGCCGGTTGATCGCCCAGCAGTTTGCCATCGAACTCGGAACACCATTCCGGACCACGGCGATCATCACAGGCATCGCCCAGCTTTCGATGGTGGCTGTCGCGGTCGTGACGCCGTTCCTGATCCGAAGGCTTGGCCTTGCCGCGACGCTTGCGATCGGGCTTGCAGCGCTGCCGATCCGCGGGTTGATCGCCGGCAGCTTTGACGGTTTCTGGGTGGTATGGCCCGTCCAGATCCTCGACGGCGTCGGTGCCGGGCTGCTTGGCATCGTCACACCGGTCGCGGTTGAACGCATCCTCAAGGGTACAGGCCGTTTCAATGTCGGCTTTGCGAGCTTGATGACGGTCCAGGGCCTCGGCGCATCGCTCAGCAACGTCGTTGCCGGCTATGTGGTTAGCCAGGGAGGCTATGCGGTCTCGCATCTCGTTGGGGGCGGCGTCGCGCTGATCGCCGTGGCCGTCTTCGCGATCTACCACAAGGAAATCGCGCCATCGCAGAAGTCGATCGGCTGAAACAGAGATGCCGCGATTCCCAGCTTAGTTCGGGGATCGCGGCATACATAATCAAATCATTAGGCCTGTCTTTTAAACCGATATCTCAGAAGATCATCCAACAAATGCACGTTCGATGACGAACTCGCTCGGTTTGTTGTTGGCACCTTCGGTCAGGCCGGCATTTTCCAGCCGTTCCTTGGTGTCTTTCAGCATCGCAGCCGAGCCGCAGATCATGCCGCGGTCGACAGCGGGGTCGAGCGGCGGTACGCCGAGATCGGTGAACAGCTTGCCGTTGTCGATCAGGTCCGTGATGCGGCCCTGATAGGGATAAGCCGCGTCGCGGGTGACGGTCGGATAGTGCTTCAGCTTGGTGCCGACGACTTCGGAGAGAAACTCGTGATTACGGATCTCTTCCATCAGGTCGAACCCGTATTTCAGTTCCGCCACTTCGCGGCAGGTATGGGTGAGTATCACCTCATCGAACTTCTCGTAGGTTTCCGGATCGCGGATCAGGCTTGCGAACGGCGCGATGCCTGTGCCTGTCGAGAACATGTAGAGACGCTTGCCGGGCGTCAGCGCGTCGAGCACCAGCGTCCCTGTCGGCTTCTTGCGCATCAATACCGTATCGCCCGGCTTGATCGCCTGCAGATGCGACGTCAGCGGGCCATCCGGAACCTTGATCGAGAAGATTTCGATCTCTTCGTCCCAGGAGGGGCTGGCAATCGAATAGGCGCGGTAGATCGGCTTGTCGCCGACCATCAGGCCGATCATGGCAAACTCGCCTGACCGGAAGCGGAAGCCTGCCGGACGTGTCATGCGGAAGCGGAACAGATGATCCGTGAAATGCTCCACCGAAAGCACGGTTTCGGCGTAGACTCCATCCGGGATCTTCACGGCAAACTCTTCGGTCTTGGCAGGTGCGTTCATAGTCTCGTCCGTTACTCGGTCAGATTGGTTTCGCAGCAGCGAAATACACTATCGAGCCGCGCTTATGAAGCAATCGGCCGCGCTTTCTGGCCGATCGCTTAGAAAATATGTCTTCTGAGGTCAGCTTTTCAAGCCGGCACAGAGCGGCGGCGCCAGCTATAGCCTTCGCCTGGCTCCGCAGGACGGGCCGTTGGCTGGTAGTGGACGTCAATGCCGGGCAGGCGGCCTTCCTCCAGACGCTGCAGCGCCGTTGCGTTGGTGACCGCGAAGCTGTCGATGCCACACCGCAGCATCAGCGGGACCTGATCGATCAGCACATCGCCCACGGCGCGCAACTCGTTCTTGTAGGCCAGCCGATCGCGCAAAAGCGACGCGTGGCTGAAGGCGCGGCCATCGCTGAAGGCCGGAAACTCCACCGCCACCAGTTCGATGCGGTAGAGATAGGGCTCAAGCTTCCGGACGTCGTCGGCGGGCTTGATCAGCACACCGAGACCGACATCGTTGCTGGCTTCCGCCTTCTCGATGAATTCGGCAAGCGGAAGCAGCGGCTTCTGTTCGCCCTCGGCCTTTACCTCTTCCGTCTCGATGACCCAGGGGTCGTTGGCGACGAAGCCGGTTTCTCTCCAGATCTTCGCCATCACGCCGCCTCCGCCTTCGCATCACCGTAGAGCGCATCCTTGAAGGGCTGCGGCCCAACCCGGCGATAGGCAGCGAGGAAGGTTTCCTCTTGGCCCTGGCGGAGACCGAGATAGGTGTTGACGATGGTTTCGATCGCGTCCGTCACCTTCGACGGCTCGAAGCCGCGACCGATGATTTCGCCGATCGAGGTGTTCTCGTCGGCCGAACCGCCAAGCGTGATCTGATAGAGTTCGGTGCCCTTCTTTTCGACGCCCAGAAGGCCGATATGGCCCACATGGTGGTGGCCGCAGGCGTTGATGCAGCCGGAGATCTTGATCTTCAGCTCACCGATTTCCGCCTGCCGCTCCGGGGAGCCGAAGCGTGTGGAGATTTCCTGCGCGACCGGGATCGAACGGGCGTTCGCCAGAGCACAGTAATCCAAGCCGGGACAGACGATCATGTCTGTAATCAGGTTGGAGTTTGCCGTTGCCAGATTGTGGGCGGCGAGGGCGCGATAAAGCGGCTCGAGATCGGCCAGCGCCACATGCGGCAGGATGACGTTCTGCTCGTGGCTGATGCGGATCTCGTCATGGCCGAATTCTTCGGCCAGATCGGCCATCGCATCCATCTGCACGTCGGACGCATCGCCCGGAATGCCGCCGATGGGCTTCAGCGAGATGGTGACCATGCCGTAGTCCGGATGCTTGTGCGGCTGAACGTTCTGATCCACCCAGCGGGCAAAGTTCTCGTCCTGCCGCTTCCAGCTGGCGAGTTCCTTCCAGCCCTCGGCGCGGTTCGCCAACGCGGGCGGTGCGAAATAGGCGGTGATCGCCTCGATATCCTGTTCCGGCAGTTTCAGCTCGGTGCCCTGCAGGTGCTGGAATTCTTCTTCCACCTGACGGGTCAGTTCCTCGACGCCGGTTTCGTGCACGAGGATCTTGATGCGGGCCTTGTACTTGTTGTCGCGGCGACCGTTTAGATTGTACACGCGCATGATGGCGGTCGTGTAGGAGAGGAGATCCTCTTCCGGCAGGAAGTCGCGGATCTTCTTGGCGATCAGCGGCGTGCGGCCCTGTCCGCCGCCCACATAGACGGCAAAGCCGATCTCGCCCTTGTCGTTCTTTTTGAGGTGCAGGCCGATGTCATGCACCTGGATCGCGGCGCGGTCTCGCTCGGCGCCGGTCACGGCGATCTTGAACTTGCGGGGCAGGAACGAGAATTCCGGATGCACCGACGACCACTGGCGCAGGATTTCCGCGTAAGGGCGCGGATCGGCCACTTCATCGGCTGCAGCGCCTGCGAAATGATCGGCCGTGACGTTGCGGATACAGTTGCCGGACGTCTGCAGCGCATGCATTTCGACAGTCGCGAGTTCGGCCAGGATATCCGGCGTGTCGGACAGTTTCGGCCAGTTGTACTGGATGTTCTGCCTGGTGGTGAAATGGCCGTAGCCGCGGTCGTACTTGCGGGCGATATGCGCCAGCATCCGCATCTGCTTTGCATTCAGCGTGCCGTAGGGGATGGCGACGCGCAGCATGTAGGCATGCAGCTGGAGATAGACGCCGTTCATCAGGCGCAGCGGCTTGAACGCATCCTCGGCAAGCGCGCCGGACAGGCGGCGCTCCACCTGATCGCGGAACTGCTCCACGCGGCCTGATACAAATGCGTGGTCGAATTCGTCGTAACGATACATGATGTTCCTGAACTCTCGGTATCAGACTGCGATGAATGCCGGATCGGCGTGGCTGTAGCCGGCGGCGTAATCCATTGTGGGGCCCTGTGCACGGATGCGTTCGCGAAGACGCGTCGGCCACAACTTTCCTTCGGTTTCCTCGACATCGATGACATTGACGTCGACGACCTTGTTTTCGGCAAAGTCACGCTTGCCGATCGCTTCCAGAGAGGAGACGGCTTCCGCGTGGCGCGCCACGAGCGCGTCCTGCAGGTTTTCCGTCCAGCGGCCGGCGGCATCGAGCCATACGGCGATGCCATCGGACAGGCGGTTGGCAGTCAGAACCTTGTCGGCCATTATTCCACTCCAATGCTTGTCCGCTCTTCCGTCCTTGCAAAGGCGGAAAGCGGTTCGGACTTCTCAAAATTCGCACCAGCGACGGCCTCGCCGATAATCACCATAACCGGGCCATCGAGATCATCCCGCGTCTCCAGCGCCGGCAGTTCCTGGAGGACCCCGTGGAACAGCTTGCGGTTGGTGCGGCTGGCATTCTCGATGACGGCGACGGTGGTGAGCGGGGATACGCCGGCCTGCATCAGCCGTTCGGCGACCGATGCTGCGACCGTGCGGCCCATATAGACGGCGATGGTGGCGCCGGAGATCGCAAGGCTTGCCCAATCCGGCAGGGCTTTGCCGGTGAGATCATGGCCGGTGGTGAAGATCAGCGACGAGGCGACACCGCGCAGCGTCAGCGGCAGTTCAAAATCGGCAGCCGCGGCGAAGGCCGAGGTGATGCCGGGCACGATCTCATAGGCGATGCCGGCTTCGCGCAAGGCAGCCATCTCTTCGCCGGCGCGGCCATAGACCAAGGGATCGCCGCTTTTCAGGCGCACGACGCGCTTGCCCTGGCGACCGAGATCGAGCAGCAGGCGGTTGATCTCTTCCTGGCTCTTGGAATGGCAGTTCTTGCGCTTGCCGACCGAAAGACGTTCCGCATCGCGGCGGCCCATATCGACGATCGCTTGAGGAACCAGCGCATCGTAGACGATCGCGTCCGCTTCCATCAGCACGCGCTGGGCCCGCAGTGTCAGGAGATCCTCGGCGCCAGGACCGGCACCCACCAGCCAGATCTTGCCGTCGGCCTTGCCGGTCACTGACAGAAGAGCATCTGCGGCGCGGCGTGCGGCGGTATGATCGTTGGCGTCAACGGCATCGGCAACGTCGCCGGAGAAGAACCGGTGCCAGAAGATGCGACGCGAGACGCCGCGTGGCACCATGCGTTCGACGGCATCGCGGTAATCGGTCGCAAGCGAGGCAAGTTTGCCGAGCGATGGCGACAGCATCTGATCGATACGGGCACGGATCATCTGGGCAAGCACCGGACCAGCACCCTCGGTGCCGATGGCGATGGCGAGCGGGGCGCGGTTGACCAGTGCCGGCGTGAAGAAATCGCAGTGATCGGGCTGGTCCACGGCGTTGGACGGAATGCCGTGCGCGCGGGCGGCGATGACGATGGTCTGGTCGAGCGCCTGATCGCCGGTTGCGGCAAACACGAGCGTGGCGCCTGCGACCTGACCGGCGGCAAAGGTTTCGCGGATCGGTTCTATTCCGTTCTGGGCTAGCCATGCGGCATAATCGGCCTGCGGATCATCCGCATAGGCGACGATCGTCGCGTCTGTGTTGGCGATCAACCGCGCCTTGGCATAGGCCTCGTCGCCGTTGCCGAATACGGCAACGTTTTTTCCGCGCACGCGAAAAAACGCCGGGAAGACCGACAGGCGTTGAAGGCTCTGAGACATGCGATTATCCTGCATCATATGAACCTGAATATCCACAATGCGGTGGCATAATTGAAGAAATGGATGTGCAAAAGGCCGGAGCGCCCGGTATTTCTGTTTCCCGTTCGCTCGCTTCTTGAGCAAAAGCCACCGCCAACCTTCCGTTCATTGTGTGCAGCCCTGCACAGCCATAACCCTACAACCGTACAAGTTCGCTCTGCGGCAGACCTGGAGATGAGTGCACCATGACCATTGCTTCCCGACTTCTCGATGTCATCGAGCACGATATCCTGCCTCTGACCCAAACGGGCGTTGCCGCCGGCAACAAGGTGTTCGGAGCGGCGATCCTGCGCAAGTCGGATCTTTCGCTGGTGATTGCCGAGACCAATAACGAGCTGGAAAATCCGCTCTGGCATGGCGAGGTGCACACGCTGAAGCGCTTCTACGAGATTGATTCCGGACTTTCCGCCAAGGATCTGATTTTCCTCTCGACTCACGAACCGTGCACGATGTGCATGTCGGCGATTACCTGGGCGGGGTTCGACAATTTCTACTCGTTCTTCAGCCACGAGGACAGCCGTGACGCGTTCGCCATTCCGCATGACCTGAAGATTCTGAAGGAGGTGTTCGGGCTGGAGCCCGGCGGCTACCGTCGCGCCAACGCCTTCTGGAATTCCTACTTCATCGCCGACCTCATCGAGGCCGAGGTGGACGACGTCGTTCGGGCCGATCTTAAGGCCCGGGCGGAGCGGATCCGGCAGCGTTACCAGCTGCTGTCGCAGAGCTATCAGGCCGGCAAGGCTGACAACACGATACCGCTCAATTGAAGGCCAAGGATTTCGGCATGCATGCTTCGAAGGATATTTCCCGCCTGATCGAGATCATGGCGGCGCTGCGCACGCCGGTGACCGGGTGCCCGTGGGACCTCGAACAGAGTTTCGAGACGATCATTCCCTATACTATCGAGGAGGCCTACGAGGTGGCCGATGCGGTCGAGCGGCATGACATGGACGATCTGCGCGAGGAACTGGGCGACCTGCTTTTGCAGGTCGTGTTTCATGCGCGGATGGCGGAGGAGGCCGGTTCCTTCGCCTTCGGCGACGTGGTCGAGGCCGTCACCACCAAAATGATCCGCCGGCATCCGCATGTGTTTGCACGCTCCGATGCGGATACGCCCGGCGCCGTGAAGCTGCAGTGGGATGCGATCAAGGCCGAGGAGAAGCGCGAACGGGCCGAGCGGCGGGCGCTGCGCGGCACGACGGAGACTGCCAAATCCGGCTTTCTCGGCAGCGTACACCGGGCCCAGCCGGCGCTGAGCGAGGCGGTGAAGCTGCAACAGCAGGCCGCCCGCGTCGGGTTCGACTGGTCGGAACCGGGCCCGATTCTCGACAAGATCGAGGAGGAGGTTGCCGAACTGCGCGAGGCCCTGGCGGCCGGGCAGCCCGAAAAAGTGTCCGACGAACTCGGCGACCTCATCTTTGCCCTCGTCAACATCGGCCGCCATGTGGACGCCGATCCGGAGACGGCGCTGCGCGGGACGAATGCGAAATTCCGAAGACGTTTCAGCCATATCGAGACGGTGCTTCAGAAATCAGGCGAGACGCTGGAGGCTGCGACGCTGGAGCGGATGGAGGGGCTTTGGCAGGCGGCGAAGGCGATTGAGCGGGCGCTGTAAGAAGCTTCGCTTCCTGTCCTCTATGTCGGCCCGGCGGGCTTTTTCTATCCTCGGTCCGCGTTATGGCAGGGTTGGCGGGGGCAGTTTTTCGCGGGCCCGGTAGGCCGCCATCCATCGCTTGGCATCCTCGTCCGGTAGCGCGTTTCGGGCGACCTCGACACAGGCATCCTGCAATTCACGCTCGATGGCGGAGGGCGATGCGAACATCATGCCCTGCCGGCCGAGATCGGCGCGGGCGGCAAGCGCGATGAGGTAGATCAGGGTAAAGCTTTCGGGGTAGTCGGGGCCGAAATTGATCAGACAGGCAGGGGCGCCGGTGTCTATATTGACATGCAAGCATCGGTTGGCGCGACGGCATTCGCGCCGGAGACAGGCCTGCGGAAAGGCCAGTATCTCTGCCGTGCAGCATGCCAGATGGGTCTCGATATGCGTGATTTCGACAGACATGGTGCTTCTCCTGTCCGGTTTCGGATGATCCGCCTCGCCGGGCAGACGTGTGCCTTGGCGATCGAGGGATGAAAAATTCGGACGGGGCGCCGGAAGCTGCCTCGATATAGAAAATTGTAGGTGACACCTTTCGGCACCCCGTTCGGCGGTTTTTGCCCGCGACTCCGGTCTCTCTGCAATGACCCGGCCGGGCGGTTGTCCGCCGCCGGCTTCCCGGTGCTTCCGACGGATCAGGAATCCGGCGAAACCACCCGGCGGGCCACCTTGTGTGCCGCACAGGCACATCCGGCGCGCTCTTTCGGGCATCGGAAACCGGCGGTCGGTCCGTGACCCGCCTGTTTCCCCCGTGTCGCCGGAGGGAGACCATTTTCCGCGGACCCGGAGCATGGGGTTTTGCGTCCTTTCCCCATGGCCCGCGCCGGTTCCGCCTCGCCGGGACGCCTCCCGGTGTATCCGCGACGGAACGCAGCATTATAGGCACGGAAAAAATCCGTGAGGATGTAACATGCGTTAAGTCATTGAAATTTAGTAGGTCGGTGCGCCAAAATCCGCCGCAGCGCAAACAAAAGCGCTGTTCTCGAGGCGCTTCTAAGGACCGGAAAAGCGGGCGTTGCGCCCTCGGCGCGAAAAGCTGCCGCTCAGCGCGGCGCGGTGCCGGCCAGTTTCGACTGCACGAGATCGACGCTGCCGCGAACATGGATCGTCACCGGTTTGCCACCGGCACCCGTGACCGCTAGCGCAATCACCGAGACGTCTTCCTCATAGGTGGTGACGTAAAGGACCTGAGCCTGGTTGACGTAAACGGGCTGATTGTGGGTGTTCTTGAAGCCAATCATCGTGGCTGTGCTCCATCTTCGTTGTGAAGAAGGTATCGCATGGAAGGGGTTGATGGAGGGTGAATGCGGGTGGTGATGGTGTATGGGGATGTGCGGGCGCTTTGGCTGGCGGCGGAGGCTGGCGCTGCAACCCCGCGCGGATCTAGTGGCCGCCGAGCAACTCGCGCAGGCCCCATTTGACCTCACCCTTGCGGTTTTCGATGTCATCCACCTTCCAGCCGCCGTTTTCGCGCACGAGCGTGTAATGCAGCGTGACCGGCCCAAAATTGCGGAAGAACACATCGAGTTCGACGCGGTCGCCGCTTCCCTTGAGCGGCCCGAGACGCACATTCGTCGCCTCGCCATCCTGCCCTGAAATCACCGGATCGAAAAAGCATTATGGTAGTACACTCACTACCCTCGCTTTCGAGGCAATTCTATCCATTTAGCGAACCCGGCTATCAAAATCCTAACCCGCTCCTCATGCGATCCGCGATCGTTGATATTGCGTAAAAGCCCTTTGTATTGTGCAACCTGATTGGTTGTTAGAATTGCAGGTGCTGGTTTTCCACCAATTTTGTTCATAAATATTTCGAGGTATGGCCTAGTCAATTTTAACCTGTCGTCATCGATCGAGCGTATGAACCAATAAAATGCTGGAACACTACCTGCTGACCTAAGTAACTTGTCGCGCTCCCCAAAAACCACAGCCATCTTACTGAGGTTTTCATCGCAGTATTGAACTGCAAGGTTGAGCTCTCCTGCCTTATCTGCGTACTCGGCCACCATTTTGTCTAAGTTAACTCTTTTCGTCTCTGTAACGTCACGATTTAGTTCGAACGATAATATTTTTGCGGCATTGTTTTGGTTTTCGCCTCTCGTGTCTTTGTAAGATACGCAGATCTGAAAGAATTCATGCTCAGACACCTCTTTAATGGATGCCGGTACGTTGCCCTTCATCGCATTGCGCTTTTCCGGTCCTGTGAGCACAACACCCTTATTGAGGCGAAGGAATAGTTCTCTAATTTTGAGCGGCTCGTCGGTCACTACGTGGATGATCGGCATTGGGAACTCCTCGACTCGCTCGGCGAGTAGAGGGTAGTTTTCTGCAATGTCCTTGTGGTAGAGGCCGGCCAGATCTACATCGGAATCCTCTTCAAGGATGAAGTTTTCAGACAAGGCGAATTTGTTGGACAAGAAATCGAAGATTGCTTGGAGCCTCTGCTTTCCGTCTATCACGGCGTAACGCATGCCGGCTTTGTTCATGTCTGATTTGAGCGTCGTAAAATCAGCCACATAGAGTTTTGGCATGTCGTAGCCATTGATCATAGTATCTATCAACGACTGCATGTCCTGCACTTTCCACAGGTTACCTTTCCGCTGGTATGGCGGATTCATGTCAATTTGGTCGCGACGGCTAAACCAATACCGAGCAGATTTAAAGTGTTGGTGCTGAATCTCAAACATGGTTCGCTCCAAATCGTCTGCGTATCTCTAAGGCCAGACCTTCGAGATCTGGGAAAATTGTAGAGTAAGTAATCCCATACCGTTCTAGGTCTTTCAGAAGCCTTTCCTTATGTTCAGGTAAAACTTCGATCTTACCCAAGATTTTGCCGTTTTCTTTGACTTTGTAATCTGTTGCGAAAACCTCAAGTGGTTTTGGCTCCGAGCTGAAAATCACAAACCGACCCTTCTGTGCATTTATCCGCGGATTATTCATAATCCCTTGAATTGCTAGAGGTTCGTTGCGACTAGTTTTGTCCTTGTGAGCGGGATGATATTGTTTCACCAAGCTGTCGTCAGTTGTGAAGATACGAGGAGGCTCCTTGATGTCGCTGAGGACAATGCCATTCCACGCAGCAGGATCGAAACACCAAACAACAGCTGGGTCTTTCTTGTCGGGCGTCATCAACGCAAAATACAGGGCTACCAGCGGGCTGGCGGTCCAATCGAGGAGCCTGGTTGGGGCTCGATAGTGTTGCATTAGGAACAAGAGATCCCACTGATCGCGCCTTTGACCATCGAACAGCGGGGAACGGCGCACAAACTCATCATAAGTTTCTTGCTCCGCAATCCCGATCTTCGGTTTATCTTCCGGTGTTCTGTTGCGATGAGTGAAGGGTTCAAGCTTATAAGAAGTTGAGCTATGCCCTCGGTACCAAAATTCGGTATCTCTTTCGTCTCTAAATTTCTCTATTGATTTAATGTAGTCGCTAAATCTCTTTACCGTCACTAACAGCCCCCCAATCGTCGTATTCGCTTTAAAGTTGAGTCTTACGTTTGGCAAGTCTTAGGTTTTTTGATCCTCAAGGCTACAACTGCATCCTCATAACTCCCGGCGCTGACCTTCCTTACCCTCCCATTGAGGGGGAGGGTCGGACCGAAGGTCCGGGGTGGGGTGATGGTTTGAGGTTTTGGCGGGTCACCCCCACCCGCCGCGTTGCGGCGACCTCCCCCCTCAAGGGGGAGGTGTTTTTCGGGATTCCCGAGGCCGAGTGACCGCCGTCTATTCGCAGCCGTCATGTCGGTCCCTACCGCCCCAGCCGGCCCATCTTGCCCTTCGTCCGCCGCTTCTGCTGCTTGGCGTCTCCAGCATCCTCGTAGCTTCGGGCGCCGACTTTCCTTACCCGCCCCTTGAGGGGGAGGGTCGGACCGTAGGTCCGGGGTGGAGTGA
>NZ_LMOF01000007.1:474056-593563 GCF_001423215.1 Rhizobium sp. Leaf321 | reverse complement strand
GGGGTGGAGTGATGGTTGGTGGTTTTGGCGGGTCCCCCCCCCCCGCCGCTTTGCGGCGACCTCCCCCCTCAAGGGGGAGGTGTTTTCCGGGATGCCCGGGGCGAGTGACTGCTGCCTGTTCGGAGCTGTCATGTCGGTGCCTACCGCCCCGGCCGGCCCGTCTTGCCCTTCGTTCGCCGCTTTTGCTGCTTGGCATCGCCAGCATCCTCGCAACTGCCGGCGCCAGCCGTTCCTTACCCGCCCCTTGAGGGGGAGGGTCGGACCGGATGTCCGGGGTGTGGTGATGGTTGGTGGGAGGGTCACCCCCACCCGCCGCGTTGCGGCGACCTCCCCCCTCAAGGGGGAGGTGTTTTCCGGGACTCCCGGGGGCGAGTGACAGCCGCCTATTCGCAGCCGTCATGTCGGTGCCTACCGCCCCGGCCGTCCCGTCTTCCCCTTCGTCCGTCGCTTCTGCTGCTTGGCGTCGCCAGCGTCCTCGTAGCTCCCGGCGCCGACCTTGCCGCGCACGATGGGGCGCGGGTCGTCCTTGCCTTCGCCGCGTTCCGGCTGGCCTTCCATGAGCGGCGAGAAGCGTTTCTTGGTGCTGATTGTTTCCGGTGGGCGTTCCGGCAGGGTGCCGGGGGCGGGTTTTTCGGTGCGGCCGACGGTCATTTCGTCGAGGGAGTTGCGGCGGAACAGCGGGGTGGCGGTGTCGGTGCCCGGGCCCATGTCGTCGAGCGAGGGTTTGGCGAAGTAGGAGGGAGACGCGTCGTCTCCGGCCTTGGCGCCTTTGCCTTTGCCACCGCCCAGCGAGGTGCGGGTGGCTTCGGCGCTGCGGCGCACGCCTTCCTGGGCCTTGGATTCCTCGCGGGCGATCGGGTCGTCCATGGTGGCGAGTTCGGAGGCCTTGAGGCGTTTGATCTCGTCGCGCAGGCGGGCGGCCTTTTCGAAGTCGAGGTCGGCTGCGGCGTCGCGCATGGATTTCTCCATCGCGTTGAGATGGCTCTGCAGGTTGTTGCCGACGAGGTGGCCGCCGTCTGCAAAACCCTTGCCCGAGGCGCCGGAGATATCGGCGCGGACGTGGTCGCGCTCATAGACGCTGTCGAGGATGTCGGAGATGCGGGCCTTGACCGATTCAGGCGTGATGCCGTGTTCGGTGTTGTAGGCGACCTGCTTTTCGCGGCGGCGGGCGGTTTCGTCCATGGCGCGCTGCATCGAGCCGGTGATCTTGTCGGCGTAGAGGATGACCTTGCCATCGACGTTACGGGCGGCGCGGCCGATGGTCTGGACGAGCGAGGTTTCCGAGCGCAGGAAACCTTCCTTGTCGGCATCGAGAATGGCGACGAAGCCGCATTCGGGAATGTCGAGACCTTCGCGCAGGAGGTTGATGCCGATCAGCACGTCGAAGGCGCCGAGGCGCAGATCACGGATGATCTCGATGCGTTCCAGCGTGTCGATATCCGAGTGCATGTAGCGGACGCGCACGCCCTGTTCGTGCAGGTATTCGGTGAGGTCTTCGGCCATGCGCTTGGTGAGCACGGTGACCAGGGTGCGGTAGCCCTTTTCGGCGGTCTCGCGGATCTCGCCGAGCACGTCATCTACCTGGCTGCGGGCGGAGCGGACTTCGACCGGCGGGTCGATCAGGCCGGTCGGGCGGATGACCTGTTCGGCAAACACGCCGCCGGCCTGTTCCATTTCCCAGTTGCCGGGCGTTGCCGACACGGCGACGGTGAGGGGGCGCATCGCATCCCATTCCTCGAAACGCAGCGGCCGGTTGTCCATGCACGACGGCAGGCGGAAGCCGTATTCGGCGAGCGTCGCTTTTCGGCGGAAGTCGCCCCGGTACATGCCGCCGATCTGGCTGACGGAGACGTGGCTCTCATCGATGAACAGAAGCGCATTGTCAGGGATATATTCGAACAGGGTCGGTGGCGGCTCGCCGGGCGTGCGGCCGGTGAGATAGCGGGAATAGTTCTCGATGCCGGCGCAGGAGCCGGTCGCCTCAAGCATCTCGATATCGTAGCGGGTGCGCTGTTCCAGACGCTGCGCTTCCAGCAGGCGGCCGCCCTTTTCGAGCTCGTTGAGGCGGAGCTTCAGCTCCTCCTTGATCGACTTGATGGCGCCGTTGAGGGTGGGGCGCGGCGTCACATAGTGGGAGTTGGCGTAGATCTTGACCGACTTCAGGTCGCCGGTCTTGTGGCCGGTCAGCGGGTCGAATTCGGTGATGCTATCGATCTCGTCGCCGAACATCGAGATGCGCCAGGCGGCATCTTCAAGGTGGGCGGGGAAGATTTCGATTGTATCGCCGCGCACGCGGAACGATCCGCGGATGAAGTTGATGTCCTGGCGCTTGTATTGCTGGGCGACGAGATCGGCCAGAAGCTGGCGCTGGTCGAGCTTGTCGCCCACGGCCATCTGGAAGGTCATGGCGGTGTAGGTCTCGACGGAGCCGATACCATAGATGCAGGAGACGGAGGCGACGATGATGCAGTCGTCGCGTTCCAGCAGCGAGCGCGTGGCGGAGTGGCGCATGCGGTCGATCTGTTCGTTGATCGAGGATTCCTTCTCGATGAACGTATCGGAGCGCGGCACATAGGCTTCCGGCTGGTAATAGTCGTAGTAGGAGACGAAATATTCCACCGCGTTGTCGGGGAAGAAGTTCTTGAATTCGGAATAGAGCTGCGCCGCCAGCGTCTTGTTGGGCGCAAGGATGACGGCCGGCCGCTGCGTGGCCTCGATCACCTTGGCCATCGTGAACGTCTTGCCGGAGCCGGTGACGCCGAGCAGGACCTGCGAGCGTTCGTTGTTGTTGATGCCCTCGACGAGGTCCTTGATGGCGGTCGGCTGGTCGCCGGCGGGCTGATAGTCCGAGGCCATGCGGATGGTGACGCCGCCTTCGGATTTCTCGGGCCGGTGGGGACGGTGCGGCGTCCACATCTTGCCGTCCTTGAACAGCGGGTTGCCGCTTTCGATCAGCGCCGACAGGGCCTCCACCGTCGCGGTGACGGCGCCGGTGGCGAGGTGTTCGGCCTCCTCCAGCGACACGTCCATGCCGGCGACCGGGTTGAGGCCGGCGGCGGCGCGGGTTTTGGGATCGGACGAGCCGCCCATCGACGTGCCGCGAGACGATTTCGACGAGGTCGTGTGCGTGGCGGTTTTCGGCGTGTCTTTCGCGGCGGCCTTGATGGCCTCCTCGCGGGCGGCGATCTCGATCTTCTTGCGATGCTTGCCGGCCTTGGAGGCGATCTCGCGCTGGGTCTCGACGCCGGACATTTCCGCCTCGGCTTCCAGCTGCCTCACCCAGTCCGAAACATTCCCCTCCAGCGGCGCGCCTTCAAACGACGATTGCGGGGATTCCTCGAAACCGCTGGGCTTGGAGGAGGGGGATTTTTTCGGAGATCTGGCCATGGCGCGAATATGGAGGCGGGATGGTGGAAAGTGAAGAGGGGGATGAGTGGAAAATGAGTACAAAAAGGCAACGGGGGTGGTGGGCCGAAATCGGCATCACTGCTTGAAGATGTTATCGCGGTGCCAGGCAATGTAATGGGGATGCGGACGCAGGTGCCTTTCGGCCGGCACACGCGCCATCAGGTCGGGTACGAGCAGATGCGAGACGTCGGCATTGAGGTGGCGTGAGCATAATATGTTGAAGTCGTCGGCAAGCGACAACAGGCCGCGATCAAACATCCAGTGCACCGTGCCGGACAGTGCGATGCCGTTTTGCACCGAATCGTTGCCGCCCCGTTCGACTGGAATGATATGCGCCGCCTCGACCTCGGGCCGTCCGCCGCCGTTTATAAGGCGCAGGCCGGTAAATGCACAGCGACGGTCATAGACTTTGCGGACATGCTGCCGGAATTTCAGGTCGCGAAACGGCCGGTTGATGACCTGACTGATGATCGCGCGCGGCTCGGGGGCGGCGATGTACGCGTCCTGTGGCGGCTCGCCCATGGTCCATGCGGGCATGGCATCGTCAATGCTATCGATGCGAGCTGGCCATTCGTCCGGTTCGGAAAGCCCTGCTTCCACGATCGCAGAGAATTCGTGGGCGTCGATCAGTCGTACCGCCTGCACGCTTCGTCCGCCATTGACGGAGAGGTCAGGTCTTACCAGCTGACGCTCGAAGCCACCATTTTCTCGGTAGTCGACCGGTCTATCAAAATCGATGTATTCGTCGAGACGCGCAAAGTGGTGGTTGGCAAGGTCCGGATCCTGCTCGACGGCGCGGACGCGGGCAATGCCCGAGTAGTGACGGCCGGTCACACCGGGTAGCGGGCCATAGTAAACGATCAGGCTTCCAATCGTCTGGACCACGCGGGAAAGGTAGCTGCCAGGAAAATGGTAAAGCTTGCCTCTCACGTCCTTATAGGTGGTGTCCTCCTTATGGTAGAAGACGGCATTGACCATTCAGCTTCCCCGGCATGCGCAGTTCACTTCTTTCGCGCGACGGTAGTCCGGCGCGGGATTGACCGCAATCGCTAAAGGGCGTCGCAAAGGTTAAGCCCATTCCGGTGTTGAGCGGGAGAACGTTGTGGATCCGGCCTGCGGGTCGCCCTGTCGTGTTCGAAGTCCCTGCCGTAAAGTGACCGGATGACAGAATGTTGTACCGACCGTGGCTGGACAGGCGAGCCGTCGTTGGCGATATCGCAGCTGATGGCATTCTTGCCGAGGCATATGGCAATCGTTTAGAGGAGCCACTTCCGAGGTTCTTCGGTCCCAGACCGCGGTTGGCTGGCGGCAAATCGTCCGGGTCGCGAAATGGCCGTAATTGTCTTTCGTTTCGGACACATTCGTCTCCGACTCTGGGGGACTGAAACAGGAGTGGCCGGATGGCGATTTCGAGACCGACATTGGCAGCGATTCGCTTCGGCTACGGGCTGCGTCCCGGCGAGGAGTCGCCCCGCGATGCCGAGGCTCTGCTGGCCCAGCTCGATCAGGCCGCAAAGCGGAAGCCGCGTTTTCCGCGCGAGGGAGCGGGTGGCCGCCGCGAGACGGCCTCTCGGGTGATGTCGTTGCGGGCGGCCGAAGCGAAGGCGGCGAAGGACGGCAAGCCGAACGAAAGCATTCGCAAGGAAACCCAGAAGGAAGCGCTGCAGATCTATCGGCAGGATGCGATGGCGCGGCTGGCGCAGGCGATCCTGTCGCCCTTCGGGTTTCACGAACGGTTGGCATCGTTCTGGACGGACCATTTTTCCACCAGCGCGCTCAAGTCGCTGCCGATGCGGATGGTCGTGCCTTTGTACGAGGCGGAGGCGATCCGTCCCAATCTGGCCGGGTCGTTCGCGAACCTGCTGAAAGCCGCCATGCTGCATCCCGCGATGCTGATCTATCTCGACCAGAGTGATGGTGCCGGCATGGACGCCCCCGCGGGGCGGTCGGGCGGGCGTGCCGTGAACGAAAGCCTTGGCCGCGAACTGCTGGAACTGCACACGCTGGGAGCTGGGAGCGGGTATACCCAGGAGGATGTCCGGGCCGCCGCGCTGATCCTGACGGGACTGTCGGTCGATCGCCGCGCTCTCGAAGTCGTCTACCGGCCACGCATTTCCGAAGGCGGCTCGATCAGCTTGCTCGGAGAGGTTTATGAGGACGACGAGGCGGGGAGCCAGGACCATCTACGGATGCTTGAGGATCTGGCGCTGAACCCGATGACGGCGGAACATGTCTGCCGAAAACTGGTGATCCACTTCGTTGCCGACGAACCCCCGGCGGATGTGGTTGCCGCGATGACGGCAGCCTGGGCTGAAACCGAGGGCGATCTGAAGGCCGTCTATCGTGCCATGCTGGATCATCCCCGTGCCTGGAGCGATCCTGGACAGAAGATCAAGCGTCCGTTCGAATTCGTCGTGTCCGGATTCCGAGCCGTCGACATTTCCGATAAGGACCTCTCCCGGTTGCTGGACGAGATGGACGACGATGAGCAGCAAGACGACGGACCGATGCGAAAGGCGCTGAAGATGGCCAGCAGCACGGCTGCCCGCGCGGATGCCAAGCAGCGTGCCGCGCGCGCCAACGACCTGACGCTTGCCGCGCTCCAGCGGATGGACCAGCCGATTTGGCAGCCACCGAGCCCGGCCGGCTATGCCGACCTGGCGAGTGTCTGGCTGTCGCCGGGCCAGCTGAGCGAGCGGATCGCCTGGGCGCGGCTGATGGCCGGCCGTTTCGGCCAGAGGCGTGATCCCGGCACGTTTCTCGATGCGGCGCTCGGGGACGCGGCGGGCCAGAATACCAGGGACGTGATTGCTCAGGCACCCAACACCAACCACGCCATTGCGATGGTTCTGGCGTCGCCCGAGTTCAACAGGAGATAGCGATGACGATCAAGCCAAGCTTTTCGCTCTCCCGCCGCGGCTTTCTGGCCGGCGCCTGCTGTGCCGCTGCCGCACCCGTGCTGACACCGGTCGGCTTTGCGGCTGCTCCTGGCGAAAGCCGGTTCGTGACGATCATATTGCGCGGAGGGATGGACGGCCTGGATCTGGTGCAGCCCTATGGCGATGCGGCTTTCGCCGGATTGCGACCGACGCTCGGTCTGACGCCCGGGACCGGACTTGTTGATCTCGACGGATTTTTCGGTCTCAACCCGGCGGCGTCGGCATTGATGCCGCTCTGGCAGGAGAATGCGCTGTCCTTCGTGCACGCGGTCGCGACGCCCTACCGCGACGGGCGCAGTCATTTCGACGGCCAGACAATGCTGGAAAACGGTGGTACCGACGCGTCGCAGAAGAGTGGCTGGCTCAACCGGACGCTGGCGGTCATTCCGCGCACCGACGGCCGCAAGGCGCTCGACATCCATACGTCGATGGAACTGATCCTGAGCGGGCCGAACAAGGCCGACAACCGTCCGGGAACTGGCGACGTGGAGATGGCGCAGGACGAGATCGGCTTTCTCGAGCGGCTCTACGCAGCCGACGCGCCGTTTGCCGCGGCGATGGAGGAGGTCAAGCGGACGGGGTTTTCGGCTGACGGGTACCGCCAGAAGCGGAACCGCAGCGTCGTCGACATGGCGCGGCTTGCCGGTGGCATGCTGCGGGAAGACTACCGGATTGCCAGCTTTTCGATCAACGGCTGGGATACGCATGTGGAGCAGGCTAGCCAGTTCGGATCGGTGGCTGGCGAGCTTGCCGCTGCCATCGTCGCGCTCAAGGACGCATTGGGTGCTGACGCCTGGGCCCGCACGGTGGTGCTGGCCGTCACGGAATTCGGACGTTCCGTGCGCGAGAACGGCACCGGCGGAACCGATCACGGCACCGGCGGCGTTGCCGTTCTCGCCGGCGGTGCGGTGTCGGGTGGGAAGGTGATGGGGACCTGGCCCGGTCTTGCCGAGGACAGGTCTCTGGATGGCCAGGATCTGATGCCGACCGGTGATGTGCGCGAGATCGCCGCGGCCATGCTGCACAAGCAGTTCGGCATTGCGCCGGACAAGCTGACGTCGCGCGTCTTTCCCGGGCTGTCCTTCGACAGGTCCTCCATCTATCTTCAGGGGTAACTGGCTATCTACAGCGATAGACCGGCTATCTGCAGGGATCGACTGGGGCCGGTCCGACCTGGCCACTATTCTGCGGGAACGGGTCTCGGTTTGCCGTCGTCGCCGAGCGCCACCATGACGAAGGTCCCGGCCGTTACCTTTTCCAGCATCCGGTAGCGGGCGCGCTGCGCCCAGGCTTCCACATTCAGCGTGATCGAACTCGTGCCGACGCGGGTGATCTCGGTGTAGACGTTCAACGTGTCACCGATCTTGACGGGAAGCTGGAACGCCATCTCTTTTACGGCTGCGGTCACCGTGCGGCCATGGGCCCGCTCGGTGGCGCGGATGCCGCTGGCAAGGTCCATCTGGGCCATCACCCAGCCGCCGAAGATATCCCCGGCTGGATTGGCGTCGGCCGGCATCGCAAGTGTGCGCAGTGTCAGTTCGCCGGTCGGAGAGGCAGGTTGCGGCTGTTCGGTCATTCGTCACGTCCTTGCTGAGTCTCGTATCTGTTGAGACCAGAATAGAGCGAAAGACAGGTCCGGCCCACCCTTGTTTTGGATTGGAGCAATGCTCCAGCAACATGGCTTGGATACATGCCGCTTTGGTGCGTGCGCACCCAATCCGAGTAAGTGTTTCCGCCGCTTACATGCTTTACGACCTGCTAACCCTCTTCACTTAAGCTCCGCGCAGTTTTACTGGAGGGGGAAACTATGCAGCGTATCGCTATTTCTTGGCGTCTCTACAGCCTTGTCGTCCTGTCGCTCGTCATTCTCGGTGGCGCGATGGTGTTCAGCCTGTTTCAAAGCTATCGTTCGTCGGAGCAGGAGCGCAAGGCGGGTCTTGCCCAGATGAACGACAACGCTGTTGCCATCCTGAAGAAGTACCAGGGTCTCGAAGCTGCCGGCACGATGAGCCGTGATGAGGCGCAGGCAGCCGCCAAGGCCATCGTCAGCGCCATGCGCTATGGCGGCGGATCGGGGTATTTCTGGATCAACGACATGCACCCGACCATGGTGATGCATCCGATCAAGCCGGAACTGAACGGGTCGGACCTGACCAAGAACAAGGACCCCAACGGGAAATTCCTGTTTGTGGAATTCACCAATGTGGTGAAGGCTGGCGGTCAGGGCTTTGTCGATTATTACTGGCCCAAGCCCGGTGCCGCCGAACCGGTCGAGAAATACTCGCATGTCATCGGCTTTTCGCCCTGGGGCTGGATCGTCGGTACCGGCGTTTATACGGACGACCTTCAGGCGATGTTCCGCCAAGATGCGATGAAGTTTGCCGCCATGTTTGCGGGTGGTGCGGTGCTGCTGCTTGCCGGCGCCTGGTTTGTGGTCAGAAGCGTGACCCGACCGATCCGTCAGGTAAAGGGCGTGCTGACCGCGATTGCGGCCGGCGAGACCGGCATGGCGGTTCCGTGCACGGCTTATCCGAACGAGGTGGGCGAGATGGCACGTGCCGTCGAAGTGCTGCGCAACAGCGTTGAAGAAAGCGCGGCACTTCGGGCACGCGAGGCCGATCAGCAGCGTGCCATGGCGACTGAACGTTTTGAAAGCGAGCGCAGCAGCGGTGCTGCGGCCGAGAGACAGGCGCGGGCGATCGGCGAGCTGGGATGGGCGCTGGAGGCACTTGCCGCCGGCAACCTCTCCGTTTCGCTCGGTGACATTGGCGCTGATTATGCGAAGCTGCGGCGCGATTTTAATGCGGCGGTCGAAGCGCTTCACAATGCCATCGCTGCAATTTCGGAAACCGGCCATGTGGTGCGCGACAGCGCTTCCGACATTTCCGGCGCTACCGGCAACCTTGCCAAGCGGACCGAGCAGCAGGCTGCGGCACTGGAAGAGACGGCAGCCGCACTCGACGAGATCACCGCGACTGTCGGGACTGCGGCAGAGCGGGCTCGCGAGGCACGCGTCATGGTCGCCGAGACCAAGGCAAGTGCCGGCCGTTCCGGAGAGATCGTCCGCAGCGCGGTGGATGCGATGGGCCGTATCGAGGCGTCGTCCAGCCGCATCAGCCAGATCATCGGGGTCATCGACGAGATCGCCTTCCAGACCAATCTTCTGGCGCTCAATGCCGGCGTCGAGGCGGCACGGGCAGGTGAGGCGGGTCGCGGCTTTGCAGTCGTTGCGCAGGAAGTGCGCGAACTGGCGCAGCGCTCGGCCAACGCCGCCAAGGAGATCAAGACGCTGATCAGCACCTCGGTGCACGAAGTCGAGACCGGCGTCGCGCTGGTGCGGTCAACCGGTGATGCGCTGGTGGAGATTGCCGTGCTGGTCGAAAAGGTCAACGCCCATGTCGAGACGATCGCAACGACCGCGCACGAACAGTCGGGTGGGCTTCGGGAGATCAACGCGTCCGTCAACCACATGGACCAGATGACCCAGCAGAATGCCGCCATGGTCGAGGAGACGACGGCTGCCAGCCAGACCCTGGCCGAACAGAGCCATCATCTGCAGCATCTGCTTTCGACCTTCCGACTGAATGGCGAGGCCGTAAGGGACACTTGTCAACCGGACCGGGTTCGCGCGGCCTGAGTGACTGACGTCGATGCGCCCGTCCGCAGCTTGCGGGCGGGCGTTTTTACGCGCGGCGGACATGCGATGGTCTTCACAAAGGTGCAGTTGTAGTGTGTGGCCGCTCGCGCTGCCTGCATGAAATGACCATGAAACGGCCTCGATTGGGCAAGGCTTCGTTTACCGAATCTTCCTACAATTTGCGCTTGTGTGATTTCGGCACCAGAGGGTGGCAACTGGTATGGCGTATGCGCTTCTCGAGAAGCAGGCCCAACGGATGGCCCCGAAGACTTTTATGCGCAAAGCTTTGGCGCTGCTGATGGTCTCCACCATGCTTGCCGCCTGTTCTTCCAGCGACCTTGTTCCGCCTGCGTCGATCGATAGCGGGACGCGCGTCGGCGCGATCCAGCCTGTCGCGCCGCTGCCGCCCGACACGATAGCCCAGTCGCCCTACCAGACAAACGCCGGTTATCAGGCTGGTCCTTCGCCAGCCGCTTCGGTTGGCATGATGAACGCTCCGGTCGCCTCGAACAGCCCTCCCGGTGACGGGGGACATTATCTGCGCGCGCCGCAACCGATGCAGTCAGCCTCGCTGGCGCCACCCATATCCTCCTCGCCGCTCGGGCAGGGCGGAATGCCCACCGCCTCGCCTGAAGAGGGCGTCAACATGGATAGCGAGCTCGGCTTCGATCCGGACGAGAGCGGTGTGACGGGCCTTGCGGAAGAGCAGGACAGCGATATTGCCGAAGGCGTCGGCGACCAGCCGGTGGTCGACGGTATCGGCACGGACAATCCGCGTGCACTGAGTGCAAGACGCCAGCCGATTTCCCAAGTCGAAGACGATCGCGTCATCGTGCCGCCGAAGCGTTCCGGCGCGGGCGCGCGCGATGAAATGACGAATGACGGATTGGCCGGCGGTAGCCAGGTCTGGGGCGACCGTTCGCCCGTGACGCCGCCGAGCCGCGCGCCGGTTCGTAGCCAGCAGGTGGCGATGCTGCGTCCCAACAATCCGACGATCCAGTCGGGTCCGATGAGCGAGCCGGACAAGCCGTTTCTGCGCAACGTCATGCCGCAATCGGAAGTGAGCTGCCGGGCGGAACTGCGCCGGATGGGCGTCGAGTTCCGGGATCAGCCGCGCATCTCCAACGGTCCGAGCTGCGGCGTCGACTACCCCGTGAAGCTTTCAGGTCTTTCCGGCGGCATCGATGTCAAGCCGGCGGTGACGCTGAACTGTCAGGTGACGCTCGCCTTCGCCAAATGGGTGAAGAGCGAACTCGCGCCATCGGCGCGCCTGCGATACCTTTCGGGTATCCAGAAGATCCAGCCGATGGGTGGCTATTCCTGCCGTCGCATGAACAATTCACGGCAGCGCTACAACCCGATGTCGGAACATGCCAAGGGCAATGCGATCGATATCGGCGCCATCGTCCTCAAGAACGGTCACGATATCAACGTGCGCAAGAAGGGGCTGTTTTCCTTCCGCGAGGGTGCGCTGCTCAAATCCGTGCGGACCGACAGCTGCAAGTATTTCAACACGGTGCTTGGACCCGGCAGCAATGCCGAGCACTGGAACCACTTCCACTTCGACCTGCGCCCGCGCAAGGGCGGTCGACGCTACTGTAGCTGACGTCCACGCTACGGTTGCTGACGCCGAAGCCCGCAAAAAAAAGCCGGCTCGGGGTTTTCACCCGGAGGCCGGCGAAATGGAGAGGGCTCGCGGGGGGAAGCCTGTCTCCCGGTAGGAGACCCGCCTTTGGCTGAGGCGGGGTGATGCGGCAAGCGAAAGAAAATGCTGAAAAGGATCTGGTGATAACGGCCGACCGGCTTGGTGTTGCGGCACTCCAGAAACCTGGAACCGGGCGTCCATTGCTTGCCTCTGCGCAATCATGCTGTCAGAACGTCACGGGAAAATGACAGCGGCATGCAGAATCCAGTTTTTGAGCGCTGCCTTCGGAGACGAACGATGCAGCCTCTCATGCCGCCGCTGGCAGACCTTTTGCCTTTCATCGCAGCACTTCTGGCCGCCGGTGTGCTGGCGGGACTTCTTGCCGGTCTGTTCGGGATCGGTGGCGGTGCGATCCTGGTGCCGATCTTCTTTCACGTGTTCGGCCTGTTGGGAATTTCCGATGCGGTGCGCATGCAACTGGCGCTCGGCACCTCGCTTGCGATCATCGTGCCGACGTCGATCCGCTCCTTCATGGCGCATCGAAAGAAAAACGCCGGTGCTGTCGACATCGATCTCCTGAAGGGTTGGATCATTGCTGTGCCGCTCGGCACGATGATTGCCGCCGTCGTCGCGGCATGGTCGTCCAGCACCGAGCTCAGGATCATCTTTGCCGTCATCTCGCTGCTTCTGGCGCTGCGAATGATTTTCAACCGGGCAAGCTGGCAGCTGGGCGACGATCTGCCCAAGAACCCGGTCAAATTCCTGGTTGGCACGGGGATCGGCATTCTCTCAGGCCTGATGGGCATTGGCGGCGGCGTGATGAACAACACCTTCATGACCCTTTACGGACGCTCCATCCATCAGGCCGTCGCGACTTCGTCTGGCGTCGGCGTGCTGATTTCGCTGCCGGGCCTGATCGGTTACGTCTGGGGCGGATGGGGTGAGCCCGGTCTGCCGCCGTTTTCCACCGGCTACATCAACTGGATGGCGGTGGCTCTGCTGATCCCGGTGACGCTGCTGATGGCACCCTATGGCGCAAGGCTGGCGCACGCGCTGTCGAAGCGGCAGCTGGAATTCGGTTTCGCGCTGTTTCTGGTGGGAATATCGATCCAGTTCTTCTTGAGCGTGTTTGCCTGACACCATTGGTCGCGAAATCCGAACGCAATATTCGACTGCCTGGGGATGGTTGCGTGATGCGTTGAGCCTATATCTGATGCCAATTCAGAAATTCAGTTCCCCATTCAAGTCCCCCAGCGAGTAACAATGACTTCTATCGTTTCCATCCGCCAGCTGACCAAGACCTACGGTAATGGTTTTCAGGCGCTGAAGGGCGTCGATCTCGATATCGAGGAGGGCGAAATCCTAGCGCTTCTCGGCCCCAACGGCGCCGGCAAGACGACGCTGATCTCGATCATCTGCGGGATCGTCAACCCGAGTTTCGGCACTGTCAAAGTCGGCGGCTACGACGTCGTGAAGGACTTCCGCAAGACCCGTTCGCTGATCGGACTGGTGCCGCAGGAACTCACCACGGACCAGTTCGAAACCGTGTGGAACACCGTCTGCTTTTCGCGCGGCGTCTACGGGTGCAAGCCGGACCCCGCGCTGATCGAGCGGATCCTGAAGGACCTCTCGCTCTGGACGAAGAAGGACAGCATGCTGCGCGAGCTTTCCGGCGGCATGAAGCGTCGCGTGCTGATTGCCAAGGCGCTGTCGCATGAGCCGAAAGTGCTGTTCCTCGACGAGCCGACCGCCGGCGTCGACGTCAACCTTCGCCGCGACATGTGGCTGGTGGTGGAGAAGCTGCGCGAAAGCGGCGTCACGATCATTCTCACCACCCACTATATCGAGGAGGCGGAGGAGATTGCCGACCGCGTCGGTGTCATCGATGGCGGCAGCCTTCTGCTCTTGGAGGAAAAGGCAAAGCTGATGACGAAGCTCGGCCGCAAGCAGTTGCGGCTGGAGCTTGCAGCACCACTTTCCGCGCTGCCGGAAAGCCTCGTCCCCTTAAACCTCACTCTGTCCGATGATGGAACGACACTCATCCACGACTATCAGGGCGAGGAAGCCCAGGACAGTATTGCCTCGCTTCTGGCGACGCTCGCGCGGGAACACATTCATTTCCGCGATCTCTCCACGCGGCAAAGTTCGCTGGAGGATATTTTTGTGGCGCTGGTGGCTGAAAAAGCGGGAGAACAGGCATGAATTTCGAAGCCGTCAAATCGATCTATTTCTTCGAGATGGCCCGCATGCGCCGCACGCTGCTGCAAAGCGTGCTGTCGCCGGTCATCACCACGTCGCTCTATTTCATCGTGTTCGGCACGGCTATCGGTTCGCGCATCCAGACCATCGAGGGCGTGTCCTACGGGTCGTTCATCACGCCGGGCCTGATCATGCTGACATTGCTGACGCAATGCGTTTCGAACGGCTCGATCGGCATCTACTTCCCGAAGTTCACGGGCACGATCTACGAGATCCTGTCTGCGCCGGTGGCGATGACCGAGGTGTTGCTCGGCTATGTGGGAGCAGCGGCGAGTAAAGGGCTGATCATCGGCCTGATCATTCTGGCGACCGCGTCCTTCTTCGTGGAAATCCGCATCGCCCATCCATTTATGATGATCTTATTCCTGGTGCTGACGGCAATCACCTTCAGCCTGTTCGGTTTCATCATCGGCATATGGGCGAAGAATTTCGAGCAGTTGAACGTGGTGCCAATGCTGGTCGTCCCGCCTCTGACGTTTCTCGGGGGCAGCTTCTACTCGATCGACATGCTGCCGCCCTTCTGGCAGGCGGTCAGCCACCTCAACCCGGTGCTGTATCTGGTCAGCGGTTTCCGCTGGAGCTTTTATGAAATCGCCGACGTCAACCCGATGATCTCGGTCGGCATGATCGCGCTGTTTCTGGTGATCTGCCTGTCGGTGTTGGGCTGGATGTTCAAGACCGGGTATCGGTTGCGGAACTAAAAGGCGCAGCCGGTTCGCACCTGGCAGCCGGCACTCAAGAGACCCTCACAGAAACGCCCGCAACATCGCTGTTGCGGGCGTTTCTTTTGCGCGGTGGTTCGGGCAGGTTTAGCCCAGTGACAGTCGCCGACGTTCGCCGCGGGCGGCCATGACCGAGGTGCCGGCGAGGGCGGCGAGGCCGAGGAACGAGATGACGGCGATCGGTCCCTGTGTTTCGATCAGGATGCCGCCGAGGACGGCACCGCTGGAGATCGCGATCTGGAAGGCGGGGATCACGAGCGCACCGGCGCTTTCGGCTTCGTCAGGGGCGTGACGCACGACGAAACTCTGGATGCTGACCGGGAATGCACCAAAGGCGAGGCCCCAGAGGGCGATTGCGACAGCTGAGACGACAAGCGATGCGCCGCCGATCGCCAATATCAGGGCCGATACGGCGACAAGGCTTCCGAAGATCGTCACCGACAGACGTGCACTGCGTTCCGAGACAATGCCGCCGAGGATGTTGCCGACGAAGCCTGCGATGCCGTAGCCGAGCAGGATCAGCGAGATCGTTTCGACGTCAAGCTTCGGCACGCGTTCCAGGAACGGCCGGATATAGGTGAAGCCGGCGAAATGGCCTGCAACGAAGAGAAGGATGGTGAAGAGTGCGGTGCGGATGGCCGGACGGCGCATCAGGGCGGCGAGCGTTCCAAGACCTGCATGGCCGGTCGGCGGCAGGGCGGGCAGGGTGAAGGCCTGAACGGCCAGCGCGACCACACCAACGGCTGCTGAGAGGTAAAAGGCTGAGCGCCAGCCGAGCGTCGAACCCAGCCAAGCGCCGAGCGGAGCGGCGCAGACGGTGGCGAGCGAGACGCCGGCCATGATGATGGCCATGGCGCGCGGCATGCGGGCCGGCGGCACGAGGCGCATGGCAAGTGCTGCCGACATGGCCCAGAACCCGCCAAGGCCGATGCCGAGCAGGACACGGGCGGCCAGCAGCATGACGATGTGGTTGGCGACTGCCGCCAGCAGGCTCGACAGGATCAGAAGCGTGGTCAGGGCGAGAACCGTCCAGCGCCGGTCGATATTGCGGGTGCCGATGATGACGCCGGGCCCGGCGATGGCTGCAATGACGGCGGTCGTCGTGATCGACTGGCCCGCAACGCCGGTGCCGACGCCGAGATCCGCCGACAGCGGCGTCAGCAGGCTGACGGGCAGGAATTCCGCGGTGACAAGGCCGAAGACGCCAAGCGTCAACGATATGACAGCTCCCCAGCGCGCGGGTGTGTCGTCGGCCTGCGGCGACGTGGCTCGTTGGACGCTCATATCCATTGGTGTAGACTCCTGACTGAATGATGCGCCCTGGATAGGCTTCACTCGCCGGATTTTCCATGCTAGATAATCCGATATGCTTGATCATTCGTCCAATCTGACATCTGACCATACCTCCGATCCGCTGACCGAGATGTTGCGGGGGCTTCGTCTTGACGGGGTCGACTACGGTCGCTGCCGTCTGGCCGAGCCGTGGGGAACGGCGTTTCCGGCGCAGGATGCCGCGCGGTTTCATTTCATCAAATGCGGCCGGGCGATCATCAAGACCGAATCCGGCGACTGGCAGGAACTGAAAACAGGCGACGCGGTGCTGATCCCGCGCGGCGAGGCGCATGTTCTGGCGAGCGCTGCCGATGCACCGACCCTGCCGTTCGAACACTATGGACGCAAGGAAGTCTGCACCGGCATCTATGACCTGAAGTGCCGCAATACGGCGGAGAGTGGCGGCACGCTGGTGTTCAGCGGCTCCCTGCGCTTCAACGTCGACCGGCTGCATCCGCTGCTCCAGATGATGCCGGAGACGATGCTGACCAGTGATCTCGCCAAGGATGATCCGGCCATTCCGCATCTTCTCGAGGCGATGACGCGCGAAGTGGATATGGACCGGGTTGGCGCCGGTGGCATTCTGGCGCGCCTCGCTGACGTACTGATGGCGACGATGATCCGCACCTGGGTCGAACACGGCTGCGGCGAGACGCGCGGCTGGATTGCGGCCGTCCGGAGCCCCGATGTCGGCCGTGTGCTCGCGGCGATCCATCTTCAGCCGGAACGGGACTGGAACAATGTCGAGCTGGCGCGGCTGATGGGCATCTCCCGCTCCGGCTTTGCGGAACGGTTCGCACGCGTCGTCGGCGAAACGCCAGCACGGTATGTGGCACGGGTGCGGATGCACCAGGCCCGGCTGTGGCTGAAGGACGGGATGCGTGTGGCGATGGTTGCCGAGCGGCTGGGCTATGACGCCGAGGCCTCGTTCAGCCGCGCCTTCAAACGCGTGATCGGCGATCCGCCGAGTCATTATCGAATCAAGGGCGATCCGGTCCGCGCGATGGCGCCCCTTGCTGAGGTGTCCTTGGTCGCTGCCGAGTAGATTTGGAAGCGGAAGCCGCTAATCCTTCAGCCTCAGCTCATCGGACTGCATCTGCATCGAGCTGAGTGTGGAGAGGAAGGTCATGCCGAGGAGGCTTTCGTCGAGCCTGCCTTCTTCCGCCACCATGGCGCGGACATCGCGTCTGACGATCGGGCCGATCGAGACTTCGTTCAGGCGGACCGGCGCTGCCTGGGCGCGGCCGTTGGCGGTCATGACCGTTACCGAATAGCTGAGCGCCGAAGGATCAAGGCCGATCCGGTTGGCGTCCTCATAGGTCAACACGATGCTGCTGGCACCGGTATCGACCAGCATCGGCAGGACCTTGCCCTCGACGCCGACATTGGCTTTGAAATGGTCGCCGAGTGTTTTGTGGATGACCACTTCGCTGCTGCCGTCGCTGGATGTGGTGACGACCGCGGTGCCCGGCATCAGTCCTGCCGTCATGCGGGCACCAAAGCTGCTGAAATCGTTTCGGTAGAGATAGCCCGCGACCAGCGCCATGATGATGACCAGCCAGATGGCGATCTGGCGGGCTACCGTTCCGAGATTGCCGCGGCGACCCTGCAGGACGCCGGCGGACAAGAGTGCGGCGATCGGGATCAGATAGACGAGGCTGCCGAAATCCTCGTTGGCCATGCCGAATGTGCGGCCGCTGTCGTGGTTGTAGACAAGCAGCGCCAGACCGGCACCGAGGATGAGGAGGACAACGGTAAAGCCGTTCATGCGGTTGTTGTTTCCTTCCTGATCTTGGCGTCTGCGGTTCTCTTGCGACTGACTTGCAGGAGCTTGACGGGGTCGACGGTATCGAGCCGTGTCGGCAGCAGGTCCATCAGCTGAATGCGCTCGTCATCGGTGAAACCGGTCCATCCGGCTATCTCGTTGCCAGTGCGGCCGCAGCCGACGCAAAAGCCTGTTTTCAGGTCGATCGAACATATCAGTGTGCAAGGCGAAATCATCGCGTCCATATCGTGGGTTCAAAGGCCGAGAGCAAGGGCCGATAACAGGGCGATCTCGCAGAGTTGTTGTGTGGCGCCGATCGTATCGCCGGTATGTCCGCCAAGTTTTTTCGAGACGTAGCGGGTGAAACCCCATGCGGCGGCGGCAGACAGGCCAAGCGCGATCAGCGCATGCAGCAGGCCGAAACCGGGTATGAGCATGACGAGGCCGGCGGCAGCGCCGATCACGAGCGCGAGATTGCGGGCGGCGTCGTCGGGCATTCCGGCACCGGCTGCGACACCGTTGTTTCGCGCGGGGGGCAGGGCGCGCCAGTGGGCGACCAGAAGTGCGCGGCTGACGGCGGCGCTGGCGAGAAGGGCGAGAGCGGCCGCTTCCGGCGAAAGCCGCGCAATGCCGGCCAGTGCTGCGGCACGCAGGCCGAAGGACAGGATCAGCGCTACGACGCCATAGGAGCCGATGCGGCTGTCCTTCATGATGAGGAGCGCATGATCTGCATCGCGTCCGCCGCCGAGACCGTCGGCTGCGTCGGCAAGGCCATCTTCGTGTAGCGCGCCGGTCAAGAGGGTGATGAGTGCGAGTGCGATCAGGACCGGCAGGAGCGTATCTCCAGCGGTTGACTGGATGCTGCAGAGGCTCAGCAGAAGGAGAGCGGGAAGAAACGCGATCAGCAATCCGGCGACCGGAAAGGCGCGCACGGCGCGTGAGACGGTGCCATCATAGCCGGCAAAGAAGCGATCCGGCACGGGCAGGCGGCTGAGGAACCCTACCGAGCGGGCGAGATCTGCAACGAAGTGGTTTGCGTGTAGCAGTTTGTCTCTCCTGCCTTTGCGAGGCCTGTTTTTAGAATGGGTTTTTCGGCCGCAGCCTTTTTGACCTTGTCCCGTCCGACCTGACCTTGTCGCGTCGCTGATAGCCGATTATGAGATGGCGCATAAAGTATGATTTGCTGAATGATCAATCCCTACCCGATCCAGCGTCAGAAGACGATACCGCCCGAAAAGACCGAAGAGAGTTTTCCATGAGCATGACCGGCCTGCCGTTCGACGATTTCCGCACCCTGATGCAGAACCTTCCCGGCCCCGATGCAAGGGCATTGGTGGCGGCCCGCGAACGCGACGCGCAACTGACAAAGCCGGCGGGCTCGCTCGGACGTCTTGAGGAGATCGCCTACTGGCTGGCGGCCTGGTCGGGGCGGGCGCCGAGCGTGACCCGGCCGCTGGTGGCGATCTTTGCCGGCAATCACGGTGTTACCAGACACGGGATCACGCCGTTTCCCTCGTCCGTGACGCAGCAGATGGTCGAGAATTTTGCGGCAGGCGGTGCGGCGATCAACCAGATCTGCGTGACGCATGATCTGGGTCTCAAGATCTTCGATCTGGCGCTGGATTATCCGACCGGCGACATCGCCACCGAAGCGGCGCTTTCCGAGCGCGACTGTGCGGCGACCATGGCATTCGGCATGGAGGCGATTGCCGGCGGCACCGATCTTCTCTGCATCGGTGAAATGGGGATCGGCAACACGACGGTTGCGGCCGCGATCAATCTGGCGCTCTACGGCGGTGAAGCGGAAGACTGGGTTGGTCCCGGGACCGGTTCGCATGGCGAGCTTCTGGCCCGCAAGGTGGCCGTGGTGAAGCAGGCGGTGGAGTTCCACAAGGAGCACCTGTCGGATCCGCTGGAAGTGCTGCGTCGCCTCGGCGGACGCGAGCTTGCAGCGATCGCGGGCGCTATTCTCGCGGCGCGGATGGAGAAGATCCCCGTTCTGCTCGACGGCTATGTGGTGACGGCTGCGGCCGCTATCTTGAAGGCTGCCAATCCATCGGCGATCGACCATTGCCTGATCGGCCATGTCTCCGGCGAGCCGGGGCATCTGAAGGCCATCGAGAAGCTCGGCAAGACGCCGCTTCTGGCGCTCGGCATGCGGCTGGGCGAAGGCACCGGTGCAGCGCTTGCGGCCGGTATCGTCAAGGCGGCGGCTGCGTGTCACACCGGCATGGCGACCTTCAAGCAGGCTGGCGTCAGCAACAAGGACTAGTCCCTGCATGGAAAAGACGCCGCTGGACAGCAATATCGAGAAGGCGGCGACCTTTCGCAGGATCATCGCCTCGTTCCGGTATTCGATGCAGGGCCTTGCCAGGCTTTGGCTTGAGGCGGCTTTCCGGCAGGAGGTCTATGCCTTCCTGATCGGGATCGTCATCTTTGCGGTCGCCGGAGCCGGGTTTGGCGACTATTTCATCTTCATCATCCTGATGCTCGTGCTGTTTTGCGTGGAAGCGCTCAACACGGCGATCGAGGAACTGGTCGACCGGGTGTCACCGGAGATTTCGGTGGTCGGGCGGCATGCGAAGGATCTCGGATCCTTCGCCGTGTTCTGCCTTCTCTGCGCCAACGGTCTGTTTGCGCTCTATGTGGTGGTGAAGCCGATCTGGATCTGATCCGAAAGGCGCTTGTGCCTCAGCCGATGATATCGAAATCGCCGGCGGTGAGGCCGAGGTTCTTGTCGAGTTGGGCAAATTGCACGGCGGCGGTCTTGCCGGTACCGTCGGCGTCGTAGAACAGCTTGCCGGTCAGCTTGTCGTAGATGATCCGGTCGCTGGCATCATGCGCCTTGGTGCCGGTGTGGAATGCGCTGGACAGGAGATCGCCGACCTTGCCCGCCTTGGCAAACACATCGTCGTCCAGCCAGATCGTGTCGTCCTTCGCACTGAAAGCGCTGATCGTGTCGATATTGGACGCGCCGCGCTTCGTATCGAACACGAAGATATCGGCGCCGCTGCTTCCTGCGAGCGTGTCCTTGCCGGCGCCGCCGTAGAGTTTGTCGTTGCCGGATCCGCCGATCAGGGTGTCGTTGCCTCTGCCGCCATCGAGGCGATCATTGCCGTTGCGTCCGTCGATCCGGTCGTTGCCGGCAAGACCGTCGATCGTATCGGCAAGCTGCGAGCCGCGCAGGCTATCGTTCTTGTCGGTGGGGCGGATGAAGGCCGGGTCGCCGTCATGGGGGGCGGCCAGGCGGTCGAGATCGCGATCTGGTGCGGCGTATGGGATGAACCCGTCTTTCAGAGCGAGCTTGTTGAACTCATCGATCCGCGCCGTGCCGTTGATATAATCGACGGCGAAGACCGGTTTGCCGTTCGCGAGGAAATCCTTTTTGAGGATGTCGATCGTCTCGCGGTCCGGGTTGAGCTTGTTGTTCTCATCCGCATCGCCGCCATAATAGACGTCCTCGACTGCGATGCCGCCGATTGCGCCGAGATAGGCCTTTTTGCGGGCGCTGTCGGAGCCGAGGTCCTCCATGATGAAGGCGCCGTTTTGCGGAATGACGAAAAAGTCGGGGTTGGTTTTGCGGGCATGCTCGGTCAGCGCGACGATGAAATCCACCATGCGCTGAGCCGCCTGCTTGGTGTTTGCCGGATCGCCCGGCTGCCTGTCCTTGGCCGAGGCCTCGGCGCCCCAGAAATAGTAGGCATCGACGATGTCGAGATAGGCGGCGTCGAAGCCTGCCTTGACGATCGCATCGAAATCCCCGGTCTTCTTGTCGTTGAAGATCAGGTCCTGCCAGTCCTTGTCCCAGTAGCGAACCTTGCGCGATTCCGGCCAGTCGGCGTTGACGGGACCGAGCCAGTCAGGGGCTTTCGACGTCAGCTTGTCGCGGGCTTCGCCGCCCGATGTCCACGTCGTCTTCCAGTAGTCGCGAAACTCCGCGGCCTCGCCGATCGAGATATAGGACGCGACCACCGAGGGGCCGCCCATGCCGTCCTTCATCCGGGTGATCTCGTCGGCGGTAAACCGCTCCGCATTGCTGCCGTCACGCGTGGAATCGATGACAAGAAAATCATGGGTCGCGGACGCCAGCAGACCGCCATCAAGCGGATTGCCGTTCGTGCCCTGGAGCTCATAGCCCCAGTTGTCGACTGTGACTTTGCCGGACGACGTTGTGAAACTGACCATTTGGTGCCCCGGCTCGTGACTGATGTCGCAACGTGATGTTAAGCGAAACTCTTGCGGCGGCGTTCGATGGCGGGGGCGTCGGCGATGGCGGGGACGCTTTGGAGGATGCGGGTCGAGGGCAGGATGGCGATGGCTTCGGTGCCTTCGCGCAGCTTCGAGCGCAGGATGAACTGACCGTCGTGCTTGGCAAGGATCGCCTGGACGATCGGAAGGCCGAGACCGGTCCCCTGTTCGGCGTTCTTGATGGCAATCGATCCCTGACCGAAGGCGGAGAGCACGATCGGGATTTCCTCTTCCGGAATGCCCGGTCCGTTATCCTTGATCGCCACATACTGGCCGCCGCCCGCGGTCCAGCCCACCTTGACGGTGATTTCGCCACCCTGGGGCGTGAACTTGACCGCGTTGGAGAGAAGATTGAGCATGACTTGGCGCATCGACTTCTCGTCGGCCCAGACCTGCGGCATGTGCTTTTCGAACTGGTCGCGGATGGTGATGCTTTTCGCCCGGGCCCGCAGTTGGACCATGCCGATGCAATCTTCCGCCACTTCCAGAAGCGACAGGGAATCCTCCGTCAGATCGTAGCGGCCCGCTTCGATGCGCGACAGGTCGAGGATCTCGTTGATGAGGTTCAGGAGGTGCTGGCCGGAGCGGTGGATGTCGCCGGAATATTCCCGGTATGTCGGGTTGGCGAGGGGGCCCAGGACCTCGGAACTCATCACCTCCGAGAAGCCGAGGATAGCGTTGAGCGGGGTGCGAAGCTCGTGCGACATCGAGGCAAGAAAGCGGGATTTTGCCAGATTGGCTTCTTCGGCACGGCGGCGAGCCTCGTCGGACATGGACTTTGCCACTTCGAGTTCGGCGATCAGATCGTCCTTTTCCGACTGATAGGACATCAGCGTCAGGTTGGAGCGGTAGAGGCGCTCGGCGACGTAATGGAAAAACACGACAGCCGTTGCGCACATGGCGGTAAGGCCGATATCGAGGACCTGACCCGACAGGATGGCGATGCCGAGAAGCGCCGCAATCATCGGCACGAAGCCGTAGAGAACGCTCTGGCGCAGCATGAACGTGCTCATGGCGGTGTAGGACACCGCAAACAGAAGCACCGCGCCCTTGTAGAAATAGAAGCTGTCGCCAGCGCAGGTGGAGCAGCCCTGAAGCGCGAAGACGCCCCAGCCGCAGCCGAGCAGGATATGTCCCGTCAGAAGGCGTCTACGCCATTTCCTGGTGTCGGCAGCCGTTATCTCCACCTTGCTCGCACGGCGTGCCAGAAGCACGTTGATCGCGTGCAGGCACAGCATCAGCAGCGCCCAGGCGAAGATGTGGATATCTGGATTGAGATAGAAGCCGATGGCGGTGACGACAGCAACAACGAGCGGCGTCATCAGTGCCGCCTGCAAACCGGAGCCGATATGGATGGAGAGCATATCGCGATCAAACGCAAAATTGCCATTGGACGACGACTGCAGTCGATCACGGGTCGCACGGACAGCCTTCGAGACAGCCTTGTTGCGGTGGCTGCGCGTGCGATCGACGATATTCTTGTCGGTTGATGTGCTGACGCCGCTACTCATAGGCTGTGTACTGGGCCTGTAAACTGATATCCCCGGGGTACTTGAGAGGCTAATCCGCAAACCTTAAGAAGATGCTGCCGGGAAAGGATTTGTTTGCCATTTCCGTGAAGCTTCCGTTTTGTTGTAAGGCTCAAATGTGACCCGTATCGTTAAAATAGGCCGCGACGCCGTGTTCCTGGCGGCGTTCATCTTCCTGGGCTCGCTGATTATCGCCAAGCTCGATATCGGCCAGGGAAGCGCGATCAACGGTCCGTTTTTTGCGATTGATGGCGACACGCTGGCCGCCGGTGCTGAGCGGCTTCGGCTTGTCGATATCGATGCGCCGGAGGCTGGCCAGACCTGTGGAGATGGCAAGGGCGCAGAGTGGGCCTGCGGCGATGCGGCTCGCGAAGCCTTGTCGAAGCTTGCGGCCAGTTCCATGACCGAGTGCCGCGGCGACGCGCGCGATCGCTACCGGCGCGTTCTGGTCTCCTGCCGCCGCGGCGACCTCGACATTAACGGCGAGATGGTGCGCCAGGGAATGGCTGTGGCATCCGGTGGTTACGGACGCGAGGAGGCGGCCGCGAAGGGTGCAGGCGAGGGGATCTGGGCCGGACCGTTCGAGAGGCCGAAAGCGTACCGGGCGGCGAAGGGGGCGATGGATGACGACGAGGGCACAACGGCGATTGTCGATCGCGTAGGCGAGCTGTTCGACCGGCTGAAGGCTGCGGTTTCGTGGTGAATGGCGATCCGGCTGGCATCGCGTCTCTCGCGGCCTCGATCGCGCAGTGTCGCATCTGTCTCGATCATCCGCTGAAGGGCGAAGCGGACCGGCTGCCGCACGAGCCGCGGCCGGTTGCGGTGCTGTCTGCCACCGCCCGGTTGCTGATCGCCGGGCAGGCGCCGGGCTTGAGGGTTCACGAGAGCGGTCTGCCGTTCAACGATGCCTCGGGCAACCGCCTGCGGGACTGGATGGACGTGACGCGCAAGGAGTTCTACGATGCGCGGCGCCTTGCGATCGTGCCGATGGGTTTCTGTTTTCCGGGCTATGGCGCGAAGGGCAGCGACCTGCCGCCGCGTAAGGAATGTGCGCCGGCCTGGCGCAGCCAGGTGATGGCGGCGATGCCGCAGATCGATACGATCCTCGTGATCGGGCAGTATGCGAGTGCGTGGCATCTCGGGGCGCAGCGCAAGCCGAGCATGACGGAAACAGTCAGAAACTGGGGGCAGTATTTCTTCGCCAATGAGGGCCCGCGCGTTCTTCCGCTTCCGCATCCGAGCTGGCGCAATAGCGGTTGGCTGCGGAAGAATCCGTGGTTCGAGGCAGAGGTTATTCCAGTGCTTCGGCATCATGTGGATAGCCTGGTGCGGGGAACAAATTTCGCTTAACTGTGCGATATTCGGGTATATAACGGAAAATCATTTCGAAAGGACGTTTGATGGACCGCCTGGACCGCAAGATTCTGCGCATACTGCAAGAAGACTCCACGCTCGCCGTTGCAGATCTCGCAAAGAAGGTCGGACTGTCGACGACTCCGTGCTGGCGGCGCATCCAGAAGATGGAAGAGGACGGCGTGATCCGCCGCCGCGTGGCGCTGCTCGATCCGGTCAAGGTCAATACAAAGGTCACGGTGTTTGTCTCCATCCGCACCGCAAGCCACTCTATCGAATGGCTGAAGCGGTTTTCCGAAGTGGTGGTGGATTTTCCCGAAGTGGTCGAATTCTACCGCATGAGCGGTGACGTCGATTATCTGCTGCGCGTGGTCGTCCCCGACATTGCTGCCTATGACGCGTTCTACAAGCGCCTCATCGCCAAGATCGAGATCCGTGACGTGTCGTCCGTGTTCGCGATGGAGCAGATCAAGTACACGACTGAACTGCCGCTCGACTATATGCTGCTCGACAATCAGAAGTCCGGCGACAGCGACTGATGGTCAAGGCGCTTCACAGGGCTGTTATTTCCGATTGCCCTCAATGAGGCCGGACCTACCTTGAGCGTGTGACCCGGTGCATGCCATGTGCCGGGCGCGAGCCTCAAGGAGACCTGATGCCCACGCTATTCCTACGTTCTATCGTTGTCGTTGCTGCTGCCTTAGCCCTGCCGGGCCTCGGTGCGGCGCAAGGCGTGTCCTCGGAGCACCCGACCTATGGTCCGAGGCTGGAAGGCTTCGAGTATCCGTTCAAGACTGAAGTCTTCAGCGTGGCGGGGCAGAGGCCGGATGCCGCGGCCGCAGGCGACAGCCAGCCGCTGGAAATGGTCTTCATGGATATCGCCCCTGAGACGCCGAACGGGCGCACCGTGGTGCTTCTGCACGGCAAGAATTTCTGTGCGGCAACCTGGGAGGCGACGATCGGTCGGCTGACCGGCGCCGGTTACAGGGTGATCGCACCCGACCAGATCGGTTTCTGCAAGTCGAGCAAGCCGGCCGCGTATCAATTCAGCTTCCAGCAACTGGCGCAAAACACCAAGGCGCTGCTCGACGCGCGCGGTATCGACAAGGCGACGGTGGTTGGTCATTCGATGGGCGGCATGCTGGCGACGCGGTTTGCGCTGATGTATACGGACTTTACCGAGCAGCTGGTTCTGGTGAACCCGATCGGTCTCGAAGACTGGAAGGCGAAGGGCGTGCCCTACCAGTCGATCTCGACGGCCTTCGAAGGTGAGCAGAAGACCAGCTTCGAGAGCATCAAGGCCTACCAGCAGAAGTTCTATTATTCCGGCCAGTGGAAGCCGGACTATGACAAGTGGGTGGAGATGAGCGCCGGCATGTCTGCGGGCGAGGGAGGAGATCAGGTGGCCTGGAACCAGGCGCTGACCTCCGACATGGTCTTTACCCAGCCTGTTGTCCACGAGTTCGGGCAGGTGAAAACGCCGACCCTGCTTCTCATCGGCACGACGGACAAGACGGCTCCGGGCGCTAACCGCGCCAGCAAGGCGATCGCCGCATCGCTCGGCGATTATACCAAGCTCGGCAAGCAGGCGGCGGAATCGATCCCCGGTGGGAAGCTGGTGGAGTTCGAAGACCTCGGCCATTCGCCGCAGATTCAGGATCCGGACCGGTTCCACAAGGCGCTGCTCGACGGGCTGAATGATCGCTCGTGATACTGGTTCCTGATCAGCTTTCCGGCACGATTGCCGGCATGCGGAAGGTGAACACCGTCTGGGTATCATCAGAGGTGACATCGATATGGCCACCATGGGCCTTGGCGATCTGCGACGCGATGTAGAGGCCAAGGCCTAGACCCTGATCATGGGTGCCCGCATCGCTGCGGCTGAAGGGCTGAAACAGTTTTTCGATTGCCTTGCCGGTGATCGCGGTTCCGGCATTGGCGATTTCCAGTTTCAGTTCGTCCCCTTCGACCGTTCCCAGAATGCGGATCGGATGTTCTGTAGAGCCGTGGGTGATCGCGTTGCCCAGAAGGTTGGAGAACATCTGCGCAAGGCGGTCATGGTCGACATCGAACAGGCCCGGCAGCTCTATCGCGACGTCAATCTGCCGCTCTGGATGGGCAGAGCAGATTTCCGAGACGACCTGCATCAGTGTGGGGCCAAGCGGACGATCTGCTTCCCTGCGTAGACCCAGACCACCACCAAGCCTTCCGCGGGCGAAATCCATGACGTTATCGATCAGGCCGGACATGCGCAGGGTACTGCCGCGCATCATGTTGAGAACCCTGGTGGACCGCTCGCTTTGCGCTTCGCGCTGCAGGATGTTGATGCCGCCATCGAGCGACGCAAGGGGATTTCGAAGATCGTGGCCGAGGACTGCGATGAACTGTTCCCGCAACCGAGCCGTCGCTTCCGCATCGAGCAGGCTTGCATTGGCCCGATCGAGCTTCTCGTCGGCTTCCAGATGGTAGGCAATCAGTTCGGCAAACAGCTTGAATGTTCCAATCACCTGCGGATTGTTAAGCGCTGCCGGCTTGGGATCTATGGCGCACAGGGTTCCGAAATAACGGCCATCCGGCAGGATGATAGGCATGGAAATGTAGCTCTTCAATCCGTAGAGCTTCGGGGTTTGATGCTGGAAGTAAACAGGGTCTTCGGCGACGTTGTCGATGACGATAACGTCGCGCGATTGCCGGACTTCGTGGCAGAGCGTCGTTTCGACCGGCAGTTCGCCTCCGGCCGGGAGGCCGAAATGGATGTTGTCGAGAACCTGGCAGGCAACCCACCGATCCTCCGTGACGCGAACCACTGCCGCATATCCCATCCCGGTCGCGCGACAGACAACATCAAGGATCGTTGGTACGGCACCGATACGCTGGACTGCGTCTATGTCGTCCTGAAAGTCATGCGCCATAAATATTCACCAATCCGGCTGACCTTGGTCCTCCAAAATACCCTCTACCCATGGGGCGTCTCAAGGACATCCACCACGCGTCAGGCTCACCGTCGTCGCATAATGCTGATGTAGCCGCGAGTCCGGGTTTGCACCAGTCTGCTCTAGCTAAGGATAGAGCAACGGCCAATGTCAACGGGCCGTCGCCACGACTACTGTCGTATCGATAAATTACTTCCGCTCCAACCGTGCCAGCAGCGACGACGTGTCCCAACGCTTGCCGCCCATCGCCTGCACTTCAGCATAGAACTGGTCGACCAGTGCCGTCATTGGCAGGTTTGCGCCGTTGCGACGGGCTTCGGTGAGGACGATATCGAGATCCTTGCGCATCCAGTCGACGGCAAAGCCGAAGTCGTATTTGCCCTGGTCCATCGTCTTGTGGCGGTTTTCCATCTGCCAGGATCCGGCAGCTCCCTTGGAGATGACGCCGACGACGGTCTCGATGTCGAGGCCTGCCTGCTTGCCGAAATGCACGGCTTCCGCCAGGCCTTGGACGACGCCGGCAATGCAGATCTGGTTCATCATCTTGGTCAGCTGGCCGCTGCCGACCGGACCCATCAGGCCGACCATGCGGGCATAGGCCTCGATCACAGGCTTTGCCGTGTCGAAGGTTTTCTGATCGCCGCCGCACATGACAGTCAACACGCCGCCTTCGGCACCCGCCTGGCCGCCGGAAACCGGTGCATCGATAAAGCCGATGCCTTTCTCGATGGCGGCTGTCTCCAGTTCACGGGCGACTTCGGCGCTGGCCGTCGTGTTGTCGATCAGGATCGCGCCGGATTTCATGCCAGAGAGAACGCCGTCCTGACCTGTGGTCACCTGGCGCAGATCGTCGTCGTTGCCGACGCAGATGAAGACAAAATCGGCATCTTTTGCGGCTTCGGCTGGCGTTGCACCGGTGGCTCCGCCGAACTTCTTTGCCCACTCGGCAGCTTTGGACGCGGTGCGGTTATAGACCGTGACGTCATGGCCGCCCTTTTCCTTCAGGTGGCCTGCCATGGGGAAACCCATAACGCCAAGACCGATGAATGCCACTTTCGCCATGCCGGAACTCCCTGAATTGCTGTGATGCGAGGATTAGAACAAAGCAAGGCCGACGGGAAGGGCAAAGCGCTCGCAAGCCTAACTAGCTGACCTGTCACGACGCTCCACCCGCCGGCTGCGGCGCGTTGGAGATTGGTTCGGTGATACCGTCGTGCAGAGCAGGGTCTCTCTTCTGATCAGAACGGCTTGATCACGGCGAGCGCCACGATCAGCACGAGACAGATCATGATGATGGGCATGCCGAGACGCACGAAGGCGTTCGGATCGCGTTTCGGATCGGCCGCCATCTTGCGCATGGCCGCCCCCTGCATGCCGTGCAGCGCGGAAAGCAGGATCACCAGCACGAACTTGGCGTGAAGCCAGCCACCCGAAAAGCCGACATAGCCGATCGCCAGCCAGAGGCCGAAGATCCACGCGCCGGCAAGGGCGGCGGTCGTGACGGTGCGGTCGTATTTGCGCAGCGACTGGATGACGCCGACCCGGATCGTCGGGGGCACCATGGAGATGACGAAGGCGTTCACCAGCATGCCGCCGATCAGCAGAAAGTCGGAGATGAGGTGCAGGGTCTTGAGAACGAAATACAGCATGGGTCAGTCACTCCAGATCATGGATTCGGTAAAGCCGAGTTCGGCGAAGTCTTTTGCGCGCAATGCCTGTTCCTGCGGGTCCGACGGAAAGAACTCGTCGAGCTGCGGTGGGGGAACAGGGGTGGAAGACAGCATCGCATGCACCTGGCCGCGATGATGGATCTGGTGCTGGAAGAGGTGCAGCAGAATTCGATCGGCACGCTCCACCTGGACATGGTTTTGGCGGGGAATGCGGACTTCACCGTCAAGCTCGGCCTCGCTCATGCGGCGACAGTGATCGATCAGGCGACGGTCGACGGCCCGTTGTTCCCGATCGAGATCGGCGATAGCGGGGAAGGGTATCTGCGGCTCGAAGGCCGAAGCGCCGGGACAGTGTCCTTCGAGCGCACCGACGTAAAGCCAGTCCACCGTGAGGATATGGTTGAGTGTGTGGATGATCGACGGGAAGAAGCTTTGCCGCGGCGCGCCAACGTCCTCAGCCGACAGCAGGGCACAGGCTTTGAGCAGCCGGTGATTGGCCCAGGCATTGTTATAGGCCTGAGTGAGAATATAGCGCTGCGGCCCCATCGCCACCTCCATTGCGAAGTTGGTTTAGCCGTTCGGCACGGAGATGAGAAGATGGAAGTTGATGTGGCTGCTCCGATGATGAACGGGGAGCTCAATGCCTGGACAGTATCCGATGCTGGATCTTACGTTTCCTGCTTTTTGTTCTGGGGATTGCGCTTGGAATCCCGGAAGTAGGAGGATCCTGGCTCGAGGCTGTCAGCAATGTCGTTCCACAACCGACGCAGGCGGCGGACGTGCAGATCGTCCGAAATCCATGTCATCAGATGTTCGGCGGCTTTCGTGATCAGTTTCGGCTCGCTGCTGACCCGCTCCCGCGCCCACTTGGCGTATTCGTCCACCGAGACCGGGCGGGCATTCGTACCGTCCATGATCATGAAGTTCATTTTCGCGATGTCAGCCAGCTTGCGCAGGTTGCTGGTCGGCGACATGAGGATGCTCATGTAGATGTCGTCGAATTCTTCCGGAGAATCGACGCTGTCGATGGCGCGTTCGAGGTCGAAGATCGTCCGGATGTTTAACTCCCGCAAAGCCAGGAACCGCTCGAGGCCGACGATATGACAGAGCTGCGCCTGGGCGACCCAGTCGATGCACTGATAGATCCCGAACGGCGTTTCGACGTGAAGGAGGATGGGATTGTAGGTGGCAAGGTTCTGGATGTCGTAGATGCCGCAGTCTTCAAGACGGAAGCGGATTTCGTAATCGATGCCGTTGATCACATCGAGCGACACGATCGGGGTGATGGACACGAAGCGGTCGTCGCTCACCTTGACCCAGGAGAAGATCTGCTGGAGCTTGACGAAGAGGAACTTGGTCGAGCTCTGCGGGAGCAGCCCGAGCATCGGCGCGAGTGCTATCCATGTGAGCGGCAAGGATTGGCCCGTGGTTTCGGCACCTGAGGTTGCCCCGCCAGTCAGAACACGTCCGATGCCGCCGAGCGGGTCCGGAAAGGCTGCAAACAGGATGGCCGCAAAGAGAACCGATGCCAGGCTTTCGATGGTGATCCTCAGAAATGTGGTCGACGAAAGATCGAACACAGCGAGGCGGGCAAGAAGGGTGCGTGCCGAGGAAATGTAGGCACCGATAAAGGCGAGCGACCCTATCACGGTAAGCTTCGAGGAGGTGTCACCGCCGACGAGACCGGGCACCGGGCACTGAACGGAGATTTGCAGCCCGCAGCAGATCGCGGAAATGAAAATGTGGAAGCCGATATAGCTGAGAAGGACAAACCCCAGCGACGACAGGAACAGACGATACGCGAATGTCACGCGGCCCTTTGCCGCGAGACTGATAAACTGCCGCAGCTTGTCCGCTTCCGGGAGTGCATCGAATTTGTCCTTCTCCGGAAAAACCAGATCGGCCGTGTATTTCGAGCGGACGAATTCGAAGGATGGATTGGTCCCGAGTCGCGATGCTACGGTGTTTGAGGCACTGCCTTTTTCACTGCTGAAGTTGACGTAGAAATCCTGGATCTGTCGCAGCCGGCGCAAGCGAACTTCGTTTCGAGCTGCGAAGATGAGGAGCGGGCCAAGCAGGGCGATGACGAGAGCTATCCAGTCAATGCTCGAAAACAAGCCGCCCAAAAACGAAAATTTTGACAAGGGGCTATCCAGCAGCCCAGTCCAAGACGTGGCATCCATAGCAATCCCCCCAATCAATCCGAATGCTATCATCGGTTGATTAGGTAAGATTTGCGCAACTTATACGTAATGTCAATATGACTCGACGAACCGTCCAGTTTAGGAGCTCAGCCCTTCAACTTCGCAATCACGAGATGGCCCGGGCTCGGGTTGCCGTCCTGCATCCGCACATTGATTTCGGTCATTTCCACGACCGTAAAGCCGGTCTCTTCAAGCCGCGAGCGGATGTAGGATTCCGAGTGGACGAAGCGCTGGTGGGGGCCGACCCGGTAGGGGGTGGTGTCGGATGCGGGGAGCGTTTCGGACGAGAAAGCGAACAGGCCACCCGGCACCATGTTTTCGGCAGCGCCGAAGAACAGGGGCTCAAGCGCGCCGAGATAGGGCAGGACATCGGTTGCGGTGACGAGGTCGAAGGGCTCGTCGTCGTTGTCATCAAGGAAATCCTCGACTTCCGCGACGTAAAGCGTCTCGTAGAGATCCTTCTCATGGGCGATCTCGACCATGTTTTCGGAGAGATCGATACCGGTGATGTCGTCCACCATGTCGCGCAGCGTACCGCCGGTCAGACCGGTGCCGCAGCCGAGATCGAGCATGCGCTTGAACGGGCCAAGGTTCAGTTCCTGCAGACGCTGGCGCAGGATGACGGGCACGGCGTAGCCGAGCTGTTCGACAAGAATGTCTTCGAAGCTTTCGGCATGCTGGTCGAACAGGGTTTCGACATAGGCGTCCGGCGCTCTCGGCGGCGTTTCGCCACGACCCATGGAGGCGATGCGCACGGCTGCGCCACCATGATCCTCGGGGTCGATTGCCAGCACGTCTTCGTAGGCTTTTACCGCCGCGTCAATATCGCCGGCCTTTTCCAGCGCCAATGCGCGGTTGTAGGCCTCGGCCAGAGCTTCCTCGTCGATCTTCGTCATCGCCATCATCCTTTTCGTTGCGAAGCGCTTTAAGGGGCGGAGCGCCGTTTGGCAATCTGGACTAGCGTTTCAGGTGACGGGTCAGGCGGGCTTCCATGAATGCCCAGAGGTGCCTCAGCGCTTCCACCATCGTCAGGTAGAAGATCGCCGCCCAGAGATAGGTCTGGTAGTCGAAGGTGCGCGAAAAGGCATAGCGCGTCTCGCCCATCAGATCGAAGACGGTAACGATCGCGACCACGGCGGAGCCTTTGATCATCAGGATCACTTCGTTGCCGTAAGGGCGAAGGGCGACGATCAGTGCCTGCGGCAGGATGACCTTGCGCAGCGTGATGCGCTTGGAAATGCCCAGCGCCGCGGCGCCTTCGTGCTGGCCGCGCGGCACGCTTTCGATGGCACCGCGCAGGATTTCCGCCTGGTAGGCGGCCGTGTTGATCGTCAGCGAAAACAGCCCGCAATACCAGGCTTCGCGGAAGAACCACCAGAGACCGACCGATTCCAGTTCCGCCCTGAAACTGCCGAGACCGTAATAGATCAGGAAGAGCTGTGCGAGCAGCGGCGTCGAGCGGAACAGATAGACGTAGGCGTAGGCGATCGTGTTGAGCACGCGGTTCTTCGACATGCGGGCGAACGCGATCGGCAACGACAGAAGCGCGCCGAGAACGATGGAGATGCCGACAATCGAGATCGTCGTCCACAGGCCGTTGAGGTAGCGCGGCCCATAGCGCTCAAACTTGGCCGTATCCCAGCCGTTGATGACCATCATCACCAACGCTGCTGCGAGCAGGCCCCAGAGTACAAGAACGACGATGCCCGCAACCTTGGCAGCGGTCAGCGGCCTCGCGACGACGGCGGGCGCAGGGCGTGGCGCTATCAGCTCTTTCACAAAGCTCATCGCGATACTCCCGAGCGTTTGGCCCAGCGTTCGATGAAGCCCAGTCCGAACGAGGAGATCATCGCAAGCACAAGATAGAGAAGGCAGGCAATGGTATAGAAGAAGAACGCCTCACGGCTGACGCGCGCGGCAATGCCTGTCTGGCGGATGATATCGGCAAGGCCGATGACCGAGACATAGGACGTATCCTTCAGCAAGATCAGCCAGAGATTGGTGAGGCCCGGCAGCGCGATGCGGATCAGCTGCGGCAGGACGATCAGGAACATCGTGCGCCAGCGCCGAAGGCCAAGCGCATCGCCGGCCTCATACTGGCCGCGCGGGATGGCGCGAAAGGCAGAGAGAAGCACTTCCGACGAGTAAGAGGAGAACACGACAGCGAGAGCTACCATCCCAGCCACGAAGGCGTTGATCTCGACGCGCCCGTCATAGCCTAAGGTCGACAGCACTGTCTGGAGAAGGATCTGGGCACCGTAATAGACGATGAACAGCGTCAGCAGCTCGGGAAGGCCGCGAAAGATCGTGGTGTAGATGCCGGCAGCCAGCCGCAGCAGCCGTTCTTCCGACTGCGCCGCGAGCGCGATCAGGAAGCCGATGATGAGGCCGACCGGCAGGGTCGCTAAGGCCAGCGTGATCGTGACCTTGACGCCAAAGGCGATCTCGTCGCCCCATCCGGCGTCGCCGCAGGCGATCAGGGAACCTTGGCCGAGCCAGGTAAAGATGCCGGCCGGGCCGCAAAACGGGTCGAGCGTATCGAAGAGGGCGGAGAGCCATCCGCTCATAGGGTCATTCCGGTTCGTTCCCCATGCGGCTTTTAAGATGCCGCTTCAGTCATAGGTGTCATTAAAAAGGAAAACGGCGGAAGGGCAAGCCTTCCGCCGTTCATATTCCGGCGTATAGACGATTACTTGTCGCCGTACACGTCGAAGTCGAAATACTTCTTGTTGATTTCGGCGTATTTGCCGTTGGCGCGGATCGCGGCGATCGCGGCGGTGAACCTGTCGGCCAGTGCCGTTTCGTCCTTGCGCACGGCAATGCCGGCGCCTTCGCCATTAATTTCAGCATCCACCGGGAGCGGTGCAAGGATCTTGCAGCAGTTGCCGGCTTCGGACTTCACCCATTCCGACAGGACGACGATGTCGTCCACAACGCCGTCGATGCGGCCGTTGGTGAGGTCGAGCTTGTACTCGTCAGACGTCGGGTAGAGCTTCAGTTCGGAATCAGGAAAATGCTTTTCGGTGTAGTTCGAGTGGGTGGTCGAACCCTGGGCACCGAGCGTCTTGCCCTTGAGCGAGGCCGCGGTCGCATCCTTCAGAGGCGAATCCTTCGGTACGGCGACTGCCGGCGGCGTGTTGTAATATTTCTTCGAGAACGCAACCTGCTGCATGCGCTCCGGCGTGATCGACATGGAGGCGATGATGGCATCGAACTTCTTCGACTGCAGCGCCGGGATGATGCCATCCCAGTCGTTGGTGACGAAGGTGCAGGTGACCTTCATCTCGTCACACAGCGCCTTGGCGATGTCGATGTCGAAACCGGTCAGATTGCCGTTGGATTCGAGAACGTTGAAGGGCGGGTAAGCGCCCTCGGTGCCGATCGTGAGCTTTTCCTGGGCAAGCGCGGATCCGGCGAAAAGCGATACAGCCGCGATGGATGCAGCTGCGAAAAGGCGGGACATGGTCATAATGATCCTCTCTGTTGGCAAGACCGGCGGCGTTGAATTCATACGCCATCCGGGTTGCGGGGCTTAAGGCCAGCTCGCCCCGTCTGACGTTTTATAGATACCGGCCAACGGGAAATTGCAACGGCATTTTCCTGCCTGATGACACCTCGCGGGAGGTGAACGCGGCATTCAGTTGTCATTCATGTGGTTGGGAACAGTCTTTGCGGAACCATATCGGTTGAATACCCGTTCAGCCGGCGCGTCAGCCCGAGGTCATTCTTTCGAACGATGCATAATACGGGATGCGCCAAGGGAAGAGACGCTTGAGAAGAGGAAGATTGCATGTCTAAAAAATTCAGACTGTTTGCCAGCGTGGCTGCGCCGGTGCTGTCGCTGCCGCTGATGCTGCAGCCGGTTGGTGCCATGCCGCTGAAGGCCGCCATCGAAGTCAACCAGGCTCCGGCCTCGGTACCAGGTTTCATCCAGGTTCAGCAGGAAGTCATCGCGCCTGAAGATGGTGGTGGCGAAAAGCCGCAGCGTCCGCGCCGCGAAAAGAGCGAAGCAGGCCAGGGCGAAGACAAGCCAGAGCGGCCGCTGCGTCGCCAGGCCGCGGAAGACGGTGGCGGTGCCAGCGAGCGCCCGCAGCGTCGCCAGCAGGCTGAAGACAACGGCGGCGCAAGCGAGCGTCCAGCACGCCGCGCGCAGGCTGAACAGGGCGAGCCCGAGCAGAAAAAGCCAGCGCGCCGCGATGCCGAGCGTCAGCAGGATGCTCCTGCAGCAGGCGAACGCCCGCGCCGTGAAGCGCAGGGAAGCGATGCCAAGGAGCGTCCGCCTGCAGCGGACCGTTCCAATGCCGAAGGCGAGCGCCCGAAGCCATCCCGTGACCGCGCCGATCCGTCCAAGGCCGATGCTGCCGACAGGGCAAAGCCGGACGATGCAAAGCCGGCCAAGCCTGAAAAGGCACAGGCTGATCGTGCAAAGCCAGACCAGGCCGATCCGGATCAGGCTCGTCCGCAGCGCGAAAAGGCAGGCGATGAACAGTCGCCTGAGCGTCCGCGCGCGCAGGGCGATCGTAACAAGGTAGATCCGAAGGCCGACCCCAAGGTTGATCCGAAGGCTGCGGAACGCAATGCTCGCGACACCGACGCTGAGAACGGGGCTACGCCACCGCGCGACGCCAAGGATCGCAACCAGCGCGACCAGACCCGTCCGGATACCGCAACGCAGCCAGACGTGGCTCGCCCAGACCGTAATCAGGCTGACCGTAACCCAGCCGATCGCGACCAGAACAACCGTCGTCCTGGTGATGCCGATCAGGCCAATCCGAACGAGCCCGGCCGTGATCGTCCCGATCGCAACCAGGCCGATCGCAATCAGCCGGAGACCGATCAGCCCGCAAACGGCCGTCCGCGGCCGCCACAGGTTGCCGATACGCCTGACAAGGTGGAGCGCGCCAAGGAACTGGCGAAGGATCCGAAGTCTGCGCAGCGCGGCGAACAGCCGACCCTGCCGGTCGAAAACGGTGCAGCGGTGCTCGACAGCGCCAAGGAAGATGCACGTCCGCGTCGTCCGGACCGCGATGGTGAGCGTCCGCGCCGCGACCGCGACCGCGATGCCCAGCAGGCCGATCGTGCACCGCCACGTTCCGACGCTGATTCCCAGTCCAACACTCGGGAGACAGCCGACCAGAGGCGCAATTTCCGCGAACTGTCCGAAGAGCGCGGCGAACGGCTCGACCGTCGTCCGCAGTTCGATCGCCCGCGTGGCTGGGATTATCGCGGTCAGGACGGCCAGGACGTCGGTCGTAACGATCGCGGCAGGGATCGTGGCCGCGTAATCATCTCTATCGACAACCAGTCGGTCGTGCGCCACGATGACAGCCGCCGCTTCTATGAAGAAGACGGTCGCCAGCCAGAATACGAGCGTCTGCGCGATGGTCGTGTCCGTGAAGTGATCGAGCGCGAAGACGGCACCCGGATCGTCACCGTGCGCAACCGTTACGGCGAGATCGTCCAGCGGTCGCGTATCGTGCGCGGCGGTGAGGAATACGTGCTCTACTATGCGCCGGAACTGTCGGAACAGAACCGTGGTGCAGATTATACTTGGCGCGATCCGGGTGACGATCTGCCGCCCATGCGTCTCGACGTTCCGCTCGACGACTACATTATCGACACGTCGTCGGAGCCTGACCGGAACTACTACGAGTTCCTCGAACAGCCGCCGGTCGAACAGGTCGAGCGCGTCTATTCGCTGGATGAGGTTCGCTACTCTGCCCGTATCCGCGACAAGGTTCGTCGTATCGACTTGGATACGGTCACCTTTGCAACAGGCAGTGCCGAAATTCCGATGAATCAGGCAAGCTCGCTGCGCAAGGTTGCGGATGCGATCAACCAGGTGCTGAAGAAGGACCCGGCTGAAACCTTCCTGATCGAAGGCCATACCGACGCCGTCGGCGCGGATGACGCCAACCTCGTCCTGTCCGACGAGCGTGCGGAAAGCGTTGCCCGCGTTCTGACCGACGCTTACGGCATCCCGCCGGAAAACCTGGCGACCCAGGGCTACGGCGAACGCTACCTGAAGGTTCGCACCGACGGACCGAACCAGGAAAACCGCCGCGTCACCATCCGCCGCATCACGGCGCTGGTAAAGCCGGTTGCGTCGAAATAGTACGGTTCACCAGAGTTGATCAGAGAGCGCCCGGTTTATCCGGGCGTTTTCATTTCTGCGGGAGAGAAACGACGTTCGCGATGAAGTCCGCGATGGCGACCGTGTCGTCGAGATCGAAGACGGGCAGGGACGTTCCCTCCAACGCATGATCGGCAGCGATGGCAACAATGTGCGGATCGGTCGGAGCCAGTGGCTCGCGGCTTTTCGATTCGAGCCTGCGGGCCTCGATCTTGGGCACAGGCTCGCGCTTGTAGCCCTCTATCAGCACCAGATCGCAGGGCGCGATACGATCGAGAACGTCCTGCAGACTGGGTTCCGGATCGCCGCGCAGCTCGTGCATGATGGCAAACCGGGTGCCGGAGACGATCGTCACTTCATGCGCGCCAGCCTGACGGTGCCGGAACGAGTCGGCGCCGACCTTGTCGATGTCGAAATCGTGGTGGGCGTGCTTGATCGTCGAGATCTTGTAGCCGCGGCGGGTGAACTCCGTCACCAGTCGCACGGCAAGACCAGTCTTGCCGGAGTTCTTCCAGCCTGCAATTCCAAAGACACGGGGCGGCACTGTCATCTCAGAGCCTCGGTGAAGCGCTTGGCCAAGGCCAGATCCTCCGGAGTGTTGATATTGAGAAAAGGATCGAGCATTTCGCCGCCGATGTCGAGAACTGGGAAATCCACATAGACCGTCGAATGGCGATCCAGAAATGCCCTGAGGCGACGGTTGTCGGGATCGACAAGCCAGTGTTCGAGATCGTCGGCGATCGACTTCGGCCAGAGCGCGAAAACGGGATGCGTGCGACCATCCGACGTAGCGACGGCAATGGTTTCAGGGCCAGCGTCGGCTTCGAGACGTGCCACCAGATCGAGCGGCAGGAACGGACTGTCGCAGGGGACCGTCACCAGATGGGACGCATCGGTGTCCTGCGCCTGAAGGTCGAAAAGACCGGCCAGGACGCCTTCGAGCGGGCCGGCCTGGCGCGGTCTCAAGTCGGGAACGAGACGTAGCCCGCGAATATTCTCTGGGGCTTCGGGCGCATTCAGAACGATCGATATCACCTGAGGCGCGAGCCGATCGACGACATGGCCGAGGATCGTCTTTCCGGCGAGCGGCAGATCAGCCTTGTTTTGCCCCATGCGGCTGGATCGGCCGCCGGCGAGAATGAGAGCCGGGAGATCGTTTGAGGCAGTTATCATCGGCCCGTTTCTCTCGTCTGCGTGGAGCCGGGCGGGGCGACGTCGGCGGCGGTCGCGACCTGCTGCTTCCTCTTCTTTTCGCGCGCGAACGTGTAGAGACCGGAGCCGATCACGATTGCCGCTCCCGCAAGCATGCTGCCGCTCGGCTCCTCGCCGAAGAACAGGATCCCGATCGCCAGAGCCCAGATCAGGCTCGTGTAGCGGAACGGCGTCACGAACGAGACCTCTCCCGTGCGCATCGCCATGATCACGGTCTGATAACCCGCAAAAACGAGGAGCGATGTCAGGACGAGAATGGAGAAGGTGCCGGCGCTCAACGGTTGCCAGCCGCCCATCGGCACGATCAGGATAATGCCGAGAAGCGTGTTGGCAAAGCTGGTGAAGAAGGTGATGCTGATGGTCGGAATTTCCGCGCTGATCCGCCTTGTCGTGAGGTCGCGGCAGGCGGTGAAGCAAAGTGCGATCAGCGGATAGATTGCGTCCCCCGAAAATCCTTCCGCGCCGGGGCGCAGGATCAAAAGAACGCCGACCAAGCCGACCCCGATCGCGCTCCAGCGCCGCCAGCCAACCGGTTCACGAAAAATGAGTGCTGCGCCGAGCGTGACGACCAGTGGCAGCGACTGCATGATGGAGGCAGCGGTGGCAAATTCGAGCCGGGCGAGCGCGGTGAAATACGCAAGGGTGGCGCCGAGTTCGCAAAATCCTCGCAAAAGGACGAGGGGATGGCTCAGCGTTTTCAGCGAAATCGACGCGCGAAGGTGGCGCGCGATGAAATAGACGAGGGTTGTGGTCATGACCCCGCGCACGGCAATGATCTGTGCAATGCTGAGCTCTGACGTAACGGATTTGACCAAAGCGTCGTTGAAGGTAAATGCCGCCATGGCGAACGCCATAACCAGGGCGCCGCGTGCGTTTTCGGACAGACTCATGATGTCTCCTCGGGACCGCGCCGTCTTAACGCAGCTTCAAACGGTCCGCCAGCAGCCACATGTCCCCGTTCTTGCGAAATCGCAACTCGGACGTCCTTGAGTTAACGCTTGTTCAACCGAATTTGCAGATTGTGTGCAGCAATGTTACCCGCATGACGTGGGGGCGCTTGCTGGATAACCCGCGAATGAACAGCGGAGCCGGGGGCTACTCAACAACCCGGGGGTTCCATGTCATTCGTCGATCGTCTGCTTCAAAGACGCAAAATTGTCACCAAGGTTCTTCTCTTCGTCGTGCCACTGGTGCTTCTGATTGCAGGCGTGGGAATGGCTGGCTTCTATACGGCCGAAACGCTGAACGGTCATATGACCGTGACGCGTGCCACGATCGAAAATATCGGCGATTTCGAAGATCTCCAGTCATCGCTTCAGGCATTCACCGAGGCTCCGTCGGATCAGACCGTCGCGACCCTGCGGTCCAGTATCGCGCGTCAGGCTGACGGCGTCGGCCGGTTGCAAGGGCTGTTGCAGACCGAGGGTGACCGTAACCGGATAGCCGTTGTCCGCGAGCTTGCGGCTAAGCTCTCAGCCGACACGGATGGGCTGTGGGCGATCGAACAGATGCGCAAGCGCAATGTCGAGGAGATCAATCAGATCCTCAAAGGCGTGCGCGATGCTTCCAACGGCGTCGACAAGCAGGTCGAGATCATTCAGAAACAGTTTGACGGCAAAGAGAAATTCGCCAAGCGGCAGCTGTTTGAAGCCTACGCGTATCGATCCGTCGCGCGTCGGCTGGAAAATCTGCGCAATGCCGTGCGGGCCTCCGAAACCGACGAAGCCACCGTCAAGGGCGCGGAGCTTTACGGCCACACGCTCAAAAAGGAATTCGCGATCGTCGCGCCGATGCTGTCGTCCAACGGCAAGGCGGCCATGGCGCCGATCGAGCAGTCAGCCGATCAGCTTCTGGCCGTCATCGCCAGCGACAAGCCGGTTGCCGACAAGGCCCAGGCTTTGCGCATTGCGACAAGTGCCTTCATGAGACCGCAGGGGGAACTTGCCGCCGAAGTGACGAAGAAATCCGGTGACGCAGCCGAGCGTTTCGTCGATCTCGAAGGCGAGGTGGAAGTGCTGAAAAGCGTTCTCGACCAGATCGACCAGTCGCTCCAGATTTCGAACGCGATGCAGCTGCATGCCGAGCGGTTCATGACGGTGCCGACCGATGAAGCACGTTCGCATATCATTGCCGACATCGTGGCGCTGAGGGCAACAAGCGCAAAAGTCTCCGAACTCAATTCACGCAATGCCGCCACCCGCGACTTTGGACCGACCCTTGCGACACTGCTGAGCGCGCTGGAGAAGAGCACGGCGACGACGATTGTCAACGCGGGTGAATGGACTGCGGCACGCACGAAGGCGACAGAAACGTTGACGGCAGGCATGGCCGGCCTCAAGAACTTCGTGGCGCAAGCGCAGGAGGTGGGCAAGGCGGACAGCGAGCGTTCGGCCACCGTTTCCGTGATCGCCATGGTGGCGGGCACGCTGCTTGCCATCGCCGGCGGCCTCATGCTGGTCGAGACGCTGCGCGGACCTTTGCGCCGCGTCACCGAGATCATGAAGCGTCTGGCCGATGGCGACCTCGATGTTAAGATCGAAGGCCGCGAGCGGGGCGACGAGATCGGCGACATGGTGCGCTCGGTCAGCGTGTTCCGCGATTCGGCGCTGGAGAATATCCGGCTGGAAAAAGAGGCGACGTCGGCACGGGAGCTTTCGAGCGCCGAATCGGACCGCCGCACAAGCGAACGTGCCCGGATTGCCGCCGAACAGCGTCAGGCGCTGACCGCTCTCTCGAGCGTTCTCGGCCAGCTTGCCGAAGGCGACCTGGAGCAGACCATGGATGAAAACCTGCCCGAGGATTTCATCGAGATGGCCCGCACATACAACCGCGCTGTCGAAGAGTTGCGCGGCACGCTTGCCGACGTCCGTTCCACGGCCGACGAGATCGAAGGCGGCACCGGCAATCTTGCGGCATCCGCCGACGACCTTGCCCGGCGCACCGAGCAGCAGGCGGCGGCACTCGAGCAGAGTTCGCGTGCGCTCCGCCATCTCGGCGACATCGTCCGCGCAACGGCGCAGAGCGCTCGCGAAACCTCGACATCCGTCAACGAGACTGAAGCTTTTGCGGTGCGTTCGGGCGAGGTCGTGGCACGCGCTGTCGGCGCCATGGGCGAGATCAGCCGGTCGTCGGAGAAGATTGCAACCATCATCGGCGTCATCGATGAGATCGCCTTCCAGACCAACCTGCTTGCGCTCAATGCCGGTGTCGAAGCCGCACGCGCAGGTGAGGCGGGTCGCGGTTTTGCCGTGGTCGCGCAGGAAGTCCGCGAACTGGCGCAACGCTGCGCAGGCGCTGCCCGGGAAATCAAGGGGCTGATCTCGGCAAGTTCCGCCCAGGTGACCAATGGCGTGCACCTGGTTGAAGAGACAGGTGGCGCGCTCTCGCAGATCATCGCCCATGTGACCGACGTGCGCAAACTGGTGACGCAGATCTCCGATGCTGCCGAGGAACAGTCGACGGGGATCAGCCAAGTCACCCGCGCGGTTCAGGAAGTGGAACACATCACCCAGCGGAACGCCGCGATGGTGGAAGAAAACAATGCCGAGATCCACGGCCTGCGCCAACGGGTCGGCGTTCTCTCCGAAAAGATCGAGCGGTTCAAGACCCGCGAACCGCATACACAGTTCGGCATGGGCAGTTATGACCGGCGCGATCAGCAGCGACGCGACGTCGCCTGAGGCGATCGCTGCAGTCCCAAAATGAAAAGAGCCGGCTCAAGCCGGCTCTTTTCACATCTGACTTTGCTTCGTTTACATCACCCGCCGGTGACGCTCATGTGCCGCGACACCGCCGGGCGGTTGTTGCGGTCGATAATGAAGTCGTGGCCTTTCGGCTTGCGCGAGATTGCCTCGTCGATCGCCGCCGAGAGAACGGCCGGATCGTCCGATGCGCGCAGCGCTGCCCGAAGATCGGCAGCGTCGTTCTGGCCGAGGCACATGTAGAGCGTGCCGGTGCAGGTCAGGCGGACGCGGTTGCAGCCTTCGCAGAAGTTATGCGTCATTGGCGTGATGAAGCCGACGCGGCCACCGGTTTCGGCGACCTCGACATAGCGGGCAGGGCCACCGGTCTTGTAGGGGATGTCGGTGAACGTGAACTGCTGCTCGAGATCGGCGCGCAGCTTCGACAGCGGCAGATAGCGGTCCGTGCGGTCTTCCTCGATCTCGCCCATCGGCATGGTCTCGATGACCGTCAGGTCCATTCCGCGGCCATGCGCAAAGCGCAGCATGTCGGCGATCTCGAATTCGTTGAAATCCTTGAGCGCGACCGCATTCAGCTTGATCTTCAAGCCCGCCTTTTGCGCCGCATCGATGCCTTCCATGACCTTGGAGAAGTCACCCCAGCGTGTGATGGTCTTGAACTTGTCGGGATCGAGCGTATCGAGCGAGACGTTGATGCGACGCACGCCGCAATCGTAGAGTTCCTGTGCATGGCGGGCGAGCTGGGAGCCGTTCGTCGTCAGCGTCAGCTCGTCGAGATTGCCCTCTTCGATGTGGCGACCGATCGAGCGGACCAGATACATGATGTTCTTGCGCACCAAAGGTTCGCCGCCGGTTAGCCGAAGCTTGCGGACGCCCTTTGCGACGAAGGCCGAACAGAGCCTGTCGAGCTCTTCCAGCGTCAGCAGGTCCTTTTTCGGCAGGAACGTCATGTTTTCCGCCATGCAATAGGTACAGCGAAAGTCGCAGCGATCCGTGACCGAGACACGCAGATAGGTCACCGCGCGACCAAACTTGTCGATCATCGGTGCGTTGGTCGCGGCAGGGCCGGCAGTCAGTGGCGGTATGACAAATGAATTCACGGGTAAATACTCCTGACGCCAGAACTTGGGTCCGATCCGGGGCAACGTCAAGGTTTGTACTCCTTAACGTGATGATGGACCGTTCACGGCGAACGGGCTTGCGAGGCATGAGCGAAGTCCATAATCGTGAGACATTCAAATTGGAAGAGAAACATGACTGACGTTCCCAACGACAGCTGGCCGACGGAATTGCGGGTTTCGCCGGACAAGAGAACACTGACCGTGCGCTTTGAAGACGGTGCGTCTTACGCCCTGTCCGCCGAGATGATGCGCGTGCTCTCGCCTTCCGCAGAGGTTCAGGGCCACAGCCCGGACCAGAAGGTGACGGTACCGGGAAAGCGTCTTGTGGGCATACGCAACGTCGTCGCGACCGGCAATTATGCGGTCCGCATCGCGTTCGACGACGGCCATGACAGCGGCATCTTTACCTGGCGCTATCTGCGCGAGCTCGGGACCGAGGGCGACGCGCTTTTCCAGGGTTACGAAAATGATCTGGTGGCGAAGGGACTGAGCCGCGATAGTGTCACGCAGACGCGCTAAAGCGATTTCGAAAACAAAGGGGATTGTCGGGGTGGCAGCGGAATCAAATGCGGGCGATCTGGTTCAGGTCGTCGCGCTTCTCGGGGCAGCGGTTATTGCGGCACCCCTCTTCAAGAAGATCGGTCTCGGATCCGTGCTCGGCTATCTCGCCGCCGGTTTGGCGATCGGGCCTTTTGGACTGAAGCTTGTCTCGGATCCGCAGGCGATCCTGCACATTGCCGAACTCGGCGTCGTCATGTTCCTGTTCGTCATCGGCCTGGAAATGCAGCCATCGCGGCTTTGGAGCATGCGAAAGGATATTTTCGGGCTTGGCGCACTCCAGGTGTGCGCCTGTATTGTTTTGCTGATGGCTGTCGGGATCGGCTTCGGTTATCCGGCGCCTGTCGCCTTCGTCGCCGGCACCGGCTTCGTCCTGACCTCGACGGCAATCGTCATGCAGATGCTTCAGGAGCGCAACCATCTGCACACGCCGAAGGGCCAACATATCGTTGCGATCCTGCTGTTTGAGGATCTCGCCATCGTGCCGCTGCTAGCTATCGTCGCCCTCCTGGCGGCGCAGGGCGAGGCCGTATCCTTGACCGAGCGGCTGCAATCGGTCGGCATCGGGTTTGCAGCGCTTGCCGCACTCGTTCTTGCCGGGCGATACCTGCTCAACCCGTTCTTCCGCCTGCTGGCCAATTCCGGCGCCCGGGAGGTGATGACCGCCGCGGCGCTGCTCGTCGTGCTCGGATCGGCGCTGCTGATGCAGTTTGCGGGACTGTCGATGGCGATGGGGGCGTTTCTCGCCGGCGTTCTTCTCTCCGAATCATCCTTCCGGCACCAGCTTGAGGCCGATATCGAACCGTTTCGCGGCATCCTGCTGGGTCTGTTCTTTCTCGGCGTCGGCATGGCGGTCGATCTGTCGGTGATTGCCGCCAACTGGCAGCATGTGCTTCTGGCCGTGATCGCCTACATGATCGTCAAGGGGCTGGTGATCTACGGGGTCGCAAGGCTGCTCGGCACGTCCCACGCCGAAGGTCTCGGCCGTGCCATCCTGATGGCGCAGGGCGGCGAATTCGCGTTCGTGCTCTACGCGGCGGCGGCCTCCGTCGGCATCTTGGATTCCGATACGAATGCCGTGCTGACGGCGACGATCGTTATCTCGATGGCGGTGACGCCGCTGGTCGTTGCGATCTACGTGCGCACCGCGCCGAAGCCGGAAGTGGATACGAGCGGTCTGGCCGAGCCAGAGAATATCGAAAATACGGTGCTGTTGATCGGCTTCGGGCGTTTTGGACAGATCGTCAGCCAGCCGGTTCTGGCGCGAGGCTATACGTTGTCGATCATCGACAGCAATGCGGAGTTTATCCGCGACATCGGCGATTTCGGCTTCAAGGTCTATTACGGCGACGGTGTCCGACCCGAGATCCTGCATGCAGCCGGTGCAGCGACGGCAAGGGCGATCCTGATCTGTGTGGACGACAAGGAAGCGGCGCTGAAGATCGCCGAGATCGTCAAGGAAGAGTTCCCGCTCGTTCCGGTTCTCGCTCGCGCCTATGACCGAGGCCATGCAATCGATCTGCTGAAGGCCGGTGTCGATTACCAGATCCGCGAGACCTACGATTCCGCACTGAATTTCGGCGGCGAGGTTCTGCGCACTCTGGGTGAGGCCGACGAGACGGCGCTGCAGATGGTCGAGGAGTTCCGCGAGGTCGATCGCGAACGGTTTGCGCTGGAACAGGTCGGCGGCATCTATGCAGGCCGTTCGCTGATCAAGGGCAATGCGCAACCGGCAGACATCATTGCCGCCAAGACGGCGCGCGAACGGGAAAAGCGGGCGGCGGCCCAGGAAGCGGCACAGGGGGCAGCAACATGACTGTTATCACGACGGTTGACGAACTGAAGGCGATCTATGGCGACAGCAGCGAGGCATCGATTGCCAAGGTGACCCGCGTTCTGACATCCGAATATCGGCAGATGATCGAGGCGTCACCGTTTGTGGCGCTGGCAACGGTTGGTCCCGAAGGGATCGATTGTTCGCCACGCGGCGATCTTGGCGGGGTGGTGCGGATCGAGGACGAGCGGACGCTGGCGCTTCCGGACTGGCGTGGCAACAACCGCATCGATTCGCTGATCAACATCGTTCGAGATCCGCGGGTCGCGCTGATGTTTCTTGTGCCCGGTTCGACCACGACGATGCGGATCAACGGTCGCGCTGTGATCTCGGTGGAGCCTGGCCTGCTTCAAAGCTTCGAGATGGACGGCAAGCACCCGCGCAGCGTGACGGTGATCACCATCGACGAGGTCTATTTCCAATGCGCGCGTGCGCTGATGCGGTCTGACCTGTGGAACCCGGCACACTTCGTGGACCCGAAGAGCCTGCCCACGCCCGGCACATTGCTGAAGGCGGCCAAGGCCGACTTCGACAAGGAAACCTATGACCGCGAATGGGCGGACCGTGCCGCCAAGACGATGTGGTGAAGGCAGGCGGTCACTTCTTGTAGATCAGCCAGCTTTTGCTGACGTAATCCTTGGTCATGTTGTCTTCGTAGAAGATCGTCCGGTTTCGTCCGGAGTTCTTGGCATGATAGAGCGCCGTGTCTGCGCGGGCGTAGAGATCGCCCGGATCGGCTGCCTGCGAGGCCATCGAGTATCCGAGCGAGATGGTGACTGGCCCATAGTTGATGCCCGAGCGGGAATTGCGGAAGGCGCGCGTTTCGAGAGCACGACGCACCCGCTCGCAGATGATCATGACCTCGTCGGGTGTGTTGCCCTGAACGATGATCGCAAACTCCTCGCCGCCTGTGCGTGCGACGAAGACTTCCTTGCGGACGTTCGAACGGATGACCGAGGCGACGGTCGACAGGATCTTGTCGCCGACCGGATGGCCGTAGCTGTCGTTGATCTTCTTGAAATTGTCGATATCGGCAAGGACCAGCGCCGTCACGGGCAGGCTTGGCGCATGGTCGAAGATCGTTGCCAGGCGCTCGTCGAAGGCGCGTCGGTTGGAAAGCCGCGTCAGGGAATCGGTATTGGCGATCCGCTTGTACTCGTCGAGTTCGCGGCGAACCTGATCCATTTCCTGCGAGCGTTGCTCCATGTCGCCGGCGGTCTTTTCGCCCTGCGCGATCTTGTCGCCGGTCGCATCGTTGAGAAGGCTGACGGCATTGCGGATCAGTTCGCTCGAAAAGCTGCTTTTGGCATTGATACGGACGGCGGTCTCGCCAAGAAGACGGCTGTAGCTTTCGAGCGACGCCTGTTCCTGACGCAACAGCTTCAAAACGGAGTCCAGCTCCGTCAAGATGCGGTCATGCGCCTTCTCGATGACATCGACCTGACCCGTTCCCAGATGCCGGGCAGAAAGGTCGTCGAGTTCCTCTTGCGTCGCGCGTGAGCCCAGCGCCGCAAGATCCTGTGCCAGCTCGGGGTTGGAGCCGATGTAAGCTTCATAGAATAGCTGATAATTACGCGGTATCGAAGCGACCCCCATCGCCCGAATTGCGTATATGACTTGACTGATCAAATCACTGGATTGCGCCTTCGGCGCCACACCCGTCGTCATCGACGACCCCCACTAGACCTCATCCACTGTGTGGATAAATTTATATGTGACGAATATTGGAAAACAATTAAGAGCAGTTTGTATTTGCGCAATTTTGTACGCGTTATTTTAATTATGATTCTATGTTATATTGCGTGAAAGTGCAAATCTTGGCTGAGCTTGCCATGCGAGCAAAACATATGGTTCGATCTAGCTCATTCCGGATGTAATCTTGACGACGGGGCCTATCGGTTGACCGACCCCGTCATCGCTATTGCGACCGATTTACTTGGGGCCGATCATGTTCTCCGGACGGACATACTGATCGAACTCCTCGTTCGTCAGATAGCCACCGCCAACGGCTTCCTCACGCAGGGTGGTGCCATTCTTGTGCGCGGTCTTGGCGATCTTCGCGCAGGTGTCGTAGCCGAGCCTGGAATTCAGCGCGGTGACCAGCATCAGGGAGTTTTCGACGCCCTTGCGGATATTGTCTTCACGCGCTTCGATGCCGACGACACAGTTGTCGGTAAAGGAAACGGCAGCATCACCGAGCAGCTGAACCGACTGAAGGAAGTTGTAGGCCATCATCGGATTGTAGACGTTCAGCTCGAAATGCCCCTGGCTGCCGGCGAAGGTGAGGGCAGCATGGTTGCCGAAGATGTGGGCGCAGACCTGTGTGAGCGCTTCCGACTGCGTGGGGTTGACCTTGCCCGGCATGATCGACGAGCCCGGCTCGTTTTCCGGCAGCGACAGTTCGCCAAGGCCGGCACGCGGACCGGAGCCCAGGAAGCGGATGTCGTTGGCGATCTTGAACAGCGCCGCAGCGGCCGCATTGATCGCGCCGTGCGAAAACACCATCGAGTCGTGTGAAGCGAGCGCCTCGAACTTGTTCGGCGCCGTCACGAAGGGCAGGCCGGTGATCTTCGAGATTTCGTCGGCGACCTTTTCGGCAAAGCCGACCGGGGCGTTGAGGCCTGTGCCGACTGCAGTGCCGCCCTGAGCAAGCTTGGAGAGCGCCGGAAGCGTCAGCTCGATATTGGCAATGGCTGAGGCGACCTGCGCCGCATAGCCGGAAAATTCCTGGCCGAGCGTCAACGGCGTCGCGTCCTGCGTGTGGGTGCGGCCGATCTTGATGATGTGGGCGAAAGCCTTCACCTTGGCTTCCAGCGCCTCATGCAAGTGCTTGAGCGCCGGCAGGAGGTGGCGGACGATGGTTTCGACGCAGGCAATGTGCATGGCCGTTGGATACGTATCGTTCGACGACTGGCTCATGTTGACGTGGTCGTTCGGGTGCACCGGCTTCTTGGAGCCCATGACGCCACCGAGGACTTCGATCGCCCGGTTGGAGATCACTTCGTTGGCGTTCATGTTCGACTGCGTGCCGGAACCGGTCTGCCAGACCACCAGCGGAAAATGATCGTTGAGTTTGCCGTCGATCACTTCCTGGGCAGCGTCGACGATCGCCTTGCCGACGGTCTTGTCAAGGCCTGCCAGTTCCATATTGGCGACGGCTGCGGCCTGCTTGACGATGCCGAGCGCACGAACGACGGCCAGCGGCTGCTTTTCCCAGCCGATCTTGAAGTTTCCAAGCGAACGTTGCGCCTGAGCGCCCCAGTAGCGGTCTGCGGCCACGTCGATCGGGCCAAAAGTATCGGTTTCGGTGCGCGTTGTGGTCATCGTGTCGCCTCTGTCTCCCATGCCCGCGAACGCGGGCGAACTATCGCGTGCCGGGCACGAAACCGGCGCCGGCATTACTATACCATTACCGGGTGACTTCAAGCGCAGCCGGGGTCGATTTGTGACCGTGTCCGCGTGCCATTTCGGTCACGCCGCGTGGAATTGTGCCCGATGGAACAATGGTCGGCCAAATAAACTAGGTTACCCATTGGTGAAAATTTAACGAATAATTTCTTAATCTTCGCCGGCGTTCGCGTATGCTTTGCCGCTCAGATCCGGCTTTGTGTGCGCTCGGGCGTTTCTTTCCACAGGCCACGCGATCGGATAGATGGCGGGCTGCACGAATTGATCCCGCAGATTTGCAAGCGGGTGGAAATGACGGGGACAAAATTGCCGCAAGATACCAAAAAGACTTCGCTCGCTCTGGCTTTGGTTTCCGGAATTTCGGCCTTTGCCGTCCTGGCCGGCCCCGCCAACGCCCTGACTCTGATGGATTTCCTGAAAGGCGGCCCTGGCAAGAGCCGCGCCGCCGACAACGGCGTTCCGGGTGTGACGACTGTTGCTCCTACCGAAAAGGCGCTGGCCGATCCCGAGCCGCTGCCGAAGGTGTCCGGACCCCGCTACTATACGTATAAAGCCGATGCCAGCCGGGCTGTGCAGACCGCAGGCTTTGCCGCGGCTTCAGCGACCGATGCGACCCGCCTGATCGCGCAGGCAAAGGTTTCGGCCCCGTCTGCGATCGCGTCCGCACTCGAAGCGTATTACAGCAAGAACGCAGCTCCGCTCTGGGTCTCCGGCGGCGATGTCAACGACCATGCGCGGGCGCTGATCAGCGTGCTGGAAAAGGCCGCCGACTTCGGTCTCGATCCCGCCGACTACGCGTTGAAGGTTCCGAACCTGACGACCGCCAGCGTCGCGCCTGCCGAAGCGCCGGTCGCGTCGGCTGAAGCCGAGTCCACTGTCGACCCCGCAGCGGCGCCGGAAGCTGCAACCGCCACACCCGTCGCTGCCACGCCGGACACAGCTACCACCTTGGCTGAGACGCCTGCCGTAGCATCACCTGCCGCCGGTCCGGCCGAGGGTCACGACCGCGATCTGATGCAGTTCGAGCTTGCTCTGTCTGCCAAGGCATTGACGTTTGCGCAGGATATGACGCGCGGGCGCATCGATCCGAACAAGATCTCCGGATTCCACGACTTCAAGCTGAAGACCGTCGATCTGAATGGCGTCATGGCGTTCCTGGCGACAGGTCAGGAACCCGGCGCCTATCTTGCAGGCCTTGCTCCGCAGGATCGGCATTTCACGGCTTTGAAAGCCGAGCTTGTCAGGCTGCGTGCTGAAGCTGCGAGTGAAGCGACCGCCGTGAAGCTTCCGGACAATCTGCTCCTGAAGCCGGGCAACAGCAGCCCTGATCTGTCAGCTGTTGTGGCGGCGATCCAGCATTCGGGGTCCGATGCGCTGAAGACCAAGCACGAAGCGACGCTTGCGAGCTACCAGCAGACGCCGGAATACACGCCCGAGCTGGTCGATCTGGTCAAGACGTTCCAGAGCGAAGCAGGCCTGAAGGCCGATGGCGTCATCGGTGCGGCGACCGTTCGCAAGATGGTCGGCCATACGTCGCAGGACAAGATCGAAAAGCTTGTGGTCGCCATGGAACAGGCGCGCTGGCTGCCGAGCGATCTCGGTCAGCGCTACGTGTTCATCAACCAGCCTGCATTCCGCGTTTACTACAACGAGAACGGCGCCGAGCAGTTCTCGATGCGCACAGTTGTGGGATCGAAGGCGCATCAGACGTTCTTCTTCCAAGACGAGATCGAGACTGTCGAGTTCAACCCATACTGGGGCGTGCCGCAGTCGATCATCGTCAACGAGATGCTGCCGAAGCTTCGCGCGGACCCGTCCTATCTCGATCGTCTCGGCTATGAAGTCGCGGTCAATGGCAAGGCGGTGCCGTCGCGCAGCGTCAACTGGTACACTTCGACCCAGAACGTCTCGGTCCGTCAGCCTCCGTCGAGCGACAATGCTCTCGGCGACCTGAAGATCCTGTTTCCGAACGCCCATGCGATCTACATGCATGACACGCCTTCGAAGAGCTTCTTCCAGCGTGACATGCGTGCGCTCAGCCATGGCTGCGTGAGACTTGCAGAGCCGCGCAAGATGGCTGCGGCCGTCCTCGGCATTTCCGAGCAGGAGGTCGATGCTCGGATCGCCGGTGGTGAAAACGTTGCGGCCAAGGTCACCGCAAAGATCCCGGTCTACGTTTCCTACTTTACCGCATGGCCGAACAAGGACGGAAAGGTCGAGTATTTCGACGACATCTACGATCGCGACGCGGCCGTGAGAAAGGCATTCGAGGCAACCACGAAGGCACGTTCGGCTTAAAGCTGGAAAGCATGACGTCCATTTGGAAACGGCGGCCTTCGAGCCGCCGTTTTCGTTCGTATCGACTTCATATCATCTGCCGGATGACCTGGACGGTCAGATCGTCGAAGTGATCAATGACGATGTCGGCGTTGAGGTCCACGGCGGGGACGTCGGAATAGCCGAAGCTGACGGCGATCGAACCAATCCTTGCATTTTGCGCGGCGAGGATGTCGTTGATGCTGTCGCCGATCATGATGCTGCATGCCGGGTCGGCGCCTGCCTTCTCGATCGTGCCGAGAATATGCCCGGCATCGGGTTTGCGGACCGCAAACGTGTCTCCGCCAGTGATGACGTCGAAACGCGAGGCAAGGCCAAGGCCCTGCATCAGCGGCAGCGCCAGTTCTTCCAGCTTGTTGGTGCAGACGGCGAGCCGGACACCTGCGCATGCGAGGCGATCAAGACAGTCGATGACACCGGGATAGACCTTGCTCTTGCCCGGCATATTCGCCTTGTAATGCGCCATGAAGCGATCGAAAAGCCGCGCCGCCAGTTCGTCGTCGAGCGGCGTGTTGCGCAGGTGGAAGGCGCGGGCGATCATCATCCGCACGCCTTGGCCGACGAGATGGGTGATGTCCTCATAGGCGACAGGCTGCAGATCGGCCGCGGCAATCGTGTGATTGAGGCTATCGATGAGATCGGGCGCGGTATCAACGAGGGTACCATCCAGATCGAAGATGACGAGGGGAGTTTTCACGGGTGCCTCTTGGTTTCGATGAATGCCGGCTGGAATATCAACACAGAAAAAGCAAGGCAGCGACTAACACGGATCCGGCGACGCCGCAAAACCTCAGCAAGCCTGTGTGCAAGACGTTAGGCTCTTTCGTTTGTCAAAAGAGCCGTGTAAACAGCGACCGCAGGAACATTCTGGAGCTTTTGGCGGATGGACGCCCGAGAAATGAAGGTCAAGGCGGCTGAGGCTGCGCTGGGATATGTCGAAGACGGAATGCGTCTTGGCATCGGCACAGGCTCGACTGCCGAAGAGTTCGTTCGTCTCCTCGCCGAAAAGGTGCATGGCGGCCTGAAGGTTCTCGGCGTGCCGACCTCGGAGCGGACCGCCCGCCTTTGCGTCGAACTCGGCGTTCCCCTCAAATCGCTCGACGAACTGCCGGAGCTCGATCTGACGATCGACGGCACCGACGAGGTGGACGGGAACCTGACCCTGATCAAGGGCGGCGGCGGGGCTTTGCTGCGTGAGAAGATCGTCGCGGCGGCGTCTGCTCAGGTGATCGTGATTGCCGACGAAAGCAAGGTCGTGGAAACCCTCGGCGCGTTTCCGCTGCCGATCGAGATCAATCCGTTCGGGATGGCCTCGACACGCATTGCCATCGAAAAGGCGGCCTCCAGGCTCGGCCTTTCCGGCGAACTGAAGCTGCGCCGCGGTGGCGAAGATGTGTTTCGCACCGACGGTGGGCACTATATTCTTGACGCATCTTTTGGCCGCATTCCTGATGCAGAGGCCTTGTCAGCTCAACTTCATCTCATTCCCGGCGTCGTCGAGCACGGGCTGTTCATTCACATCGCGTCCTTTGCGATCATCGCCGGCGAGGCTGGTGCGCGGACGTTGAAGGCGAAATAACCTTAGGAGCAATCAACCCATGATCAAATTCGCGGTTCTTGGCCGTGCTGCCGCCCTCGCAATTGTGATGTCCGGCGCCGTTTCCGTTTCTGCTCAGGCCCAGGAAATTCCTGAGGCCCATATGGCGGCTGCGCGCGATGCTATCGCTTCGCTCAACGTCACCGATCGGTTCGACAACATTCTGCCCAACATGGCCGAAGCGTTGAAGGGTCAGTTTATCCAGTCTTCGCCGAACTTCCAGGAACAGATCAACGCCATCGTCGACGAAGAGGCGCTGGCGCTTGCTCCGCGTCGTGCGGATCTCGAAAAGGAAGCCGCGACGATCTACGCCAAAAGCTTTTCCGTGGATGAGCTGAAGACGATCTCGACCTTCTTCACGACCGAAGCCGGCAAGAAGCTTTTGAACAACCAGCCGCTGGTTGCCCGCGAACTCGGACGTGCGGCTGAAATCTGGGCCAACGGCATTTCGCGCGACCTGAACACCCAGGCGACCGCCAAGCTGCGCGGCGTTATCGATGCCAACCCGATCAAGGCACCTGTCGTCGATACGCCGGCACCTGCGGCGGCTGGCGCCAAGCCGGCTCCGACGCCTGCTGCCAAGCCCTGATCGACTGATCCAAAAGACTTCTGAAAAGCCCGGAGAAATCCGGGCTTTTGTTTATGGCGGCTGCAGCATTATATGTGGCTGGCACCTATCTATGCCCCAAGCATCCCACCCATGTTCTTTCTTCAGGAGCCTGCCATGACCGCCTATGACTATGACCTGTTCGTGATCGGTGCAGGCTCCGGTGGCGTCAGGGCAGGGCGCGTGGCCGCATCGCTCGGCAAGAGGGTCGCCGTGGCCGAGGAATATCGGTTCGGCGGCACCTGCGTCATCCGCGGCTGCGTGCCGAAGAAGCTGCTTGTCTACGCGTCGCAGTTCTCGGAGCATTTCGAAGATGCTGTCGGCTTCGGCTGGACGGTCGGCGAAACCAGCTTCGACTGGAAGAAGCTGATCGCGGCCAAGGATGCCGAAATCGCGAGGCTCGAGGCGATCTACAAGCGTAATCTCTCCAATAGCGGCGCCGAGGCGATCGAAGACCGGGCCGAGCTTGTCGATGCCCATACGGTGCGCCTGGTGAAATCCGGAAGAACCGTGACGGCGGACAAGATCGTGATTGCCACGGGCGGCACGCCCAACCCGCATGTGGCCCTTCCCGGCTACGAGCTCTGCATCTCGTCCAACGAGGCTTTCGATCTGCCGGAACTGCCGAAATCGATCCTGATCGCCGGCGGCGGTTATATCGCGGTGGAATTCGCCAACATCTTTCATGGCCTCGGCGTCGAGGTGACGCTGATCTATCGCGGCCAGGAGATCCTGTCGCGGTTCGACCAGGACATGCGCCACGGACTCCGCAAGGCGATGGAAGACAAGGGGATGCGGGTCATTCTCACCGACGTGATCGCCGAGGTGACGAAATCTCCGGCCGGTCATCTCATCGCATCGACCATGGGCGGCGAAACGCTTGCCGTTGATACGGTGATGCTGGCGCTCGGTCGTGATCCGAACACCGATGGTCTGGGACTTGAGGCTGCCGGTGTCGAGGTGGACGAGCTCGGAGCCATCGTCGTCGACGAGTATTCGCGCACCAATATAGAAAACATCTATGCGCTCGGCGATGTCACCAACCGGGTACAGCTGACGCCGGTCGCGATCCATGAGGCGATGTGCTTTATCGAGACCGCGTTCAGGAACAACCCGACCAAGCCGGATCACGAGCTGATTGCGACGGCGGTGTTCTCGCAGCCGGAGATCGGCACGGTCGGTCTTTCGGAAGAGGAAGCGGCCAAGCGCTATGCCGAGCTCGAAGTCTACCGCGCGGAATTCCGGCCGATGAAGGCAACGCTCTCCGGCCGGCAGGAAAAGACGATCATGAAACTGATCGTCGATGCCGAGAGCCGCAAGGTGATCGGATCCCATATCCTCGGCCACGAAGCCGGAGAAATGGCGCAGCTGATCGGTATCTGCCTCAAGGCCGGGGTGACGAAGGACGATTTCGACCGCACGATGGCGGTGCATCCGACGGCCTCGGAGGAACTGGTGACCATGTACACTCCGAGCTACCGCATCAGGAATGGCGAGCGGGTCTGAGATCTGTTTTGACCGGGACGAATATAATTTAGCAATGTGAGATGGTTCGACGTCGTTTGTTGCACTGGTGGAAGCCCGGCCGGGCGCTTATCTACCCGCTATGCAAACGAGGCCGTTCGGTCTATAAGCCCCGCAAAATTTGAAGCTTTGCCCGGCGGGGGAGCCGGGGTGGAAACAGGTGAGTATCATGGCGCAGAACTGGACCCCGAGCACGTGGCGGAACAAGCCCATCCAGCAGGTTCCGGACTATCCGAACATGGCTGCATTGGAAGCAACCGAGGCACAGCTTTCCACATTCCCGCCGCTCGTCTTTGCGGGTGAGGCTCGCCGCCTGAAAGCTCAGCTTGCCAAGGTGGCGGAAGGCGATGCCTTCCTTCTGCAGGGTGGCGACTGCGCCGAAAGCTTTGCCGAGCACGGCGCCGACAATATCCGCGACTTCTTCCGCTCGTTCCTGCAGATGGCCGTCGTGCTGACCTATGGTGCGCAGCTTCCTGTCGTGAAGGTCGGCCGGATCGCCGGTCAGTTCGCAAAGCCGCGCTCGTCCAATATCGAGAAGCAGGGCGATATCGAACTGCCGTCCTACCGCGGCGATATCATCAACGGCATCGATTTCACCGAGGCGTCACGCATTCCGAACCCGGAGCGCCAGCTGGATGCCTATCGCCAGTCGGCGGCGACGCTGAACCTTCTGCGTGCGTTCGCAATGGGTGGCTATGCCAACCTCGAAAACGTCCACAAGTGGATGCTGGGCTTCGTGAAGGACAGTCCGCAGGGCGAGCGTTACCGCATGCTGGCCGGCCGGATCAGCGAGACAATGGAGTTCATGCGGGCGATCGGCATCACGGCCGACAACCAGCCGAGCCTGCGCGAGACGGATTTCTTCACCAGCCATGAAGCTCTGCTTCTCGGCTATGAGGAAGCTTTCACGCGCGTCGATTCGACGTCCGGCGACTGGTACGCAACGTCGGGCCACATGCTGTGGATCGGCGACCGCACACGCCAGCTCGACCATGCGCATGTGGAATACTTCCGCGGCATCAAGAACCCGATCGGCCTCAAATGCGGTCCCTCCCTGCAGCCGGACAATCTGATCCAGCTGATCGACGCGCTGAACCCGGCCAACGAGCCGGGCCGGTTGACGCTGATTGCGCGCTTCGGCCACGACAAGGTTGCCGATGGCCTGCCGAAGCTGATCCGTGCCGTCGAGCGCGAAGGCCGCAAGGTCGTGTGGTCCTGCGATCCGATGCATGGCAACACGATCACGCTCAACAACTACAAGACCCGTCCTTTCGAGCGGATCCTGTCGGAAGTGGAAAGCTTCTTCCAGATCCACCGGTCGGAAGGCACCCATCCGGGCGGCATCCATATCGAGATGACCGGCAAGGATGTGACCGAATGCACCGGCGGCGCCCGGGCGGTGACGGCCGGCGATCTGCAAGACCGCTACCACACGCACTGCGATCCACGCCTCAATGCCGACCAGGCGCTGGAACTGGCGTTCCTCCTCGCCGAGCGTATGAAAAGCGGTCGCGACGAGAAGCGAATGGTCGTCAACGGCTGAACCCCGGTTCGACGCAACGCAAAAGGCCGGCGTTAAAACGCCGGCCTTTTGCGTTTCAACGGTCGCCTACTGGACGAGAACGGGGTTGCGGCAGGACGCGCCACCGACCTGGACATCCGCTTCACCAACGCGCACGCCGAGGGTCAGCAGGACGTTGTAGAGGACGGTGTCGACCGGGGTCATGGCCGCACCGAGCGTGGCGCCGACGGCAGAGATAATGGGTTGCGGCAGCCCGAGCCCAAGGCCGAGAAGGTCTACCCGCACAACGAGCTTGGAAAGCAGGCTCGTCGTCAGCGACTCAAGTACGTTCTTGACCGACGTCGACTTTACCCTGTTCGCGCTGATATCCGCCGGCGAGAACGTCAATCGCTCTGTCTTGAGATTGGTCGACGTGGTGTCCGCCATGGCGGAGACCTTGAGAAGAAGGGTCGAGATGATGTCGGCTCGCGTGACACGCGGATCTTTGCCGAAGTTCGTGAATGCAGTCGTATCGACGTCGCCCAATGCGATCGACGCGATGCCCGGGACGGCGTCGACATCGACGGAGGCGCTGTTGGCCGCGCCCGTACAGGTGATCCCGGCAAGCCGTCCTTCGGCATAGGCAACTTCCAGGTAGAGGGGGACGCGGACCTTGAGCCCGAGGATCGCCTGGAGGCCATCAACCACGACCTCGACCGCCACGCGTGTCTGAGCGGTGCGGACGATCGTGCCCGGCGCTCCAACTGCAAGGTAGGACGACCCGACCGGCGGCTCCCCGATCGCAACGGTCACCTTGGACGATGCGACACCGGGAATGGATGTCCCAAGGTCGACAGAGAGCTGCTTGCCGCCGCTGGCAGCGGTTGCGGCCGCCGACAGCAGATCGAAGACGCTGGTGTTGACAGATAGTCCACTCGATTGGCCGATCAGCTTTTGAGATACGGGTCCCAGCTTCAGCGTATCCTCGAGCTTGACCATGACCTTCGTCTTGTTGAGCGTCTTTTCGAGATTGGAGAGGACCGTCGAGACCGAGGGGGTAAGTCCGGTCGTCTTGCCGAGGGCTCCGACGAACTTGCCATAGTTGATGTCGGTTGTGAGAACATCCGCGTAAGTCCCTGACTGGAGACCAAGATCAAGAGCAAGCTGGTCGATCGTCTTCAAGGCATTGACCTGGGCATCGGCGAGCGCCCGATAATCCATCGCCTTCAGGGAAATCGTCGTTCCGAGCATCTGGCCAAGCAGGGCATTGAGGACACCCTCGTTGACGCTTGCCAAACGACTGCCGATCGAGAAGGACGCAAGCTTATCCGTTGCTGCTGTGCCGGATGCAGCAAGCGCCGGCGGGGTGGTGAGACTTGCCCCGAACATCAGGTTGCTCTTGCTGCGGAGCGTCAAGCGGACCGCATCGGGCGGTGTTGCGCCGGCGACAAAACGGTTCGCGGCAGGCTGCGCGGGATCGGGTACATAGCGGCCCCTGGTGATCTCGGCATAGCTGCCATAGGCTTCGAGCGCCGTCTTGGGGTTGAATGGGACAACCCCCTTGGCCGTCAGCAGGCCGCCGGCGCTGACGACGCCAATGCTTTGACCGTTCATCGCGAAAAAGTCGAAAGCGGATTTTTCTGCAGTCGAAATGTTGGCCGCTGCTGCAATCGCGGCGAGGTCGGCGCTTGCCTGCAACTGCCGCTGCTGCAGCGTCAGGCTGCCATAGTCGACGCCGAGTGCCAGCGCTCCGATGGCAAGCGGCATGGCAAGTGCTGCAGTAATGGCAATGTTGCCGGCCCGGTCACCGGCGATAGTCTGACGACGCTTCAGGCGGAAAAACATCTCATATGCCTCCGATCCGCATGGTCGAATAGCGCCTTATGTGCTTGTCCGGCATGGCGTAGCTGTAGAGACTGAAGATCGGCAGGGTACTTGCGTCGTATTCGATCGAAACGGTGAACTGGTTGGGGTTGCTCGGGTCGCTTTGCACCTTCGTCGTGAAGTTCTTCTTGTCGAGAAGCGCATAGTCCATCGTCGACTTGGTGAGATACTCCTGCACCAGCTTCTGGCGTTCGCTGGCATCGAGGCCGGCAACAGCCGTGCGTGCCGCATCCGCGGCAATCTGCTGCACGGCGTGAGCCGCAGCGAGGTAGACGCCATAGCCGATCAGGCTGAAGAGCATCAGAAGCAGGACCGGTGCGATGATCGCGAATTCGACGGCGGAACTGCCCGAACGGCATCGCAGCAAGGATCGGATTCTCATCACCAACTCCCATTGTATGAGTATATTCGAATATAATGGTATGCGGTTATAAAGAATCCATGAATCGCGTCCGTCAGTTTTTAATGATGTGTTTTTAGAGCTGCGCTGGGTAAATTCGCGTGACTTGCCACCTTGTGTTCAGGCGTCGTAACCTCGAGCTGCCAGCAAATAGCCGTGAGAGGATGCAATGCGCAGTTCGGTCGAAATCTATAATATCCGGACGCGACAGAGCCGGATTGTCTGGCAAACGAGCGCGCTTTTCGAAGCGCCGAACTGGGCGCCGGACGGACGTTTTCTCATGCTCAACAGCGACGGGCTGATCTATCGGCTGCCCGTGGCCGGCGACACGCCTCCGATCATCCTTGACACCGAGTTCGCGGTTGCCTGCAACAACGACCATGGCATCTCGCCCGACGGCACGCTGATTGCGATCTCCGACAAGGTCGAATTCGGCAAGTCCGCGATCTATGTGCTTGCCGCGACCGGGGGCAAGCCGAGGTTGGTAACACCGAAGCTTCCCTCCTACTGGCACGGCTGGTCTCCGGACGGACAGCGCTTCGCCTATTGCGGCATCCGCGACGACGTTTTCGATATCTATACGATTGCGGTCGAAGGCGGCGAGGAGATGCGGCTCACCCATGGCGAAGGCCGCAACGACGGGCCTGACTACTCCCCGGACGGGAACTGGATCTATTTCAATTCGAGCCGCACGGGCACCATGCAGATCTGGCGCGTGCCGGCTTTGGGCGGCTCGGCGGAGCGCATCACCGACAGCCCCTATGGCGACTGGTTTCCGCATCCGTCACCGAAGGGAGACAAGATCGTTTTCGTGTCCTATGACGGCGATGTGTTCGATCATCCGCGCGATCTCGATGTCCGGGTTCGGCTGATGGATATGGATGGCAGCAATGTCGAAACGCTGTTCGAACTGTTCGGCGGGCAGGGCACGATGAATTCGCCAAACTGGTCACCGGACGGTGACGAATTCGCCTATGTCAGGTATTTTCCTGTTTCGTGATGGGCTTGCGATATCTGGTATGGTCGGGCATAGCCTCGGCAGTTTTGCTTCAGCCGTCGCAAGCATTGTTGGGGATAGACGATGCCGCCAATTCCAGACCCGTCCGACGATACGCAAGCGGGCCTTGCTCCGGCCGGCGCCTTTTCCGCGGCGGAGCGGGCAGCGATCTACCGGGTGATCGAAACGCGACGCGACGTTCGCGATCAGTTCCTTGCCGATCCCTTGAGCGACGAGCTTGTCTCCCGTCTTCTGGCGGCCGCGCATGCCGCACCGTCAGTCGGGTTCATGCAGCCGTGGAATTTTATCCTCGTCCGTGATGAGGTGATGCGGCAGGCGGCGTGGGAGGCCTTTTCAAAGGCCAATGACGAGGCGGCGGAGATGTTCTCCGGCGGCGAGCGCGATCTTTATCGCAGCCTCAAGCTTGAAGGCATTCGCAAGGCGCCACTGTCGATCTGCGTTACCTGTGATCCGGACAGGGCGGGACCGGTGGTCCTCGGTCGCACCCACAATCCGCGCATGGATGTCTACTCCACCGTCTGCGCCGTGCAGAACCTTTGGCTTGCCGCGCGCGCCGAAGGCGTCGGTGTCGGCTGGGTCAGCATTTTCCGCGATGAGGACGTGCGCAGGCTGCTGGGTATCCCAGAGCGCGTGGCGATCGTCGCCTGGCTCTGTCTCGGCCATGTGGACAAGCTCTACAGCGAGCCGGAACTGGCCGTGCGCGGCTGGCGCCAGCGCCTTGCACTGGAAGACCTGGTGTTTTCCGAGCGCTGGCAGGGTGACTGACTACTGCTGTTGCTGCGGACCATTTTCGCGGGGGTGGCGCAGATCAATACTGGCTTCAGGGAGAAAAATCGGACCCACCGTGCGGACCTTTGCGGAGGTTTCGTAATTCCGCTCCGGTACCGGCGGCGTGGGATCGATCGCAACCTTCTGGACGGTGGCAGGCTTGCGGGTCCGCAGGTCGGTGATGCTGCCGGAATAGGCCTCCTCATCCTTCGGTAGCGCGATCCCCTTTACCCGGATCCGTTCCTTTTCCTCCTCCTTCGCGACATCCTGGAAATCGGACGGAATGCAGGCATTCTGGCGGATGGCAACGATGGTTGCGCCGCGCTCTTCACCGGTGACGGACAGGTTGCGGGCTTTGTTGCGCTCGTCAACAAGCACTTCGCGGTTTTCCTCCAGGGCTTGCAGCTGCTCGAGGAGAGGTTCGCACTGGTCGGCCTTGGCCGCGCCAAAGGAAACAATGCTGCCGCCACCGCATCCGGCGCGCCGCATGTCGACGCGAAGTTTGCGGATGTCGGAGTTTGCCTGGCTGAGGTGCTGCGCATATCGGCGCATCTCAGCGGTATTGCCGATCACAACGGGTGTGCTGTGAAGCTTACGGTACAGATCCGCACAAAGCTGCGCATCCCGCGCCAGGACGGAGGCGGGGACGAAGACGAGCGGAATGAAGATCAGGCCGCGAAATCGCATCGCTTTTCCGGCAATTCGTTAAAACCCATCAAACATAGGCCGGGGCGGATGAAGATATCCTAAACCGCCCCGGCTTCTGTGAGACCTAGCCGAACAGCGACTCTGGCTGCGAGGCTTCGACGACGGCCAGAGCCGCCATATTGACGACGCCGCGGGATGTGACGGACTGGCCGAGAACATGGGCGGGTTTTGCCGTGCCAAGCAGGATCGGGCCGACATGCAGCGCGTCCATCATGGTGCGCACCAGGCCAAGCGAGATGCTGGCCGCATCGAGGTTCGGGAAGACCAGCAGATTGGCTTCACCGGACAATGTGGTGCTCGGCATGGCGCGCTTGCGCAGTTCCTCGGAAAGCGCCGAGCCACCCTGCATTTCACCGTCGACTTCCAGATCCGGCGCCCGTTCGCGAATGATGGCGAGTGCGTCGCGCATCTTCGCGGCGCTTTCGGAATTGCGCGAGCCGAAATTGGAGTGGCAGATGAGGGCCGCCTTCGGCTTGATGCCGAAGCGGCGCACTTCCTGGGCCGAGAGAATGGTGATCTCGGCAATCTCTTCGGCGGTCGGATTGTAGTTGACGAACGTGTCGGTGAAGAAGATCGCACCGCGCTGCGAAATCAGCAGGCTGAGGCCGGCGAGCGTCTTCGTGCCTTCGCGTTTGCCGATGATCTGGTTGACGTCGCGCAGATGCCGGTCGTAGCGGCCTTCGATGCCGCAGATCAGTGCATCGGCCTCGCCGCGCTGGACCGAGAGCGCGCCGATGACCGTGTTGCTGGTGCGCACGATGGTTCGTGCCGCTTCCGGGTTGACGCCCTGGCGACCGACGAGCGCGAAATAGTCGTCGACATAGCCGCGGTAACGCGGATCGTCTTCCGGGTTGACGACGGCGAAATCGACATTCGGGCGGATGCGGATGCCGAAACGCTGGAGACGGGCTTCGATGACCGAGGGACGGCCGATCAGGATGGGCCTTGCGATCTGCTCTTCGAGCAGGATCTGTGCGGCCCTCAGAACGCGTTCGTCCTCGCCTTCGGCGAAGATGACGCGGTTTCTTTCGGCAGTCTTGGCCGCCGTGAAGATCGGCTTCATCACGAAGCCGGAGCGCCAGACGAATCGGCTAAGCTGGTCGAGATAGGCCTCGAAATCCTGGATCGGACGAGCGGCGACGCCGCTTTCGGCCGCAGCGCGTGCGACAGCCGGCGCGATGCGCAGGATGAGGCGCGGATCAAACGGCGAGGGGATCAGGTAGTCGGGGCCGAAGATCGGCGTTTCACCGGAATAGGCTTTCGCGGCGACGTCGGAGACTTCCTCGCGGGCAAGGGCTGCGATCGCCTTGACCGCCGCCATCTTCATTTCTTCGTTGATCGTGCGGGCGCCGCAATCGAGCGCACCACGGAAAATGTAGGGGAAGCAGAGGACGTTGTTGACTTGGTTGGCGAAGTCCGAGCGGCCGGTGCAGATCATCGCGTCGGGACGCTCCGCGCGGGCGAGTTCCGGCATGATTTCCGGCGTCGGGTTGGCGAGCGCCATGATCAGCGGCTTTTCGGCCATCTGCACCAGAAGTTCGGGCTTCAACACGCCCGCGGCCGACAGGCCGAGGAAGACGTCTGCGCCGGCGATATTGTCGGCCAGAACTCGGTTGTCGCTCTTCTGGGCGTAGATCGCCTTCCACTCGTCCATCAGCTCGACGCGGCCCTCATAGACCAGCCCTTCGATATCGTGGACCCAGATGTTTTCCTTCTTCGCACCAAGCGACACGAGAAGATGCAGGCAGGCAAGCGCCGCCGCACCGGCGCCCGACGTGACGATCTTGACGTTATCGATCGTCTTGCCGGCAAGCTCCAGGCCGTTGAGGATCGCGGCGGCGACAATGATCGCCGTTCCGTGCTGATCGTCATGGAAGACCGGGATGTTCATCTTTTCGCGAAGACGACGCTCGACTTCGAAACATTCCGGAGACTTGATGTCTTCGAGGTTGATGCCGCCGAAGGTCGGCTCGAGTGCCGAGATCGTCGAGACCATGGCTTCGATGCCCGGCGCGTCGATTTCGATGTCGAACACATCGATGCCGGCGAATTTCTTGAAGAGAACGGCCTTGCCTTCCATCACGGGCTTGGAAGCGAGCGGGCCGATATTGCCGAGACCGAGCACGGCAGTGCCATTGGAGACCACGGCGACCAGATTGGCACGTGCGGTGAATTCCGCGGCCATTTCCGGATTGTCGCGGATCGCAAGGCAAGGGGCGGCCACACCCGGCGAATAGGCAAGTGCGAGGTCGCGCTGGTTGCCGAGCGGCTTGGTGGCCTGGATTTCCAGTTTGCCGGGGCGGGGATAGCGGTGGAAGAAGAGAGCCTGTTCGTCGAGATCTCCGGTTACCGGCGATGGTTTCGGATTGTCGTGCCCATCCATGCTCTTATGGCTCCTCGTATCGATTTCCGTCCTGACATGCGAGTCCCCTCCTTACATCAATCGATCCATCGAGAAACTACAATATTTGCGATGCTGTCGGATTTTGCCGCCGGTTTCGGGTGGTCGCCGACTGCGGCGATCGCGCCCCTGTCATCATCCTGAAACACGAGTCTGATTTTCGAAGGGTAGGACAAGGTAGGTAACGAAGGGACGTTTCCGTGGCCGATGCAATCGAGACAAGGCATTTCAGAACCCTGTTCATTTCGGACGTGCATCTCGGCTCCAAGGCCGCCCGCACGGACTTTCTGCTCGATTTCCTGCGCTACCACGAGGCGGAAACGATCGTGCTGGTCGGCGATATCGTCGACGGCTGGCGGTTGAAGCGCAGCTGGAACTGGCCGCAGGGCTGTAACGACGTGGTTCAGAAGCTTCTGCGCAAGGCGCGCAAGGGCACGCGGATCGTCTACATTCCGGGAAACCACGACGAATTCCTGCGCGATTTTCCCGGCATGCATTTCGGCGGTATCGAGGTCGCAGACCGAATGATCTACGAGATGGCAGACGGGCGGAAATACCTGGTGCTGCACGGTGACGAGTTCGACGTCGTGGTGCGCAATGCGCGTCTGCTCGCCTATCTCGGTGACTGGGCCTATGATGCGGCAATCGCCATCAATGTCGGTCTTGCCGCGGTGCGCCGCCGCATCGGCCTGCCATACTGGTCATTCTCTGCCTGGGCGAAGCTGCAGGTGAAGCACGCCGTGAATTTCATCGGCGAGTTCCAGAAGGTTGTCGTCGACGAGGCTCGTCGCAACAATGTCGATGGCATCATCTGCGGCCATATCCATCATGCGGTGATGGAAGACATCGACGGGATCCACTACGTCAACACGGGCGACTGGGTCGAAAGCTGCACGGCGATTGCCGAGCATCGCGACGGGACGCTGGAACTGATCTCCTGGCAGAAGATCGCGAAGACTGCGGAAATCACGACGCTGCCGGCACCGGAGACGATCAGGGGAATGCAGGCCGCGTAACGGCCTGTCGGTGCAAGGGACTCATCATCCCCAGAGGTTCGTCCGGGGCGGATAGACCAGCGATCCGTCGTATCGCAGCCCGTCCGGGCGGTCTTGCGCCAAGAGTAGCGGACCGTCGAGATCGGCGTAGTCGGCATCCTGCGCCAGAAGAACTGCGGGGGCCATGGCAAGGGAGGTTCCGACCATGCAGCCGATCATGACGGCAAAGCCCAGTCGCTGCGCCTCCTCCTTCATGATCAGCGCCTCCGTCAACCCACCGGTCTTGTCGAGCTTGATGTTGACGGCATCGTAGCGGTTTCTCAAACTTGCAAGATCGCCGGTCGCGTGCACGCTTTCGTCAGCGCAGATCATCACCTTGCGGCGGATGGTGGCAAGGATTGCATCCTTGCCGGCTGGCAGCGGTTGCTCGATCAACGAGATACCGAGGGCGTCGGCCACATCCAGATGTCCGGCCAGATTGTCCTCTGTCCAACCCTCGTTGGCATCGACGATCAGGCGCGAATCGGGCGCTGCTTGCCTCACCGCCCGCATTCGGCTTTCGTCATCGTCTGTGCCGAGCTTGACCTTGAGTAGAGGGCGGGCCGCATTCCTGCGCGCATCCTCGGCCATTGCCTCCGGCTCGCCAAGCGACAGCGTGAAGGCGGTGATCAGCGGCTTTTCGGCAGCTTCAATCATCGATGCCACCGATCGGCCAAGGCTTTTGGCTTCCAGATCCCACAGGGCGCAGTCCACCGCGTTGCGGGCGGCTCCCGGTCGCAGGCGCGTCTGCAGTGTGTGGCGATCCATGCCATCGTGCATCATCGAAGCGAGGGAGTTGATTTCGTCGAGGACGCCTTCGGTTGTTTCACCGTAGCGTTTGTAGGGAACGCATTCGCCCCGGCCGGTCACGCCGTCGCGGGTGATCGCACAGGTCACCACCTCGGCTTCTGTCTTGGAACCGCGGGAAATCGTAAACACCCCCGCGATCGGGAATTTCTCGATTGTTGCTTCGAAGTGACGCGTCATGGTTTTCCACCTGGGCGTTGTGGCAAATCCGTTCAGGGTCGCTATATTGCCGCTCTCAGTGCTGCGATCAACAGCAGATCGCAGCCGCGTGCTGCTTAACCTAAGCCGAAAGAAACCTGTGCCGTCACAACCTGCCGAAATCAAAGCCGAAGACCTGCCCGGCGGCGATGGCGAGCGCTACATTCTGGCCGGAGAATGGCGCAATCATTCGATTTCGCCGGTCCTCAAGGCGTTTGGCGATCTTGAAAAGAGCAGCGGGTCTGGATCCCTCGAGATCGACGTCTCGGGGATCGACGGAATCGATACATCCGGCGCCTGGCTGATTCGCCGTCTTATGTCGGCAAAAGCCGAGCAGGGTCGCGACGCGAAACTGGTTGGGGCGGAAGGGACGATCGAGGAACTGGTTGGCGCCCTGCCGGAAAAGACCCCGGCACCGCCGCCCAACGATCAGGACAAGCGGTCGCTGTTTGATCGCGTGTTCAGCCCGGTCGGCAAGACGATGACGGAATTTGCCGGTGACTTCGTCGCCGCCATGCACATTCTCGGTTCGGCGGTCCGTGGCGCACAGCTGAAATTCGGCCGCGGATCCGGCGTCTCTCCTGCATCCGTCGTGACGCATATCGACCGGATGGGCGTTCGGGCGGTTCCGATCATCCTGCTGATGTCGTTTCTGATCGGCGCGATCATTGCCCAGCAGGGCGCTTTCCAGCTCCGGTATTTCGGGGCAGAAATCTTCGTCGTCGACTTGGTCGGCATTCTGCAGCTTCGCGAAATCGGCGTTCTGATCACGGCGATCATGATCGCCGGCCGTTCGGGAAGCGCGATCACCGCCGAAATCGGCTCCATGAAGATGCGCGAGGAAATCGACGCGCTGACCGTCATCGGCCTCAATCCCGTCGGTGTGCTCGTGTTCCCGCGTCTCGTGGCGCTGACGATCGCGCTGCCGCTTCTGACCATCGTCGCGAACCTGTCGGCCCTCTACGGCGCCGCGGTGATCACGCTGGTCTACTCCGGCATTACTTTTGATACGTTCCTGTCGCGCCTCAAGGAGGCGGTCGACTTCTCGTCGGTGGCATCAGGCATGATCAAGGCGCCGTTCATGGCGCTGGCAATCGGCATCGTGGCGGCTGTCGAGGGAATGAAAGTTGGCGGCAGCGCAGAATCGCTCGGCCAGCACGTCACCTCGTCGGTGGTGAAATCGATCTTCGCGGTGATCCTGATCGACGCGATGTTTGCGATTTTCTATTCCGCGATCGATTTTTGATGGGGACCGGCGTGGAAGACGTTCAAACCTTTGACAATACCAAACCCGCGAAGACGAAGAGCGACGAGCGCAAGGTCGTGCTGTCGGTCAAGGATCTGACGGTCGGCTTCGGCTCGAAGCTCGTGCTGGACAATCTGAACCTCGATATCTACCGGGGCGAGATCCTCGGCTTCGTCGGAGCGTCGGGCACCGGTAAGTCGGTGCTGATGCGCACGGTTCTCAGATTGCTGCCGCAGCGCTCAGGTACGATCGAGATCCTCGGAGTTGATTATGCCACGGCCGACGAACAGCAGCGCGTGGCGCTCGATACGCGGCTCGGCGTGCTGTTCCAGCACGGTGCGCTGTTTTCGGCGCTGACGGTGAAAGAAAACATCCAGCTGCCGATGCGCGAGTATCTCGATCTGCCGCAGTCGCTGATGGACGAACTCGCCTATGTGAAGCTCGAGATGGTGGGCCTGCCGCCCGATGCGGCTGACAAATATCCGTCCGAACTATCCGGCGGCATGATCAAGCGTGCAGCCCTTGCGCGCGCTCTTGCGCTCGACCCCGATCTGGTTTTCCTCGACGAGCCCACATCCGGCCTCGATCCCATCGGCGCTGCCGATTTCGATGCCTTGATTGCAAGGCTGCGCGATACGCTTGGCCTCACCGTCTACATGGTGACCCATGACCTCGACAGCCTGTTTTCCGTTTGTGATCGCATTGCCGTGCTTGGGCAGAAACGGGTCTTGGTGGAAGGCACGCTTGAGGATATGTTCGCCTTCGACGATCCGTGGGTTCAGTCCTATTTCAAGGGCAAGCGCGCGCGTTCCGTCGTGACCGATGAGACCAGGCCCGACGGCGAATCTGAGAAGTGATGTAACCTATGGAAACTAAAGCAAATTACGCCCTCGTTGGCTTTTTTACCTTGCTGGTAATGGCTGCCGCTTTCGGGTTCGTCTACTGGATGGCTTCGTCCGGCCGGGGAGGCCCCACGGCTGAGCTGGCGATTCGCATTCCGGGCTCCGCAAACGGTCTTTCCGTTGGTTCGGCGGTGCGCTTCAACGGCATCCCAGTCGGCTCCGTGCGCAGCCTCAGCATCGACCCGGATGATCCGCGCTACTCGATCGCGTTCACCGAAGTGCGCGCCGACGCACCTGTCTACCAGTCGACCAAGGCCGTTCTGGAAGTTCAGGGCCTGACGGGCGCTGCCTATGTGGAAATGTCGGGTGGTGCCAAGGGTGAAGAAAACATCCTGCAGAAGGCGATCGAGAGTGGCCGTCCAGCGGTGCTGATCGCCGACCAGTCGAGCGTGACCAACCTTCTTGCGACCGCCGACAAGATCCTCGACCGGGCCGACCAGGCGATCGGCGACATCCAGGGATTTGTCGGAGACGCACGTGGTCCGCTGACGCAGACCATTCGCAACGTCGAGACGTTTACGGCTGCGCTCAGCAACAATTCGGACAGTATCGACAAATTCCTGAACAGCCTCTCGACGCTGTCGGCGACGGTCGATCGCGTCTCCGGCACGTTGAACTCGACGCTCGAAGCAGCCGACCAGCTGGTACGGGCAATCGATGCGGAGCGCGTCAATCAGGTTGTCACGAACGCCGAACGAGTGACTCGCAACATTGCCAATGCCTCGGACAACTTCGGCCCTCTGGTGCAGAACGTGACCCAGGCGGCTGCGAGCTTCCAGCAGGCAGGCGTCGATGCGCAGAGCGCCCTGAAACGCGCCGATACGCTGATGGCGGCTGTCGACGTCAATCAGGTCGGCGCTACGATCCGCAACATCTCGTCGGCATCCGAAGACGCACGCCAGACGCTCAGCTCGGCGCGCGACGTGATCGACGACGTGTCGCGCCGCCGCGACGACATCAACGGTGCAATCTCCAACTTCACGGACATGTCGACCAAGCTGAACAACGCATCGAACCGCGTCGACGGCATTCTGGCCAAGGTGGACGGGCTGGTTTCCAGCGACGACTCGCAGGGTCTGTTTGCCGAGGCGCGCAAGACGCTCGAATCCTTCCGCACCGTCGCCGACAATATCAATTCGCGCGTTGGACCGATTGCCGACAACCTGTCGCGCTTTTCGTCCGGTGGCTTGAGAGACATCCAAACGCTGATCAACGACACGCGCGGAACCGTGCAGTCGCTCAATCAGGCAATCAGCAATTTTGACCAGAACCCCCAGCGCCTGATCTTCGGCGGCGAAACGGTGAAAGAGTACGATGGCAGGACACGGCGCTAACATGCGGGGAGTTCAGGGTTTCATGCAAGGATCTGCGATGCTTCGCGTCATGCGCCATCCGATCATCATCGCAGCCCCTTTGATGGCAGCACTTCTGGCCGGTTGTGGCAGCAAGGCGAACAACGACACGTTCGACCTGTCGATCACGCCGATGGCGAGTGGAGCAACCGCGAAGAGCCGGCAAATCCTGGTGCCTGAACCGACTGCGGTCAAGATGCTCAACAGCGACCAGGTCGTTGTGCGTATTTCACCCTCAGAGGTTCAGTATCTGGCCAATTCCCGCTGGGGTGACAGGCTTCCGGCGCTGGTCCAGTCGAAGCTGGTCGAAGCGTTCGAAAACTCCGGACGGGTTGGCGGCGTCGGCAAGCCGGGGCAGGGTCTGGCGATCGACTATCAGGTCGTAACCGATATCCGCAGCTTCGAGGTGGTCACTGAGGGCAACAGGCTTGCCACGGTGGAGATCTCGGCAAAGCTCTTGAACGACCGCAACGGCAGCGTTCGTGCACAGACCGTCTTCAAGGCAACGGTGCCGGTCGCCGGAACCGAGAACCGCCGCTTCATCGAAGCGCTGGACAAGGCATTTGCACAGGTCGGCGCGAATATTGTCGACTGGGCTCTCAAGGCCATGTGATCCTTTTCGCGCGGGGACGACCCGCGCGATATCGGCCTGGGGGACACTTCTCTGCCGAATAATTCGCAGCGGAGAAGCACTTTCCTGCAGTACGTCATGTGAGCTGAGCGAGCGCTACCCAAGGGCGCTGGCGGTGAAGCTTGGCGATGGTCCCAAGCATCGCGATAGGATGCCCACCCGGCTTCCGGACCCGCTCTGCCAGCTGAGCGATACGATACTGCTTCCAGCCCTAAGATCCCTCGCAAGTCCTGCCATGTGTCTTTGACAGCTGGCTTCGCAATCCGAACTAATAGCCTGGCCGTTATGGCGTTGACCTGTGGTGTGAACAGCGCTCCGATCCCGGTTGCCTCTCATGAGAGCCAAGCGAATGACTGGCGTCCGATCCCCGTCTATCTTTTCAGGCAATCCGGTTTTGCTCCCTCCGGTGACACCGTGGTCAGCGTTGCACCGTTGCAAAGTGTCGTAGCGGTTCATGGCGCAGGCGGCGTGGTGGGCGAAGGTGGTCTGGCTTCTGCCATTGGCGGCGCCGTGGTGTTTCGCAACGATGTCTCCGGCGCGTGCTATATCGGCGTCTGGGACGCCCGGAACGCGTCACGCTTTCGCAGCGACCTTCGTCCACGGATGGAGATCATTCTCCTCAGGCACGCGCCCGATGCGCGGCTCATTTTCTGGGGCGCGGCAAAAGAGCGGCCGTTGAGGAACTGAGTAGAAAGAGGGCCAGACTCAGGTTCGCTCCGATGTAGTGCAGCCCATCGAAAGCCGGCTTGATGGGCGACTGAGCGTTCTGTGAAGAGTACTGGCGAAAAACTCCGCAGGTCGGTTTGGAAACTGAGCCTGTCACCAAACTCCTCTCATCCTCGCCCTTGTGGCGGGGATCCAGTCAGCTCGTGTCCTTGAGCTGAAGGAGTCTGTGACCCCAACAGCCCTCGTGCCGCTGGGATTTCGGCACAAGCGCTGGGATGAGGGAGGTCGGGGTAACCCTCTCGCCAACAGCTTCTTCAGGGTTCATCCGCCAACGAAAAAGCCGCCCCGAAAGGCGGCTTTTCTTGTTTTTGGCATTCCCTGCGGAATGGATCGATCAGCTGAAACGTCCGGCCGCGTGGGCGAGCATGGTGTAGACCTTGCCCGTATCCGAGGTCAGGTAGCTCTGGGTGACCGTCTTGTCGCGATCTGTGCGGGCGACATCGGCGAGCAGCTTTTCGAAATCGGCGATGTAGCGATCGACTGCGGTGCGGAATTCCGGCTCGCGTTCGTATTTCCGCTTGATGTCGTCGAACGTCTGCTGGCCCTTCAGCGTGTAGAGGCGGCGTGTGAACACGTCGCGCTCGCCGCGCTGGTAACGGCGCCAGAGGTCGACCGAGGCGTCGTGATCGATCGCGCGGGCGATGTCGACCGACAGAGAGTTGAGCGATTCCACCATGTGGCGCGGGTTGCGGTTGTCTCCGTTGGTGCGAACCGGCTGGGCCGGTTCGGCTGCTGCCGGGCGTGCAGGCTGCTGCGGCTGGCGAGCAACTGTGCCGGCTGTATCGTCACGAGACGCACCGCGAAGGAGATCGCTGATCCAGCCGCCTTCACCTGGACGCTGCGTTGCTTCAGGTGCGCGGGAGACCGGGGCCTGAGGCTGTGCGAGAACCTGCGTTACCGGTGGCGTCTGTGAAGGCGCCTGGGCAACCGGCTTGCTGACGCCCTGTGCGATGCTCGGCGTCGGACGATCGAGTGGCAGACTGTCACGAAGGACAGAAGAGCCAAACGGTGCGCTTGTCGCGGCGGCTGGTGCCGTCGGGGCTGCAGGGCGCGGGGCCGCCGGCTGCGGAGCCGGCTGGGCGACCGGAGCAGGGCGCGACACTGCAACCGGCTCGGACAAGTCGAGGCTCTGGGCGGAGCGGCCGACTAGCTGCGAGATGTCCTGCAGGGCCTTGATCTGTTCAGCCACGGCACGGCGCATGGCGGCTGCGCTTTCCTTGGCTTCTTCGGGCAGATCGAACGCGCCGCGCTTCAGTTCGGTGCGAGTCGCATCGAGTTCCTGGCGAATGTCCTGGGCCGAGCGGCGGATCTCGTCGGTTGCGCCGGTAAAGCGGCCGATCGCCTCTTCAACCGAAACCCGCAGCGTATCGCGCAACTGCTGGGCTGCGCCATCGGTGCGGTTTGCGGCGTCGGCCAGCAGGCGCTCAATGTCGCCCATCGAACCGGTGATGCTGCCGCGCAGGCGTTCGGAGAGATCGCGGGCGCGTGTTTCGGCATCCGACAGTGTCGTCTCGATGGCGCGGCTTGCCTCGTTGCCAGCCTCGCTCAGCGTCTCGCGCATAGCCTGGGCCGTGAGGTTGGCACGCTGCTGGGTTTCGCCAAGGCCGCGGCCGATATCGGCGAAGGAAGCGTGCAGGCTTTCGCGCAGCGATGCGCCGATCTGCGAGGTGCGATCTTCGGCGCGGGTAAAGGCGCCATCGACGAGCGAGGTCAGACCATTGAGCGTGCCTTCGATTTCCTCGGAACGCTTGACGAGACCGGCAGAGAGGGTGCGGAGCGCCGTCTGGCGTTCGTCGAGCGTGCTGGCAAGGTTCGACTGGGCAGCGCCGAGCAGCTCGGATGCCTGGGCCAGAACCTTGGAGTGATCGTCGAAGCGACCGACGATGCCGCCGACCTGGCTGAGCGTCTGGCCGGAAATGCTGACCAGGCGATCGATGTTGTTTTCAAGCAGGCGGCTCGAACCGTGCACGAGGTCGGCCGCGCTGTTGGCCGACTCGGCAAAGCGGTTGGCGGTCGCATCGAGCTTCTGATCGGCGTCGGACAGCTGTTCGCTGACGCGGTCCGCTGCCTGGCCGAGATTGCGGGCGGCCTGTTCGACCAGCGATGCGATGCCCGAATTGCTTTCGGCAAGACGCTCGATCAGGCTGTTGACGTTTGCCGACAGGCTCTGCTCGACGGCGCGCATGGCACCGGTGGCATTCTCTGTCCGCTGGCTGATGGCGGCGAGCGTTTCGTTGGTGCGGGCGGAAATCGCCTCCACCAGTGCGTCGTTCTCGTTGCGGATGCGGTCGGTCGTATCGCGGGCGGCCGTGGAAAGGCGCTCGGCGCTTTCCTGTGCGGCCTGGCTGATGCGCTCGGCGGCGGACCGGCCGGTCTCGGCATATTCCTCGACCAGCGGCCGTGCCTTTTCGTCGATCAGCTTGGAGAGTTCGGCCGAACGGCTTGAGAGCATCGAGTTCAGGTCGCGGGTGCGGCTGTCGAGCGACGAGCGGATCGATTCGCCACGGGCAGCGAGCGCCTTGTCGACGGCCGTGAGAGCGCTGTCGAGTTCGCCTGCGGTTTCGGCAAGCGTGTCGCGCAGAGACGTACCGCGGGCATCGAGCGCCTTTTCGGCATCGCCAAGCGCTTCCGAAATCGCATTGACCTGTTTCTTCACCAGGCTGTCTGCTTCGGCGACCTTGTGCACGATCGCGTTGCCGGCTTCCGAGAAGGCCTGCGCCACGGTTGCCGCCTGACCGGCAAGCCGGTTCTGGGTTTCCGAAATGCGGTCGACGATATCGTTGGAGCGCTGTTCGATCGAGCGGGCAAACTCATCGTTGCGGGTACTGAGTTCTTCCGTGAAGTCTGCGCCGGCGCGGGCAAGAAGCTCTGCCGAACGGCTGGCTTCGCTATCCATGCCCTGCGCTGCGGCGCTGACGGCGTCGCGGAGGCTGGAGGCGAGGCCGACAGCCTTGCCTTCGATGGTGCGCGACACGGCGTCTAGGCCGACGGTGAGCGCCCGGTCCATGGTGCCGAGCCGTTCTTCGATGCGGGCGGTGCGTGTATCCAGCGTTTCGGCGATCCGATCCGACGTTTCGGATCCGATGCGCTCAAATTCCTGCGTGCGGGATGCGAGCGCCTGATTGATGCGGTCTGCAGTTTCTCCCGACAAGCGCTCCAGTTCGGCCGTGCGATCACTCATCACGGTAGAAACGCGATCGGTCGCAAGGCTGGTAACGCGCTCCAGTTCCGCGGTGCGGGCGCCGAGTGCATCGGCGATACTGTTGCCGGCCGTGTCGACCAGGCTGGTCGCATTGCCCAGTTCCGAGCGGATGCGTTCTTCCAGACCACCGAAAGTCGTCTCTATCCGGGTGCCGGCGCCATCGAGGGCGGTAGAAACGCCGCCGACAGTTTCTTCGACGCGGCTCGAGAATCCCTCTGCGGAGGCTGTGATTTCGCGGGCGGCTTCGTTGAGCTGGCCTGCAATCGCGCCGACGTTTTCGCGAAGACGCGTTTCCAGGTTTTCACCGGCGCCGTCGATCGTGGCGCGCAGCGATTCCTGCTGGGCTTCGAGGGACATTTCCAGCATGCCGGCGCTGGTTGCGATGGTGGCGCCGATCGATGTTGCCTGATCCAGCATCAAGTCGGCCAGATGGTTTTGCGCATTGGTGAGCGTGCTGGCAATCAGGCCGCCGCGATCGTCGAGTGTCGAGCGAATGCGCTCGTAGCCGCCATCGAGCGTAGACGAGAGCTGGCGGTTTGCGGTGTCGAGCGTCTCGGCCATCTGACCGTGTGCCGTCGTGACCTTTTCGGATATGTCGCGGCTTGCGGTATCGACGACGCCTGAGATCTGTACGGCAGCGGTGCCGACCGTGTCGCTGATGGTGCGGGTTGCTCCATCCAAGGTCGAAGCGATGTTGCGCGTTGCGTCGCCGACGGACTGGGAAATGTTCTGGGCGCCCGAACCGACCGTCGAGGAAATCTCGTAGTTGGCGGCGCCGAGCGTCTGCGCGATGTCCTGTCCGGCTGTGGCAAGCGTATCGGCGAGCTGCTGGTGACCGAGGCCGATCGTTGCAGCAATCCGCTGCTGGGTGGCGTCGAAGGTTTCGTCCATCCGCTGCAGGCCATCGGCCATGCCGGTTTCGAAGCGGCTGGTGCCATCGGTGAGGGCGGATTCAATACGTGTGGCTGCGCCACCGACCGAGTTTTCGAGACGAGCGCTGCCACCGTCGAGGATGCGGGACAGTTCCGCAGCCTGGGTTTCGAGCGTGATGTCGAGGCCGAGCTGGCCGTCCTGGTAGGCACTGCGGATTGCATCCGTGCGATCTGCAAACGCGCTTTCGATGCGTTCCGCTGCACCGCCGACGGATGTCTCAAGCTGCGCGCTGCCGGACTGGATGATGCGCGACAGTTCCGAGGCGTGGGTCTCGAGCGTGATGTCGAGGCCGAGCTGGCCTTCCTGATAGGCGCTGCGGATGGCATCGGTACGATCGGCAAAGGCGCTTTCGATGCGCTGGGCTGCACCGCCGACGGACGTCTCAAGCTTCTCGCTACCGCCCTGGATGATGCGGGTGAGTTCCGAAGCGTGCGTTTCGAGTGTGATGTCGAGGCCGAGCTGACCTTCCTGATAGGCGGTGCGGATCGCATCGGTGCGATCGGCGAAGGCGCTTTCGATCCGCTGGGCTGCGCCGCCGACGGATGTCTCAAGCTTCTCGCTGCCGCCTTCGATGATGCGGGTAAGTTCCGAAGCGTGCGTTTCGAGTGTGATGTCGAGGCCGAGCTGACCTTCCTGATAGGCAGTGCGGATTGCGTCGGTACGATCTGCGAACGCCGTTTCGATACGCTGGGCTGCGCCGCCGACGGATGTCTCAAGCTTCTTGCTGCCGCCTTCGATGATGCGGGTGAGTTCCGAGGCGTGGGTTTCGAGCGAGATGTCGAGACCGAGCTGACCTTCCTGATAGGCGTTGCGGATCGCTTCGGTACGATCGGCGAAGGCGCTCTCGATGCGCTGGGCTGCGCCGCCGACGGATGTCTCAAGCTTCTCGCTGCCGCCTTCGATGATGCGGGTGAGTTCCGAAGCATGCGTTTCGAGTGTAATGTCGAGACCGAGCTGACCTTCCTGATAGGCGTTGCGGATCGCGTCGGTGCGATCGGCAAAGGCAGCTTCAATGCGGCCGGCAACCCCTTCTACGGAATTCTCGAGGCGTTCGCTGCCGCCGTCGAGAATGCGCGCCAGTTCCGAGGTCTGGGTCGCAAGCGTGATGTCGAGACCAATCTGGCCGTCCTGATAGACGCTGCGGATCGCTTCGGTGCGCTCGGCCAACGTGGCTTCGATCCGTTCGGCTGCACCGCCGACAGACTTATCGAGCCGTTCGCTGCCGCTGTCGATGATGCGGGAAAGCTCGGAGACGTGGCTTTCGAGCGAGAGATCGAGACCGAGCTGGCCGTCCGTATAGGCCGTGCGAATTGCCTCGGCGCGAGCGGCGAACGTGTGTTCGATACGGCTGTCTGCATCCGATACGGCGCCGATCAGAGCTGCCGTCTTTTCTTCGAGTGCGCCTGTGAGGCGATCTTCATGCAGGGCAAGCGAAGTCGCGATGTCCATCGATCGGTCATCGAAGATTTCAGCGAGGCGGTCGCGGTTGGCGGCAAGCGTCGTGTCGAGGCTCGTCACCTTGCGCTCCAGTTCGCTGCCGAGCCGGATCTCGCTTTCGGACAGCGCCTTCGACAGGACTTCAGTCTTGTCGTCGAACATCGAGGACAGGCGCTCGGGTGTTCCCGACATCAGCTCGCTGATTGCCGAGGTGCGGCTGTCGAGGACTTCTGCAAGACGATCGTGGCTGCCGGTGACCGCATCGATGAGGGCGTCCGCGCGTGAACCGACGGCGTCCTCGAAACGGGCTTGGCTATCGGAAAGTGCGGCGGCGAGTGCCGTGCCGCGTTCGACCATGACGGCGTCGACCTTGTTGTGGGCGTCGCCGAAGCTGTGGCTGATTTCGTTGCTGCGGGCAGCAAGCGCATCGGAAAACTCGCGGGCGCGGTTTTCGAGCATGGAGTCCAGCACTTCCTGGCCGGTTCCAAGCGTCGTTGCGAGCGCAAGGGACTGGTCGGTCAGTGCATTGCCGATCCGGTCGATGCTGGACGACAGGATGCCTTCGATAGCATCCGAACCGCCTGCGACGGTTTCGTTGATGCGGGCGAGGCTGTCCATCAGCTTGCTGTCGAGCGTGCCGGCGCGCTGGTCGAATGCCGTGGTAAAATGCGACAGGCCGTCGTCGAAGGTTGCCGAAAGCTGGCCAACGGTTGCCTGGAGACGGTCTTCAAACAGGCCGGAGCGGAGGTCGAGATCCATGATCGCGTCGTCGGAAGCAGTCTGCAGGCTCTGACGGAAGGTGGCGCTCTTCTGGTCAAGCGAGCGGTTGAGTGCGGCGATCGCCGTGTCCAGCGTGCCGCCGAGCGTCTTCTCGCTGTCGTTCAGACCCTCGGTGATTTCGCGGGTGCGGGCAAGCAGCGTTTCGTTGAGCTGACGGGTGCGGTCGGCGAGGGCGGCGTTGAGCTTTTCGGTGTTGGCATCGATGGTCGACGCACGGGTTTCGAACTGGCCGAGCAATTCCTGACCGCGTTCGGACATGGTCGATGTGAGCGTGTCGAGGCGGATATCGAACTCGGTGGCCAGAGCGATACCGGACGATGCCAGGCTCGAGACGAGGTTTTCGGCACGGGCCGCCATCAGGGAGCTGAGCGCTTCACCGGCAGCGTCGGATTTTGCGATGAGAGACGCGGCGCGGGTGTCGATCATCGAGGCAAAGGCCTCGCCTGACGTGGCAAGGCGAACGGAGATCTCCTCTGTCGACAGCGACAGGTCTTCCTTCAGCTGCTCGTGCACGCCGACGATCGACGAGCGGATACGTTCTGCGTGGTTGACGATCGCGTCGCGCTCGGCGCCGAGTTCGTGAACCAGGCCGCGGACGCGCAGCTCGTTGTCTGTATAGCTGCGTTCCAGCGCGTTGACTTCGGAATGAACCAGCGTTTCCAGCTCGGAGGCACGCGCAATGGTGCGCTCGATGCCTTCGTTCATCGCAGACACTTCGCGGCGGACAGCCTGGCCGACCGACATGATGCGCTCGGAGGCAATGGTTTCCGGTTCGGAGAGACGCAGGGCCACTTCCGCCATCGAGCGGGCCGCATTGCGCAGATCGGCAGCTCTCGCCATCATGATCGCGAAGGCGAAGAACAGCATGATCGGCAGCAGGATGCCGACGACGAGGGCGACGATTCCCGGTGCAGCGAGGACGCCGGCGACCGAGGTGAATTCCCACAGCTGGCTGCCGTAGATCAGCTGGCCGAGACCGATACCCGCAACAACCCAGAAGAACGAGATAATGGCGGCATTGCGGACGGCGCTCTTGATCGAGCCGCCTTCGAGCGAACGAAGAATCGCATTCGGGGTGCGGCGACCGGCATCATTGGCCGGCTCGAAAGCGGGCTGTCGGGCTGTCGTTTCGGGACCGGCCTGACGAGGCGGAGCGGATTGCGGATTTTGTGAGGACGATGGGGAGCGCTGCCTTGGCGTATCCGACACTCTGGTCTCCGAAGCGGTCTGAGTTGGTCGGGCGCGAGGCTGCTCGCCGTTGAAGTCGATCTTCAGCGCTTCTTCCAGTGCCTGGAAAGCCGTCTCATCGACCGACTCGCTGCTCGTTTTCTTCGCCATGCGGTTACGCCTCGTTACACTCACCCGGCGCTTTCGTTCCAGCTCTGCCGCCTGCAGGCTGGAAGTCGGGTCGCCGACCGGAACCCGGCCCGTGCGTCATGCTGGCCGCAATTCCACTTTACTCACAATTCGAACGGCCGTTGTTGCAAACGGATGATAATGAAAGCTTACCACCGTTCCGCCGTCAGACGCAGGATGGTTTACACACCCATCTCAACCGTCCTGTAGTGACACATTCGTGTCTTTCACACAATTGCTCGGCCGGGATCGGCCCGGAAAGCAGATTTGTTGTTAACAGAATTTAAACCACGAAAAATGTCGAAACCCCTGACATTCCGTGAGGTTGATGGAAATTAACCATGTCCCGAAATTTGCGCCGTGATTGTGCCGGAATTTAACGGGATAGGCAGCCGCTGTCCCGCATCACTGGGACGCATGATTGAGCCCCAAAGAGGAACAGAGTTTCATGTCAGCGGCGAATACTGCTTTTTCAACGCCCACTAGCCCGCGCGGGGCATGTCCTTCGCAGTCGCGCCCGATCGATCTCGTGCATCTTGCCCGCCAGACGATGGGCGACAAGACACTGGAAAACGAAGTGCTGATGATGTTTGCCCGCAACGCCCGCCGGGCGCTGCAGGACATGACGGGCGCAGACGCTGCCGGGGTTGCGATGACGGCGCATCGCCTGAGGGGTGCTGCATCTGCGGTCGGCGCGTTCGGCGTTTCCAAAGCTGCAGAAAAACTCGAAGCAGACGGTGCCGACGCCGCGCATTTGGCCGCGCTTGCCGCGTGTGTCGTGGAAGCGGAGAACTTCATCCTGAAACTCTGCCGCTGATCCGTGACAGTTGAAGGGCGCCGCAAGACAACGGCGCGTCGTCCGTTCGTGTTGACTGGACCGGTGATTTATCGGAAGACAACCGGCCAAGACTGCCACTCAATGCGGATTTCCTGATTATGACGAAACTGACCCTCGTTGCCTTCGACGGTACGCGCTTCGATATCGAAGCTGACAACGGCTCCACAGTGATGGAGAACGCCGTGCGCAATTCCGTGCCAGGCATAGAGGCCGAATGCGGCGGCGCCTGTGCCTGTGCCACCTGTCATGTCTATGTCGACGATGGCTGGACCGAAAAGGTCGGTCCTCCGGCAGCGATGGAAGAAGACATGCTCGACTTCGCCTTTGAGGTGAAGCCGACCTCGCGGCTGTCCTGTCAGATCAAGATCAAGGCCGATCTCGACGGTCTGATCGTGCACGTTCCAGAACGTCAGGCCTGAACCAAACCAGACGACGTTACTCCAAAAAAATGCCTCGCTGCGCAGTTAGCGCAAGCGAGGCAAGGCAGGCGCATAGCCGCAAGGCGAGGGAGGAAAACGCCTGCGGCCGCAATTGCGCCGGGGAGACCTGTGAAGCTTGTACAAGGCAACAACGCGGGACCTCTCTCGGTCCAAGTGCCTGATCGCGGCCGCGAACATCTGCGGCGCCTGAACGGGTGGATCCGGGCACCGTGGCCGGGATCGCGGGCGGCTGGATGACCCTTGATATGGGTCGTTGGCAGCGCCGTTCTGTTGCTACGGTTTTAGCCCAGACACACACATTAGTATATTATTATAAGTCACCGATGAATGACAGGGTGGTGCGAAAGCTCCGCGCAAGTCTCGGGAAAGGCCGGGCTACGGGTCGGTGGATTGGCTGTGCCGATCGAGGTCGTCTTTCGCTGCCCGATCAGTCGCGCTTCATCCGGTATTTCAGAAGACGGGTCATCCGCTCGTCGAAGTTCTTCGACTCGACCTGGTCGAACCGCATCTGTTCCCGGTCGTGTGCTTCCAGAAGATCGCGAGTCGCATCGGCCACCTTCTTTTCGAGACTATCGCAACTGCTGGGCGTCGATAGGTCCAGAAGCTGTCTCTCGAGAATGCGGGCGTGGGTGCGGGCAATCTCGGCATGGCGTTCTTCGTGGCGCTTGATGTCTGCCGAAAGCGTGTCCCATATCATGCCAAGATCCGCGTCTGCACGACGTCGATTGATCCAGCGTGGCAGAACGATATGGGTACGCAGTGTGACCCTTGCGGCGCCGACCGTGCAGCGATTGGCGCGCTCGACATAGGTCACTTCCCCGCCGAATTTGATTTCGGTTGCACCGGGATGACGGTGGCCGGTCGTGCGGGTCAGCGGACCGCGTTTTTCCAGCTCCTTGTCGAGGTCTTCGGCAGTTTTGCCGCCGATCTGAAAATACGAGTAAGTCTTGGTGATGATCGGTGCGGCCGATGCGGGAGAGGCGAAGACGCCTGCAAGAAGTACGGTACCGATGAGACGGCGAACCGCGCGCATTGAAAACATTCTGTGGCCTGCAACGTTGAACTTTAAAAGAGCTTGGGGCATAGCGAGACCAAGCGCAACACGAGGTCCCTGAATTTTGTGTCAACTCTCCGAAGATGATTGGCCGGTGATATCGCGGCGCAACACGCACTGGCAATTGGCGCGCGGACGCGTGCTGGAACTCGGCGCGCAAGGCCATATCATGGCGATCGTCAACGTGACCCCAGACTCGTTTTCCGACGGCGGTCGGCATGCGCAAACGGATGGCGCCGTGCGGCATGCGCTGAGCTGCGTCGCCGAAGGTGCTGCCATCCTCGATATCGGTGGCGAATCGACACGGCCCGGCGCGGCGGCGGTGACGCCTGCCGAAGAACAGGATCGCATCCTGCCGGTGATCGAGAAGCTTGTCGGCGAAACCGACGCTATCATCTCGGTCGATACCTATCGTGCGGTAACGGCGCGGCTGGCGATGGCTGCCGGCGCCCACGTCATCAATGACGTACATGGACTTCAGCGCGAACCCGATATGGCTGACGTCGCGGCCGAGACAGGTGCCGGTATCTGCATCATGCATACGGGACGCGACCGGACGGATCGACGTGCGGACATGATCGAAGACCAGCAGTATTTCCTCACGCGGTCTCTCAAGATCGCGCATGCTGCCGGGATCAAGGATGCGGCGATCGTGCTCGATCCCGGGTTCGGATTTGCCAAGAACCGGGACGACGACATGGAACTGATCGCCCGCTTTCGCGAGTTGCAGTCACTCGGATTTCCCTTGCTCGCCGGGACGTCGCGGAAGCGGTTTGTCGGTTCAGTCACGATGCGGGATCCGGCCGATCAGCGGGATATCGGCACGGCTGCAACGACTGCGATCCTCCGACTCGCCGGTGCGGCGATCTTCCGGGTTCATAATGTCGCGGCCAACCGCGACGCCCTGCTGATGGCAGATGCGGTTCTGGCGTCCCGTGCGGCGCAACGGGAGGAGAGCTGATGGGGACCTACAGCATCGCCTTGAAAAACTGCGCCTTCTTCGCTCGTCATGGAGCCTTTCCGGAAGAAGAGAGGCTCGGTCAGCGATTCTATGTCGATCTCGTCATGCATGTGGATGCCGAAGAAGCGCTGGAGGACGACAACGTCGAGAGCACCGTGCACTATGGCGAAGCCTTTAAAATTGTAGAGCAGATCGTGACTGGCACGCGCCGCAACCTGATCGAGACGCTGGCCAAGGACATTGCTAAGGCGCTTTGCGCCTGGTCGTCGCAGATCCGACGGGTCGAGGTGGCGGTGCGCAAGCCGAGCGTGCCGATCCCAGGAATTCTTGATCATGCCGAAGTCAGGATCGAGCATGTCGCGTGACGGCTCGATGGAATTGGTAGCCCTTGGGCTCGGCGGTAACGTCGGTGATCCGCGGGCTGCGATGGCAGACGCGTTGAGGGAACTCGATGCCCGATCGGACTGTCGGGTGCTCGCCGTATCCCGGCTTTATGCCACGCCGCCATGGGGGAAGACGGATCAGGCCGAGTTCCTGAACTGCTGCGCCCTGATCGAGACGTTGCTTCATCCCGAGCCGCTTCTCGATGTCTGTCTTGATATGGAAAGGCGGCGCAAGCGTGAGCGCGTCGAGCGCTGGGGCCCGCGAACGATCGATATCGATATACTGACCTACGGCGACAGCGCGTATCACTCCGAGACGCTGGAGCTTCCGCATCCGCGCATGACGGCGAGGGGCTTTGTGATGATGCCGCTTGCCGATGTCGCGCCGGAAATGGTCCTCGGACAGAAAAATGTCCGCGCCTGGCTGGCAGAGGCGGACATCGAAGGCATCAGGATCGTTGACGCAGACAGGGACTGGTGGATTACGGCTTGATCGAACCGACGGCGATCGAATCGAGATCGCGATCCAGCGACAGGCCGATCACGGGCACCATCTGGTCTTCGACCTTCACCGAAATGGTGATGTTCATCTTGTTCTCGCCGCGCAGGCTGGCGACCATGGCGCCGTTCAGCTGGGCACGGTTGATGCCCATCACGACCTTGTCGCCATTGACGGAGCCGGAGACGATGTCGAGGCCCTTGCCCTGGGCGCCGTCCAGGAACTTGCCGGAATAGCCGGTGCTGCTCTGGCTGATGACAGCGGACATCGGCTGCTGGAAGACGCCGACGCGGCAGGTGCCGTCGAGCTTGATACCGACAGTGCCATCCGGCTGGGCAGCGCCAATCAGATTGCAGCTGAACTTCGTACCCTTGTACTTGCCCGCGACGATTTCGCCCGGACCCTTCCAGACACCACCGACCTGCTGGAAAAAGGATTTGTCACGCGAAGCCGCGGAGGCCTCCGGTGCCAGGGCGGGAGCAGTTGCGATGGTCAGTGCAACGATGCCACCGAAAAGCGAAAAGAAGCGCGAATACATGTGCTTTCCCTTGGAAACCAGAAACTTCAAGTGCCTCGCAAATTAGCTTGGAATGGTTAATGACTGGTATCTTTTCGGGTCATTAGGGGTCACAGAGGCGCGATCAATCGGTCTTGCGCGGGCCGACGGGAGAGATGTCGGACATGAAATCGCCGATCCCCGGGCGCTTCACAGCGCGGAAGGGAAGCGGGCGGCAAAGATCCATCGCGGCAATGCCGATACGCGCCGTCAGCAGGCCGTTGATGACGCCTTCGCCGAGTTTGCTTGAAAGCCTCGATGCCAAACCATGGCCCAGAACCTGCTGCGCGATTCCGTCTCCAACCGCGATCGAACCTGTCACCGCCAGATGCGCCATCACGTCCCGCATGAGCTTCAACAGTCCGAGCGTGCCTGGGCGCCCGCCGTAGAGGTCCGCCATCGCGCGGATCAGTCGTGTCACCTCGAACAGGACATAGACGAGATCAACGACCGCGCGGGGGCTGACAGCGGTGACGACCGAGACCCGTTTCGAGGCGCCAAGAATGAGGACGCGTGCCTGCCGGTCGAGCGGCGACAGCAGTTCTCGCTCCGCAAGATCGATAAGTTGCGGGCCGTCGATGATGTCGTCTTTCGTCGCATCAAGCGCGGCACGTCCGCGGGCGGTCTCCGCACGGTGACCCGTCAGTTTCGTGAGCGCGGCGACGACGGTTCTGGCTGCCGTCGGCCTTGGTGATTTCAGGGCGTCTTCCGCTTGCGTCTTCAGCGTCTGGACCGCAGCAAGCCGCATCATCCCGATGATTTCGCGACCGACCATGACCAGAAGCGCGACGATGCCGACGCCCAGTGCTGCCGCTGCGGCGTAACCGAGCCAGTCGGACCGTGCAAAGAGATCCCGGATGATCCGATCCGCCCAGAGGCCGAACGCAAGCGACAGGAACGTGCCGAAGGCCGCGGCCGCGAGGTTGGCGAAGGAGAAACGCTTCCGCTTCACCGGCACGGCGACGGCCAGCGCTTCTGGTGAAAGTTCCTGCGGGCTGATGAACGGATCAAGCTCGTCCGGCGTGATGGCAACGCCGTCGTCAAACCGGCGGGGTGCGCGGTTCGGATGGGTCTGCGGCTCTTCTTTCGTCGGAATGTCATCGTCCACGACGAAGGAAGACGGGCGGCGGCGGTCATCGGTGATCTTGCGGTCGGTCATGCGAGGCGATCTCCCAGCAGAAACTGCATGGCGCGGTCGAGCCTGATATGCGGGACCGAAAGGGTGATACCGCCCTTTTCGTCGAGGGCCGGGGGACGGAAGCGCACCACGTTGACATCCGGAAGCTCGGAGCCGGGTTGACCGAGCTGCCGAAACAAGGATTCCGGGTCGGCCGGAAGGTCGCCAGGGAAGATCGCCGTCTGCCGCGTGCCGTCGAAGACTTCGCCATTGATGGTTTCGCCTGCCATCGGTGTGCCGACGATGACCGGCAGTTGGTGACTGCCGTCCTTCACGGAAGCTTCACGCGTGGCGCGCACGGAGGCGATTGCCATCACGTCGATGCCGGCGCCGGCCATGCCGATCCGCTCGATGGCGCGGTCGACGAGGCGGCCGGTCAGGCGTTCCAGCCGGTCGTGGCTTTCGTGGTGCAGATGGTCGGCCTTGGTGGCTGCGACCAGCACCTTGTCGATGCGCCGGCCGACCAGCGACGAGAAGAAGCTGTTGTGGCCGGGACGGAAGCAGGCGAGTACGTCGGTCAGTGCGCGTTCCAGATCCTGCACGGCCTCAGGGCCACGGTTGATCGCCTGGAGCGCGTCGATCAGCACGATCTGCCGGTCGAGGCGTGCGAAATGCTCGCGGAAGAAGGGTTTGACGACGATTGTCTTGTAGGCGTCGTAGCGGCGCTCCATCATTGCCCGGAACGACCCCTTCGGGGCCGGCGTATCCGGAAGATCGGCGAGGGGCGCAAAGGTGAGGGCGGGCGAACCTTCCAGGTCGCCGGGCATCAGAAATCGCCCGGGCGGCAGGGTGGAGAGCGAGCGCTCATCAGATTTGCAGGCTTTCAGGTAGGCCGCAAAACTCTCGGCCAGCCGACGCGCGGTTCCTTCGTCCGCCGGTGCGTCCATGTCTATGCCGGAGGCGAACGAAAGCCAGTCCTTCGACAACTCGGCGCGAATGCCGGTCCGGGCAAGGTCTACGGTGTTGCGGCTGAAGGTCTGGTAATCCTGTGCCAGCAGCGGCAGATCGAGCAGCCATTCGCCGGGATAGTCGACGATGTCGATCGACAGCCTTCCGCGGGAAAACATCCGGTTCCATCCACTGGCGCTCTGGTATTCCAGCGTGACGCGGAGTTCCGAGATCGCGCGCGTCGAGTCCGGCCAGATCCGTTCGCGCACCAGTGCGTCGATGTGATCCTCATACTGGAAGCGCGGTATCGCGTCGTCCGGCTGCTGCTCGAGCCGCGCCTGCGAGACCCGGCCGGATCGCATTGCCTCGAACAGTGGCAGCCGGCCGCCGTTCAGGAGATTGTGGACAAGCGACGAGATGAACACCGTCTTGCCGGCACGCGACAAGCCGGTAACGCCAAGCCGCATCGACGGATTGACCAAGTTCGAGGCGCGATCGGCGAGATTATCGAGAGCAATCTTCGCGTCGTCGGTGATACTGGTGAGCGCTGGCGGCAAGGTGTCGTTCCAAAACTGTTTGTCGCTATATAGGGACCGTCAGGCAATGCGCAAAGGGATGGGATGCCTTGGAATCTGTGGTCACGGCGTGATGAAATCCGTCAGGTTCCATGCGGGTCGCGAGCCGTCGCTTCGGCCTGCGTGATCGATGACAGCAAGGCCTGCCGTCGGATACCCTGAGGGCAGGGCGCGGGCTGCATGCTCTTTTCCGATCAGTTCCCCGAACACGTCCTCGATCGTCGGGTTATGCCCGACGAGCATCACCGATCCGCTGCGGTCGCTGGTAAAAATCAGCGCGAGATAGGTGCCGACCGATCCGTTGTAGACCTCGTCGATGAATTCGGGCTCGATGGTTTCGCTGATTGCGCGGCGCACCGCCTCCGCAGTCTGGCGGCAACGCATAGCCGTCGAACTGATAACAGCGTCGGGGCGGTAGCGACGGTCCGCCGCCTTGTCGGCAACGATTTCCGCTTCGGCGAAACCGTCCGTCGTCAGTGTTCGATCGAAATCTCTCTGACCCTGTTCCGGGTTGGCCGCCCGGCCGTGCCGGAGAAGGTAGATGCGTGACGGCGGCGGCGCGAGTGTCGGCATATCGGTGAAAGACGCCATTTCATTCTCCTTTGACCGCCTGGACGGTAATTCCGTGACTTCGGAACTTCAACCACGCCTGCGCCATGATTGCCAGTTGCGCTGCCCAGGAACCGGTTTCAACCGAAGTCGATTAAAGCATAGAAAATAGTCATTTAGCTGATTTTTGTGACAATTTTAAAATTGCCTCAATAACGAGCGGAAGGCTTGAACCGGAACAACCAAAGCGATATAGAGCGGCCACGAGATGTTCTTCAGGAGAATCGCGTTGAGTGAGAAGATCGATCTTAGCAATTATGTACTCTCGGAAACCGACGAGTTCATGAATGCAAACCAGAAGGCGTATTTCCGGGCAAAACTGACGGCCTGGAGAAACGATATCCTGCGGGAGGCGCGGGAGACTCTGGATCATCTGGCAGAGGAAAGTGCCAACCATCCCGATCTGGCCGATCGCGCATCTTCGGAAACCGATAGAGCCATCGAGCTTCGTGCCCGTGACCGGCAGCGCAAGTTGATCTCCAAGATCGACGCGGCGATGCAGCGCATCGACGACGGGACCTATGGCTATTGCGAAGAAACCGGCGAGCCAATCGGACTGAAGCGTCTTGACGCCCGGCCGATCGCAACCCTGTCGATCGAGGCCCAGGAGCGGCACGAGCGTCGCGAAAAGGTCTATCGCGACGAATGATTTCTGCTTGACGCATGGTCTACGGCAGAAACGACAAAAGGCACGGGAAACCGTGCCTTTTGTCGTTTGATGTCATGGATACGTGCAAAGCCCGCGGCCCTGCATGTCATTTATCGCGCGTGGCGGACATTTCCCCAAATATACGGGCGACTTCGTCCTGAAGTGATGGCTCGGCAGTCGCGCCGGTAATCGGTGCGACAGCAGGATCGCGCTGCGGCAACTGGCGGTTTGGTGCTGGTACCGCGATCGTCTCGCGGCCGGCGTTTTCCCGCGCCGCAAGGTTTTGTGCCATTTCCTCTTCCAGAATTTTCTCGAAATCGCTCCCGAGCATCTTCGGCTTTTCGAGGGCCGGCTGTCCGCCGGTCGAGAGGTCCTCAGGATTGATCGGGACAACGCGCGACGGTTCTGTCGGCTGGTCGGGCTCGGCGTGAGCAAGAACCCGACTGCGCGCGGCTTCAAGCGCGTTTGCCGCATCGTCGACCCTGGATGGTGCAGGCTGCGGGATCGCCGTGATCGCTGCCGCGGCGATCGGCGCTGCGGCAACGCCAGCGGCTGTCGAAACCGTTGCCGGGATGACGACGGTCGGTGCCGGACGCTGTGGCTCGGGGGCGGATTGTCTTGCCGGCGGATCCAGTCGCTGCGGGGCGGGTGGCGATACGGACGCAGTCGGCGTCGGCTCCGACCGGGATACCGGGCTCACAGGGCGAGCGGGAATGGGAGATGGCTGGGTCGCGAGTGGTGGCTTCGCACGCGGGGCGTCGTCGCGCACAGAAATCTCCCGCATGGGCTCAGGCCGTTCGGCCTCTGGCAGAGCTGCCGGGCGAGGGTCCGGACGCTGCCTCTGGGCAAGTGCGGGACGCGGTTCAGAAGGCGCGCTTTCAATGGCGGAGGGTTGTGAGGGCGAGTTCGTCGCGATGCCGGTTTCGATCACGATATCGGTCGGCCCGCCGATCATGACGAGGTGCTCCACGCCGTCGCGGCGGATCAGCACGAGGCGGCGGCGTGCATCGACGGCTGCCGCATCCAGCACCTGCAGCCGCGGATTGCGGTTGCGTCCCCCGCGGACGAACGGCGACGGTCCATTGCGACCGCGCAGCATCCACAAGATGCCGAACAGGAAGAGAAGCCCGATGCCGACACCGAGGACCGCGATAACCATCCGGCTGCCATAGGCGCCCATCAGTTCTTCGGCCATATGCTGATACTCCTCATGCCAATCGTCACATTTGAAAAGACGACAATTTTCGCTTCGATCAAGGGGTGCTGCGATGCTGTCTTGATGGAAAACATCACTTCGGAGAGGAAAGATAGGGCACAAGTCTTCACTGTCCCGGGTTTTCTGGCACAACGGAGCTTTTTGCGTCGCCGACAACTTGCTAAGAAGGAATCATAGGGTTTTCGGCTCCGTGGAGCATGACGGCCGCAGTAGGATGGCTTCGGCAGTCGGCCGTTGCGAAATGCGAGGGATTGATGACGAAGTTGCAGCAGGGCGGCAACTACGAGACCCCACTGGTCGAGCGTAAGACGCGGGGTGGAACCATTCTTCGGATCGTGCTTCTGGCGCTGGTGCTGCTGGGCGTTGCAGTCGCTTTTGTGGTTTTTCAGCAGGCACTCGACAATGAGATTGTGCTCGGCCTGCTGGGCATCCTTGCCATGGTCGGCATATTTTTCCTCGTCTCTTCGATGATAGGCCTCGTGGAAGTCATGCCGCAATCGCGGTCCGACGATCTCGCCCGCGCTTTCTTGGCCGGCCATCCGGACGGTATCCTGATCACGGACATCAAGGGTCGCATCGTCTACGCGAACGCTGCCTATGGTCGGATGACCGGTGCGACGAAAAAGAGCGATATCCAGTCCCTTGAAACGCTTCTGTCCAAGTCGCGCGAATCCAACGAGGCGCTTTACAGGCTGACATCCGCGCTGCGGGAAGGCCGCGAGGGTCATGAAGAATTCCGCCTGCTGCAGCCGCTTGGCCGCAGCACGGGCACTGCCGTCGTTGGAGAGAATGGTGCGGGCGCCTTCTGGTACAGGCTGAAGGCCGGCCTTCTGGCGGGTTCGGGAAACAACAAGGCGCAGCTCGACATCTGGCAGATTACCGACACGACCTCGGAACGGTCGGACCAGGAGCGCTTCTTTCGCGAACTGCAAAACGCCATCGACTACCTCGACCATGCGCCGGTCGGGTTCTTTTCCGCGGGCAAGAAGGGCGAGATCTTTTATCTCAACGCCACGCTGGCTGAATGGCTGGGTCTCGATCTGACCAAGTTTTCTCCGGGATCGATGACGATCGACGATCTCGTGGCGGGCGAGGGCATGGCGCTGATCCAGTCGGTTCAACCGGCGCCAGGTCTGAAGCGCACGGAGACGCTCGATCTCGACCTGCGCCGTGCCAACGGCCAGAGCCTGCCGGTGCGACTTGTTCACAGCGTCAGCTCCATGCGCGACGGTGCGCCCGGCGAAAGCCGCAGTGTCGTGATCAACCGGCCGCATGGTGAGGACACCGATCAATCCGCGTCGGCAATGCGTTTCACGCGCTTTTTCAACAACACGCCGATGGCCATTGCGTCCGTTGATGGCGAAGGCCGGATCCTGCGCATCAATGCGCCGTTCCTGCGACTGTTCGCCGGGGTTCTGACCCGCGACGACGTGGAAAGCGGTGCGTCGCTGGAGCGTATCGCGCACGAGACGACCCGCGATCAGCTGATGGCGGCGCTTGCTGCCGCACGCGACCGTCAGGGCGACATTACTCCGATCGATTCGCGGCATCCGGGCGACGAGACCCGCTATCTGCGTTTCTACGTCAATGCGGTGATCGACGAGAGCGACGAGGCACCCGAAGAGGCGGCCATCATCTATTCCGTCGAGACGACCGAGCAGAAGGCGCTCGAGACGCAGATGGCGCAGACCCAGAAGTTGAACGCTGTGGGCACGCTTGCCGGCGGCATCGCCCACGATTTCAACAATGTGCTGACGGCAATCCTTCTGTCCTCCGATCACCTGCTTTTGCAGGCGCGTCCGTCCGATGCGAGCTTTGCCGACCTGATGGAAATCAAGCGCAACGCCAACCGGGCCGCCGTTCTGGTGCGCCAGCTCTTGGCCTTCTCGCGCAAGCAGACGATGCGTCCGGCGGTGCTGAACCTCACCGATGTGGTGGGCGACCTGCGCATGCTGGTCGACCGGCTGATTTCCGGCACCAATGTCAAGCTCGATGTCGACTACGGGCGTGACCTGTGGCCGGTGCGTACCGACCTGTCGCAGTTCGAGCAGGTTCTCATCAACCTCTGCGTCAACGCGCGCGATGCGATGCCGCAGGGCGGCACGATCCTGATCAAGACCCGCAATGTGACGGCCGAGGAAACCAGCAGCTTCCATCAGGCCGATCTGCCGGCGGAAGATCTCGTGATGGTCGAGGTTGCCGACAGCGGCACGGGCATTCCGCCCGAGATCATGGACAAGATCTTCGAGCCGTTTTTCACCACCAAGGAAGTGGGCAAGGGTACAGGTCTCGGCCTTTCGATGGTCTATGGCATCATCAAACAGTCCGGCGGCTATATCTATCCGGAATCGGAAGTCGGTCGCGGAACGAGTTTCCGGCTGTTCCTGCCGCGTCACATTCCCGAAATACCGGTCATCACGCCGGAGGCCGCAGAGGCTGCAGCTCTGGCAGCCGCACAGCCCGTGGCTTTGAAGGCGCCGTCAGAGGATATGGATCTCACGGGCAAGTCTGCGGTCGTGCTGCTTGTGGAAGATGAAGAAGCGGTTCGGCGGGGCGGCAAGCGCATGCTGGAAACGCGCGGTTATACCGTGCACGAAGCCGGATCCGGCGTCGAAGCACTCGACATCATGGACGAGCTCGAAGGCAAGGTTGATATCGTCGTTTCCGACGTTGTCATGCCTGAGATGGACGGGCCGACGCTTCTGACGGAACTGCGGAAATCCTATCCGGATCTGAAGTTCATCTTCGTCTCCGGATACGCGGAGGACGCGTTTGCGCGCAACCTGCCGGCCGATGCGAAGTTCGGTTTTCTGCCCAAGCCGTTTTCGCTGAAGCAGCTTGCCGTTGCGGTTCGCGAGATGCTCGACTCGGACTGATTTTCTGATCCGCCTGCCAACCTTTATGGAGCCTCGCGATTCGTCCGTCGAACCGCGAGGCTTCTTGCTTTAACGCCTGATTTTCCACAGGTTATGCGCGCGAGAACCTTCCGGGAACGAAATCGCGATAATGCTGTTCAATCAAGCTGATAAAAGACCCTTGATTGATGAGAACAAAAAGAGTACACGATGTCCATCGGCTGCTTCATTGCTTGCGTGGCGGCAATAACCTAAAGGTGGGACCTCATGGCACAGAATTCATTGCGGCTCGTAGAGGATAAAGGCGTGGACAAGAGCAAGGCGCTCGAAGCAGCACTCTCACAGATCGAACGATCCTTCGGTAAGGGATCGATCATGAAGCTTGGCTCGAACGATAGCATCGTCGAGATCGAGACAGTTTCCACCGGTTCCCTGAGCCTCGATATTGCGCTCGGCATCGGCGGCCTGCCGAAGGGCCGTATCGTCGAAATCTATGGTCCGGAAAGCTCGGGCAAGACAACGCTTGCCCTGCAGACCATTGCCGAGGCTCAGAAGGGTGGCGGTGTTTGCGCCTTCGTCGACGCGGAACACGCGCTCGATCCGGTCTACGCCCGCAAGCTCGGCGTCGATCTGCATAACCTCCTGATCTCGCAGCCTGACACCGGTGAGCAGGCGCTTGAGATCACTGATACGCTGGTGCGTTCCGGTGCTGTCGACGTTCTCGTCATCGACTCGGTTGCGGCATTGACGCCACGCGCCGAAATCGAAGGCGAAATGGGCGACAGCCTGCCGGGTCTTCAGGCCCGTCTGATGAGCCAGGCACTGCGCAAGCTGACGGCGTCGATCTCCAAGTCGAAGACGATGGTGATCTTCATCAACCAGATCCGCATGAAGATCGGCGTGATGTTCGGTTCGCCGGAAACGACGACAGGCGGTAACGCGCTGAAATTCTACGCGTCTGTCCGTCTCGACATTCGCCGCATCGGCCAGGTCAAGGAACGCGAAGAAGTCGTCGGCAACCAGACACGCGTCAAGGTCGTCAAGAACAAGATGGCGCCTCCCTTCAAGCAGGTCGAATTCGACATCATGTATGGCGAAGGCGTGTCCAAGACCGGCGAGCTCGTCGATCTCGGCGTCAAGGCTGGGATCGTCGAGAAGTCGGGCGCATGGTTCTCCTACAACAGCCAGCGCCTTGGTCAGGGCCGCGAGAACGCGAAGTCGTTCCTGCGAGACAATCCGGAAGTGGCCCGCGAAATCGAAACGTCGCTGCGCCAGAATGCCGGCCTGATCGCCGATAAGTTCCTGCAGAATGGCGGACCCGATGCCAATGACGGCGACCAGGCCCCCGACCCTTGATCGGACCTGGGTTGGGATGCCGATCTAGGGTATCCTGTCGCTGATCTTCGCCGGTTTTTCGGCTTTCAAATCTTGCCGGCCGCCATCTACGAGATGCGCGGCCGGTCTGCGTTTCGGGTGGGTTTGGGATGATTAGGGGTGCTGTGGCTGGACAGTCGGGAACGCGGACGATACAAGCCTTTCGTCTTCGAATAACAGCATCGCACCCGGCGATAAAAAGGGCTTAGCATGAGCGGCGTGAATGAAATCCGGTCGACGTTTCTCGACTATTTCCAAATGAACGGCCACGAGGTTGTGTCCTCGTCCCCGCTTGTGCCGCGCAATGACCCGACGCTGATGTTTACCAATGCCGGTATGGTGCAGTTCAAGAACGTCTTTACCGGTCTTGAAAAGCGCCCCTACACCACGGCCACCACCTCGCAGAAATGCGTGCGCGCCGGCGGCAAGCACAACGACCTCGACAATGTCGGTTACACCGCCCGCCATCTCACCTTCTTCGAGATGCTCGGCAACTTCTCGTTTGGTGACTACTTCAAGGAAAACGCGATCGAGCTTGCCTGGAAGCTGGTTACCGAAGGCTTCGATCTGCCCAAGCACCGCTTGCTGGTCACGGTCTATTCGGAAGACGAGGAAGCTGCGACGCTGTGGAAGAAAATCGCCGGCATTTCCGACGACAAGATCATCCGCATTCCGACCTCCGACAACTTCTGGCAGATGGGCGATACCGGCCCCTGCGGTCCGTGCTCGGAAATCTTCATCGACCAGGGCGAGAATGTCTGGGGTGGACCTCCGGGCTCGCCTGAAGAAGACGGCGACCGCTTCCTGGAATTCTGGAACCTCGTCTTTATGCAGTACGAGCAGACGGCACCCGGCGAGCGTACGCTGCTGCCGCGCCCGTCGATCGATACCGGCATGGGTCTCGAGCGCATGGCCTGTGTCCTGCAGGGCAAGCAGAGTGTGTTCGACACCGATCTGTTCCAGACGCTGATCGGAACGATCGAGGATGTCCTGAGCGTGAAGGCCGAGGGCAGTGCCAGCCACCGCGTCATCGCCGACCATCTGCGTTCGTCCGCGTTCCTGATTGCCGACGGCGTCCTGCCATCCAACGAAGGCCGTGGTTACGTGCTTCGCCGCATCATGCGCCGCGCCATGCGCCATGCGCAGCTGCTCGGTGCCAAAGAACCGGTCATGTACAAGCTCCTGCCGACGCTGGTGCAGGAAATGGGCCGCGCCTATCCGGAACTGGTGCGCGCCGAGGCGCTGACCGCGGAAACGCTGAAGCTCGAGGAAACCCGCTTCCTCAAGACGCTCGAACGTGGTTTGTCGCTGCTTTCGGACGCGACCAGCACGCTCGACAAGGGCGACATGCTCGACGGCGAGACGGCGTTCAAGCTTTACGACACCTACGGTTTCCCGCTCGACCTGACGCAGGACGCGCTCCGCGCCCGCGAAATCGGCGTCGATCTCTCCGGCTTTACCGATGCGATGGAACGCCAGAAGGCGGAAGCCCGCTCGCATTGGGCAGGCTCCGGCGACAAGGCGACCGAAACCGTCTGGTTCGAAATCAAGGAAAAGTTCGGCGCCACCGAATTCCTCGGCTATGACACCGAGACTGCCGAAGGCGTCGTCCAGGCGATTGTCAAGGATGGCAAGGCCATCGACAGTGCCTCGAGCGGCGATGCCGTCCAAATCGTCGTGAGCCAGACGCCGTTCTACGGTGAATCCGGCGGCCAGATGGGCGATGCCGGTTTGATCTCGACCGACCACGCCAAGCTTGAAGTGACCGACGTCCAGAAGCGGGGCGAGGGGCTGTTCGTCCATATCGCGACCGTGACCGAGGGCACGTTGAAGGCTGGTGACGCGGTCATCCTCGCCGTCGATCACGCACGCCGTTCGCGCCTGCGCTCGAACCATTCCGCCACGCATCTGCTGCATGAAGCCCTGCGCGAAGTGCTCGGCACCCATGTGGCGCAGAAGGGCTCGCTGGTTGCGCCGGAGCGTCTTCGTTTCGACGTGTCGCATCCGAAGCCGATGTCATCCGAGGAGTTGCAGGTCGTCGAGGATATGGCCAACGCCATCATTCTGCAGAACGCGCAGGTCACCACGCGCCTGATGAGCGTCGACGATGCGATCGCCGAAGGTGCGATGGCATTGTTCGGCGAGAAATACGGCGATGAAGTTCGCGTTGTCTCCATGGGCAAGGCCGTCGATGGCCCGAAGGCCGGCAAGCCTTATTCGATCGAACTCTGCGGTGGCACGCATGTGAACGCGACGGGCGATATCGGCCTCGTGCGCATTCTCTCCGAAAGCGCCGTTGGCGCTGGTGTTCGCCGTGTCGAAGCGGTGACGGGGGATGCGGCGCGTGTCTATCTCGCCGAGCAGGATGAGCGCGTGAAGACCTTGTCCGGTGCGCTAAAGGTTCAGCCCGGTGAGCTTGTCTCCCGTGTCGAGGCGCTGATCGACGAGCGTCGCAAGCTCGAGAAGGAACTGGCAGACGCCAAGCGCCGGCTCGCCATGGGTGGCGGTCAGCAGGGTGGTTCTGCCGACGACATCCGTGACATCGCGGGCATCAAGTTCATGGGCAAGGCACTGGCCGGCATCGACGCGAAGGACCTGAAGGGGCTCGCGGACGAGGGCAAGGCCACGCTCGGTTCCGGCGTCGTGACGCTGGTTGGCGTGTCCGAAGACGGCAAGGCAAGTGCGGTCGTGGCGGTGACGCCTGATCTTATCGGTCGCTTCAGTGCTGTCGATCTGGTGCGGATCGCCTCTGCAGCGCTCGGCGGCAAGGGCGGCGGCGGACGGCCGGATATGGCGCAGGCCGGTGGCCCTGACGGTGCCAAGGCCAGTGAAGCGCTGGAAGCCGTGGCCGCAGCGCTCGGCGCCTGAGAGTTGGAATGATCGGGCGGCCACTGGCCGCCCGTTTCACATGAGGTTTGGACATGGGATTGAACGCAACGATACCGGATGAGATCGACGAGGTCGTGGATGGCCTCGTGCCGTCCCTATTCAGGGATGCGCCGAGTTCGGTCTCGTTCAACAAGTTGCGCAAGCGGCTGCTGCGGCAGGTTCGCCAGGCGTTCGACGATTTCGGCATGCTGAAGGATCAGAAGCGTTGGCTTGTCGGCCTGTCGGGCGGCAAGGACAGCTATTCGCTGCTGGCCATCCTTCTTGATCTGCAATGGCGCGGCCTGCTTCCGGTCGAGCTGCTGGCCTGCAATCTCGATCAGGGACAGCCGAACTTTCCCAAACACATCCTGCCGGACTATCTCACCTCGATCGGCGTCAAGCACCGGATCGAGTATCGCGATACCTATTCGATCGTGAAGGAAAAGGTGCCTGCGGGCGGAACCTACTGCGCGCTCTGTTCGCGGCTTCGGCGCGGCAATCTCTACCGGGTTGCCCGCGAAGAGGGGTGTGATGCACTGGTTCTCGGGCACCACCGGGAGGATATTCTCGAAACCTTCTTCATGAACTTCTTTCACGGCGGACGGCTTGCCGGCATGCCGGCGAAGCTTCTGAACGACGAAGGCGACGTGATGGTGCTGCGGCCGCTTGCCTATTGCGCCGAGGACGATCTGGCGAAATTCTCTGCCGCCATGGAATTCCCGATCATCCCCTGCGACCTCTGTGGCTCGCAGGACGGGCTGCAGCGCAACGCGATGAAGGCCATGCTTGCCGATATCGAGACGCGCATGCCGGGCCGCAAGGACACGATGCTGCGGGCGCTGGCGCATGTGAACCCGTCGCATCTGCTTGACCCGAAACTGTTCGACTTCTCCGGCCTCAGCGCCAACCCCGCCGCCTGATCCCCAACAAGCTGCTCCCACCACTGCAGGATCTCACACCATGACCATGCCGCTCGATATAGCCAAGCTTGCCGACATCCTGCGCCTTGCGGCGAAGGAAGAGATCCTGCCGCGGTTCCGGCGGCTTGGAAGCGGCGACGTGCGTTCCAAAAGCGAGCCGTCGGATCTGGTGACCGAAGCGGACGAGGCAGCCGAGCGTCTGATCCGCCGCGAGCTTGAAGCGCTGGCGCCTGATGCTCTGTTTGTTGGCGAAGAATCGGTGGCCGCCGATCCGTCGCTTCTCGCCAAGCTTGGAGGCTCGGATTTCGCGATCGTCGTCGATCCTGTCGATGGCACGTTCAATTTCGCCTCCGGCATTCCTGCCTTCGGTGTCATGGCCTCTGTCGTCTGGAAAGGCGAAACGGTCGCCGGCATCATCTACGATCCGATGGGTGACGATTGGGTGATGGCGGAAAAGGGCGCAGGCGCCTTCCTGCGCCGTCCTGACGGCGATGCGGTGCGCCTTGCGGTCGCGGAAGCGACACCGATCGGCGACATGGTCGGAATGGCGTCACCCGGGTATTTCTTCGGCGAGGAGAGAGAGCGGCTGCTGGCCAATCTGGCGAAGGTGCGTTTCTTTGCCAACTATCGATGTGCCGCGCACGAGTATCGCACCTTTGCCGGCGGGCACGTGCAATACCTTCTCTACAACAAGCTCATGCCTTGGGATCATCTGGCGGGCACCCTGATTGCCACGGAGGCCGGCGGTTATGCGGCGCGCTTCGACGGATCCGATTACCTGCCGGACCACGTGGATGGCGGGCTGCTGGTCGCGACCTGCAAGGACAGCTGGCAGATGCTGCGTCGCGAACTCATCGGCGACTGAGCCTTCAAGGGGTCGGTCCCAGTAGAGGGTGAAACGACACCGTAAGCCAACTCCGTTGTCCCCGTTGAACCCTCGTGTATTCTGGTGCCTGAGGGCGGCATGCGGAAGCATATCCAGGTTCTCGAACGAGCGGGGCTCGTTGTCCCCGAGTAGACCGGACGGGTGAGAACCTGCAGGCTTGCGAAGCACGGACTTGAGGCGGAAGCCGAGTGCATAGAGGCGCATCGAAAGATTTTCGAGGCCCGCTTCGAACCATTGAATGAACTCATCAGTACCATGCAACGGGAGGTAACCGATGAAACAGCAAGTTGACGGGACATCAGTGGAGCGCAGGGGCGATCGCGAATTGGTCGTCATGCGGACATTCAATGCGCCGCCGAGGGCCGTTTTCAAGGCGTGGAGTGAGCCCGAGATGTTCCAGGCCTGGTGGGTGCCAAAATCGGTCCCTGGCCTGTCGCTCGTATCGTGCGACATGGACGTGCGTACCGGCGGCAAGTATCGGCTGGAATTCGGTGCCGGTGGCGATTCCGATACCATGGCCTTCTATGGCAAGTATCTCGAGGTCGTACCGAACGAGCGCATTGTCTGGACCAACGACGAGGGCGAAGAGGGCGCGGTCACGACCGTGAGCCTCAAGGACCAGGGCGGCATGACGCTGTTGCGTTTCCACGAGGTCTATCCGTCCAAGGAGGCACTTGAGGAGGCCATGCAGGGCTCGGCGGTCGCATTGCCCGAGCAGTTGGACCAGCTCGACGAATTGCTGACCAGCAAAGCTGAGTAGCGCGGTTGCGGAAACGCATCGGGGCAACGTATGCCTTAGGCGCTACCCCACCGAGCTTTTCGCGGGTGGTGAAGGCAAAGCAAACCAATCTCGCGGCGCCGTTCTATGTCCGCAACGGGCCGAAAGATGTCTTTTGCAGCTTTGCGCCAACGACGGACGTCCTCGGCCATCGGCGACACCAACGACGCGCATATCCCTGCCGACTTTATAAACGTTCCAACACGTCGGGGGAGACAGGTGAAATGCTTTCTGAAGGTTGGTAATACGACAGGCAGCAATACCGGAGGCAAGAGCAATGACCAGAGAAGAAATTCTTAGCTATTCCCAAGCGGTTTGCGATGGTCTTCGTGAGGACGACGATGGGGTGAGACGCGAGGTTCTCACTCATGCCGGAAGCCGGTGGTCGCTCGGCGTCATACACACCCTCGGTGTCTATGGCAGGCTTCGCCACGCAGACATCGGAAAACGAATGCACGGTGTAACGCAGCGGATGCTCACTCGCACGCTACGCCAACTCGAAAGAGATGGTCTCGTTACGCGTCGCGATCTCGTTGAGGTGCCGCCTCGGGTGGAATACGAACTGACAGAACTGGGAATGGGTCTTCTCATTCGCATGATCCCGTTGTGGACGTGGGTCGTGGAGAATTCCGAGCAGTTTCGAACGTCACGCGAGGATTTTGATGCCCGTCCGCCAGAAAAGCCCTCCTGGCAGACGTTTTAACAATCGAGACATGCCCCCGCTCCGCTGATGCCGGCGGCATGGTGTTCGACCGCGTAATGATTGCTGCGGATCAACTCTCATTGTGAGCGCGGCTATACCGCGCTTCCCGTTTGTTATCGTCCGTCGATCTGCGTCTCAGAGGCTATGTCACTTGCCGCTCAGGTTCGCGTTGATCCAATCGGACACATCCGTCACCTTGATGCCTTCGCGCGCGTTGAATGTGCCGGCCTTGTCCCATGCCATTCCTCGCCCAATACCAAAGGCTGTGCGGTACTTGCGCATCATGTTTTGCGGGTCATTTGCCAGTTCTTCCATCAGGACGGGGACAGTCCATACGGACCGGCTGAAGGGCCGGTTCAAACCCGCCTCCAGCTTGTCGGCAAGCTCGCCATAGGTGACGGTGTCGCCCGCCAGGAAGACGATCTCGTTGCTGATGGTCGGCTCGTAGAAGACGATTTCAGCGGTGAGCACGCCGATGTCGTCGGGCGTCGTCAGCGTAACAGCGGTATCGGAGCTGCCAAGAGCGTTGACTGCGTTCTTTTCCAGATCAACGACGCCGAATTCCGGTTCGAAAAGATAACTCATGAACATGCCGGTGGAGATGATGACCCAGTCCATCTTGCTCTGGGAGCGAAGGAGTTCGCGCACATCGAGTTGAGCGTCGAAGATGTCCTGCGGACCGCCTCGACCAATTGCCTCGAAATCGACACCAAACTGCCAGGGGAAGTAGCGCGGAATACCGGACTGTAACGCCGCCTTGGCCAACTTCATCGGTGTATCAATACCAGCCGCGTAGCCAGCGCAGCCAATCACGGTGTCGTACTGTGCAAACAGAGATGCGAGTTCATCGATTGAGCTATTGACCAGATCACCTGTGACGATCTCGATATCCAAGTCGCGGATTTCGGTGACGTCGCGCTGTTTGGCCAGTGGGTCTGATTTAACGGCACTGGCGCGAAGCAGAACGCTTATCTTTGCGTCTTCAATGCCCTTGGCGCGACGGGCCAGATTGCGAAGGACGGGCATGCCGAGTTCCCCGGCCCCGAGCACGAGAATGTTTCGTGACTTCACATTGGAAACTGTCTGGTTCATCGATTTCAATCCTTCAAAACGCTACGTCACCGCTACTTGGCAAGGCGGAACGACGAAGGAAAGAAGGTACACGGATGATACTGCAGCAAAAAATAGAAGGACGATAATCCCGTTGTATTACCCTTCCGCACATACCGTCTGTCCGCTTCGGGCCGAAAGCTGACTCTCTCCGTTAGAGTGTCATTTCGCTCTCTACCTGACCGACCCTTCGAGACAAAGCGGAACCGAAAAAGGCCGGATCGCTCCGGCCTTTTTTGCGCTCTGACGTGATGGACTGTCAGGCCTTGTGGTTATGGGGCCGGAAGAGCTTTCCCTTTTCGCCGATCAGCACGAAGACCAGGCCGATGACGGAGACGGTAAAGAAGCCCGCCACCATCGGCGTCGCCGTGCCGTCGAAGGCCTGGCCGATGGATGCGCCGATGATTGCGCCGCCGACCGTGCCCATGAAGCCGAGAACTGACGAAGCAGTGCCCGCCACGTGACCGAGGGGCTCCATTGCCAGCGAATTGAAGTTCGAGGCGATCAGGCCGAACAGGAACATGGCCATGGCGAAGAAGGCCAGGAACAGCAGGAAGGGCATCGGTTCGGATGACAGCAGCTGTACGCTCAGCCACAGGAAGGTGACCACGACGAAGCCGATGATGGCGGCGTGCGACAGCTTGCGCATGCCGAGCCTGCCGACCCAGCGGGAGTTGAGGAAGGCCGAGATCGACATGAACAGAGCGACCGCAGCAAATGCCACTGGGAACCAGACGCCGAGCTGGTAGATGCCGACATAGACCTGCTGGGCCGAGTTGATAAAGCCGAACAGGGCGCCGAAGATAAACGTGCTCGCAAGCGTGTAGCAGAGCGCCATGCGGTTGGTGAGAACGATCAGGAAGCCGGCGACGATGGACTTTACCGTGAACGGGCGGACATCGGCCTGATCCAGCGTTTCGGGCAGCTTGCGGGCAACCCAGATCGTGACAATGATTGCGACGACGGCGATGAAGACAAAGATCAGGTGCCAGTCACCAAACAGCAGCACGAGCTGTCCCGTTCCGGGCGCGATAATCGGCACAATCATGAACACCATCATGATGAGAGACATGACTTCCGCCATGGCGCGACCGCCGAACACGTCGCGGACGATCGAGACAGATATGACGCGAGTCGCGGCCGAGCCGATGCCCTGGATAAAGCGCAGGATGAGCAGGCCCGCAAAGGAGGGGACGAAAACGACGGCGATCGCGGAGACGATGTAGATGCCGAGACCGATCAGGAGCGGCGTGCGTCGACCGAAACGGTCGGAGATCGGGCCATAGAAGAGCTGGGCGATGCCGAAGCCGAACAGATAGGCCGAGACGACATACTGTCGATGGTTCTCGTTCTCGACGCCGAGTGCTGCGCCGATCTGCTGTAGTCCGGGAAGCATGATATCGATGGCGAGGGCGTTGAGTGCCATCAGAGCGGCCATCATGGCAATGAATTGTGCCCTTCCCATGCCTTGCAGCTTTGGGACAACGGGATGTGAAGGATTTGTCACGGGGGATTTCCTAAAGAATGGGAAAGGCGCCGTGGGAGCGGCGCCTTCAAAATTTTGGAGAGTATATCAAGCCGGATCAGGCTGCGCGGACGGTAATGCCCTGTTCCTCGATATGGGTTTTGAGCTCGCCCGACTGGAACATTTCGCGGACGATATCGCATCCGCCAACGAACTCACCCTTGATGTAGAGCTGGGGGATCGTCGGCCAGTTGGAGTAGTCCTTGATGCCCTGGCGGATTTCCGCGTCGGCAAGAACATTCACGCCCTTGTAGTCGAGCCCGAGGTAATCGAGGATCTGGACCACCTGGCCGGAGAAGCCGCATTGCGGGAACTGAGGCGTGCCCTTGAGGAAGAGAACGACATCGTTCGTCTTGATTTCGTTTGCGATGAAGTCGTGAATGCCGCTCATGATCTTTCCTTTCACACGCGGTTTCAAGGACCGCTGCGGTGTCTTGCCCCTTAAATAGCAAGGTGACCTTACTAATTCCAGCGCAATTCCGCTTGAACTGTCAAACTGTTTTTGCCCTGGGGCGAGAGGCCCGATGTCCTCGCGCAGAGGTTTACCGGCTGCGTTGCTTGCTGCGACTGGTCGCGCTCCGCCGGCGGCTCGTTTGCTTTTTGGCGGGCTTTACGACTTTCGATCGTGCACCGGGCTTCTTCGCGGTGAACCTGCCGGTGGTCGCGGACCTTGTGCCTGGGGATGTAGCGGCGCGTGTCTGACGCTTTTTGCGCTTGGAAGGCGTGCGCCCGTGCGACTTGCCCAGAAGCTGCCTGACGACATCGTCCACAACGCTGGTAACGATCTGCTTGATCAGGTCGGACATCGCACCGGCAGCTCCGTTACTCGGCGGGGGCGGAGGTCTGAAGCGCCAGGGCATGCAGAACGCCGCCCATATTGCCCTTCAGCGCTTCGTAGACCATCTGGTGCTGCTGGACGCGGCTCTTGCCGCGGAACGCGTCCGCGACGACCTCGGCAGCGTAGTGGTCACCGTCACCCGCCAGATCGCGGATCGTGACCTTGGCGCCGGGAATTCCGGCTTTGATCATGTCTTCGATATCACCGGGACGCATGGGCATGGTGTCTTCCTCATATTCGGCCGCAGACTCATATCGCGGCATGCTTTGACCGAAAGACTGCCTGAAAGCCGTCCTCCGGTCAAAGAGGTAACAACCTCAAATCCAGATTGCTAGAGGATTTGGATCGATCCAAGCTGCCCTAACCGTGACTCACGCCATGAAGGAGGGGAACCAGCTTTCGTGGGCGATTGTCAGATCCTCAACAGTGATGTCGACGATATCGTCGATGACGACGCGATCACCCGTTACCTTGCCAAGCTGACGGAAGGGTACGGCTGAACCTTCGGCATTGGCCTGCAGGAAATTCGCGATGTCGGCGGGAACGGCGATCACGTAACGCGCCTGGTCTTCCCCGAACAGGAGAGCATGCGCCGGTCCGCGCTGTTCCGACAGGCTGACGGTCATGCCCTTTTCCGACGCCATCGCCATTTCGACGAGGGCGAGACCCAGGCCACCGGAGGAGATGTCGTGGCAGGCGCTGACATGGCCGTTGCGGATTGCCGAGCGGACGAAGTCACCATTTCGGCGTTCGGCGGAAAGGTCGACTGTGGGCGCCGGGCCTTCCGTCGAGCCGAGGATGTCGCGCAGGTAGATCGAGGAGCCGAGATGGCTGCCATCGGTACCGATCATGATCAGCACGTCGCCGTCGCCGGCCGAGCCGATCCTTGCCATCTTCTGCCAGTCGGGCAGCAGGCCAACGCCTGCGATCGTCGGGGTAGGCAGGATGGCGACGCCGTTGGTCTCGTTATAGAGCGACACGTTGCCGGAGACGATCGGGAAATCGAGGGCGAGGCACGCTTCGCCGATACCCTTGATGGCGCCGACGAGCTGGCCCATGATTTCAGGCTTTTCGGGATTGCCGAAATTGAGGTTGTCGGTCGCCGCGAGCGGCTCGGCGCCGGTTGCGACGATGTTGCGCCAGCATTCGGCCACAGCCTGCTTGCCACCTTCATACGGGTCCGCCTCGACATAACGCGGCGTGACATCAGACGAGAAGGCCAGCGCCTTGGTGGGATGGGTCTCGATGCGCACGACGCCGGCATCGCCGCCGGGGCGCTGCAGCGAATTGCCCTGGATCAGAGTATCATACTGTTCCCAGACCCAGCGACGGCTGGACTGGTTGGCAGAGCCGACCAGCTTCAAAATGGCATCGTTGTAATCTGTCGGGGCTGCAACGTCTGCCGCGGATAGGTCAGGGCGCGGGTTGTGCTGGATCCAGGGGCGGTCGTATTCCGGCGCTTCGTCGCCCAGTTCCTTGATCGGCAGGTTGGCGACTTCCTCGCCCTGATGGATGACGCGGAAACGCAGGTCATCCGTGGTCTTGCCGACGATTGCGAAATCGAGGCCCCATTTGACGAAGATCGCCTTGGCGACTTCTTCCTTCGAAGGCTCCAGCACCATGAGCATCCGCTCCTGGCTTTCCGAGAGCATCATTTCATAAGCCGTCATGCGCTCTTCGCGCACCGGGACCTGATCGAGCTGCAGTTCGATGCCGAGGCCGCCCTTGGCGCCCATTTCGACGGCCGAGCAGGTGAGGCCGGCGGCACCCATATCCTGGATGGCGATGACGGCTCCGGTCTTCATCAGCTCGAGGCAGGCTTCGAGCAGGCACTTTTCGGTAAAGGGGTCGCCGACCTGAACGGTCGGGCGCTTTTCCTCGATATCGGCGTCGAATTCGGCCGATGCCATCGTGGCGCCACCGACACCGTCGCGGCCGGTCTTCGCGCCGAGATAGACGACAGGCAGACCGACGCCCTTGGCTTCCGACAGGAAGATGCCGTCGGACTTAGCAAGACCGGCTGCGAAGGCGTTGACCAGAATGTTGCCATTGTAGCGTTCGTCGAACTCGACTTCGCCTCCGACCGTGGGCACGCCGAACGAGTTGCCGTAACCGCCGACGCCGGCAACGACGCCGGAGACGAGGTGTTTTGTCTTCGCGTGGTCAGGAGCGCCGAAACGCAGGGCGTTCATGGCCGCAATCGGCCGTGCACCCATGGTGAAGACGTCGCGCAGGATGCCGCCGACGCCCGTCGCCGCACCCTGGTAGGGCTCGATATAGGACGGATGATTGTGGCTCTCCATCTTGAAGACAACGACATCGCCATCATCGATGTCGACCACGCCGGCGTTCTCGCCAGGCCCCTGGATGACGCGCGGGCCCTTGGTGGGCAGCGTGCGCAGCCAGCGCTTGGACGACTTGTAGGAGCAGTGCTCGTTCCACATGGCCGAGAAGATACCGAGTTCCGTATAGGTCGGCTCGCGGCCGATCAGATCCAGGATCCGCTGATATTCGTCGGGCTTGAGGCCGTGGGATGCGACGAGTTCTGGCGTGATCGGGAAGCTGTTCGGAATGGTCATGATCTTCTCTATGTTGCGGAGCGAGATATGCGCCGCTCTTTAGCCTATGTCTTGACGAGGCGCGACAAGAAAATGCCGGCGCGCCACAGGCAAAAGCCGAGATCAGAACCGGTAACCTACCGTGAGACCCGCGCGGGTCAGACCATCGTTTGGTCCGTCGCAGAGATTGGCATGAGACGAATGGCCCGCCTGCGCCAAGAGCTGCCAGTTTCCGAGAAGTTTGACGCCTGCGGCGACATATTCGTGGAAGAGTGCGCGGCAGCCAAGCTGGGGGTCGTCGCCGCTGTCCAGGTTGCCGTCATGCAGCGCGCCGCCGAAGCCTGCTTCCACGAAGACATTGCGCGTGACCGGCACTGTCCACGAGAAGCCTGCATAGACCTGGCTCGTTTCGCCCGTGGTGCTGAGTTCGCCGCCGACGTGAAGGCGTGGCCGCAGGACCTTCTCAACGCCCGTCGCCTGTTCACGACCGAACGGATCGGTGAGGAGCATTCCCGTCAGGAAGACGCCGTTTTCCTTGCGACCGCTGTCCAGGGAGGTGAGGACTCCAAAACGCGCGTCGTCGAACAGTTGTTCGGCAGCAACGATCGGTGTCGCGACCATGGACAGGAATGCCAAGGGTGCAGCGAGGGCGATCCGCGCCGGCAGTGTCAGGGAAATCGGCGGCAAACTACTCTCCGAATCGGCATTATGTTGCCGTTTGAGGAGAGAGTGGTCTGCGAAACTCGTACGGAGCTTACGCTATCGACAGAAGGCTTCTGACGGTCGAGATCAGCAGTTGGTGTTGCCAGCGGCCCAGCGTTGCACATCGGCGTTGACGCGGCCCGACACAGGCTCGCTCATCAGCGGGCCGAAGGTGGAAAGCTTGGCAGGTCTGCCCTCCGCCTGCACCACGAGAAGCGGACGGATATCGGACGAGCCCTTGCGTGTCAGAAGAAAGCGTGGACGACCGGAGAAGGACGTCAGTTCCGGCGCGAACGCGTAGGACTTGAAGGCCGGGTCGCCCGACCGGAACCAGCAGCGATTGGCGCCAACGGCAACCTTTTCCATCACGTCGAGCGCCGATGCGTTGCTGACCGCTTTGACGGGTGGTTTCGACTGGCAGGACGCGAGCGCGGTCCCGAGAGCGACAAGAGAAATGGCAGTCATAGTACGGTAAGAGATCTGCATGTCGTTCCCGGAGGGTTATGGTATTGTCTTCTACGGAGACCTGAGACCGGTCAGGCAGCGATCACGTCGAGCGCCGAGGCAAAAAGGCCGCGACCGTCACTGCCGCCATGCGCGGCTTCGATCAGGTTTTCCGGGTGCGGCATCATGCCGAGAACGTTGCCGCGCGCGTTGATGACGCCAGCGATATCGCTCAACGAACCGTTGGGGTTGGTGCCTTCCGCATAGCGGAACACGACCTGGGCCTTGTCTTCCATGCACGCGAGAGTTTCTGCGTCAACGAAGTAGTTGCCGTCATGGTGGGCGACCGGGCAGCGGATGATCTGGCCCTTGCCATAGGCGCGGGTGAAATCCGTTTCGGCATTCACCACTTCGAGCTTCACGTCCTTGCAGACGAACTTCAGCGATGTGTTGCGCATCAGCGCACCCGGCAGCATGCCGGCTTCGACCAGGATCTGGAAGCCATTGCAGACGCCCATGACCTTCACGCCCTGTTCGGCCTTCTGCTTGATGGCCTGCATGACCGGCATGCGGGCAGCAATCGCGCCACAGCGCAGATAGTCGCCGTAGGAGAACCCGCCCGGAATGACGATCAGGTCGATATCATCAGGGATCTCAGTTTCCGTCTGCCAGATGGTGACGGGCGCCTGGCCGGAGATCTTGGTGAGGGCGGCGATCATGTCGCGGTCGCGATTGAGGCCGGGGAGCTGGACAACGGCGGACTTCATGGGTGCGGTTCAAACCTTGCCTTGGCCTCAGACAGCTCGCGCAACTCGAGGCGGTTTTCGATACGGTCGAGACGCATGTCATGGCGCGCCAGAGCCGTGTGGATATTATGCATGTCCTGATGAAGCGATACCATCGCACCACGCATAGCATTCATTTCTGACTTCAGTTCCCGTTGGCCGAGTTTGATGTCAGATATGTCTGCCTGCACGCGCTTCACCAGTTCGTACATCAGTTCATTCGTGACGTCAGCCATCACACACCCCGCAACCGTTAGTCGATTGCGATAGTATAGTTCTCGATTACCGTGTTAGCCAGAAGCTTTTCGCACATCGACTTCAGGTCTGCTTCGGCTTTTACCTTGTCGGTGCCCTCAAGGGAAAGGTCGAACACCTTGCCCTGACGAACATGGCCGACGCCTTCGAAGCCCAAGCTTCCGAGCGCGCCTTCGATGGCCTTGCCCTGCGGGTCTAGAACGCCGTTCTTGAGCGTAACGGTCACGCGTGCCTTGATCACTGAATATCCCCCGAATTACTTGACAAGAACCGGGCCGGTCCCGCGGAGCGGCTCGTTTTCGTTGATGATGCCGAGACGGCGGGCCACCTCGGAATAGGCTTCGACCAGACCGCCGAGATCGCGGCGGAACCGATCCTTGTCCATCTTTTCCTTCGTCTCGATATCCCAGAGACGGCAGCTGTCGGGCGAGATCTCGTCAGCCAGGATGATGCGCATCATGTCGCCTTCGAAAAGGCGGCCGCATTCGATCTTGAAATCGACGAGCTGGATGCCGACACCGAGGAAAAGGCCGGACAGGAAGTCGTTGACGCGGATGGCGAGCGCCATGACATCATCGAGCTCAGCCGGGTTTGCCCAACCGAAGGCGGTGATGTGCTCTTCGGACACCATCGGATCGGCAAGCTGATCGGACTTGTAGTAGAATTCGATGATCGAGCGGGGAAGAACGGTGCCTTCCTCGATGCCCAGACGTTCCGACAGCGAGCCGGCGGCGACGTTGCGCACGACGATCTCGAGCGGGATCATCTCCACTTCCTTGATCAGCTGCTCGCGCATGTTCAGCCGACGAATGAAATGCGTGGGAATGCCGATCTTGTTCAGGTGTGTGAAGAGATATTCCGAAATGCGGTTGTTCAGAACGCCCTTGCCGTCGATCACACCGTGCTTCTTCTTGTTGAAAGCGGTGGCATCATCCTTGAAGAACTGGATCAGCGTGCCTGGCTCCGGGCCTTCGTAAAGGATCTTTGCCTTGCCTTCGTAAATACGGCGGCGACGGTTCATGATTGTTTTCTCGTTGTTGGCACCCGGGGCAGGCGCAATGGATCGTGTTTGAGGGGTCCATATCGGAAAAGATCGCATTTCACAATGCGGGGGCCATCCGTCCGGTTTTCATCCCGATGAAAAAAGCTATGCCGGCTCCCTCTACCGCATAGGCCGCAGACGACTCAGTCGTGTACCGCGGCAACGCTCCAGCCTAGCAGGAAAAATGCGTCATGATTCCGGCGTGACCGCCGAGGTCAGGGCTTCAGTTTGCCGAGGAACTGGGCAAACACCATCGTACCCTCCGGCCATGGACCATGCCCCGATTCTTCGTTGATATGCCCGGACTCGCCCGCGTCGACCAGTACTGATCCCCAGGACGCGGCGATATCGTCAGCGTGATCGTAGGAGCCGAAAGGATCGTTGCGGCTGGCGACTGTCAAGGCCGGAAACGGCAGTGGATCGCGCGGGTAGGGTCCGAACGTCATCAGGTGCTTGGGTCTGATCTTCGGATTGGCCACCTCGGGCGGTGCGACCAGAAACGCACCGGCGACCTTCTTCTTGAAAAGAGGAATCGCGTGGATGGCTGTTGCCACGCCCAGCGAGTGGGCGACGAGCACAACGGGTCGCGTCGAAGTATTCACTTCGTCCGCGAGCCGCTGNGGGAGCCGCTGGACCCAGTCGTCTTTGACCGGCTTTGCCCATTCCGATTGCTCGACCCGGCGGGCGGTGGCGAGTTTCGACTCCCACCGCGTTTGCCAGTGGCCTGGACCGGAATTGGTGTAACCCGGGATGATGAGGATATCGGCTTCGGATGCTTTCATGCCGCTTATCTGTGTTTGTGTGATTTCAATATCAAGCTGCCTGTATCACGCTTCGCCAAAGACGCGGGTGAAGATCGTGTCGACATGCTTGGTGTGGTAGCCGAGGTCGAACTTCTCGCGGATCTCTTCCTCGGAAAGGGCGGCCCGGACTTCCTGATCGGCCAGCAGCTCTTCGAGGAAGTCCTTGCCTTCCTCCCAGACCTTCATGGCGTTGCGCTGAACGAGGCGATACGCATCCTCGCGCGACGTGCCTGCCTGCGTAAGCGCCAGAAGGACGCGCTGGCTCATGACCAGACCCTTGAACGTGTTCATGTTCTTCAACATGTTCTCTGGGTAGATCACCAGCTTTTCGATGACGCCGGCGAGACGGTTGAGGGCGAAGTCGAGGGTGACGGTCGTATCCGGGCCGATGGCGCGTTCGACGCTCGAGTGACTGATGTCACGCTCGTGCCATAGAGCAACGTTTTCCATCGCCGGAACCACCGACATGCGCACGAGGCGAGCAAGACCGGTCAGGTTCTCGGTCAGAACAGGATTGCGCTTGTGCGGCATGGCCGACGAGCCCTTCTGGCCGGGCGAGAAGAATTCTTCCGCTTCCAGAACTTCCGTGCGCTGCATGTGGCGAATTTCGATCGCGACGTTTTCGATCGACGAGGCGATGACGCCGAGGACCGCGAAATACATCGCATGACGGTCGCGCGGGATGACCTGCGTGGAAACCGGTTCTGCCTTCAGGCCGAGCGCTGCTGCGACATGCTCCTCGACGCGGGGATCGATGTTGGCAAACGTGCCGACGGCGCCAGAGATTGCGCAGGTGGCAACTTCTTCGCGGGCTTCGAGCAGACGGGTCTTGTTGCGGTACATTTCCGCATAAAAGCGCGCAAAGGTGAGGCCCATCGTGGTCGGCTCGGCATGGATGCCGTGGCTGCGGCCGATACGGACCGTATCCTTGTGCTCGAAGGCACGGGTCTTGAGGGCTTCAAGAACACGATCAATGCCGGCGATCAGGATGTCGGTCGCCCGCACGAGCTGGATGTTGAAGCAGGTGTCGAGGACGTCCGAGGATGTCATGCCCTGGTGGATGAACCGGCTGTCGGGGCCGACGAATTCCGCGAGGTGGGTGAGGAAGGCGATGACGTCATGCTTGGTGACGGCTTCGATCTCGTCGATGCGCGCGACATCGAACGTTGCGCTGCCGCCCTTTTCCCAGATTGTCTCAGCCGCCGACTTCGGGATCACGCCGATCGCGGCAAGCGCGTCGCAGGCATGCGCCTCGATTTCGAACCAGATGCGGAACTTCGTCTCTGGCGACCAGATGGCGACCATCTCGGGCCGGGAATAGCGAGGGATCATGAGCGTGCGGCTTTCCTGTCAAGTGTTGCCCAGCCTGTAGCAACAAGCGGGCCAAAGCTCAATAACTTCGGGTTTGTTTGCAGGAAAGAGGGCGCCGGATGGTTAGCGCGCGCCGCTTGCCGCTGTTCTCAGTGCTTCGATATTGGTGCGATAGGCGTCGATGCCGTCACCCTTGTAGATGGCGGAGCCAGCAACGAAGACGTTGGCGCCGGCAGCGCTCGCAGCGCCGATCGTGTCTGCTGTAATGCCGCCGTCGACTTCGATCTCGATCTCGCGGTCACCGATCAGGGACTTCGTCGCGCGAATCTTGTCGAGCATGGCGGGGATGAATTTCTGGCCGCCGAAGCCTGGGTTGACGCTCATGATCAGGATCAGATCGACGTCATCGAGCACGTTTTCGAGCGAGGACAGCGACGTTGCCGGGTTGAGCGTCACACCGACCTTCTTGCCGAGGCTGCGGATCGTCTGCAGGGAGCGATGCAGGTGAGGGCCCGATTCAGCGTGGACGGTAATGCTGTCGCAGCCGGCCTTGGCGAAGGCCTCAAGAAAGGGGTCGGCCGGTGCAATCATCAGATGGCAGTCGAAGAACGCATCCGTATGCGGTCGCAGCGACTTGATGACGTCAGGTCCGAATGAGATGTTGGGTACGAAATGACCATCCATGACGTCGAGATGCACCCAGTCGGCACCGGCCTGCACGACGTCGATGACTTCCTGGCCAAGCTTGGAGAAATCGGCGGCAAGAATGGACGGTGCGATTCGGATCGGCAGGGTCATGGGATTGGTCTCCGGTTTTCGGAAGGCTTTAACATCCCGTTGCGACGGGAACAATCGCTGGCCAGACCATCAGTCGGTGGCCGGCCCGATCTCCACAAAGTCCTTACCTTGCCACTCCACCAGACGGAACGGGTTCTGCTTCAACTCGTGGTCCGGGCCGAAGGCGACGGGACCGATCGCAGTCGTGAAGGAGCCTGCCGCAAGAGTGTCGGTCAGGGAACGACCATTGGACGTCTCGGTCACCGCCCGGTGAACAAGTTCTGTTGCCGCATAAGCGGGCAGAACGTAGCCTTCCGGCTCGACATTGCCTGCGCGTAGTTGCGTGACGGCGGTGGAAGCTTCAGGCGCAACTGCGTAATCCGGAAGGGCTGCCGCGAGCACGCCGTTGGCAAGGCCAACAGGACGGTTTGCGGCACGCAGCGCATCTCCGCCCATGACTGTCAGGGAAACGCGTTCGGCTGCAGCGTCGCGAACGATGATGGCGGTATCGTTTCGGTCGCCACCGATAAAGACATGGGTCGCGCCGGCCTTTGCCAGGCGGCGGACGAGAGCGATCTGTTGCTCCTGGCCAGGCCTGAACACGTCGGTGAACGCGGGGCGGATGCCTGACGGTTCCAGCTTCTGGCGCACGGCGCTTGAGAGCTCGCGGCCATAGATCGTACCGTCATCGATGAATGCGATCGGCTCGGCTTTCCAGCGGGATAGGATGGCAGATGCAACAGCATCCGCTTCGGCGGTTTCGGTTGGTGCCAGACGGAAGAACGGCCAGCCGTTGCGAAGTGCATCCTCCATCAGGATCTTCGACCGCACCGAGACCGAAACGGCTGGAATAGCGGCGGCCTTCAGAGCGGGCAGCGCTGTCGTCAGCGTTTCCACGCAGAGGAAGCCGATGGCCGCGCTGGCCTTTGCATCCGTCAGAGACTTCGATACCGCGAGCCCGCCATTCTCGTCACAGCTCTCGTCCAGCTCCACCAGCGTATCGCCATTGGCCTCAGCGGCCGCACGGGCGCCTTGGTAGATCTGGGCTCCGAGGAGGGCGTATGGACCCGATTTCGGTGCGACCACGCCGATGATCGCAGCCGATGCAGACGGAGCAGCGAGGAATGAGGCAAACAGGCCGGCTGATATCAAAGTGCGAATGTCCATGCCTTCCCTTAACTCATTGCGGCTTGCGTTCCAGCACATTTAGCTTTCCCATCCGACCGGTCAAAGAGAATCGCGTCACGACGATAAAAACTGCGCGCAGACGTGGAAAAGCGCGGGTAAGGCTTCCATATCGTCACAACGCGCCGATGCGTGTTTCGAAAATTGCCGTCTGAAAGGCACCGATGACCGTCACATCCAGTCTTGATCCACTCGTCACCGCCCAGAATTGGGCCGAAAGCGGCCGCGATGTGGCGATCGCAACCGTCGTCGAGACCTGGGGATCTGCACCACGTCCGATCGGAAGCCATCTTGCGATCGATGGCGAGGGAAATTTCGTCGGCTCCGTTTCGGGTGGCTGCGTCGAGGGCGCCGTGATTACCGAGGCGATAGAGGTGATTTCGTCAGGCACGCCGAAGATGCTGGAATTCGGCGTTGCCGATGAGACGGCGTGGCAGGTCGGGCTTTCCTGCGGTGGCAAGATCCGCGTCTATGTGGAAAGGCTCGGCCGATGAAGTTCGATGATCTGGCGCGTCTCAACGGCGCCCGGCAGGAAAGACGGGCCTCAGCGACAATAACCGACCTTGCGTCGGGCGAAATTTCTCTTGTTTCCGAGGAAACGGTTCCGGAGGGTCCGCTTGGTTCCGCCATCGCGGACGCGATGCGCAGCGGCAAGGCCACGAGCGTCGAAATCGACAATCGCATTCTGTTTATCAATGTCTATCTGCCGCCGCCAAGGATCGTCGTGATTGGCGCGGTTCATATCAGCCAGGCGCTCGCCCGTCTGGCGCCGGTGGCGGGCTACGACCTCACGATCATCGATCCTCGGACAGCCTTTGCCACCGAAGAACGGTTTGGTGATGTCGATGTCATCGCGGAGTGGCCCGAAGACGTGCTGAGAGAGCGACCGTTCGATAGCTATACGGCTGTCGCGGCCCTGACGCATGATCCGAAGATCGATGATTTTCCCTTGTCGCAGGCGCTGAAGGCGGGCTGTTTTTACGTCGGGGCGCTCGGTAGCCGCAAAACTCATGCGAAGCGCGCTGATCGACTGAAGGATATGGGACATTCCGAGGAGGAGATTGCCCGGATTTCAGCGCCGATCGGTCTCGACATCGGTGCTGCGAACCCGGCCGAGATTGCGCTTGCCACACTTGCCGACATCGTCAGGTCGTTGCGCCGGCGCGACCTCCTTACGCAGGGTTAGGGAATGAAATACGCCAGCTTCCCGTTGCGTGAGGCCGAAAACATAGTGCTTGCCCATTCAATCCGGTTCGAAGGTCAGCGCGGACGACTGCACAAGGGTCACCGGCTAGCGCCTGATGACATCGAGCGTCTTCGCGAAGAGGGTATCGCTTCCGTCATAGGCGTGCGGCTAGATGCAGGAGACGTTCTTGAAGACAAAGCGGCGGGAATGCTGGCCGCCGCAATCGCACCCGATCACCTCACGTTTTCGGAGCCAGCAACGGGACGTGTCAACGTTTATGCGGCAACGGCCGGTCTGTTCGTCGCCAACACGCACGTCGTCAACGCGCTCAACGGCGTGGACCCGTCGATCACGCTGGCCTGTCTCAAGGATCGCGTATCGGTCAAGGCAGGCGACATGGTCGCAACGTTCAAGATCATTCCGCTCGCTGTCGATGGCGATTGTCTCGGGAAGGCTGTGGCGCTGCTTGGGGCTTCTACACCGTTTGAGGTCAAACCGTTCGAGGCTCATGCTTTCACGTTGATTGCAACGGAGCTTCCGACGCTGAAGACGTCGGTGATGGATCGAACGGCGAAGCTCATCGAGCAGCGGCTTGCACTTTCGGGCAGCACACTGGTGCGCGAGATCCGTATTCCGCATACGCACGACGCCCTGACCGCCGCACTGCAGGCGCTTGATCTCGGGAACTGTCGCGAGCCTTCGCTGGTGATCGTGTTTGGTGCGTCCGCCGTTGCCGATGAAGAGGACGTCATTCCGGCTGCGATCCGAGCCGCTGGCGGTGTGGTGATCCGCGTCGGCATGCCGGTCGATCCCGGCAATCTTCTTGTTTACGGCCATATTGGTGGTGTCACGGTGCTGGGAGCCCCCGGTTGTGCACGGTCTCCGAAGGAAAACGGTTTTGACTGGATGCTCCACCGGCTGCTTGCCGGCGAAAGACCGACATCGGACGATATTGCCGCACTGGGTGTGGGAGGACTTTTGATGGAGATCCCGACAAGGCCTGCGCCGCGGGACCGCAGCGAGAGCAAGAACGATGTCTCGCTTTCGGTGGCGGCTGTCCTGTTGGCCGCCGGTCAGGCCAGGCGCATGGGAGAAAGTGGCCTTCACAAGCTGCTTGCTGAGTTTGACGGTGTGCCGCTCGTGCGCCGCTCCGCCGAGATTCTGTTGGCCTCGAAGGCCACACCCGTGGTCGTTGTCACCGGTCACCGACAGCAGGATATTGCTGCCGAGCTATCTTCGCTCGACGTCCGTCTCCAAGACAACCCCTCCCATGAAGCCGGGATGGCAAGTTCGTTGATTGCCGGATTCACGCGGCCGGATGTCGCGGCAGCGGATGGGGTCCTCGTCATGCTGGCAGATATGCCGGGCGTGACCGTCAGCCATATCGATGCCTTGCTCGGTGCCTTTGGGGACGCCGGTGGCGAGGCGATCGTGCGCGCAGTCTCCAACGGCAAGCGCGGCAATCCGGTTATTCTGCCGCGCGCCACCTATGATGCTGTACGGAACCTGCAGGGCGATGTCGGCGCAAGGGCGATTATCGAAACTTCCGGTCTTCCGGTGATCGATGTCGATATCGGTCCGGCAGCCCATCTTGATGTGGATACGCCCGAAGCGGTCATGGCTGCAGGTGGCGTTCTGAGGACGTAACGATGGATAATATTGCGATCGAAGAGATGTTCGAAGGTCTCGGGCCCGTCAGCATCCGTCGGATGTTCGGCGGCAAGGGCATCTACCATCAGGGCCTCATCGTCGCGATCGAGCTGCGCGACGAACTGATGCTGAAAGCCGATGCCGTGAGCGCGCCTGAGTTCGCTTCTGCAGGCGCGCGGCAGTGGAGCTACGAAGGCAAGAAGGGCAAGTCCGTGATGATGCCTTACTGGACGGTACCGGAAGATGCGTTCGAGGACCCCGACCTCATGTCAAAGTGGACAAGACTGGCCTACGAGGCCGCAATCCGAAGTGAAATCGACAGGTAACCTATATTTTTGGCACTGCGAGATTTCGCGTATTGAATAGGCAACAGGTTTCGCGCTAAAATAGGCATCGTAATGGGGGATGCAGGCTTACCGAGCAGTCGGTGCGTTTCCATCTGACGTAAAACACAACGCTATTTCATCACGGGCAGCCGTTCCGGGAAACCGGGACGGCTTTTTGCGTTGCTGTTTTATCGACGTCCGCCGCGGGCTGGAAGTTGTGTGTTCAGATTTTGGAAAGATGTTCAAATGCGCGGATCGAGAAGACCGAGAGTGGCAGTGGCGGATCGGCAGGGTCAAACCATCCCAGATCCGAAAGCTTGTCCGGTTCGGTCAAGCGTGGCTCGCCGGAGAAATCGCGTGTGACGTAGATCATGGAGATCCAGTGTTGTGCGTCTTCCGGGAGGATCTGTTCAGTCGTGCAGAGAAACTCAACTTTGCCGATCGACAGGCCGGTTTCTTCCTCGGCCTCACGACGTGCCGCATCTACGGACGGCTCCATCTTATCGACCTTGCCGCCGACGATGTTCCAGTAACCGGCTTCCGGCGCCTTCAGGCGACGGCAGAGGAGAACCCTCCCATCATCCCGCAAAATGACCAACCCGGCGCCGACGCCGGGAAAGTCTATGCCGGGTCTCAAGGACAAATTCAGACCTTGGCGTTGGCGACGATCAGCATGAATGCCGGAATGTCGTCGCCGAAACCGACTGGTGTCGGGCCGTCATCGTGGTCGCGGTAGTGACGGCGACGCTCGCGGTTGTCGTCATTGGCAGGATTCGGAGCAGGGGCCGGGCGAGGAGCGCGTTGTGCGCCATTGTTCTGCGGCTTCCTGTCGGCGCTACGTTCGCGCTTTACGTCTTCTACCCTGGCTTCAATCATATTTTCCGTCTGGCTCCGATCATCCTGGCTCGTCGGTTCTGCAATCTTGACCGGAGCTTCTACGCTCCTGGTCTGCTCGGCGCGCTTGCCGCGACCGCGATCCTTGTCGCGCTCGCCACGCTTGCCGCCACGATCGCGACCCTGGCCGCGTTCCTGACCCTTGTCGCTGCTTTCCATCGGTGCCGGCAGGGCAGCGATGTCACCGTTCAGCCATTCGATCTTTTGAGTGATCAGCTTTTCGATCGCATCGAGATACTTAGCATCGGATTTTGTCACAAGCGTGAATGCACGACCGGACCGTCCTGCACGGCCGGTACGGCCGATGCGGTGGACATAGTCTTCCGCATGGATTGGAACGTCGAAGTTGAAGACGTGGCTGACGTCGGGAATATCGAGACCGCGCGCTGCGACGTCGGAGGCGACCAGTAGCGTGATCTGGTTGTCCTTGAAGCCTGCCAGCATGTTGGTACGCGAGCGCTGATCCATGTCGCCATGGAGCGCGCCGACAGAGAAGCCGTGGCGCTCGAGCGAGCGGAACAGGTCGGCGACATCCTTCTTGCGGTTGCAGAAGATGATCGCGTTTTTCAGGTCGTCCTGCGCGCGGATCAGGTCGCGAAGGGTTGCCCGCTTCTCGTAATCCTTGTTGTGGGCGGCGACCAGGCGCTGCGTCACCGTCGTTGCTGTCGAAGAAGGCTTTGCCACCTCGATGCGTTCCGGGTTCTGCAGGAAGCGGTCGGCCAGCTTCTGGATTTCCGGCGGCATGGTGGCCGAGAAAAACAGCGTCTGACGCGTGAACGGGATCATCTTGGCGATCTTTTCGATATCCGGGATGAAGCCCATGTCCAGCATGCGGTCGGCTTCGTCGATCACCAGGATCTCGACGCCGGTCATCAGCAACTTGCCGCGCTCGCAGTGGTCGAGCAGGCGGCCTGGCGTGCAGATCAGCACGTCGGCGCCGCGCTCAAGCTTGCGATCCTGTTCGTCGAACGACACGCCGCCGATCAGGAGAGCGACGTTCAGCTTGTGATTCTTGCCGTATTTTTCGAAGTTCTCGGCGACCTGTGCCGCGAGTTCGCGGGTCGGCTCGAGGATCAGCGTCCGTGGCATGCGGGCGCGGGCACGGCCTTTTTCCAGAAGTGTCAGCATCGGCAGCACGAAGGATGCCGTCTTGCCTGTTCCCGTCTGCGCGATGCCGCAAATATCGCGGCGCTGCAGGGCAAAGGGGATGGCACCAGCCTGGATCGGTGTCGGGATGGTGTAGCCCGAGTCGGTGACTGCAGAGAGTACTTTCTGGCTAAGGCCAAGATCAGCGAATGTGGTCAAAGGGAAATCTGTTTCCGTTGCAATTCGGGGAAGTGATCCGGTGCCGACGGTAACTGGCGTACGACAACTGGCCCGCGACATAGGACCAAAATGCCGGAAAGTCAAGAAATCCCGGAATATTGCTGCCGGATGTGGTGAATAGAGGCGGCAAGGCTTCCAATGTGTTGTCGAACGCGCTCAGTTTCGCAACGCATGACCCATTCCGGACCTCTCGCGCATCTTTGCGGCCTAATTGAGATAATTGTAGAGCTTCATACCGGCGTTCAGGAAATGCACGGGGTCGACCGGCGAACCGTCGCGTCGCACTTCGTAATGAACATGCGGTCCCGTGGACCGTCCGGTGGAGCCTGCACGTCCGATCACCTCGCCGGGAGCCACAGTCTCTCCGGCTCTGACAAGGATGCGCGACATGTGGCCATAGCGCGTGGTTATGCCTTGGCCATGATCGATCTCGACCAGATTGCCATAGCCTGCTGAGGGACCGGCGACAACGACTTTGCCGGCGCCCGTACTTTTCACGTCGTCACCGGTCTCGGCTTGAAAATCGATGCCTGCATGCAGCGCGAGGCGTCCGACAAACGGGTCCATCCGGTTACCAAACCGGCTGGTGACGGAACGGCCTGGGGCCGGGTTTCCGAATGGCAGCTCGCGCGCCACGTCGCGGACGCTTTCGAGCCGGTTAAGCGCGGAATCGAGATCATCGAGCGATGTGTCGAACGTGTCCGAGAACAGCTGAGGCTGGACGTAGGGCCCACCAATACCCGGGTCCGGTTCGGTCGGAGGAGCGGCCGCGACCTGCACGCCCGTACGCCGGAGGATGGACGTGATGGCGTCTGCCGTCTGCGATGCGCCAGTGGTGAGATCGGCGATCTTGACGATCTGGCGCTTCTCGATGTCCTTCAAGGACAGAGTCACCTTGGAAAAGATGCGGTCGGCTCGATCCGCGAGATTTTCGCGAAGCGGGGTGTAGGCCAATGGGTTGGCGACGCCGAGATCCGCCGGAGCGGAATGGTTCGACAACAGGCCTTCGATCGCGTCCAGTCCATGACTGACGGATGCCTGCTTGTCCTTGCCTTCTGCCTGATAGGCTGAAGCTGATGACGACGAGGTGCCGGCGGACGGGACGATGCCCGATTCTTCCGCGCGGTCTAGAAGCGAACCAAGCTTGCCGTGCCGCGAAAAGAGGGCGTTTTGCTGTTCAAGCAGTTTCTCGACCTTTTGCTCCACGACCTGCTGATCGAGCAACTGACGGGATGTGATGCGGTCGAGCTGGGCGCGCAGGGCAGAGATCCGGTCTTCGTAATCATGCTGCATGCGCGCCTGGCGCGCCATCGTTGCGCCGATCAGATCGTCGCGGATCACGAGATAGCTGGTGGCGCCGAGATATCCGATCGCCAACGCGCCGACGACGCAGACGGACACTGCCGCCATCCAGGGGCGGATCGTCATGTGGCGGATCTTTTCGCCGCTTGCGAGAATGAGAACGTGCTCGGGAGCACGATTTCCAAAAACGCGGCTTTGAGTTCCGTTTGCCACCTTCTGCTCCTGAAGATGCGCATGAGACGAGTCGTGCGCGGTGATCCTTCCTCCGCACTAGACCGCTTTATAGTTAACAAACCGTT
>NZ_LMOF01000007.1:144943-474042 GCF_001423215.1 Rhizobium sp. Leaf321 | reverse complement strand
ACACCTCCCTGTCGCATCAACATGCGACAGGGAGGTGTCTGGCTTACAGGGCCTGTACGGCTTTCAGCACCTCTTCGGCGTGACCGGCAACCTTTACCTTCGGCCAGATATTTGCGATCCGGCCATGGGCATCGATCAGGAACGTCGTGCGGTCGATTCCCATGTACTTGCGCCCGTACATGCTCTTTTCCTTCCAGACGCCGTAGAGATTTGCGACGGCGGTATCCTCGTCCGATCCGAGGATCACTGCGAGCGCATGTTTCTCGACGAACTTGTCGTGCTTCTTCACCGTGTCCGGGGACACGCCGATGACGGCGGCGCCGGTTTTTTCGAACTCGGGGAGGAGGGCCGTGAACGCCAGCGCTTCGGTCGTGCAGCCGCTGGTATCGTCCTTTGGATAGAAGTAGAGAACCACCGGCTTGCCGGCGAACGTCTGCAGCGAGACGGTACCACCGCCGTCGCGGGGAATATCGAACTGTGGGGCGATGTCGCCAATGGCCAATTCAGACATGAATTTCCTTTCTTTCGCCGGGATCTTGAGCAATTGTCGGCCCATCGGTAGTCTATTGGTGCCCGTTGCGTCTAGTCAGGCTGCAGCGGGTCTTGAGAAGGTAATGTCAGCCTGATGGCGGAAATTCGCGGCGAAAAGGTCAGCTTCAACCGCAAGGATATGGTTCCGCTGCACGAACTTCCCTCTGCACAGGCGGAAGATCCCATTATCGTACACTGCCCACCGCGCCGATCGCGCATGCGCCGCGTGGGCAAGACTTTTTTGCTGTTTACGATGCTGGTTCTGGCTGCTGCCGGAACTGCGATTGTCGCCATCGAGAGCGGCGTCGTCGACGGCGCGCTGACGGCGCGGGCCCAGTCGGCCCTCAACAACGCGATCGGACCCCGTTATGTCGCTTCGGTCGGTTCGACGGCGATCCGGTTTGATTCGGTGATGCGGATCGCGATCGAGGCGCGCGACGTGGATATCGTCGAGCAAGCGAGCGGTCAGCGGCTGAGCCGTGCCGAAGCGCTGCGGATGGCGATCGATCCGATGAAGCTTCTCGGCGGCCGCGTTTCCATCAACAACATTTCCGCGCAAGGCATTCGGCTGGAGACGGCGCAGTTGCCGGCAGGCGACCCTATGGCGCTGTCGCAGGTTCGCGTCGATGCGATGCCGAAGCTGCTCGAGCAGGCGTTCCAGCGCCTTGATGAAGTGCGCGGCCTGATCGAGCGTACCGGCACCGCTTTCGTTAGGATTGCCGGCATCGAAATCGTGCTGCCGTCTGCCCCTGGCCAGAAGCCGCTGATGTTCGTCGTCAACGAGCTCAATATGCAGCGCAACATCGAGGGCGAGATCGATATCAGGGGGATCGTCAGCCTTAACGACCGCCAGGCAACGCTGGTGGCAGGATCCCAGACTATCGAAGGCGTGACGACCGGACTTTCCGCAAAGCTCATGGGGCTGGACGTGACGTCCTTCCTGTTGCATCGGGATGCAGCCGGGATGCCGCGCGAAGGGCTGGACAGTGCCGTCGATCTTGAACTTGCTGCCACCCGTTCGCGCGAGACCACTGTTCCGGTCATCACCGCAAAGCTCAAGCAGTCGCCCGGACGGTTCTATTTCGACAGTATCGAGCAGCCCTTCAGCGGCGCGGATATCGACGTCGCCTATGATTTCACCAAGGACGCGATCGAAATCCAGAGATCGGAAGCGCGTTTTGGCCCGACTGTCCTTCCGTTCACCGGCGCGGTCGTCGATCTCAATAGGGTCGATCCGGCAGACCACCGGCCGGGGTTCGGCCTCGATCTCCTTGTCAGCGGAGGAACAGCAGCCGGCGCGTCGAACGCCGAAGAACCGGCACAGTTCGATCTGAAAGCCGTCGGACGCTATCTCTCGGCCGATCGCGAGTTGCAGTTCGACGAGATGGCGATGTCCAGTCCGCTTGGGCGGATGGCCGCTGCGCTGAAAGTGCGCTTCGGCACGCAGTCTCCGGAAATCAGCTTCGGCGGTCAGTTGCCACAGATGCAGGTGACTGCAATCAAGCAGCTCTGGCCCTTCTGGATGGCCCGCAAGGCACGCGACTGGGTGATGGGAAACATGTTCGGGGGAACGCTGAGCAACGGCTCCATCGCCGTCTTCATTCCGGCAGGACGGATGAAGGGACCGGGCGTTCCGCTCGATCTCAACCGCAACGAACTGCAGATCAGTTTCGACCTTGCCGACGGGCGCGTCAACCTGCCCGCCGACATCCCGCCGCTTCGCGACATCTACGGCCGTTTCGACCTGAAGGGTGAAGCGATGCAGGTCGACATCACGCAAGCGGGTTCGTTTTTTCCGTCGGGGCGCGCGGTCAAGGTTGAGGGAGGGCGTTTCTCGATCCCATCGACCTACGCGAAGCCGCTGATGGCCGATATCGCGCTGAAACTGAGCGGGCCGGCGGATGCCATCGCGGAACTCACGAGTTTCAAGCCCATCAACGGCCTCAAAAACACAGAGTTCAAGCCATCGGATTTTTCCGGCACTGCCAAGGTGGATGTGAAGGCGCAGTTTGGTCTGGTCAATGACCAGAACCCGCCGAAGCCGGTCTGGAATGCGCATGCGGATCTGCGCGACGTTGCGCTGGCAACGCCGGTGTCCGGTCGCAAGATTTCCAATATCGACGGCACGCTCGATATCGATCCGCAGGCCGCCAGACTGAGCGCGAAGGCTGCGATCGACGAGGTGCCGGCAGACGTCACCCTCGTGCAGCCGATCGACAGCGCGTCGACTGTCAAGCGTGAACAGGTCATCAAGGCAGTTCTCAGCGACAGCCAGAGGGACAAACTGGTGCCCGGTCTCTCGGAGATCGTCCAGGGCACGATCAGCGTGGAACTGACCAGGCTCGATGATACCAGGCAAGGCGTCAGCCTCGATCTGACGCGCTCTGCGCTCTCGATCCCGGGCATCGGCTGGACGAAGGGCAACGGCGTCGGTGCCAAGGCGCAGTTCGAGATTGCCGGGGAGGGACTCCAGCGGACAGAGCTCAAGAACTTCGAACTGGTGGGCGACGGGTTTGGCGCGCAGGGCAATATCGTCCTCACCAATGGTAGCCTCTCGTCGGCGGAGTTTTCGAGCGCCCGCCTGTCGCCGTCCGATAATTTCAGCGTTGCGGTGAAGCAGTCGAAGGGTGTCTTCGATGTGTCGATCGGCGGATCCTCTGCCGATATAAGGCCTATCATCACCAAACTTCGCTCGGCTACGCCTAGTGCAAGTGGGTCGGGTTCCTCTGCCAAAAGCAGCGGTGGCGCGACGATCCGTGCCAAGCTCGATCGCATGGTCGGCTTCAACGACGAGGCCCTGTCGAACGTCAATCTGTTGTTTGCGATACGCGATGGCGACATTGCCTCGGCCGACCTTTCCGCCGTAACGGAAAGCGGGCAGGCGGTTGTCAGCGACATAACGAAGGGCAACACGATCTCGATGACCAGCGGCGATGCCGGCGCCGTCGTGCGGTTTGCCAATATCTACAACAACATGCGGGGCGGTCTTCTCAATTTGCGGCTGCGATCGCAAGGGTCCGACTGGGCCGGCAATGTCGACATCCGAAGCTTCGCTTTGGTGGACGAGCAGCGCCTGCAATCGCTGGTGTCGACCCCTGTGGGCCGGGATGGGGAAAGCCTCAGCAAGGCGGTCAAGAAGGAAATCGATCTCAACGCCGCGCGCTTCCAGCGCGGTTTTGCCTCGCTCGTTTACCGGAACGGTGCGCTCTCTGTTGCCAACGGCATCGTTCGTGGCGAGCAGATCGGCGCGACATTCCAGGGCATGCTGCGCGACGCCCGCGGCAGCATGGACATGACCGGCACCTTCATGCCGGCCTATGGAATCAACCGGCTTTTCGGCGAGCTTCCGCTGATCGGTGCCATCCTCGGCAACGGACGAGACCGCGGACTGATCGGCATCACCTTCAAGCTCGAAGGCGTCTTCGACAAGCCGAAGCTGACGATAAATCCGCTGTCGATCATCGCACCCGGCGTGTTCCGACAGATCTTCGAGTTCCAATAAAAAAAAGGCCTCGCGAACGAGGCCTGTTCATTGTTCTGCAGACCGCTGGCACTCAGGCCGGGCGGACGAGGATATGCTTCTTCTTGCCGAGCGACAGCTTGATCACGCCGTCGGCCGTGACGTCGCCGGTGCCGATGACAGCGCGTTCGTCCGAGACCGCCGTATCGTTGATGCGCACGGCACCACCCTGGATATGCCGGCGAGCTTCGCCGTTGGAGGCTGCAAGGCCTGCCTTGACGATCAGTGCCAGGAGGCCAAGACCAGCCTCCAGTTCCGACGATGCGACGTCGATCGACGGCAGGTTGTCGGCGAGCGCACCTTCCTCGAACGTCTTGCGGGCGGTTTCAGCCGCTTGTTCGGCATTGTCGCGGCCGTGCAGCATGGCGGTGACTTCCGTCGCGAGGATTTTCTTGACCTCGTTGATTTCCGAACCGGCAAGTGCTGAGAGGCGGGCAATCTCGTCCATGGGCAGCGTGGTGTAGAGCTTCAGGAAGCGCGAGACGTCCGCGTCCTCGGTGTTGCGCCAGTACTGCCAGAAGTCATAGGCCGACAGCATGTCCGGGTTGAGCCAGACCGCGCCGTTCATGGACTTGCCCATCTTGGCACCCGACGACGTCGTCAGAAGCGGCGAGGTGAGAGCGTAGAGCTGCGGTGTCCCCATGCGGTGACCAAGGTCGATCCCGTTGACGATATTGCCCCACTGGTCGGAGCCGCCCATCTGCAGGCGGCAACCGTAGCGCTGGTTGAGCTCCACGAAATCATAGGCCTGAAGGATCATGTAGTTGAATTCGAGGAAGGACAGCGACTGCTCGCGGTCGAGGCGCGTCTTGACGCTGTCGAAGGACAGCATGCGGTTGACCGAGAAATGACGGCCGACATCGCGCAGGAATTCGAGGTAGTTGAGGTCGCGCAGCCAGTCGCCGTTATTGATCATCAGCGCATCCTTCTGACCTTCGCCGTAGCTCAGGTAGTTGGAAAAGACGCGCTTGATGGAAGCTATATTGCTTTCGATCGTGTCGATCGTCATCAACTGGCGCGCGTCATCCTTGAAGGATGGATCGCCGACCATGCCGGTGCCGCCGCCCATCAGGGAGATCGGCCGGTGGCCGGTCTGCTGCATCCAGTGCAGCATCATGATCTGGATGAGGCCGCCTGCGTGAAGGCTTGGTGCCGTCGGGTCAAAGCCAATATAGGCCGTCACGGTTTCCTTGGCGAACAGTTCGTCGAGACCCGATTCGTCGGAAATCTGGTGAATGAAGCCACGCTCATCGAGCGTGTGGAGGAAATCGGACTTGAACCTGGACATCTTACTTCTCTGTGGATGCGTTTTTTGTCTTGAGAGCCGGCGTCTAGCACTGTTTTGGTGGTTTATCACTCCAAAAATGCAGCGAAATGCGCTTGCACTTATCTGTGACTCGCCGTCATGGTTCATTAATCTTTTGTTTTCTGCCAAGCCACTAAGGTGAAGGCAGGACTGCGGCATTCCTTATTTTCTAAATGCATTGTTGGGTTGATGAACGGGGCAGTTTTTTTCCTGGGGGTGAATTTCGTCGTCGCGATATGTTTCTGTATCGTGTTTGCGGTTGTTTCCACCCGCAGTCGGTCGCGCGTTGCCGCGCTTTGGTTCGGGGCCGGTTTCGGCGTCGCTTCACTGGCCGCTGTTTGCGAGATTGCCGTCGCCTATCTGCCCTTTCCGCGTCCCTGGGCGATCGGAGCTTTTGCAACCGTTCTCGGTGGCATGATTTTCCTGCTTTTCGGCATTGGCAGTCTCTATGACGTTCGCATCAACCGTCGACTTGCCGGATTGATGTTCGCCGTCAGCTCCTTCGGAAACGTCTTCGTCTATGATCTGCGGCCCGGCACGCCGCTTCACGCATTTTCCTACCAGACTCCGTTTGCCCTGGTTATCCTCGCAAGCGCCGGCGTGGTTCTGCAGGCTTTGTTGCGCTCGAACCGGCAACTGCTGATCGACAAGGTCGTGTGCGCGCTCCTTGCGGTCACAGGGGTACACTTCATCGCGAAGGCCGTACTTGCGATCGCCGTTGGTGCCGGGTCCGTCGCGACAGATTATATCCGCACCGACTATGCGCTGATCTCCCAGAGCCTGACGGCCGTTCTGATGGTCGCGGTCGGCCTGACACTGCTGTCGGTACTGGTGCTCGAAATCATGGCGGATGAACGCAGCGTGTCGGAAAGCGACGCTCTGTCGGGCCTTGCAAACCGGCGCGGCTTCGAGCGCCGGGTGAGATCCGCAATCGCGACGTTTCCAAAAGGACCGCATGCGGTGGTTTTATGCGACCTCGACAGGTTCAAGACCATCAATGACACCTATGGGCATCATGCCGGGGATATGGTGATCCAGAGTTTTGGGACCTTGCTTTCCTCCTGCGCGCCAAAAGAAGCAATCGTCGGCCGGATGGGCGGCGAAGAGTTCTCCGTGTTCCTTCCCAACACGCCGATGGACGTTGCGCTGATGGTGGCTCAGGCTCTGAGGGGCGGCACGATGGCGATGTCGGTGGCGGGTCTGCCACCCACCTCAAGGATCACGGCGAGTTTCGGCGTCGCCAATCTCACCAGTCCCGACGCGCTCGACGAAATGTTCCGGCAGGCGGATGTGGCGCTCTATGCCGCGAAGCGGGCCGGCCGTAACCGGGTTCATGAAGCGACGTCAGACGATGGGCGTCCGCGTGCGGCACATGTGCGACCGGTCAACTGAAGATACGAAAATGGCCGCAAACGCGGCCATTTTTGTTTCTTCGATGCACAGTAGCCTTAGCGGATGCGCTTTGCAGCCGGCTCGGGCACAAGTTCACCATTGAGGCGGCGATCGAGGTAATCCTCGCACTCGCCCATGAGCGTCTCGGTCTGGCCGTTGAAGAAGTGGTTGGCGCCCTCGACGATCTTGTGCGTGATGAGGATGCCCTTCTGGGTCTTCAGCTTCTCGACGAGGCCGTTCACGTCCTTTTCCGGTGCAACCCTATCCGCATCGCCGTTGATGATGAGGCCGGAGGATGGGCAGGGCGCCAGGAACGAGAAGTCGTAGATGTTCGGCTGCGGCGCAACGGAGATGAAGCCTTCGATTTCGGGGCGTCGCATCAGAAGCTGCATGCCGATCCACGCGCCGAAGGAATAACCGCCGACCCAACAGCTCTTCGAATCGGGATGCAGGCTCTGGACCCAGTCGAGTGCCGAAGCTGCGTCGGATAGTTCGCCGGCGCCGTGGTCGAATTCGCCCTGGCTGCGTCCGATCGAACGGAAGTTGAAGCGGAGCGTCGTGAAACCGCGCTTCTGGAACATGTAGAAGAGCTGGTATACGATCTGGTTGTTCATCGTGCCGCCGAACTGCGGATGCGGATGCAGGATGATGGCGATCGGTGCGCTCTTTTCCTTGGAAGGCTGATAACGGCCCTCCAGGCGGCCTGCAGGGCCGTTGAAAATCACTTCGGGCATCGGTACTCCGGTCGGTCAAACGTGATCTGATGCCAGACTGGGTTGCTATCCACGGTTCATCCGTCGAGTTTGACTTGACGAAGCCGCTCAGCTTTTCTAAAACCCAGTTTAGAACCATTCGAAATTGGGGCCGCCTTGGCAGCGCCCGATGCGATGTCTCTTAAGGCAAGCGTGGCCGGAATTTCAAGAAAAATGCGGCCTGCGGCAACCCTAGATGAGACCCAACGGTAATTAGGGACGGAATCTGATCAGGCAATGGCGTTGAACCGCACCTATCTCGACTGGAACGCGACCGCGCCTTTGAGCGCGCCGGCGCGTGCTGCGATGCTGGAGGCCCTTCAGCTTCCCGGCAACGCGTCGTCGGTGCATGGTGAGGGCCGGTTGTCGCGCGCGGCCGTCGACAAGGCGCGGCGCCAGGTTGCGGCCTTGGTCGGCGCAGAGCCCGCGCATGTTACCTTTACCAGCGGTGCGACGGAGGCATCGAACCATGTTCTGACGCCGGACTACCGGATGGGCCGTGCACCGGTCGCGATCGGCGCTCTTTACGTTTCGGCGATCGAGCATCCCGCGATCCGCGAAGGCGGCAGGTTCGATCCTGCCCAGGTGATCGAGATACCGGTGACAACCACCGGTATCGTGGATCTTTCGGCGCTGGAAAAGTTGCTCGCAGTGCATGACGACTTATTGGGCCTTCCTATGGTCGGGCTGATGCTGGTCAATAACGAGACGGGCGTGATCCAGCCGGTGTCTGAAGCTGCGGAGATCGTCCACAGGCATCGCGGGCTTCTGGTCGTCGATGCGGTGCAGGCTGTCGGTCGTATCCCGGTCGATATCAACAGGCTGGATGCTGACTTCGTGGTGATTTCGTCGCACAAGATTGGTGGTCCGAAGGGCGTCGGCGCCCTGATCTCGCGCGGCGAAGTGCTGATGCCGAAGCCGCTGATCCGAGGCGGCGGGCAGGAGAAGGGTCACCGTTCGGGGACCGAGAATTTTCACGCGATCGTCGGCTTCGGCGCTGCGGCTGCGGCGATGAGCGAAGACCTCGATGAGCGCAATGACGGTATAAGCTTGTTGCGGGATCGGCTTGAAGGCGAGATGCGCAAAGCTGCCGCCGATGTGATGATCCATGGTGCGGACGTTCACCGCGTTGGCAATACCTGCTTCTTCACCCTGCCGGGGCTGAAGGCGGAAACGGGTCAGATCGCCTTCGATATCGAGGGGATCGCGCTTTCGGCCGGTTCAGCCTGCTCTTCGGGCAAGGTCGGCGAGAGCCATGTGCTGATGGCGATGGGCCGGGATCCACAGCTGGGTGCCTTGCGCATCTCGCTCGGTCCCGACACGACAGACGAAGACATTACGCGTGCGGTTGCGGCTTTTGCCAAAATCGCAGCCCGTCGCAAGGCCCAAGGCGTTGCGGCGTGACAGCGCTCTAATTTGTGCGAGCGCAACTTTCTACTTGCCTAAAGGTGTGAAAACCGCCTTTTGGCGCCTACATACGGGAGGAACAGAACCTCCCGGAGACATGACAGAATTGCCGGAATTTGAACCGGCAAGATTTGGAGAATGAACATGCCAGCTGTCCAGGAAACAATCGATCAGGTCCGTGGGATCGATATCGATCAGTACAAATACGGCTTCGAAACCATCATCGAAGTGGACAAGGCGCCCAAGGGCCTTTCGGAAGACATCATCCGCTTCATTTCCGCCAAGAAGCAGGAGCCCGAATGGATGCTGGAATGGCGTCTCGACGCCTACAAGCGCTGGCTTACGATGGAAGAGCCGACCTGGGCGCGCGTCGACTATCCGAAGATCGACTTCAACGATCTCTACTACTATGCCGCGCCGAAGACCACGTCCGGTCCGAAGTCGCTCGAGGAAGTCGATCCCGAGCTGCTGCGCGTCTATGAAAAGCTTGGCATTCCGCTGCGCGAGCAGGAAATCCTTGCCGGCGTCGACAGGCCACGGGTTGCCGTCGATGCGGTGTTCGATTCCGTGTCTGTTGTCACGACCTTCAAGAAGGAACTTCAGAAGGCCGGCGTGATCTTTATGTCGATCTCGGAAGCCATTCGCGAGCATCCGGACCTGATCAAGCAGTATCTGGGCACCGTCGTTTCGGCCACCGACAACTATTACGCCACGCTGAATGCTGCGGTGTTTACCGACGGCTCGTTCGTGTTCGTGCCGAAGGGCGTTCGCTGCCCGATGGAGCTGTCGACCTACTTCCGTATCAACGAGAAGAACACCGGCCAGTTCGAACGCACGCTGATCATTGCCGAGGAAGGCGCTTACGTGTCCTATCTCGAAGGCTGCACGGCGCCGCAGCGCGACGAGAACCAGCTGCATGCCGCAGTGGTCGAACTCGTTGCTCTCGACGATGCCGAGATCAAGTATTCGACGGTTCAGAACTGGTACCCGGGCGACGCCCAGGGCAAGGGCGGCATCTACAACTTCGTCACCAAGCGTGGCGACTGCCGCGGCCACCGCTCGAAGATTTCCTGGACCCAGGTCGAGACCGGTTCGGCGATCACCTGGAAATACCCGTCCTGCATCCTGCGTGGCGACGACAGCCGCGGCGAGTTCTACTCGATCGCCGTGTCGAACGGTCACCAGCAGATCGATAGCGGCACCAAGATGATCCACCTCGGCAAGAACACGTCGAGCCGCATCATCTCGAAGGGGATTTCGGCCGGCGTTTCGCAGAACACCTATCGCGGCCAGGTCTCCATCCACCGCAAGGCTGAAAACGCCCGCAACTTCACCAACTGCGATTCGCTTCTGATCGGCGACAAGTGCGGTGCGCATACGGTGCCCTACATCGACGTGAAGAACTCGTCGGGCCAGATCGAGCACGAAGCGACGACCTCGAAGATCTCCGACGACCAGAAGTTCTACGTTATGCAGCGCGGCATTCCCGAAGAAGAAGCGATCGCCCTGATCGTCAACGGCTTCGTCAAGGATGTCATCCAGCAGCTGCCGATGGAATTTGCGGTCGAAGCGCAGAAGCTGATCGGGATTTCGCTCGAAGGCTCCGTCGGCTGATCGGCCTGTCATTTGAATAGCGCGCCTGGCGCGTCACTAAAGAGTATCCGGAAAGATAGACCTATGCTTGAAATCAGAAACCTGCATGCCCGCATTGCCGAAGACGGCACCGAAATCATCCGTGGCCTGAACCTTACCGTGAAGGCCGGCGAAGTTGCTGCCATCATGGGGCCTAACGGTTCCGGCAAGTCGACGCTGTCCTACATCCTGTCCGGACGTCCGGACTATGAAGTCACCGAGGGAGAAGTCCTTCTGAACGGTGAGAGCATTCTGGAGCTCGATCCGGCGGAGCGCGCCTCCAAGGGCATCTTCCTGGCCTTCCAGTATCCGGTCGAGATCCCGGGCGTCGCCACCATGCAGTTTCTCAAGGTGGCCATGAACGAGCAGCGCAAGGCGCGCGGCGAACCCGAATTGACGACGCCGGACTTCATCCGTCGCGTCAAGGAAGCGGCTGCCGAGCTGAAGATCGACATGGACATGCTGAAGCGTCCGCTCAATGTCGGTTTTTCCGGCGGCGAGAAGAAGCGTGCAGAAATCCTGCAGATGGCGCTGCTTGAGCCTTTGCTCTGCGTGCTCGATGAGACCGATTCCGGCCTCGATATCGATGCGCTCAAGATCGTGGCTGACGGTGTGAACGCGCTGAAGTCGCCGGATCGTGCGACGATCGTCATCACCCACTACCAGCGCCTGCTCGACTACATCGTGCCTGATACGGTCCACGTTCTCTACAAGGGCCAGATCATCCGCACCGGTGACAAGGCGCTGGCGCTCGAACTCGAGGCCAATGGCTACGCGGACATCATCGGCAGAGCAGCCTGAGACGCGGGAAGGAATTTGGCATGAACATGCAAATCAATCAGCCCGTCCGGCTGACGGCCGCCGAAACGGCGCTCGTCGAGGCTTTTGCGGCCCAGGTTGGCGAACTGCCGGGTAACGGTGCCGTCACGGGAACCCGCGATCGTCTTCTCGATGATCTGAAGCGATCGGGCCTGCCGACGCGACGCATCGAGTCCTGGCACTACACGGATCTGAAGAACCTGCTGCGCTCTGTTCCAGAGCGTGTCGTCGGCGGCGTATCGGTTCAACCGGTCGCGCCGTTGGTCGAAGGCGCGAAAGTCCTGTCGATCGTTCAGGGCGTAGCGGACAACCGCGCGACGATCGATGGCGTCGAGCTTTCGGTCTTTAGGGACCAGCTTGCCGATGGTTCGGCCGTGGCTGGGCTTGCGGCGTTCGACAAGGACGACGCGATCGCTCGCATCAACGGCAGCTTCGTGCGGGACGGCTTCGCGCTCTCCGTACCGGCAGACGTCTCGGTCGAGCAGCCGATCGAGCTGCAGGCGGTTCACGGTGCCGGTCAGGTCCATACGCGGTTTCCGGCGGTGTTCGGAGCGCGGTCCAAGGCAACGATCATCGAGCGTCACTGCGCGGTGACTGATGATGCGGCACTCGTGTCCTCGATCAGTGACCTGACGCTGCAGGACGGCGCTGAGATCACCTGGATCATCCTCCAGACTCAAGGGGCTGACGACACCCATCTCGGTCAGATCCGCATATCGCTCGGTACCGATACCAAGCTGCGACTGTTCATCGTCAACGCCGGCGGCAAGCTGGTGCGCCAGGAGCTTCGCGTCGACGTTCAGGGTGAGGGGGCGGAGTTCACGCTGCGTGCCGTCAACCTGCTCGGTGGCGATACCCATACGGACGTGACCATGGTTCTTGGCCATAACGTTCCGCATACGAGCTCCACGGAAATCATCCGCAACGTCCTGTTCGACAAGGCGAGCGGTGTGTTCCAGGGCATGATCAAGGTCGCCCCGGACGCGCAGAAGACCGATGCGAAGATGGCGTGCAACACGCTTCTGATGTCCGACGACGCCGATTTCTCGGTGAAGCCGGAGCTGGAAATCTTTGCCGACGACGTGATCTGCGGCCATGGCGCCACGGTTTCCGATATCGACCGCAACCATCTCTTCTACCTGATGGCGCGCGGCGTACCTGAAAACAGGGCCCGTGCCATGCTGGTCAACGCCTTCGTGGCGGAGATCGTCGAGGAACTGGAAGAAGAAAAGCTCGTCGAAGCGCTGGAAGGCGTCATCTCCGATTGGCTCGAAAAGCACGCCTGATTTTATAGGCGCGCGTCCGCAAATGAGGCATGACATGGACCAGATCACCCCTGCGACAGCTTACGACGTCGAAGCGATCCGAAAGGATTTCCCGATCCTTTCGACCATGGTGCATGGCAACAAGCCGCTGGTCTATCTGGACAACGGGGCGTCTGCCCAGAAGCCGCAGGCCGTGATCGACGCGATCGCGCATTCCTACTCGAACGAGTATGCCAATGTGCATCGCGGCCTTCACTACCTCTCCAATGCGGCAACGGATGCCTACGAGGCGGCGCGCGAAAAGGTGCGCCGTTTCCTGAACGCCGGTTCCGTCGACGAGATCATCTTCACCAGCAATTCGACGGCAGCGATCAACACCGTCGCCTACGGTTATGGAATGCCACATATCGGTGAGGGCGACGAGATCGTCATCACCATCATGGAGCACCATTCCAACATTGTGCCATGGCACTTCATTCGTGAACGCCAGGGTGCGAAGATCGTCTGGATCCCGGTCGATGACGACGGTGCCTTTCATCTCGACGACTTCGAGAAGGCGCTGACGGACAAGACCAAGCTGGTCGCCATCACTCATATGTCGAATGCGCTTGGTACGGTGGTTCCTGTGAAGGAAGTCTGCCGTATCGCGCACGAGCGCGGCATTCCCGTTCTCGTCGACGGCAGCCAGAGCGCCGTCCATATGCCGATCGATGTGCGCGATATCGACTGCGACTGGTTCGTGATGACTGGCCACAAGCTCTACGGCCCTTCGGGCATCGGCGTTCTCTATGGCAAGGCGGACCGTCTGAAAGAGATGCGGCCGTTCATGGGCGGTGGCGAGATGATCATCGATGTGGCCGAAGATTTCGTTACCTACAACGATCCGCCGCACCGGTTCGAGGCCGGCACGCCGCCGATCGTTCAGGCGATCGGTCTCGGTCATGCGCTTGACTATATGGACAAGGTCGGCCGTGATGCGATTGCAAAGCACGAGGCGGATCTGACTGCCTATGCGACCCAGCGGCTGAGCGCGATTAATTCGTTGAGGATCATCGGCAATGCGCCCGGCAAGGGCGCCATATTCTCGTTCGAGCTTGCCGGCATTCATGCGCACGACATCTCGATGGTCATCGACAGGCGCGGTGTGGCAGTCAGAGCCGGAACCCATTGCGCCATGCCGCTCTTGAAACGCTTCGGCGTTACCTCCACATGCCGTGCATCCTTCGGCATGTACAATACCCGGGCCGAAGTGGATGCGTTGGCAGATGCACTCGACTACGCCCGCGATTTCTTTTCCTGAAGGACTTTTGAAGGCCATGGACGACCAGATACCGAAATGGGATGCCCGCGAGGGGATCATCCAGTCCGCCATTCCCGAAGACGAGGTGGCGCGGCTTTCCGACGACATCGTCGCGGCTTTGAAAACCGTCTATGACCCGGAAATTCCGGCCGACATTTTCGAACTCGGATTGATCTACAAGGTCGATATCGAGGACGATCGGATGGTGAAAATCATGATGACGCTGACAGCGCCCGGTTGCCCGGTTGCCGGCGAAATGCCGGGCTGGGTGGAAAATGCCGTCGGCGCCGTCGAAGGCGTGTCCGGCGTCGAGGTCGAGATGACGTTCGATCCGCCGTGGACGCCGGAGCGGATGTCCGAAGAGGCGCAGGTTGCTGTCGGGTGGTATTGATCGGTTAAGGCACCGGTACTAAGTTGGACTCACGAGACTTACTCTCGAAACACCAGGTCTAGAAACACCGGGCCTTGAACCCGGTCGTGGAAGGAAAGAATGCCATGGGCTTTGCTGTCATGACGATCACAGACGCTGCTGCACAGCGCGTCAACCAGATCACCTCGAACTCCGGTCCTGATGCGCTCGGCTTGCGCGTCGGTATCAAGAAGGGCGGTTGCGCCGGCATGGAGTACACGATCGATCTCGTTACTGTGCCCAATGCCAAGGACGACCTGATCGAGCGGGACGGTGCCAAGGTGTGGATCGAGCCTTCGGCCGTTCTTTACCTGCTCGGCACCCAGATGGATTTCGAGACGACCAAGATGCGATCCGGCTTCACCTTCGTGAACCCGAACCAGACATCGGCCTGCGGTTGCGGCGAATCGGTCGAACTGAAGCCTGCCGATCTGGCGGCGCTTGCGCAGCAGCGCACCACGCAATCTCCGGCTGCCTGAGGCGGTAATTCGAGATGTTAAATAGAAAGGGCCGCGAGGCCCTTTTTTCATGCGCGTTTATTCGTGGCGTAGCGCCTCGATGGGGTTGAGCTGGGCTGCCCGTCGGGCCGGGAAGTAGCCAAAGATCATGCCGATCGCTGCCGAAAAGGCGAAGGCCATAAGGATGATCGTCGGGCTGGCCACGAACGGCACCTGGAGAAAGCTGACAACGCCGTAGGCGAGCGCAAGCCCGGTGATGATGCCGGTCACCCCGCCGAAGATCGACAGCATCACGGCCTCCACCAGGAACTGCCGGAGAACCTGGCTTTCGAGTGCGCCGATGGCGAGACGGATGCCGATCTCGCGGGTGCGCTCGGTGACCGAGACCAGCATGATGTTCATGATGCCTATACCGCCGACGAGGAGACTGACGGCGGCGACGGCACCGAGAAGGCCCGTCAGCAGAACCGTCGTCCCGGTCATCGCCGCCGCGATCTGCGACATGTCGTTGACGGAGAAGTCGTCATCGCGTCCGATCGCGATGCGCCGCCGCTCACGCAGCAGACCTTCGACATCCGACTGCACCTTGGCGGTCGAGACGCCGTCCTGCGCTGATATGACGATGCTGGAGATCGTTGTCGTTCCACCGATCCGTCGCTGGTGCAGTTTCAGCGGCATGATGACGGTGTCGTCCTGGTCGTCGCCCATGCCGGACTGACCCTTGACCGCGAGAACGCCGACGACCGGGCAGGCGATGTTGCTGACCCGGATCAACTGTCCGACCGGGTTGGCGGCACCGAACAGCTGCTTGCGCACCGTCTCGCCGATGATGCAGGCCGCATGGCTGCCGCGATCCTCGTTCGGATTGAAATTGCGGCCGAGCGCCATATCCCAATCCTGCACGATGAAATAGTCGTTGGTGGTGCCGACAGCGCTCGACGAATGGTTGGCGCCGCCGGCGATGACCGTGGCTGTCCCGCGATTGATCGGTGCGACGCCCCGAAGACCGGAGATCTGCTCCTTGATCGCCAGCACATCCTTGTCGGTGAAGCGCTTGGCTTCCGTGCTCGCGCGTCCCGGTCCCCACTGGCCCGGACGGATGAATAGGGTGTTGGTGCCAAGGCGGGACAGTTCATCGCGCACCTTCGCAGTCGTGCCGTTGCCGATCGTCACCATGGCGATGACCGCTGCGACGCCGATCACGACGCCCAGCACTGTGAGAAAGGAGCGCAGCAGATTGCGGCTGATCGCCCGCCAGGCGAGCTTAGCGGCTTCCAGCAGCATGGCTTGCCCTTTCGAGATTGGGTTCGTCGGAGACGAGGTGACCATCGGTAAAGCGCAAGAGACGCGACCCGTAGGCTGCGATGTCTTCCTCATGGGTGACCATGATGACGGTAATGCCGTTGTCGCGGTTGAGCCGGGTGATCAGGTCCATGATCTCCATGCTGGTCTTGGTGTCGAGATTGCCGGTCGGCTCGTCGGCGAGAAGCACGGCCGGATCGGTGACGATGGCCCTTGCGATCGCGACGCGCTGCTGCTGGCCGCCTGACAGTTCCTGGGTGGTATGGCCTTCGCGTCCGGCGAGACCGACCTGAGCCAGGGCCACAGTCGCACGTGCGCGCCTCTCCTTGGGCGGCATGCCGCGATAGACGAGCGGAAGCTCCACATTTTCAACGGCAGATGTCCGGGCGAGAAGATTGAACCCCTGGAACACGAAGCCCAGCATGTGGCGTCTCAGAAGCGTGCGCTGCTCCCGGCTGAAATCTGTCGTCGGCACGCCCTGAAACAGAAACTCGCCCGATGAGGGGATATCGAGCCCGCCGATGATGTTCATCGCCGTCGATTTGCCCGAACCGGAGGGTCCCATGATCGACACGAATTCCCCGGCGGATATGGCGAGGTCGATCTGGTCCAGCGCCCGGATCGTCGCTTCGCCGCGCCCGTAGAACTTCGAGACCTTGTCGAATGCGATGAGGGGGGCAGGCGTGACGGCGAGGTCCATCACTGCGCCCTTGCGACGGCATCCGTCACCAGTTCATCGCCGTCGCGGATTTCGCCTGATTTCAGAACCGTGAACTGGCCATCGGTCGGCCCGGTTTCGACCGGCACCCGCTGGGCTTCGCCGTTGCGCAGCACCCAGACGGCGCGGGTGTTGTTTGCCGCCTGTTCGCCACGATTGCGGTTGCGGGGCGGGCGTGGTGGCGAGAACAGCCGGGAGAGGACATTGCCGCGCTGCCGTGCGGTGGCGGCCGGCGAGTAGCGAAGCGCAGCGTTCGGGACAAGCAGCGCATCCTTGACCGACTGGACCGTGATGTCTGACGTGGCGGTCATGCCCGGCCGCAGCAGCAGATCGGCATTGTCGACGGTCAGGATCGCCTTGTAGGTGACGACGTTGGAGACGGTCTCGGAGGCGAACCGGACGGTCTCGATTGTGGCCGGAAAGCTCCGCTCCGGATAGGCGTCGACCGAGAAGCGAGCAGGCTGGCCGTCCTTGACCTGACCGACATCAGCCTCGTCGACGGACACCTGGAGCTCCATGCGCTTGAGGTCGCCGGCGATTGTGAAGAGGACCGGTGCATTGAGCGAAGAGGCGACCGTTGCACCGGGATCGACTTCGCGGGTCAGCACGATCCCGTCGATCGGAGACACGATCGTCAGTTTGCCGAGATTAACCTCGGCAAGCCTCAGGCTTGCTTCGGCGGACAGGATCGCGGCCTGATTGATGTCCTTCGTCGCAACGGCCGACTCGTAAGCATAGCGCGCCGCGTCCAGATCCTGCTGGCTGGAAATGCGATTGGCGACGAGTGCCGTCAGGCGGTCGAATGAAATCTTCGCGGAAGCCGCTTCTGCCTCGGCCTTCAAAACATTGGCCTTTGCCGATGCAAGTTGAGCGCGCGCGCTCTGCACATCCGCTTCCTGCTTGCTGGTGTCGAGTTCGAGCAGCACATCGCCGGCCTTGACCGCGCTGTTATAGGTCACGTTGACTTTCCTGACCGTGCCGGAAAGTTCGCTCGATATGTCCACCTGATCGGTCGGCTGGACGGAACCGGTTGCAGTGACAACTACCGCAAGGTCTCCGCGCTTTGCGGCCTGCGTCGTGTAATCGTATCGTGGGCCGCTGCTGCCGAAATAGGAGTAAGCCAGCAGGGCTGCGGCGGCGATGAGGATGAGGAGAGGCCAGACAAACCAACGTCCACGCTTTTTCCGCTTGCCCGAAGACGCAAGGATCGCGGCGAGATCAGGCGCATCCTGTTTACGGCTGGCTGGGGGAGTGGACTGGACGTTCAATGGCTATCCTCGATGCGGTGGAAATAGCGCGAGCCGTTCCGGTCTAGCGAGGGATCGCGTCGAAACCGCGGCTTTGCAACTCTGGAACGAGGCATTCGCATGAAAGCAGCCGGTGGCCAACTTAAATGTCGGTAATGTATCGGAGGCACTGCATCGAACTTCTCGGTTGTGCGTTATGGCTGAACACACAAAGGAGAACTCAGATGATCGATGTCGCCCTTATCAAGGAACATGCGGAAGTGATCGGTGCGGACGGCGTCCACATCGGAACGGTCGACCGCGTTGAAGGAAACCGTATCAAGCTGACCAAGAAGGATAGCGGTGAGGGGAGCCATAAAGGCCATCACCATTTCATTTCGCTTGAACTCGTTGCCGATGTCGAAGGCGACAAGGTCCGTCTCTCTGCAGATGGTGACGTCGCAGTGACGTTCGAAGAAGAAGACGGCGGCAAGCCGATCCACTGAAGCAATTCAGCATGCAAAAAGGCCGGCGTTTCTGACGCCGGCCTTTTTTGTTTACGCATCAAAAATTTTAACGGGTTGGATGGGGGACCCCGAAGCGCTCGGGAAGAAAAGCCGTTTCAGTCGCGGCGCCACTCAAGCGAGCGGATTTCTCGTGCGCAACAGGCGTGCTTGGAATGCCAACAAGAATTACAAAGACGGCACCAACAGCAGCTGAACAACACACCAGCAAAATATTACGAATGGTCATGCTTGCACTTCCTCTCGTGATGCGATCGCTTGAGATCGCGATGAAGTAAGCCGGTCCTTGTCCTCCTTGGGATGATCCTAGTTGGCAGCCGACAGCTGTGTCGGAGACGCGAGTATTTCCGTATCGCCAAGCGAGTGATCAGAATACTTGAACACCAGAATACTGAGGACCGAACCGATAAGAGCGACGAAGACTATTCTCATGCTGAGACTCCTTTGCCGTCAGAACGGCGGTCCTGAAGTAAGGTTCCGTAAACCAATTCGTGATAGCGGCCGATTTGAGAACTTTGCGGATTGTTGATTGACAAATGGTTTGCCCCGGCACGTCCTTGGACGAGAGCGGGGCACTTGTGCAGGGGCGATCTGTCTGCCGCGCGGCTTTATTGAACTTTAAACCCGTTACGGGTAATAGGTGTGATCCCTGCATCAGGATTGCGCATTATGGCCGAAACCGCTTCGGGATCCCCACGGCAAGCCTCCAAAGATCCGATGAGCGAAGCCATTGCGCGGAGCAGAACCGGTCTCGTTGCGGTCGCGGTCGCGAGCGGACTGGTCAACGTGCTCTATCTCACCAGCTCATTCTTCATGCTGCAGGTCTATGATCGCGTCATCCCAAGCCGCAGCATCCCGTCGCTGATCGCGCTCAGCTTGCTGGCATTGATGCTGTATCTATTTCAAGGCGCATTCGAGCTTACCCGCAGCCGCATGCTGACAAGGATTGCCGGCATCATCGATGATACGATGGGGTCGCGGGTTTTCAAGATGATGCTCAAGGCGCCGGTCAAGACGAAGGCGTCGATCGACGGTCTTTCGATCATGAAGGATTTCGACCAGGTCCGTTCGTTTGTCTCGAGCGCGGGGCCGCCGGCCTTTTTCGACCTGCCGTGGCTGCCGTTCTATGTCGCCATCTGTTTTCTGTTTCATCCGGTCATCGGCTATATGGCAGTCGGCGGGGCGCTCATCCTGATGGTGCTCACCTACCTCACCAATCGCAGCACGCAGGTTTCGGCCAAGAAAGTGCACGAACTGACCGGCCAGCGCAGCGCCTTTCTTTCGGCGGCACAACGCAATGCCGAAGTCATTGAGGCCATGGGCATGGCAAACGACTTCTCACGGCAATGGACTGCGACAAACGCCAACTATCGCAGCAGCTATCAGACCAATTCCGATACCTCGAACGGATACCTGTCCGTTACCAAGATTTTTCGCATCGCGCTGCAATCGGCAGTCCTTGCCGTCGGCGCGGTGCTCGTCATCGAAAACCAGGCATCCGGCGGCATCATCATCGCGTCGTCCATCCTTACCTCCCGCGCGCTCGCCCCGGTCGAGCAGGCGATTGCAAACTGGCGCGGCTTCGTTTCGGCCCAGCAGGCCTGGAAACGGTTGCGGCATATGCTCAATGCTCTGCCGGAGGCCGATATGCCTCTGTCGCTGCCCGCACCGAAGCAAAGTCTGGCGGTGGAGAGCCTTTCGAGCGGCCCGGCCGGGCTGCAGAAACTGGTGATTTCCAATGTATCGTTTACGCTTCAGGCCGGCAGCGCTCTCGGCGTGATCGGACCGAGTGCATCCGGCAAATCATCGCTCGTGCGGGCTCTGACGGCCGTCTGGCCGATCTATCGCGGCAGTGTCAGGCTGGATGGCGCAGCGCTTGACCAGTGGAGCGACGAGGACCGTGGTCGCCATCTCGGATATCTTCCGCAGGAGATCGAACTTTTTGCGGGCAGCGTTTCGGACAACATTGCGCGGTTTCGTGAAAACCCTGATGCGGCCGATGTCATTGAGGCGGCAAAGGCTGCAGGCGTCCACGACCTCATCCTGCGCCTGCCGAACGGCTATGATACCGATATTGGCTTGAGCGGTTCCATGCTTTCGGCCGGTCAACGCCAACGCATCGGGCTTGCGCGTGCGTTGTTCGGCAAGCCGTTTCTGGTTGTTCTGGACGAGCCCAATTCCAATCTCGATTCGGAAGGCGAGGTCGCGCTGACGGACGCGATCATCGGCATCCGCAAACGCGGGGGCATCGTGATCGTGGTTGCGCACCGCCCGAGTGCGCTCGCGGCGGTGGATTTCGTGCTGATGATGAAGGACGGTGGTCTTGCGGCCTTTGGTCCCAAGGACGAGGTGCTCTCGAAGGTGCTTCGGCGCGAGAACCAGCCGAACGAGAGAAGTTCGCCGCTCAAGGTCGTCGGGGAAAGCCCGGAACAGATAAGGCAATAGGTCTCAAGATGACAACAGCCGAGCGTTCGCTGAAGCGCCATATCCTGCTCGTATCGACGTTGAGCGTGTTGCTCGTCGGCGGCATCGGCGGCTGGGCACTCAGCACGACATTGTCGAATGCGGTGGTGGCCGAAGGCAGTGTCGTGATCGAGGACAATGCCAAGAAGGTGCAGCACCTGACCGGCGGTATTGTCTCCGAGCTGCTCGTGAAGGAAGGCGCGCATGTCAAAGCTGGGGACGTCCTGCTGCGGCTGGACGGCACGTCGCTCAAATCCAATCTCGGCATTACCAACAGCACGCTGGCACAGCTTTACGCGCGGCGCGCGCGGTTGCAGGCGGAACGCCGCGGTGAGGAGAACTTCACGGTCAAGGAAGCCGAGGCCGCAGGTATCAATTCCCAGACGAACCGCATCCTGATCGAAGGCGAACAGCAGTTCTTCCTCAGCCGTCGCGCCTCGCTCGAGGGTATGAAGAAGCAGCTCGCCGAGCGGAAGAGCCAGCTGGCCGAAGAAATTGAGGGCGCCACACTGCAGATCAAGTCGATCGACGATTCGATCGTGCTGATCGATGAGGAACACACGGCTATCAGCTCGCTCTACGAAAAGCAGCTCGTGACGATGCAGCGTGTCAACACGCTGAAGCGCCAGCGCGCCGAGCTTGACGGCAATCGCGGACGGATGATCGCGACGCGGGCGCAGGCGCATGGCCGCATCAACGAGATCAACCTGCAGATCCTGCAGCTCGACGAAGACAGACAGACGGAAAACGCGCGTGACCTGACCGATGTCGAGGCAAAGATCGCCGAATCAGAAGAACGCCGTATCGCCATACAGGACCAGCTCGACCGTCTCGACGTTCGCGCACCGCTTGACGGTTACATTTATCAGCTGGCGCTGCACACGGTGGGCGGCGTTGCCAATCCGGGCGAGGCGCTGATGCTTCTGTCGCCGGAGACGCGCAGCCTGACGGTCGAGGCGAAGGTCGCTTTGCGCAGCATCGACCAATTGAGCGTGGGACAAAGCGTCGACATACGCTTCAGCGCTTTCGACCAGAAGACTACGCCTGAAGTCCAGGGCAAGATTTCGTCGATCTCGCCCGATTCGGTTGTCGATCAGCGTAGCGGCGCTGCCTCCTATATCGTGCGGATTGCGCCTGATGCAGGCGATATCGCGCGGTTACAGGGCCTGTCGCTCTATCCAGGAATGCCCGCGGAGGTGTTTATCAAGGTCGCCGACCGGTCGGTCATCTCCTATCTGACCAAGCCGATGATGGATCAGATCAACCACACGTTCCGTGACGAGTGAGCGGAAAGCGACCAATAGGCAGCTATTGGTCTCAGGCGCTGACGAGAACGCCGGCTTCCTCGGCAGCAGCGACGAAGGCCGCACGGGCGTCTTCCGGCTTGCGTTTTCCACCATCCACTTCGGCGCACACGATCAGCGCACGGTCGATCAGCGGACCGTCTTCGACAGGCCAGTCCTCGATCATCGCCCAGGCCGCAGCCTGGGTCGTTTCGACTGTCGTTTCGACAGGCGGCTCGCCAATCAGGACGACGACAGGTTTTGACCAGGGGTTGTTCATCATCGGGGGAATTTCACATGATTTGATGCAGGTCGAAGGCTACGGAACATCTGAAGTCCATCTTCGCCAGCGTCGAGTTTCACCACATTATCTGGATAAATGGTGAGAGCGCAGGGGTTCGAACCCTGGACCTACTGATTAAAAGTCAGTTGCTCTACCAGCTGAGCTACGCTCTCCCTAAAGACTGCCGAGGCATCCTTTGAAAGTGCGCGGAACATATGCAGGTCACTCTTTGCGGTCAACCCCGCTAGCTGTGCAAAATTGCGTTCCTCAACGCTTTTCCCCGGCCGCTTCGCCTGCGCGCAAAAAGGTGACTGGCTTTCCGGGCGCGGCATGCTTAGGTGCAATCGATCCCACGGTGGGACACTGCCGATGAAAACCTGCGGACCAAAACGTGTCGATTGCTGATATCTCTCTTCTGAGTGCCTTGATTGCCGGCGCTCTATCGTTTCTTTCCCCGTGCGTCCTGCCGCTGGTGCCGCCCTACCTGTGCTACATGGCCGGGATTTCCGTCGACCAGTTTCGCGACGGGCATGCGGCCGTGTCGCGGTCAAAGGATACGCGCCGCGCGGTTCTTTTGGCCGCGTTCTTCTTCACGCTCGGTTTCGCGACCGTGTTCGTTGCGCTTGGCGCCGGTGCGTCGACGATCGGTGTTCTTCTCCGGCAGCATCTCGACCTGCTCTCCAAGATCGGCGGCGTGATCATCATCATCATGGGCCTGAATTTCCTCGGCGTGTTCCGCATTGGCCTGCTTGCGCGCGAGGCGCGGTTTCATGGCGGTGGACAGCCGGCGACGCTGTCTGGCGCCTACGTGATGGGGCTGGCTTTCGCGTTCGGCTGGACGCCGTGCATCGGTCCCGTTCTCGGCGCGATCCTCGGTGTCGCCGCGTCGCGCGATACGGTGGGCGAGGGCGCCATGCTGCTCGCAATCTATTCGCTCGGTCTCGCCGTGCCGTTCTGGATCGCTGCCGGGTTCTCCGGTGCCTTCATGCGGTTCCTCACCCGCTTTCGACGGCATCTCGGTCACGTCGAGAAGGCGATGGGCGTGTTGCTGATCCTGACCGGCCTTGCTTTCATCTTCGGTTTCGTGACGTCAGCCGCGATCTGGTTCCAGCAGACCTTTCCAATCCTGATGCAAATCGGCTAACGGAACGACCTCAAGGACAACCGCGGTAAGGATTAAAGGCGGCATGGGCGACATTATCGGCTTGCTGCTACCGTTTTTCGGACTGATCCTGATCGGCTACGTGGCCGCAAAGGTCACCAAACAACCTGCCGAGGCGCTTGGATGGATGAACACGTTCATCATCTATGCGGCACTTCCTGCGCTGTTCTTCAAGCTCGTCTCGCGCACGCCGATGGAGCAACTGGCGCGGGTCGACTTCATTCTTGGCGAGATCTTCGCGACCTATCTGATCTTCACGGTGGTGTTCCTGATCGGGTTCCTGATCCGCAAGACGTCATTCGAGGACTGCACGATCCAGGCGTTTGCTGGCGCTTACGGCAACATCGGGTATATGGGGCCGGGGCTTGCACTGCTCGCTTTCGGCGAAGCTGCGGCCGTTCCGGTGGCGCTGATCGTGTGTTTCGAGAACGCCGCCCATTTCATCGTGGCACCCGCCATGATGGCGGCAGCCGGCGGCGACGGTCGATCACCGCTGGCGGTGGCGGGCGATATCGCCCGCAAGGTTCTGCTGCACCCGTTCATCATCTCGACAGCTGTCGGCTTTGCATTCGCCGCGATGGCGTGGCAGCCGGCCGAACCGGTACAGCGGCTTATCGATTATCTAGCGCAAGCGGCGGCGCCCTGCGCGCTCTTTGCAATGGGGGTGACGCTGGCGTTGAGGCCGGTGCGGCGTGTTCCGGTCGAGATCGGCTATATCGCCGTCTTCAAGCTGATCGTACTGCCACTGACGACGTTTTCGGTCCTGTCGCTGATCGGTGGTTTCGAACCGGTTTGGATCTACTCGGCGACGCTGCTGTCAGCCCTGCCGACTGCCACCAATGTCTTCGTCATCAGCCAGCAATATGGCGTCTGGCAGGAGCGCGCATCAGCGAGCATCCTGATTATCACGCTGGCGTCTGTCTTCACCCTGCCAGCGATCCTCTATCTCATCCATTCCGGTTTTCTATCTGCGGGCTTGCTTCCTTAGGCCCGAAAAGATTTCGCGTAGTCCGCGGCCCGGTTCGATCCCCTCCCGCATCATCAGATTGCGTAACGGCGGGGCGTTTTTCAAGACCTGCAGACCGCCCGCCCGCAGCATCTGGACGGGCAGGAAGTCCGACAGAAGTGAGCGGTTGAGCAGATCGACACCGAAGGTGCGGGTCATGATATCGGGGCGGCGGCTCCGGTTAAAACGATCGCCGATATCCGCGCCAATCGGTCTGTCCGGTTCGTCCGTCACCAGATCACTCAGCGTGATGATATCACGCAGCGAGAGGTTGAGGCCCTGAGCGCCGATCGGGGGGAAGGCATGCGCGGCTTCGCCGACAAGTGCGACACGACCCTTGCCGAACCGGTCTGCCATCAGGCTCGAAAGCGGCCAGGCCTGCGGGGCGGCTTCGACGGTCACCTTTCCAAGCATCGACTGCATGCGGTCTTCGACGAGCTGCGACAGCTGGTCGAGATCGGTCGCCATCAATCGCTCGGCTTCGTCAGGCCGAACCACCCAGACGAGGCTGGAGCGGGAACCGGGCAGGGGAACCTGGGTGAACGGTCCGGTTTCTGTATGGAATTCCGTCGAAACGTTGTGATGCGGCACCGTGTGTGCAAAGTTCATAACCAGGGCGGACTGCGGGTAGGACCAGCGGCGGACACCTATCCTGGCGGCCTCGCGCGTGCTCGACTTGCGCCCGTCCGATCCAATGACCAGATCGACCGCCATAGCTGATCCGTCCGATAAGGTAAGGCGAGCGCGATCGCCGTCGAGATCGAAGGCTTCGACCTGATGCGTGAACCGGGTGACGTTCGGTTCCAGGTCGATCGCCTTATCCAGCGCCGGAGACAGCGCGTTGTTGGGAATGTTGTAGCCGAACGCATAGAGCCCGACATCCTGTGCGCGAAACTGGGTGGTGGGCGCGCGCAGCAGCCGCGTCGTGCCGTCGATGATCTGCATGATCGACAGCGGTGCTGCCGAGGGTGCGATGATATCCCATAGGCCCAGTCGATCCAGCAGGCGGATGGATTGATCCATCAGCGCGGTCGTGCGCCCATCGTCTCGCTCGGATGCCGGCGAAATGAGCGCGACTTTGCGGCCGGCTCGACCAAAAGCCAGCGCCGCTACCGATCCTGTCAGGCCGCCGCCAACGACGGCAATTTCGAACTCGTGCATCTGTCACCTCCGGAGCCATTCGCTCTCACCGTATTTATAGAGTGCTGGCCGTAATTCCAGCCGTAGCGGCGTCAGATTCGGCACGCGCTGCCCACGAGGGATCGAGAGAAATCCTGGTTTTCCCGGTCATAATCAGGTGTGCGCCGGCATGCGCAGTTGCAAACGGGGACAATTGGCCGCATATCTCGCAGGCTTCACGGAAAGGCGGGGGACGCGTGTTCAGGCGACTATTCAATTATCGGAACGTCCCTTACGCGGAAATCCGGGCTTTCTCCGTGCATCTCCTGACGGCGTCAGGCTCCTTCCTGGCATTCCTCGGTGTCGTCGCTGCGGCAGAACATCGATTTGTCGACATGTTCTGGTGGCTGGGGCTGGCACTTCTGGTTGACGGGATCGACGGACCGATTGCGCGCAAGGTGCATGTGAAGGAAGTCCTGCCGAACTGGTCGGGCGATACGCTCGACAATATCATTGATTACGTGACTTACGTTCTCCTACCGGCCTTTGCGCTTTATCAAAGTGGAATGATCGGCGAACCCTGGTCATTCGTTGCGGCCGGCGCCATCGTCGTTTCGAGTGCGATCTACTATGCCGACATGGGCATGAAGACCGACGAGTATTTCTTCTCCGGTTTCCCGGTCGTCTGGAACATGGTGGTACTGACGCTGTTCGTCATCGATGCCAGTGCGACGACGGCCATGATCGTGGTCTCCGTATCCGTGGTTGCCACTTTCCTGCCGATCAATTTCCTCCATCCCGTGCGCGTCAAGCGCCTTCGGCCGCTCAATCTCGGGATCTGCCTGCTCTGGTGCGCGCTCGCCGGCTACTCGCTGCTCCTGCATTTCCAGTCACCGGACTGGCTCGTCTGGGGCGTCGTGATCAGCAGTCTTTATCTCTATTGCATCGGCGGCATCATGCAGCTTTTTCCAGGACTTGGAAAATAGCTGCGTTTTTTCGCAACGCGTCTCTTTGCTGTTGTGCAAGGCAACAAAAACGGTATCAATATCAACCCAGTATCCGGTCAGACCGGACGGGTTCAGCATTTGAAATAACTGCGACGCGGAAATACCGGCACTCAAGACCGGGCGCGCGGGTGAACGAGGGGACGTCGTGACTTTTTCCGAGAGCGAGCAGGCTGCTTCGCTTTTGTCGGTCCGTGGACTGACGAAGCTGTTCGGCGATTTTGCTGCGTGCAGTGGTATCGATCTCGATATCGCGCCGGGTGAAATCCATGCGCTGCTCGGTGAAAACGGTGCCGGCAAATCCACTCTCGTAAAAATGCTGTTCGGCGTGCTTCAGCCATCGGGCGGGCAGATTGTCTGGCAGGGGAACCCGGTGACGATTGGTTCGCCTGGGGAAGCCCGGCAGCTCGGCATCGGCATGGTGTTTCAGCACTTCTCGCTGTTCGAAGCGCTGACGGTTGCCGAAAACATTGCCTTGTCTCTCGATCCGAAAACGCCGCTTGCCAAGATCGCCGAAGAGGCTGCCTCGCTTTCCAAGGCGTACGGACTACCGCTTGATCCTTATGCGCATGTGGCCGACCTTTCGGTCGGTGAACGCCAGCGGATCGAGATCGTGCGGGCTCTCCTCCAGAACCCGAAGCTGATCATTCTCGACGAGCCGACCTCCGTGCTCACGCCGCAGGAAGCGGACCGGTTGTTCGAGACGCTCTTCAAGCTGAAGGCCGAGGGCCGCTCGGTGCTTTATATCAGCCACCGGCTGGAGGAAGTGCGTCGCATCTGCGACCGCGCCACCGTTCTTCGCCACGGCAAGGTGACCGGCGCCTGCGATCCGAGGCAGGAGACGCCTGCGTCACTTGCCCGGATGATGGTCGGGACGGAAGTTGCCGCGGTGCATCGGGACGAGACGGTGGCGCTTGGCGACATTCAGCTCGATGTCACCGACTTGACCGTGAAGGCGCGCTCGCCCTTCGCGGTCAGCCTGAAAAGCATTTCGATGCGCGTGCGCGCTGGCGAAATCCTCGCGATTGCGGGCATTGCGGGCAATGGACAGAGCGAGCTTTTCGATGCGCTGTCTGGCGAATATCCGGTTGCCGATGATGACCGGATCAAGGTCCGCGGCAAGTCCGTGGGTCGTACGGGCATCAACGGGCGGCGGCTGCTCGGCGCTAGTTTCGTGCCCGAGGAGCGGCATGGTCATGCTGCCGTACCCGGCATGTCGCTGACCGACAATCTGCTGCTGGCGCGCAGCCAGCCGGACCGGAAGGCATTCCTGTCGGGCGGTCTGGCGTCGATCGTGCGTTCCGGTGCGATCCGCTCTGCCACCAAACGCATCTGCCAGCAGATGGACGTGCGCAAGAGTGGAGAGGATCCGCTGGCCGGCTCGCTTTCGGGAGGCAATCTGCAGAAATTCGTCGTGGGGCGCGAACTCGATCGGCAGCCTTCGATCATGATCGTCAACCAGCCGACCTGGGGCGTCGATGCCGGTGCTGCGAGCCGCATCCGTCAGGCGCTGATCGATCTGGCGAAATCCGGCTCCGCCGTCGTCGTGATCAGCCAGGACCTTGATGAGATTTTCGAGGTGGCAACCAATATCGCTGTTATCTCGGAGGGCAAATTGTCGGAGCCGCATCCGGTCGGAAGCCTGACGCTGGAGCGGATCGGGCTGATGATGGGTGGCATCCATGAGAGCCATTCCATCCCTGACGCCATGCCGTCCTCGCCGGAGGCAACGCATGCGCATTGAACTGCAAAAGCGTGCTCGGGTCTCGACACTGTTTTCGGTTCTTTCGCCGCTTCTGGCGCTGGTGCTGACACTGATCGGCGGCGCCATCCTGTTCTGGGCTCTCGGCAAGAACCCGGGATCGGCGCTCTACAGCTTCTTTATCGAGCCGCTTCTCGAAGTCTGGTCGCTGCATGAGCTGGCCGTCAAGGCCGCACCGCTGATCCTGATCGCGGTCGGGCTTTCGATCTGCTACCGTTCCAACAACTGGAATATCGGCGCCGAGGGTCAGTTCACGATCGGCGCGATCACAGGTTCGATCCTGCCGGTTCTCTATCCCGAGTGGCATTCGCCGATGATCCTGCCGCTGATGCTTCTGATGGGCATTGCCGGCGGCGCGTTGTACGCGGGTATTCCCGCACTTTTGAAGACGCGCTTCAACACCAACGAAATTCTGACCAGCCTGATGCTGGTCTATATCGCGCAGCTGTTTCTCGACTGGCTGGTCCGCGGCCCGTGGCGTGACCCGCAGGGCTATAATTTTCCGCAGACGAAGAGCTTCCAGATAGAAGCGGTTCTGCCGGAAATGCTGGCCTCCGGCCGGGCCCATTGGGGCTTTGCCTTCGCGATCATTGCCGCGGTGGCGCTCTGGTTCATGATGCGCTTCATGCTGAAGGGTTTCGAGGTTCAGGTGCTCGGGCAGTCGGAACGGGCAGGGCGTTTCGCCGGCTTTTCGGCACGGCGCATGGTTTGGTTCTCGATGCTCGTCTCCGGCGGTCTTGCCGGGCTTGCGGGGATCTCGGAAGTGTCGGGTTCGATCGGCCACGTACAGCCGTCGATTTCACCCGGATACGGTTTCACCGCGATCATTGTGGCATTCCTCGGGCGTCTCAATCCGCTCGGGATCATCGCGTCGGGCCTGGTTCTGGCGCTCACCTATCTCGGCGGGGAGGCGGCCCAGCTTTCGATCGGGATTTCCGATAAAGTCAGCCGCGTCTTCCAGGGCCTGCTGCTGTTCTTCGTTCTGTCCTGCGATACGCTGATCCATTACCGCATCCGGCTGCTCTTTGCCGGAAGCCAGGCGGAGGCGAAGGGCTGATGTTCGAGGCGATCCTTCTGACCGTCATCACTGCCGCAACGCCGCTCGTCATTGCGGCGCTCGGCGAGCTCGTCACCGAACGTGCAGGTGTGCTCAACCTCGGCGTCGAAGGCATGATGATCATGGGCGCCGTCTGCGCCTTTGCGGCGACGCAGATGACGGGATCGCCCTATATCGGCATCGTCGCCGGCATTGTCGGCGGTGGGCTGTTCTCGCTGCTGTTCGGGTTCCTGACGCTGACGCTGGTGGCAAACCAGGTGGCGACGGGACTGGCGCTGACGATCCTCGGTCTCGGCATTTCCGGCCAGCTCGGCGAGAGCTTCGTCGGTCAGCCGGGCATCAAGCTGCAGCCGATCGTCATTCCGCTCCTGTCCGATATTCCCTTTGTCGGCCGGGTTCTCTTTGCGCAGGATCTGACCTTCTATCTGTCGATCGCACTGGTCATCGGGATCAACTGGTTCCTGTTCAAGAGCCGCCGCGGCCTGAAGCTTCGCGCGATCGGCGACAATCACGGATCCGCGCATGCGCTCGGCATCAACGTCATCCGGACACGTTATTTGGCAGTGCTGTTCGGTGGCGCCTGTGCGGGTCTTGCCGGTGCGCAGCTGTCGCTTGTGTATACGCCGCAATGGGTGGAAAACATGTCGGCTGGACGCGGCTGGATTGCACTTGCGCTCGTCGTCTTTGCTTCGTGGCGGCCATGGCGGGTTCTCGCCGGCGGCTATCTTTTCGGGGCCGTGACGATCGGGCAGCTGCATGCGCAGGCGTTCGGTATCGGCATTCCGTCCCAGGTTCTGTCCGCACTTCCTTACGTGGCGACTATTGTCGTCCTCATCATCATCTCGCATAATCGTCGCACGACGCTCATCAATACGCCGGCTTCGCTCGGAAAGGCATTCGTCCCCGATCGGTGACCGCGGTAAGCACACCCCGTCTTCAAGCCAATAGAGGTTTAGGAAATGAAGAAACTGATTATCGCCCTAGCCGCGTCGGCCGCCCTTCTGGGTGGTTTCTCGACCGGCGCGCAGGCCCAGGAAAAGAAGAAGGTCTGCTTCATCTATGTCGGTTCCAAGACCGATGGCGGCTGGACCCAGGCGCATGATCGCGGCCGTATCGAGCTAGAAAAGGCACTTGGCGACAAGATCGAGACGCCTTTCCTCGAAAGCGTGCCGGAAGGTCCGGATGCCGAACGTGCGATCGAGCGCATGGCCCGCTCCGGTTGCGCGATCGTCTACACGACATCGTTCGGCTTCATGGATGCGACCGTGAAGGTTGCCGCCAAGTTCCCGAACGTGAAGTTCGAACATGCGACCGGCTTCAAGGCTGGTCCGAACCTCGCGACCTACAATTCGCGCTTCTACGAAGGCCGCTACATCCAGGGCCAGATCGCTGCGAAGATGTCGAAGAAGGGCGTTGCCGGCTACATCGCATCCTTCCCGATCCCGGAAGTGGTGATGGGCATCAACGCTTTTGAACTCGGTGCAAAGTCGGTCAATCCTGACTTCAAGCTCAAGGTCGTATGGGCCAACACCTGGTTCGACCCGGGCAAGGAAGCCGATGCTGCCAAGGCTCTGGTCGACCAGGGCGTCGATATCCTGACCCAGCACACCGACACGACGGCACCGATGCAGGTTGCAGCCGAACGCGGCATTTTCGCATTCGGTCAGGCGTCCGACATGATCGCCGCCGGTCCGAAGACGCAGCTGACTGCAATCGTCGATACCTGGGGCGCCTATTACATCAAGCGCACCAAAGCGCTTCTCGACGGCTCCTGGAAGTCCGAGCAGATCTGGGACGGCTTGAAGGACGGCATTCTCACGATGGCGCCCTACACCAACATGCCTGACGACGTGAAGGCGATGGCCGAAGAGACCGAAGCCAAGATCAAGTCCGGCGAACTGCATCCGTTCACCGGCCCGATCAACAAGCAGGACGGTTCTGAGTGGCTGAAGGCCGGCGAAAAGGCCGAGGACGGCGTTCTGCTCGGCATGAACTTCTACATCCAGGGCGTGGACGACCAGCTGCCGAAGTGAGCTCGTCTATAAGCTGAATTCCAAAGGGCGCCCTCATCGGCGCCCTTTTTGTTTCTTCTGGACATATGCCGTTTATCGCCCTTCAAGACAGTTGCTGCTACACAGGCGGCGATCGCCGAAGGAGATTCTGAAATGAGCCGTTCCTGCCTTGCCGTCATTCTTGCCGCTGGCGACAGTACGAGAATGAAATCGTCCATGTCGAAAGTGCTGCATCCGGTCGCCGGGCGGCCGATGATTGCGCATGTGATGGCAGCGGTCGCTTCGGCCGGCATGACGGACGCAGCACTTGTGGTCGGCCGCGACGCAGACAAGGTTGCCAAGGCAGGTGCGATCGGCGGGATATCGGTCAAAGCTTTCCTGCAGACGGAGCGGCTTGGCACCGGACACGCAGTTCTCGCGGCGCGTGACGCGATCGCGGAAGGTTTCGACGACGTTCTGGTGGCCTATGCCGACGTTCCGTTGATTACCGCTGCCCCGTTCATGGCCGCTCGGGCTGAGTTGCAGAATGGCGCCGATGTCGTGGTCATCGGCTTCCACACAGACAAGCCGACCGGCTACGGGCGTCTTCTGGTGGAGAATGGTGAGCTTGTCGCCATCCGCGAGGAGAAGGATGCGACTGACGAGGAACGCAAGGTCACCTGGTGCAATAGCGGCCTGATGGCAATCAACGGCGCCAAGGCTCTGGCCCTTCTCGAACAGATCGGCAATGCCAATGCCAAGGGCGAGTACTACCTGACGGATCTCGTGGAGATCGCCCGGGCGAACGGCGGCAAGGTCGTTGCGGTGGATGCGCCCGAAACGGAACTGACGGGCTGCAACAACCGGGCAGAACTGGCTTACATCGAGCGCCTGTGGCAGGAACGCCGCCGCCACGAACTGATGGTGTCTGGTGTGACGATGATTGCGCCGGAAACCGTTTTCCTCGCTTTCGACACGCAGATCGGACAGGACGCGCTGATCGAACCAAATGTCGTGTTCGGGCCGGGCGTGACGATCGATAGCGGTGCGATCATTCACGCATTCTCCCATATTGAAGGTGCGCATGTCAGTTCGGGTGCGACAGTCGGGCCATTCGCACGGCTTCGCCCCGGGGCTGATCTCGCCGAGGGTTCGAAGGTCGGCAATTTCTGCGAGGTGAAGAACGGCAAGGTGGGTGAGGGCGCCAAGGTGAACCACCTCACCTATATCGGCGATGCGGTCATCGGCGCGCATGCCAATATCGGCGCCGGCACGATCACCTGCAACTATGACGGCGTCAACAAGCATGAGACCCGGATCGGTGCCAACAGCTTCATCGGGTCCAACTCGTCGCTGGTTGCCCCGGTGTCGATCGGCGACGGGGCCTATGTCGCGTCAGGCAGTGTGATTACCGAGGATGTGCCTGACGATGCGCTGGCCCTTGGTCGCGCCCGGCAGGAAGTGAAGCCGGGCCGCGCAAAGGTCATTCGCGAGCGGGCGCTGGCGATAAAGGCATCGAAGGCGAAGTAGCCGTCCGGGGCTACATTGAAGACGGATGGATCCGTCGCTGCGGGAGGGGCAAGAACTGCTTCGAACAGGCCGCAGCGGCAGGTCCGACCCATTAAGGATTTCGCGTTACTGTTCGACATCGAAAGTGACCGCGCCGGTGATTACACGGCGGGGGCAATCGGCTAGGACTTCGCGATCGAACGATAAGAATTGGAGAGGCCTATATGTGCGGGATTGTCGGGATCGTGGGCCATGAGCCGGTAGCGACGCGTCTGGTCGAGGCGTTGCGGCGGCTGGAATACCGCGGCTATGATTCCGCCGGCGTCGCCACCATCCACGAGGGCAAGCTCGATCGCCGCCGCGCCGAGGGCAAGCTGTTCAACCTCGAAAAGAAGCTCGACGGAGAGCCGCTGCCGGGCACGATCGGCATTGCCCATACCCGCTGGGCGACGCATGGCGTTCCGAACGAGACGAACGCGCATCCGCATTTCGTCGACGGAGTCGCGGTTGTTCATAACGGCATCATCGAGAATTTCTCCGAACTCAAGGACGCACTGATCGCCGACGGGGCTGTCTTCACCAGCCAGACGGATACGGAAGTCGTCGCGCATCTGCTGGCGCATTACACGCGCGAAGGCCTGGGGCACCGCGAAGCGATGCTTGCCATGCTCAACCGCGTTTCCGGCGCCTATGCGCTGGTCGTGATGTTCGAGGACGAGCCTGGCACGATCTTTTCGGCGCGATTCGGACCACCGCTGGCCGTCGGTCATGGTCGGGGAGAGATGTTCTTAGGCTCGGACGCAATTGCGCTGTCGCCCTTTACCAACGAGATCACCTATCTGGTCGATGGCGACTGCGCCATCATCACCCATGATCGTCTCGACGTCATCGATTACGAAGGCCGGCCGGTTAGGCGCAAGAGCCAGATTTCGCAGGCTGCGACCTTCATGGTCGACAAGGGCAACCATCGCCATTTCATGGAGAAGGAGATCTACGAGCAGCCGGAGATCATCTCCCATGCGCTTGCCCATTACATCGACTTTGCCACCAACACGGTGAAGCCGACGGATACGGCGATTGATTTCTCGACGGTGTCCGGTCTCGCGATCTCCGCCTGCGGTACGGCCTATCTGTCCGGTCTTATCGGCAAATACTGGTTCGAGCGGTACGCTCGCCTTCCCGTCGAGATCGACGTCGCCTCGGAATTCCGCTACCGCGAACTGCCGCTGTCGCCCAGCCAGGCGGCGCTGTTCATCTCGCAGTCCGGCGAGACAGCCGATACACTCGCATCCCTGCGCTACTGCAAGGATCAGGGGCTCAAGATCGGGGCCATCGTCAATGTCCGCGAATCGACGATCGCGCGCGAATCGGATGCCGTCTTTCCAATTCTCGCAGGACCGGAGATAGGTGTCGCCTCGACCAAGGCGTTCACCTGCCAGCTCGCGGTTCTGGCGGCGCTTTCGATCGGCGCCGGTCGCGTCCGGGGCACGGTGACGGAGAGCGACGAGAAGGCGATGGTAAAGCACTTAGCCGAGATGCCGCGAATCATGAGCCGGGTATTGAACGACATCCAGCCGCAGATCGAGGCGCTTTCGCGAGAGCTTTCGCGCTTCAAGGATGTGCTCTATCTCGGGCGCGGCACGAGCTATCCGCTTGCACTGGAAGGTGCTCTGAAACTCAAGGAAATCTCCTACATTCACGCGGAAGGCTACGCAGCCGGCGAACTGAAGCACGGACCGATCGCCCTCATCGACGAGCACATGCCGGTCATCGTGATTGCACCACATGACCGGTTCTTCGAAAAGACCGTTTCGAACATGCAGGAAGTTGCAGCGCGCGGCGGCAAGATCATCTTTATCACCGACGAGAAGGGGGCCGCTGCCTCGAAGCTTCCGACGATGGCGACGATCGTGCTGCCGAATGTAGACGAGATCATTTCACCGATGATCTTTTCGCTGCCGATCCAGCTGCTCGCCTACCATACGGCCGTGTTTATGGGCACGGATGTCGATCAGCCTCGCAACCTTGCCAAATCCGTCACCGTGGAGTGATCGGGAAAGGTTTGCTTTCCCTTGCATCGCAGCATTGCATCTTGCATTGTCGCATTCGATGAATGCGACAATGCAAGTCACAGGTAAGGAATTTTCATGAGCGACAGCCCAGAGCGCTTATCGCTGGCCGGTCGGCTCAGAAACAACTTTCTTACCGGCCTGATCATATGCGCGCCTTTGGCGATCACCATATGGCTGACCTTTACCTTCATCGACTGGGCCGATAGCTGGGTAACCCCCTACATCCCGCAGCGTTACGACCCCCAATATTACTTCGATGTAACGATTCCCGGCACCGGTCTGCTGCTGGCGATGGTGATGATCACCATCATCGGCTTTCTCGGCAGGAACCTGATCGGTCGCTCGATCGTCAGTTTCGGTGAGTCGATCCTCAACCAGATGCCGCTCATCCGGACCATCTACAAAAGCGTCAAACAGATCCTGGAGACGGTCCTCAAGGAACAGTCCACGTCCTTTAAGAAATGCGGCATGGTCGAATTTCCGACACCCGGCACCTGGGTGCTGGTGTTTATTGCCGGCGATGCACAGGGCGAGATTGCCGAAAAGCTTAACGCAGACGGTGAAGAGATGGTGGCGGTTTTCATGCCACCGACCCCGGTCCCGACGGCAGGTTTCCTGATGTTCGTGCGCAAAAGCCAGATCATCATGCTCGACATGACGCCGGAAGAGGGCGCCAAACTGTTGATCTCGGGCGGGCTCATCTCTCCGACCTATACGCCGAAGCCGGGCGAGGTCCCGATCCTGCCGGCACCGCAGGACATGCCGGCCACTACCACTCCGCCGACCGCCCTTTAGCCTGCGCGCAGGAAGCGGATCGCTTCGTCGCGTCGATGTAGATAGAGCAGGGCGCGTACGGCCTCGCCGCGTTCGCTTGTGAGGTCCGGATCGCGATCGAGGAGGTAGGTCGCGTCCTTGCGGGCGATCTCGAGGAGATCCGCGTGTGCTTCGAGGCTTGCGATCTTGAACCCGGGCGTGCCTGACTGGCGGGTGCCGAGGAGCTCTCCCTCGCCACGCAGTTTCAGGTCTTCCTCGGCGATCAGAAATCCGTCCTCGCTGTCGCGGAGAATCGACAAGCGCGCATGGCCGGTTTCGCTGAGTGGTCCCTTGTAGAGAAGAATGCAGGTGGAGGCTTCTTCTCCACGCCCCACACGCCCACGCAACTGGTGGAGCTGCGCCAGACCGAACCGCTCCGCATGTTCGATCACCATGATCGTCGCATCGGGCACGTCGACGCCGACCTCGACAACCGTGGTTGCCACAAGCAGGCGGATCTCGCCATTCTTGAAGGCGCTCATGACGGCGTCTTTTTCCGGTCCGGCCATTCGGCCATGCACGAGGCCGACATTGTCGGCACCGAGTTCGCGGGCCAGTACCGCGTAGCGCTCCTCGGCCGACATCAGTTCGGAGACGTCCGATTCCTCGACCAGCGGGCAGATCCAGTAGGCCTTCTTTCCCTCTGCGACGGCGCTGCGCAGGCGCCCGACGACATCGCCGATCCGTTCGGTCGGGATCGTCACGGTCTGGATCGGCTTTCTGCCGGCAGGCTTCTCGGTCAGCTTGGACACATCCATGTCGCCGAAGGCTGCCAGCACCAGTGTGCGCGGGATGGGCGTCGCGGTCATGACGAGCATATGCGGGGATATGCCCTTGGCGGTCAGACGCAGACGCTGATGCACGCCGAACCGGTGCTGTTCGTCGACGACCGCCAGCATCAGGCTGTGATAGCTGACGGTGTCCTGGAACAGCGCGTGGGTGCCAATGACGATCTGGGCCTCGCCCGAGGCGATCCGCTCGACGATGGCTTCGCGTTCGCGACCCTTGGTGCGGCCGGTCAGCAGTTCGACCGTGACACCGGCAGCGCCGGCCAGTTTCGAAATCGTCGAGAAGTGCTGGCGGGCGAGAATCTCGGTCGGTGCCATCAGCACGGCCTGGCCACCCGCTTCGACAGCGGCCGCCATCGCCAGCAGGGACACGAGCGTCTTGCCGGCGCCGACATCGCCCTGCAGCAGCCGGAGCATGCGGTCTTCGCCTGCCATGTCCTTGATGATGTCGTCGACGGAGGATTTCTGGCTCGGCGTCAGAGAAAACGGTAGCGCGGCAACGAGACGGGCGGCAAGCTCGCCCTTAACCCGGATCGGCTGTCCCGGCACCTTGCGGATCTTCTGGCGCACAAGTGCCAGCGACACCTGGCCGGCGAGAAACTCGTCATAGGCCAAGCGGCGACGGGCTCGGGACTGCGGATCGATATCCGTCTCGTCGCGCGGATCGTGCAGTTCCTGAAAGGCTTCCGTTACGGTAGGAAAGCCCTCACGCTGCGTGAGGCTCAAATCCGCCCATTCCGGGAACTGCGGCAGGCGCGCGATTGCAGCTTCGATCGTCCGGCGGAATGTCTTTGAAGAGAGGCCCGCGGTCATAGGATAGACTGGTTCCACAAGCGGCAGGTTTTCGGCTTCCGATACCTTCACCATGAAATCCGGATGGATCATCGAGGCGCGGCCGTTGAACCAGTCGACCTTGCCGCTGACCATGACCTGTTCGTCGACAGGAAGCGTCTTGTGCAGCCAGTCGCCCTTTGCCCTGAAGAAGGTGAGGGCGAGTTCGCCCGTCTCATCGAGCAGAAAGACCCGGTAGGGCTGGTTGGTCCGGGCCGGTGGCGGCTGATGCCGGTCGACGCGTCCCTCGATGGTGACAATCGCTCCCTGCGGCGCGAGCGCGATGCCCGGACGATTGCGGCGATCGATCAGCGAATAGGGCGCATGGAACAAGAGATCGACGACCCGGCAGTCTTCCGCATCCTCGCGTCCGGTGACACGCGCGATCAGGTCGGCGATCTTCGGGCCGACGCCGGGCAGCGATGAGACGGAGGCAAACAGCGGATCGAGTATGGCAGGGCGCATGGTTGGCTAAATGGCGCAAGTTTTGCCCATTTGGCAAGGTGACGCGAGCCGAAAACAATCCTATATGAACCGCAAAACAGGGACTTGGCTTATGACTGGATTGGCACGCACCAGCGCGGATCTCGACCCCCGTCGCCGACGTATTCTCTATCGCTGCTGGCATCGCGGTATTCGCGAGATGGATCTCGTGTTCGGCAGCTTCGCCGAGGCGGAGATTTCCAACCTCTCCGATACGGAACTGGACGAGTTTGAAGTGATCATGGATGAGCAGGACCACGACCTGCACGCCTGGATCACCGGCGCTATGGCGCTGCCCGAGGAACGCAATACGCCGCTGTTTGCGCGTATCGCCGCCTACAAGCCGGATTTCGATCCCGTGACCAGAGAGTCGTTGCAAGAGAAACTCGGCCAATGATTTCCGGATTTAACGCGAAGAAGATCGCGGCGGCCTCAACACCGCTGACCATCGGCAGTGTGCCGGCCGGCACTGAACCGCTTGTTCTTGCGGAACTGGCGCGGGCCGGACAGTCGGTTGCCTACGTTCTTTCGGACGGCCAGCGGATGCCGGATCTGGAGCAGATGCTATCCTTTGTGGCGCCGGAAATTCCGGTTCTGTCGCTGCCGGCCTGGGACTGTCTGCCCTATGACCGTGTGTCACCGAGTGCCGATGTCTCCGCAAGGAGACTTTCGGCCCTGTCGGGGCTGATCGCGCATGCCAAGAAACCGCATCCTGCGATCGTGCTCGTCACCGTCAATGCGATGTTGCAGAAGATCGCGCCCGCCTCGGTGATCGAAAGCCTGGCGTTTTCGGCCAAGCCCGGCAACGTGATCCGGATGGACGATATTGCCGCGCGGCTTGAGCGCAACGGCTTCGACCGCGTTTCCACGGTTCGTGAAGTCGGCGAATTCGCGGTGCGCGGCGGTATTCTCGATGTGTTCGTGCCGGGTTCGGAAGAACCGGTGCGGCTGGATTTCTTCGGAGATACGCTGGAAACGATCCGGTCGTTCGATCCGGCAAGCCAGCGCACGACGGGCCAGGCCCGCTCGCTCGACCTCAACCCGATGAGCGAAGTGACGCTGACGCCCGATACGATCAGTCGTTTCCGCACCAATTACCTTTCGCTGTTCGGTGCTGCCAACCGTGACGATGCGCTCTATCAGGCCGTGTCCGAGGGGCGTCGCTACGCCGGCATGGAACACTGGCTGCCGCTGTTTTACGAGAAGCTCGAGACCGCGTTCGACTATCTGCGCGGTTTCCGGATCGTCAGCGATCACAACGCGCGCGAAGCGGCAACGGAACGCTCGAAGCTGGTCACCGACTATTTCGAGGCACGCCGCGATCAAGCGAGCCTGGGCAAGGGAGCGACCGCGCAGGCGACGCCCTACAAGCCGGTCTCGCCGGGCCAGCTCTATCTCGACGGCAAGTCGTTTGCGGAAACGCTCGATGAGGTCGCGGCCATCAGGCTGACGCCCTTCAACGAGATGGATTCGGCCGGCCGACCGGTTCTGACGCTGGATGCCCATACGGGGCCGCGCTGGGCGAAAAGCCAGGCGGAGACCGGGTCCGAGACCCAGGAGCACGATTCCGATAGCGACGTTCGTGTGAACATTTTCGATCTCGTCGTCAAGCACATCGCCGACAAGCGCGCCGAAGGCACGAAGGTTCTGATCACCGGCTGGTCCGCCGGCTCGCTCGACCGCCTGCTGCAGGTGTTGGACGAACGTGGCCTGAAGCGCATCAAGCCGATCGAAAAGCTGTCCGACCTTCAGAAGCTTGAAAAAGGCGAGGCGGCGTCCGCCGTGATGAGCCTTGAAGCGGGCTTCGAGACGGGCGATATCGCCGTCATCGGCGAGCAGGATATTCTCGGCGACCGCATGGTTCGGCGCGGCAAGCGCCGCAAGCGCGGTGCCGATTTTCTCACCGAAGTCGCGGGTCTCGACGAAGGGTCGCTTGTCGTCCATGCCGAACACGGTATCGGCAAGTTTGTCGGCCTGATCACGATCGAGGCCGCAGGCGCGCCGCGTGCCTGCCTGGAGCTGCATTATGCGGATCAGGCCAAGCTTTTCCTGCCCGTCGAAAACATCGACCTTCTCTCCCGCTACGGGTCGGATGCGGCAGAAGCCAATCTCGACAAGCTCGGTGGTGGCGCCTGGCAGGCCCGCAAGGCCAAGCTCAAGAAGCGCCTGCTCGATATGGCGGGCGACCTCATCCGCATCGCTGCGACACGCATGGTGCGCCGTGCACCGGTTCTGGCAACGCCGGAAGGGCTCTACGACGAGTTCGCAGCCCGCTTCCCCTATGACGAGACGGAAGACCAGGCCACTGCGATCGAGGCCGTGCGTGACGATCTGGCCGCGGGACGGCCGATGGATCGCCTCGTCTGCGGTGACGTCGGTTTCGGCAAGACCGAAGTCGCGTTGCGCGCAGCCTTCTTTGCCGCGATGAACGGTGCGCAGGTTGCGGTTGTCGTTCCCACGACATTGCTCGCACGCCAGCATTTCAAGACGTTTACCAACCGCTTCCGCGGGCTGCCGATCCGGATCGCCCAGGCCTCGCGTCTCGTGCCGGCCAAGGAACTGGCGCTGACGAAGAAGGAATTGTCCGAGGGCAAGGTCGATATCGTGGTCGGCACCCATGCGCTGCTCGGCACCGGCATCCAGTTCGCCAACCTGAGCCTGCTGATCATCGACGAGGAGCAGCATTTCGGGGTCAAGCACAAGGAACGGCTGAAGGATATGAAGACCGACGTGCATGTGCTGACGCTGTCTGCGACGCCGATCCCGCGGACGCTGCAGCTGGCCATGACGGGCGTTCGCGAACTGTCGCTGATCACCACGCCGCCGGTCGACCGCATGGCGGTGCGAACCTTCATCTCGCCGTTTGATCCGCTGGTCATCCGCGAGACGCTGATGCGTGAGCATTACCGTGGCGGTCAAAGCTTCTACGTCTGCCCGCGCCTGGCCGATCTTGCCGATATCCAGGCATTCCTGCAGTCGGACGTGCCGGAACTAAAGGTCGCGGTTGCGCATGGCCAGATGGCGGCCGGCGAGCTGGAGGACATCATGAATGCCTTCTACGACGGCAAGTATGATGTGCTTCTCTCCACCACGATCGTCGAATCCGGTCTCGATGTGCCAACCGCCAACACGCTGATCGTGCACCGGGCCGACATGTTCGGACTGGCGCAGCTTTACCAGCTGCGTGGCCGCGTCGGTCGCTCCAAGGTTCGGGCGTTCGCGCTGTTTACGCTGCCGGTCAAAAAGACGCTCACCCAGATGGCGGACCGTCGTCTCAAGGTGCTGCAATCGCTCGACACGCTGGGTGCCGGTTTCCAGCTGGCAAGCCACGACCTCGATATTCGCGGTGCCGGCAATCTTCTCGGCGAGGAACAGTCTGGCCACATCAAGGAGGTCGGTTTCGAGCTTTACCAGCAGATGCTGGAAGAGGCGGTTGCCGAAGTGAAGGGCGAAGACGAGATTCTCGATACGGGCTGGTCACCGCAGATCTCCGTCGGCATCACCACGATGATCCCGGAGAACTACGTGCCGGATCTGCATCTGCGCATGGGCCTCTACCGCCGTCTCGGCGAAGTCCAGGAACTGTCGGAGATCGACGGGTTCGGCGCGGAAATGATCGATCGCTTTGGACCGATGCCGCCCGAGGTGCAGAACCTGCTCAAGGTCGTTTATATCAAGACGCTCTGCCGCAAGGCGAATGTCGAGAAGGTCGATGCGGGTCCGAAGGGCGTGGTCATCGTCTTCCGTGACAAGCAGTTCCCCAACCCGGCGGCGCTGGTCGGCTATATCGCCAAGCAGGGATCGCTCGCCAAGATCAGGCCGGACCAGAGCATCTTCCTCAACCGCGACCTGCCGACGCCGACAAAGCGGCTGACGGCTGCAGCTCAGGTGATGACGCAGTTTGCGGAACTTGCGAAGACCTGAAGCGTCACGTCGCACAGACAATAAACGAAAGGCCGGTGAGCAGAGCTCGCCGGCCTTTTTGTTCAATCGATACTGTGGCTTTCAGGGCTTCGTGTCTGGCGCTTCCGGCGCCATCACCGCAGCGGCCTGCGCATCGCTGCCGAGAGCCGGCGGGAGTGGCGTGCCGCGGACGCGTTCGCGAATGAGGGTCAGCATGCCGGAGCCGATGATCAGGATGATGCCGATCACCATCGGCAGGTCGATATGGTCTCCGAAGACCAGGTAGCCGAACAGCACCGCCCAGAGCATCTGGCTGTATTGCGTCGGGCCGATCAGGGTTGCGGGTGCGTGGGTCGCGGCAGACATGACGAGAATGGAGCCGAGCGCTGCCAGAAGCCCGTAGCCGGCCAGCCAGAGCCACTGCATTGCCGTCGGTGCCTGAAAACCTGGCAGGGCGAGCAAGCCGCACACGACGAGCGTCCCAAGCACGCCGGCACCGTAGAGCGATATGTTTTTCTCCGACGGTCCCATGGCCCGGAACACGACAATTGAGATCGCGCCGCTCAGGCCCCCGAAGACAGCGCCGAGATGGCCGATCGAGAGTTCGCGAAAGCCGGGGCGGAGCACGACCATGACGCCGACAAAGCCGATGAGGACGGCTGCCCAGCGCTTGTATCCCACCTGCTCCTTCAGGAAGAGGACGGACATGATGGTGACGAAGGACGGAAGAAGGAAGATCAGCGCGAACGCTTCGGCCATCGACAAATGGGTAAAGGCGGTAACGCTGCCGATCGTGCCGCCGGCCTGCGCAACAAACCGCAGGATCCAGAGCGGGCGGTTGGTGGTGTTGACGATATCCGTCCAGCGGTCGCCCTTCTTCATGAGGAAGGGCAGGCCGACGAGGCAGAAGACCGCGCCGAGGAACGAGGATTGATAGGGGCTCAACTGGCCCTCGATCAATTTCACGCTGGCATCGCTCCACGCATAGGCGGCAAAGGCCGCAAAGGCGATAAGGACACCCTTGAGGGGCTGGTCTTTCTGCACCGGGTAAACTTTCCGAAAAGCTAGATCATGCCCTTGCGAGCTTCGGCCTTGAGCTGGGCGATTTCGCGGAACGCGTTCGCGAGAACATCCGGCATCTGGGCACCGCTCACCGCATACTGTCCGTCGACAATGAAGAACGGCACGCCGTTGACGCCCATCTTTTGCGCAGCGTCGATCTCGGCAAGGACCGTATCCTTATCGGCGTCACCTGCCAGAAGGTTCTCGACGACGGTGCGATCCATGCCGGCTTCGACGGCGATGTCTGCGAGAACCGCATGGTCCCCGACAACGCGCCCTTGCTCGAAATTCGCCTTGAAGAGTGCGGTCACAACGCGATCCTGAACCTCGCGGCCCTCCACCATCGCCCACTGAAGCAGACGGTGGGCATCGAGCGTGTTCGAGCCGACCGTGATCGCGTCGAAATTGAACGCGATGCCGACTTCCTGGCCCAGCTGGGTCAGCGCCCCATGCGCGCGGGCGACCGTTTCGCTGCCGCCGAGCTTTGCTTCGAGGAAAGCCTTGTGGTCCACACCCTCAGGCGGAATGTCCGGGTTGAGGCGATAGGGACGCCAGTTCAAGTCGACGCCGATCTCGTCCTGGACTTCGGCAATTGCGAGCTCGAGCCGCGCCTTGCCCAGGTAGCACCAGGGGCACACGACGTCGGAGACAATATCTACGGTGATGCGCTCCATCGGCGTCCTCTTTCTGATCAGACTTGGGTTTGCGATCGGCGGGTGGCGGCGTGTCTTACTGCGCCCGCTCATCCCACCATGTGTTGAGCTGATAGCCGTATAGCGGCAAGGTTTTCGGATAGCGTATCTGCTTGCGCCGCGCCACCCACTGGTCCGGAATATGGTAGAGCGGCACCATGTAATGGCCTGAGATCAGCAGGCGGTCGTAGGCGCGAACGGTTGCCTCGAAATCTTCCTTGCTGCGGACCGCCATCATGGTGCCGATCAGCCGGTCGATATCGGGATCCGCCGTTCCTGCGAAGTTGAAGCTGCCGGGCGCGTCGCGCGACGTGGAGCCCCAGCGACCCATCTGCTCGATGCCTGGAGACAGCGAGGACGGATAGGATTTGACGATCATGTCGTAGTCGAAGCTGCCCGAGCGCGACTGGTACTGCGAATCATCGACCGTGCGGATCGCCATGTCGACGCCGATCATCCGAAGGGCTCGCTGGTAGGCGATGGCGAGCTTTTCCTGATCGACGGTCTGGGTCATGACCTCGAACGAGAACTGGCGCCCGCTGGCATTTGTCATGCGGCCGTTCTTGATCGTGTAACCACCCTTGTTCAGAAGGTCGACGGCCTTTCGCAACACTCTGCGGTCGGCACCGGACGCGTTGGTCTTTTCGATACGGTAGGTACCATCGAGTACGTCAGGCTCGATTCGGTTCTTGATGTCACCGAGGATTTCTAGCTCGCGCTGGTCCGCCGGTTTACCGAGAGAGGTCAGCGGCGAGCCCTGCCAGAAGCTTTCTGTGCGGGTATAGGCGTTCTCGAACAGGTTCCGGTTGGCCCACTCGAAATCGAAGGCCAGCGAAAGGCCGGCGCGCACATTGACGTCTGCAAAGATCGACCGGCGCGTGTTGAACACGAAGCCCAGCATGCCCGTCGGCAGTTGCGGCGTGAAGGCTTCCTTGACCGCGTCTCCAGTCCGGATGGCCGGGAAATTATACGCGCGCGCCCAGTGGGTCGGGCTGCCATCGGGATAGATGTCGATCTCGCCCTTCTTGAAGGCTTCGAACAGGGTGTTGTCTTCCAAAAAGTATTCGACGCTGATTCGGTCGTAATTGTCGAAACCGACTTTGGCCGGAATAGCCTTGCCCCAGTACTTCTCATCGCGCTCGTAGACGATGCGCTGGCCGGGCGAGACGGATTTGATAAGATAGGGTCCCGAGCCCAGCGGCACCTTCAGGGTCGACTGATCGAATGTCTCCGGGTCGATCGCGTGTTTCGGCAGGATCGGGGTGGAGGCGGCGATGATCAGCGGGAATTCCCGGTCGACCGTGTCGTTGAAGGTAAAGCGGACACTGCGCTCGCCGACCTTTTCCATCTTCTCCACAGGGGCGAGACGCCTGGAGAACGGCACCCGACCCTTGTCGCGCAGCACCTCGAAGGAAAAGATCACGTCCTCAGGTGTCACCGGCTGGCCGTCGGACCATTTTGCCTTGGGATTGATGTTGAACTGGATGAACGTGCGCTCATCATTCCACTCGACGCTTTCGGCCAGAAGACCATAGAGCGTGAAGGGCTCGTCGGCGGAGCGGGTCATCAGCGTTTCATAGATCAGGTTGCCGAAGGCCGGATCCCAGACGCCGCGGGCGGTGGTGCGGATGCTCTTGAGGTTGAACGGGTTGAGGCTGTCGAACGTGCCGACGACGCCGTAGCGGACGCTGCCCCCCTTCTTCACTTGCGGATTGACGTAGCTCAGATGCTGGTAATCGGCGGGCAGGGCAGGTTCGCCATGCATGGAGATCGCGTGCACAGGCTGCGCCCGCGCCCCGGATGCCATGACAGGCACAAACAGCGTCGCTGCGATCAAGAAGGATATACTGCGCTTCATGAAAGCATTCCGTTTCTCTCAATACTGCTGATTCGGGCGGAAAATAGCGGATAGGTGACAATGCACCAAGCACAGGCTCTTCAAACTTGCGTTGCAACGGTGAGGTTTGTCAAAATAGCAAAAGAAAGGCTGGATATCGCCTTCGCGTCGATGTAACAGATTGGCAACACCCGCCGAGTCATTCAATTGCCTCATTTGAGCGACAGGTGACAGGCAGTAGGACATCTCGACGGGGTGGACGGCGCATGCTGCGCCCGCGGATTTCAGGAGACGGATTTCGTTATGATGCTCAAGGCAACCAAAGTTATGCGGACGGCCATGTCTGCTCTTGCTGTTTCGGTCGGCGTTGCTGCGCTGCCAGTTGCAGCCTTCGCCCAGCAGGCAGCTCCCGCACAGGGCGGCGCCGGTGCCGGCGGTCCGCCGCTTGGCTGGTTCAAGACATGCACCAAGCAGGACGATGCTGATCTCTGCGTGGTGCAGAACATCATTCTGGCCCAGAACGGCCAGCTGATTACGGCAATCGGCCTCATCAGCGTCGAAGGCAAGGTCAACCGCAAGATCCTGCAGGTTTCGGTTCCGACCGCACGTATGGTGCAGCCGGGTATCATCATGCAGATCGACGGTGCGAAGGGCCAGAAGCTCGATTACGCCGTCTGCCTGCCCGACAAGTGCACGGCCGAAGTGCCGCTGACGGATGCGATGATCGCCAGCCTCAAGAAGGGCACCGACGTCGTGTTCACGTCGATGAACTTCCGTCGCGCGCCGAACCCGATCAAGGTTTCGCTGACCGGCTTTACCGGCGCTTATGACGGTGCCGCGATCACCCAGTCGCAGCTTGCCGAAAGCCAGCGCAGCCTGGAAGAAGGCATGCAGAAGAAGGCTGAGGAAGCGCGCAAGAAGCTTGAAGAAGCTCAGAACGCTGCGAAGCAGGGCCAGTAAGGCTCAAAGCTTACATAAACAAAAAAGCCCGGTCGAAAGACTGGGCTTTTTTTGTTTCGCGAGGTTTTTGTAAAACCGCGATTTTAGATCAGTGCGCGAGGATGACCTTCGGCTTCAGGTTACCCGAAGGGCCAGCGTCGAAGATCTGATAGACCTGCGGGTTGCGCAGGGGTTGGTCGCTCTCGTCATGGACCAGGTTCTGTTCCGAGACGTAAGCGACGTATTCGGTTTCGTCGTTCTCGGCCAGAAGGTGGTAGAAGGGCTGATCCTTGCTCGGGCGGATCTCGGCCGGAATCGCGTTCCACCATTCCTCGGTATTGTCATATTCGGGGTCCACATCGAACACGACGCCGCGGAACGGGAACACTTTGTGGCGAACTACTTCCCCGATCGTAAATTTGGCATTTCGCTGTTTCATGGTGACATCCTTTCACGTCCCAATGTGGGAGTAAATCCACCGCTACTCAAGTGGGAAATGCAGCGTTTGGAGGATAGTTCCAGTTTGTTCTCATGGCGTTCTTGCGCGGGCGCGCTTCACCGTTGCCAGAATGACGCCGCCGAGAACGCAGACGATGCCGACGGCGTGGTAGGCCTCGAAGGTTTCGCCGAGAAACGCCACGGCCATGACGATCGAAACCGGGGGCATCAGGTAGAGCGTGGTCCCGGCCGTGACCGAACCGAAGATCCGCACGACCTGCTGGAAACAGAAGAAGGCGGCGAGCGAGGCGAAGAGAATGATGCCGGCAAGCTTCATCCAGGCGGACTGGCTGGTGGGAAGAAGACCGCCGTGAAACAGTTCCCAGATCGCCGGCACGATCAGGATGAGCGAGCCGGAGAAGGCAATCAGTCCGAACAGCGTGAGCGGACGAACGGCTTGAGCTGCCGGGCGCCGTAACAGAATTGAATAAAAGGCAAACGCGATCGCAGCGATCAGAATGCCGAGATCGCCGAGATTGAAGCGCATGTGAAGAACGGCAGCCAGATCTCCGCGCAACACGATGACAGCGACGCCCGCGAAGGCGAGCGCCATGCCGCAGATCTCCTTGATGCTGATGCGTCGGCTGGCGAACAGCCATTCCAGCAGAATGATGAAGAGCGACGACGTGCTGTAGATCAGCGTGGCATTCGAGGCCGTCGTCATGGTGAGCGCCCAGTAGACGAAGCCGCCGCAAATGCCCATGCCGAGGAAGCCGAGCCAGAGCCACAACCACGTATGGGCCCGCACAAAGGCCGCAGCAGCGCGACGATCCATATAGAGCAGCGGCAGCATAATAAGCGTCGAGCCTGCCCAGCGGATAAACGCGGTCATATAGGGACCGATCTCGCCGACAATGCCGCGACCGAAAACGAGATTGCTGGAAAAGAAGACCGGGACAAGAAGGAAGATCAGCCAGTCGAGGGGACGGGGCGTGCTGCCGGTATCGGTGCGCATGAGGCAATCCAGGGGGCGGTGAAGCAGGCACGGGCCTGTGACCGCAGGTTAGGAGCCTGCTGCTCCGATGAAGCATGAATGGAAAACGGCGGGTAAGCCCCGCCGTTTCTGGTTTTCAGGTTGGTCCGCGGATCAGGCGGAATAGTACATGTCGAATTCGACCGGATGCGGCGTCATCTCGAAGCGTATGACTTCCACCATCTTCAGTTCGATATAGGCGTCGATCTGATCATCGTCGAAGACGCCGCCGGCGGTGAGGAACTTGCGATCCTTGTCGAGGCTGTCGAGCGCTTCGCGCAAGCTACCGCAGACCGTCGGGATCTTGCGCAGTTCCTTCGGCGGCAGGTCGTAGAGATCCTTGTCCATGGCCTTGCCGGGATGAATCTTGTTCTTGATGCCGTCGAGGCCGGCCATCAGCATGGCGGCAAAACCGAGATAGGGGTTCTGGGCCGGATCGGGGAAGCGGACTTCGACGCGCTTTGCCTTCGGGTTCGACCCGAACGGAATGCGGCAGGAGGCGGAACGGTTGCGGGCCGAGTAGGCAAGCAGAACCGGTGCTTCGTAACCCGGGACGAGACGCTTGTAGGAATTCGTCGTCGGGTTCGTGAAGGCGTTGATCGCCTTGGCATGCTTGATGATGCCGCCGATGTAATAGAGGCAGCTTTCCGACAGGCCGGCATACTCGTCGCCGGCAAAGGTCGGCTTGCCGTCTTTCCAGATTGACTGGTGAACGTGCATGCCCGAGCCGTTGTCGCCGAAGATCGGCTTCGGCATGAAGGTGGCCGTCTTGCCATAGGCATTGGCAACCTGATGCACGACGTATTTGTAGATCTGCATCTTGTCGGCGTTGCGCACCAGCGTATCGAACTTCACACCGAGTTCGTGCTGGGCGGCGGCCACTTCATGGTGATGCTTTTCGACGACCACGCCCATTTCGGTGAGGACGGTGAGCATTTCCGAGCGCATGTCCTGGAGGCTGTCGACCGGCGGAACCGGGAAGTAGCCGCCCTTGACGCGCGGACGGTGGCCAAGGTTGCCGGTCTCGTAATCGGTGTCGTCGTTGGACGGCAGTTCCGAGCTGTCCAGCTTGAAGCCCGTATTGTAGGGATCGGCCTTGTACTTGACGTCGTCGAAGACGAAGAATTCAGGCTCGGGGCCAACGAAGATCGTATCGCCGATGCCCGATGCCTTCAGATAGGCCTCGGCCTTCTTGGCCGTGCCGCGCGGATCGCGGTTGTAGGCTTCACCGGAAATCGGATCGAGAATATCGCAAACGATGACCATGGTGGATTGCGCGAAAAACGGGTCCATGTGCACGGTCTGCGGATCGGGCATCAGCACCATGTCCGACTCGTTGATGGCCTTCCATCCGCCGATCGAGGAGCCGTCGAACATGACGCCATCGGCGAACATATCCTCATCGACGGCCGAGACATCCATCGTCACGTGCTGCAGCTTGCCGCGCGGGTCCGTAAAGCGCAGGTCCACGAACTTGACGTCGTTTTCCTTGATCTGTTTCATGATTTCGCTTGCGCTCGTCATATGACCTTTTCCTCGCCTGTATGATTGTTATGAACTGTCCGCGCGGCTTCTTATCAGCCTTCAAAGTGCGGTCAGATAGCGTCCACACCCGTTTCGCCGGTGCGAATACGAATGACTTCCTCCACGTTGGAAACGAATATCTTGCCGTCTCCAATTCGTCCAGTCTGTGCCGCGTTGCGGATGGCCTCGATGACTGCGTCTGCATTCTCGTCGGCCAGCACAACTTCAACTTTCACCTTCGGGAGAAAGTCGACGACGTATTCCGCGCCACGATAAAGCTCGGTATGTCCTTTTTGGCGTCCAAAGCCCTTGGCCTCGGTCACCGTAATCCCTTGCAAGCCGACTTCCTGAAGGGCTTCCTTCACTTCATCCAGCTTGAACGGTTTAATGATCGCTTCGATCTTCTTCATGAGAAACCAACTCTCCGCTTCTCCCAGTCGCAGGCCCATGCCCGCCAAACAGGCCGATGCACTATTCGTGCCAAACTCTTTCACGTTTTTCAGAAAATAACACGGGTTTGCGTCAAAACTTTCCATTTTTCCGTGGATTGCCTGCTGAACGCGGTTGGCCACCTCCGGGTTTGTGCGCCTGACGCCGTATCCTTGCCGAAATCGCTTCCGCCCGCCGCACCGAGCGCATGCCTGTCCACCTACTAAATAAGCATGTTTTCTGTGCATTTGATGATGTTTTGATCACTAAGATCGCGCTTGTATTTCCCCTGTTTTGCCTTTGAATAGACAAATGACCAATTCATTCGCTCATTTGCTCCTGACGCCCAACGATATGGCAGCCATCGACACGGCCGCGGCAGCATCAGGCATGTCCTCGATAGGGCTGATGGACCGCGCGGGCCGGGCTATCGCGGCGTCGGCTCTTCGACACTTTCCCGGCGCGTTGCGCTTTGTCGTCCTGTGTGGACCCGGCAACAATGGCGGTGACGGCTATGTCGCGGCGGCGGCCTTGAACGAGGCCGGCACACGCTGCGTGGTCTACAGTCTGGGGGATCCCGCACAATTGCGCGGCGATGCCCTTGAGGCCCGTTCAAGCTGCCCCCTCGATACCCAGCCGTTGGACAGTTATGTGCCATCGCCAGGTGATGTCGTCATCGATGCGCTCTTCGGGGCAGGGCTCTCCAGAAACGTCCCCGATAGCGTGGCGGCACTCGCTGATCGTCTGGTAGCCACCGATATACCCGTGCTTGCCGTCGATCTGCCGTCTGGACTATGCGGCTGGCGCGGCGTGGCGCTTGGCGCGGCGTTGCGTGCAGACCGGACGGTGACATTCGTTGCGCGCAAGCCGGGCCACGTCCTCATGCCGGGACGCGAGCTCTGCGGTGAACTTGAGGTTTTCGATATCGGCATCCCCAAGCGAATCGTTTTGAGCAAGGCCGGCAGTCTTGCCGAGAACGCGCCGTCGATCTGGAGCTCAGCTGTGCCGTCACCGTTGAGTGACAGCCACAAGTATACGCGCGGCCATCTGGTCGTGTTCAGCGGTCCCGCGGACAAGACGGGCGCAGCCCGGCTTTCGGCGACGGCGGGTCTGAAGCGCGGGGCAGGGCTCGTTACCGTTGCAAGCCCGACGGACGCACTTCCCGTCAATGCCGCCTCGCTGACAGCGATCATGCTTCATGCAATCGACGATGTCGCAGACCTCGCCGAGTGGCTGGGTTCGGCAAAACTATCGGCCTTCGTGCTAGGCCCGGGGTTCGGCGTCGGGGAGAAAGCCCGCGAGTTCGTGCTGGCACTGAAGGGCAAGCGGCTGGTGCTGGACGCGGACGGCATTTCCTCGTTCAAGGACGATCCTGATACGCTGTTTTCAGCCTTCTCGGAGGGCGAGACGCGCCTGGTACTGACCCCACATGAGGGGGAGTTTGCGCGGCTGTTTCCGGATTTGGCTAAGGACAAAGAACTCAGTAAGCCCGAGAAGGCGCTGAAAGCATCGGCGCTGGCCAGCGCCGTCATCGTCTACAAGGGTGCAGACACGGTGATCGCTTCACCCGATGGCCGCGCCCTGATCAACACGAATGCGCCGCCCTGGCTTGCCACCGCAGGCTCCGGAGATGTGCTCGCCGGAATGATCGGAGCGCTGCTCGCCCAGGGCATGCCCGCCTTCGAGGCCGCGGCGGCAGGCGTCTACCTACACGGCGAAGCGGCCAATAGCCTGACCCCAGACATGACCGCGGAAGATCTGGCCAAGAGAGCAGGGATCCTGCCGAATAAAGAGCCCTAGTTCCTGGCGTCGAGCATCTCCTGCATGGCCATTGCGCCGCCGGGGGCGTTGACCTTGCCCTCGTGGATGAAGAAGGCGTAGACGTCGCGCGGCTTTTTGGCGGGATTTCGCGATTCGTCGATCAAAGGTAGATCGTCGGGGACGCTACCGGCAGACCAGGTTTTCAACCTTTTCGCCCAATCTTTCATATCCGGCTTCGTGTAACAGGTTTCGATCTCGTCCGACCCTTTTTGCAGCCGCGCATAGACGAAATCAGCGGTAACGTCGGCGATCATCGGATAGTCGAAATGATCGGCGCAGACGGGGGCGACATTGTATTTCGCGATAAGTTCGACGAATTCCGGAACCTTGAAGCTGTCGTGGCGGACCTCGACGACGTGGCGCAAAGGCAGCCCTTCCAGCGCGTCCGGCAGCAGCTTCAGAAACGCTTCGAAATCGTCAGGCTCGAATTTCTTGGTCGGCGCGAACTGCCACAGCAACGGCCCAAGATGGTCGCCGAGTTCGACGAGCCCCTGCTGCAGGAAGCGTTCGATCGATTCGCCCGCCTCGGCCAGGACCTTGCGGTTGGTGGTGTAGCGGCTGGCTTTGAGCGAGAAGATGAATCCGTCAGGCACTTCGGACGCCCATTTCGCAAAAGTCTTGGGCTTTTGCGACCCGTAATAGGTGCCGTTGACCTCGATGACCTTGAGCTTGGACGCCGCATATTCAAGCTGGCGTTTCTTCGCCAGCTTGTCCGGATAGAACGTGCCCTCCCACGGCGCGAAGGTCCAGCCGCCGATACCTGTTCGAATTACGCCTGGTGTCATCACTCATCTCCCCGGAACAGGTATTGGCGGCGGTAAAAACTATTCTGCCGCTTGGACTTTCTTGACCGGACGCCGTTCCAGAAGCTCCTTAAGGAACTGGCCGGTATAGGAGCGCTTCTCCTTGACGACCTGTTCCGGCGTGCCGCAGGCGACAATCTCCCCACCACCCGTGCCGCCTTCGGGGCCAATGTCGATAACCCAATCCGCGGTCTTGATGACTTCGAGATTGTGCTCGATGACCACGACCGAATTGCCTTGGTTGACCAGTTCGTGCAGCATTTCCAGAAGTTTCGCGACGTCGTGGAAATGCAGGCCTGTCGTTGGCTCGTCCAGAATATAGAGCGTGCGGCCGGTGGCACGCTTCGACAGCTCCTTGGCAAGCTTGACGCGCTGCGCTTCGCCGCCTGAGAGCGTGTTTGCCTGCTGGCCGACCTTGATATAGCCGAGACCGACATCGAACAGCGATTGCAGCTTGTCGCGCACAGCCGGAACCGCGGCAAAGAACTCGACGCCTTCCTCGACCGTCATATCGAGGACGTCGGCGATCGACTTGCCCTTGAAATGCACGTCGAGCGTTTCGCGGTTGTAGCGTTTGCCGTGGCAGACGTCGCAGGTGACATACACATCCGGCAGGAAGTGCATTTCGATCTTGATGACGCCGTCGCCCTGGCACGCCTCGCAACGACCGCCCTTGACGTTGAAGGAGAAACGGCCGGGCGCATACCCGCGGGCCTTGGCTTCCGGCAGGCCGGCAAACCAGTCGCGGATGGGGGTGAAGGCACCGGTATACGTGGCCGGGTTGGAGCGCGGTGTGCGACCGATCGGCGACTGGTCGATATCGATCACCTTGTCGATATGCTCGAACCCGTCGATCCGATCGTGCTCGGCCGGGATTTCTCTCGCACCCATGACGCGGCGTGCGGCCGACTTGTAGAGCGTTTCGATCAGGAAGGTCGACTTGCCGCCACCCGATACGCCGGTCACGGCGGTAAAGACGCCGAGCGGTACGGCGGCGGTAACATTCTTCAGGTTGTTGCCGCGAGCTCCGAAAACTTTGAGTTCCTTGCCTTTTTTGACCTTGCGGCGCTCAGTGGGAACTGCGACGCCGAGTTCGCCCGACAGGTATTTACCGGTCAGTGACTTGGGGTTTGCCATGACCTGCTGCGGCGTGCCTTCGGCGACGACCGTGCCGCCGTGGATGCCGGCCGCAGGGCCGATATCGACCACGTAATCGGCGGTCATAATCGCATCCTCGTCATGTTCCACGACAATGACAGTATTGCCGATGTCACGCAGATGCTTCAGCGTTTCGAGCAGGCGGGCATTGTCGCGCTGGTGGAGGCCGATGGATGGCTCGTCCAGCACGTAGAGAACGCCGGTGAGGCCCGAGCCGATCTGCGATGCCAAACGGATGCGCTGGCTCTCGCCACCGGACAGCGTGCCGGAATTTCGCGACAGGCTGAGATAGTCGAGCCCGACATCGTTCAGGAACTGAAGGCGCTCGCGGATCTCCTTGAGGATACGGACAGCGATCTCGTTCTGCTTCGCGTTCAGGTGCTCGGGGAGCGCCGCAAACCAGTCGCGTGCCAGCCGGATCGACATTTCTGTCGTCTGGCCGATATGCAGCTTATTGATCTTGACCGCCAGCGCTTCCGGCTTCAGGCGATAGCCGGCACAGGACGGGCATGGAGCGGCCGACATGTAGCGCTCGATCTCCTCGCGCGCCCAGGCACTGTCGGTTTCCTTCCAGCGCCGTTCGAGATTGGGGACAATGCCTTCGAACGTCTTGGTCGTCTTGTAGGACCTGGCACCATCGGCGTAGTTGAACTCGATCTTTTCCTCGGTGCCCTCAAGGATCGCCGAGCGGGCGCTATCCGACAGCTTGTCCCAGCGGTCCGTCAGCTTGAAACCAAAGACCTTGCCGAGACCCTCGAGCGTCTGGTTGTAATAGGGCGAGGTGGACTTCGCCCATGGCGCGATCGCGCCATCCTTCAGTGTCCGGCCGGGTTCCGGCACGATCATGTTCCGGTCCACCTTCTGCTGTGATCCAAGACCATCGCAGGTGGGGCAGGCACCGAAGGGATTGTTGAAGGAGAACAGCCGCGGCTCGATCTCCGGAATGGTGAATCCGGACACAGGGCAGGCGAATTTTTCCGAAAACAGAACCCGTTCATGGGTTTCGTTGAGCGACTTGTTGGCAGATCCGCCTGCGGAGGTTTCCTTCTCCGGCAGAGGCTTGTCGGCGAACTCCGCAACGGCCAGGCCATCCGCCAGTTTCAGCGACGTCTCAAGGCTGTCGGCCAGGCGCGCGGCAATGTCGGAACGCACCACAAGGCGGTCCACGACCACGTCGATGTCGTGCTTGTACTTCTTGTCTAGCGCTGGAACGTCGGCGATCTCATAGAACTGGCCATCCACCTTGACGCGCTGAAAACCCTTTTTCATCAGCTCGGCGAGTTCCTTCTTGTACTCGCCTTTGCGCCCGCGGATCATTGGTGCGAGAATATAAAGACGGGTGCCTTCTTCGAAAGCAAGGACCCTGTCGACCATTTGGCTGACGGTCTGGCTTTCGATCGGAAGCCCGGTCGCTGGCGAATATGGAACGCCGACGCGCGCGAACAAAAGGCGCATGTAGTCGTAGATTTCCGTGACTGTGCCGACCGTCGAGCGGGGATTTCGCGAGGTCGTCTTCTGCTCGATCGAGATCGCCGGAGACAAGCCTTCAATCTGGTCGACGTCAGGCTTCTGCATCATCTCAAGAAACTGGCGAGCATAGGCCGACAGGCTTTCGACATAGCGTCGCTGGCCCTCAGCATAGATCGTGTCGAACGCAAGCGACGACTTGCCTGAGCCGGACAGGCCGGTCATCACGATCAGCGAGTTGCGGGGCAGATCGAGATCGATACCCTTTAGATTGTGCTCGCGCGCACCACGGATGGAAATGGTTTTGAGTTCGCTCATCGTTATGCCTTCGGGGAGGATCGAAGGTCCTTATGTAGTTATCGAAAGCCGCCTGTCGAGACGAAACTGTTGCAACGCAACCCGGTTCCGAATGCTTGACAGAACTATACGGAGAAAATAGAACAAAGAAAGAACAAAATTCACTGTGGATTAAACCTCGGCGTTGCCCAATCCGGGCGGTCGATGGTTTAAGGTGGGGTAATTGGTTTTCAAAGCCGCGCTTGGCGGCAAACGAGGTGAATACAATGGCGGGCAGCGTGAACAAAGTCATTCTGGTGGGCAATGTCGGCGCCGACCCGGAAATCCGCCGGACGCAGGATGGCCGCCCGATCGCAAACCTGCGCATCGCCACGTCGGAAAGCTGGCGCGATCGTACGTCGGGCGAGCGTCGCGAAAAGACAGAATGGCATACGGTCGTCGTGTTCAACGAAGGCCTCTGCAAGGTCGTCGAGCAGTATGTCAAAAAGGGCGCCAAGCTTTATATCGAAGGCGCACTGCAGACCCGCAAATGGCAGGACCAGACCGGCAACGATCGTTATTCAACCGAAATCGTGCTTCAGGGCTTCAACTCGACCCTGACAATGCTCGACGGTCGTGGCGAAGGCGGCGGTGAGCGCGGCGGCGCACGTGGTGGTGCAAGCGACTTCGGCGGCGGTGGCGGCGGTGATTTCGGCGGCAACTACGGTGGCGGCGGCGATGACTATGATCGTCCGCGTTCCGGGGGAGGAGCACCGGCAGGGCGTGGTGCTCAGGGCAGCCAGGGTGGCCAGTCCTCCGGTGGTGGCGGCGGGAACTTCTCCCGCGACCTCGACGACGACATCCCATTCTGATCAAAAAAAGGCGCCGCTCAGGCGCCTTTTTCATGTTCGGTTGGAGCATGAGTGGCGCGGTCCGAAAGCATCGCTACAAGCACGTCGGACTGCGAGAGTATTCCAACGAGTTTGCCGTTCTCGCCGACGATCGGCAGGTAGTGCAGGCCTTCCTCGGCAAACATGACGACCGCGTCGTTGAGCGGTGCCGACGGCTCGATCGTCCGGACCGGCGCAGTCATGATATCCCTTACGATATGGTTTGGCGCTGTTGCGCCTTGCATCATCAGGCGCAAACGCTGGCGCGGGCCGATCGTCGGGCGACCGCCGGTCCAGATTGGCTTGTCCAGAAAATCCGTCTGCGTAACGATGCCAACCACCTCAGCCTTTTCGTTGGTGACGGGCAGGGCCTTCAGACGGTGGTTGCGCATGGACTGATGCGCCTTCCCCAGGGGATCATCCGGTGACACCGCGATCACGTCGCGGGACATGACGTCGGCGCAGGTGAGGTGGCTGGCGCGCTGGCGGTAGGAGCGCAGTTCGGTCAGGCGAATAATTGTTTCGAGGTCGCTGCGATCGATATCGAGGACCTGATCATAGTCTCTGAGGACGGCGTCGAGATCCTCCCGGCGGAACCCGATACGGCCGCTCGGCGGCGGATCCTTGGTGCCGTGCGAAGGGGAAGGCGTAGCGGGCGCATGCGGATAGCGCCGGCCTGCCAGATTGTTGAGAATGATCGCAAGCAGCAGCAAAGCCAGCGAGTTGCCCAGAACCGGCCAGAGGACGAATCCGTATCCCATCGCGTGGATGGACGGGCCGCCAAGCACGGCGGTCAGGGCAATCGCACCGCTTGGCGGGTGCAGGCAGCGTAGCGCCATCATCGCCGCGATCGCTATGCCAATGGCGAGGCCCGAGGCGAGGGCAGGGTCTGGCACGAGCGCAGCGACTGTGACGCCGACAGTGGCCGAGAGAATATTGCCGCCCAAGATGGACCAGGGTTGTGCGAGCGGGCTCGACGGGACGGCAAAGAGCAGCACGGCCGAGGCACCCATCGGGGCGATCAGTGCCGGCAATGACGGTTCGAAGCCGACGACGAGACTTCCGCCGAGTCCCGTCAGGGAAATGCCGAGCAAGGCGCCGCCCGCAGAGCGAAGCCGTTCCCTCATGCTGATCGGGTTCGGTGCCTGTCCGATGAGACGGTTTAGAATGTGCATGGATTGAGCTTTCGGCCGTCCGTCTGAGGAAGGATCAGGGTATCGCGAATGCCGACCGGATGCCATCGACCACGAACTGAACGGACAAGGCAGCAAGGATGACCCCGAGAAGCCGGGTGAGGATCGCGCGCCCTGTCACACCCAAGAAACGGTCGAGCTTTTCCGCGATCAGAAGCGTTGCGTAGAGCACCACCATGATCAGCGCGAGGACCCCGATAAGAAGGGCGCGGTCGAGAGCGCTGGTGAATGTTCCGGACAAAAGGACGGTCGCGGAAATCGCTCCGGGGCCGGCGATCAGCGGCAGGGCGAGCGGAAACACGGCGATATCGTGGATATGGTCGATCGTGATCGCCTTTTGCGACGTCTTTTCCTTTCGCTCCTGGCGCTTCTCGAAAACCATCTCGAATGAGATCCAGAACAGCAGCAGGCCGCCCGCGATGCGGAAGGCGCCGATCGAGATACCGAGCAGGCCAAGGACGCTCGATCCGAACAGCGCAAACACCGCGAGGATACCGAAGGCGATCAGCGCACCGCGGAAGGCGACAAAGCGCCGTTGCGCCGTCGTCATGCCGACCGTCAGGCCCAGAAAGACCGGCGCCAGACCCGGCGGGTCGAGCGTGACCAACAAAGTGGTCAACGCGTTGATGAGAGCATCGGGTGAGGCCATGGATACTCCTAGAGGACGCTCGGCTTGCCGTTCAATGATAAGATTGTTAGGACAGCCGGGCGCTTTAGGGAAGTCTTGCAACGAATGTATCCAACGATCGTGGCAAACACCTTCCAAATGCCGCAAAACCTGTTCACAACTACAAAGCAAATTCAGTGGAAATTGGCGCCCGGAGCCGCTTTCCGCTATAAAAATTCAAATGATTCCGAACAGAGATCGTGATCCGATTTGACTGAGCAAAGCACACCCGGCGGCGGAAAGCTGCCTCCAGGCATCGAACCCATTTCCATTCTGGAAGAGATGCAGCGGTCCTATCTCGATTATGCGATGAGCGTGATCGTCAGCCGCGCACTTCCCGACGTTCGTGACGGACTGAAGCCGGTGCACCGGCGCATCATGTTCGGCATGTCCGAGCTCGGGATCGACTGGAACAAGAAATACGTGAAATGCGCCCGCGTAACCGGTGACGTGATGGGTAAATTCCATCCGCACGGCAACTCCGCGATCTATGATGCGCTGGCACGTATGGCGCAGGACTGGTCGCTGCGATTGCCGCTGATCGACGGACAGGGCAATTTCGGATCGATCGACGGGGATCCGCCGGCGGCCGAGCGCTACACCGAGTGCAGGCTTGAAAAGTCTGCCCATGCGCTGCTCGACGATCTCGACAAGGAAACTGTCGATTTCCGCGACAACTATGACGGCACCCTGTCGGAACCGGTGGTTCTGCCGGCGAAATTCCCGAACCTGCTGGTCAATGGCGCAGGCGGCATCGCCGTCGGCATGGCAACCAACATCCCGCCGCACAATCTGTCGGAAGTGATCGACGGCTGCATCGCGATGATGGACAATCCGGCGATCGAGTTGGCCGAGCTGATGCAGATCATTCCCGGTCCGGACTTTCCGACAGGTGCAATGATTCTTGGCCGCGCCGGGATCCGGCTGGCTTACGAGACCGGTCGCGGCTCCGTCATGATGCGCGGTCGTGCGACGATCGAACCTCTGCGCGGCGACCGCGAGCAGATCATTATCACCGAAGTTCCCTACCAGGTGAACAAGGCCTCGATGGTCGAAAAGATTGGCGAACTCGTCCGCGAAAAGCGGATCGAGGGGATTTCCGATCTGCGCGACGAGTCCGACAGACAGGGTTACCGCGTCGTCGTCGAACTGAAGCGCGATGCGAATGCCGACGTCATTTTGAACCAGCTCTACCGCTATACGCCGCTGCAGACGTCGTTCGGCTGCAACATGGTGGCGCTCAATGGCGGCAAGCCGGAGCAGCTGGCGCTGATCGACATGCTGAAGGCCTTTGTGTCCTTCCGCGAGGAAGTCGTCAGCCGCCGCACGAAGTACCTGTTGCGCAAGGCGCGCGAGCGCGCTCACGTGTTGGTGGGTCTGGCGATCGCCGTTGCCAATATCGATGAAGTCATTGCGCTCATTCGCCGTGCACCGGATCCTGCGACGGCGCGCGAGCAGTTGATGACGCGCCGCTGGCCGGCCCATGACGTCGAGGCTCTTATCCGGCTCATCGACGATCCGCGTCACAAGATCAACGAGGATCTGACCTACAACCTCTCCGAGGAACAGGCCCGCGCGATCCTCGAACTGCGTCTTGCCCGCCTGACGGCGCTCGGCCGCGATGAAATTGGCGACGAGCTGAACAAGATCGGCGCCGAGATCTCCGACTATCTCGACATCCTGTCGTCACGGGTTCGCATCCAGCAGATCGTCAAGGACGAACTCATCGCCGTTCGCGACGAATTCGGTACACCACGCCGCACCGAGATCCTCGAAGGCGGTCTCGAGATGGACGACGAGGACCTGATTGCCCGCGAGGACATGGTCGTTACCGTTTCGCATCTCGGCTATATCAAGCGTGTTCCGCTGGCGACCTACCGCGCGCAGCGTCGTGGCGGCAAGGGTCGCTCCGGCATGGCCACACGTGACGAGGACTTCGTTACCCGGCTATTCGTGGTCAATACTCATACGCCGGTGCTGTTCTTCTCCTCGCGTGGCATCGTCTACAAGGAAAAGGTCTGGCGCCTGCCGATCGGCACGCCGCAATCGCGCGGCAAGGCCCTTATCAACATGCTGCCGCTGGAAGCCGGCGAGCGCATCACCACGATCATGCCGTTGCCCGAAGACGAAACGTCCTGGGATAACCTCGACGTGATGTTCTCCACGACACGCGGCACGGTTCGCCGCAACAAGCTTTCGGACTTCGTGCAGGTCAACCGCAACGGCAAGATCGCCATGAAGCTCGAGGAGGAGGGTGACGAAATCCTCTCCGTCGAGACCTGCAGCGGTCCGAACCTCGACCTCAACGAGCCCGGCGACGACGTGTTGCTGACAACCGCGCTTGGACAGGCGATCCGCTTCCCGGTCGAAGAGGTCCGCGTCTTTGCCGGCCGTAATTCCATCGGTGTCCGCGGTATCAATCTGGCCGAAGGCGACCGCATCATCTCGATGACGATTGTCGGGCATGTCGATGCCGAGCCGTGGGAACGTGCAGCCTATCTCAAGCGCTCGGCGATCGAGCGCCGTGCTGCCGGGGTGGACGAAGAGGATATCGCTCTCGTTGGTGAGGAAGTCACCGAAGAGGGACAGCTTTCCGATGAGCGCTACGAATACCTGAAGCAACACGAGCAGTTCGTGCTGACGGTTTCGGAAAAAGGCTACGGCAAGCGCTCGTCTTCCTATGACTTCCGGACATCGGGCCGTGGCGGCAAGGGTATCCGTGCCACCGATACCTCGAAGACTGCGGAAATCGGCGAACTCGTTGCCGCCTTCCCGATCGACGAGGGTGACCAGATCATGCTCGTTTCGAATGGCGGTGTTCTGATCCGTGTTCCGGTTGGCGGCATTCGCATTGCCAGCCGTGCGACGAAGGGCGTCACGATCTTCTCGACCCATAAGGATGAGAAGGTGGTCTCCGTCGAGCGCATCAGCGAGCCTGAGAACGAAGACGAGAACGGCGAGTTGCCGGGTGAGATCTCGGCCGAAACCGGTGACCTCGGGATTGCTCCCGATACCGACACCGACGCGCCCGAAACCGATACGCCTGATGCTGACGGGGATGCGACCGAATAGGTCGCGTCCACCCGGACGGCAAAAGACGAGAAAACGAAAAAAGCCGGAGGATGGGAAACCATCCTCCGGCTTCTGTTTGAGTAGCTCCACGGGTTGGGCATCTCACCAGTATTTGGCACCGGCGATCAAACTAGTGGCGCCGTGTTCGATCATTGGATTGGGATGCGACCGAGTAGGTCGCGTCCTCCCGGAGGGCAGAGGACATCAACAACGAAAAAGCCGGAGGATGGAAAACCATCCTCCGGCTTTGTTTGAGCCGCTTGGCGCGGAAAGGGCATCGCGCCCTGTTCGCTACCGTTCACGAAAATAATGGTGTGGCTTGTCGCTCTAGATCTTCCCGACAACGCGCCCAAAGATCAGGGGGCACGATTGCGGTTTCTAAGATCGCGGATGTTTCAGAGGAACGGCCAATGGGATTAGGTCCCAGTCCAGCTCCTCGCGGCAGGCGATCAATAGTAGGAGATGTCGCTGTAACGACCGGTAACCTGCGGGTAGTTGGAGCCGTCGACATCCGAGCGGTCCTGGTAAAGAGTGACCGTCGCCGTCAACATGACAGCAATCATGGCGCTCCATACGAGGTTAATCATGGTGATCTTGTCGGGCATAGCCATCTTTTTGTTTGCGATCATCATATCCGATTATCCTTTTAATTGCCTGAGCGCGTGAACTGCGCGCAGCGACACCACATTATGAGAGTGACCTATCTGAACGGCTCTGAAGCATGCTTGAATGGCGTGTTCATCTGGCGTTCAGGTTCCGGATCGCGTTTCCACTTCTCAGAGGTCTGGCGATCCGAATACGTAAATCGCGGCGTCCAATAAAAGCGCTGCAACGATTGCAGCGAAAATCATCAAAGCCAGCATTTCCGTGTCTCTCAACTCAGCGGGACGATGATCTCGCCCCGTCATGATTGTCAGTTAAACATGAGCCGGCTGAAACGGCCTTGAACGACGCATTCATCTTTCGTTCAGTTTTTGGGAAAGCCTTGCAGCGGGCGGCCTTCCATGACAAAAGGCCGTTGAAATTCAGCTGGAACAGGCTCCGACTTCGGTATGACGATCGCTCTTTATCCCGGCTCATTCGACCCGATGACAAACGGCCATCTCGATATTCTCGTGCAGGCGCTGAACATCGCTGAACGGGTCGTCGTGGCAATCGGCGTTCATCCGGGCAAGGTGCCGGTATTCAGCTTCGAGGAGCGCGCGGCATTGATCGCAGCAGCACTTTCGGAGGCTCTGCCCGAGCGCGAGGACAGTCTTTCGGTGGTTTCATTTGAAGGATTGGTGATCGACGCTGCCCGGGAGCAGGGGGCGACAATCCTTGTGCGCGGCCTGCGCGACGGGACCGATTTTGATTACGAGATGCAGATGGCCAGCATGAACCGGACAATGGCGCCAGACCTTCAGACGGTATTCCTGCCGTCGGCGGCGGCCTCCCGGCCCATAACGGCCACATTGGTCCGCCAGATCGCTGCCATGGGCGGCAATGTCGGCGAATTCGTGCCGGCTGTGGTACTGCGCGCCCTGAACGAAAAGCACAAACGCTGATTCTGCGACAAAAGATAACAGGAGTCTTCTGATGAAACTGCTTCGCCTCGCCATAGCCGGCGCCCTCGCGCTCGCTGCCACGGTCGGAACAGCCGTTGCGGCGGCAGACGATTTTCTGACCATCCAGTTGAAGGATGGCCCGGTCGTGATCCAGCTGATGCCTGAGTCGGCACCGAAGCACGTTGCGCAGGTGAAGGCGCTGGCTGCCAAGGGTGCCTATGACAACGTCATATTCCACCGCGTCATCGATGGCTTCATGGCCCAGACCGGCGACGTCAAGTTCGGCAAGCAGGGCGGCCCGAGCTTCAACGCTTCGCGCGCCGGCACCGGCGGCTCGGATCTTGCCGATCTTCCTGCAGAATTTTCCAAGACGCCATTCGAGCGCGGCACTGTCGGCATGGCCCGTTCGCAGAGCCCGAATTCTGCCAACTCGCAGTTCTTCATCATGTTCGATGAAGGCCCGTTCCTGAACGGTCAGTACACCGTAATCGGCAAGGTCGTGTCCGGCATGGAAGCCGTGGACAAGATCAAGCGCGGCGATGGCAGCAATGGCGAAGTCACCAATCCCGACAAGATGGTCAAGGTGACCGTCGGCAAGAAATAATCGGCTCACAGTCGATTGAAACGGCAATGGCCCACCGGGCTGATGTCCTGAGACAGAGATAATCAAGGAGAAATACCATGGCCGAGATCAAGGATCCCGAAAACACCCTCATCATGGAAACCACCAAGGGCAAGGTCGTCATCTCGCTCCTGCCGGACCTGGCACCTGAGCACGTTGCGCGCATCAAGGAACTTGCCCGCGAGACGGCCTATGACGGCGTTGTTTTCCACCGCGTCATTCCCGATTTCATGGCGCAGACCGGCGACGTCAAGTTCGGCAAGCAGGGCGGAGCGGACTTCAACCCTTCGCGCGCCGGCATGGGCGGCTCCGACAAGCCTGACCTGAAGGCTGAATTCTCGGCTGTTTCGCATATCCGCGGCACATGCTCGATGGCCCGTTCGCAGAGCCCGAACTCCGCAAACTCGCAGTTCTTCATCTGCTTTACTGACGCACCTTGGCTGAACAAGCAGTACACGGTCTGGGGCCAGGTCATCGAAGGCATGGACATCATCGACCTGATCAAGAAGGGCGAGCCGGTCAAGGATCCGGACTCGATCGTTTCCGTCCGCGTCGCCGCAGACGTCTGATCTGATCCGCCATTTCTGGCCCGCTCCGTCTTCTCGACGGGGCGGGCCTTGCCTATTCTGGAAGCTCATCCATCATGCGTGTCGATCTATTCGATTTCGATCTGCCCGAGGAAAACATTGCGCTGCGGCCGGCAAACCCGCGCGACAGCGCCCGGCTGCTTGTCGTCGACGCCGGCGCCGATCCTGTCCTCTCCGACCAGCGGGTCAGTGATCTGGTGGCATTCCTGAAGCCGGGCGATGCGCTGGTCTTCAACGACACGAAAGTCATTCCCGCGCAGCTCGAAGGCATCCGTCATCGTGAAGGCGCCGGCGGTCAGCAGGTTTCGGCGACGCTGCATATGCGCATCGAACCGGATGTCTGGAAGGCGTTTGCCAGGCCCGGCAAGCGGATCAAGGTCGGCGACCGGATCGAATTTGGCGATTTGGGATCGCTGAGCGCGACAGTCGAGGATAAAGGCGAGGGCGGCGAGGTGACGCTGCGCTTTGATCTTTCAGGCCCTGCGTTGGACGAAGCGATCCTGTCGGTCGGCCATATTCCGCTGCCGCCCTATATCGCCGCCAAGCGGCCCGAGGATGCGCAGGACGCGAAGGATTACCAGACGATCTATGCCCGCGAGCAGGGTGCCGTTGCAGCTCCGACAGCCGGGCTACATTTCACGCCCGACCTGTTTGCCAGACTGGACGCGGCAGGCGTCGAGCGGCATTTCGTGACGCTGCATGTGGGCGCCGGAACGTTTCTGCCGATGAAGGTGGACGATACCGAAGACCACAAGATGCATCAGGAAATCGGTTATGTGAGTGCCGAGACCGCGCAGCATCTCAACGCCATCAGGGCGAGGGGCGGGCGCATCGTCTGTGTCGGCACGACCTCGCTACGGCTGATCGAAAGTGCAGCGGCTGACGACGGCATGATACTGCCTTGGCGCGGTTCGACCGGAATCTTCATCACGCCTGGCTATCGGTTCAAGGCCGTCGACATGCTGATGACCAATTTTCACCTGCCGAAATCGACGCTGTTCATGCTGGTCTCGGCTTTTTGCGGCCTGGAGACCATGCGCGCAGCCTACGACCATGCCATCTCGTCCGGCTATCGCTTTTACTCCTACGGCGACTCAAGCCTGCTTTTCAGGAACGACCGATGACCACCGAAAATTTCCAGTTTACCCTGAAGGCTACAGACGGCGGCTCCCGTCTCGGCGAAGTTTCGATGCCGCGCGGAACGATCCGCACGCCGGCCTTCATGCCGGTCGGCACCGTCGGGACCGTCAAGGCGATGTATCTCGACCAGGTGCGCGAAACGGGCGCCGATATCATTCTCGGCAATACCTATCACCTGATGCTGCGGCCGGGCGCCGAACGGGTTGCGCGGCTCGGCGGGCTGCACAAGCTGATCCGCTGGGATCATCCGATCCTCACCGATTCGGGTGGCTTTCAGGTCATGTCGCTTTCGGCGCTCAGAAAGCTCGACGAGAAGGGCGTGACCTTCAAGAGCCATATTGACGGCTCCAAGCACCATATGTCGCCGGAGCGTTCGATCGAGATCCAGGGCCTGCTTGGCTCGGATATCCAGATGCAGCTCGACGAATGCGTGGCGCTTCCGGCCGAGCCCAAGGAAATCGAGCGCGCGATGGAATTGTCGCTGCGCTGGGCCGAGCGCTGCCGGGTGGCCTTCGGGGAACAGCCAGGCAAGGCGATGTTCGGCATCGTCCAGGGTGGTGACATTCCGGCGCTTCGCGTGCGGTCTGCCGAAGGGCTGAAACAGCTCGACCTCAAGGGATATGCGGTGGGTGGCCTTGCCGTCGGCGAGCCGCAGGAAGTGATGCTGCGCATGCTGGAGGAAACGCTCCCGGTTCTGCCGTCCGAAAAGCCGCGCTATCTGATGGGCGTCGGAACGCCTGATGATATCCTGAAATCGGTGGCGCGCGGTATCGACATGTTCGACTGCGTGATGCCGACGCGGGCCGGCCGTCACGGTCTCGCCTTCACCCGTCGCGGCAAGGTGAACCTTCGCAACGCACGCCATGCCGAGGATATGCGACCGCTCGACGACGAGTCCGGCTGCCCGGCTACACGCGATTACTCCCGCGCCTATCTGCACCATCTGATCCGCGCAGACGAATCGCTGGGCGGGATGCTGCTGTCGTGGAACAACCTCAATTACTATCAGGATCTGATGAAGGGTATTCGCGAGGCGATCGCCAACGGTCGTTTCGAGGATTTCTGTGCAGAAACCCAGGCGGAATGGGCCAAGGGCGATATCGACCCGGTCTAAGGATGTTCCGGCGGGCAGGGGTGGGTGCCCCTCCCGACCATATTTTGGCTAGATGCCCTGGCTGGCCGTGTTGCGGATCATGCGGACGCCGTTGACCTTGTAGGATCCGTCGTCCATCAGCCGCATGTCGTAGATTGCGGTCCAATCCTTGCCTTCCTTCGCAGTGATCATCACTTCCTGCAGCACGACTTCACCGCCGCCCACCAGTTTCGAGCGACCGAAGGCATAGGTTCCGGCCTGATAGACAGCCTCATAGTTGTCGCGGACCATGGCGAAGAAGACAGTCTTGTCGGGATAGAGGCTGCGGATCCCCGGAGAGGCCAGAGAGTAGGCCTTGTCCGCGTCGTCGTTGATCAGGGCGGAGATCTGAGCGGAGATGACAGCGCGGGCATCCGCCACGGGATCTTCTGCGTGGACGAGGCCTGCAGGTGACATGAAGAGGAATGCGGCAAGAGAGGCTATTCGAAAGCGCATCTGACATTCTCCAGCATCGGCTTCCATAAAGTTTAGCGCATACTCTCCAAAGGGAAAGGTGGCGTTGCGGATATTTTCAGCATCACCGCGATCTGCCCAGTCGGACGGCAAACCATAACGCAGGGCAGGGTCCCACGTTAATGTCTTGTCGTCGTCAAAGTCGCGGTGCACCAGTGTGTCTGATGTGATTGCTTCGGAATTCCGTAATGACCCTACTAGCGCCGGCTCTGCTCTATTTCAGCAATGCTCTTCTGTTCGTTTCCCTGTTCACGCGGCTTCCAGCCATTCAGGAATCAATGGGAATCGACAAGGCAGTGCTCGGGATGGCGCTGCTCAGCGCACCGGTCGGCACGTTTCTTGCGCTGCCTCTGGCGGGGAGGATCACCGACAGGCTCACACCTCGGATGACCGCAGTCATCACCTTGCCGATTGTAGCGCTTCTGAGCCCGATCGTGGCGGCCGCGCCGTTGCCTCTCTTCGTCTTCGGTTTTTTCCTGTTCGGCTTCTTTCGCACGATCTTCGATGTGTCCGCCAACATGATCTCCGCCGGTATCGAGCAGCGGACCGGCACAAAGGTTCTGGCGAGAAGCCACGGGTTCTGGTCGGTCGGGCTTCTGTTCGGATCGCTTGCGTCCGGTTTCCTCGCAGCGCAGGGCGTATCGCCCTTTGTGCAGCAGAGCGTGGCGGCGCTACTTGTCCTCGTAGCCTGCTTTGCCGTCTTCCGGGTGACGGCCGCCGACCCGGCGCCAGCTGCGCCGACGACGAAAAGAAAATCCGCATACGTCATGCCGGACAAGACCATCATCCTCATCTGCATCATGGTGTTCGGGCTCTGCATCGTGGAAGGCGCGGTCTACGACTGGGCGATCTTCTTTCTGCGCGAGGAAATGGGGGCGGATCCGGCGATGGCCGGCGTCCTCTACGCCGTCTTCACCGTCGGCATGGGACTGACGCGGCTGTCGGGCGACAAGCTGCGGGAAGTCGCAGGACCGATCTCGCTGATCCGGGGATCCGCTATTGCCGTCGCGTTCGGTATCGTGCTGCTGGTGACCGCCGCAAACCTCGTCGTTGCCGGCGTGGCGCTGTTCCTGATCGGCTGCGGGATCGCGCTGGCCTTTCCCCTGGCAGTCTCGACCACGATTGCCCGTGGCAAGGGACAGCCCTCCGACAATCTTGCAGCGCTCGCCTTAACACTGATGCTCTCGACCATCGGCGTGCCACCGCTTCTCGGCTTCATTGCAGAGCATGTGAGCCTGGTTGCCACGTTCGTCGTTTTGCTTCCGACCGTTCTCATCAGCTTCCTGATGGCGCCGGTGGCCGATGGGCGCCGGCCGTTTCGTCTCAGGCGTTGATCGCTTGCATGTGGAAAACCGGTCGGTTTTGGGGCAGGGGCAAGACTTGCCGGCTGATGGCCCCTAATTGGCCACATGAATGGATAATGGCTTGAGCCGACTGGACTTCGTCGCTACGACTGGATTGGCGTTTTCTGATATGACTTTCCGAAAACAGGTGGCACTGTGATCGATCCCTATGAAATTCTTGGTGTTTCGCGCGAGGCGGATGTGACAGCGATCAAGCTTGCCTACCGCAAACGGGTGAAATCCGCCCATCCCGATACCGGCGGCGATGCGGAAACGTTCGGACAGCTGAAGGCATCCTTCGAGCTCCTGAACGACCCGATCCGCCGAAAAGTCTATGACGACACCGGTTACGATCCCGAGCTTGCCGACAAGAAGGACCTGCAGGGTCTCGTCATTTTGGAGATGCTCGTCAACGAGATGATCCTCGATGAGCGCGAGCCTGGCAGCTTTGATCCGGTTTCCTCGATGCGGCGCAAGCTCACGGACCGGATCGTCAATGCGCGCTTCCATATTCTCGAGATGGAGCGCCACCGCGCCCGGATCCGCAATCACATCAACCGGATCGGCCGCAAGCCGGAAGCGGATGTTCTGGGTCGCATGCTGAAATCACGCTGCGAAACGATTGCCGATGCGATCAGCAAGGCGGATTCCGAGATCCAGACCATCGAGCAGGCCTATGGAATGCTGGATGGATACAGTTACGAGATCGAAATTGTCGAGGTAAAGGACGCGGCCGAATAGGCCGCGGACCCGCACGCGGCCATCGGACGATCACATTTGGCGTCGCCGAAACTTCACGGATCATTTCATGACACTTGCCATCCGAGACGCCACCCGTGCCGATGCCGGAACGCTCCTGTCTTTCATCCGCGAACTCGCGATCTTCGAAAAGGCCGAGCATGAGGTTGCGGCGACCGTCGAGACGATCGAGACATCGATGTTCGGCCCGACATCTGTCACGCGCGGCCTGATCTGCGAAAGCGATGGCAAACCGGTCGGCATGGCCATCTGGTTCTTCAATTATTCGACATGGCAGGCACGGAACGGACTTTATCTCGAGGATCTCTACGTGACGCCGAACGCTCGGGGGCTCGGGGCTGGGAAGGCGCTGTTGCGGCATCTCGCGAAGATCGCTGTCGAGAGCGGGTGCGGACGGTTCGAGTGGAGCGTGCTCGACTGGAACGAACCGGCGATCGGTGTCTACGATGCGATCGGTGCCGAACCGCAGAAGGAGTGGATCCGCTACCGGATGGCGGGTGAGAAGCTCAGGGACTTTGCTGACGGCTAGGCCGGATCAGCCCGTTACCGTCGCGCGGTCAAAGGCCAGGTGAGCGCGACGAACGCCATGCCGCCAGCAACCAGAACGAAGGCCACACCCAGACTATAGTGATGGGCAACGAAACCGATGGCGGCCGGACCCATGAGAATTCCGGCGTAGCCCATCGTCGTGATGGCAGCGATCGCATGGCTGGGTGGCATTTGGGTCTGCTTGCCGGCTGCTGTGAACAGAACCGGCACGATATTGGAAGCCCCGAGCCCTACCAGAAGGAAGCCCGCAAACGCCAGGGGCTGGTTAGGAGCCAGGACTGTAAGCAGGAAACCCAGTGCTGCGAGCGTGCCGCCACCGACCACGACTTTCATGCCGCCGAGCGTCTTGACGATCCAGTCGCCTGTCAGCCGACCAACGGTCATCGCGATGGCGAACATCGTGTAGCCAAAGCCTGCCTGAGCTGGATCGACAAGGTGCGCGCCGATGAGGAACAGAGCGCTCCAGTCGAGCACCGCGCCCTCGCCAAGGAAAACCAGAAAGCACAGCAGTCCGATGAAGGCCACGATGCCGCGCGGGATGGTGAACAACGGCGCATCTCCGGTCTCCTGGTTTCCGTAGGGCAGGAGGCCTCGAAAGGATTGCGCCAGCAGACCAAGCAGCAGCGCACTGAACATCAAGGTCGCGGTCAGGGGTGAAACGCCGGCACCAAGCAGAAGGCTCATGCCGCCCGCGCCGACAATGCCGCCGACGCTGAACAGCCCATGGAAGCCGGACATCATGTTGCGGCCGCTGTCCTTCTCGACCATGACGGCCTGAATATTGATCGCGACGTCCACCGCGCCAACGCTTGCCCCGAACAGCGCCAGCGAGATCGCCATGCCGGGAAGCGTATCGGCGACTGCCAGCAGCGGGAGCACGACGGCGAGGGCGAGGGTGCTTGCCACGATGACGGCCCGGCATCCGAATCGGCTCGCGAGAATGCCGACCATTGGCATGGTCACGATAGAGCCCAGGCCAAGGCACAGGAGCAGCAGGCCAAGCGTGCCGTCATCCACGCCGATTCGAGCCTTGGCGACAGGAACCAGCGGTGCCCAGGCCGCCATGGCCGAGCCGGCAATGAGAAAGCTGGAGCGCGTGGCCCATTGGTGTCGGCCTCCGGTGCGGGGGCGTCCTTTGAGGATCTGGGCGTTCGGCATCTCGATAGCTCCTGGATTACAGCGTTGGACCTCGGAAGAGATCGTCGCCGTCCTTGATGGTGCCCTGTTTACAGAATGCGTAAGAATGTGCAAGATCGTGCAGAAACTTTCATGAGGGGGCTGGCACGTGCTGACAGAAGAGAGGCTCGACCGCATCCGCGAGCAGTTGACCGTCCGCGGCAAGGTTGTTGCGAGCGAACTGGCGACGCAGTTTGACGTGTCCGAAGACACGGTTCGCAGAGACCTGCGCGAACTCGCCAAGCTGGGTTTCTGCCGTCGAGTCTATGGTGGCGCGCTGCTGCCGACGCCGGATTTCGGCACGTTGGCTGCCAGAACCGCATTGGACACGGATCGAAAGTCGAGCCTTGCACGGGCGGCGGCGAGGCTTGTCGAAGACGGCCAGACCGTGTTCATCGACGCCGGATCCACCAATCTTGCGGTCGCGAACGCGCTCGATCCGAGCCAGACGCTGACGATCGTCACGAACGCGCCGGTGATTGCCACGGCGCTATCAGACCGACCGAACTTTACGGTCATTGTTCTCGGCGGTCTGTACGATCAGGCGAAGGGCGCGTGCCTCGGGCCGCAGGCGATACGTGAAGCCATGCAGGTCTATGCGGACATGTTCATCATCGGCGTATGCGGCGTGGACAGCATCGCCGGCGTCACTGCGCTCGATCCGGGCGAGGCCGAACTCAAGCGGACCATGGTGAACCAGAGCAGCATTCTCGTCGTCGCCGCGACGGCCGAGAAGCTCGGCACAGTCGCGCCGTTCAAGGTCGCGGATACGTCGATGATCGATCATCTCATCGTGGAGGATGGCGAATTCGACCGCGGAGACTTCGCGCGGTGCGATGTCCAGGTGCATGTCGCACTAGATGGCGGTTCTCCGTCGACGTGAAGCATGTGGCGGCAACGTCCGCATCTTTCGTAGCTTCGCATGTTCGTCAAACAAGGAATTCAACGACCCATGCGCATCGCCCACACAGCACTTTGGACCCGCGACCTCGACGCCGCTGCCGGATTTTTCGAGACCTATTTCGGCGCAACGGTGGGAGAACCTTACCACAGCAAGAACAGGGTAGGGTTCACATCGAGGTTCGCCAACCTGCCCGGTGCAGAGGACCAGATCGAGCTCATGTCCGTGCCATGGGTGACGGACGCCAGAGGAGAAAGCGTTGGCTGGGACCATATCGCCATTGCCCTGGGGAGCGAGAGTGCAGTCGATGCTTTGGCGGAACGCTGCCGGCTTGCCGGCTGCCTGCGATCAGGACCCAGATGGACCGGTGACGGGTTCTACGAGGCCGTCATCGTGATGCCGGATGGTAGCGCCGTCGAGATCACCGTTTGAACGCGATGCCGACGGCGCGCAAAGTTGTTGCGTTCGATGATCAATGTTCTGGGTACTGAAACGTATGGGATGTGATCCGGCGGATCCGGCGCTCGCTCAGGTCAAGACCATGCGCCAGTGACACTATTGTCATCAAGCACGATCCGGCCTTGGACGAAACTTCGATCCGCCGCAGATCGCGCACGCTATTCACATGCGGGGAGTGTGACAGTCTACCTTTTTTGCAGCTATATCCAAAGATCAGATAAGATAGATTATGGAACTACAGGATGTGGCTGGAAGCGCAAGATCTTGGCCTTCTCCCTTAGAGCTGCAGATCATCCGCCGTCACATCGACTTCGAACGCCAAGCCGTCATAGGTCGGTTCGACATGGCCCGGCGTTTCAGCCATGACGCGATCGTAGTCCAGTGGAATGTGCATGTGGGTCAGTAGCGCGCGCTTTGGCGCCAGATGGCTGATCCAGTCGAGTGCCTGCTCAAGTGACAGATGGCTCGGATGCGTGCGGTACTGGAGCGCGTCGATGATGAGCGTATCAAGTCCGATGAGCTTCGGCACCGTTTCCGGCGGAAAGTCGCTGACATCGCTGCAGTACGCGACGTTGCCGATCCGGAAGCCCAGCGAATGGATATCGCCGTGGACCTGCCTGTGCGGCTGGAACCGGATGGCGCCGCCCGGACCGTCGATGACGATCGGCGCGTCCATCGTCTCGATCAGCACCGGCTTGACGATTGGCGGATAGCTGCCACCGGCCGGTGTTTCCAGGCAATAGCCGAAGCCCTGGCGGATGCGGTCCATCGTGGACGGATCGGCATGTATCGGAATGCGGTGCTTCTGGAGGATGAAATAGCCGCGTAGATCGTCGATGCCGTGCAGATGATCGGCGTGTGGATGGGTGTACAGGACGGCATCGATGCGCTGGACGCTTGCGGCGATCATCTGCTCGCGAAAGTCCGGGCCGGTATCGATCACGACAACAGTTTTGCCGCCATCCGGCGCGATCTGCTCCACCATGAACGAGGCGCGCGTGCGCCGGTTCTTCGGGTTTTCCGGGTCACAATCGCCCCAGTCGCCGTTCAGCCGCGGTACGCCCGGCGAAGACGCGCAGCCGAGAACGGTAAAGCGCCGCCGATATCCGGTGCTCGTTCCGACCCGGGCCGCCATCACCTCAAAGCCTCGGCATCTTGGAGAAGCAGCGGAACGCGTTTTCCGTCGTGATCGCAGCCATCTCTTCGTAAGTCAGGCCGTGAACATTGGCCAGCACCTCTGCGGTATTGACCACGTAGGACGGTTCGTTGCGCTTTCCGCGCCAGCGTTTTGGCGCCAGATAAGGTGCATCGGTCTCGACCAGCAGTCGGTCCGTCGGCAGCGTTTTCGCGATTGACCGGATATCTTCGGATTTCGGGAAGGTCAGGATGCCCGAGAAGGATACATAGCCACCAAGCTCGATGCCGGCACGGGCGAGGTCGGGTCCGGCCGAAAAGCAATGCAGAATGAAGGGGAAAGCCCCCTTCCCGCTTTCAGCTGTCAGGATCTCGATCATGTCGTCGTCGGCACTGCGGCTATGGATCACCAGCGGCAGCCCGGTCTCGCGTGCAGCTTCGATGTGTCTGATAAAACCGGTCTTCTGGTCGGCCGGCGTTTGCGTGTCGTAGAAATAATCGAGACCCGCTTCGCCGATCGCGACGATCTTGTCATGCGAACTGGCGAGACGAATGAGGTCTTCCGCCTGGATATCCAGCTCTTCGCTGGCATTGTTGGGATGCGTTCCGACGGAGCAGAATACCGACGGATATTTGTCCGTGATGGCCAGCAGGCTGTCCAGCTTCCTGACGCGTGTCGAGATCGTCACCATCTGCCGGACACCGGCTTCGTGGGCGCGCTCGATCAGTTCGTCGCGTTCGGAGTCGAAATCCGCAAAATCCAGATGGCAATGGGTATCGATCAGCATGACTTGCCCTATGCCGCCGGCTGCGGCGCAACGTAGCGCGGAAAGACCGGGCTTGGGGCTTCCAGCACCGTGCCGGGTGTCAGGCGGCCAACTTTGCCGAGTGCTGCGAAATCACGCGATCCGGCAGGTGCAGCCACCAGATCGAGAAGCTTTGACGACGAGTCCGGCATGAACGGCTGCAGCAGGATGGCGATCTGGCGAACCACTTCGGCGGCCACGTAAAGGACCGTCTCCATCCGGGCGGGATCAGTTTTCTTCAGAACCCACGGCGCCTGGGCTGCGAAATAGCGGTCGGTTTCGGACACGACGGCTATGATTGCCGCCAGTGCACGGTGAACCAGCTGCTTTTCCATGTCGTCGCGGCAGATCGGCAGGAGCGCATCGACGGATGCCAGCATTTGCCGGTCTGCGTCGGTGAGTTCGCCGGGTGCGGGGATCTTGGCATCGCAGTTCTTGACGATCATCGACAGCGAGCGGCTGGCAAGATTGCCGATGCCGTTTGCGAGATCGGCATTGATACGCGTGCCGATCGCATCCTCGCTGCAGGTGCCGTCCTGGCCGAAGGAGATCTCCCGCAGCAGGTAATAGCGGATCGCGTCGAGGCCGAAATGGCCGATCAGTTCGAACGGATCGAGCACGTTGCCGAGCGACTTCGACATCTTCTCGCCGCCCTTCGCCAGAACGAAGCCGTGGGCATAGACGCGCTTGGGCAGCGGCAGGCCTGCCGACATCAGGAAGGCTGGCCAGTAGACGGCGTGGAAGCGGATAATGTCCTTGCCGATGATATGCGCATCCGCCGGCCAGTATTTGGCGCGCGGACCGTTCGGGTCGTCGAGATAGCCGGTCGCGGTCAGGTAGTTCGTGAGCGCGTCGACCCAGACATACATGACGTGTGCCGGATCGTCGGGAACCTTTATGCCCCAGTCGAACGTGGTGCGCGATACGGAGAGATCGCGCAGACCGGATTTCACGAAGGAGATCACTTCGTTGCGGCGCTCGGCCGGGCCGATGAAGTCCGGATGATCCTCGTAATGCTTCAGCAGCTTGTCGCCGTATTCGGACAGCTTGAAGAAGTAGCTCGACTCTTCGACCCATTCGACCGGCGTGCCCTGCGGACCATAGCGGGTGCCGTCGCGCAGCTGCGTTTCGTCTTCCGCATAGTAGGCCTCGTCGCGGACCGAATACCAGCCCGCATAGGTATCCTTGTAGATGTCGCCGGCAGCGGACATCCGGTTCCAGATGTCCTTGCTCGCCTGATGGTGGCGCGGTTCTGTCGTGCGGATGAAATCGTCGTTCGAGGCATTGAGCAGCTTGCCCATTTCCCGGAACTGTTCGGTATTGCGCTCGGCTAGCGCTTCCGGCGAAATGCCTTCGTTGCGGGCCGTCTGCTGCATCTTCTGGCCGTGCTCGTCCGTGCCCGTCAGGAAGAAGACATCCTTGCCGTCGAGGCGCTGGAAGCGCGCCATCGCATCCGTCGCGATCAGTTCGTAGGCGTGACCGATATGCGGCTTGCCGTTCGGATAGGAGATCGCGGTGGTGATATAGAAAGGTGTCTTGTTCGGCATGGGCTGTACTCGGACAGATGTTAAGTCACGCCGCTCTTAGCGCATGTTGCAGACAAGCGAAACCCAAACTTCCCGCCATGGTCCGGATCGACGATCAGGCGAGCCTGGCGCTCTCGAGAATGGACATCAGCGTCTGCTTGCGATCGAGGTTATAGGCCTGGGCGATCTTCAACTTCTCGGTCATATCGGACACAAGCTTTGCCCTGCGGTCCGCCGTGGCGAGATCGCCTGACAATGCGGCCTCCCTCGCCCGTTTGACGAGATGGTCCGACAGATGCTCCAGAAAGAAGCCGAAGATGACATCGCTGTCCTTGCCGGAGAGAACGTCGGCGAGCCGGTGCATCGCCTTGCGCGCGGCCGGTCCGTCGGCAGAGACGGCATCGTCGAATGCCGAGATGATATCGGCGCCGCCGTAATTCAGAAGTTTGAGTGCCTGCGCGACGCTTCCCTTGGATTGAGTCAGCACCATCTCCTCGGTCTTGCCGCCATCGAGTGGGCTGCCGAGGGCTGCGAGCGCGCTTGCAAGATCGGCATCACTGAGCGGTGACAGCCTGAGCGGCTGACATCTGGACCGGATGGTCGGCAAGAGCCGTCCGGGGGCATGCGACAGGACGAGGAAAAGCGCACGCCGCGGCGGCTCTTCGAGGATCTTGAGGATCGCGTTGGCTGCGTTGCGGTTGAGGTCGTCGGCCGCATCGATAATGACGATGCGCCAGTTTCCGGTCCCGGATGTCTGGGAAAAGAAGTGCCCGGCTTTCCGCACTTCATCGACGGTGATGGCCGTCTTCATCTTTCCGGTCTTGTCGTCGACCGGTCGAGAGAGATGCAGAAGATTGTGCGAGGCGCCCGAGGCGATCTGGCGGCTGACGGCGCTGTCTGGATCCGGATCGGCAATGTGATCAGGTGCGCTTTCCGGCTCCGGATTTGAGAGGACATGATTGGCGAAACGGAAGGCCAGTGTCGCCTTGCCGATGCCTTCCGGACCCTCGATCAGGATGGCGTGATGGCCCTTGCCCGTTTTGTAGCTGGCACTGAGAAAGTCCTCGGCATCCCGATGGCCGAACAGGTGCGGATTTCTGGCGGGCGAAATGGCGCCGTCCAGAATGTGCGGATCCTGGTCGCTCATTCCGATGAACCCGAAGTGCCTGCCTGATCGGCGCCGCGGCTCAAAGCCATGGGCTCGATCAGCGCTGCGATCTCCTTGGCAATCACGTCCTCATCGCGGTCGGCATCGATCACGTGACAGCGCTCGGGATCGGCGGCTGCAATCGCGAGATAAGCCTGGCGGCGGGTCTCGTGGGTCTCGATCTCTTCCCGCTCGAAACGGTCGGGGGCTTCGTCCGGCGCGCGTTTGCGGGCACGGCCAAGGCCGATTTCTGCGGGCAGATCGAGGATCACGGTACAATCCGGTTTCACGCCGTCGATCGCGACACGCTGCAAGGCCTCGATCAGATCGGACTCCAGATTGCCGGTGGCGCCCTGATAGACGCGGGAGGAATCGATGAATCGGTCGCATAGAACGATCGCGCCGCTTGCGAGCGCCGGCCGGATGACCTCCTCGACATGATCGTTGCGGGCGGCCGCAAACAGGATGGCTTCAAGCCTTGTCCCGAACTCTTGCGCTGCGCCAGACAGCAGGACATGGCGAACCGCTTCGGCGCCCGGCGAACCGCCCGGCTCGCGCGTCATCAGAACGTCGTAACCACGCCTTCGCAGGAGATCGGCAAGCCTGCGGATCTGGGTAGATTTCCCCGCCCCTTCCCCGCCTTCGAATGTCACGAATAGCCCTGATTGTTGTGTCACACCTAGTTCCGTATTGCGCCTGTCGGTCGGTTCATAGCCCATATTGGCGCGTCACGGAACATGTCAAAGCCAGAACAACATCAGTTCCAGAACCGCGTCCGTCGCCTTGTTGAAGAGTGTCCCGTCTTCGATGGCATCGGCGGTCATCAGCGGCACTTCCCGGACCAACCGCTCTCCGGACGAAATCCTGAGAACGCCGATTTCCTGTCCTTTCGTGACGGGAGCACGCAGCGGCCAGCGGTAGACGATCTGACCCGAAAGGCGATCGGGGCTATTGGTCGGCAGGTAGAGATCAACGGGCTCCTGCGCGACGAGATCGACGTGGCGGCTTGTGCCGCCATAGACGCTTGCCTGGCCGATCACCTCGCCTTGCGCGAAGATCACCTTGGTCTGAAACGAGGAGAGCCCCCACTCCATCACCCGGCGCGCCTCTTCCACCCGTTCCTTGTCACTGGCAAGTCCCCCCATGGCGAGGAAAAGCCGCGTTCCTTCGCGCTGTGCCGAAGCGACGAACGAGAAACCTGCGCCTTCCGCATAGCCGGCTCCAAGCCCGTCTATGCCGAGATTTAGAGCAAGCAGCGGGTTTTTGTTGCGCTGAAAGATCTTGTTCCAGGTGAAGTCCGGCTGGGCATAGAGCGGGTAGTATTGCGGATATGTCTTTTGAAGGTGCCGCGCGAGTTCCACCATGTCACGGGTGGTGGTCCGGCTTTCGGCAGACGGTAGGCCCGTCGAATTGCCGAATGCAGAGCGCGTAAGCCCCAGATCCTTGGCGCGCGCGTTCATGCGCGTCGCGAATTCGGCCTCGGAGCGGGACAGTCCTTCTGCCAGAATGATGCAGGCGTCGTTGGCATTCTGGATGATCACGCCCCGGATCAGGTCGTCGACCTTCATCTGCGATTTTAGCGCCGCAAACATGGTCGTAGTGCCGGAAGGCGCGCCACCGGTGCGCCAGGCGAACTCGGTTACGGGATAGCTGGTTTCGGGCGTGATCTCGCCGCGCTGGAGCGCGCTGAACACCACTTCCATGGTCATCAGCTTGGCGAGCGAGGCAGCAGGAAGAGACTGGTTTTCGTTTGCCGAAAGCAGCACCGTGCCGGTCTTTTCCTCGACCATATAGACCTGTCTGGCCTTGGTCGCGAAGGCTGGTGCGGCGTCCTGCGCAGACACGGTCTGTGTCGCGGAAAAGGCTGCCGTGACGCACAGGCAGGCCGAAAACAGAAAGCGTCGCATCATGCCCCCAGAAACGTTTCGACCTATGCCTACAGCATCGATCCGCGAACAGGAATCAATTTTCGGAGATAGGATGTTTTGTGGAAGACAGCGCGAACAACGCGCTGCCGATCGGGACGTCAGACGTGTCGCCTCAGGGTCGGGCCGTGCCGGGCCGCTTAGTCCTGCAGCAGGACGTTGCCGAACATGACCTGCTGCTTGTGGCCCTTAGGCGGCTCGACATAGGCAGTTTCGGAGGTCCAGGCCTGCTGTGCCCGGTTTGCGACCGGGCGGATCTGCTGTTCTGCCCGCGCCGGAGCGACTGGCTGAACGTAACGCTGCTGGCTTGCAACCTGCTGCTGAGCCGGGGCTGCGATCGCCTTCTGGGTCGGAGCCTGAACTGGTGCCGGCTTTGGCGCAACTGCCGCGACCTGTCGCTGCGGTGCTTGGGCACGAACCGTCTCAGCCGTCGAACGCTCGACCGGGCGCGGCGACGCCGCATACTGCTCGGCCTGCTGGAAGCCCCTCTTCGAGGATGCGTTGCTCTGCGCACGGCTCGGATAGGCGGCAGGCGTCGGTACGGACGAACCGAAGCTCTGCATCTGGTCACGCAATGGCTGGTTCGACGCGACCATCACGCCGCTTGAACTCTGACCGCCACCCGGATTGAAGGACGGCAGTCGATCGCCCTTGCGGATGTAGGACGCCATCAGGAACGGTGTATCCTCACCATCCATACGAGCGCGGCCGACATACTGGACATTGACCTTGGCAGTGCCCGAACGCTTCATATCGAGGAGCTCGGCTGTCTTGCTGGACACGTCGAGGATGCGGCCGGCGTGATACGGGCCGCGGTCGTTGACGCGGACGATGACCGACGAGCCATTTTCGACATTGGTGACGCGGGCATAGCTCGGCAGCGGAAACGTCGGATGGGCTGCCGTGAGGCTGGCAGAATCATAGACCTCGCCATTGGCGGTATAACGGCCATGGAAGGCCGAACCATACCACGATGCGAGACCACTCTTGTTATACTGCGGATCTTCCTTGGGAACGTAGGTCTTGCCCCTCACCTGGTAAGGCTGTCCGACCATAAAGCGACCGCCGCCTTTCGGTACCGGCTGTCCGTCCTTGACGACGCGCGGACTGGCTTTGACGCCATACTCCTTCTCGGAGAAGTATTCCTTGCTGCGCACCTGCTTCTGCGCAGGTTCAGGCGTCGGCTTTGACGTGGCACAGGATGCCATCGCCGCGAAAACCACCGTCATGCCAAGCCACTTCGCACTTAGCGAAACAATACCGCCACTCAAACGCAAAACCTGTCCGCCCCATAATTTCTTGCCACAACGAGCGCTTGAGCCTCGAAGATCGATTCGTCGTTCCGATCAATGAACCAAGCGAGACCCGTTCGGCCCCGTCTTTGATGGATGCCTAGATTTGCTTTTTTCGTGGCTAAAATGCGAACGAAAACTGTTGAGTAATTAAAATTGTATCCAGTATGGTTAACGGATACTTAAAGTAATATTCTATTAATACTTTGATTGCCGCCTTCCCCGCCAAAGACTAGGGTACCAGTGCAGCAATCGAAGCGCATCTCCAGTTGACGACAGCAGTTCTGCGATTATAAAGCCTGACAGCGAGGAAGAGTGTCCGAGTGGTTTAAGGAACCGGTCTTGAAAACCGGCGTGCGGGAGACCGTACCGTGGGTTCGAATCCCACCTCTTCCGCCATCAGCCGATCGCACCGAAAAGAGTGGCAGCGTTCCATACACATCACGTCTGTAATGCTTGCGGGCTTTTTGCCCTTGAAAAAAGCGTACCGCTCGCCATTTCGCAACTTCCTGTTTTAACCATGCGTGAAATGATGTCCGATAGCACAGCCTATACCGAATCCGCGAAAATCCTCCTGCTGGAGGATGATCTCCTTCTTGCCATGGACATGGAGGATTACCTCCTCGACCGTGGACACGAAGTCGTCGGACCGTTTGGACGTCTGGTCGATGCGCTCGATGCCATCCCTCGCAACGAGCTTGCCGGCGCGGTTGTCGATCTCAACCTGCACGGCGAGTTGTCCTTTCCGGTGATCGAGGAACTGCAGGCACGTTCTGTCCCCATCATCGTCTGCACCGGTTACGCCGAGCTGCCGGAAGTCAAGACGAGGCTGAAGGGATTGCCGCTGCTTCCCAAGCCCTGGACGGCCCACAAGCTTTCCTCGCTGATGGAAGAGACATTCGGGGCCACTCAGGAGCCACGGCACGCGCCTTCGTCGAATATCCGGAACTAGTCGCTCGGGCTCTCATCACAGTTCGTTCTGACACAGTTTCGACGCGGCGCCTAAAGGGGCAGCCGCGCCGGAGTTCCGAACTTCAGTCGAATGACGGTATCGGGAACGTGATCCGGCAGACGAGGCCTGTCTCGGCATAGTCTATTTCGACGTTCCCTCGGAGTTCATACTGGATGCTCCGCTCCACCAGCGTCGTACCAAAACCCTGTTGCTCGGGTGGCGTGACGGTCGGGCCGCCAATCTCCTGCCAGGTGAGGGTCATGGTTGCCTTTCCCTCCTTCACGGCGTCGCGCACCCAGCTGATCGCGATATGACCGCCGTCCTGTGACAGCCCGCCGTATTTCACCGCATTGGTCGTGAGTTCGTTGAAGACCAGGCTGAGCGCCAGCGCGGACTTCGGGTCGAGATGAACGGTCGGACCGGGATCGATCACGAACCGGTTGCCGCGGCCCTCCATATACGGTGCCAGGGTTCGACGTACGACGTCGGCAAGCTCCGCCTTGCTCCAGTTCGTTTCGAACAGGAGCGCATGTGCGTCAGCCATCGCCCGAAGCCTGCCAAGCAGGTTCGACGCGTAGTCGTCGACCGTGTGACTGCTCTTTGCAGTCCGGCGTACGAGCGACATGACCATGGCCATGGTATTTTTCACCCGATGGCTGAGTTCGCGGACGAGAAGTTCCTTCTGGTTCTGCGCGCGCCGGTGCTCGGCTTTCTCGTGAGCCTCCGCCAGTGCCCGCTCGACGGCAGCGGGCAAGCGTATCAACCGTTGCTTCAGAACGTAGTCCGTCGCGCCACGCCGAAACGATTCGATTGCGGCCTCCTCCCCGAGGATACCGGAGACAAAGATGAATGGTATCTCCGGCACCTCGCGGCTTGCCATGTCCAGCGCCGCCATACCGTCGAAATCGGGCAGCGAAAAATCCGAAAGGATGAGGTCGAAATCGCGCGCTTCCAGCGCTTTCACAAATTCACCGCGGTTGCTGACGAGACGGATCTCCGGCTTTTTCGTCAACAGTTCAAGCTGCTCGCGGATCAATTCGGCATCGAGCGGGCTGTCCTCCAGCATGAGTAGGCGTGGATTGTGCTGCACTCTGTTAGCCTCCGTCTTTGGCGCGGTATCCAGGAGGTGGTTCATTCAAGAGAGCCCAAAATACCCCGAGATCCTGAATGGCCTTGAAGAACTGCTTGAACTCGACAGGCTTCACGACGAAGGCGTTGACGCCGAGCTCGTAGCTTCGCACCAGATCCTGCTCTTCCCTCGACGACGTCAGCATGACGATCGGAATGTGGTGCAGTCTCTCGTCTTTCTTGACACGCTCGAGGACTTCGAGACCATCGATCTTGGGCAGTTTCAGATCAAGCAGCACGACGGTCGGATCGCCGGACGGGCGACCTTCATGAATCCCGGTTCCGAAGAGATAATCGATCGCCTCGGCGCCATCGCGAGCAACGACAATCTCGTTGGCAAGCTGGCACTTTTCCAACGCGGCGAGCGTGAGTTCCAGGTCGCGTGGGCTGTCTTCGACAAGCAGTATCGGGCGTAGTTCAGGCATGGGCGCGGCCTTTCTTCTCAGGGCCTGGCAGGGCAAAGACAAAGGTTGCGCCCTTGTCCACTTCCCCATGGGCGGTAATGCTTCCGTTATGGCGTTCGACGATCCTGCGCACAAGAGCAAGGCCGATACCGGTCCCCTCGAAGTCTTCGGCGCGCTGGAGCCGCTGGAAGACCCCGAACAGTTTGCCGACATAAGCCATGTCGAACCCGACGCCGTTGTCGCTGACGCTGTAGGTGGTCACATCGCCTTTGACGGAGCCCCGGACGCGGATTTCTGCGGGGTTGCGGTGCCTGCTGTACTTTACCGCGTTTTCGATAATGTTGAACCAGACCTGCCGCAACAGCGTGGCATCGCCCCAGGCGGTCGGCAACGGCTCGATCGACCACGAGATGGCTCGGTCGTCCTGGTTCAGAATCACGCTCTTCACAACCTCGGCGACAAGCTTGTTCATGTCGACATGCTTATGGGTGATCGAGGCACGCCCCAGCTGCGAAAAATTGAGCAGGCCATCCACGAGCCTGCCCGCTGCCAGTGCCGAATCGGAGATGGTCCGAAGGTAGTGGCGCGATTTTTCATCGAGACTGTTTTCCCGGTCTGTCAGCAACTGAGCGAAGCCGACGATGTGCCGGAACGGCGCCCTCAGATCGTGCGACACCGAATAGGAGAAAGCTTCAAGCTCCTTGTTGGAGCGCTGCAGTTCGCTGGTGAGTTCACCCAGCTCTTCAGCCTTTCGCAAGACGATCCCGACGATCGCATTGCGAAGGTCGCGTGCAGCAGAAAGTTCTGCTTCGCTCCAGGCCTGAGAATGGAGCCGGACATTTTCGCTCCAGGCCTGAAAGGATTTCCGCGGATGGATACGTCCTTTTTCCTGGACAATCTTATGCGGGTCTCCAGCCCACTGGACCGTGCGGATCACCTCGGGCCGGAACCAGATCAGCCAGTTTTCGTAAAGCTCGGACAAACGAATGGCGATGATGCCGCTTGCCTCGCCGGCAAACGCTTCAGCCGATGGAAAGTCCGCAGCAAGCGATGTGGTGGCGAAGATGTCGTCGTCCGCTCTGCCGGAAAGCCAGCCGACGATGGAGCGAACTTCGTCGTCCGTCGGGGTGATCCCCACCTTGTGGCACTCTCCCTGTGCAATAATGGCGGCTCCCGAGGCACCGACCTGCGCGACCAGATCCTTCGGCAAGGTCTCCAATCCCTCGCTCCAGGACGAGGCAGATGTCATTGCCCGCAGAAGATCACCGGAGATGCGCGCCAGCTCGACGCGGCGGGTGGCGTCCTGGGAGTGAACTTGCGCTGCGATCCGCATGGCGAGCGACTGGACGACAAAGTCGCAGGCATCGCGCACCCTGACCGGAACCATGTGAGGCTCGGCGCTATGGCAAGCGACAAGCCCCCAAAGGCGTCCGTCGATAATGATCGACATGGACATGGATGCGGCCGTGCCCATGTTGTGCATGTATTCGAGATGCACCGGCGAAACGCTGCGCAGCTGCGAGAAGCTCAGATCAAGCGGACTGCCTGTGGTCCCGAGTTCGCGATCAGCGTCTATCGGCACAGGTTCATAGGATGCGTCGGGAATGACGCGCAAGCGATTGGCGGCGTAGAGCGCACGCGCCTGTGCCGGTATGTCGCCCGCCGGGAAACGCAGGTCGAGATACGATGGCAACCTGCCATTGCCTGCTTCCGCGACAACGTGTCCGTTCCAGTCGTCGTCGAACTTGTAGACGAGGACGCGATCGAACCCTGTCAGGTCGTGAACAAAGCGAGCGGCCGCCGCAAGCGAACCCGCCACATCGGCCTGCGTCGACAGAACCTGCGCAAAACCGCGCAGGCGCGCAAACAGGCTGCCGAGTGTCTGCGTTCCCGAACGCTCGACTTCCAGGATGACAAGTCCACCAGATCGATGCGCCGTCAGTGTTGCATCGGAGATATCTGTCTGGAAAACGGCTTCGCTCGACTCATGCCAATTTCTAATGTCGTCATTCAGTGGATCAAGGATCACCGGCGCGGGACCGCCGAGGCGCAGATCGGCACCAAAAAACGCGCCGGCATTGCGGCTTGCCTGCAGGACCGTGAGATCAGCCGGCCGCAGAACGATCAGCGCACCATGCGGCTGGATCGCACCCGGTATATGGATCGGCTCCTGCGCGCAGGATTCCAGGTTGATTTCCGATCGATCCAAAATGCTTTTTCTCCCTCATCTCCGCCCGCATTCCACCGCGGTTCAGAGCCAAACAGGCTTCTAAATTAGTCCTGTCGTTTCACAAGCCAAAATACAAACTGGACGATTCATGTAAACCGAGCCGCTACCCATCGGCTCGGAATCGAGGGAACTTCGCCGTCCCAACTTCATTATTCGCTGACAAACACGAGCAAGATTCGGATGAATGCCAATGGTCCTCAAACAGTGATTGCTCACCTTTACGATTGTCGGCGCCGCGTCTCTTCGCGCCAGAAGAACTCCAGTTCCACGCAAGCGCGATTATCTAGCCTGCCCTTGTCGGAATCAATCGCGACAGTTAGGGGACAATGAATGTCTAAAGAAACCGAACACACGAGCCAGCCATCCGAACAGGCCATTGGCCTTTTCCTGCAGGACGGCGATGGCGACAGCCTTACCGACGTGCTCGTCGAAGCGCTTTACGAAGCATTTCGCATCATGGACGACGACGTCTCCACCGAAACCTACCACTAACGCGCTAAAACGTACACTGGCGGCGAATGAGCGGACGCGACGCCGGGCCTGAGACGGCTCGCCCGTGGAGACGCTGAGCAGCGTTCGGCGAAACGGGTCGTTTCGATCAATAGCGGGGAAAGAGTGCCCACCGGGCCCGGCTGTCGTGGTCATATAATCCCTGCCATTACCTTCACGAAATAGTCAGTGAGGCGGACATTGGTGGTGCCTGCGCGCTTTTGCGCGTCAACGCCTTCATTTCCGTTGCAGATTGTTCTAGAGACATTCGCTCAAACCGCCGGAAAGGCGGCACTACGACTGATAGGTAATATCGCCGATGCTCAATTCGCTCAGAAACGCAGCCCGCTCCTGGGTCGCAAAACTCCTGCTCCTGGTTCTTGCCGCATCCTTCGGCATCTGGGGCATTTCGCACTCCCTGATCGGATCGAACAGCAATACCGTCCTGACGGTGGGCGATCAGCAGATCTCGTCTGAAGAGTTCAGGCTGGCCTATCAGCGACAGGTCGCCAATATCGGTCGTCAGTTCGGCGCACCGCTGACCGCGGAACAGGCACGTGCATTCGGCGTCGAGAACGAGGTGTTCGCACAGCTCGCCGCAGGCGCTGCACTCGATCAGCTTTCCGACGACATGAATCTCGGTCTTTCAGAAGACAAGCTCGGTATCCTGATCAGCGAAGACCCTGCATTCCAGGGCGTCAACGGGCAGTTCGACCGTGCCTTGTTCACCTCCCGCCTGCGCAATGCCGGCCTTCGCGAAGACGATTACATCAAGGAGCGCAGCAAGGTTGCTGTCCGCAGCCAGATCGTCGAATCGGTTTCCGACGGGTTCAAGCCGCCGCAGGTTCTGATCGATGCATTGAAGCAGTATCGGGACGAAAGCCGCACGGTCGAATATCTGCTTTTGTCGAACGCCAATATCGATCCCGTAAAAGCACCGACGGATGATATTCTGGCGCAGTGGTTCGAAGGTGCGAAGAGCCGCTATCGTGCCCCGGAATACCGCACGTTTGCCTATGTGAAGCTGCAGCCATCCGACATCGCGGATGCGTCTTCGATCACCGACGAGCAGGCGCGGGCCGAATACGACAAGCGGATCGCCAGCTTCAAGACGAGCGAGACGCGCACCATCGAGCAGCTGCCCTTCCCCAACATGGAAATGGCAGAAGCTGCGGCGACGCAGTTGCGCGCCGGAACGACGACGTTCGACCAGGTCATGGCGGACCAGGGCAAAACCGCAGCCGACGTTCGCCTCGGCGACTTTACCCGCGACGCTGTTCCGGACGAGGCAATTGCAGAAGCGGCCTTCAAGCTTGGCGCGAATGGCGGCATCACGCCAGCCGTTCAAGGTACATTCGGTCCCGTCATTTTGCGGGTCTCCAACGTTCGCCCGGAAACCACCCGCGCCTTCGACGAAGTCAAGGGCGAGCTGCGCCAGCAGATGGCGGTCGCGGCCGCCTCGCAGGAACTCAACACGGCACATGACCGCTTCGAGGAGTTGCGCAGCAACGGGACGACACTTGAAGACGCGGCAAAGGATCTGAACCTCAAGCTCGTCACGGTAACGGCCAATGCATCCGGTCTTGATCCGCAGGACAAGCGCATTGCGGATCTCCCGAGTGGCACCACGCTTTTGACCGACGTCTTCCGCACAGATCCCGGCGCCGATACGCTGCCGCTGACGGTTGGCACGGACGGCTTCGTCTGGTTCGAGGTCCGCAACGTCACGCCGGAACGGGAACGTCCGCTTAGCGAAGTCCGCGACCGGGCCGTTGCCGACTGGACGGCTGATCAGCAGCGTCAGGCGCTTTCGGCACGCACGGCCGACCTCAAGGGTCGCCTCGACAAGGGCGAGACGCTGGCAGTGATCGCTGAGGATCTCGGCGTCGCCATCGAAACGAAGTCCGGCCTGCGCCGCAACGGCGAGGACGCCATCTTCGGCAACGAGGCGATTGCGGCAGCCTTTGCCGGTCCGGTCGGCGTGACTGGAACAGCGCTCGGATCCGACGGCGAGAGCCGCCTTCTTCTGAAGGTGACGGCGGTCGATCAGGCCACGAGCGATGCGCTTGCCGGCGACGAGCAACTCCAGCGCATGGCCGATTCTGCCGGCGATGACATGCTCGATCAGATGGTCAACAGCCTCAAGAACACCTACGGTGTTTCGATCAACCAGGCCGCCGTCAATCAGTCGGCTGCGCCCGCGCAATACTAAGCGACTTGAGAGCCAAAGAATGCCTGAGCTGAAACCCTTCATCGCCAAAGTTGCTGCCGGGGAGAGCCTCACGCTGGATGAGGCGCGTCAGGCGTTCGACATTCTGATGTCCGGCGAGGCGACGCCCTCGCAGATCGGCGGGTTTCTGATTGCGCTGCGCGTACGAGGAGAAACGGTGGCGGAAATTTCCGGCGCCGTAACGACCATGCGCGAGAAAATGCTGCGGGTCGACGCACCAGCCGATGCCGTTGATATCGTCGGTACCGGTGGCGATGGTGCCGGCACCTACAACATCTCGACACTGGCATCGATCATCGTGGCTGGTACGGGCGTTCCCGTCGCCAAGCATGGCAACCGGGCGTTGAGTTCCAAATCGGGGACGGCGGACGCTCTGTCGGCTCTCGGCGTCAACCTGGAAATCGGTCCGGACCGCATTGCCCGTTGTATCCGCGAGGCCGGGATCGGTTTCATGTTTGCGTCTATGCACCATGCGGCGATGCGCCATGTGGGGCCTAGCCGCGTCGAACTGGGCACGCGGACGATCTTCAACATTCTGGGTCCTCTCTCGAACCCTGCAGGCGCCAAGCGTCAGTTGCTCGGCGTTTTCGATCCGAAATGGCTGCAGCCGATCGCAGAGGTGCTGCGCGGTCTCGGCTCCGAGACTGTCTGGGTCGTGCATGGCCAGGGTCTGGACGAGATCACCACGACAGGCGTGACGCAGGTCTGCGCTCTGGAGGGCGGCAGTATCCGCTCCTTTGAACTGACCCCAGCCGATTTTGGCGTGCCGCAGGCAACGCTTGCCGACCTCAAGGGTGGTGACGGCATCCACAATGCGAAGGCGTTGCGGGCGGTTCTCGGCGGGGCGAAGAATGCATACCGTGACATTTCACTCTGCAACGCGGCGGCAGCGCTTGTCGTCGCCGGAAAGGCCGAAACGCTGAAGGATGGCATGACGATCGCCACGAACGCGCTCGAAAGCGGCAATGCCGCTGCAGCGCTTGACCGGCTTGTGGCCGTATCGAACGAGAAGGATTGAGCGAATGGCGGATATTCTCAAGAAGATCGAAGCCTATAAGCGCGAGGAAATCGCAGCGGCCGAGGCGAGTGTACCGCTCACTGAGCTAAAGGCTCGTTCCGCCGACCAGCCTGCTCCGCGCGGTTTTCTGCGTGCGTTGCAGGCCAAGAAGGATGCCGGCATTTTTGGTCTCATTGCCGAAATCAAGAAGGCGAGCCCTTCGAAAGGGTTGATCCGTCCAGATTTCGATCCGCCGTCGCTCGCCGCAGCCTATGAGGCCGGCGGTGCAGCCTGCCTGTCTGTTCTAACAGATACGCCGAGCTTTCAAGGTGCGCCGGAATTCATGGTCGCAGCAAAGGCTGCCTGCGCCCTGCCCGTTCTGCGCAAGGATTTCATGTTCGAGACCTACCAGGTGCACGAAGCGCGCGCCTGGGGAGCCGACTGCATCCTGATCATCATGGCGGCGCTGTCGGATGACGACGCGCTTGCGATCTACGAGGTCGCCGGCGAGCTTGGCATGGATGCGCTGATCGAAGTGCACGACGCCCCTGAAATGGAGCGGGCGCTGAAGCTCGAGGCACCGCTGGTGGGGATCAACAACCGCAATCTGCGCACGTTCGAGCTCGATCTCGCCATCAGTGAGACACTTGCACCGATGGTGCCAGCCGATCGACTCCTCGTCGGCGAAAGCGGCATCTTCACCTACGCCGACTGCCAGCGGCTTCAGAAGGCTGATATCGAGACCTTCCTCGTCGGTGAAAGCCTGATGCGTCAGGACGACGTTGCTGCGGCGACGCGGCTGCTGCTGTCCGGCGAGCTCTCCGCACAGGCGGCCGAATAATGGCAACACTCACTCATATCGATGCGGCCGGCGAAGCGCATATGGTCGATGTCGGCGACAAGACTGAAACCGTACGCTCGGCGACGGCCGAGGGTCATGTCAGGATGCTTCCCGAGACGCTGGCGCTGATTCTGGATGGCAATGCCAAGAAGGGTGACGTCATTGGAACAGCGCGGCTCGCCGGGATCATGGCGGCGAAGAAGACCAGCGATCTCATTCCTCTTTGCCATCCGCTGATGCTGACCAAGGTCTCGGTCGAGATTACCGAAGACGCCGCCCTGCCCGGTCTGCGTGTCACGGCGACCGCCAAGCTGACCGGCAAGACCGGCGTCGAGATGGAAGCGCTGACGGCGGTGTCCGTTGCCTGCCTGACGATCTACGATATGGCGAAAGCCGCAGACAAGGGCATGCAGATCGGCGGCATCCAGCTTCTCGAGAAGACCGGCGGCAAGTCCGGAACATACCGCCTGGAGGGCTGATGAAAGCACTACTCCCCGTGGCGGATGCCAGGAGCCGGCTGCTCTCTGCAGCGCGTCCGATCGACGATATCGTGAATGTTCCGCTTGGCGAGGCCGACGGTCGCGTGCTGGCTGTCGATCTGGCCGCGAGGCTGACACAGCCACCGTTCGACGCGTCCGCCATGGATGGCTACGCAGTACGGGCAGAGGACGCGTCTGCGGTGGGCACGGAACTGTCGGTCATCGGGACGGCGTCTGCGGGCCATGCCTTCGAGGGCATTGTCGGCCCGGGCGAGACGGTGCGGATCTTCACGGGTGCACCTCTGCCGCAGGGCGCTGATTCCGTCCTCATCCAGGAAGATGCCGAGCGAATCGCGGACGACCGGATCCGCACTGCATTTGCCGTCGTCGAAGGACGGCATGTGCGGCCCCGCGGCCAGGATTTTGCAGAGGGCGAGATCGTCCTCAAGAGCGGCACAGTGCTCGACTTCGCGCATCTAACCGTCGCCGCCGCGATGAACCATCCGACGCTTGGGATCTATCGGCGACCAAGGGTCGCGATCCTTGCGACCGGTGACGAGCTTGTAGTTCCTGGCGGTGCGCCGGCGACCGCGCAGATCATTGCCTCCAACACGTTCGGCGTCGCCGCACTGGTGCGGTCCAGCGGCGGTGAGGTTCTCGACCTTGGCATCGTCAAGGACAACCAGGCGGATATCGCTGCAGCTGTCGCACGGGCGCAGCTCGAAAAGGCCGACGTGCTGGTCACGCTCGGTGGAGCTTCTGTCGGCGATCACGACCTCGTCCAGTCGACGCTGAAGGCCGCCGGTATGGAACTCGATTTCTGGCGGATCGCGATGCGTCCCGGCAAACCGCTGATGGTCGGTTCGCTCGACGGCATGCATGTGCTGGGCCTGCCCGGCAACCCGGTCGCAAGCCTTGTGACCAGTCTCCTCTTCCTCGAGCCGCTGCTGCGAAAGCTCGCGCATCTCAGCGAGAGGAACCGCGAGGTCATGGGTGTCACAGCGGAGCCTATCAAGGCGAACGACCAGCGGCAGGACTATGTTCGCGCGAGCGTGACGCGTGACGCGGCGGGAAATCTTGTTGCCAAGGCTTTCGGAAAGCAGGATTCGTCGATGATGAAGATATTTTCGCGATCCGACGGACTTATCGTGCGGCCTCCGCACGCTCTGGAGCTGGCTGCCGGTGCACCCTGCCCTATATTGCTCATTCGTTCCTAAGGCGCTTTCCAGGCGTCCTTTGCGATGCCTCGAACGGAGAAGCGCGTGCCTGCCGATCATTCAACTGACAAAGACATTCCGATCATCCTGTGGTTTCGCAAGGATCTCCGTCTCGATGACAATGCGGCGCTGAATGCCGCGATCGATGCCGGCGGCCCGGTCATCCCCGTCTATATCCGCGAACCCGACGAACTGAACATCGGGCCTCTCGGTGGCGCGCAGGAATGGTGGCTGCATCATTCGCTGACGGCACTCAAGGGCGCGCTGAAAGCGCTCGGCAGTGACCTCATTCTCGTTAGGGGAAAGGCCGAGGATGTTCTGTCCGACATCGCCCACAAGACCGGCGCCCGCTCCGTCTTCGTCAACCGCGCCTATGAACGCACGGACTACGACCGTGAAATCGCGGTCGCCCTCAAAGACAAGGGCATCGCCATCAGCGCCTTTCATGGCCAGCTTCTCCACGAGCCGGACCGGATCCGCACGGGGGCAGGCAAGCCATTCAAGGTTTTTACACCGTTCTGGAACGCGATGCAGAAGCTCGGCGAACCGCACGAGCCGATGGATACCCCAAAGTCCATCCCTGCCCCGAAGCAATTTCCCCGTTCGGAAAGCCTGGATGGCTGGGACCTGCTGCCGGCAAAGCCGGACTGGGCTTCGGGTTTTTCCGAAATGTGGACACCGGGCGAACAGGGCGCGCGGGAGAAGTTAAAGGACATCATCGACAGGGACCTGCACGACTACAAGCGCGGTCGGGACTTTCCGGCGATCGACGCCACGTCTTCGCTGTCTGCCCACCTCACCCATGGTGAGATTTCCCCTGCCCGTATCTGGTACGAGACCAGAGGCCTTCCGGCGAAGACATCGGAAGACGTGTCGCACTTCCGCCGCGAGCTTGCCTGGCGCGATTTCTGCTACGGTCTGCTGATCGAATTTCCCGGCCTCGATCGCGAAAACTGGGACGACAAGTTCGACGCATTCGAATGGCAATACGATACCAGGCAATTCACGGCCTGGACCAAGGGGATGACGGGTTATCCGATCGTCGATGCCGGTATGCGGCAGTTGTGGAAACACGGCTATATGCACAACCGGGTGCGGATGATCACGGCGTCGTTCATGATCAAGGATCTGATGATCGACTGGCGCAAGGGCGAGCAGTGGTTCCGCGATACGCTTGTCGATGCGGATCCTGCCAACAATTCCGCCAACTGGCAGTGGGTGGCCGGCAGTGGCGCCGATGCCTCGCCCTTCTTCCGGATCTTCAACCCTATCCTGCAGAGCGAGAAATTCGATCCAGACGGCGATTACGTTCGCGAGCATGTGCCCGAACTGGCAAAGCTCGACCGCAAATACATCCACAAGCCGTTCGAGGCGCCGGCGGCGGTGCTGGAGAAGGCCGGGATCGAGCTGGGGAAGACTTATCCCAAGCCCATCGTCGACCACGGTTTCGCCCGCGACCGGGCGCTTGCCGCATACAAGGCGCTGAAATAGAAAAGCGGGCAAAGAAAAACCCGGTCGAAGCCGGGTTTATCTTGTCTTAGACGAGACGGCTCTGTTCGAGCGCTGCCTCGACGAAACTCGCAAACAGCGGGTGCGGATCGAGCGGGCGGCTCTTCAGTTCCGGATGGTACTGAACGCCAATGAACCACGGATGATCAGGATATTCGACCGTTTCCGGCAGAAGGCCGTCCGGTGACATGCCCGAGAAGACGAGGCCGCAGTTTTCAAGGCGGTCCTTGTATTGGACGTTCACTTCGTAACGGTGACGATGGCGCTCGGAGATATCCGTGGACCCGTAGATCTCCGCGATCTTCGTGCCCTTCTTCAGAGCCGCCTGATAGGCGCCGAGACGCATCGTGCCACCGAGGTTGCCGGCGGTAGACCGCTTCTCCAGCTCGTTGCCCTTCAGCCATTCCGTCATCAATCCGACGACCGGTTCCTTCGCAGGACCAAACTCCGTCGAGGATGCGTCTTCGATTCCGGCGAGATGACGGGCGGCTTCCACCACTGCCATCTGCATGCCGAAGCAGATCCCGAAATACGGAACCTTACGCTCGCGGGCAAACTGCGCCGCGAGGATCTTGCCTTCGGAACCGCGTTCGCCGAACCCGCCGGGGACCAGAATGCCGTGAACCTTCTCAAGCCACGGGGCCGGGTCTTCCTTTTCGAAGACCTCCGATTCGATCCACTCAAGATTGACCTTGACGTGGTTGGCGATGCCGCCGTGATGCAGGGCCTCGATCAACGACTTGTAGGCGTCCTTGAGGCCCGTGTACTTGCCGACGATCGCGATCGTCACTTCGCCTTCCGGCGTGTGGATGCGGTTGCAGACCTCTTCCCAGGCGTCCAGACGGGGCTTGGGAGCGGGTTCGATGCCGAACGCAGCCAGCACTTCCGAATCGAGGCCTTCCTTGTGGTAGGCCATAGGCACGTCGTAGATGTTGGCGACGTCGAGCGCCTGGATGACCGCGGATGGGCGAACGTTGCAGAACAGCGAAAGCTTGCGGCGCTCTGCCTCCGGGATTTCCCGGTCTGCGCGCACCAGCAGAATGTCCGGCGCGATACCCAGCGCCTGCAGTTCCTTGACGGAATGCTGGGTCGGCTTGGTCTTCAACTCGCCGGCTGCCGCAATGAACGGCATCAGTGTCAGATGCAGATAGATCGTAGTTCCGCGCGGCAGGTCGTTCTTGACCTGGCGGATCGCCTCCATGAACGGCATCGCTTCGATATCGCCGACCGTACCGCCGACTTCGCAGAGGACGAAATCGTAGTCCTCATTGCCCTCGGTGACGAAATCCTTGATCTCGTTGGTGACATGCGGAATGACCTGAACGGTCGCGCCGAGGTAGTCGCCGCGGCGTTCCTTGTCGATGATGTTCTTGTAGATGCGGCCGGTGGTGATGTTGTCGGTCTTGGTCGCCGAACGGCTCGTGAACCGCTCGTAGTGACCGAGATCGAGATCGGTCTCAGCGCCGTCGTCGGTCACAAAGACCTCGCCGTGCTGCGTCGGGCTCATAGTGCCCGGATCAACGTTGAGATAAGGATCGAGCTTCCTCAGCCGAACCCGGTAACCCCTCGCCTGGAGCAGAGCTCCGAGGGCCGCGGCCGCAATTCCTTTTCCGAGGGAAGAAACCACGCCGCCTGTGATGAATACATATCGCGCCATGGGAGCCACCGAATACCTTCTGATTTCTGATTCCGCCAGCGGAATTTTCTTTTTCCGAAAAAAGTCTGTGGAATCTCCACAAACGAAAACCGGCAGGCTTTTGGCCTGCCGGAGTTTGTTGCCTTCAACCGTGCCTTACTGGCCGGTTGGAACGCTGTTCGTCGGAGCGGGCGTTGCCGGAGCCGGTGTCGCAGGCGCAGCAGGGGCCGGTGCTCCCGTTGCCGGTGCTGTCGGAGCAGGCGCTGAACTCGCGCCATCCGATGGGACGCCGTTGCTTGCCGGCGGAGCGGTCGGTGCCGGGCCGAGCTGGTTCAAGATACCATTGCCTGAACCCTGCTGGCTCTGCGGAATGCGGTCGAGAATATCCGTCGGACGCGATTCATAGCGTGCCAGAATACCAAGCGCCAATGACGTGACGAAAAACAGCGTCGCCAGGATCGCCGTCGTGCGGGTCAGGGCGTTTGCCGTGCCGCGCGCCGACATGAAGCCGGAACCGCCGCCGATGCCAAGCCCTCCGCCTTCGGAGCGCTGGATCAGCACGACGCCGACAAGCGCCAGAACGATCATGAGATGAATGACGATCAGAACAGTCTGCATGAATAAGATCCCTGCCCCGTTGGCGAGGCAATAGAAGAAGTTTGGCGGCTCTTTACATGAGGCCCGCCCGCTTTCCAAGCCCCTATTGAATGGCTCAGGCGGTCAAGGCCTCATAGACGCCGTAGATGGCGAGAAAATCGTCGGCTTTCAAGCTGGCGCCACCGATCAATGCGCCATCGACATTTTCGATCGCCATCAGCTCCGCCGCATTGCCCGGCTTGACCGAGCCGCCGTAGAGGAGACGCATCGCCTTGCCTTCGTCGCCGAACCGCTTCACGAGTTCTGCGCGCATGAAAGCATGCGCGGCTTCCACATCGGTTGCGGTCGGCGTCACGCCGGATCCGATCGCCCATACAGGCTCGTAGGCAATGACCGTGTTTGCGGCCGTGGCATGGTCAGGCAGGGAGCCAGCGAGCTGACGCTTCAGAATATCGAGCGTCTGGCCGGTGTCGCGTTCATCCGCCGTTTCACCGACGCAAACGATCGCGATCAATCCGGCCGTATGGGCAGCCTCGGCCTTGGCGCGAACGATCCGGTCAGTTTCACGATGATCGACGCGCCGTTCGGAATGGCCGACGATCACATGCGTGCCGAAGCAGTCGGCGATCATGTCGGCGGAAATTTCGCCGGTATGCGCGCCGCAATCCTTCTGATGGCAATCCTGGGCGCCGATCATCAACGGGCTGTCCGTCGAAAGTGCCGTCGCCACATAGAGAAGCGTGGCCGGTGGACAGATCAGGGTTTCGACCTTGTCCGAGAGAGGTCCCATCACGCCCTGCGCGATTGCCTTGATCTCGGGAAGGCTGTCCCGTGTGCCGTTCATCTTCCAGTTTCCGGCAATAAGCGGGCGAATTTCTGGTGTCATGTCGATCCCTGTTCCTCTCCTCCAGCAGACGCCGTTGAGCGCCGCCACCTAAACGTGCAGGACAAGGCCTCCCGACATGTCCTTTCACACTTCGTACGCTGAATAATGAACGCATTTCAAGTGCTTGGATGGATCATGGATGCCGGGACACCGGCCTAGAGCCCACTCATCGCGCACCGCAAGCGATGCACGCCGCGATTCAATCGGTTGAGATCCATTGAAACGCCTGATTGCGCTTAAACCGGTTATTTGTGGGCAATAAGCACGAAATTGAGGGCTTTGCGCCAGTCGATCATCCGGATCGGCGTTCCGTGCCCACCCGTGTTGAAAACGGACATACGGACCGGGTATCCGGCGCTCTGCAATTTCCGGTAGATCTCGGTCTGTCCGCTGGCTGCGTAGACGCTGTCGGCACTGCCATGGGCGATATAGACCGGCAGTTTCGCCTTGGCGAACGGCGTCGACGGCAGACCCGGATCAGGTGGACCGCCGAGCAGGACCATTCCCTCCAGAAAGCGGATCGTCGTGGCGTCACGGCTAACGGCCTGACAGATGAAGCCACCCATGGAGGCGCAGGCGAGGATGATTGGACGTCCTGCCGATTTCTCCGACGCATACCGAATAAGGGCGGCGATATCGGCTGCACCTTTGTCGTCGAAGGATTCTACGCTCGGCGAATAGTAGGTCCCGCCTGACGCGGTGACGAGGTTCTTCAGCCGGTTGAAATTGCCGCCGAACGTGTAGTCGTTGACGCCGAGCCGCCTGTCGCCGCCCCTGCCGTGAATGAAGATCACCGTGAAGGCGCCACCTTGAGAAGGTCCCACCCTGGTGACATCAAGGGTCCGTCCGGAGAAGGCCAGGGTTTCATTTTCCTGGACACGGCGCGGTCCAAGCGCCACATAGGCATTCTTGACCCGCCGCTCAGGCTCACTGTCACGACCGTTGATGTCGCGCAGTTCCTGGTAGTCGACCACCTCGTAAGCGCCGCCGTCCTTAGTCTCCAGCACCTCGAACCTGGAGAAAAGCTCGTCCTTGAACGGCTTGATGGGGCCTTCCTGCGCGAGGCTTGCTGAAGCGGTGAGCGCGACCATGCCAGCAAGAAGCGTGCCGAAAAAGAAATGAACTGTGGACATGCGGGCTTTCATTCGGAACCTTCTGTCTTCCAACTTGCCATGCTAAAGCCGAGGCAGCATTGCTGGCAGAGCCGCCGTGTGCGTACGGCATCGCGAGAAAGCCGGTTTTCTGGCAAAATCGCATGTGATTCGAAACAGCACGAGATGGGTATGGCTATCTCCTCCGCACCCCGACAGGTAGTACCGACACCGCCAATGGATGACAATAACGACCTTTTTGCCGATACGCCCGCTCTCCCCAGATCAGCGCCAGCGGAACCTGTACCCGCCGTCAAGGCAGCGCCTTCGCCGCGACGTCCGGCTACAATCGCCGCCGACGGCGACGACTACGGCGCATCGTCGATCCGCGTGCTGGAGGGGCTGGAACCGGTGCGTATGCGCCCCGGCATGTATATCGGCGGCACGGACGAAAAGGCTCTCCACCATCTGTTTGCCGAAGTCATCGACAACTCGATGGACGAAGCCGTGGCCGGCCATGCCAATTTCATCGAGGTGTATCTGGATACCGAAGGTTGCCTGACGGTTACCGATAACGGTCGTGGCATTCCTGTGGAAAACCATCCGCAAGTGCCCGGCAAGTCGACGCTCGAAGTCATCATGACCAAGCTTCACGCCGGCGGTAAGTTTGACGGAAAGGCTTACGAGACCTCGGGCGGCCTCCATGGCGTCGGCGTCTCTGTGGTCAACGCGCTTTCCGACATGCTGGAAGTCGAGGTTGCGCGCAACAAGAAGCTCTATCGCCAACGTTTTTCCCGCGGAGTTCCGCAAGGTGGGCTCGAAGAACTCGGTGACGTACACAATCGTCGCGGCACCCGCGTCCGCTTCCATCCGGATCCGCAGATCTTCGGCGATCACGCGAAGTTCGATGCCGGTCGCATTTTCCGCATGGCGCGCTCGAAGGCTTATCTGTTCGGCGGCGTCGAAATCCGCTGGAGCTGCGACCCGTCACTGGTTCAGGCCGGTGGCGATGTGCCGGACAAGGCAGTCTTCCATTTTCCCGGCGGTCTGAAAGACTATCTTTCGGCCACGCTCGGCAAGGATTTCACCGTCACTCGCGAAATCTTTGCGGGCCGCACCGAAAAGACCGGTGGTCACGGCGCCATGGAATGGGCGATCACGTGGTATGGTGGCGACCCGCAGGTTCACTCCTACTGCAACACCATCCCGACGACCGAAGGTGGCACTCATGAAGCCGGGTTGCGCATCGCGCTGACCAAAGGCCTGAAGAATTACGCCGAACTGACCCAGAACAAACGTGCCCGCGAAATTACGACGGATGACGTGATGATCTCGGCCGTGGGCATGCTGTCTGTCTTTATCCGCGAGCCGGAATTTGTCGGCCAGACCAAGGACAAGCTTGCGACCGTGGAGGCTCAGCGGCTCGTCGAGAACGTTCTGCGCGACCCCTTCGATCATTACCTGACCGGAAATCCCAACGAGGCCGCGAAACTGCTCGACTGGGTGATTGAGCGCTCCGAAGAGCGGCTTCGTCGCCGCAAGGAAAAAGAGGTCAATCGCAAGACGGCCGTGCGCAAGCTGCGCCTTCCCGGCAAGCTTGCCGATTGCTCACAGAACACGGCCGAGGGCGCCGAACTGTTCATCGTCGAGGGTGACTCGGCTGGCGGCTCGGCGAAGCAGGGCCGTAACCGGTTGAACCAGGCCATTCTTCCGCTCCGAGGTAAAATCCTCAACGTCGGCTCGGCAAGCCGCGAGAAACTCTCGGCCAACCAGCAGATCGCAGATCTCGTGCAGGCGCTTGGCTGCGGCACGCGGACGAAATACCGCGAGGAGGATCTTCGCTACGAGCGGGTCATCATCATGACCGACGCCGATGTCGACGGCGCCCATATCGCATCGCTGCTGATCACGTTCTTCTATCAGGAAATGCCCGAACTCATCCGCGGCAGCCATCTTTATCTGGCCGTGCCGCCGCTTTACGTCATCCGGCAGGGTGGCAAGACCGTCTATGCCCGCAACGACGCGCATCGGGCCGAATTGATGGAAACGGTGTTCAAGGGCAAGAAAGTCGAAATCGGTCGCTTCAAAGGCCTTGGCGAGATGATGGCTGCGCAGTTGAAGGAAACGACCATGGACCCCGCCAAGCGCACGTTGCTGCGCGTCGGGATCGACGAGGTGGATTTCGAAGGCACGCGCGAGGCGGTCGACAATCTGATGGGTACACGGCCCGAGGCGCGCTTCCGGTTCATCCAGGAACGCGCCGCCTTTGCCGATAACCTCGATATCTGACTGCTGCGACCGGAAGACTTCCGGTCGCATTTTGAAGCTATCGTTCCAGAACCTTGCTGACGGCGGCAATCAACGCCGTCGCTTCATAAGGCTTGCGCACAACCGGCGCTGAAAATGTCGCTGGAATGATCGAGCGATCGCTGTATCCCGTCGCAAACACGAAGGGCACGTGACGACGCAGAAGTTCTTCCGCGATTGGAAGCGACGTACCGGATCCCAGATTGACATCGAGGATCGCGACGTCCGGGGTGAAATCCTTGAGGCGGCGAAGCGCGTCCGAGACCGAAGGCGATGTCGTTACCTTGTCGATACCATTGTCCGCCAGCATCGCCTCGACATCTGCTGCGATCAGCATCTGATCTTCCACAAGAAGGAACTCCAGATTGCCGAGTGATCGCTCGCTCGCCGTCCGTCCGCCGAGCCCATCTAGGTGGAGATCGTCCTCGGATGCCGCGTCATCATCTGCGTGAACGTGCTTGGAGGGGATGACAAAGACCGCGTTGACGCCCTCGGGCGGATAGTCGACCGATGCCCGACCATCCAGCTCGAAGGGCATGCTGCGGCTGATAAGGACACTGCCGAACCCACTGCGACTGGGCGCCTTTGTGACCGGACCACCGGTTTCTTTCCAGGTCAACTCGCAGTCGCCATCGGCGCTTCGGCCCCACTCGATGTCGAGCCGACCGTCAGATACCGAGAGCGAACCGTATTTCGCAGCATTGGTAGACATTTCGTGCAGGACGAGGGCCATGACGGAAAACGCACGGCTATCAAGCCAGAATCGCGGTCCGCTCATCGTCACGATGCGGCCGCTTCCCTTATAGGGCTGCAGTTCGGCTTCGAGAAGGTCGGCCAGATGTCCGCCATCGCCGCTGCGGACGACCTGATCGTGCGCATAGGCCAATGCCTGAATGCGTCCCTTCAGCGAGCCGACGTAATCAGACAGCGGTCTTGAGTCATCCACAGGATGCCCCACGAGCGCCTTGATCACAGACAGGATGTTCTTGACGCGGTGGTTGAGCTCCTCGTTGAGCATGCGCTGGCGCACGTCCGCCTTACCGCGCTCGTCCGCAAGCAGTTCGTTATGATGCAGTACGGTTTCGACAAGAACTGCCCTGATGGCGTCGGCAATCTCGAGATCCGTATCGGTCCAAGGTTGAGCCTTGAGGCGTACCTGTTCTTTCCAGATGGCGAAGCTCGACCTCGGCGTCAGTCGCTCCCCATGCGGTCCGCTGGTATACTGCTTGTCGGGATTGCCTGCCCAATCGAGGGTCTGCACGACTTCCTTGCGGAAGAAAAACAGATAGTCGCGAGGGCGCTGGGACAAGGAAATGGCAAGAACGCCGCTCACGTCGTCCGGCGAGATCATCGACAACGGTAGCGACCGAGACAATTCGGCCGTCGACCAAATCCGTCCGCCCGCGACGCCGCCGACCAGTTCCGCCAGTTCGGCAACGAGATGCTCCTGTGGGACGAGGCCCTGCCCCGTCCAGATCCCGTCAAGCCAAAGCCCGACCCCATCGCAGGGTAGCATGCCGCCGAAATCATCCAGCGAACTTCTCAACAGCCCGCTAATATCGTTGTGGTTGGAAGCGATCTGAAGGAATCGGTCAAGCGAACGTCTGGCAAGATTTGCCGTTTCGACAAGTTGCTTCTGTTTCAGCGCGCTCAAATGCAGGGAGAAGAACTCGCCGAACGTTTCTGCCGCAACGCGCTGGGGCATCGACAAGGTCTTCGGCGAATAGTGGTGGCAGGCCATCAGCCCCCACAACTCCCCATCAACGATGATGGACACCGACATCGAGGCAGAGACGCCCATGTTGCGAAGATACTCGCAGTGGATCGGCGAAACACTCCGCAGATGCGCGAAGGACATATCGAGCGGCAGGCCGTCTTCGCCCAACTCAGGGACGATGGCCACACGCTCGTTATCAGCGTTGGAAATGACGCGGATGGTATTTTTGATGTAAAGAATGCGTGCCTGTTTCGGGATATCCGCTGCAGGAAAATACTGGCCCTTGAAGCTCTCGAGGTCGCGGCGTTTGTATTCGCTGACGACCTTGCCGGACCCTTCCTCCTCGAAACGATAGACCATCACGCGGTCATATCCGAGCATGGCGAACATCAGCCGTGCAGCGTTCTCGATGAGCCTGTCGATGCTCTTCATGTTGCGAATGCGGCTGATCAACATGCGCGCAACTTCGAGCGGCTGGTCGGCGTCGTTTGAAGCCGGCTCGAACTCGATGATCACCTTGGAGTCGAAACGATGCAACGAGATGTCGAAAGCTTTGCCTGACGGGAGTCGCAAGGCATGGCGTAGCGCCGGGCGTGCTGGATCATCGGAGGTCGCGAGCGCGTTGCGAAGCGAATGGGCCGCTTCGCCACCGACGACGTCCTCGAGTCTCCGGCCGTTGATGTCACCTTCAACACCGAGCATTTCTCCGACATTCGCAGAGTGGTGAAGAATCTCAGCGCCAGTTAAGTCGCAGGCAAGAAGGCAACCATGCGGTTGAATGCTCCCTGGGATGTGAATTGGCTCGCGGTCGCAATTTGTAAGGTCGACCGCCTCCGCATTGAGCATCATTAAAGTCCTTGGATCTCGTCTCTTATAAAACACGCGTACGTTACGGTTATCTATTGTTCTGCTCTACCGAAACAAGGGGCGCTGACAAAGACGGTTTAGCCATCGCAATGCCCTGACGAAGTTATGGTTCGGTGTTTTCACATTTGTATCGTATCTGAAGGATAGGCAGACGATGAAGGGCTCGGTTAAGAGGTCCACGGTAGGCTTGCAGCGTAATGGCCGAGACACCATATCGGCGACAGCAATCGGGAGTGGCAGTATATCGTGAGCGCGCAAGATGATCGGAACATCCCTATAGAACCGCGTTGGCTGGGACCGGTCTCTCCCAATCGCATTGCTCTGATACCGGCGATATCGGCAGCTCGATGGCTTCTGGTCCTGATTGTTGCTGCGTCGATTTATTTCTTCTACGGCTTCCTTGTGCCGGTTCTGGCCGCCTTGGTCATTGGATTTGCGAGCTGGCCACTTTATCGCAAGCTCTTGGTCCGCGTTGGCGGAAACACGACAATCGCCGCGACGCTTGCCATTCTGTTCATCCTCGCCTTTCTGATTGTGCCGATCGGCGTCGCGATCAGCTACACCACGGGTGAACTGCGCCAGTGGTTCAGCTGGGCGGTCGAAGTGAACAGGTTCGGGGCACCGCCTCCAGCCTGGATCATCGGCCTTCCCTGGGCCGGTGATTGGCTCGGGTTGCAGTGGACAAAGCATGTTGGGTCACCTGGCGCCATCGGCGAGCTTGTACAGATCGTTAGCGGAGCCAATATCGGCAATATCTACCGCGCCGTGATTGCTGCCGGAGATGGCGTCTTCCATCTCGTTCTGACCATGCTGTTCATGATGATCGCGCTGTTTTTCGTTTATCGTGACGGCGCATCGTTTTCACGCCAGATTGATCTCGTTGGTGAGCGCATCCTGCCGTCGCGGTGGGAGCGGATTTCGCGTGTCGTACCGGCGACAATTAGTTCGACGGTGACCGGGATGACGTTGATTGCGATCGGCGAAGGCATCGTGCTTGGCGTGGCCTACTGGATTGCTGGCGTCCCCTCGCCTGTGACACTTGGGGTCATCACTGGCGTAATGGCGCTTATTCCAGGCGGCGCGCCGCTTTCGTTTACGCTGGTATCTGCCTATCTCGTTGCCAACGGATCGTTCGTCGCAGGGATCGGGCTGTTCACGTGGGGTGCGGTGGAATTGTTTATCGTCGACAAGACGGTTCGTCCGCGCCTGGTTGGCGGCCCGATCAAATTGCCATTCCTTCCCACATTCTTCGGCCTTGTCGGTGGTGTGAAAACCATGGGCTTTCTCGGACTGTTTATCGGTCCGGTTCTGATGGCGCTGATTGTGTCGATATGGCGGGAATGGATTCGCGAGGTCCGGATGGCAGAGACGACCGAAGTGCAATCGGCCGACCTTGCGGTGTCGCCGAGCGAAGCGGCGGAGCGGGCCTATAAGCGAAAGGCGCAAACGCCTTAAGTGTTCAGCCCCGCTGCGGTGACGCCTCGCTGGCGCCATCATTGAGCAATCTAACCCCCAACAACCGCCATTGGGGAAAACAGCATGAATTCCGCGCTCATCGTCATGACTATTTTGGGCTGCAACGATTCGGCCACTGACTGCCGCTACATCTCGACGGTCGACCAGAGATGGCCAACGGTCGCCATGTGCGATGCCGTTTCCGAAGACAGGCTACCGTCCTATGCCAATCAGCCTTATCCGGTAATCATCGCCGTCTGCCAGAATCCGGACGATGCGATCGAGACAGCAACACAGTCGCAAACCCCTCCCGTGCGGGATCAAGCGTCAGAGCCGATAGCGGCGGCTCCGGAGCCAGACAGCGACGTAAGCGAGAAGCAGAAGGAAGGTCTGGCCAGCCGTGCGATCCAGCGGGTTCGCAACGTTTTGCCAACGACCGAAGGCGTCAAGACGCTCGTGACGACGCCCGTAAGGCTTGTCGAAGGCGGTTATTCGTGGGTTGCCAAGCGTTTCGACCGCTAAGCTCAGGCAGCAAGCGCTAACTCGCTCGCATAGGCCCGTGCGGCGAACCGCATCTCCAGACGATGCCGTCTCTCGATCATCTGGATCATATCCGAGACTGCCGGATGCTGCCCTGCAGCCCCTGAAAACCTCTCGATCAAACGACCGCAGACATCAGCGGTGGAACGACCCGCCGACGCGTCGCGCCAGAGCAGGACAGCCTCGACGAAGACGGCGGCAATCTCTCTTGTCAGACCACAGGCTTCAAAAAGGGCGCGAACGGCATGAAGGCGGCCTGTCGCCAGGATAGGCCTCACGCGACGCTCTCCGAGCCCGGAAAGGGTCGATACCGCCTCTGCAACGAGGTCAGCCTTGCCAAGGCAGAGGGCGTGGATCAGGAAAGACGGTGTGAGGCGTCCCGATGCCCGAAGATGCTCGACAAGTGCCGGCACTTCCTGCTGGGACGTCGTTCCTGCAATTGCGACGGTTGCCGCTTCGTCGGCCTCGCGGCCCACATATTCGATACGGCCGCGAGCAAGCGTCGAGCGGACCAGACCGCAGTTGAGAAGCGTGTCCGCGATATGGCTAACGAGCATGTGGCGCGCTTCTGAAGGAAGGTCTTCGCGCTCGAGCAGAAGGTTGCGAATGTCGTGGCGCTGTCCATGCCGCTCGGCGATCCGGCGCAGGGATATGCCTGTGATCAACGCAGTGCCACTTTCGAGCAGAATTAGAATTTCCGGCTCGTCGCCGATTTCTGCAAGTGCTGCACAGGCGCCGCGGGAAAGATTTGGCCGCGAAGCGATCAGACGCCGGGTCATTCCATCGCCTCGGCCGATCAGGTCGACAAGATCCGAGTCGCTTATGACGGGCGAGCGGGCAATCACCGTACAGGCGATCTCGACCTGATCTTCCGCAAGCGCGAGGATGATTGCACGAGGAGCCTGAGGCGAATCGGCGATCGATTCTGCCAATGCGAGACGTACGCGCGGCGAAGGGTCATCGAGAAGGTAAGTGATCGCCAATCCGGCAGCCTTGCGCTCTTCCGCCCCCATCGCCGCGTGGAGATATGCCCGACCAAGGGCATCCGCTGCGCGGGAACGGTCCCCAGCCCTTGCCGTCTCAGCCCAACGAAGAAATGCCTGTACGATCACGACCTGCCCCGGAAACACAACGCTGCTGCTCCGTCTAGAACAGCTTGGTGCCACGGTAGAGACAAAAAGTTTAAGATTGGTTCACCATGTTCCACACCCGGCGCGGCGCACCTCACGCGTAGCCTGAACCAGGCCGAGAGTATGAAATCTCACGTCGGACGGATCAGTTCGAACACGCCCTCGCCGGCATCGGAATAGTCACGGTAACCCATGCGGCCGACCGGTCGGGCAAGCTGCATGTCGATTCGGCCATCCCGGATGATGTCTTCGGAGATATGGATTCCGACCACCTCGCCAAACACCATGTAAGCGTCGGTGAGCTCGCCCTTGAGATCCTTCGGCTGGATCACTTCGGTAAGACGGCACTCCAGCGCGGTATAGGCCTCCGCAACGTAGGGCGCGTCGACGACCTCTCCCATTCTGGCGGTGAGGCCAGCCAGGTCGAACTCATTCACCCCGTAATCTACCGGAGCCGAGGAAGCGTTGACCTGTTCGGAAACATGGCGGCTGGCCATGCTTGCCGTGAAAAAACCCGTGTCCGACGCATTCTTCAGACTGTGCTTGCGTCCCGACGAGGAGAACATCACGATCTTGGGGCTATCGGACACGATGTTGAAGAAAGAATAGGGCGACAGGTTCAGCGAACCGTCGCGGCCTTTGGTACCGATCCAGCCGATCGGCCGCGGCGCCACGATGGCCTTGAAGGGATCATGGCGCATGCCGTGGGCGTTCGTGTCGGTGCGATAAAACATGCGTTCAACCTGCGTAGGTGACAATGTCGGCAAGAGCCGGCCGCGGCCGGTCCGGCGTCGCGAAATCGCTCGAGCCGATATGAATGAAACCCGCGACCTTTTCGCCCGGGCTTATGCCAAGAGCGTCGAGGGCTCGCTCGTCGTAGCACACCCACTCGGTGCGCCAGTTGGCAACATAGCCATGTGCATTTGCAGCCATCAGCATGTTGAGGCAGACAGCGCCAGCCGACAGGACCTGCTCCCATTCAGGGATTTTGACGTGGGGCTGCGCGGTGCTGACAACGGCAACGACAAGCGGTGCACGTGTGAAACGCGTCAGTTCAGCCTGTTTGGCCGGTTCATTCATCTCCGGGTTACCGGCGAGCGCGAGTTCAAGGAAGGTTTCGCCGAGCTTCGTGCAAACGTCACCCCGATAGACGACAAGGCGCCAAGGCGCGATTTTGCCATGATCGGGAACGCGGACCGACATGCTCAAGATCGATTCGAGCTCTTCTTGCGATGGGCCCGGGCCTGTGATCTGGGCAACGGGCGTCGAGTGGCGCTCTTGCAGGTAATCGCTGAGCTTCAGGTTGTTTTCCATGTCGAAAGCTTCCGATCGATACGTGATATAGAGGTAGGCCTTGAAAATGCCCGGACGTTCGTCTTCAAGTGGCTTCTCGCAAAACAAGAGTCAACGGGTCATATCCTGATGCCAGGCCTATCGTTTGTTACCCGTATCGCTGCTACAGGCCTGCTGCTGTTGACCGCTGCCGACCTGGGTTTCGCGCAAAGCGATGCGTTCGGAAGCTTCCGCCAGCTCGACAGCACGGGGAAGATGCCCAAGCTGAACGCCTTCTCGGCCACACCGGGCGAAAGCGCCGGCTCGATCGCGAAGGATGTGCGGTTTGATGCCAGGCTGACGGCTGACAGCGACGTGATGCAGGAAGGTCTTGCCTGGCGCGTGTTCAGCCCGATTGCCGGTGTGGACGGCAAGCTTCCGCTTGTTGCAAGCTCCGACGGCGGATCCGCCGCCTTCCAGCTGGCGCCGGGTGATTATTTCGTGAATGTCGCGTTCGGCCGCGCCGGCGTCACGAAAAAAGTAACTGTACCCTCTGAAGGCGACTTCCAGAAACAGACCCTCGTCCTTGATGCCGGCGGGTTCATCCTGAACGCGGTTGCCGGAGCGGACCAGACTATCCCACCGGCGCAGCTGAGCTTCTCCGTCTATGCGGCCGAAGTCCGCGAAAACGGCGATCGGGCCCTCGTGATGTCGGAGGTGAAGCCCAACACCATCGTGCGGCTTGCGACAGGGACCTATCACGTGGTTTCTGAGTACGGTGACATCAACGCCGTCGTACGTGCTGACATCCAGGTGGAAGCGGGCAAGCTAACGCAGGCTGTTTTGCAGCACAAGGCCGCGGAGGTGTCGCTGAAGCTCGTGTCTCAGCCGGGTGGCGAAGCCATCGCCGACACGGCCTGGTCGGTGCTGACGGCAGCGGGCGACGTGGTCAACGAAAGCGTCAGCGCCCTGCCCTCCATGGTGCTGGCCGAGGGCGACTATCTCGCCGTTGCCCGCAACAAGGACAAGATCTATCAGCGCGAATTCAAGGTGACGGCTGGTAACAACGTGGATGTCGAGGTGTTGATGCGCAACGCCAACCCGTCAGATGCCACGACCGCTGCCGTCGTGCCCGACTGACATCGGCTTCCTGGGTCAACTGGCCTTCTTGAGAAACCGCTGACGTCTGACGGGTCGCATGGAGAAGACGGCACTGTGGAGCAGACCGAGCAACTCCTTGCGGTCGGTGGTCCCAGCCATATCGTCCCAGCTCATTACCCTGCCCACCCGTGCCGTGATCGATGTTCCAGACAGGCGTTTGAACTCGCGGATGAGAAGCGACAGCCTGAATGTCATCGAGATCCGGCTGGCCAGGTGAAAGAGCCGGCCATTCTGCCCCTCGAAATAGACCGGAACCACGTTGGCCCTGGTAGCCTGGATGAGTTTTGCGGCGAAGATCTTCCACGGCAGGTCGTCGGCAATGCCGAATCCCTTCTTCGCGGTTGCGACACCGCCGGCTGGAAAGATAATGATGGTCGTGCCGTCTTTCAGCAGCCGTATCGCTTCGTTCCGCGTGTGCATGTTCAGCACCAGCGCCTCCTTCGTCTCCTCGAAGGATACGGGCAGCGAATAGGGTTCCATTTCAGGAACCTTCAGGAGATCGTTGTGGATCAGCACGCGGAAAGGTCGGCCGAGCTGTTCGGCAAGTGCCAGCACGGCAATTCCGTCTCCGATGCCGAACGGATGGTTTGCAACGATGACCAGTGGAGACTGCAGCTGTTCTTCGGGAGGCCACGCGCCTTCTATCTCGAGACCCACGTCGATGATATCGAGCATCTTGCCGAAGACGCGGTCGCTCTTGCCGACGATGTCGGTGCGCCAGATATCATACAGCCGGGCGAAACGATCGCGTCCCGAGAGCCCTTCGATAGACCGGATGAACCAGCGCTTGAAGCGCGGATCCCTGTCATTGGCGTAGGAAAGTTCCCTGAACCGCAAATCAGTCTCCCAACGGAAAGGCGCATCCGATGAGAAGGCAATATTACAAAACGATTGCAGTTTTTTGACAGCACCCGCGGACATGGCCCGCGGGTGCTGGTCTTGATCAGGCCGGGCGCTTTCTCAGTGCTGCGCGGCGGCGAAGGTCCGGTGGCGTCGCTTCTTCCGCAAGCGACCGAATCGCCTCTTCAAGCGTCATCGACGTTTGCGCCTGCGACCCCAGACGACGGATGTTGACCGAGTTCTCCTCGGCTTCCTTCTTGCCGCAGACGATGATGACCGGAACCTTGGTCACCGAATGCTCGCGGACCTTGTAGTTAATCTTCTCGTTGCGGAAGTCAGTCTCGACCTGCAGGCCGGCATCGCGCAACTGTTCGGCAACTTCCCGACCGTAGTCGTCTGCGTCCGAGGTGATGGTCGCGACAACGACCTGGGTCGGTGCAAACCACAGCGGCATGTGGCCTGCGAAGTTCTCGATCAGAATGCCGAGGAACCGTTCCATCGAGCCGCAGATGGCACGGTGGATCATCACCGGCTGCTGCTTTTCCGAGTTGGCATCGATGTAGAAGGCTCCGAAGCGCTCCGGCAGGTTGAAGTCGACCTGAGTCGTTCCGCACTGCCATTCGCGACCGATGGCATCCTTCAGTGTGTATTCGAACTTGGGGCCATAGAAGGCGCCCTCGCCCGGAAGAATGCCGGTCTTGATGCGACCGCCGGACTGTTCTTCAATGGTTTTCAGAACGTCCGTCATGACGCTTTCGGCGCGATCCCAGAGGTCGTCGGTGCCAACGCGCTTTTCAGGGCGCGTCGAGAGCTTGACGACCACTTCCTCGAAGCCAAAGTCTTCGTAGACGGAGAGGATGAGATCGTTGATTCGCAGGCACTCAGCCGCCATCTGCTCGTCTGTGCAGAACACGTGCGCGTCGTCCTGCGTGAAGCCGCGTACGCGCATCAGACCATGAAGCGCGCCTGACGCTTCGTAGCGGTGAACGAGACCGAATTCGGCAAGCCTGATCGGCAGTTCGCGATAGGACTTCAGACCATGCTTGAAGATCTGAACGTGGCCGGGGCAGTTCATCGGCTTTAGTGCGAAGACGCGATTGTCCGCTCCCTCGTCCTTTGGATGCGTGAACGCGTAAGCGGATTTCACCGCGAACATGTTTTCCTGGTACCAGCCCCAGTGACCTGACGTTTCCCAGAGAGACGCGTCGAGAACCTGCGGTGCGTTGACCTCTTCGTAGGTGCCGGCCAGGCGGCGGCGCATGTAGGACGTCAGGGTCTGGAACATGCGCCAGCCCTTGCCGTGCCAGAAGACGACGCCGGGGCCCTCTTCCTGGAAATGGAAAAGGTCCATTTCACGCCCGAGCTTGCGGTGGTCGCGCTTTTCGGCTTCGGCCAGGATATGCAGGTAGTTATCGAGCTGCTCCTGCTCCGCAAAGGCCGTGCCGTAGATGCGCGTCAGCATGACGTTGTTGCTGTCGCCGCGCCAATAGGCGCCAGCCACCTTCATCAGCTTGAAAGCCGTACCGATCTGGCCCGTGGACGCCATATGCGGCCCGCGGCACAGGTCGAACCAATCGCCCTGATAATAGATCTTCAGATCCTGGTCTTCGGGAATGGCGTCGACCAGCTCGACCTTGTAGGCCTCGCTCTTGGCTGCAAAAACCTCGCGCGCCTTGTTGCGCGGCCAGACTTCCTTGGTGAAGGGTTTGTTGCGCTGGATGATTTCCTTCATCCGCTTTTCGATCTTCGGCAGGTCGTCCGGGGTGAAGGGCTCGGCCTTGGCAAAATCGTAATAGAAGCCGTTCTCGATGACGGGACCGATGGTTACCTGCGTGCCGGGCCACAGCTCCTGCACCGCTTCTGCCATGACGTGCGCGGCATCGTGGCGGATCAGTTCGAGTGCCTTGGGGTCCGTACGGGTAACGATCTCGATCTGACCGTCGACGACGGGGTCGGAGAGATCGCGCACGGTGCCGTCGATCGCGATCGCGACAGACTTTTTGGCAAGCGACTTCGAAATGGATTCGGCAACATCACGGCCGGTCGTGCCGGCATCATACGTGCGGACGGAGCCATCGGGAAATGTGAGGGAAACCTGGGACATGTTCTATCTCCTGTCCAGTCCCGCCAACGAATGCGGGTGGTGGTAAAATGGCCAGATCGACCGGCCGGCAACGGGCGCGGTGATAGTGTGTTTCGGGCCGTTAGTAAAGGTTTGGAACCCGCGAACGGATGGTCGGAAAGCCTTTAGCTTCCGAGCTCTGGCGAGCTGCAAGGACTGACGCCTTTTGAGATAGCTGGGCTGGTGTCACGCTTATCCATGACGCCAGTAGCGCCAGGGCATCCACCAGACCTGGCGTTGCCTCTGCAGGTCCGGAACCGGGTCCAGTCCGCCGGAGCCACCAGGACCGCAGCGCGCGACTCGGTACAGTGTCATCCAGAGACCGGGCCAGACCCCGTGTCGGGCGATCGCCTCGTAGCCATACTCGGAACAGGTCGGAATATGGCGGCAGCCGTTTCCGACAAAGCCGGAAAGAGTGAGCTGATAGAACCGGATCAGTCCCATACCGGCGAGGCGTCCGGGCGTCTTTTTGAACGGGCCCTGCCAGTTGCGCGATCGATAGGGCCCGCCGCGTTTCGTGTCGTGGTCACAATCCGGCGAGCCGCACATCAGGCGGTCGCTTTGTCGGCCCGGTCGCGGACGTCGATCTGATCGAGCGCGTCAACGACCGCATCGAACGTCAGCATGGTAGACGGATGCCGGGCCTTGTAATCCTTCACAGGCTTCAGGTAGCGCATGTCTTCGAAGCGGCCGACCGGGCCTTCGCCGCCCTCTTTCAGCATCGACAGCATGTCGACCCTCGCCTGGCGCAGTTCGTCGACCGGCGCGCCGACGATATGCCGTGCCATGATCGACGACGACGCCTGACCAAGGGCGCAGGCCCTCACCTCGTGAGAGAAGTCGCTCACCACGCCGTCACTGACTTTCAGGTAAACACGAACTTTTGAACCACAGAGCTTGGAGTGCTTTTCGGACGTCGCATCCGCATCGTCCATTGCACCCGCGCGGCCAATGTTCCCCGCAAACTCAAGAATTTTCTGGTTATAGATCTCGTCCATGTCGCTCGCTCACGTCATCGTCCTCGACATCCGCTCGACCGATCGAACGCACCGTCTACCGGGATGACCTACCACAATCTGGATTAGGCCCCTATATGTTGTCCGCGACGGGAATTATCAAGGAAACACGTTTTCGAGAAACGCGCGAAAACGGCGATGGTATGCCTTGAAAATTCGGAACGCGCAGACGAAAAGTCAGGGAACTGGTATTCCGGCGTGATCCATGGCGATCAGCTTTTTTACCATAGTGAGATCGGATGTGGCCCTGGCCCGCATCGAGGGACACAAGATGGATGCTATTTTGAAGAATTTTCCGGCCTCCAGCCAGAAACAGCCTCGTCCGACCCAGCAGGAAGCTGAGGACGCCGTGCGCGTCTTACTCCAGTGGTCCGGTGACGATCCGGAGCGCGAAGGTTTGCTCGATACGCCGAAGCGCGTTGCAAAAGCCTATCGCGAGCTCTTTTCGGGCTATGATCTGTCGGCCGAAGAGGTTCTCGGCCGGACCTTCGAGGAGGTCTCGGGTTATGACGATATGGTTCTCGTTCGCGATATTCCATTCTTCTCCCATTGCGAGCACCATATGCTGCCGATCAAAGGCAAGGCGACCGTTGCCTATCTTCCGCAGGGCCGGGTCCTTGGATTGTCCAAGATTGCCCGTGTGATCGAGATCTACGGTCGTCGCCTCCAGACACAGGAAAATCTGACGGCGCAGATCGCCAGCGCGATCGACACGACATTGAAGCCGCGCGGCGTGGCTGTCCTGATCGAGGCGGAACACATGTGCATGGAGATGCGCGGTGTGGAGAAGCAGGGCTCTCAAACGCTGACGACCCGGTTTACCGGTGCGTTCAAGACCGACGCGGCCGAGCAGGCGCGCTTCTTTACCATGGCCCGCAACCGCTGAGCGCCGAAATGACAATGACTTTTGAAGCGCCGTCGTCGGATAAGGCCGAGCTCGAGGGTGACGGCGCCTTTACGCCGCGTTTCGATTCCGACGGTCTTGTGACCGCTGTCGTGACCGACATTCGCGATGGCGAATTGCTCATGGTGGCGCATATGAACGCAGAGGCGCTCGCGCTGACGATCGAGACCGGCGTCGCTCACTACTACAGCCGGTCGAGAGCGAAACTCTGGAAGAAGGGCGAGACCTCCGGCAATCTGCAGACTGTGCATGAGGTCAGGACCGATTGCGATCAGGACGCCGTCTGGCTCAAGGTCTCGATGTCCGGCCATGACGCCGCTTGCCACACCGGGCGACGCTCCTGTTTCTATCGTGCGGTAAAGAAAAGTGACGGTGGCGCTGTCCTTGAAATACAGGATCAGCGGCGTCACTTTGATCCAGAGCATGTGTATTCTGGTCATGATGAGACGGGAAAGCGGTAGGCGTCTGCACCGCTTTCATACCATCCCCACCTGAATAACGAATTGGCAACCAAACGATGCGTTAATTGGTGTACGTGGCTGTGTGCAGCTGAGAGGTGATGGCGATGATGAATTGGAGTTGGAGTCGCAACGAGCGGCAGGCCGCGCCAGCAGACGCTGTCACAAATCGGCTCCAGACGTCCCCTCCTCCCATTGTCATTGAGCAGCCACGCAAGGCAAAGCTGTCTCTAGCACTTGGTGGCGGCGCGGCCCGCGGATGGGCGCATATCGGCGTGCTGCGCGCGCTTGACGAAGCCGGCATCGAAGTCGGGATGATTGCCGGCACATCAATCGGCGCGCTGGTCGGAGGCTGCTATCTCGCCGGCAAGCTCGACGAACTCGAAAGCTTTGCCCGATCTCTGACCATGCGGCGGATCGCGGCGCTTCTCGACCTCACCATCGGTGGCGGCGGCCTGATCGGCGGCATGCGGTTGACGAAGCGAATGCAGGAACACCTGCAGGGTATCTCCATCGAGGATCTCGACCGTCCCTTCGTCGCAGTCGCGACGGAACTTCATACCGGGCACGAAGTGTGGATTTCGGCCGGCTCTCTGATCCGCGCCCTTCGGGCGTCCTACGCGCTGCCGGGGATTTTCGAACCTGTGAAATGCAGCGGCCGCACGCTGGTCGATGGCGCGCTGGTCAATCCGGTCCCGACCTCCGTCTGCCGCGCCTACGAGCAGCCGCTGGTCGTGGCCGTGAACCTCAACTACGATGTCTTCGGCCGGTCCGCGGTTGTCAAACACACTGCAGCCGATGCGCCGGACGATCACGAGCGTTCGCGCCATCAGGACGACCCCCGCGTCGGTGTCACCGGCACCATGGTGCAGGCGTTCAACATCATCCAGGAGCGCATATCGCGGGCGAGACTGGCCGGCGATCCGCCTGATCTGGCGCTTCATCCGCGCCTCAACGATATCGGTCTGTCCGAATTCCACCGCGCCGGCGAGGCGATCGACCGGGGCTATGAGGCCACCATGTCGCAGATCGTGGCGCTTCAGCGCATGCAGGAAGTTTTCGCCCGCTGAGATGCGGGCGAAGATGCCGCTCTCCCAGCCGCCTTACCCGGCGATATAGGCCTTCATCTGTTCGGCTTCGATCTCCACTTCACGCAGCCGCGATTTCACGACGTCGCCGATCGAAATGATGCCGGAGAGCTTGCCGTCGGCTTCTACCGGGACATGGCGGAACCGTCCCGCCGTCATCATACCCATCACCTCGTCTGCCGTCTGATCCTCCCGACAGCGCTGCACGGAAGTTGTCATGACGGCCTTGACCGGCTGCTCCAGCGCATCGACGCCTTTGGTGGCGATGCAGTGGACGAGGTCTCTCTCAGTGAAAATGCCGGCAATACGCCCTTCCATCCCGGCAATGATCACCGCACCGATGTTTCGGTCGTTTAAGATGCCCGCGATCTGGCGCAACGTCTCGTCCGGGCTGACGGTCACGACGTTACGGCCCTTCGAATCCAGCATGCTCTTTACGGTCGTCGACATGGCTCGCTCCTCCAAAACCATTCGAACCGAAACGTCTCCCCTCAAAGACATTTGCGGCACAGTCCCTCGGCGCGAAGTTTAAGACGACAGCAACTGGAGATCAAGCGGGCGCGACGGGATGGTCATCGGCAGCAATCCTGTCGAACAGGCCGAAAAACAAAAAGCCGAAGAGAAAGCCACCGATATGAGCATCCCAGGCGATTCCTCCGACATCGGATCCGATCAGCGGCAGGCCGATGGCGACAAGCACGTTTCCGAAGAACCACATTGCCGTGAAAATCACCACTGTCCGGTTCCGGAAAGAGCCGAGTATGGACTGACGTGGATGGAGATGGCCGAAACTGCGGTCATATCCGCGGCCGTCCGGGAACGCGAACCGGCACGCGGCGCCCATCAAGCCTGAGACGACGCCTGAAGCGCCGACGAGTAGCGTCTGGTCGCCCCAATGCAGGCCGGCATGGAAGAAAGCTGCCGCCGCTGCCGAGAAAATCCAGAACAGCACGTAGCGGAGAGTTCCGATGCGACGCACGACCGGCGCTCCAAAGGCAACCAGCCAGAGTGCGTTAAAGCCGATATGCTCGATACCGCCATGCAGGAAGGAATAGGTGACAGGCGTCCACAGCCATTCGAAATTCTGCTCCGCAAACGGAACGACGTAGCGTACGGGCGTGAAGGCGAACCACATCAGCACCGAGATCTGCGCCTCCTCGTCGAGCAAGTAAGCATCGACGAGATAGACGACGGCCAGGAACAGGACCGTGATCACCAGACTTCGGGGAAGATTGAAAACTGGCTGCGACGACTGGTCGTCGATGGCGTCCGCATCCCTGTCCGTATCGTTCGCGGCACCCGGCAGGTCTTGCCTGTCGCTCATCACAATTCCTTCCCTGTTGAAGCGTCAGGCTTACAGGACGACCCGCCTGAAGAAAAGCTGCAGATAGCACCGGATACAAGCACTTAGTCGCCGGGTTCGACATTCTTTCGTCTAGGCTCACCGCTCTGGCATGGTTTTCGCTGCGTTAAGGCTGACCCTCGTGTTGTGCCTTAGAAAGCGGTTCAGCACGGGATGAAGCGTCTCGAAATGGATCACGGGAAAGCGAATGCGAAATCCGGCTACGACGGAAATCTTCGAATACTGGACAGGTCTGTGCGACGGGCGGTTGCCTCCCATGCGCAACGAGATCGATCCGGTCGCCCTGCGCAGATTTCTGCCTCATCTCTTCATCGTCGCAAACGAGGCAGACGACCAATTGACGTTTCGGCTTGCGGGAACGCGGTTATGCGAGTTGTTCGGTGGCGAGTTTCGCGGGATGCCGTTCCGCACGATCTGGGATCTCGAAGAAAACGATCGCGCCCAGGAGGTCGTCATGCAGATCCTCGTCCATGAGAAACCCGCGATTGCCGACGTAGTCCTGAACGTAGCCGGCACGTCAATCGAATGCGAAATGCTGATGATGCCGCTTCGCTCTTCCGAAACCGGAAGCGACCGGGTACTCGGAGCACTTCTGCCTGCCGACTGCCCTTTCCCGGTGGCGGCCAGACCGGCAAGTGGGCTGCATCTTCAAGATTGGGGCTTTGTCGAAAGCGATGAAACCGGCGTGTTGTCCGTCTGCGGGCATGACCAGCCGCAGTTGGTCCAGTCAGGACTTCTGCGCCGCTTCCTGCCGGCGAGCTTCTTCCCACAATGACGGCTTCGGGAACCATATATTAACGCCCTGTCGCTAATGTAGGCCAGGACTCTAGCTGAAAAAGCGCTCATCCATGTTTTCCGGCACCTCGTCTCAGGCATCCGTTTCGCAAGCAACTGCAGCGCAGCGCTCATTCCAACGCGTCTCGGTGAACATCGGCGGCCGCTTGATGCTGGCCGACCATGAGGAATATGCCTGCACCGCGATCGAGATGTCCCCCGGGGACGTCAGCTTCCAGTGTGCCGGTCGTCCACGGACCAACGAGCGGGTCATCGCCTATCTCGATCACGTCGGCCGCCTTGAAGGGACAGTTCTCAGTGTTGCCGGCGGCGGCTTCCTGATGATGATCAACGCGACCGACCGCAAGCGCGAAAAACTTGCCGCACAGTTGACCTGGATCGCCAACAAGCATGAACTCGGGCTGCCGGAGGACCGTCGCCACGATCGTCTCACCCCGCGCAACACCCGTTCGGAGATTACTCTCGACGACGGGCGCCGCTATCCGTGCCGGCTGCTTGACCTTTCGCTTTCCGGTGCGGCTGTCGACATCGAGACCCGTCCGTCAATCGGGACCCCGCTTCGCCTCGGAAACATGCGCGGACGCGTGGTGCGTCACTTCATGGAAGGCGTCGCGATCGAGTTTCACTCGGTCCAGTCCCGCGAAGCGCTGACCGAGTTCCTGTAAGCCTCATCATATCCATTTTCTAACCCGCCTGCCCGCAGCTGAGTTGTGCTGTGTCTGCTCCGGCGTGAATTCTTAAGATCATCGCCATCGTCAGCGGCGCTGGACTTGCTGGTCCGACACACCAAAATCCCGAAAAAACACGTGGCCAGAATTATTTTGTGCCTTTTCGGGATTTTTTTCGCGCAGTTTTAGGCGGCGAAACGGGCTGTTTTGGTCGCGATTTCGTCCCGGAACGCGGCGAAGCAAAGCGACAGGCACAGGCAGATCGAAGACTTCGCTCACCTTTCGATGATGTCACGTTTCATCAAAGCGATGCAGTATTAGGGGGATAGGAGCGGATAGGTCAAATTTACCTCGCATTTTATGCAAATTCGCAGAAAAAGCAGTGCGTATTTTATGAAAAAGCACGTCTAATTCGACGCGTATTTTCGCCAAAGTTGATTAGAATAAGCATCTGATTTTACTGCGGTATTTTGCGGTCGATCAAAGGGTCTGAGGCATTGTTTCCCCACAACGGGGAGACAAGAAAAATGAACTGCCGTAAAGCTCTCGCATTCGCAATCGCCGCCGCTGCAATGATCGGCTCCATGACCGTCCAGTCCTTTGCAATGCCATCCGGCGCCATTCGCGTTATCGGCAAGGCAAACCCGCCGATCGGTCATTACGAATTCTGCAAGACCTACACGAGCGAATGCGTGGCATCCTACAAGGACGCCGGCCCCGTGGCACTCACCGAAGACACCTGGCGCACGATCCTCGACGTCAACTACACGGTCAACACCTCGATCACACCGATGACCGACCAGGAAATCTACGGCGTCGAAGAGCGCTGGGCATACCCGCGGACCGTCGGCGACTGCGAGGACTTCGTGCTCCTGAAGCGGAAGATGCTGACGCAGCAGGGCATTTCGCCTTCCAACCTGCTGATCACGGTCGTGCTGCAGCCGAATGGCGAAGGTCATGCAGTCCTGACCGTCCGCACCGATCGCGGCGACTTCGTCCTCGACAACATGCGCAACAAGGTCATGATCTGGACCGATACGGAATACACATACCTGAAGCGCCAGGCGACCGATGATCCGGCGCGTTGGGTCAAACTCCAGGACGGCCGGGCGACCGCAGTCGGCAGTGTCAGCCAGTAAGTCAAGATTACCCGACGAACGATCGACCATGTGATCATTCAGAACGCCGGCAGGGCCTCCGAGGAGGTACCCTGCCGGCGTTTCCGTTTATGGCCCTCACCACTGTCGCGCGACTATGACTAACGATCCATTAACCACAAATCCGCAACAATGGCGGTATCGCTGCCGGCGCGGTCGCACCCCTCGTTCGGTCCGCCGGCCACTCCAGTGACGAGAGCCCGGCCGCATGCAACCCGACAGCCTTAGTGAAACGGACAGCCCGCTTCTATCCAGGCGAACCCTGTACAAGATCACCGGCATCGTGGTTGCGCTTGGCATGGTGACCAGCGCCATCAGCGTTGGCGGCCGATGGCTCGGCGAGCGGATGATGCTGGGTGGCCATTCCGAGAGCACAGAGACATTCGACTTGGTGATCGGTCAGGATACGATCCAGCTTTCCGCCAACACGCTCCGTTTCAAAGAGCAAAGACGGAGCGGTGCAACTGAACGGGCGGATCTTTATCTGACCTGGCCGGAAATGACGGGCTACAGCGCCACCAATCGGGCGCGATTCGACACCGTCTCCCAGCCGGCATCTCTGATCTTCGTACAAATGTCGCAGAGCACCATGTCGCGCGACATGTCGGGGCGGCTTCAGCCGATCTACGAGGGACTTTTCGAAGGCCCGGCAGAACCGGCTGAGCATGGGCTGACACTGCATCGCCTCCGGGCGGACAGCGGTTACGGGAACGAAGTGATTCTGACGGGCGCACAGCCCGGTGCCGCCTCCCCCTACGCCGTGCGTTGCCTATTTCCATCAGCGGGAGAGCGCCCTACCAGCGGCGACTGCCAGCGCGATATCCGAGTCGGGCAGGATCTGACCGTGCTTTATCGATTCTCTAGCGCGCTTTTGCGCGACTGGCAGAAGATTGACGCCGGAGTTCGGACATTTGTCCAAACCCGCCTCGTGACCGGGCACCCGGTAACGCAGGTCAATCGGTAAAATGGTCCTCTGCGAAGCAACCAAACGTTCATCATAAACCTCTTGGTAACGCTGTTCCCCTAGATTGCCTGACAACGGGCCCATCGGGGGCGCTGAGCCCGGACGTAATACAACCACCATGCAAGCGATGAGTGCGGCAGTGTCGAAGAGCATGTTTTCCACAATCCTCCCCAAGGGACGCGTGGCAGTGCCGGGAAAATTTCTCGGTTGTCTTTTTACGGTGATCTTGGTCTTTTCGAGCCTCGCCAGTCCGGCGCATGCCGATCCGAAATATGCAGGGATCGTCGTCGACGCCAAGTCTGGAAAGGTTCTTTACGGCGAGGATCCAGATGGTCTTCGCTATCCAGCTTCGCTCACGAAGATGATGACCCTTTACCTGACCTTCGAAGCGCTCGAGGCTGGTCGTATCACGCTTGACACCAGGGTTCCGGTTTCTGCGCATGCTGCGTCCGAGCCGCCTTCGAAACTGGGTGTGCGCCCCGGCGGCGCCATCAATGTCGATCAGGCGATCCGTGCACTCGTTACGCGGTCGGCCAATGATATGGCGACAGCTCTCGGCGAGTTCGTCGGTGGATCCGAAGACCGCTTTGCGCAGATGATGACGAACAAGGCACGTGCCCTCGGCATGACGCGTACGACGTATCGGAACGCACACGGCCTGCCCAACACGGCGCAGATGACGACGGCACGTGATCAGGCTCGCCTCGGCATCGCTCTTCGCCAGCATTTTCCGCAGTATTACGGTTACTTCTCCATCCGCACTTTCAATTTCGGCAAGCAGACGATCGGCAACCACAATCGCCTGGTCGGGACTGTCCGCGGCGTCGACGGTATCAAGACCGGTTATACCCGCGCAGCCGGCAGCAATCTGGCAACGTCGGCACAGCTCGACGGTCGCTCGATCGTTGCAGTCGTGCTCGGTGGCCGCTCCAGCGCCGCTCGTGATGCGACGATGCGCAAGCTCGTTGCGGAATATCTACCGAAAGCCTCCCGCGGCGGTCAGAGCAACCTGATCTCGCAGGCTCCGTCCGCTCCGGTTCCGACACCATCGCTTCCCGTCGCAAGCCAGCCGCGTGTCGCTGCTGCAGTATCCGATGCCCGTCAGGTTTCGGCTCTCGACCTTCCTAACAGTGGCCCCATGCCCGGCGCTCGCTATGACGAGACGGCAGCACCTGCTGCGACTGCCTATCTCGGCGAACCTTCGCAGAAGCGGACGGCTTCGGCAGCGATGAACTCCGCAATGCTCGGTTCTGGCGCTGTCCCGACCCCTGCCCCGGAATATGTTCCGAAGCGCAGTGGCGCCGGCGAGCGGACCGAAATGGCGGCAATCGATTCCGTCACCACGGCATCCACCCGCGATACGCCTAAAGTGTCTCTCAAGGGTGATGTGTCCGGTTGGGTCATCCAGATTGGCGTCTCGCCCAATCCTTCGATGGCAAACGAACTCCTGCAGGATGCGCAGGATAAAGGCGGCAAGGTATTGCGTTCCGCCAAACCCTTCACAGTCGCCTTCAGCACCAATGGCGGCCAGGTCTATCGCGCTCGTTTTGGGGGCTTCGGCGACCAGAAGTCCGCGATCGATGCCTGCAATATCCTGAAGAAGAAAGGCGTGAACTGCTGGGCGTCGATACAGTAATCGGCCCATCAGACGACCACTGAAAAAAGCTGCGCCAGCCACCGTGTTTTGTATCCGCCGGCGCAGTGAAATCTCGATAGTAATGCGTAAACGGGGTTTCCTATGGGAATGAATGAAAACAGTATCGGCTTCGTCGCCAACGCGACGAAGTCCAAGGCCCGCGGCATTGCGCTCAATCCGCTCCACGAAGCGGCCATGCGGCTTGCGGGAATGGGAATGGCGGGAATGAACCTCTCTTCGCGTTCCCGGGAAAAGACCAAGGATCTCGTCACCCTGCTGCTCAGCCATGGAGCCCGTGCGTGGCGCCAGTCGCAGCCACCGGCTCAGATCCATCTGCATGTCGGGCTGCGTGCCGGACGCGCGTCGGTCCGTTTGAGACTTCGCTGACTGAGACTGGGCTGAATAGCTAGAGAAGACCGAGTTCGGCGAGGTGTCGCCGCAACTCTTCCGGCAGCTGGGTGACATCATCTCCCAGTCCGCCGAGGTCCTTCGGGATCTCGTTATCGAGGAGATAACGCCAGCCCTGAAATGGCCGCTTCGGCATCGGCGCGGTTTCGATGACTTCGGGACCGAGCACCAGCTGGCAACGGCCGATACCATCCTCGCCCTTAACTGTGCGAACCTCCAGAAGCTTCTGGCGCGCAGAGACCTGCCCCTTGATCACCCAGTAGAGCGACCCGCCATCGACGAGCTCTTCCACGCGCTTCGGCATCATTCGCGTCGTGTGGATGCTGTGGGGTTCAAGGCCGGCGGACATGGCGGTCAGAGACCGCTCGGCCACCCAGTCCCTCAGGTCCTGGATGGAGTCGGCGCCGACGCAGAGCTTGATCAGATGTAGAGCCATGTCCGTTCAAAGCCGCAAGGACTGCGCCGGGTCAAGTCGGATCTTTCAAAACGGACAACGCCCCACAGGAAGCTCTCAGCACTCGACCACGTTCACGGCAAGCCCGCCGGTCGAGGTCTCCTTGTACTTCTCGCTCATGTCCATGCCAGTCTGGCGCATGGTTTCGATACAGGCGTCGAGCGGCACGAAATGGCTTCCGTCACCCTTCAGCGCCAGAGATGCCGCCGTCACGGCCTTTACGGCGCCAAGCGCATTGCGCTCGATACACGGCACCTGGACGAGGCCTGCAATGGGATCGCAGGTCATGCCGAGGTGATGCTCGAGCGCGATCTCCGCAGCATTTTCGATCTGCTCCGGCGAACCGCCCATAACGGCGGCGAGACCCGCAGCGGCCATGGCCGCAGCCGACCCGACTTCACCCTGGCAACCGACTTCGGCACCGGAAATCGAGGCATTGTGTTTGATGATGCCGCCGATCGCTGCCGCGGTCAGAAGAAAGGTACGGATGTCTTCCTGCGTCGCGTCGTCGTGGAAATGCAGGTAGTAGCGAACCGTGGCCGGGATGACCCCGGCAGCACCGTTGGTCGGCGCCGTCACGACACGGCCGCCACCGGCATTCTCTTCGTTGACCGCCATCGCGTAAACAGACAGCCAGTCATTGGCGAGAAGCGGGTTGAGCCGATTGCTGCGCCATTCCTCGTTCAGGCGGTCGTGGATCGCCCGCGCACGGCGCTTCACCTTGAGGCCACCCGGCATGATGCCGTCGACCTTCAGACCGCGATCGATGCAATTCCTCATCGCGTCCCAGATCCGGTCGACGCCTTCGTCGAGTTCGACCTCGGTCATCTTGGTCAGCTCGTTGGCGCGTTTCATCTGGGCAATTGTCAGGCCAGAACCATGCGACATTTCGAGCATCTGTTTGGCGGACGAGAATGGATAGGGCACGAGCGCATCGCTTGCCGTCTTCTTGGACGCCCGCATTGCCTCCAGTTCGGTGTCGGTCACGACAAACCCGCCGCCGATCGAATAATAGATTCGCTTCACGAGCAGCCGTCCGTCCCGATCCAGCGCCGAAAAGCTCATGCCGTTGGCATGGCCGGGCAGCGGCTGCTTCTTGTCGAAGATCAGGTCCGTTGCCGGCCTGAACTCGTAGCTGGGGTGGCCCGGCGGGGTGACGCGACCGGTGCGTTCGACGTCTGCAATGATCGCGTCCATCCGATCGGGATCCACGCTGTGCGGCTCTTCGCCGACAAGACCGAGGATAACTGCCCTGCCCGTTCCGTGCCCAATGCCGGTAAAGGCAAGCGAGCCGTGGAGGCTGACCTTCAGCGCCGCGACGGCAGCACCCGTCGGGCGTGGCCAGTCATTGGAAAGGAGGAGCTCCAGAAAACGATTGGCTGCCGACATCGGCCCCATCGTGTGCGAGCTGGAAGGACCGATACCGATTTTGAAAACGTCGAAAACTGAAAGAAACATGATTGTTCACGGGACCGTTCGTTTGGGCAGAGGCTACGCCAAACCTGAGTTCGGCTCAGGCGATCACCCGACATCCGCTTGGACACGAGCGACACGCTCCACAGATAGGTGTTGCAAAATCCTATACCAGGCACACGCCTCTTGCCCGGACAGCCGAAACAAAGCAAGACGAAACGAGGCATACACGATTTGTGGCGAGACCCATGACGACTGCGGACTATATCGCGCTGGCACTGTTTCTCGCCCTCTGGGCCCTTTATTCCTGGCTCACAGCGGGGTCTGGCAGTCGCTTTTTCCCCCGCTTGAGCCTTAACCGGGCCATGGCGGAGCGGCGTCGGAACTGGATCTACAACTCTCTTCGGCGCGATCTCAAGATGATCGACACGCAAATCCTGGCCGGCCTGCAGAACGGGACGGCCTTTTTCGCCTCGACCTCGATCTTCGCGATTGGTGGCTGCTTTGCGCTGCTTGGCTCGACCGACAAGGTGGAGGACGTGTTCAGCAACCTGCCCTTCGTCTATTACGGCGGGCGCACCGCGTTCGAGCTCAAGGTTGCCGGTCTGACGGTGCTGTTCGGCTATTCCTTCTTCAAATTCGGCTGGGCCTACCGTCTGTTCAACTACTGCACCATCCTGTTCGGCGCCTTGCCGATGATGCACGACACGAATGCTGATCGTGCCAAAGCTGAGATCGCCGCAGACCAAGTCATCCAGATGAACACGATCGCCGCCGGCCACTTCAATGCCGGCCTTCGGGCGCTGTTTCTTTCCATCGGCTACCTGGGCTGGTTCGCCGGGCCCTACATGTTCATGGCGATGACCGCGATCGTGGTCTTCGTTCTGACACGCCGCCAGTATTTCTCCGACGCCCGTCTCGCGCTGATGGACCCGGTGAGCGACACCAAAGACAAACAAGAGCGGGACATGCGAACGTGACATCATCAGAGAGCCAACCCAATGCCTCCCGCGTGCCGCGCATTGTCTTGATCGATACGCTGCGCGGCGTGGCACTGATCGCCATGGCGACCTATCATTTCACCTGGGATCTCGAATTCTTCGGCTATCTCGATCCGGGGACAGCGACGCAGGGTTTCTTCAAGATCTATGCGCGACTCATCGCCAGTTCGTTTCTCTTTCTCGCCGGCGTCAGTCTGGTCCTTGCACATACGCCGCAGATCCGCTGGCAGTCCTTTGCGAAACGGCTCGGCATCGTTGCCGGTGCAGCCCTTGCCATCAGCGTCGCGACATTCGTCGCCTTCCCGGGCGAATGGATCTATTTCGGCATTCTGCATAACATCGCCTTGTCGAGCCTTATCGGCCTGGCGTTCCTGCGGCTTCCTCCGGCGCTCACGGCTGCGGTCGCCGCGATGATCGCGGTTCTGATGCTGGTCGATTACGTCGCTATGCCGGGAACTCTCGATTCGGCTCTGTTCGACACGCGCTGGCTCGCCTGGATGGGCTTCGCCGAGGCTCCGCCCCGTTCGAACGATTACGTGCCGTTGTTTCCCTGGGTTGCCGCTCTTCTTGCAGGCGTCGCCGCAACCAAGTTCCTGATGACACGAAACGTGCTGCCGCGCATTGCGAAGGTCCAGACAAGACAGAACCTACTCTCAAAGGCCGGTCAGCACAGCCTGCTGATCTATCTCGTGCATCAGCCGATCCTGATCGCTCTCGTCTATCTCTTCTCGCTGGTCCACCCCGCTCCGCCGCCGGATGTCCGCAAAGGTTACATCTTGAGCTGCGAGAGGGGCTGCGTAGAGAGTGCCGACGCCAACATCTGCCGCGCGTTCTGCACCTGCACGGCCGATCGGCTGATTGCCCAGAACCTCATGACGCCCATGCAGTCAGGCGTGATCACACCACAAGACGACCGTATCCAGATGATCGCACAGGAATGCGCCATCGCTTCGCCGCCTCCCTGAGAGTTCAGGTGCCGACGCCGATTTCGGCGAGACGGGTCAGGCAGGCCTCCTCGACATTGTCGAGTTCGAGCAGCGTTTCCTCGATGTCCTTGCGCTTCTGGCGCAGGTCATCGCGCTTCTCGTCGACCTTCTTCATCAGAAGCTTGAGCTGGCCCATTTCGCCTGGAGGCTCCTTGTAGATCTGGACGATCTCGCGGATCTCCGCGATGGAAAAGCCGATGCGACGTCCACGGAGAATTTCCATGATCAGACGGCGGTCTGCAGCCCTGAAAAGACGCGTACGTCCGCGGCGCTCCGGATGGATCAGGCCCTCATCTTCATAGAAGCGCAAGGTGCGCGTGGAAACGCCGAACTCGCGGGTCAACTCGGTGATGCTGTAATATTTGTTCACGGCCACATCCTGACATTTCTGCCTCAAATAATTGACTTTTACGTAACAGTCAATTTTTCGGATGTTTGCTGCTTTCGTTACCCGATCGCAAACCACCAAGTGGCGAGGCCCAGAAAAGAGAAGAACCCGGTCGTGTCGGTGATCGCAGTCACAAATACCGCGGAGGAAACGGCGGGATCCGCCCCTGCCCGGTTGAGGAGAATCGGCACCATCAGACCGGCGCTGGCGGCCGCGACCATGTTGATGAGCATCGCCGTCGCAATTAGTCCGCCGATGTTCGGATCCTGAAACCAGAAGCCCGCCACCAGCCCGACGAGTGTGCCGATCAGACACCCATTGATCAGGCCGACGCAGATTTCACGCCGCGCGACGCGCCAGGCATTGTGGATATCGAGATCGCGGGTCGCGATGGCGCGCACCGTGACCGTCATCGTCTGCGACCCCGCATTGCCGCCCATGCCGGCGACGATCGGCATCAGGATCGCCAGCGCGACCACTTCTTCGATCGTGGCTTCGAACAGCGAGATCACGGAGGCCGCTACAAATGCGGTCAAGAGGTTGACGAGCAGCCACGGCACGCGAGACCGCGAGATATCGACCACGGTGTCGGACAGTTCTTCATCGCCGACGCCGCCGAGGCGCATGATGTCTTCTTCGGCCTCTTCCTGCATCACGTCGACGATGTCGTCGATCGTCAGGACGCCGACCAGCCTGCCGTTTTCATCGACGACGGCGGCCGAGAGAAGGTCGTATTGCTCGAAGAGCTGTGCTGCCTCTTCCTGGTCCATGTCGGCGGGGATCGGATAGTTCGTCTCCCGCATGATCGTCTCGATCTTCACCTGCCTGTTGGTGCGCAGGATGCGGTCGAGATAGATGACGCCGAGCAGCTTGAAGGTCGGGTCGATGACGAAGATCTGCGTAAAGCTCTCCGGCAGGCCTTCGTCCTCGCGCATGTAGTCAATCGTCTGCCCCACCGTCCAGAACGGCGGCACAGCCACGAACTCCGTCTGCATGCGGCGACCGGCCGAGCTTTCCGGATAGTCGAGCGCGCGTCTGAGGCGAACCCGCTCAGTGAATGGAAGCTGCGCGAGAATCTCCTCGCGATCGTCTTTGTCCAGATCTTCGAGAATGTAGACCGCGTCGTCCGAATCGAGACCGCCGATGCCCGCAGCGATCTGCGCGTTCGACATCTGCTCGACGATCTCCATACGGATCGCCTCGTCCACCTCCGTCAGGGCCGTCAGGTCGAAGTCGGTGCCGAGCAGCCGCACCATCGCGTGGCGCTGATCCGGAAGAATCGATTCGAGAAGGTCGCCAAGTTCGGATTCGTGCAGGCGCGCCACGTACTGGCGGAGATAGAGAACATCGCGATCGGCGACCGCCGCCCCGACACGGGCGAGGAAATCGGGGCGAACCGCGCCCTCTTCGGTATAGATGTCGTGAGCCGGATCGTTGGCCTTGCTGCGACCGCGGGTCTCTTCGCCGATATCGCTCATTGCCGCCCTCGCTATCCGCATCTCGCAGGTTGAAGATAACGGCAGAAACTGATTTTCAACAACCAGATAACCGTCTTAGATCGAACGCGTTTGCCGCTTCATTCCAGCTAGAGCAAATGGTCGGGATGGTCCAGTGCGCAATGGTCAAACATCTGTGGCGAAACGGTTCTCGCCATGCCAATGGGAACGCTTGAGAGACGAGGAAGGATAACGAATGGCACCCCTGACGATATTGCGATATCCGGATCCCGGCCTGTCAAAGCCGTGTCAGCCGATTACCGTGTTCGACGCAGCACTCGAGACGTTCGCGCAGGATCTGCTCGCCACCATGCGGGCTGCACCGGGCGTCGGAATCACCGCCGCGCATGTCGGGGTTCACATCCGGCTTGTCGTGCTCGAACTGTCGGCGAAAGACGGTCCGCGCTTTTATGCCAACCCGGTAATCCTTTCGTTCGGTGAACAGCCCATGCGCTACACCGAGGGAAGCGTATCCATGCCAGGTGCGACCGAAGAGGTCGAGCGTCCCGCCACGATCCGGTTCCGCTATCAGCGCCTGGACGGGACGCACGCAGAAGAGGACGCCACGGGCTTCTACTCCGTCTGCATGCAACATGAGATCGACCAGCTGGACGGCGTCTTCTGGCTGAAGCGTCTATCGAGGTTGAAACGCGACCGGTTGGTCCGCAAGTGGGAAAAAGGTCGGTAGAGGAACCAAGGCTGTTCCTGACGGTTATCGAGGCAACCCTCTACCGACTGACGAACCTTACGGAAGGAACCACAATGCCCGCCACCCGCAAGCCCGACGATATTTCCCGCGAAGAAGATTTCCGCGATTACGACGACCGCAACATCGACGAAGGCTGGCCTTATGACGATGCAGCCGGTGCCGGTGCGCGTCCGGTCGGCAACGCCGCCTATGGCGAGCCTGCTGCGAACTTCGAAAGCGATCGTAACGAAGGCTACCAGGTCGAAGGCATCGAGGCCGACGGGCAGCAGGAACGGCTTGTCGACAGCGATACGCCCGCAACGATCGGGGTCGAAGAATCAGACGATCTTGAGGAGCGCATCACGGACGCGATCGAATCGCTCGATATCGCCATGATGGATGCCATCGACGTGCATGTCGATGACGGAGAGGTCACGCTCGAAGGTCTGGTCGACGAGGCAGCCGCCGTGCGCATCATCGCTGCCAAGGTAAAGAGCATTGCCGGCGTGAAATCCGTCGTCAACAACCTGCGCGCTGGCGGCGTCGATGGGCGTATGCCCGACGAGGACTGAGACCTGCACGCCGGTCGTTATGACCGTCGCTTCTAACCATCAGACGATTGCACAGGTCACCGTGAGGTGACCTGTTCTCGTTCGTTCACTGTCGGGCCGAAGATCTGCTCGAAAGCCTCACGAAGCCGGATATCGACATCCGTCATCATGACCGGCAGGCCGAGATCGACCAGGCTGGTGACGCCATATCCTGTAATCCCGCAGGGCACGATGCCGGAGAAATGCGACAGGTCGGGCTCGACGTTGAGCGAAAGACCATGAAAGCTCACCCAGCGGCGCAGGCGGATACCCAGTGCGGCGATTTTGTCCTCGGTGACCGACCCATCGAGCATGGCGGGCTTGTCCGGCCGCTTTACCCATACGCCAACACGATCCTCGCGCCGCTCGCCGCGAACGTTCATCATGTCGAGCGTCTGGATGACCAGCTCCTCGAGGCCCGCCACATAGGCCCGAACGTCCTGACGCCGGCGCTTCAGGTCCAGCATGACGTAGGCTACGCGCTGGCCCGGGCCATGATAGGTGTATTCTCCGCCGCGACCCGTCGCAAATACGGGAAACCGATCCGGCTCGATGAGATCGGCGGTCTGTGCGCTGGTTCCTGCAGTATAGAGCGGCGGATGCTCCAGCAGCCATACGAGCTCGTCGGCGCGACCATCGGCAATGGCTGCAACCTCCGCCTCCATCGTGGCGATTGCCACTTCGTAAGGCACGAGTTCGTCCGAAACCCGCCACCTTACGGGCGGACAGTCGGATTGCGGCAGCATGGAGAGATTGAGATCGGTGCGTGTCAGCATGGCCAGTCTTCTGTCAAAAGCGAACAAGGGCGGCAAGAGCCTTGTTTTCCGGGACTTTATATAAGGTTATCCCCAACCCGTTTAAATCCTTCAAAAATCTGTCACGACGCACTTGTGCACCCCAAATCCTTTTGCTACATGCTCGCTCGCCGGAGCAATTCGGCTCTACCACGGATGCGGTCGTGGCGGAATTGGTAGACGCGCAGCGTTGAGGTCGCTGTGGGGCAACCCGTGGAAGTTCGAGTCTTCTCGACCGCACCAAAAGAACCCGGCTCCGGCCGGGTTTTTTCGTTTCTGGCGTCAAGCGACGTTTCAAGCCTCGTCATGTCACCCAATTCACATCTTCACAAACGAATTGACTTCTTGCTGCTTCTGGAACATAAACAGAACAACACAGGAGCGTAACATGGCAACCGCAGAAAAATTCATCGTTCTCCAATTCAAGAAGAACCGCGGCCACGTCGTCCCCGGTGAAATGCGCCAAGCCTCGAACGCGGCCTCCGCCGAGAAGATCGCGACGGCCATGTCGGTGCGCGTCATCGGAGTCGCTGCCTATTCGGTAATGGTGGACGAAGAGACCGGCGACATGACCTCCCCGCGCCTTCTGATCGAACACGGTGAGACCACGGAACTCGCGGCCTAACATACCGCGACCTCTGTATCTGAGCATCGGATATGCTTTCCGGTGCTTGCAGCGCCAAGCGTTGCTGATGTGCCCGCACCTGCGGCTTGCCGACAAGGTCAGCCTGTGTTTGAACTCAGGTTCAATTGAAAGCGCAGGCCAATGCCCCCAAAGACTTCCGAAAACCCGCTCAAGGGCATGGCGATCATGGCCTCGTGCATGGCCATTCTGCCGGTCATGGATGCCATCGCCAAATACATGGCGAATTTCGAGCACATGTCGCCCGGACAGGTCACCTTCTATCGGTTCCTGTTTCAGTTCCTGAGCCTGCTGCCGCTGGCACTGCTTTCCGCCCGGTCGCTCATCCATGCGAATCGCCCGTGGATGAACCTGTTGCGCGGCACGTTGCATGCTTCGGCAAGCCTGATGTTTTTTGCCGCCGTCAAATATATGCCGCTTGCCGACGTGTTCGCGATCTACTTCGTCGAACCGTTCATGCTGACGATGATGTCTGCCATCTTTCTTGGAGAAAGGGTCGGCTGGCGGCGCTGGCTTGCTATCGTCGTCGGATTCGGCGGTGCGATGATCGTGATCCAGCCGAGCTATTCGATATTCGGCTGGACGGCGCTTCTGCCGGTCGCCTGCGCCTTTCTCTTCACGCTCTATCTGTTTCTCAACCGCGCCATCGGTGAGAGTGATTCGCCGCTGGTGATGCAAACCATTGCCGGCCTCGGCGGCACCGTCTTCATGGGCCTCGCGATGACTGCTGGAAGCAGTTTCGGCGTGGCGGACTTCGAGCCGTCCCTGCCCGCCTCCGCGCTCGGGTTGCTGCTGCTGGTCGTACTGGGTTCGATCTCGGGATACATGCATCTGCTCGTGGTCAAGGCGTTCAGGATGGCACCCCTGTCGCTGCTCGCGCCCTTCCAGTATTTCGAGATCATCTCGGCGACCGTGCTTGGCTATGCGCTGTTCGGTGACTTTCCGACGGTATCGAAATGGTTCGGCATCCTCATCATCGTGGCCTCGGGCCTGTTCATCATCTGGCGCGAACACGCCCAGTCGAAACAGCTCGTGCCTGCGTGACCTTCGTTGACAACAACCATCAAACATCGTGAAAAGACCTCATGAGCCAAGACCCGATGTCCCCTGACAATCCCATGCTTCTCAGCGGATATTCCAATGTTCCGCCGGGAATGATCGCCACCGTGGTGACCTGTCTGGAGATGCAGGAACGACCGGAACCCGGTTCCAATCCTCCTGCAGGATCGCTCACCGTCGAACACTGGCCGTCGCCGTCGATCGCGGATTATCGCGCGCTCTACAGATCAGTCGGCGAACACTGGATGTGGACCTCGCGCCTCATCATGGATGACAGCGAGCTTTCCGCTATCCTTCAAGACCCACTGATCGAAGTTCATGCCCTGATGGATGGCGATCGCGCGGTTGGGCTTCTGGAACTCGATTTTCGCAAGGAAGGCGAATGTGAGATCGGCTATTTCGGTCTTGCCGCCGGTACGATCGGCAAGGGGGCCGGCCGGTTCCTGATGAATGCTGCTATCGAAAAGGCGTGGTCGCGCCCGATCTCGCGCTTGTGGGTTCACACCTGCCACCTTGATTCGTCTCACGCTCTGCCATTTTACCAGCGCTCCGGCTTCAAACCCTTCAAGATGATGGTCGAAGTCGTCGATGATGTGCGGCTGACAGGCCTGGTGCCGCGCAGCGCATCTCCGCAGGCGCCGATCATCGAGCCCTGACCGATCACCCGATTGCGACTATTCATACCGTCTTCCGGCTTGAGCCCGAACCACTTGCCGTGCAAAAGTCCCGGCAGAATCTTATAGATAGAATGGAGTGACACCATGGATGTCCGCGCCGCCGTAGCCGTTCAGGCTGGCAAACCGCTCGAAGTGATGACCGTACAGCTGGAAGGCCCTCGCGCCGGCGAAGTGCTGATCGAGATCAAGGCGACCGGCATCTGCCACACCGACGATTTCACCCTGTCGGGCGCCGATCCGGAAGGCCTCTTCCCTGCCATTCTCGGCCATGAGGGCGCCGGCATCGTCGTTGATGTCGGACCGGGTGTCACCTCGGTCAAGAAGGGCGACCACGTCATTCCGCTCTACACGCCGGAATGCCGCGAGTGCTATTCCTGCACGTCGCGCAAGACGAACCTTTGCACCTCGATCCGCACCACGCAGGGCCAGGGCGTAATGCCTGACGGCACCAGCCGGTTTTCGATCGGCAAGGACAAGATCCACCACTATATGGGTTGTTCGACATTCTCGAACTTCACTGTTCTGCCCGAGATTGCCGTCGCCAAGGTCAATCCCGACGCGCCGTTCGACAAGATCTGCTACATCGGCTGCGGCGTCACGACGGGCATCGGCGCCGTCATCAATACGGCCAAGGTTGAAATCGGTTCGACCGCGATCGTCTTCGGTCTAGGCGGCATCGGCCTTAACGTCCTTCAGGGCCTGAGGCTTGCCGGTGCCGACATGATCATCGGCGTCGACATCAATCCCGACCGCAAGGAATGGGGCGAGAAGTTCGGCATGACACATTTCGTCAACCCGAAAGAGGTCGGCGAAGACATCGTGCCCTATCTCGTCAACATGACCAAGCGCAACGGCGACCTGATCGGCGGCGCCGACTACACGTTCGATTGCACCGGCAATACCAAGGTCATGCGCCAGGCGCTCGAATCGTCGCATCGCGGCTGGGGCAAGTCGGTCATCATCGGCGTTGCCGGCGCCGGTCAGGAGATCTCGACCCGTCCGTTCCAGCTGGTCACCGGCCGCAACTGGATGGGCACGGCCTTCGGCGGCGCCCGAGGACGCACAGACGTGCCGAAGATCGTCGACTGGTATATGGAAGGCAAGATCCAGATCGATCCGATGATCACCCACACAATGCCGCTCGAAGACATCAACAAGGGTTTCGAGCTGATGCATTCGGGCGAAAGCATCCGTGGCGTGGTGGTCTATTGACCAGTCTGCCGTCCTATACGACCGATGTGCGGAGGCTCGAAGAGTTCTCCGCACTCGACCTTTATGCCATGATGAAAATGCGCGTGGACGTGTTCGTCGTCGAGCAGACCTGCCCCTATCCGGAACTCGACGGCAACGATGCGGCCTGTCTGCATCTGCGTCTTCTCGATGGCAGCGATCTGCTCGCCTGCGCCCGCATCTGGCGGCCAGAGCCCTCAGACAATCCGCGTATCGGGCGTGTTGCCGTCTCGCCGGATCATCGGGGCAAGCGGCTCGGCGAAGCGCTGATGCGCGAAGCGATCACCGTCTGCGAACAGGCCTATCCCGGAGAAACGATCGAGATTTCCGCGCAGGCGCATCTTCAGAAATTCTATGCCTCGTTCGGCTTCTCGCCGATATCAGAGGAGTATCTAGAGGACGGTATTCCGCATGTGGACATGCTGAGGGCAAAGCCTTGATCTATGTCGATGCTGATGCCTGCCCCGTGAAGGCGGAAATCCTTAAAGTCGCTGAGCGTCACGCGTTTGAGGTGACGTTTGTTGCCAATTCCGGCTTGCGTCCGTCCCGCGATCCGATGGTGAAGAACGTCATCGTCTCGGCCGGTTTCGACGCCGCCGACGACTGGATTGCCGAGCGCGCCGGCCCTGCCGACATCGTCATTACGGCCGACGTGCCGCTTGCCGTGCGTTGTGTGGCCGCCGGTGCCTTTGTCACGGGACCGACCGGGCGCGTGTTCGACGAGACCAATATCGGCATGGCGAGCGCCATGCGCGATCTTGGCCAGCATCTGCGCGAGACGGGCGAAAGCAAGGGCTATAACGCAGACTTCTCGCCACGCGACCGATCCAAATTCCTGGAGACGCTGGACAGGCTCTGCCGGCGCGCCAAATCAAACGGCTAGACCGCGCTATCAAGGCGGTACGGGAGGGCGGATGTCGACACAACAGGGCAAGGCATCGCTGTGGCACTGGCGCCGCCGCCGGCATGGGCCCTTTTTCGCATCGGCGATCGTCGCAGTCGTCGCGTTGCCTGTGCTGATCTGGCAGCTGCCGGAGCTTGCCGCAGCGCTGACGGCGATCGTCTTTTTCGTCGTCTATCTTGGATTGATGGCATTCCGAATCCCGCATCTGGACGCCGACCGCTTCGAGAAAAGCGGCCAGAACACCGATGAACCGGCACCGCTTATCTTGGCCGTCACGCTTGCTGCGGCGGCGATTTCGTTGGTGACGCTGTTTGAAGCGATGAATGACAAGCAGACGTCAGGTGCGTTGGATGTGATGGTCGGCTTCGCCGCCGTCATTCTCGGCTGGTTTTCGCTGCACATGATGTTTGCCCTACACTACGCCCACCTCTACTGGCGCCCCGGCGACGACAAGGTCGAGGGCCCGGTTGGCGGTCTCGACTTTCCGGGAACCGATCGCCCGGGCGGCTGGGAGTTTCTCTATTTCGGCTATATCATCGGCATGACCGCCCAGACGTCCGATGTCGCGATCACGGCGACCGACATGCGCAGGATCAATCTCCTCCACTCGGTCGTGTCTTTCTTTTTCAACACGGTGCTGGTAGCCGCTGCGGTCAATGCCGTCGTTTCGCTGGCCGGCTGAAGTCCAACATCGAGGAACATGACCGATGAAGATCATCTCACAGAGCACCGCATTTGGCGGGATGCAGGGCGTCTATTCGCATCCGTCGGATGCCTGCAAATGCGATATGACGTTTGCCGTGTTCGTGCCGCCGCAGGCGGTGTCGCAGCCGTGCCCGGTTCTCTGGTATCTGTCGGGTCTCACCTGCACCCATCAGAACGTGATGGACAAGGGCGAGTATCGCCGGCTGGCTGCAGAGCTCGGTCTCGTCATCGTCTGCCCCGACACAAGCCCACGCGGAGACGACGTCGCGGATGAGGCGACCAACTGGCAGATGGGCAAGGGTGCCGGATTTTATCTCGATGCGACTCAGCAGCCCTGGGCCGAGAACTACCAGATGTACACCTACATCACGCAGGAACTGCCCGCCCTCATCGGCGAACAATTCCGCGTCGACATGAGCCGTCAGGGAATTTTCGGCCACTCCATGGGGGGGCACGGCGCCATGACGATTGCACTCAAAAACCCCGACCGGTTCAAGAGCTGCTCGGCCTTTGCGCCCATCGTCGAGCCGACAACCGCCGACTGGTCTGCGCCGGCACTCCAAAAATATCTCGGTGCCGATCGGTCAACGTGGCGGCCATACGATGCCTGCGCGCTGGTGAAGGACGGGGCGCATTTTCCGGAATTCCTGCTCGATCAGGGCAAGGCCGACAACTTCCTCGACAGCGGCCTGCGGCCATGGCTGTTCGAACAGGCAATCGAGGGCAAGGATATTGCCCTGACGCTCAGACTGCATGAGCGCTACGACCATTCCTACTTCTTCATCTCGACATTCATGGACGACCATCTGCGCTGGCACGCCGAGCGTCTGGCCTAGTCTCCCGTCCGAGGATCAGGACGCCCGCGCGCAATCGCCCGCGGGCGTAAAATCTCAATTCTTGTCGACTGCCCAGGCACCGGGGCCGGAGAAGACGAGATACAGGAAAATGAAGCAGAACAGGATGGCGCCTTCGCCGCCGTTCAGCGCCGGCCAGAAGCCCTTGCTGGCATGCGCCATGAAATAGGCGACTGCCATCTGGCCGGACAGGAGAAACGCGACCGGGCGGGTCATGAAGCCGACAACCAGCAAGGCGCCGCCGACCACTTCAAGCAGCGCTGCAATCAGCAGAAGCGGCGGCAAAGCACCGTCGCCCATCGGTGCCGGAAAACCGAACAACTTCATAGTGCCGTGCTCGATGAAGAGCAGGGCTGCAATGATTCTCAGCACGGCTAGCGCCTGCGGACGGTATTGTCCCAGACTATTGAAAAATTGCATGTCAAATCCCTCTCGTAGCATTGCCGCGGCTGCGCGGCAGCAAACGAGTTAAGCTCGGTTTGCCTGCGGAAATCAAATGCATTTCGTCAAGAATCAGGGCTCGAACAGCGCAGATGTGATGGTTGCGGAATGTCCGCTGCGCAGGCGGAACTCGCTTGCCACCCGGTCGGCGATCTTTCTGGCAAGAGCTGCATCGGCATCCTTGTTGCCGAAAAGGAAGACCGACGTTTCGAAGGAGCCCGTCGCGACCGGTTCACCTGTCGAGACGGAGACGGCCTGAACCGTGACCCTCGCCTCCAGCCGCCGGCCGAATACGACGGGAACGGGCGCTGCGCGGTCGATGCGAACGGAGATGATGGTTCGCGGCAGCATGCTCGGCCGCATCGTCGAGCGGACAGCCTCATCGATCAGCATGTCGGTGGCAATGACGAGGCCCTGTGGCACGTCGGGCCGTGCCGTCACGAAAGCTCCCCTGACGTCGTAGAGGAGCTTGTCGCGCACACCATCTTCCAACGGCATGCGAAACGCCATCAGCGATGGCGTCAGGGTCAAGATCAGGGCTAGGCGCAGGACACCGGAACGCATGGGAAAACTCGATACGCAGACTGTACCGATCTTCCGCCAACAGGGTTAGAGAAGGATTAAATCCGCCCTGTGGTTGCGTCAAAAACCGCAGCAGCGGCCTGCATCTCTTCGAACCGCTTTGCGCGGCGATGTTCGGCCTCGGCATCGGATCCCCAATGCTCGATTGCCCAGTCTTCCTCCAGATGCGCGAGCCGCCATGTGTCATCGACGGAAAGCTCACCTTCGGCGAAAGCAATCGCTAGGATTGCGGAGCCCGTCAGCGATGTCACCGTGTGGAGAGACGCAAGCTCGATCGGGGACGCATACTTGCGCAACACCCCCGAAAGGGCGGCGATCGCTTCCTTAGGCTGCTCCTTGGGCATGACACCCTCGATCACCTCGAAGCGCGCACCGATCGCGTTGGCTGCCCAGTCCAGGACCGGATCCCACTGCTCGGCCTGGCGAAGCGCAAGGTTTGCAGGTGTTTCTGCGCGGTAGCACAGCATGTCGCTCGACGAGAAGCGAAGGATGTCCTCGAACACCGCCTGCGGGTCAGAGGCAATGCCGTCGATCGCGGTGTTGACGAGCCGTGTCACCGGCATCGTGCGCGGATCGATCACATCCACCTGCGATGCCCATTCGTCGCGCACGAGTTCGGCAACTCTGGAAGTCGGCATTCTCAAAGCGTTCTTGGCGGGTGTCTTCACCGGCCGCCCGTCGAGAAGGATAGCGAAGTCACCCTCGCCCTCGTCAACCGAGACTTCCTTGTAAAAGCGCTTCGGCAGAGGCTTGTGCATCTGGATCTGTGCCCGCCGGGTCGGGTCTTCGTGGCTCAAACCGGCGTTCGGGTCGGATAGTATGTCGCGCATGGAAAACCCTCAGCCGATCAACGGCAGCAATTCGCTTGGATGATGGACGATGTGGTCGGCTCCTGCCTTCTGAAGCTCGCCAACCGAGGCGTATCCCCAGGAAACACCGATTGCCGTTGCACCGGCCGCCTTTGCCATCTGCATGTCGTAGATCGCATCGCCAATGACAAGAGTGTCTTCGGGCGACACGCCCGTCGCGTCGCAGCATTCGGTGACCATCGCCGGATGTGGTTTGGACGGGCAATCATCTGCCGTGCGGCTGACGACGAAATGGTCTGCATAGCCGTGCGTGTTCATGATCATGTCGAGGCCGCGACGGGATTTGCCGGTGACAGCGCCGATCAACAGGTCGTCTCGCGGTCCGATCGTCTCGATCAGGTCCTTTATGCCATCGAACAAAGGCTCGCGGAAATCGAGATCCTGGCGCACCACGGAAAAGAGCGACTTGTAGTAGGCCATCATCTCGACGGCTTCTTCATCAGCATGCGGCTTGCCGTCGATGCGGGCAATCGCGATGTCGAGCGTCAGGCCGATGATCGACTTCGTCTGCGCCAATGTGGGTTCCGCCTTGCCGAAGTGACGGAAGGTGCGCAGCATCGTCTCGTGGATCAGTTCGGCGCTGTCGACCAGCGTGCCGTCGCAGTCGAACAGGACAAGCTTCATTCCTGGTCCTCCCGCCGACCGTTCTCCATGTCGAAGCCCAGAAGGTTCCAGGACTGCACCATGTGCGGCGGCAGCGGAGCCGTGACCCGCAGACGACCGCCATCCGGATGCGGGATGTCGATGTGGCGCGCGTGCAGATGCAGCTTTTTCTGGATGCCGCCCGGGAACGGCCAGTTGTGGTCGTCGTCGAAATATTTCGGATCGCCGATGATCTGGTGACCGAGATGCAGCGCATGGACGCGCAACTGGTGCGTACGGCCCGTATAGGGCTCCATCTCCAGCCACGCCATCGTCTGCGCTGCGGTTTCCAGAACGCGGTAATAGGAGACCGCGTGATCAGCGCCCTCCTCACCGTGTCTGGCGATCCGCATGCGGTCGCCGTCGGGCGTCTGTTCCTTGACGAGCCAGTTGGAGATCTTGTCCTCGCGCTTGCGCGGAACGCCCTTGACCAGCGCCCAGTAGGTCTTCTTGGTATCGCGCTCGCGGAATGCCGCGGTCAGTTTCTGGGCCGCACCGCGTGTGCGGGCAACCACGAGGACACCTGACGTGTCGCGGTCGATCCGGTGGACGAGACGCGGTTTTTCGCCTCTCTTGTTGGTGAAGGCATCCATCATCTGGTCGATATGGCGGGTCACGCCGGATCCGCCCTGTACAGCCAGACCCGCAGGCTTGTTGAGCACGAAGACCTTGTCGTCTTCATGCAGCATCATCCGCTGCAAAAGCTCGTAGTCGCCGGCGTGTTTCAGATCCTTGCCCGCGATCGGCCCGCTGTTCTTCGCGTCGGTATCCATCGGGGGAATGCGGACCATCTGGCCGGGCTCAACACGGGTGTCGCTTTTTACACGGCCACCGTCGATGCGCACCTGTCCGGAGCGCAGTAGTTTCTGTAGAGGGCCGAAGCCGAGACCCGGGAAATGGATCTTGAACCAACGGTCGAGGCGCATGCCTGCCTCGTCCGCCTCGACGCGGATATGCTCGATGCCTGCCATCAAAGCTCTTTCATCTTATCTGTGATCAGTCCTGCCCTTTAGAGCATTGCCCGCCCAAGCGCCAGCCCAGCAAAGACCGCACACAGCGACACACCAACGCTTGCGATCACATAACTTGCCCCCGCCACGGTCGCGCCGCGCTCGAACAGCGAGATGACATCCAGCGAAAAGGCCGAAAACGTCGTGAAGCCGCCGAGAAATCCAGTCACCAGCAGGAGACGCATCTCAGGCGAGGCGTTGAGGCGCCGAGCAATCACCTCGCTTAGCAAACCGATTGCGAAACAGCCGACGATGTTGACGGTCAGCGTTCCCCAGGGAAAGTTCGGCCCGAACCGGCGCAGCGTCCAGACGCCCACGAGGTAGCGGGCGACGGAACCGAATGCGCCGCCGAGTGCGACAAGTATGATATTGATCATCGAGATATCCAGAAAAGTCCTAAATCGTGCCTACCGTTAAAATGCCGGGATTTCGGTTAAATCGCGGCAAACTCGGCGCATATTACATATGTGCCGAATGGGTTGAAGGCGGTTGCTATGGTTCAGTTGACGACAATTTCGGCAAGCATGGCAGCGCTCGCCATAGAGACGTTACGAACGCCGCCGCAACTGTCCGTCAAAGCGAGAATTGGTGAGGCCAAACGTGTCGCCGAACGCGCTTCTGCGCGTGATCAGAGTGCGACCGATCCGACGGTCACCGGGGCGATGACGCTTGCGACCAGCCTGTCTCTCGATTTCCTCGATGCCGGCCAGCAGCCTCCGCAGCAGCAGGCATCGCTGCAGATGGCCGAAGCCGCCTATCGTGACACGGAAGAGTGACCTTCAGACCCCGAGTACAAGAAGTCCGACACCCTGAATGCCGCTGAGGAAGCGGCGCCAGCTTTCGGGTATCGTGAAATACATCCGCTTGGCGAATGGACGGATGACCGGAAGCCAAGCCTGCGCGTAGAGGCGCCCTTTCCACGAGAAGGGCAGGCTATAGCCGTTCAGCACCAGTTTCTGGTTTGCCCAGGATTGTTTGTAGGCGCCATCGCCGCCGAGAAGATCGTAGGTCTTGATCCTGTTGTCGATCAGCCAGCAGACTGTCATTTCCATCTGCACCTTGCCGGCGGAGAGATGCCGCAGGCTCCAGTCGAAGCTTCCGAGATAGGCATAGTAGTGCCCTGCCCGCACGAAGCCGAGCTCGATCGCCACCGTTGCATCGCCAGCCCGCAGGATCGAAAGGCACGCACCCTCTAGCAACGCGGCATCACCCGTCAGGCTCGCCAGGAAATCGTCCAGGCCATCGAAGGAAAAACCGCTGCTGCTTCTCCCGGTCTCGCGCAGCCAGACCCGCTTCATCGCCGCACATTCGCGAACGTATTCGGCAAACCTTTGATCGGAGGGCCAGATCATCTCGAAGGTGAGTTCGCCGAGCCGCGCCAGGTGGTTGCGCCGACGGTTGCGATTGCGCTTCTTCAATTTGCCGCCGTGCGAGCGGTATGCGTCCGAGCCCGCAAACTGCGTGAGATCGAGCACGGCGCTGCTTCCGCCGTAGCCGCGGATCTTCGGCTGTGAGCGAAGCAGAAGACCCAGCGAGGATTGATGCGGAACGGGGTGAAAGATCGCGACATCGCAATCGGGCATCATCTCGATACGGGTCAGCAACTTGCCCATCAGCAATCCGGCAAGATGGGCGTCGTCGCACAGGAGATTGCAGTATTGCGAGTGAGGGGCGCCGAGGTTTTCCAATACCCTTATGCCGCTGACGGTCTGAACCATCAGAGGCCAGACTGCGACGAGACTGCCGTTGCGCCACACAGTCTCGATCCGGAATTCGAACGCGGAGCCATCGCCGGCAAAGGCTGCGACCCAGCCGCGGCACCAATCGAAACTCTGAAAATAGGTCAGCCGGTCTTCGCACCGGCTTTCAAGGGCCCGCCAGGCGTCGGCAACCGTGTCGATTTCTGCAAGCGTGCTGAGGCGTCGGTAAATGCCGGCGTCCGGCTCCGGTGCACTGGAAATATCCACGATCTTCGTCCCCACAAAGCCAACCCATCGGTAGAATAGATCGCGGAGCTAAACGAGATATTACGCCTGAGATCACATCCCGCGTGATCAGTTATGCTGGTTGCCGGGACGGAAACCCTGGACCGGGAGCGTGAGATCGAAACTGCCGGACTTCTCGAAGGTCAGCTTCAGGGGCACGCTGTCGCCCTGCTTGAAAGGAGTCGCGACTTTGGTGAACATCAGATGCAGTCCACTGGGCTTCAACTCGACGGTCTGGCCGGCTGGGACCGCAATACCGCCTTCGAGCCGGCGCATCTTCATGATCTGGCCCTGCATCGACATTTCGTGGATCTCCACGGCAGGCGACAGAGGCGATGAGGCGGAGACGAGTCGATCGTTTTCGCTGCCCGTGTTGCGGATCACGAGATAGCCACCGCCGACCGGCTGGCCGGGAAGCATGGCACGCACATAACCGCCGGAAATCTCGAGCAAACCGAGTTGAACTGTGGCGCCCGATGTGGCCGCCGGATCGGACGATCCGTGCATGTGCATGCCACCATTCCCGGAACCGGCATCTCCCGCCTGGGCATAGGATTGATCTGCCGCCGCACCAAGTGTCGCTGCAAACAGCGCCAGAGTCGCAAGAAATTTCATGACAACGCCTCCCATCGTCTTTCAAGACGACGGGTAGAGCAGATTCCTGAACGTCCGGAAAGCTTGAAGCTCGGCACTCAGTCGCGATGCCTAACTTTATGGTGTGCGACAAAAATCTTGGTCACGACGACATTCTCCCCTTGTCAAACCTGTCGCCTCCTCGATAATGAACCTCATACCCGTTGGGAGAAGCCGCTTCGATGCGGTGCCGAAGGAGCAACCGCCCCGGAAACTCTCAGGCAAAAGGACCACGGGCGACCAACCGGAACTCTGGAGAGTAGCAACCGTCATCGGGGGCTCGCCGAAGGGATAACAATCTCAGGCGAAAAGGACAGAGGGGGCTCGAAACAGGCGCGTAACCGCGCCCTGATCAGAGCCGGCGTGTGAGCTGATTTTATTCAGCGGCCGCCCAAACCTGGAGGCGCCTTTTTGGACGATCACTCAGTTCTCAAGACCACACCGCTCAACGCGCTGCATCTCTCGCTTGGCGCGAAGATGGTGCCGTTCGCGGGCTACGACATGCCGGTGCAATATCCGCTCGGCGTGATGAAGGAGCACCTCCATACGCGCGCCGCCGCAGGCCTGTTCGATGTCTCCCACATGGGTCAGGTCATCGTCAGAGCGAAGTCCGGCGACTATGCAGATGCAGCACTTGCGCTGGAAACGCTCGTTCCGGTCGACATCCTGTCGCTGAAGGAAGGCCGTCAGCGCTACGGGTTCTTCACCGACGACAATGGCTGCATTCTCGACGACCTGATGATCACCAATCGCGGCGATCATCTTCTCGTCGTCGTCAACGCCGCCTGCAAGGATGCCGACCTTGCGCACATGAAGGCGCACCTTCCGGACTGCGAGGTCACCCTGCTCGACGACCGCGCGCTGATCGCCCTCCAGGGGCCACGCGCCGAAGCTGTTCTGGCCGAGCTTTGGGCTGGCGTCTCCTCAATGAAGTTCATGGATGTGCGCGAAGTGCCGCTGCACGACGTTCCCTGCATCATCTCGCGCTCCGGTTATTCCGGCGAGGACGGTTTCGAGATCTCGATCCCGCAAGACCATGCCGTCTCAGTTGCCAAGGCACTGCTCGAACATCCCGACTGCGAAGCCATCGGCCTCGGCGCTCGTGATAGCCTGCGGCTCGAAGCCGGTCTGTGTCTTTATGGAAACGACATCGACACCACGACGTCGCCGATCGAGGCATCGCTCGAATGGGCATTGCAGAAGGCCCGCAAGGCCGGCGGCGATCGCGAAGGCGGTTTCCCGGGTGCGGATCGCATCCTCTCCGAACTGGCTGATGGAACCAGCCGCCGCCGTGTCGGTCTGAAGCCGGAAGGCAAGGCGCCGGTGCGTTCGCATGCGAAACTGTTTGCCGATGCGGACGGACTCAAGGAACTCGGCGAAGTCACGTCGGGCACATTCGGCCCGACGGTCGAAGGTCCGGTTGCCATGGGTTACGTTCCCGTCAGCCATGCAGCAGCAGGTACGCAGGTCTTTGCCGAGGTCCGCGGAAAATACCTGCCGATGACGGTGGCCGCGCTGCCGTTCATCACGCCGACCTACAAGCGATAAACACGAGCCGGCGGCCGGGATCCGTTCCTGGCCTCTCCCGCAAACCCATTCTTGCTTTCCTTAAGAGGACAATCCCATGCTGAAATTCACCGCCGAACACGAATGGCTGAAACTCGAAGACGGCGTCGCCACCGTCGGCATCACCACCCATGCTGCCGAACAGCTCGGTGATCTCGTGTTTGTCGAATTGCCGGAAGTCGGTGCCGAACTGGTGAAGGACGGCAATGCCGCAACCGTCGAAAGCGTCAAGGCAGCCTCCGACGTCTATTCGCCACTCGACGGCGAGGTCACCGAAGTCAATCAGGCGATCGTCGACGACCCGTCGCTGGTCAATTCCGATCCGCAGGCTGCCGGCTGGTTCTTTAAACTGAAGCTCAAGAATGTAGCCGACGCCGACGCGCTGATGGACGAAGCTGCCTATAAGGAACTGATCGGATGAGTGACTCGACCGACTTCCACTTCACCGACTACGATCCTTACGACTTTGCCAACCGTCGCCATATCGGTCCCTCCCCGACGGAGATGAGCGATATGCTAGCCGTGATCGGCTACAAGTCGCTCGACGCGCTGATCGATGCCACCGTTCCGGCCTCCATCCGTCAGCAGAACCCGCTGACCTGGGGTGCGGCGCTGACCGAACGCGAAGCGCTCGACAAGCTGCGCGAGACGGCCAACAAGAACAAGGTGCTGACCTCGCTGATCGGACAGGGCTATTACGGCACCGTGACGCCACCGGTCATCCAGCGCAACATTCTGGAAAACCCTGCCTGGTACACGGCATACACGCCCTACCAGCCGGAAATCTCCCAAGGCCGCCTCGAAGCGCTCCTGAACTTCCAGACGATGATCTGCGACCTGACCGGCCTCGACGTCGCCAATGCCTCGCTGCTCGATGAAGCGACGGCGGCTGCCGAAGCCATGGCGCTATGCCAGCGCCAGGCGAAATCGAAGGCAACCGCCTTCTTCGTCGATCACGCCTGTCATCCGCAGACGATCGCGTTGATCGAGACACGTGCAGCGCCGCTCGGCTGGAGCGTGATCGTCGGTGATCCGATGACCGATCTCGACCCGGTCGACGTGTTCGGAGCGATCTTCCAGTATCCCGGCACCAATGGTGAAGTCCGTGATTTCTCCGGCCTGATTTCCCGCCTGCACCAGACCGGTGCGGTCGCTGCTATGGCGGCCGATCTTCTGGCGCTGACGTTGCTGAAATCTCCAGGTGAGATGGGTGCGGATATCGCGATCGGCTCGTCGCAGCGGTTTGGCGTGCCTGTCGGTTACGGCGGCCCGCACGCGGCCTACATGTCGGTCAAGGATGCGCACAAGCGCGCCATGCCCGGCCGCCTCGTCGGCGTCTCCGTCGATGCCCGCGGCAACCGTGCCTACCGCCTGTCGCTGCAGACCCGCGAACAGCATATCCGCCGCGAGAAGGCGACATCGAACATCTGCACCGCGCAGGTCCTGCTCGCTGTGATGGCCTCGATGTACGGCGTCTTCCACGGCCCGGAAGGCCTGAAGGCGATTGCCCAGGCCGTCCACAAGAAAGCCGTGCTGATGGCCAAGGGCCTGGAAAAGCTCGGCTACACGATCGAGCCTGATACGTTCTTCGACACGTTCACTGTCGAGGTCGGCCACATGCAGGGTGTGATCATGCGGGCGGCCGTCGCCGAGGGCGTCAACCTGCGCAAGGTGGGTGAAACAAAGATCGGCATGTCTCTCGACGAGCGCACCCGCCCGGTCACGCTCGAGGCCGTCTGGCGCGCGTTCGGCGGGGATTTCAAGGTGTCGGACTTCCCGGTCGAATACCGCCTGCCCAACGCACTTCTCAGAAAATCGGATTACATGACCCATCCGATCTTCCACATGAACCGCGCCGAAAGCGAGATGACCCGCTACATCCGCCGCCTGTCGGACCGCGACCTGGCGCTCGATCGTGCCATGATCCCGCTCGGCTCCTGCACGATGAAGCTGAACGCGACGGCTGAAATGCTTCCGATCACCTGGCCGGAGTTTTCCGACATCCATCCGTTCGTGCCCGTCGACCAGGCGCTCGGCTACAAGGAGATGATCGACGATCTCTCGGCAAAGCTCTGCCAGATCACCGGTTACGATGCTTTCTCGATGCAGCCGAATTCCGGTGCGCAGGGCGAGTATGCGGGCCTGCTGACGATCCGCAACTACCATATCGCCAATGGCGATACGCATCGCGACGTCTGCCTCATCCCCACTTCGGCCCACGGCACCAACCCTGCCTCGGCGCAGATGGTCGGCATGAAGGTCGTGGTGGTCAAAGTGCTCGAGAACGGCGATATCGATCTGGAAGACTTCCGCACCAAGGCGCAGCAGCATGCGGCAAATCTGTCCTGCTGCATGATCACCTATCCTTCGACACACGGCGTGTTCGAGGAGACGGTGAAGGAGATCTGCGAGATCACCCATGCCAATGGCGGCCAGGTCTATCTCGACGGTGCCAATATGAACGCCATGGTCGGGTTGTCACGCCCGGGTGACATTGGCTCCGACGTTTCGCATCTCAACCTCCACAAGACGTTCTGCATTCCGCATGGCGGCGGTGGACCCGGCATGGGGCCGATCGGCGTCAAGGCGCACCTGGCAAGCCACCTGCCCGGTCACCCGCAATGGGCCGGAGAACTCGGCAGCGAAGGTGCGGTTTCGGCGGCGCCGTTCGGCTCTCCCTCGATCCTGCCGATCTCCTGGTCCTACTGCCTGATGATGGGCGGCGAAGGGCTCACGCAGGCGACGAAGGTTGCGATCCTCAACGCCAACTATATCGCAGCCCGGCTCAAGGGCGCCTACGATGTGCTCTACAAGTCCGCAAGCGGACGCGTCGCGCATGAGTGCATCATCGACACCCGCCCGCTCAACGCCTCGGCCGGCGTCTCTGTCGACGATGTTGCAAAACGCCTGATCGACTGCGGCTTTCACGCCCCGACGATGAGCTGGCCGGTTGCCGGTACGCTGATGATCGAACCGACGGAATCGGAAACGAAGGCTGAGATCGACCGGTTCTGCGATGCGATGCTGGCAGTCCGCGAAGAGGCTCGTGCGATCGAAGACGGTCGCATGGACAGGGTCAACAACCCGCTGAAGAACGCCCCGCACACGGTGGAAGACCTGGTCGGCGAATGGGATCGTCCTTATAGCCGCGAACAGGCCTGCTACCCGCCGGGCGCTTTCCGTGTCGACAAATACTGGTCGCCGGTCAACCGCGTCGACAATGTCTATGGCGACCGCAATCTGCTCTGCACCTGCCCGCCGCTTGAGGACTACGCGGAGGCCGCGGAGTAACACGAATAACGGAGAGGCCCGGGCTTTGGGCCTCTCCGGGATATATTTTCGCGCAGCCCTTGTTTAAGTGCAATTATTCTCTATTTTGAGTTTCATCGAACTTTGCTAGCGACTCGTCCGCAGCTCCCGGAAAACTTGGAGCTCTTTCTGATTTCCTCTCAACGTCGATCTACCCCCGACCCCGTATTTCAGGGTTGGCAACTTACTACGATTGAAAGGAAATCGTTATGGATACCGGCACTGTAAAGTGGTTTAACAGCACCAAGGGTTTTGGTTTCATTCAGCCTGACAACGGCAGCCAGGATGTGTTCGTTCACATCTCCGCTGTTGAGCGCGCTGGCATGAATGGCCTGAACGAAGGTCAGAAGATCAGCTACGAAATCGTCCAGGACAAGCGTTCTGGCAAGAGCTCCGCAGACAACCTGCGCGCTGCTTAAGGTTTTGTCATTGCCCCGCGTGACCACGGATGTACTGGCACGAAGGCGGCGATGATGGTGGAAGGTCGGGGTTCATCTCCCGGCCTTTTGTTTTTTCGTCCATTCTGAGGTTTTACTGTGCTAGACGGTTTAACTTCGAATGGGTGAAAAGAGAGCGGATGTGAGATCGCTTCCCGATCAACCCGCGTCCGACAAATTTCAAGAGATAGCGGTTCGCCGCGTAAGGAGATATTTTGCAGGTACTCGTCAGAGATAACAACGTTGATCAGGCTCTCCGCGTCCTGAAGAAGAAGATGCAGCGCGAAGGTATCTTCCGCGAAATGAAGGCTCGTAGCGCTTACGAAAAGCCTTCCGAGAAGCGTGCACGTGAAAAAGCAGATGCGATCCGTCGCGCGCGCAAGCTTGCTCGCAAGCAGATGCAGCGCGAAGGCCTGCTTCCGGCTCCGAAGAAAAAAGTCATCGTAGCTCGCGCCCGCTAGGCTCCGACATGAGCGTGGTTTTGAGCACAAGCCAGAGCCACGCAACCAATCGCAGGATGGCAGTCTATGCCATTCTCGCGGTCCACGGCAGACATCGGCCGTTTCCAGGAGGAAAGCATGACAGCGACCAAGGACCAGTTCTTCAAGCCCGCGAAAATGTCGGCACAAGCCAAATCGGAGCAGACCAACTCCGTGGTGCGTGACATCCTGGACGCCGAAGTTATTGCTCGTGAAAAGAAGACAGAAAAACTACGTGCTCTGCGGCTCCAGCAGACCGCTGATGCCCCCGCCCCTGTAAAAAAAGCGGCAACGAAGACCAAGCGCGCGGTCAAGACTTCCTAATCTTTCGTTTTACTCCCGACTGCTTTTCCCGAATTGAACCAATTCGTTGGTTCTGCGTTAACTTGCACTGCGGGACGCATGCATACTCCGGGATGCAGCGCTCAGGTGTCGCCTTTTCAAAGACGCCCCGCAGTCTTTTCTGATCATCCGGCTATGCCGATATCAGGAGAGTGCCTGTCAAGGATGCGAGGGTAGAATGTGTCAGGACAACGCCTCATCGGCGATCGTGCTAGGTTCGGATGATCTCGAACTTCTTCAGAGATTCCTGGAAGCCTGGTGCGAAGAAAGACATGTGGACGTGTCGAGCGAGGAGGCTCAGACTGTCGCATCGGGTCTTTTCAACTGGTACCAGTTTGAACTCAATGATCGCAACAACCTCAAGTCGGAACCGCCCGAGCCTCTGCCGGAATCGGTCGAATTGAAGCGATTGCTACGGCAACTCGCCGTAGCCTGATATTGGGCCCTGACCGTGCTGCAATCGCGGCTCGCTCGGGATTACGGGATACGAGCGATCACTTTGATCTCGAAATCGAACCCCGCGAGCCAGTTTACCCCGACCGCTGTCCAATTCGGGTACGGCTTTTCCCCCATTATGCCCAAGCGAACTGCCTGAATCGTCCCGAACTGATTTTCAGGGTCGGTGTGAAACGTGGTGACGTCGATGATGTCGTCGAACCCGCAGCTTGCCGCTGCGAGAACCGCTCGCAGATTGTCGAACGCGAGTCGAACCTGTTTCTCAAAATTCGGTTCCGGCGTTCCGTTATCACGGCTGCCAACCTGTCCGGACACGAAGAGAAGATCCCCCGACCTTATCGCGGCTGAGTATTTGTTGATGTCGTAAAGGGCCTGTCGGCCTGCGGGGAAAATTGCTTCTCGTTCGATCATAGCTCGTCTCCAATCGGTTGTTGCGTCCACGGTGTTGCAGGAGCCTTCCCTGACCACGTCAATCTTGATATACGCTCCGTATGCAACTACGTATCTCAGATACGCTGCGTATGTCAACTGCTGTAAGAATCTTTAGGGGTGAGCGATGGCGCCGAGCAAGCGTACAACGATGATGGAAGAAACGCGGGTCAAGCTGATCAGCGCGGCGCGCAAGTCCTTCGCCGAGAAAGGCTATGCCAGCTCGTCCATGGACGACTTCACGGCGTCCGCCGGCCTGACGCGGGGTGCGCTCTACCATAATTTCGGTGACAAGAAGGGTCTTTTACAAGCGGTGATCGATCAGATCGATTCCGAGATGCTGCGGCGGATGCGTGCTGCAGCAGACCACGCTAGCGGGACACTTTGGGACGGCTTTCTTGCCGAGGCGGTCGCCTATATCGAGATGTCGCTGGAGCCGGAAATTCAGCGCATCATGTTGCTGGATGGTCCTGCTGTCCTCGGCGACCCATCGCGTTGGCCCAATCAGAACGCCTGTCTGCGCACCACGGCGGATACGGTCAGCGCTCTCATCGCCGAAGGGACGGTCAAGAGTATGGATGCGGAGGCCGCCGCACGTCTCATCAACGGTGCGGCACTCAACGCCGCACTGTGGATCGCTGCGGCCGACGATCCGCCGGCCGTGTTGGAAAAAGCCGTCGAAGCGTTCCGTCATCTTGCCAGCGGGTTGCTGACGAAACAGCCCGTATGATCGCCCACCTCAACCTCGACGGCGATAAGTCGGAAGATTGCGAATTCCTGAGAGGATCTCCACTTCGTCCTCGCTCTTCGGCTTGCCGAGGAGAAAACCCTGCAGCTGTTCGCAGCCGTCTTCGACCACCATCCGGTGCTGCCCGAAGGTCTCGATGCCTTCCGCGACGACGGGCAAGTCCAGGCTCTTGCCGAGACCGATGATGGCTTTGACGATGGCACGGGCGCTGTCGCTTTCCTCCATCTCGCTGATAAAACTGCGGTCGATCTTGATCTTGTCAAAGGGGAAGCTGTGCAGGTTGCTGAGCGACGAATAGCCGGTGCCGAAGTCATCCATCACCACATGGACTCCCAGCGCCTTCAACCGGAGCAAGGTCGCGAGCGTCGTGTCGCGATCCTTGAGCAGCGAGGTCTCTGTGATCTCGAGTTCAAGCCGGTGGGGCTCCAGGCCGCTCTCATCCAGTGCCGACGCAATCATGTCGACAAGGTTCGGGAAGCGAAACTGGATGGCCGAAACGTTGACCGCTACCGCCAGGCCGTCATCCCAGGTACTGGCGACCCTGCAGGCTTCGCGCATCGCCCATTCACCGATCGGCACGATGATGCCGGTTTCCTCGGCAACCGGAATGAAGACGCTCGGTGAGACATTGCCCCATTGCGGATGCTTCCACCGCATCAGGGCCTCATAGCCCGAGCAGAGGCCGCTTGTGGCATCAAAGAGTGGCTGGAATACCATGCTGAGTTGCGAGCGCAGTACGGCGTAGCGCAACTCGCTCTCGATCTCGCGCCGCTCGCGCAGCTCTGCGTCCATTGCCGCGGAATAAAATGCTGCCGTACCACGTCCCGAGAACTTCGCATTGTAGAGGGCCATGTCGGCCGCATTGCGCAAGTCATCAGGCGTTTCTCCGTCGTCCGGATAAACCGCGCAGCCGATGCTGACGCCGACGGCGGTGGGATCGAGTGCAACATTCATTTCGGTGCGGAAGGTTTCGAGGATACGCTCGGCGAGCAGGTTTGCGCCCGCCGGCTGTTCGACGCCTGTCTGGAGAATGATGAACTCGTCGCCGCCGATGCGGGACGGCGTATCGGCCGGACCGACACAGCGCCGCAGGATATCGGCGACCCGGATCAGGACACGATCGCCTTCTGCATGGCCGAACACATCGTTGACGGCCTTGAAGCGGTCGAGATCAAGGGCAAGCACCGCCAGCACATCGCCGGAAAGTGCAGCCGTCCTCAAGGCACCGTCGAGCCGATCGTTGAAGAGCGTACGGTTGGGAAGGTCCGTCAACGCGTCGTGGCGGGCCATGTGTTCGATGCGGCGCTCCGCAATGCGCTTCTCGGTCAGATCGCGGACAGCCAGAACCTGGCAGGAGCGACCGCGATACTCGATCGTATGGACGGCCACCTCGAGAAAGACCTCACGGTCCGTCACTTTCGGCGTGGCAGCGACTGCGGAATTCCTTTGAGCCGTCAGCGGAAGACCGTCGGCTGCAGCCAGCAGATCGTCGGGATCTCGGCCGAGGATGTCGCGGTCGCGCAGCAACAGCAAGTCGGCAAAGCGAGCATTGGTCTCGATGACGCGGCCATCGCGAACCACCGCGAGGCCTTCAAGCGTCGCGTTGGCGAAGCCACGCAAATCCGTCAGGTACCGGTCGATGAAGCTCGCGGCAACAGTCGTCAGCACGATCACACTCATGACGATCGAAACCGCGCCAATGAGCCAGATCCGCCCGCCACCGTCGAGCGAGGCCTCTGGAAGCGTCGGATCGGGGATCAGCTCGGTCGCCGACATTGCAGTAAAATGCAGGATGCAAATGGCAGCAACACTGGCAGCGACTGCACAGATCAGGCGCAGGGTGCTTCTTCGAAGCGTCGTGGAGGCGAACGCCGCGGTGAAGAGAGAGAAAGAGACAACAGAGCCGATCAGGATGGGCGTCATTTCGTAGCGGGTCGTGGCTGCGGCACGGATCGCTTCGGTGCCGATCAAGTGCATGGCGGCGACCGTGACGGTGGCGACCATGCCGGCTGCGAGCGAAGAAACGGTCTTCGATCGATCGGCGATCTGCAGCGCCAACCAGAAGCCGGCGACGGCAGTCAGAGCCGAGACAAGGGTGAGGACGCGCTCGAATTCGATCGCGATCGTGCCCTGGTAGGCGAGCATTGCCACGAAATGCGTCGACCAGATGGAAAGCCCGCCCGTGGCGCTGGCGACAAGGAGCCAGATCCGCCGCCGACGTTCGTTGCACTCGATCGCCCGTCTATGGATCAGAAAAAATGCGAGCATGCCGACGACGCAGATGCCGGCCGCGAGAAGAACAGTGCTTCGATCATGCTGAACCACGACGCATTCGAGAACTCGAAACATGGATGCCACCACAAGAACGCACGACGAACAATTTCATCGACTTGTCAGCAAAACATTAGGTGTTAATATTTAAGGAAATAATAATATACAGTGCCGGCATGCACGTGTCCAAGAACGCGCCTTGGGTACGGGATATCGATCCCAAAAGGCTTATCCGGCCGCCTTTTCAAGCCCGGAGCTCAAATCCACCGCCGCGAACGCAGCGGTCAGGATTTCGGTCCCAGCGCCAGGCTTCGTCGCCTCCGACGACAGGATCTGGCGGAACCGACGCGCACCGGGATAACCCTGAAACAGACCAACCATGTGACGCGTCACGTGATGCAATCTGCCACCGGAGGCGATAACCTGATCCGCATAGGCAATCATCGCGTCGCGCAGCGCCATCCAGTCAGGGTCTGGATACTCAAGTCTTCCATCCAGAAGCGCATCGACGCCCGCCAGCAAGCCGGTGTTGTGATAGGCAGCGCGGCCGAGCATGACGCCATCCATCACCTCCAGGTGTTCAGCAGCTTGCTTAAGATCGGCAATACCGCCGTTGATCCCGAGAAACACATCCGGGTTCTCACGCTTCATCCGATGGACCAGATCGTAATCCAGTGGAGGAACCTCGCGATTTTGTTTTGGCGACAGTCCCTGCAGCCAGGCCTTGCGGGCATGGATCCAGATCGCGTCGGCACCGGCACCAATCATTCGCGCGAGAAAGTCCGGCAGGACGTCGGCCGGCACCTGATCATCAACGCCGATGCGGCATTTGACGGTCACAGGCGCCTGTGAAACCTTTTTCATGGCTGTGACGAGATCTGCAACATGCGCAGGGTCGCGCATCAGGCAGGCACCGAATGTCCCCGACTGCACCCGGTCCGAGGGGCATCCGACATTGAGGTTGATCTCGTCGTAACCGTAATCACCGGCGATCCGGATCGCCTCGGACAGCTTTTCCGCATTCGAGCCGCCGAGCTGCAAGGCAACAGGATGTTCTGCCGGCGAATAGGACAAGAGCCGCTCCCGCGGCCCATGGATGATCGCATCGGCGACGACCATCTCCGTATAAAGAAGCGCGCGCGACGACAGCTGCCGGTGCAGGAAACGGCAGTGACGATCGGTCCAGTCGATCATCGGGGCGACAGCGAAGACTTTTTTATGAGGATGCGTTGGCATTGGTTCCGAGCGACTATTCCGGTGCGTGGCGGCACGGATAACAAGATTTTGAGCCTGGCGAAAGACAAACGGCAAAAATGCGTTGTCGCCAGGTTGGTGCGGATTGGAACCGGCTGGAGCGTAGATGGGCTGTGTCTCGAGGTGAAAGCCTCTTCTACAGGGAATTCGACTTTGGACGGACGAGATGCCATCGAAGGTGAGCGGTCGCCAACCAAGGTGCAAACCCTACCCTTCAGTAGCAAATTTTGTTTAATCCGAGCAAAATGCGTGCTAGTCAGGCATATGAGTTCTTCTCGCGGTCTTGAGATAGATTTTGCAGAGCCGGCCATGGCGCATGTCGCACGGGCGGCGTTCGACTTGAACGGATTTTCGGCCGAGTATGTCGAGCTGAGCGGTGCTGAACCGTATGACTTCAGAAGCCGTGGCGAGAACCACTATCTCGCACTGCACGACATCACTCTCACTGATGGTGAGCTGCGCGTGGACGGTCTTCCGACGCTCCATAAAAAGGACTTGCGCGACACGATCACCTTCGTGCCCAAAGGCTGCGGCATCGAGGGTTGGTGCCAGCCTCAGCCACGAACCAACCGATTTGTCGCTATGTATTTCGATCCAAAGGCGATCCGTGACGATCTGGCTGGTAGATATTCCGAGCGGGATCCTGCGCCGTTCGCTTACTCGCGCGATCCACAGTTACGCGCCACACTTAAGAAGCTTGAAGCGGTTCTGAGGGCGCCTCATGTGGACGAGCTCCACGCGGAGAGCGTCTGCCTTCTGGCATCGCTTGAGGTTTTCGGGGTCATGGCCGACAGGCAGGGGCGTCTGTCGGACCGGCAGATCGCCGCGGTCACGGATTTCGTGGAGGGGCATCTGCAGGCAACAGTCGGCCTGGCCGAGCTGGCCGCTGTTGCCGGGCTCAGCCGTTTTCATTTTTCCCGTGCCTTCAAGGCGACGACCGGGGAAAATCCACACTCGTTTGTTCAACGGCGGCGCATCTCGCGAGCTGTCAAGCTCCTTGCTCAGGTTGACCTGCCCATCGACGCGATTGCCGGGGCAGTCGGGTACAAGGGCACACCACAGTTTCGAAGGGCGTTTCATGAGGTGATGGGGACCTCGCCGCTGAAATATCGTCTGCAACGTTAGGCAAAATGGCGGGGGCCACCAATGGGCTATGAGTACACAGATGCCAGTCTGATCGTCTGCGATAGGGAGCCGATCACGCGACTCGAAGAGATCCAGAATTTCGCGTTCCTCGTTGCGATGTCGAACGACTGGACGATCGTTCGCGTATCCGAGAACTGCGAAACATTCTTCAACGTCAAACCGGAGAAACTCCTGGGCACGCGCTTCGACACGTGGATCAGTGAGACGGCGCTCCACGACATCCGGAACCGGATGGCGATTTTGGCGTCAACGACAGGAGAGAGAATCTTCGACGTGAAGCTGGTGCAGGGATTGCCCAACGTCGATCTGTCGATCCATTTTCAGGGCGATCTTTTGATTGTCGAAGGCGAACGGACACAAAAGACCGAACGGGTGGAGGCGGCTTCGATGGTTCGCGCAATGGCTGCGCGTCTGACCAAAGTTCCTTCAATCGAGAAATTCCACAGAGATGCGGTCCGACAGGTCCTGGCGATCACCGGCTTTGATCGAGTGATGATCTATCGGTTCGACACAGACGGCCATGGCGAAGTCATCGCGGAATCAACACGCGCCGGGGTGGATAGCTTCCTCGGGCTTCATTATCCCGCGTCGGACATCCCACGCCAAGCGCGCGAATTGTACTTGCGCAACCCTTTCCGCATCATAGCCGACGTCGCGGCACCAACCGTGGCGTTACTGCCTCCCGCGGACGCGGTCACGCCACCGCTTGACCTGTCGATGTCGATCAGCCGCGCCGTGTCTCCGGTCCATATCGAATATCTGCGCAACATGGAGGTCGGTGCCTCCCTATCCATTTCGATCGTCGTCGAGGAAAAGCTGTGGGGGCTTATCGCATGCCATGCCAATGGACCGCGCCTGCCGAGCTTCATCATGCGGACCGCATCGGAACTGTTCGGCGCGATGTATTCGATGATGCTGGAGAGCCGTCTGCGGCGCGGCAGCGAGGAGCACGAGCATCGCGCACGTGCCTTGGCTGATCGCGTCATTACGATGATTGCTGGTGACGAATCGTTGATGGAAGATGCACAGTGGCTGCAGGACATGACGCGCGACATGTTGGATTGCGATGGTGTCGCAATTTACCGTCGCGGCAAAGCTCATCTTCACGGGGCCACGCCGTCGGAACATAATGTCATCTCTCTGGCCCATCATCTGAACGCCGCCTCGCCGAGCCGGGTGTTCACGACCGACAACTTGGCTTCGGTCCATGCGCCGTGCAGCGAAACAGCGGACCGCGCCGCCGGCATGCTGTCGATCCCCATCTCGCGTGTTCCGCGCGACTATATCTTGCTGTTCCGCCGCGAGCGGCTGAGCGAGATCAGGTGGGGTGGCAATCCTGCAAAGCCAGCGGAAGCAGGCACCGAGAGCGAACGCATATCGCCCCGCAAAAGCTTCGCAGCATTCGCCGAACTCGTCCGCGGCAAATCCAACCCTTTTTCCGATCGCGATCAGCGCATCGGCGAAGCGATCAGACAGGCACTGATCGAAGTCATCCTGCGCTATTCGGACGGCGCCAGCGACGAGAGACGACGTGCTTCCGAACGTCAGGAAGTGCTGATTGCCGAACTCAATCACCGCGTCCGCAACATCCTTGCCCTGATCCGTAGTCTCATGACGAAGACAAGCCATACAGCCGTTGATGTCGCGAGCTATGTCGAATCGCTTGGCGGGCGGGTGCAGGCGCTCGCACGAGCCCATGACCGCGTCACGCGCCAAAGCTGGGGCCCCGCGCCGCTCGCCGGCATCTTTCAGGATGAGATCGCAGCACATGACGGCGTACGCGGTCGATTTACCTTGAAGGGGCCGAACGTTCTGCTGCAGCCACAGGCGATGTCGACCATTGCGCTGGTGGTTCATGAACTCGTCACCAACAGCTGCAAGCATGGCGCGCTTTCGGCAAACGGCCGCATAGAGGTGACCGTCGACTCGGTCGACGGTGAAGGCGTTTACATCAAATGGAAGGAAATCGGCGGCCCGGCCGTGGTTGCGCCGACACGGCGAGGGTTTGGGTCTGTCATCGTCGAGAAAACGATTCCGTTCGATCTGAAGGGAACGGCAGAGGTCCGCTTCCTGCTGGCCGGGTTGGAAGCGGATTTCTTCATCCCGCTGAATTATGTGATCATTGCGCCTGAAGACCCGGCACCGACGCAGACGATGATTGAGCCCGATACCCTGAAAGCAACCAGCCTCCCCCCAAAGCAACTACTGCACGATGCGCAGGTTCTGCTGGTCGAGGACAACATGCTCATCGCACTGGAGGCCGAGGACATGCTGTACGAGCTGGGCGCGGTTCAGGTTCACCTCGCCTCCACTATTGCCGAAGCCGAACAGTTGCTTGCCAAGCAGAGTTTCCAGTTCGCTATGCTGGACATCAATGTCGGTCGCGGCACAAGTTTCGATCTTGCGACCAAGCTCGGACAAGCCGGAACGCCGTTTATCTTCGCGACCGGCTACGGCAACGAATTGGCAATCGCGCGCAGAAAGGAAAGTGAGGTCGTCATCCAGAAGCCCTATGAGCGTGATCATCTGGCGCGCGCCGTGCAACAGGTGCTGACGAAAGCGACTGTCGAAGGTGGCTGACGAAAGTGCTCGCGCTCTCGTCATTCATCCGCTCTGAAACGACGTTCCCTGCTCCCACTGCGGTCAATGACCTCAACCGGCAGGTTGCCGGCATGACAGCCCGTTCAGTGGACCGACTGGCCGTCGTCTTCTTCAAGGAAGCTCTTGATGCCGTCGCGCTCGGCGGTGGCAAGGAATTCTTCCCAGGCGTCCTTGTCGGTCGCGAACGTCTCTTCCCAGCTGGTCACGACTTCCGTCTGGCTGATGACCTCGAGCGTCCAGTCGCCATTGGTATCGGCCGGGCGATAGATATCGACGAGCACGGTGACGCCATCGTCTTCGAACTCACCGGCGAATTCTGAATGTTCGAGTTTGGGCTGTTTCGTCATCGGTGAAGAACCTTCGTTTTCGTGCTGTCTTTAGAGAGACGCCAGCTCAACACGCCGGCCCTTGTTCGGTTGCATGCCCGGCATATTTGCCGAATGCGCTTTCCCTTATAGCAAAGCGAAAATTCACGCCAGCCGTACGGCTGTGCAGAAATCGGGCTAGGATTGTCGGCCGAATTGGTGGACAAAGGACGCATATTGATGACCGGAGGAATTTTTTCGATGCGCGCTACCGTGATCCCTGCCCCCAAGCCCGTGCTTCTTGATGTCGAGGGCGAGACCGAACAGTTCCCGGTGCGCCGGGTCTATTGCGTCGGCCGCAACTATGCCGACCACGCCATCGAAATGGGCCATGATCCCTCCCGTGAGCCGCCCTTCTTCTTCCAGAAAAATTCCGACAATCTCTATCATGGCGACACCTTTCCCTACCCGCCGGTCTCTTCCGATGTGCATTTCGAAGTCGAGCTGGTGATGGCGCTTTCCGGTGGCGGCGCCGACATTCCGGTCGAGGAGGCCCTGTCCAAGGTCTATGGCTACGGGATCGGCATCGACTTCACGCGGCGCGATGTGCAGGACAAGGCAAAGAAGATGAGCCGGCCGTGGGAATCGGCAAAGGCGTTCGAACATTCGGCGCCCGTCTCCGCACTCGTCCCGGCCGCCAGGATCGGGCATCCGCAGGAAGGTGCGATCTGGCTTGAGGTCAACGGCGAACGCAAGCAGTCCGGCAACCTCAACCAGATGATCTGGAAGCTGCCGGAAATCATCGCCGAACTGTCGAAGCTCTTCGTGCTGGCACCGGGTGACGTGATCATGACCGGGACGCCGGCGGGCGTCGGCCCGATCGTCAAGGGCGACACGATCACCTGCAGCGCCGAGGGTGTCGGCAAACTCTCTCTCACGGTGGTTTGAAGCACGAACCGGAGGTCAACAGATGCCGATCTACGCGCTTGGTGAATTCCAGCCTAAACTGCCCGCACCCGACCGCTTCTGGATCGCGCCGGATGCGAACGTGATCGGCAAGGTGGAACTGGGCGAGGATGTCGGCATCTGGTTCGGTGTGACGCTTCGCGGCGACAACGAGCCGATCACGGTTGGTGCGCGGTCGAACATTCAGGAGGGCGTGATGGTGCATACCGATCCCGCCTACCCAGTCGTAATCGGTTCGGACTGCACGATCGGCCACCATGCGATCGTGCATGGCTGCATCATTGGCGACAATTCGCTTGTTGGCATGGGTGCGACCATTTTGAATGGCGCGAGGATCGGCCGGAACTGCTTGGTGGGCGCCAATGCGCTCGTGACAGAGGGGAAGGACTTCCCCGACAATTCACTGATCGTCGGCTCGCCTGCCAAGGCGATCCGCACGCTCGATGACGACGCTGTCGAACGGCTGCGGCAATCTGCGGCGCGCTATGTGGAAAACTGGAAACGGTTTTCCCGAGATCTTAGAGCGCTCTGACCAAACGGACTACGCGGCACATTTCTCGCAGATGCCGCGGATCTCGATCGTCGTCTTTGATGGCTTGAAGCCCTTGCTGGCCGCCCAGTCGCTGAGGTGGTGATCGACCTCGTGATCGTGAAATTCCAGCACCTGGCTGCAGCTTTCGCAGATCGCGAAGGCAACCGTACCGTGGCCATGACCCTTGCCGCAGCACGCGCTTTCTCGGTGCGCGCAGGCCACGAATGCATTGAGGCTTTCCAGCCGGTGAACCATGCCGAATTCAGTCAGCTTGTCGAGCGCGCGGTAAACCTGAAGCGGCGCACGAAAGCCGTGGTCGCGCAGTTTGTCGAGGATCGTGTAGGCGCTGAGCGGCCCATCAGCACGGTCCAGTGCATCAAACACCAGCGACTGGTTCTTGGTCAGGGCCGGATTGACGATCGGGGCGTTCATCCGCGCACTCCTTTATTGGTTGCCCGCTCATTCGTTTTGCGGCCGAAGGCGGGAAGCAAACTCATGACGAAAAGTAGGAGTGCGGCCACCACGATGGAAGGGCCGGACGGCGTATCATAGGTCAAAGAGCCGAAAAGACCGCCGACAACTGCCGCAGCGCCGATCAGCGAGGCGAAGACCGCCATCCATTCGGGGCTCGCCGAAAAGCGTCTGGCGGTCGCTGCAGGAATGATCAGCAGCGAGGTGATCAGCATGATGCCGACAATCTTCATGGCAATCGCGATGACCAATGCCATCAGAAGCATGAAGAACAGTTTTGCCTGCGCCGGCCGCATGCCCTCAGCTTCCGCCACGTCTTCGCTCACTGTCGATGCGATCAGCGGGCGCCAGAGGAATGCGAGCGCTGCGACGACGACGATCCCGCCACCCCAGATCAGTGCAATATCGGATGGCGTGACCGCCAAGATATCGCCGAACAGGAAGGCGATCAGATCGATCCGAACCCAGGTCATGAAGGCAACGAGGACAAGGCCGATCGCCAGAGCCGAATGCGAGAGGATCCCCAGCAGAGCATCCGCTGAGAGCGACTGGCGACGCTGAAGGAGGAGCAGCAGGCCGGAGACGAGGACGGCGACGCCGAACACCGACAGAAGAAGATTGACCTCGAAAAACAGCGACAAGGCAACGCCGAGCAGCGCCGAATGGGCCATCGTGTCGCCGAAATAGGCCATGCGGCGCCAGACGACGAAACAGCCGAGCGGTCCGGCTGTCAGCGCCACGCCGACGCCGGCGATCATTGCGCGAGTGAAGAAGTCGTCAAGCATGAGGCTTGCCCTCGCCGTGATGGTGGTGGCCGTGGTCGCCATCGTGGTGATGGTCGTGAGCACCATCGTGATGGTGCTCGTGGTCACCATGCTCGTGGTCGTGCCCGGCGTGATGCTCGTGGTGATGGCCGTCCTCGGGATAGCAATGATCGGTGATCGAGCCGTCGCGGTGCTGGACCCGGCCGTCCGGCAGGTGGGTATGGTCGTGATTATGGCTATAGACTGCGAGCGCACGGCCATTGGCGCCGAACAGCTTGGCATAGTCAGAACTCTGGCTGACCACTTCCGGCGTGCCGCGGCAGCAGATATGACCGTTGAGGCAGATCACCGTGTCGGTTCCCGCCATCACCATGTGCAGATCATGCGAAATCATCAGGATGCCGCAACCGGTCGTGGTGCGGATCTTGCGGATCAGATCGTAGAGCGCTGCCTCGCCGGCAAAATCGACGCCCTGCACCGGCTCGTCCAGCACCAGCAGGTCCGGCTTGCGTGCCAAGGCGCGGGCCAGCAGCGCGCGCTGGAATTCACCGCCCGACAGGTGCCGGACTTCGGCGTCTGCAAGATGCGCGATGCCGGTCGCTTCGAGCGCTGCGATCGTATCCTGATCGGAAATCGAGCTCGTCAGCCGCATCAGGCGACGAACCGAAAGCGGCATCGTCCAGTCGATCGAAAGCTTTTGCGGCACATAGCCGATGCGCAGGTCGCGGCTACGGGTAACGGCACCCTCGTCTGCCTTCAGGACACCAATCGCCATCTTGGCGGTCGTCGACTTGCCGGCCCCGTTGGGTCCGATCAGCGTCACCACTTCGCCGCGGGCAATCGACAGATCGACGCCGCGCACCAGCCAGCGATTGTCCCGGAAAATACCGGCATTCGACAGCGATACGAGTTTCGCTGCGCCTGTTGCATGATCTCCAAGCGGTCGGTCGGCCCGGTTTCTCATCAGCATGGTCGTCTAAAAATCCTGTTGTCAGGCCTCTTGCAGACCCTCATGGCACACGTTATAGCATAACGCAATTGATGTAATAACATTACGTCAACTCACAAGGAGCTATCCGATGAAATTTGCCGCAACCCTCCTCCTCTCATGCTCGGCCCTGATGACCGCATCGAACGCATTTGCCGATGCGCCCAACGTCGTTGTCTCGATCAAACCGATCCATTCGCTGGTCGGCTCGGTCATGAAAGGCGTGGGCGAGCCGAAGCTGATCGTCGAGGGCGCGGCCTCCCCGCATACCTACAACATGCGCCCTTCCAACGCGTCGGCCCTGCAGAAAGCCGACCTGATCTTCTGGGTCGGCCATGGCATGGAAGCGTTTTTGGAAAAGCCGCTTGAGGCGCTCGGCGCCAAGGCTGCCGTGGTAAGCCTGGAAGACGCGCCGGGCCTGACCAAACTGAAGTTCCGCGAGGGCGGTGTGTTCGAGCCGGAAGCCGAAGAGGAAGGCCATGATCACGGTCATAGCCACGGCAGCGAGGATCACGCAGCCGGCGCGGAGGATAATGGCGACCATGATCATGACGGCAACGATGTGCATCTGTGGCTCGACCCGATGAATGCCAAGGCGATGGCGCAGGAGATCGAAAAGGCGCTGGTGCAGGCCGACCCGGAAAACGCGACGACATATCAGGCGAATGGCGCAGACCTGATGAAGAGGCTCGATGCACTCGATACGGAACTGAAGACCACGCTCGAGCCGGTCAAGGACAAGCCGTTTATCGTCTTCCACGATGCCTATCAGTATTTCGAGAACCGCTACGGCGTGAAGGTTGCGGGCTCGATCACGGTGAGCCCCGAATCCATTCCCGGCGCAGAGCGCGTGAAGGAAATCCACCAGAAGGTGGAGGAGCTTGGCGCCACCTGCGTGTTTGCGGAGCCTCAGTTCGAGCCGAAGCTGGTGAAAGTCGTGACGGAAGGAAGCAAGGCGCGTTCCGGCGTTCTTGATCCGGAAGCCGGCGCACTGACCGAGGGGCCTGATCTCTACTTCGAGTTGATGCGCGGCCTCGCAACGTCGTTGAAGACCTGCCTCTCGCAGGCTTCCTGATCTTCAAGACATTCGCGGTGCTGCGACCTGCAGTGCCGCGTGTTGAGAGAAACAGGTGGGGGACGTCGAACACTCGACGTCCCCCAACTCAATTTATCGGCCGGAAATGATGCTTGCGATCACGCCACTGGTGATGCCGACGAGCAGGAAGTCGTTATCCACCTTCACCCAACGCTGACCGCGCGGCGGGGCCGACAGGCGGTAGCGGCGATAATCGCGGACTTCCGCCATATGGCGGCGCTCAGCGGCCGACATGCGATGACCCCGCACCCAGCGCTTCTTGGTGACGACGACTTTCTTCTTTTCGATGACGACATGCTTGCCGGCCGGGCGGTGATGCTCCGGACCCTTGCGCCAATCCTGCGCCTGCGCTGTGGAGGCGATCGGCGCGACCAGAACGGTAGCGGCGAGCATGGCAATGATGAACTTCTTCATGGTTGTTTCCTCGTATTGAACACACGAGAGAATTAGAGCCCAACCGATGAACGCGATATGAATGCAAGATTAAACTTACGTAATGATCCTAGTGCCTTGGCGTCATATCTTATCGCAGGAAGTTAAGCGCTACGGGAGCTTCTCATACGATTGGCTCGTATACGAAGTCGTCGAAATCAGCGGCTTTCGCACGACCTGAGGTATCGAAGGCGAACACGCCCACGAATGCGCCGGTGAATGAGCCATGCTCGCCGCGTCCACCTTCGTCTGAGATGACAGAGGCGTCCAGCTTCGGTCCGATCGGCTCCCAGTCGTTCGCTCCACCTGCGCGCCAGAAGAACTGAAGGTCATTGTCATCGACTTCGATCGCCAGATGCACCGGTCCGTCTGGCACCGGCACGCCGCTTCCGGCTGGCCAGACGAGCTTCGCATGCGGGAAGTCGCCGGGGCATGACAGCACTGTGACAACGCGGCCGAGCTTCTCGTGCAGCGTGACGGCAACGGCATGCAGCTTGTGGCGATTGTAGTAATGGGTAAGGCCCGCCACCTGCTGATAGGTATCGGGCAGGAAATCGACGACCGTCTCGGCGCGGAAGCGATGGTGCTCCTGCCTGCGGGCGACCAGCGCCTGCTCGAACCAGGAACCAATGCTTTCCCGGCCGATCAGGCGCAGATGTCCGGGGCGCTCCGTCAGGCTGAAGATCCGCTCCGGCTCCGGTGTGCGCAGCCACTGGAACTCGCTCGGCAGTACTTCCGTGTCAAACCCGTGCGCGACACGGCCAACGTCCTGTGCCGCCTCGGCGCTGTTCAACACAGGGACGTCGACGGCGGGAACTACGCCGCGATGTTCGATATAGAGCCAGTCGTCCTTCCAGACGCATTTCTGCAATGCCGTCTCGCGGCCGAGCGGTGAGCGGCGATGCGGTTCGATCGGTCTGCTGCAGAGGTGGGTGTGATAGACCTCTCCTTCCGGCGTCTCCACATACTGCCCATGGCCGGACCGCTGCAGCTCCGCCTCCGGTGCATCCTTGGACGTGATGAGATGGTTATCGGGATGTAGCTCGTAAGGGCCGCCGATCGTTTTCGACCGGGCCATCGTCACAGCGTGATTATAGCCTGTGCCGCCCTCGGCAGTCGTCAGATAGTACCAGCCATTGCGCCTGAAGAGATGCGGGCCTTCGACAAGGCCGAGAGCGCTGCCCGGAAAGATATTGCTGATGGGACCCTTCAACGTCTTCGTCTCGGCGTCCCATTCCTGCATGAGGATGCCATCGAACGCGGGCGATTTCGGCGCGCCGCCAAAGCTCTCGGTCCGGTGGTTCCACTGCATGTTCAGGAACCACTTTCGCCCGTCGTCGTCGTGAAACAGCGACGGATCGAAGCCGGAGGAATTGACATAGATCGGGTCCGACCATTCACCTTCAATCGTCGGCGATGTGACGATGTAGTTGTGAGCGTCCTTGAAGCTGCCGTCGAACCGTTTCACGTCGGTATAGACCAACCAGAACAATCCGTCCGCATAGGAGAGGCACGGCGCCCAGACGCCGCAGCTGTCGGGATTGCCGCGCATGTCGAGCTGGCTTTTCCGCTCCAGAGGCCGCCGCACGAGCGTCCAGTTCACGAGGTCGCGGGAGTGGTGGATCTGAACGCCCGGATACCACTCGAATGTGGAGGTCGCGATATAATAGTCCTCGCCGACACGGCAGATCGATGGATCGGGATTGAAACCCGGCAGGATCGGATTGCGGATCATGGATTTCCTCCGGTGGTCGTAAAGTCTCAGGGCGCAGACTGCTCTCTCCTCAGTCTGCACCCGTGTCTCCCGCTGTGGGGCGGTTCACTTGCGGGCGGGACCCTCGCGTTCGGCCGAGGCTGCCCAGAGGTTGATATCGGCCTCCTTGGCGTAACCGTCGATCTCGGCCAGTTCAGCTGCCGTGAATTCCGGGTTCTCGAGCGCCTTGACGCAATCCTCGACCTGTTCCGGGCGGCTGGCGCCGATCAGCGCCGTGGTCACGCGACCGCCGCGTAGAACCCAGGCAAGCGCCATCTGCGCCAGCGTCTGGCCTCGCCTTTCGGCAATGGCGTTCAGACCTTTGAGGTTCTCGACATTCTTGTCGTTGAGGAAGGCCGGGCGCAGCGACTTGCCCTGGGCGGCACGGCTGTCTTCTGGAATGCCGCCCAGATATTTCGATGTGAGCATGCCCTGAGCCAGCGGCGAAAACACGATCGAGCCGACGCCGAGATCATCCAGCGTGTCGAGCAGACCGTCTTCCTCGACCCAGCGATTGATCATCGAATAGCTCGGCTGGTGGATGAGAACCGGCGTTCCGAGAGCCTTTAGGATCGCCGTAGCCTCCCGGGTGCGCTGCGAATTGTAGGACGAGAGGCCGACGTAGAGCGCCCTGCCCGAGCGAACTATGTGATCCAGCGCGCCGCAGGTTTCCTCCAGCGGCGTATCCGGATCGAAGCGGTGCGAATAGAAGATATCGACATAGTCGAGACCCATGCGCTTCAGGCTCTGGTCGCAGGATGCGATCAGGTACTTGCGGCTGCCCCATTCGCCATAGGGGCCGGGCCACATGTTGTAGCCGGCTTTCGACGAGATGATCAGTTCATCGCGCAGCCCGTGAAAATCATCGCGCAGGATCTGGCCGAAGGCCGTTTCGGCGCTGCCAGGCTTCGGCCCATAATTGTTGGCGAGATCGAAATGGGTGATGCCGAGATCGAAGGCTTTTCTGCAGATATCGACCTTGCGCTGGTGCGGGGTGTCGTCACCGAAATTGTGCCACAGGCCGAGCGAGATCGCCGGAAGCTTGAGGCCGGACCGGCCGCAGCGATTGTATTTCATGGTGTCGTAGCGGTTGTCCGCCGGGTGCCAAGCCATCTCTGAAAATCCTCCGAATGAAAAACGGCGCCGACCTCTTCTTCGGCGCCGTGCACGTCATAGAGTATCAGACAAGAAGCGCCAGCGCTTCATCGATGCCGAGCGCGGCCGGTTGGGTGCAGGTCGTTGTGGTCGCAACGAAATTGCCCTCTTCTCCGGATTTCAGGATCGAGGTCATGACGTCGACGCCATGCAGCGCCCGGTCGATCGAGCAGCGAATGTCGCGCCCTTCGATCAGGGCCATGGCCATGTCGGCCAGACCTGCGGTGCGATAGTTAGCACGCGGACCGTTCGTTGGATGCTCCTGGTTGTTTTTGCTGAAAGGATGATCCCAGTCCTTGAGCGGCTGGATATCCTTGTCGCGGCCGCTGGCTTCCACCACGCCACCGAAGAAGTTCGGGTCGGGGACGTAGATCGAGCCTTCCGTGCCGTAGAGTTCCATATTCGCATGGCGATGCGACCAGACATCCCAGCTGGCCGAGAGCGTGATCGTTGCGCCTGCCGCGAACTCGAGCAGCGCGTGGATGTTGGTCGGGGTCTCGACCGGGATGCTCTGGCCCTTCAGCGGTTCGCTGGTGATCGTCCGCGTCGGATTGGCCATCGACGTCAATGCCGCGACCCGTTTGACGGGGCCGAGGAAGTTGACGAGATTGGCGATATAGTACGGCCCGAGGTCGAGGATCGGCCCGCCGCCATTGAGGAAGAAAAAGCCGGGGTTCGGGTGCCACATTTCCATGCCCGGGCTCATGACATGGCATGTGCCCGACGTGATGCGACCGACGCCGCCATCATCGATGTATTTGCGGGCGAGCTGGTGCGCGCCGCCTAAAAACGTGTCCGGCGCGCAACCGATCGCCAGGCCCTTTTCCCGTCCGAGGGCCTGCAGCTGCTTTCCCTCTTCCAGCGTGATGGTCAGCGGTTTTTCGGAATAGACGTGCTTGCCGGCACCGAGAATGGCTTTCGAGACCTCGAAATGCGCGGACGGGATCGTCAGGTTGACGATCACGTCCAGCTCGTCATTGGCGAGCAGCTCCGGAATGGTCTGCGCCTTCACGCCGTATTCTGTTGCCCGCTGCCGCGCCGCCTCCGGATTGAGGTCGGCGCAGGCCAGAACCTTGATCCCCTTAAACAGCGGAGACAGCGCGAAATAGGTCATGGAAATGTTGCCGCATCCGATGATGCCGACGCCAAGTTCCTTGGTCATGGGAAACTCCGATCCAATATCTGAATTCAGTAGGTCTTGAAGGCGGCCATCGAACGGGACGCGAGCCGCTCGATATCCTTCGGGTTGTCGTGCTCCAGCACGAAGTGCTTGGCGGGTGTCTTCTTCAGTGCCGCGATCAGTTCCTTCCACGGAACGGTGCCATGGCCGACATCGGCCCATCCGTCTTCATCCGTGTTCTCGCCCGCTGGCGCGATGTCTTTGACGTGAACCGCCGAGATCTTCTTGCCGTAGCTTTCGATCCAGGTGAACGGATCGGCACCGCCACGGACGACCCAGGCGATATCCGCTTCCCAGCTCAGGTCAGGGCCGCCGGCAAAGATCTGTTCCTGTGGCGTGGAGCCATCAGGCAGTTGCTTGAACTCGAAATCGTGGTTGTGCCAGCCGAATGTATATCCGGCGTCCTGATAGCGTTTTCCGGCTTCCTGCAGGCGCTGACCGAAGGCAAACCACCCTTCCGCATCCGTGGGTCTCTGATCGGCTGCGAGATGCGGGCAATAGATGGCACTGATGCCGAGCGTCTTTGCGATCAGCAGTGCCTGGTCGGGCTCCTGTTCGAGGAGATCGAGACCGAAATGGCCTGTCGGCATCGTGAGTTCGTTGGCATCGAGCTCTGCACGAAACTTCTGAAGACCGGCCTCGTCGAGCGTTCCGTAGAGACCGCCATAGCCCTCGACCTCACGGTAGCCGTGACTGGCCACGAGTTTCAGAACATCGGATAGCGGCGGGAAATTGCGGGCGCTGTAAAGCTGGAAACCGAGCGTCGTCATGTCATTCTCCTTGAAATGAAACTTTGGTCCGCGGAAAGCGAGAATACCGCTCCCACGGCTGGTCACCCTCTTGGGGAGAGGTGAACTATTGAAAAGCTGCGGATCAGATCCGCTCCTCGGTCGCCGCATCGAACAGCGACGCCATGGTCATGTCGAAGCCCAGCCGGACCTTCGATCCGACAGCGTAACGACGGGCCCCGCCGACGCGAACGGACAGAGTGTGAGCGGCGAGTTTCAGCCAGATGAGATTGTCTGCACCCATCGGCTCCTCGATGTCGACGATCGCCTCATGGATTTCCTCTCCGGCGATATCGGCATCGACCTTGATATGTTCTGGACGGACGCCGAGGACGACCTTGCGCCCGGGCGTTAACGGTTCAGATGCGCTGTAACCGTCGAGCAGGAAGCTGACGCCGTTCGTCTTGAACACGGGACGGCCGCCCTCTTCCGCCAGCTCGCCATCCAGGAAATTCATCGAGGGTGAACCGATGAAGCCCGCGACGAACTTGTTCTTCGGTCGATTGTAGATTGTGACCGGGTCGGCAAGCTGCTGGATGACACCGCTCTTCATGATGGCGATGCGGTCGGCCAGCGTCAGCGCCTCGATCTGGTCGTGGGTCACGTAGATCATCGTGTTTTTGAGCTGCTGATGCAGCCGCTTGATCTCGACGCGCAGCTCGGATCTGAGCTTGGCGTCAAGGTTGGAAAGCGGCTCGTCGAACAGGAACACGTCGACATCGCGCACCAGGGCACGGCCGATTGCGACACGCTGCCGCTGTCCGCCCGAGAGAGCTGCAGGCTTTCGTTGCAGTAGCGGTTCGATCTGCAGGATCGCCGAGGCACGTGCCACGCGCTTGGCGATATCTTCCTTCGGCAGTCCGGCAACCCGCAGGCCGAAGGACAGGTTCTTTTCCACCGTCATCTGCGGGTAAAGCGCATAGGACTGGAACACCATGCCGATGCCGCGATCCTTGGGTTCCTCCCAGGTGACGTTGCGGCCCTTGATGAAGATCTGGCCATCGGTCGGCTCCAGCAAGCCGGCGATGCAGTTGAGGAGCGTCGATTTCCCGCAGCCGGAGGAACCGAGCAGAACAAGGAATTCACCATCGTGAATGTCGAGGTTCAGGTCTTCGAGAACCGTGACCGCCCCGAAGGACAGCGACAGGTCGCGGATCGAGACGCTGTGCTCGCCGGATACGGTGGAGGGTTCGGGCAACGAGGTTGCACCTGGGGGAAATGCGTTGGTGTGTGGTGTCTGGACGGAAAGATCGGTCATGGGGTCATCCCTTCACTGCGCCAGCGGCGATGCCGCGGACGAAAAGGCGGCCGGATACGAAATAGACGATGAGAGGAACGGCACCGGTCAGGAGCGTTGCCGCCATATTGACGTTGTATTCCTTCACCCCCTGCACGGAGTTGACGATGTTGTTGAGCTGAACCGTCATCGGGTAGCTGTCGGGCCGCGTAAAGACGACGCCGAACAGGAAGTCGTTCCAGATGCCGGTGACCTGCAGGATCATCGCCACCACGAAGATCGGGAGTGCCATGGGCAACATGATGCGCCCGTAGATCTGCCAGAAACCGGCCCCATCGATGCGCGCCGCCTTAAAAAGTTCTTCCGGCAGCGAGGTGAAATAGTTGCGGAACAGAAGCGTCAGGATCGGCATGCCGAAGATGGTATGGACGATGATGAGCCCGGTCAGGGTTCCGTAGATCCCGATCTCACGCAGGATGATGACGATCGGATAGATCATGACCTGGTAGGGGATGAAGGCTCCGATGATCAGGATGGAGAAGAACAGCTCCGACCCTTTGAAGCGCCAGTTGGCGAGCGAGTAGCCGCTGACCGAGGCGATGAAGATCGAGACCACCACAGATGGCAAAAGGATGCGGACGGAGTTCCAGAAGCCGCGTGACAAGCCGTCGCAATTGAGGCCGGTGCAGGCTTCTGCCCATGCCTTTACCCAGGGCTCGAACGTGATCTCCATGGGCGGCGAGAAGACGTTGCCCATCCGTATCTCGGGCATGCCCTTTAGCGATGTCACGACCATCACGTAAAGCGGCAGAAGGTAGTAAAGCGCCGCAAGGCCGAGCGTGCCGTAGAGCATGATATTGCGGCGTGAAAGCCGGCGCTTTGGTTTGCGACCGCTCGGACCGTCCAGTGCACGCGACGGGGTTGCGGCCAGCACGGTAGCATCTGTGACGACGGTCGATGTGGTGTCGAAAGTGGAAACGTTAGCCACGCTTGCGCCCTCCGAATTCGAGATAAGCCCATGGGACAATGATGATGGCGACGGTCAGCAGCATCATGGTCGATGCGGCAAAGCCCTGGCCAAGGTTCTGCGCCTGAAACATGTAGTCGTAGACGTATTTCGCGGGCACTTCGGACGCGTTGCCGGGTCCGCCTGAGGTCTGCGCCACGACGAGATCGTAGAGCTTGACGATGCCGCTCGCGATGATGACCAGCGTGGTGATGAAGACCGGACGCATCATAGGGATGACGATGAAGAGGTAGGTCCGCCACATCGGAATGCCGTCGACGCGCGACGCTTTCCAGATATCCTCGTCGATGCCGCGAAGACCTGCGAGCATGAGGCACATGACGAGCCCCGTGCCCTGCCACAGCCCGGCAATCAGGATGCCGTAGATGACGATGTCGGGGTCATAGACCGGATTGAATTCGAAGGTCTCCCAACCGAGCGACCGGACGATGTGCTGGATGCCGAATTCGGGGTTCAAGATCCATTGCCAGACGAGACCCGTGACGATGAAGGACAGCGCGAACGGATAGAGAAAGATCGTCCGGAAAACGTTTTCGAAGCGGATCTTCTGGTCCATCAGCGCGGCGAGCACAAAGCCGACAACGAGGCTGAAGATCAGCGACAGGATGCCGTAGATCGCGAGATTCTGGATGGAGATCAGCCAACGTGCCGAGCCCCACAAGCGCTCGTACTGATCAAACCCGACGAATGTTGCGCGCGGCAGAAGTCTCGAATTGGTAAAGGAGTAGATGACGGTCCAGACGGAACCGCCGAGGAAAATTACCAGCGCGACGAAGATCATCGGGATGGAGGCAATTTTCGAGTTCAGGTTGCGAAAAAGCTGATTTGGTCTGGCAGATTGATGGGTTTTCGCCATGTGTTGTCCTCGATCGGCTGCAGCGTGAAGGCCGCAGGTTTCCGGGCCGGCCCCGCGCTGATGCGGGGCCGGTCAAGGTCAGCGATTGAAAGCGGTGTCAGTCCGCAGAGCTGATGATATCGACGAAGCGCGCCTGAGCATCCTTCACGGAGATGGAGCTGCTGAAGAACTCCGACATCAGATCTTCCTTCTGTTTCTGCGTATCGGCAGAGACAAGCTGGTCGGTGCTGGTGGCGGTGTTACCCTTGGCGATGATCGCGATACCCTTCTTCATGCAGTCGTTGGCGGCTGCCATGTCGATATCGCCACGGATCGGAACCGATCCCTTTTTCAGGTTGAACGCGACCTGTAGCTTGGGATCGACGATCGTTTCGGCGAGAACGTTCTGCGCCTCCGATTTTGCCTCGTCCTTCAGTAATGGGAAATAGATCGCATCGCCGTTGGTGGTGAGCACGTCGTTGATGCCGAGCCCTGGCAGGCAGGTGTAGTCGGTGCCGGCAGTCTTTCCTGCCAACGAGAACTCGCCCTGTGCCCAGTCACCCATGACCTGGCCACCGGCCTTGCCGGTCAGCACCATGTTGGTTGCCTGGTTCCAGTCCTGTACGTTCGAACCCTTGGCGAGTTCGCGTGCCTTGTCGGCTGCTGCAAAGATCTTGGCCATTTCAGGCCCTGCAGCAACCTTTGCGTCCTTGTCCTTGTAGACCTTCTCGTAGAGGTCTTTGCCGCCCAGCGAGATCAGCAAGGTATCGAACAGGCCATTGGCCTGCCACGGCTGACCACCCAGTGCCAAAGGCTGGATACCGGCCTTCTTGAGCGCGGGCGCTGCAGCGACGAACTCGTTCCAGTCCTTCGGAACGGCAACGCCTGCCGTCTTGAAGGCTGCGTTCGAGAGCCACAGCCATTGCCACGAGTGGATGTTGATCGGGGCACAATAGATCTTGCCTTCGAACGTGCAGCTGTCGAGCAGGTTGGCAGGCTTGATAACCTCTTTCCACTTACCCTTCTCAGCCACATCGCTCAGGTCCCGCATGAGACCTGACTGGACCAGTTCTTCCGCCTGTCGGCCGTGGTTGAACTGCGTGGCGCCCATCGGGTCACCACCGGTGATCCGGCTGATCATGATCGGCCGCGCGGTTCCTCCCGAACCTGCGATGGCACCATCAACCCATTTGTTGCCGGTAGCATTGAAGGCGGTTGCCAGTTCCTTGACAGCTGCAGCCTCTCCCCCCGACGTCCACCAATGGGTGACCTCAAGATCGGCTGCCTGAACAAAGCACGGCAATGCCACGGTGGCAGCCATAACGGCTGCAAAAGCACGGATGCGCATGAGTCTCCTCCCTCACTGAAACGTTGCAGTAAAAGGCTAGGACAAACATCGATGGAGGGCAACCGAAAATCGCGTGAAAGATTTGGAGCAGGTTCGCAGCAATGTCCGACAGCAGCCCGCGTGCTTCGTGTTGATGCACTTATCTCGTTACATAACAATGCTTTATAGAATTATCGAATTGATCCTTCTTCGCAGACGCAAAAGAATTGTGCGTCTGCGTTGTAACGGGTGTATCGACGGCAAGTCGTTGGTTTTCAGCGAAAATAGGACTGTATCGTTGCAGTTTTTTACCGTATGAACGGTGCTTGTGGAGAAGGTCGCAGTCGCCGGTGATCTCCGAGAAAGCTGCAGCCATGGATGAAGACAAACGTAGATCCTTCGGGACGATCGGCAATCAACGCCCGACCCTTAAGACAATTGCCTACATGACGGGGCTGGGTATCACGACGGTGTCGCGGGCCCTCAAGGATGCACCCGACATCGGGGCCGACACGAAGGAACGCGTTCGACTTGTGGCCGGCCAGCTCGGCTATCACCCGAACCGGGCGGGCGTCCGGTTGCGCACAGGCAAGACCAATGTGATCGCGCTCGTGCTCAGCATCGAACAGGAACTGATGGGCTTTTCCAGCCAGATGGTTCAGGGCATTTCCGAGGTTCTCGGGGGCACGCAATATCACCTCGTGTTGACGCCCCACTCGTTCGAGAAAGACCCGATGGTGCCGGTGCGCTATATCCTCGATACGGGATCGGCAGATGGCGTGATCATCTCGAGGATCGAGCCGGACGATCCGCGTGTGCGGCTGATGACGGAGCGCAACCTGCCTTTCGTCACCCACGGCCGAACCAGTATGGGGATCGAGCACCCCTACCACGACTTCGACAACACGGCGTTTGCCTATCAGGCGGTCGAGCGGCTCGCCAAGCGAGGCAGGCGGCATATCTGTCTGCTCGCCCCACAGAGCAGGTTTGCCTACTATACCCATAGCCGCATCGGCTTCGAACGGGCGCTAGCCGACTTTGGCCTGAGCGAGGTGCCGATGGGACGGATCACGACGGAGACGTCGCTGGAGGATATCAGAGCCTATTCGGAGAAGCTGTCGCGGCTTCCGCAACCGCCTGATGGAATCATTTCGATGAGCGGCTCTGCAACGATCGCGATCGCCTCAGGCCTTGAAGCTTCCGGTCGAAAACTCGGCCGCAATGTCGATATCGTGTCAAAGCAGTCGGCCGAATTTCTCAACTGGATCAGGCCGGAAATCCTTGCCGTAAACGAGGACATCCGTTGGGCGGGACGGGAACTTGCAAAGGCCTTGCTGGCCCGGATCGATGGGGCGGCCCCAGAGCTTTTGCAAAGCGTCAGCCAACCGGAATGGTCGATCAAGTCACCACAGGACTGATCGAATGCAAAAAGCCCGGCGCTTGGCCGGGCTTTCGGTGTTTGCAAGAAAGTCTCAGGCGAAGTCGGCTAGACCGCTGCCCCACGGGCCATGGTGCTTGTCGACGCCGTCGAGGCGATCGAAACCGTGGGCACCAAAGAAGTCGCGCTGCGCCTGGATGAGGTTCGCTGTCCCGCGACCACGGCGGTAGGCATCGAAGTAGGACAGCGCGGACGAGAGTGCCGGAACCGGCAGGCCGGACATGACGGCATAGGAGACAACGCGGCGAAGTGCGCCGTCGGTGTCTGCGACCATCTGGGCGAAGGCCGGCGTCACGATCAGGTTTGCAACATCCGGGTCCTTCGAGAAGGCCGAGGTGATCTCATCGAGGAAGGCCGAACGGATGATGCAGCCATCGCGCCAGATCTTGGCGATCGTCGGCATCGGCAGGTTCCAGCCATACTCCTTGGAGGCGGCAGCCATGACGGCAAAGCCCTGCGCATAGGCGCCGATCTTGGCCGCAAGCAGCGCGTTTTCGAGATCGGCGAGGAACGCCGCGCTGTCTGCCGGCGAATCGATCGCTTTCGGCAATCCGAACTGCTTTTCTGCGGCGAGGCGCTCGGTGCGCTGAGACGACAGAACACGCCCGGCGACGGCGGCCTCGATTGCGGTTGCCGCGACACCCATGTTCTGGGCTTCGATGACCGACCACTTGCCGGTGCCCTTCTGGCCGGCGGAATCAACGATCACGTCGACCATCGGCTTGCCGGAGATCGGGTCCTTTGCCTTCAGGACCTTTTCCGAAATCTCGATCAGGTACGAATTCAGGCGGCCGGTATTCCACTTGCCGAAGACGTCGCCGATTTCGGTGGCGCCCATGCCGAGACCATCGCGCAGGATGCCGTAGATTTCGGCAATCATCTGCATGTCAGCGTATTCGATGCCGTTATGGATCGTTTTCACGAAATGGCCGGCGCCGTTTTCACCGAGCCAGGCGACGCAGGGTTCATCGTGGAATTTCGCGGAGATCGAGGTCAGCACCTTCTCGACGCGCTTCCAGCTTTCCTCAGCACCGCCGACCATGATCGACGGTCCATGGCGTGCGCCTTCTTCCCCACCGGATACGCCCATGCCGATAAAGGTCAGGCCGGAACCTTCGAGGTTTTCGAAACGGCGCATCGTATCGCGGAAGTTGGCGTTGCCGGCATCGATCATGATGTCGCCCTGCGAAAGATAGGGCTTCAGGAGCTCCATCTGCTGATCGACCGGATCGCCGGCCTTGATCATGATGATGATCGGGCGTGGGGGCCGGATTGCAGCGATGAATTCTTCCAAGGTCTCGCAAGGAACGATCTGGCCTTGCAACGCGCCCGCCTCGGCGTAGAATTTCTTGGTAACCTCCGCTGTCCGGTTGAAGACGGCGATCTTGTTGCCTTTTTCCGCGATGTTGAGCGCGAGGTTTGCACCCATAACGCCAAGACCGATAAGACCGATTTCTGCCTGTTCCACGGATATGCCTCCAGTTTTAATTTGACGCTGTTTTGGCATCCTCGTTTCCAAACGGCAAGGCTAAGACGAAAGCGAGCCCGTTTATTCGCGGATGCGCCGGCTCGTGCGACCAAGAGAATTTCCGAGTGGCATGCCACTCGGCGTAGAACCCAAGGAGGCCTTCATGACGGTCATGCCCGCACGCGTAATCCACCTCTCGATCGAGCGGAACTGGAGGGATGTCTACGCATTTGCAAGGCGTCCGGAAAACATGGCAAGCTGGGCTTCCGGCCTTGCCGCAGACCTGCGCGCCGAAGGTGAAGACTGGATCGGCGATGGCGGTCCGGTTGGAACAATCCGTGTTCGCTTCGCTCCCGACAACGACTTCGGCGTGATCGATCACAGGGTCACGTTGGAAAACGGGATGTCGATGGACAACGCGCTGCGTATCATACCGAACGGTGATGGAGCTGAAGTTCTGTTCACTCTTTTGCGCCAACCCGGTACCGACGATGCGGCGCACGAAGCGGATGCCGCGCATGTCCTCAAGGATCTGCAGTCGTTGAGGGCAATCATGGAACGCTGAGCGTCAGGCCGCAGGCCTCTTCCGCCGATCGGCGGTCTCTTGAATGACCAGGAGAACACCGATCATCGTTGAAGACCGCTGGAACGGCGACATGCGGCAGCGAAGCACAAGCGTCTCGCCTCCGACTTGATCTGCATAGGTGACCGACGTGCTTTCGCCTTCGAAGCAGCGGTCCAGGTTCGGCTTGAACTCGTTTCGAAATCGATGGAGACCGACAAATTCCCCGATGTGCCGGCCGACGAGTTCCTCACGCGGAATGTTCAGCCGCTGCGCGTTCGTCTCGTTGGAATAGAGAATGCGGTAACCGGGAGCGACGACAAGAATGCGGTCCGAAAGCTGGTTCAGGAGGGAATCGTCGAGAATGCCGCTGGAGACGGCTTGGTCAATCGGCGACGATTGGTCCTGCCCCTCACCGGGAGCTCCCGGCGCTTCCGCACAGGTGGTCTGCGGTGCAAGATACCGCTCGACCAGGGTCTGCAGGAGGTGAGCGTTGCGCCGAACGCAGCTGCGATCGTCCGCTTCCTCGTTCAGGAGGTCGAGCGCAAAACGAAACTGGGCTTGAATGCTGCCGGCATCGGATTCGGCGCTGCCAAAGATCGCCAGGAGCAAAGGATCAAGTTCGCGGTCGAGACTGGCTGTCAAAGCCTCGTCTTCGCGGTCGATCGCCTGCTGTAGCTCTCCATATTTCGACCAGAAAAGATCGATCAATGCTTGCAAGACAATGCCCTCTCCACACGAGCCTCACGTCAGCCGTGGCCCTCTGAGACGACTGCGTCCAATCTCGTATAATACATCACACATTAAATGTAGTCTCAAAAACGGCCCCTAAAAATGGCCGGTAAATACCCGTAGACGCTTGCAACCCACGAGAATTGTGGCCTCAGGAAATCAATCTGTGACCGTTTTCTTGATGTGCCAGCGGTCGTGATACCACAGCCACTGTTCAGGGTATTCCCGCACCCAGGATTCGACCTTGTCGTTCAGGACCTGAGACGTGCCCTGAATGTCGAGATTGCCGCGTTCGTCGCGCGGAAGTTCGATGCGAGGCTCTATCTCAAGGCGAAAACGGTTGTTCGGGAGACGGATGCAGCGGGCCGGATAGACATCCGCATCAAACTGACGCACGAGCTTGGCAAGAAGCGGGTTCGTCTTAACAGGGCGTCCGAAGAAATTGGTCGACAAGCCTTTTCTGAACTTCTGGTCGACGAGGACACCCACCCCCCCGCCCGCGTCCAGGCGCCTTGCCAGCGAGAACGATGACCCCGCATGCGACGGCACGAGCTGCCCCATGCGGGCACTGCGGAACGAGAAGACCTTATCGGCGATGTAAGGGTTGTTCGGCGGACGGAACAACACCATGACCTCGAGACCAAAGGCCTTGCCGGCGACAGGCAGGAGCTCGAAATTGCCGGTGTGGGCGGTAAAGACGATAAACGGACGTGGGTTGTCGCGCAGGTCCAGGAAGATCGGGGTGCCCGAGACTTCCACCCTGCCCGGCTCTGCCTGTTCGGGGTCGAAATCGAACAGCCGGTCGAGGAAGACATATTCGGCGGCGAGCCTGCCCATGTGTCCCCAACTCGCGACAGCGATCTCCTGCAGCTCCGCCTCACCCTTTTCCGGAAAGGCGTTGCGCAGATTGGTCATCATCAGTTTATGACGCCAGAATTTCGGCCCGATGTAGCGTGCGAAGCGATCGGCAAAACGGATCGCCGGATCCGCCGGAAAGATCTTCAGGAAATTCAGCAGCCCGAACGTGAGCTGCGCCACCAGCCATTGGCGGAAGTGGATAAGCTTCAGAACAATCCGGGTAATGACCATCTTCATCCGTGGTCAGTCCATCCTCAGGACGATCTTGCCGAAGATCTGGCGGCTTTCCATGCGGGCAAGTGCCTTGTGGATTTCATCGAACGTGACTTCTGTGTCGATCACCGGATGAACAATGCCCTGGGCCATCTTCTGCATGGCATCGGCCATGTTCTCCATGCGGCAGCCAAACGAGCCGATGAGCTTCAACTGCTGCTGGAACAGCATCATCAGATTGAGGTCGGTGGAAACACCCGAGGTGGAGCCGCAAGTGACGAGGCGTCCGCCGCGCTTCATGCACAGCATGGAACCCGCCCAGGTATCCTTGCCGACATGTTCGAAGACGACATCAACGCCCTTCTTCTTGGTCAGCTTGCGCACGACGCCTTCAAACCGATCGACGCGGTAGTTGATGACATGATCGGCGCCGAGGGCCTTGGCCTTCTCGATCTTGTCGTCCGAACCCACAGTGGTAATAACCGTGCAGCCCATTTTCTTTGCCAGCTGGATGGCGGCAGATCCGATGCCCGAGCCACCGGCATGAATGAGGATCGTCTCGCCGGGCTGGAGCTTGGCGTTGTCGAACAGCATATGCTCGACCGTGCCGAATGTGACAGGCGCGAGTGCTGCTGCAACGGCATCGACGCCCGGAGGTGCCGGAACGAGAAGACGGGCCGGAAGATTGGCCTTTTCCTGCGCGAAGCCATCGAGATGGAAGCCATGAACACCCGAGACATTTTCGCAAAGGTTGTCGCGCTTTTCGCGGCACGCCTTGCAGAGACCACAGGTACGGGCGCCGTAAATCGACACAAGCTGGCCGGGCAGAACATTCGAAACACCGGGACCGATGGCTTCCACGACGCCGGAGGCCTCGGCGCCGATCGTCAGCGGCATCTTGCGCTTGGCGAATGCCATACCGCGCCAGCCCCAGACGTCGATGTGATTGAGTGCTACGGCCTTGACACGCAACGTGACTTCGCCAGGACCCGGCGCCTCCGGCTCGGGAATGTCGACGGCTTCGAGCTTGCGGTCATCAATCAGTTGCAGCGCGCGCATAACAGGTCATCCTCCGCCCGTTTGGGCGTTCAAAAGTCTATAAAATCTCTTGGGGGCTCGCCTTACGCCGGTTCAAGCGTCATGACAAGGCTGGCGTTCTGGCCGCCGAAGCCGAAGGAATTGGACAGAACCGCCCTCGGCGCACCGTCCCGCTTCACATTCGGCACCACATCCAGCTCGATCGTCGGATCGGGATTGGTGTAGTTGATGGTCGGCGGCAGAGTGCCGGTCAGCATCGTCTGGATCGAGAATACGGCTTCGACAGCGCCGGCTGCCGTCAGCGTGTGACCGATCATCGACTTGTTCGACGACACCGGAATACCCTTCAAACCTTCGCCAAATACGGCCAGCATGGAGCTATATTCCATCTTGTCGTTTTCCGGGGTCGATGTGCCATGGGCGTTGATATAGCCGATGCCGCTTTCGTCCATGCCCGCATCTTCAAGCGCCGCCCGGATCGTGGCGATCGCCGGGCCGCCGTCCGGGGACGAGCGGGTGCGGTGGAAGTGATCGGCCTTTTCGCCGAGACCCTTGACGATGCCGAGCACCTTGGCGCCGCGGGCAATGGCCGACTGCAGCGATTCCAGCACCAGCGTTGCCGCACCTTCCGCGATGACAAAGCCGTCACGATCCTTGCTGAACGGCTTGGACGCCTTTTCCGGCGGATCATTTTGCGTCGAAAGCGCAGACAGAAGCGAGAAGCGCACGAGTGCCTCGACGCTGACAGAACCGTCGGTCGCAGCGACCAGAGCCTTGTCGGTACGACCCTGACGGATCGCTTCGACGCCGAGCTGGATCGCGGTTGCACCAGAGGCGCAGGCGGTGGAAAGCGTTACGGGCAGGCCACGGGTACCAAACTTGTCGGCCAGGCGCTCCGAAATCGAACCGAACTGGACGGCTTCGAGAAAGACAGGATCAGGACGCTCGCGCATGGCCGTCAGAAAGCGATCGTAGGCATCGCCCTGCTGCGTCGATGGCGGTGCACGGTCTGCAAGCGCGAAACGGTCGGACCATTCCGGCTCGACTGGCGGAGCGGCCAGAAACAGCGGTCCGTCGAAATCACCGGACAAGCCGGCTTGGGCCAACGCTTCCGCCGTTGTCTCGCGGGCGAAGGCAAACGAGCGCTCGACCGAGTTTTCGGCTGGAACCTTGATGAAGTCCACCGTGCCGCTGATGCGGGTCGAAAGGCCTTCGGTCGGAAAACGGGTGATCTTGTGGATGCCCGACGTGCCAGAGGTCAGCGCTGACCAGTTGTCATCAAGACCCTGTCCGAGCGAGGTGATGACGCCCATGCCGGTGACCGCGACGATGGGCCGGCCGAGATGATCCGTGAAGCGGTTGTCACTCATGACTGTCTCCTTCACGCTTCAGCAGAGAGGACAGCAATCCCCTCGCCGCGCGTATATCCAACTGTAGTGACAATCGCCTGCTTTGCCGGGGACGCCATCGGCGTCTCGTTTGCGGCGTCGAAGGCCGGGACCTTGGCAGTCGATTCGAGCGTCAGCGCTGCAAGGGCGATGCCGAGCGGGAACTGCGCTTCCATCGCGTGGCCCGTAACGCCGCCAAAGCCGCGGATCGCGGAACCCGGGAAAGCCTGCTCGAGCGCTGTCTTTTCGCGCTTCGCGAGATCGACCATGCCGCTCGCGCCGGAGAACACGACAGTTTCCGCCCCTGGCGTGCCGTGGGCGGTGAGCCGCGACATGCGCTTCTCGAGCCCGCCATCGTCGCGGTTGCCGCGATCGCCTTCGACGGCATCGATCGTTGCATAGATCCGTGCACCACGCGCCTGCGCGTAGCCGCGGGATTCGAGAACGAGAAAGGCGCCGACCGAACCGGTGATCATTCCGCCGCCATTGTCCGGCGAGCGAGACCACAGCGGCTGCCAGCCGCCTGTCGCGTGAGCACGGATGCCCTCGACCAGCAGAAGAATATCAGCCCGTTCCGCCACGAAGGCGCCACCGACGAGACTGTGGCTCGACTGGCCCGCCTTGAGGCGGTGGAAGGCGGTTTCGATGGCCGAGATACCGGCCGATTCTTCGCCCATGAAGGTGCGGGACGAGCCGGTGACCTTGTGGACGATCGAGATATTGCCGGCCATCAGGTTCGAAAGCTGGGCGAGAAACAGGGTGGGACGCAGCTCTGTCGTCAGCTTCTCATTGAGCACCATGTCGCGGTCGTTGCGCTTCAGGGCTTCGTCGACAATCAGCGAGTCGACCTTGATGTCGCGCTCACCGCCGCCGGCTGCAACGATCATGTCCATCGAGGCGCAGGCATCCGCATCCGTCTTCAAACCTGCGTCGTCGAGAGCGAGGCCTGCGGCGAAAACGCCGAGGCGCTGCCAGTTCTCCATCTGGCGCTGATCGCCGCGCTTGGCGATCTGTGCGGACCAGTCGATCTCAGGCATGGGATGGACAGGATAGGGTTTGAAACGCTCCGTTTCGACCTTGGGCTCGTCAATGGACGATCCCGTCAGAAACGCGACATGCGGCTCGATGCCGACGCCGAGCGAGGTCACGATGCCGACCCCGGTAATCACCACATCATTGTCAGACTTCATAACTGTCCTCTTTGCGCGGCCATTGACCAGCGACGACATCAGGCACGACGGGACACTTTAGAACCGGTCCGTCCGGGCCGCATTATTCCCGAAGGCTTTGCGTCAGGTGCCGGCTTGCATCGCCGCAATGAGGCCGATCTCTTCAGCGCGCTTGCGCACGATCGGCGCCAGCGGAACTTCGCTGAAAGGCATGGTCCGCAGCTTGAGCTGCGCATCGCACACCTTCTTGCCGCCCGACGTAATCTTTGCCTTTGTCACCATGTAGCCGGAACCCTCATGCTCCAGAAACGCCTCGATGTCGAGCACGGCGTTCGGCTCGACAAACGCACGCATCTTTGCACTGTCCACCGACATCAGAAATGGCATCGCGGCGAAATCGGTCGCCGCAAGTACCAGCATTCCGGATGCCTGCGCCATGGTTTCGATCAAAAGCACGCCCGGCACGAGCGGCATTCCCGGAAAGTGCCCTTCGAAAACAGGGCTCTTTTCAGGAACGACCGACCGTGCAGTCAGCGTCTTTCCCGCGAGATCAAGCGTTTCCACCCGATCAATCATCTGGAAATATTCAAGCAGCATGAACTTGCGTCGGCTTTGAGCTTTAGCCCTTTGCCGCCTTCAGTTCGTCGATCTTGGCGCAGAGGTTCTTCAGAACGAAGTATTCCTCCGTCGAGACCTTGCCCTCGTTCACTTCCTGGGTCCACTGCTCGAGCGGGATCTTGATCCCGAATTCCTTGTCGATCGCGAAAACGATGTCGAGGAAGTCCAGGCTGTCGATGCCAAGATCGTCGATCGTGTGGCTCTCCGGCGTGATCGTCTCGCGGTCGATCTCGCTGGTTTCAGCGATGATGTCGGCAACTTTGTCGAATGTAGCAGTCACGCCCATGTCCTTTTAAAAAGTCTGTATTCGGTGTTCCACATAAGGAAACCAATCGAAAATGCCAATGGGTTCCAACAAGACGGCGCCAATTTGCCGCTACATTGTTGCCTAAACATCGATTGCCGATCGGTCAGAATGCCAAACCGCCCTCAAAGTTGAAGAGGGCTAGGCCGGCCGACCTGCCGTCAGCGCGACACGGATAACGTCCAGGACCTTTTCGGGTTGGACACCGACCGCGACCTTCTGGCTTGGCTGATCATCCCAAGGACTATCGACGAACCGTCGGCCTGTGTCAGGCGCCTGGATCGTCTCGCCATCGGCAATGCCGCCGCAGACCACGCGGACAGGGCCGCTGCGGAGCTTGAACAGATCGGGCGCCACCAGATAGACGCAGGCACAGCTGTCGTGGATTGCCATTCCATCGAGACCCGCGCCCTGGCGGTAGAAATCGATATAGAACTGCGAAAGGTCGGACAGGAGCGTCAGCGCCTTGTCGCCACCCTTGGCCATCTCGGCCATGTCATCCGACGACATCATCGTCTTCATGGTGACGTCGAGGCCGAAGGCGACGACGTTCCAGGGTGCGGTGAAGACGAGATCGGCAGCATCTGGATCGCCGTGGATATTTGCTTCGGCCGCCGGCGTCACGTTGCCGTTGACGTCAAAGGCGCCGCCCATGATCACCACCTGCTTGGTGAGGCCTGCGATCTCAGGATCGGCCTGAAGAGCCAGAGCCAGATTGGTCATGCGACCGACAGCGACAATCGTGATTTCGCCGGGATTGGCCCTGATCGTATCGATGATGAACTGCGAGGCCTCACGCGGATCGAGCGGCCAATCGATTTCCAAGGGCACGCCGATATTGCCGAGGCCATCCTCGCCGTGCACGATCGTCGGCGAGTGCTGCTCGACCCGCGACGGATCAAGCGTCTTGCCCGCCCCTTTGGCGATGGGCGCGTCGATGCCCCACTCCTTGTGCAGGAACTGCGCATTGCGCGTGGTCAGTTCGATCGAGGCATTTCCGAACACCGTCGTCACGCCGAGAAGATCGATATCCGGATGGCGATGCAGAAACAGCAGCGCCATGGCGTCGTCTACGCCGGGGTCAGTATCGAATATGACTTTTTGCATGCGAATACCTTGAAATGCTCGCCGCCAGCCAGCGGCCGTTCATCGCGCAACATAGCGCCGCAACGGTTTACTGCAATGCAGCCGCAATCTGCAACCGCTGCCAGCGCCCCTCCTATTGCCGGATCACCGATTCGGTGCCACAAGCCGGCGCGCATCCCTTCGCCATTTCCCCTCCTCTCCTTCACGCAGAGCGCCAGCCTTGAGCGACATTGCATTTCAGCTGCTTTTTCTTCTTTTCCTCGCAGCCATCTTCGCGGGGTTCGTTGATTCGATTGCGGGTGGCGGCGGGCTGATCACCATCCCCGTCTTGCTCATTGCCGGCATTCCGCCGCTGGAATCGATCGCGACGAACAAGCTGCAATCCCAGTTCGGCTCGGCATCGGCAACAATCGCCTATGCGCGCAAGGGCCATGTGAAGCTGAAAGAGCAGCTGCCGATGGCAGCCATGGCGGCGCACGGCGGCGCCATCGGTGCGCTGCTTGCCTCCATCGTTCCAGCCGAATTCCTGACGACCGCGATCCCCTTTCTGCTCGTGGCAATCGCAATCTTCTTTGCGATCAAACCCAATCTCGGCGATCTGGAAAGTCACCGACGGGTGACGCCGTTCGTTTTCGGGCTGACCGCCGTGCCGATCGTCGGGCTCTACGATGGCGTCTTCGGGCCAGGCGCCGGATCATTCTACATGCTGGGCTTCGTTCTGCTCGCCGGCTTCGGACTGCTCAAGGCGACCGCCCACACGAAGCTCATCAATCTCGGCTCCAACTTCGGGTCGTTTCTGGTGTTTGCAGCGTCGGGATCGGTGCTCTGGAAGATCGGCCTGATGATGGGCGTTGGCCAATTCATCGGTGCGCAGATTGGGTCGCGACTGGCGATGCGGAACGGTGCGAAGATCATCAAGCCGCTGCTGGTGATCTCATGCATTGCGCTTGCGACCAAACTGATCGCCAATCCGGCTCATCCGGTTCGTATCTGGCTGGGGTTCTAGATTATCTCCCGACCGAAACCAGTATAGCCCGTCACCCCTTCATCTTCAGCGGTAAGCCGGCGGCCACGAGAAATACATCGTCTGCCACGGCTGCGATTGCCTGATGCAGGCGGCCGGCATGATCGCGGAAGTCTCGCGCCATGCGATTGTCCGGCACGATACCGAGACCGACTTCATTCGACACGAGGATGACGGTCGAAGCAGTATCCCTCAGATAAGACAGAAGTCCTTCAGAGGCTAAGGCAATGTCTGCCTCCGCCATCATCAGGTTCGTCACCCACAGCGTGAGGCAGTCGACGAGGATGACGACATCATCAGAGTCTATGCTGCGAAGGTTGGCTGCGAGGTTCAACGGTGTTTCGTGGGTGATCCAGCCCGTGCCACGGTCGGCTTGATGGCGCAGAATGCGTTCTTCCATCTCGGCGTCAAAGGCGCGGCCTGTGGCAACATAGTGCCTGTTGAGACCGGTTTCGCCGCTAAGTTTTTCAGCGAAGGATGACTTGCCGGATCTGGCGCCGCCAAGGACAAGGACGACGCGCCCGGAGCGGGTCATGGCAGAAGGCCGATCGCAGAGAAAGGGACCGGACGATTCGTAGATGAGGAAGGCGTCCGGCCCTGCTGGTGTTTGCTCTGGATTTGCATTGCAGCGCCATGTTGACTCGTTGAAGGTCGCCCGTCAATCCCAAGCGGGTTAGACATTTCGGGGCGCGATCTCACAACTTTCTCAATGGGCATTCTGTTTGCGACATGCGCTGCCGACTTGTTGCGTTGAAACGCGCTGGTTTGCAGCGTATCTGAGCGCACATGAAAACGACATGGCTTCGGTCTACGAAGCCTCTGAGGAAACACCGATGCTTTACATCTTCAAGAACAATGACAGCGTTCAGATTGCCTGGAATTCGAGCCTTCCGCGTCGTGACCGTCAGACCCGCGCCATGGAACTCGACACGCGCTTTTCGCTGCTCGGTTTCATCCGTACGTTCAGCGCTGGCTGATGTGAAATGAGAACCCAAAAGTCGATATGAACGCAACCATAGCGCGATCTTTCATTTCGAGATCGCTTGCGTCACTGCAAAATGGTTATGGCGGCCGGTATGCACTACCTGATCCGGCGCCAAGTCGTTCGAGGACGACCATGGCGGCAACATCTACGCGTACATTCTTACCGTATGGTTATTAGCGCGTTACCAATGCCTGCAGTTTCAAATTTTTCCCCACACTGCGTGAATTTTTCTTTGCGACAGCGAGGGCGCTAATCAGCCACTAAACGTCAAATATCGGACGTGACAAAGTGCCGACTGCATGAACGGGCTGCTGCTGGTTGCAGAGTTTGCTTAGTTATTGCCGGCGATGGCGCTTTTGTCGTCACAAAAGACGCGAACACGATATCTTACAAGGGCTTGGTGATATGCCCGTTATTGTGCGGTTACTCGCGGACAGTTGATTTCTGCTTCGGAAAACGTAGGCTGATACTGCTGACACATTATTGCGCAACGCCTGTGACATCATTCGCTGGCGTATAAAAGACGCATGAGGCCAGCTGGCCGGTGCAATCACATCTACCGGTTGATCGCACAAAGCCGCAGTCATCGGGTGCCGGCTATCGGCGCCTCCAGAGTTGAACACTGTCACGAATAAGACTGGGAGGTCTTACACATGAAGAAACTCCTCACTTCCGCAGCCTTCGCCGCCGGTCTTTACGCTTATGCCGGCACTGCCCATGCCGACTGCGGTTCGGTATCCATCGCAGAGATGAACTGGGCGTCCGCAGGGGTTGCCGCTCATATCGACAAGATCATTCTCGAAAACGGGTATGGCTGCTCGGTGGAAATGGTGACCGGCGACACGATGCCGACCTTTACATCGATGAATGAAAAAGGTCAGCCTGATCTGGCACCCGAATTCTGGGTCAACGCGGTGCGCACCCCGCTCGACGCAGCGGTCAAGGAAGGACGGCTCGTCATTGCAGCGGAAATCCTTGCAGACGGCGCTGTTGAAGGATGGTGGATCCCCAAATTCCTTGCGGACGCGCACCCGGATATCAAGACCGTGCAGCAGGCGCTTGCTCATCCCGAACTCTTCCCGGCACCGGAAGACAAATCCAAGGGCGCGGTCACCAACTGCCCGTCCGGCTGGAACTGCCAGACATCGACCGCCAACCTCTACAAGGCTCTCGGCGCAAGCGAAAAAGGCTTTGAACTGGTCGATACCGGCTCTGCTGCCGGGCTCGACGGCTCGATTGCCGGCGCATTCGAGAAGAAAACCGGCTGGCTCGGCTATTACTGGGCTCCGACCGCGATTCTCGGCAAGTACGAGATGGTGAAGCTGTCCTTCGATACGCCGCATGACAAGGCCAACTGGGATGCCTGCACGGCGGTTCCGGATTGCCCGAACCCCAAGGTCAACTCCTATCCGAGTTCGGAAGCCTTCACGGTCGTAACGAAGAAGTTCGCCGACAAGGCCGGCGTCGCGATGGATTACATCAAAGCCCGCAAATGGGGCAACGCCACGATCAACAGCGTTCTCGCCTGGCAGACCGACAACCAGGGCACCAATGAAGACGCAGCCAAGCACTTCCTTACAACCAGCCCGGAAATCTGGAGCAAGTGGGTCAGTGCCGACGTCGCTGAAAAGATAAAGGCCGCTCTCTGAGCCTAGCCTCGCCAATGAGGGAAGCCGATCTGCGGCTTCCCGCTCAAGGCGCGTAAGAAGTCGCGACAAGCCGTCCACCGCTGACGGTCGCGCGAACCCAACGCCTTATCCATTGCAGACGTGCATGAGGCTGATTTGGTCAGGAAGGCGCTCGGGCAGCCATGCCGGGTTACGCCAAAAATCCAACCTATAAAGGGGAACATCATGGCAACCTGCAACTTTCTGCCGAACGCTCTGTGTAGCTTTCCGGCGATCAGCGACGCTTCCATCCGTGAAGCGCGCAAGGTCATCGATGAGGGGTTCAAGAGCCTTGTTCGCGAATATACCGGCTTTATCGATACGATCGTCCAGCCCCTGCAATGGTTCCTGAACTTCCTGGAAAGGCTGTTCACCAATTCGCCGTGGATCATCGTTCTCGCCGTCATCCTCACCATCGTCTATCTCGGCAGCCGCAGCATCCGCATCACCATCGGTACCGCGCTCGGAATGTCGTTCATCGGCTTTATCGGCCTTTGGAACGATGCGATGATCACGCTCGCGATCACCACGGTCGCAACTCTCATCTCCATCATCGTCGGCATCCCTATCGGCATCCTGATGGCGCGGTCCGACCGGGCGCAGGCAAGCGTCAATCCGGTTCTCGACGTGATGCAGACCCTGCCGAGCTTCGTCTACCTCATTCCCGTGGTGATGATTTTCGGTATAGGCAAAGTTCCGGGACTGATTGCGGTGGTCATCTATGCGGTCCCGCCAATGATCCGCCTGACCAATCTCGGCATCCGGCTTGTCGACAAGGAAGTGCTCGAAGCCGCGGATGCATTCGGTTCGTCGCCAAGCCAGAAGCTGAAGAACGTGCAGATGCCGCTGGCCCTGCCGACAATCATGGCCGGGATCAACCAGACGATCATGATGTCGCTGGCGATGGTCGTGGTCGCATCCATGGTCGGCGTCGGCGGGCTTGGCCGCAACACGCTGCAGGCGATCAACAACCAGTTCTTTACGTTCGGCATCATGAACGGTTTCGCGCTTGTTGCGATCGCCATCATTTTCGACCGAACAAGCCAGGCATTCGGCAAGCGCCTGCAAAAACATTCGGAGGTGGTCCATGGCTAGTCACGGCATCGAGATCAAAGGTCTCTACAAAATCTTCGGCGCGAACGGTCGCCAGTATATCGACGCCATCAAGGCGGGCATGACGAAGACCGAGCTCAACAAGAACCACGGTCATGTGCTCGGCCTCAAAGACATCAACATATCCATGCCGGCGGGCGGCATCACGGTCGTCATGGGTCTGTCTGGTTCCGGCAAATCGACCCTGATCCGCCATATCAACCGGCTGATCGACCCGACCTACGGCGAAGTCGTCTATGACGGCGTCGACGTGTGCACGATGAGCGAAAACGATCTTCGGGAATTCCGTCGGCACAAGACGGCGATGGTGTTTCAGAAATTCGCGCTTCTGCCGCATCGGACCGTGATCGAGAACACGGTCTATGGACTGGATATCCAGGGCGTGCCTCGCGCGGAAAGCTTCAAGAAAGGTCAGTACTGGATCGAGCGGGTCGGCCTCTCCGGCTTCGAGAACCACTACCCGAACCAGCTTTCCGGCGGCATGCAGCAACGCGTCGGCCTCGCACGGGCGCTGACCAACGATGCCGACATCCTTTTGATGGACGAGGCCTATTCCGCGCTCGATCCGCTGATCCGCGTCGACATGCAGACCGTGCTTCTCGATCTCCAGGCGGAGCTCAAGAAGACCGTCGTATTCATCACCCATGATCTCGACGAGGCCCTGAGGCTGGGCGACAAGATCGCCATTCTGCGCGATGGTGAGGTAGTGCAGCAGGGAACCGGCCAAGATATCGTCCTGTCACCGGCTGATGACTACATCACCGCCTTCGTCAAGGAGGTGAACCGAGGGCGTGTGTTGCAGGCAAAAACCGTGATGAAACCGTTCGACGGTCTGACTGACGGCATCAGGCTTGCGGGCAACACGACGATCGAAAGCGCTGCGAGAGCGATCTGCGAGGCGAGCCTGACACGGGCAACGGTTACAGATCCGACTGGAGCGCCTGTCGGGACGCTCGACCTGCACACCATCATTTCTGCAATGGTAAGCCCTGCATCATCCGAGGAGGCACGGATCGCTGCGGAATGACAGGGCTCGGCGTCGGACCGTTCTGACGCCAACCCGCCATATGCCGACGTCCTTATCGACAAGGTCGACATGTTGGGCGATAAGATCGACAAAGGTCAGGACGGCGCTCGCTACGGTATGGAGGCGCGGATCTGGCGTGAAACGATCACGGTAAAGGATGAAGACGTGAGCAACATTTCGCCAATTGGCAGCCGTGAGACCGTTGCCGAGAGTTTCGAGAACCTGTCGGCCGAACAGCAGTCTTGGCTTGTTCTGTTGATGGAGAGCTCGTCGAGCGATGACCTTCTCCTGTCTGGTCTGCATCTCTACCTGGATCAGGCGAGTGAAGGACGGTTTCTCAACTCTTTGAAACTGGAAAAATCTGGTGGATGGCTCGGCAATGCAGCGCCGGCGCGGCTTCAGATCCGCATTGCGGAAGCGGCGAAATCCAGCCAGCACCCGGCTTATCAGGCGTTCAAGAAGGGTCTTGATCAGTCAGGCGGCTTCGAGCGCGCCTATCCGAAGGCTCGAGTCTGATCAAGTCGAGCAAAGCGCATCGAAACTGGCGTTAGCTTGTAAGCCAAGACCGCCCTGCCCCTCGCTGCGGGGCACCTCAGCAGCCTCGCCGCCGGCACGTGATGGCCGACAGCGGAGCTGGGGAGTAACTAATTACTGTGCAGCCTTGCCAACGCGGTGGCCGGCGTCCTGGGTGGCGTTCACGGTGTTCGCCGTGTCCTGGCCTACGCCGCGGATCGTGTTGCCACACGAGCTGAGCGAAGCTGCCGTTACGAAAAGTGCGGCGATAACCGTGACTGTCTTTGCCGTCATGTTAGAAAACTCCCTGGATGAAGATCAAATCGTTCGGAAAATCAATTTCCGGCACAGGAACGTTCCAGCTCGGAAAAAGTTCACGTGATCAAATGTGATGTGTCTCTTAGCGACCGCTGTGATGCTTTTTGGCAACAGCCCGATCGCGCCCGATGACTTCACCGCCGGTTCCAGCACAATGATACAGGACAAATCGGTTGTCGCAGCGCGCGAACCGAGAGGTCGGTGTGAATTTGCCAATCTTTCCGTTACTATGAGCGCGCACGCTACGCGGTCAATTACGGGGCAGGCCCATGACGGAACATTCATCTTCTCGGGTTTTGATCATGACTGCTGGCGGCATAAACCCGCAGGTGATGATCAATGCCATCCATCGGGAGTTTTCTGATCTCCACGTTATGCAGGAGGAAGCGGAACCGAAATCGGTGCTTCTGAAGCGGCGCGCGAAGCGGTTTGGATGGATGCATGCGCTTGGTCAGCTCGCCACGATGATTGCGTCGCGGCTTGGCAAAGGTATAGCAGCGAGACGGTCTGAAGAGATCATTCACGAGCACGGGTTGATAGCGGATCCCAACCCGGCAGTGCCTGTGACATCCGTATCGTCCCTGAATGACGCTTCGTGTCACGCTGCGGTAAGTGCAATCCGACCGGCAGTGGTCTTCACGATATCCTGCCGTATCCTGTCATCCCGAACGCTTGCCGCGATCCCCTGCCCCGTGATCAACTTCCACGCCGGCATCAACCCGATGTATCGTGGCCAGATGGGCGGGTACTGGGCTCTCGTGGAAGGCGATGCGCAGAATTTCGGGGCAACCGTCCATCTCGTTGACAACGGGGTCGATACCGGCGGAACGCTTTACGAGAAACGGATATCTCCGGCCCGTTCCGACACGATGGCAACCTATCCGCTCCTGATGACGGCATCCGCGACGGATATCGCAATCAAAGCAATCCAGGATGCGATCACGGGCAATCTGAAGCCGTATGAACCATCCGGGCCATCAGCCCTGCGCTTTCCGCCGCCGATCTGGACGTGGCTTTATCACGGCATCACCAAGAAGATCTGGTGATGCTCACGGAAATGCCCGAGTTCAGGCCGCCGTTGCCAGCGCGCCGAACGCTTCCCTCATGCTTTCCGCGACAGCCTTGGCCGGGGCCGAGAGATGGGGCGCGGTTAGGAGCCGAATGTCGAAGCTGATGAGTTCTGGCAGCCCTTCCTTGGCGCCCAGAACCTGCATGTCGCTCGTGACATAGGAAAGCGGGAATGGTGCGATCGCAAGGTCGGACACGACTGCTGCGCGCTGCGCCATCGTATGAGAGCTCGCATAGGCGATACGATAGGAGCGCTTGTGGCGATCGAGCTGAGAGATCGCATCCTGCCGCCACACGCACCCATCCTCCCAGACGGAGATCGGTAGCGGATCACGCAAGTAGGCATTGCCGCATTTAGCACCGGCCCAGACGAGCCGTTCGGAATGGATCACTTCACCGGTGGTCGGGAACGGCCTTGTCGCACAGTTGATCAGGGTGAGATCCAGCCGCTGCTCATCCATCCGCCGGCGTAACTGCAGGCTCTGGTCGACGGTGACATCGACCATGATCCCCGGAAAGCTCTCTCCGAAATCCTTCAGGAGCTTTGGAAGTAACCGCTCGGCGATATCATCGGGAGCGCCCAGCCTCACGACGCCCGCGAGATCGGGCATGACGAACCGCGAGACCGCCTCGTTCGATAGAGCGAGCATCCGGCGCGCATAGGACAGAAGCATTTCGCCATTCTGCGTCAACGACACCGATCGCGCGTCCCGCAGGAACAGCGTCGTCTTCAACTGTTCTTCGAGCTTCTTGATCTGCATGGACACGGCCGACGGTGTTCGCAGAACCGCTTCTGCGGCAGTCGAAAAGTTGCCCGTCTCGGCAATGGCAACAAAGGTTCTGAGGATGTCGATATCGAGCAATGGAAGAGGCGGTCGAAACGGAACGGTCATCGTCATCACCATCAATTAAATTGAACCTAAGCACCATATCATTTCGTTTGATTGAAAGTCAAACAGGTCGCACCCTTGGAAACACGACACGCCATCTCAAAACAAAACTAATCTTGATGGGATGGATCATTTTAATTCTCTTTTTTGATGACTGACCGCAGTTCACTTTGAATCGGCGTCCAGTGCTCGAACGAGAGCCCCAAGGAGAAAATCGATGAGCATCATGACCTATCGTGAGAGCGTACAGCCACGAACATCGCAGTCGTCGTTTGCGACATACTTCGGGCTTGCCCTGAGCACCGTTTCAAACCTGCGGGACGCATGGCGCCGCCGTCAAAATGAACAGGTCCTTGAGGGCCTGCCACCAGAAATCCGCAAGGATATCGGTTGGCCATCCACCGACAACGACCTCAAGCGCCAATGATGCGCAATACTCATGGCCTGCATGCGACATGCAGGCAGGTCTTGAGGCTGCGTCTTTTTTGATCGCCTGTTAACCAGATTATAGTGTGTGCGACCTTTGGACGTCGCAAATTTGACATTTCGCCGTCGTCAAATGTCCTTCTCCGTCACCGCCTTCCGTGTCAATGTCGCTTTTAAAGAAACGACCGGATTAACGGCGGCCAGCGAAGGGAACAGCGACATGGATATTACAAACCGTGGGCACGCGAAGAAACGCGCGCTCGTTTTCTTTCTTGTGCCGCACTTTACGATGCTGCCCTTTGCAGCTGCCGTCGAGACCCTGCGGATCGCAAACCGTATGCTTGGCTATGCCGCCTATACCTGGCGCCTCTGTTCCGTCGATGGCGAGAAGGTCTACTCGTCCAGTGGTATCGGTCTCGAAGTCAATTCCTCGCTTGCAGACGAACGCCGTCACCTGAGCGGTGAGCATCGCCCCAGCATGGTGCTGATGTGTTCCGGCATCTATGTGGAGGAGTTCAACAACAAGTCTGTCAACGCCTGGCTGCGCGAGACCTATAACCGCGGCACGGCTGTCGGAAGTCTTTGCACCGGCGCGCATATTCTGGCGCAGGCGGGGCTCCTGAACGGCAAGCGCTGCGCGATCCACTGGGAGAACCTCCCGGGTTTTGCCGAAGCGTTTCCACAGGCGGAAGTCTATGCGGATCTCTACGAGGTCGACTCCAACCTCTATACCTGCGCTGGCGGCACCGCGTCACTCGACATGATGCTGAACCTGATCGGCCAGGATTTCGGCGACAATCTCGTCAACCGGGTCTGCGAACAGCAGCTGACAGATCGCGTCCGCAACCCGCATGACCGCCAGCGTCTTCCCTTGCGCGCGAGGCTCGGGGTCCAGAACTCCAAGGTTCTGCAGATCATTGAGCTGATGGAAAACAATCTGGCCGAGCCGCTGTCACTGGTCGAGATCGCCGACGATGTCGGCCTGTCCCGCCGCCAGATTGAGCGGCTGTTCCGGCAGGAGATGGGGCGATCCCCTGCCCGCTACTATCTCGAGATCCGCCTTGACCGCGCCCGGCATCTGCTGGTGCAGTCCTCGATGCCGGTCGTCGAGGTTGCGGTCGCCTGCGGGTTCGTGTCGGCGTCTCATTTTTCTAAGTGTTACCGCGAGGTCTACAACCGCTCACCCCAGCAGGAACGCGCAGAGCGCAAGCTTTCGCTCAACACCGCACGCACCGGGGTCGTGGTGTAAGTTTTTTAAAGAGCGGCACCCCATCGATATGAGGTGCTGCTCGCTTTGCACACTCAGCAGCTCTCAAGAAATCAGGCAACGTTCCTGACGTCGGCTGCTGGAGCCTTCGAGCGCATCGTGCGGATCTGGATCAGCGTATCCAGGTTCTGGTTGACGCGGCAGTAGAACTCCTCGTCGATGAAGGGCCGCAACATGAAGTCATTGCCGCCGGCCTTCAGGAACCGGGCGGAAAGCAGCCGGTCCGACGACGAAGACACGCCGATCACGCGCAGTTCGTGGGAACCGCGAACCGAGCGGATGCGGCGCGTCAGTTCGAAACCATCGATATCGGGCATGTTGTAGTCGGTGACGACGAGACCGATATCGGGGCTCTTCTTCAGGATCTCGAGGGCCTTGGCGCCGTTCTCGGCGACACTGACCCTAAAGTTATAGCGCTTCAGACGACTCGACAGCAATGCGCGGGCGGTCATGCTATCATCGACGATCAGGACGTGATGGCGGTGGTTGGTCAGGAACCGGCAAACCGATTCCGCCAGCATGTCGACCGCAAAGACGTTGTCCTTCAGGATATAATCCACGATATCCTTGGCCAGTAGCCTATCGCGTGTTTCCTGCTGGAAGGTGCCGGTAAAGACGATGGTCGGGATCGACAGATCGATCAGGTATTCCAGCGCCTCTCCGTTTTCAGCACCCGGGAGGTTGATGTTGGAGATCGCAAGCGTGACAGGCTCGGTGGAGCGATCGTAAGCAAGCTGCAGATCTTCGAAGTTACGGCAGATCTCAATCTCGATGCCGAACAGTTCTTTCACTCGGGTCCCGACCATCGACGTAAATACGTTAGAATCTTCCGCAAGCAATATGCGCGCATTCGCCAAAGATTCGCCGGAATATTGCATGCCGGAAATGCCGAGAAATGTCATGGTACCCTTTTAACCCCGATCCTTGCCCCATTTGTTTAACTCTATGCGAAGCAATTTTCAGAAGCGTTAATTAGGCAGTACTTTCACATCTTGAGCGCAGCGGTCATCGAGTTACCGCTGCCTAAAGTGAATGATGTATTATTCCGGTACCTTACCATTCTCGGCGTGTGGCTTTACGCGCCACCCGCCGTATCTCCCTCATCCGGCAGGACCGGCTTTCCGCGGTGGAAGACGATCTCCTGCTGCGGGAACGGAATCTCGATGCCCTCCGCGCGGAAGCGCTGCAGAATGGCGATCCTGAGGTTGTTCCGGATACGAAGGCCATCACCCATGTCAGCGAGATGGAAACGAAGCTCGAAATTCAGCGACGACGGCCCGAATGTCAGGAACTCGACGTGAGGTTCCGGATTCCGCAGCACTTCGGGGATCTGGTCGACGAGTTCCAGCAGAATGTCCATCACCCGTTGCGGGTCAGCGTTGTAGCTGACAGCGATCGGAATTTCCGAACGGCCGATCTTGTTGCGATGCGTCCAGTTGCCGACCGCGGCGTTGATCAGGTCGGAGTTCGGCACGATGATCGATTGTTTGCGGAAGGTCTCGATCTCGGTCGCACGTACAGAAATCCGCTTGACGATACCTTCGTTTGCGCCCGTCACCACGTGGTCACCCACCTTGAACGGACGTTCCACCAGCAGAATCAGTCCCGATACGAAGTTCGATACGATGTTCTGCAGACCGAAACCGATACCGACCGACAGTGCAGACGCGACAAGAGCAAAGCTTGAGAGGTCAATGCCCGCAGCCGACACGCCGACGATGACGGCAAGTCCGACGCCGAGATAGCCGATGCCCGTCTTCACCGAGTTTCGGACACCGAGATCCACCTGGCTTCGGGCAAGAACGTTGTTGTCGATCCACTTCTGAACCCAGTGGGTGACGACAAAGCCCAATCCGAACAGAAGGATGCCGCCGAAAATGCCGACGATCGAGATGGAGACGTTACCAATCCGAATTTCGGTGAAGAAATTGTAGATCCATGCCTCGATATCGGTGGTCTGGAAGCCCCAGGTCAGAAGGATCAGCGGGATGCCGAGAAACAGGGCGAACGCATAGATGCCGAGGCCGGCAACAAGCCCTGTCTGGTCGAGCGCGACCTCGCCAAAATTGCGGCGCTCCGCCAGCTGCCGACCGGCGCCGGTGTTCTTGAACGCACCCTGCTTGGAGATCGCCTTGCCCGACAGGAAGCCCAGATAGACCAGGACGACAACCGCGCCGGTCAGCACGATCTGTGTCGCGACAAAACGGGCAAGACCAATATAGCCCGTCAGGACAGCAAGCAGAAGCAGCCCGCCCATGATCTTCAACAGACCGGAGAAAAACCGCGGCCAGGGATGGCCGGTACTGCCGCCACGATCCTCGCCCTCGGCAACGCGCGGCCGAACAAAGGAAATGGCGATCAGGATGAGACCAACGATGACAGCGGCGAACAGGCTCTTGACGATCGTCAGAACCAGCGGCGAGTTCAATGCCTCGCTGATCGCGCCGAGAAGGTAATCCAGTCCGTTGACCACCGCCATGACGAGCACGGCCAATGTCAGCAGCCGCGCGCCCTTGTCGGTGATGCGCACCAGTCGCCATGCCGGCTCTCCCGGCGCCATTACGCCATAGGTGAGCTTCCAGACAAACGAGACGAACCAGATGAAGCCGAACAGCGAAGCAATGATCGGCGCCACATCGGGTCTGAGGACATTGAACCCATCGAGGAAGAGATAGGAGGTCACCAGAAAGGCCGCGATCGAGACCGTCTGAATCACGGTCGACCAGAAGGCGACCGAAAGACGCTTGATGTAGGATGGATCTTCCTGACCGTTGCGACGAATGAAGCGGCCGAAAATGCGGTAGCCGCCCCAGAGGAATAGGGCCGCAGCACCGATGGACAGCGCGATGGCGCTCAGAAGCTGAAGCAGCTTGAAGCGGATGACAAAGCCGATCCAACTGCCAAGCGTCGCGTTGAAGTTGTGCACTTCAGTTACGAAGGCATTGCCCGCCTCGATGAATAGATCGGCGTTCAATTCCGTATGACGAAACAGCGTCTGCGCGAACAGGGCACGGCGCAGGTTGGTGATCGTGTTGGCGAGATTTGTCGCGCTGTTGGCCAGGTTGTTGGCATCATCGACGATGAGGTTCAGCTCGGAACGCTCATTGACCAGCTTGCCGCGCTCCTCGGCGACGGCCGGCGCTTCCTGCGGCTGCCCTTCGGCCGGTGGTTCTCCGAGGCTCGTCAACCTGGACTGGATCTGCGTGACACGTGCCTTCAGCGTGTCAGACGCGCTGCGCATCTGTTCGACGATCTCTTCCGCCTGCAGGCGAAGCTCGGCCAGTCGGCCGTCGTCGGTCGTATCCTGCCTGACCTGATCGTTGAACGTGGTCAGCCGGCCGCGAAGGCTGTCCAATGTCTCCTTCATTTCATGATTGATCGAGTCGACCGTCACCATCGACTGTGGGTTTTGCTGAGCAGATGCCTGCGGTTGCCCGGCCTGCCCGGGGGCTGCCTGGCCCGGCGCGGTCTGGGCTGGTGCCGCTTGGGTCGGTGCAGCCGGGGTTGGCGCAGCCTGCGCCGGCGCAGCCGGGGTCGGTGCAGCCTGGGTTGACGTCGTACCGTTTTGCGGAGCCTGCGCATTGGCCGTAAACGCTGCTGCGGTCACAAGCAGGACGATCATGGATGCGCGGATCGTTCGCGTCATCAGCGACAAGGGATCGAAGGAGTTCACGCGCACCGGTCTCTACTCTTCTCAGGACAATCGGAATCGCAGGCACGAATAGAGACACTTCAAGGCGAAGAAAAGGACGTCCTGCACAGCTTGAAAATTCCTTGGGAACTTTGGAACATTCTGCTGCGTTACCAATCGCAAATTCAAAACGTGAGGGTAAGACATGGAAGAAGCAGGCATCGGCTGGATCGCAGCCATCATCATCGGCGGCATTGCAGGCTGGCTGGCAGAACAGTTCATGAAGAGCAATATGGGCGTCTTCATGAACATCCTTCTCGGCATCGTCGGCGCGATCATCGCCAACGCCATTCTCGGCTTCTTCGGCGTTGTGCTGGGCGGCTGGATTGGCTACCTCATCGCCGGCTTTATCGGCGCCTGCATACTTATTGCAGTTGCGCGCGCCTTTAGACGCTAAGCGCTGATTAGATCAGATCTGATCAAAAACCCGACCCTGGCAGAGCAAGATACTCGAGCTCTTCCGGGGTCGAATTGCGTCCGAGCAAAGCATTTCGATGCGGGAAGCGGCCGAACTGACGGATCACCTCCCGGTGCTTGACCGCGTAGTCGTGATATCGTTCGTCGCCGAGGAGAGCAAAAAGCTCGACTGCGCGATCCTGGTCTTCAAGCGCTTCCGAATGTTCGAAGGGCAGATACAGGAAGCACCGCTCATGCAGACCAACGCCCGTATCGACACCTTCGTCGACTGCCAGCCTCGCCTCCCGCAACGCGATCCAATCTGTTGCGAACGCCAGCGGTGTGCCCCGATAGATATTGCGAGAAAACTGGTCGAGCACGATGATGGCCGCGAGCTGCCCCTCGCGTGAACCTCGCCACGTATCCAGATCTCCATGCGCCAGAAACAGGTGCGTCGCTGCGAAATGCTTCGAGATTGCGACGTCCAGCGCAGGGTTCTTTTCGAACCATTTCTCCGGTCCCAGTTCGACAAACCAGAAATTCAGCACGTCTTCAGGGGTACGAACCGCTTCAGAACTCATCAAGCTTGCTCCAGTTGAACACCGTCGGACGACTTGCCCATCATCACCAGCAGAGCCTCCACGACGAGCCTGTGATCGTCTCGCTGCGGGAGACCCGATACGGTGACTGCGCCGATACAGCCCGCGCCGTTCACCTTTATCGGAAAACTGCCGCCATGCGGTGCATAGTCGGCAATAGGAAGCGAGAACTTTGCCTCGAGTGTTGTCTCCTGCCTGGTCATTCTCAGACCCATCCCATAGCTCGACTGAAAGAAGCGCAGGACGACATTGCTCTTGCGCCGAACCCAGTCTTCGTTGTCAGGCATCGACCCCGGCAACGCCGTGTAAAAGAGTGGCATCGAGTGAAGCCGGATACCGATCGCGACTGGCAGCCCCTTCTCGATCGCCATGTCGCGCAGCAAAGAACCGAGTCGCCAGGCTTCGTCCGGACCAAAGCGGTCGAAAATCAGGGCCGCTTCCTGCTCGGCGATCCTGGCGATATCCTGTTCAAGCGTCATGGTATTTCCCCGTTTGTAGCCTCATTGATGACGGTGGAATTGGGGAATGTAAATATCCTGCCCGCCAGCGCCGTTGCTGATCTTCCGGCAGACCATCCGTTCCACGGTTTGCGGAAAGACAATTGTAAATTGCTTGTGCGCAACCGCGAAGAAGCGGATAGAGGAAATTACCTCCAATCCTTCCCATTCAGGCCTCCCTATCATGGATCTATTTACCGCTGCTGGCTTGGCTGCCCTCGTCGAGGTCATTGCCATCAATCTCGTGCTGTCCGGCGACAACGCGATCGTTATCGGTCTTGCCGCTGCCGGCCTTCCGGCGGACATGCGCAAGAAGGCAATCCTGTTCGGCATCGCGGCCGCAACCGTGCTTCGTCTGATCTTTGCAGCGGTCACCTCATACCTTCTCGGCATCGTCGGGCTGCAGCTTGTCGGCGGCCTGTTGCTCGCCTGGGTGTGCTGGAAAATGTGGAGCGAACTGCGTGCCCACGATACGGCAGACGCCAACGCGCTCAACGCTGCGGCCGCCAACCAGCCGCAAAAGACGTTTTTTCAAGCGGCAATGCAGATCGTCGTCGCTGATGTGTCCATGTCACTGGACAACGTCCTTGCCGTTGCCGGAGCTGCTCAGGAGCATTCCGCAGTCCTGATCATCGGTCTCGTCGTGTCGATTGCGATGATGGGTATCGCTGCCAATTTTGTGGCGAACCTGCTCAACCGCTACCGCTGGATCGCCTATCTCGGCCTCGCCGTTATCGTCTATGTCGCAATCACCATGATCTATCACGGCATGATCGAAGTCTTGCCGCTGATCCAGTCTGCCTAGTCGTCTCGGCTCGTTTTGAAACAGCGGTTTAAACGCTCATTATCATACAATCGAGATTGACCGTCGAATCAGAGCGCTGCCATTGAAGCAGGCCGGCTAGCAACGTTAGGTGGTCGCAGCCGGCAATAACCGGTCAGGGGCTCGCGGACCCCCAGCTCGAAAGTGCTGGTGAGCCCCGTCCAATCGTTGACTGAGGTCAAGGCCGGTTCGCGCCCGACGCGAGGCGGGTCAAACTTCGGTTATCCCCTGCCGTGATGCGATTGACCGTACCAGCACTCTCCTTTAGAAGCGGCATTCTTCCGAAGCAGGCTCTTCGGTGTGACGAATATTCCGGAGTTGGAACGGATGGCGGTGTTTCCGGCAGGAACACGAGAGACGGCCCGGTGCGCGCAGGACAAGCTCCCGTCGCAATGGGCAGTCTTTGTCGCGGCACTGCTGATCGCCTTCGTCGCTCTTCTGTCCGGTGGCCTTCGTGACAGCCAGGCAATTCTGCGCATTGCGCATTCCAGCGAGAAGAGCTCGGAGACACCACAAGCCAGCAAACGCGATCCTATTCGCACGCTGGCAACTGCCGACCGCAGGGAGGCTGGTCCCAGCCAGTGGAGCGGCGCAGACGGCGCTTTGGCTTTCAACGCCTCAGCCCTGACGATCCCGGATTTCGCGCAAGCGATCGCGTCTCCCTTGGGCGATGCCAACCCGATCGGTACCCATTGGCCGGTTCCGCTTCCGCGCGCACCGCCGTCAGCGTCCTGAACGCGATACTCGAACCTCACACGCATACGGCCCCTTGCTGCGAAACGCGCAACCGGGGCGAAGCAGGATCTTAAAACATGAGAAATTCACCCTGGCTGGTGGCGAGCTATATCCTCGTCATCGTGTTCGGCTTCCTGGTGGCGATGCCGAACGTTCTGCCGCAATCGGTCCTCGACCGCGTGCCGTCCTTCCTGCCTCACAGCCGCGTATCGCTCGGTCTCGACCTTCGCGGCGGTTCGCATCTGGTGCTGGAAGTGGACCGCGCTGATCTCATCAACGAGCGTGTCCAGGGCCTGATCCAGGATGCACGCCGCGTTCTGCGCGAAAAGAACCTCGCAACATCGGCTATCCGTCGCTCGGGCGAGGCTGTGCTTGTTACGCTTCGCGATCCAGCACAGCGCGATCAGGCCGTCACCGAGTTGCAGACGCTCGCGAACCCGATCGGGCTTGGCACGACGGTTGGTGGCAGCGACCTTTCCATCACCAGCCAGGGCGACAACACGATTTCCATCGCCCAGACGGATGCGGGGATCACCTCCCATATCAACGCTGCCGTTGAGCAAAGCCTTGAGATCATCCGCCAGCGCGTTGACCAGGTCGGCGTCGCCGAGCCGACGATCCAGCGTGTGGGTTCGGACCGCGTTCTCGTCCAGCTTCCAGGCGAACAGGACCCTTCGCGCCTGCGCCAGCTTCTCGGCTCGACCGCCAAGATGAGCTTCCACCTTCTCGGTGACCAGGGCCAGCCGGGCGTGACCATGATCGCAGACGAAAGCGGCCAGCAGTATCCGGTGCTCGACCGCGTCGAACTCTCCGGCGACCGCCTGACCGATGCCCGCGCTGCCTTCGATCAGCAGAGCCGCCAGCCGATCGTCACCTTCCGTTTCGACAGTGCCGGTGCCGCCCGCTTTGCCCAGATCACACAGGCCAATGTGGGCCGTCCGTTTGCGATCGTGCTCGACAACAAGGTGCTCAGTGCACCCGTTATCCAGACGCCGATCACCGGCGGCTCCGGTCAGATTTCGGGCAGCTTCACGCCTGAGGACGCGACCACCCTTTCCGCGCTGCTGCGCGCCGGCTCCCTGCCCGCCAAGCTCACTGTCATCGAAGAACGCACCGTCGGCGCCGACCTTGGCTCCGATGCGATCGAGATGGGCATCTTCACCGGCCTCATCGGCTTCGTCCTCGTCGTCTGCTTTATCTTCTTCCTTTACGGAAGCTGGGGCATTCTGGCCAACGCTGCGCTTCTTATCAACGTCGTCCTGACCTTTGCGGGCCTCACCTTGATCGGGTCGACACTCACCCTGCCCGGCATCGCCGGCGTGGTGCTCGGCATTGGTCTTGCAGTCGATGCGAACGTTCTGATCAACGAGCGCATCAAGGAAGAAACCCGCAAGGGCAAGAGCGCGTTTGCGGCAATCGACTCGGGCTTCGCCCGCGCCTACTCGACCATCGTCGACAGTAACGTCACGGCGCTGATTGCGACCGTCCTTCTGTTCTGGTTCGGCTCCGGTCCTGTCCGCGGCTTCGCGGTCACCATGGGCCTCGGCATCATGATCTCGATGTTCACCGCCGTGTCGGTCGTTCGCGTCGCGATGATCTACATTGCCGCTCAGCGCAAGCTGAAGAAGATCGAGATCAAGCCGCTTCTGCCGATCAACCTCGTTCCGGATGGTACGCGTATCCCCTTCATGAAGGGTCGCTTTATCGGTATCGGCGTGTCGGTTCTCCTGTCGATCGCCTCGCTCGTGCTGTTCGTAACGCCTGGCCTCAACTACGGCGTCGACTTCCGCGGCGGTATCCAGATGGAAGTCGTAACCGCCAACGAAGCGGATCTCGCGTCCTTCCGTTCGGGCCTCAACGAGCTCGGTCTCGGCGAAGTGGCACTGCAGGAATTCGGTGCCCACAACAGGCTCCTGGTCCGTGTCGAACGCCAGCCGGGCGGCGAGATTGCCCAGACGGAGGCTGTCGAGAAGCTCAAGGCCGAAGTCCTGAAGATCGACCAGACTGCCAAGGTCGAGCGTACTGAAGTCGTCGGTCCGAAGGTATCGGGCGAACTTGCAACGGCCGGCTTCCTGTCGGTCCTGCTCGCCTCGATTGCCATGATGATCTACATCTGGGTGCGGTTCGAATGGCCATTCGCCGTCGGTGCCATCGCGACCCTCGTGCTCGATGTGACAAAGACGATCGGCTTCTTCGCGATCACCGGTCTCGACTTCAACCTGACAGCGATTGCCGCGCTGCTGACGCTGGTCGGTTACTCTGTCAACGACAAGGTCGTGGTCTATGACCGCATGCGCGAGAACATGCGCCTCTACAAGAAGATGCCGTTGCGCGACGTGATCGACCTGTCGATCAACGAGACGCTGGCGCGAAGCCTCTACACCTCGGCGACAGCGTTCCTTTCGCTTCTGCCGATGGCGATCTGGGGTGGTAGCGCGGTTTCCAGCTTCGCGATCCCGATGGTGTTCGGCATTCTCGTCGCTGCCCTCTCGTCGGTGTTCATCGCGGCGCCGATCCTGCTGTTCCTTGGCGACTGGCGTACCCGCCACCAGGCTCAGAAGCCTGTTGCAGACGACACAGCCGTCGATTCCAAGCAGATCAGCAACGTCTGAGGCGTTTCACCATCCGAACAAAAGGGCGGGTCGTTTCCCGCCCTTTTTCATTTCGACGTTTTAAACCCGGTTTTCCATGGTCGATCTTGCCGCCTATGCGGGCCTGTTCTTTGCTGCATTCATCGCTGCCACGATCTTTCCGATGCAGTCGGAAGCGGTCCTTGTCGGCCTCATCCTGTCGGATCGCTATGCGCTTGCGGCCCTCGTCCTCACGGCCTCCGTCGGCAACACGCTCGGCTCGGTGGTCAACTGGCTGATGGGATTGGGCGTGGAGCGGTTCCGGGACCGACGCTGGTTCCCCGTCAAGCCTGACAAGCTTGAGAAGGCAAAGACCTGGTATCGCAAATACGGAAAGTGGTCGCTTCTCCTGAGCTGGCTACCGATCGGCGGCGATGCCATCACCGTGGTCGCGGGTGTTCTGAAAGAACCGCTGCCAACGTTCCTTGTTTTGGTCTTCATCGGCAAGACGCTTCGCTACGGCGTCGTCGCGGCTGTAACGCTCGGCGTGATCGGTTAAGCCATACCAAACATGGAACAATCGTGTGATGTTCCCATTAGTGTTGCCATGTAGGACCATGTTGGGAGGCAGTCATGGCAGAGGCGTTCGGCGCGAAAGAAGAAACACCTGAACTCAAGCGCGTGATGGGCCCCGGCCTGCTGCTGCTGTTCATCGTTGGCGATATTCTCGGAACGGGGATCTACGCGCTGACCGGACAAGTGGCCGCTGAAGTTGGAGGCGTTGTCTGGCTTCCATTCCTCATCGCTTTTCTTGTCGCCCTGCTCACCGCCTGCTCCTATCTCGAACTCGTCACCAAATATCCGCAGGCAGCTGGTGCCGCGCTCTACACCCATAAAGCCTTCGGCGTCCATTTCGTGACGTTCCTTGTCGCCTTCGCCGTGATGTCATCAGGCATCACGTCTGCGGCGACGGCATCGCGGGCGTTTGCCGCCAACTTCTCGACGTCGCTCGGGCTGGATCTCGGGGTCTGGGGCGTACCGCTGATCGCCGTCGGCTTCATTGCGCTGGTGGCGGCGGTCAATTTCCGCGGTGTCGGTGAAAGCGTAAAGCTCAACGTCGTACTGACCGTTGTGGAACTGACCGGCCTTCTCATCATCATCGGCATCGGCCTCTGGGCGATTGCTGGTGGCGAGGGCGATGTGTCGCGTGCCTGGACGTTCGCCACACCGGAGGGCAGCGGAACGTTCTGGCCAGTCGTCGCCGCAACTGGTCTCGCCTTCTTCGCGATGGTCGGGTTCGAGGACTCGGTCAACATGGCCGAAGAGTGCAAGGAGCCAAGCCGTCTCTTCCCGAAAGTGCTGCTGACCGGTCTCGCGATCACCGGCGTGATCTACATTCTCGTGGCAATCTCTGCGATCACGCTCGTGCCGGCAAACGAGCTTGGCGAGGGCGAGACACCGCTTCTGAAAGTCATCCAGGCCGGCGCGCCAGCGTTCCCGATCAGCATCTTTGCGATCATCACGATGTTTGCCGTCGCCAATTCGGCGCTGATCAACATGATGATGGCAAGCCGGCTCATCTACGGCATGGCCCGCGAAAATGTGCTGCCCGCCATGCTCGGCAAGGTGCACGCAACGCGCCGCACGCCATATATCGCAATCGTTTTCACATCGCTTCTCGCCGTCTGTCTGATTCTCTTTGCCGGCGGCGTGCCCGCTCTTGGCGGGACGACTGCACTACTGTTGCTTTGCGTCTTTGCGATCGTCAATGTCGCCGTGCTGGTGCTGCGCAAGGACAAGGTCGATCACAAGCACTTCCGGACACCAACGATCTTGCCGGTTCTTGGTGTGATCTCCTGCGTGTTTCTGGCAGGCCCCTGGGCCGGTCGCGATCCGGTCCAGTATGCCATTGCCGCCGCCCTGCTTGGCCTCGGCGTCATACTGTGGATCGCCACCATCCAGTTCATGAAAACATCCAGCAGGGCTGCCTGACCGGTACCAGACGACCGGCGTCAGCCTCTCACGCTCTGGACTGAAAGGTGATGACGCCGTCGTTGGCGACGCTTACCGAAACACCGGTATAATCCGGGATCCGGAAGTGCCCGCCTTCGACCTCGTGGGTATGGGTGGCGGTGATCACCATGACATCGGCACCCGCCGCCTCTCCTGCCTTGATGCCGGCCGGGACATCCTCGAACACCATCACGTCGGATGGGTCTGCGCCAAGCCGTTTCGCGCCGAGCCTGTAGCCCTGCGGGTCCGGTTTGCCGATCGTGACGTCCTCGGCAGTGACCAGCATGGACGGTATCGCAAGGCCAGCTGCGGCAAGTCTTGCCTTTGCGAGTTCCAGCGGCGACGACGTCACGACACCCCATTGCCCCGCGGGCAGGCTCGCCAAGAATTCAGCAGCGCCCGGTATCTGAACGATACCCTCGACATCGTCGATCTCGCCGCGCAGAACCTTCTCCGCTTCCACTGCCGGATCAAGACCCGGCAGGTTGAGGCTCGTAATCGTGTCGATGCCGCGCTTGCCGTGCATGAAGGGCAGGAATTTCTCCACGTCGAGCCCCTGCTCTGCCGCCCAGCGTCCCCAGACACGTTCGGCGGAAGCAATCGAATTGAGGATCGTTCCGTCCATGTCGAAGAGAAAGCCGCGATAACCTCTGGTCGGCAGGACGATGACGTTTTGGGAGACTGACAATGCGGAATTCCTTTTGGAGAGACTGACGGGATTTGCAGGACCGGATACGCATCCGGACTACAGATAGGAGGGAGCCGGCGCAATTGACGGCGAGGTTCGAAGCGTTAGAACTGAGAATGGGAATGGAGAAAACCCTATGAATGAGGATTTGATGGGGCACGCGGATCTGCGCGGCCGCGGCGTGCTGATCACGGGCGGCGGATCCGGCATAGGCGCGGCGCTTGTCGAGGGATTCGCGGCCCATGGCGCAAAGGTCGCGTTTATCGACATTGCCGACGAACCCAGTGCAGCAGTGGCGGACCGGCTTTCCGCGATCAGCGATCATCCAGTCCGATATATACGGGCGGACTTGCGCGATACCGATGCTATCCGACATGCGGTCGATGATGCGGCAGCAAGCCTTGGGTCACTCTCCGTACTCGTGAACAATGCCGCCTGGGACGATCGCCGGGATCTCGATGATATCACCGAAGACTACTGGGACCTCAGCCAGGCGATCAATCTGAAGCAGGTGTTTTTTACATCGCAAGCCGCCGTGCCGCATATGCGGTTGGCGGGCGGTGGTGCGATCGTCAATTTCTCATCGATCGCCTGGATGCTCAACATGGGTGGCATGCCATCCTACACAACCGCCAAGGCCGGTATCGTCGGTCTGACCAAAAGCCTCGCCGGCAGGCTTGGGCCGGAAAATATCCGGGTCAATGCCATCCTGCCCGGCATGATCGTCACCGAGCGGCAAAAGGACCTGTGGCTGAAGGATGAGGACATCGCCGCGATGATTGGGCGCCAGTGCCTCAAACGCAGCCTGGTGGCGCAGGATGTCGTGGGCCCGTGTCTGTTTCTCGCGTCAAGCGCCGCGGCTGCTATAACTGCGCAGACACTGGTGATCGATGGTGGCGCGATCTAGCGAGAAAGGAAGATGGTGCCCCTGCCGAGGAATTGAACCTGGATCGGCTGCAAACGAAGCAGCTGCTCTGGCTTTGAGCTACGAGGGGCGTGCGAACTGATTGCCACCGATTGGTAAGCAGCGCAATCACAGCCTTTACCAATGGTTACGGGGTAAGGTTAACCCTGGCCCATTATGGCTTGGCACAATTGAAAATGCCCTGCGGATCCTTCCAGAGGAAGAACCCGCAGGGCCTGGAGGCCAGCTACTCCGCTGGAGAGAGAGCGGGCGGCGCCTCCAAACCGTGCTGCCGCAGGGGCCGCATTCCGGTCATCAGGCGCGCCAGCATATAGAAGACCGGCGTCATGAAGATGCCGAAGAAGGTCACCCCGATCATGCCGGAGAATACCGCGATACCCATGGCGACGCGCATTTCCGCACCGGCACCGGTGGACACGACCAGCGGCACCACGCCCATGATAAAGGCCATCGACGTCATCAGGATCGGGCGAAGGCGAAGGCGGCTGGATTCGACTGCAGCCTCGAACGGCGTTCGGCCTTCGAACTCCAGCTCGCGGGCGAATTCCACGATCAGGATCGCGTTCTTCGCCGACAGTCCGACCAGCACCACCAACCCGATCTGGGTGAAGATGTTGTTGTCGCCTCCCGTCAGCCAGACACCCGTCAGTGCCGCCAGCACGCCCATCGGCACGATCATGATGATCGCAATCGGCAGCGTCAGGCTTTCGTACTGGGCGGCCAGCACGAGATAGACCAGCAGCAATGCCAGCGGAAACACGATGATGCTCGAATTGCCGGCCAGGATCTGCTGGTAGGTGAGATCGGTCCACTCGAAGGCGACGCCTGACGGCAGTGTTTCGTCGAGAATCTTCGTAATCGCCGCTTCCGCCTGACCGGAGGAGAAGCCAGGTGCCGGCGCTCCGTTGATATCGGCGGCGAGGAAGCCGTTGTAGCGCGTGGTCCGCTCCGGTCCCGTCTGGGCGTCCACCTTGAGGAGCGCCGATAGAGGGATCATCTGGCCCGATTGCGAGCGGACTTTCAATGCACCGATATCCTCGGGCTTGGCGCGGAACTGCGCATCCGCCTGCACCCTTACGCTGTAGGTACGGCCGAAGGCGTTGAAGTCGTTGACGTAGAGTGAGCCGAGATAGATCTGCAGCGTCTCGAACACGTCGGTGACGGATACGCCCAGCTGTTCGGCCTTGGCGCGGTCTAGATCGGCGAACAGCTGCGGGACGTTGATCTGGAAGCTGGAGAAGATGCCCGCAAGTTCCGGCGCCTGCATGGCCTTGGCAATCACCGCCTTGGTCGCGTCGTCCAGTGCCTTGTAGCCATAGCCGGCGCGGTCTTCGAGCTGCAGCTTGAAGCCGCCCGTGGTGCCGAGACCGTTGACCGGCGGCGGCGGGAACATCGCGATGAACGCATCCTGGATACCGGCGAATTTCTGGTTCAGTGCCATGGCGATGGCGCCGCCCGAAAGCTCCGGCGTCGTGCGGTTCTCGAAGTCATCAAGGACTGCGAAGACGATGCCGGAATTGGAGCCGATCGTGAAACCGTTGATCGACAGGCCTGGGAATGCAATCGCATGCTCGACGCCCGGCTGCTTCAGGGCGATGTCGCTCATGCGCTTCACCACATCTTCGGTACGGTCGAGCGTTGCCCCATCCGGCAGCTGTGCAAAGCCGATCAGATACTGCTTGTCCTGCGCCGGTACGAAGCCGCCCGGCACCGCGTTGAACACGCTGTAGGTTGCACCGATCAGGGCGAGATAGATCACCATGACGATACTCTTGCGCGACAGAAGCCCGCCCACCGTGCGGCCATAACCGTTCGAAGCGGAACCGAAGACCCGGTTGAAGCCGCGGAAGAACCAGCCGAACAGCCAGTCCATGCCACGCGTCAACCGGTCCTTCGGGGCATGATGCCCCTTGAGGAGAAGAGCTGCCAGTGCCGGCGACAAGGTCAGCGAATTGATCGCCGAGATCACCGTCGAGATGGCGATGGTCAGCGCGAACTGGCGGTAGAACTGGCCGGACAAGCCGGAGATGAAGGCGAGCGGCACGAACACCGCGACAAGCACGAGCGCGATCGCGATGATCGGGCCGGAGACTTCGCGCATCGCCTTGTAGGTGGCATCGCGCGGATTGAGCCCGTTTTCGATATTGCGCTCGACATTCTCGACGACGACGATCGCGTCATCCACGACAATACCGATCGCCAGCACCAGGCCGAACAGCGTCAGCGCGTTGATCGAGAAGCCCAGCGCATACATCACGGCGAACGTGCCGATGATCGAGACCGGAACCGCGATCAGCGGAATGATCGAGGCACGCCAAGTCTGCAGGAAGACGATGACGACGATGACGACCAGCGCAATGGCTTCGAGCAGCGTATCGACGACCTTTTCGATCGACGAGCGGACGAACTGCGTGGTGTCGTAGACGATCTCGTATTTGACACCTTCCGGCATCGCCAGCTGGAGCTGATCCATGGTCGCGCGGACCGTATCGGCGATCTCGATCGCATTCGAGCCGGGGGCCTGCAGGACGGGAATGGCAACTGCCGGGCGTCCGTCTAGAAGCGACCGCAGCGTATAGTCGGCGGCGCCCATTTCGACCCTCGCGACGTCGCGAAGCCTTGTGATCTCGCCATTGGCGCCGCTCTTGACGATGATGTTGCCGAACTCTTCGGGCGACTGCAGACGTCCCTGCGCGTTGACGTTGAGCTGCAGGTCGGTGCCCGGCAGGTTCGGCGAGGCGCCGATAATGCCGGCTGCAGCCTGGACGTTCTGCGCGCGGATCGCGTCGGTCACGTCGCTTGCCGCGAGATTGTGCTCGGCAGCCTTTTGCGGGTCGATCCAGACACGCATGGAATAGTCGCCGGCGCCGAAGACTTGTACCTGACCGACGCCCTCGATCCGTGCGAGCCGATCCTTGACGTTCAGCGTCGCGTAGTTGCGAAGGTAGGTGAGGTCATAACGGTCGCTATCCGAGACAAGGTTGACGACCATGATGAAGTCGGGCGAGCTCTTGATCGTGGTGATGCCGAGCGCCCTCACCTCGGATGGCAAGCGCGGTTCAGCCTGGCTGACGCGGTTTTGCACCAGTTGCTGCGCCTTGTCCGGATCGGTGCCGAGCTTGAAGGTGACCGTCAGCGTCATCACGCCGTCCGACGTCGCCTGGCTCGACATGTAGAGCATGTCTTCGACGCCGTTGATTTGTTCTTCGAGCGGCGTCGCAACGGTCTCTGCAATCACGACCGGATTGGCACCGGGATATGTCGCCTTCACGACGACCGACGGTGGAACCACGTTCGGATATTCGGAAATCGGAAGTGCGCGCATGCCAAGCAGGCCGGCGACCACGATCAGGATCGACAGGACGCCAGCAAACACCGGTCTGTCGATGAAAAATCTTGAAATATTCATTGTCTAAGCCCTCTCTCCAGGGTCGAACAGAAACAACAGGCATCCCTCTCGCGGCCAATGCAGGCCGCGAGTGCTTACCGTGTCTCGCAATTGCAGTTTTGGTTGCGGCCAGCCCCCTCCAGTTAGGAAGAAGCAGACCGCGTCAGGTCACTTGGTGGCGACTTCATCCTGTGGCGCCACGAGAGCGCCGGGGCGGATTCGTTGAAGCCCGCTGACGACGACGCGATCACCGGCAGAAAGTCCCTTTTCGACGATGCGCTGACCATCGATCACCGAGCCGAGCTGAACCTGCCGATAGCCGACCTTGTCGCCAGCTTCGACGACCAGCACGAACTTCTTGTCCTGGTCGGTGCCAATCGCCTTTTCGCTGACGAGAAGGCGATCTTCGGCCTTGGGTTCACCCATGCGGACCCGCACGAACTGCCCTGGGATCAAGCGCCCGCCTGGATTGTCGAAGACAGCGCGGACGCGGATCGTGCCGCTTGCCGCGTTGACCTCGTTGTCGATCAGCTGCAGCTTGCCGCGGACAGGCGTCGTTGACGCGAGCGTGCTGGCCTCAACCGGAACGTCGCCAATCGCCGGCACGCCGTCCTTGACGTCGACCTGGGCCAGTGTGCGGGCCACCAGTTCTTCGGCTGCATCAAAGCTTGCGTAGATCGGGCTGCTCGACACGAGCGTCGTCAGCACCGCCGAGGCAGAGCCTGCCGCCACGAGATTGCCGACGGTCACTTCGATGCGACCTGCACGCCCGGAGATCGGGGCACGAATCTGGGTATAATCCAGATTGATCTGCGCCGATTTCAGCGTTGCCCTTGCTGCTTGGACATTGGCAATCGCTTCGGCGCGGGCGCTCTGACGCTGCGAAAGATCGCTCTGCGATATGGTGTTGCGCGAGGCGAGCGTCTTGCCCCGTTCCAGCTCGGTGTCGGCATAATCGAGCCTTGCCTGGGCGGATGCCATCTGTCCCTCCGCCTGAGCGACGGCTGCCTTGTAGGGCTCGGGATCGATCGAGACCAGAAGATCGCCTTCCTTTACGAGACCGCCTTCACGGAAATGCACGGACAGAATTGCGCCGGCCACCCTTGGGCGAACCTCGACGCGATCAACAGCTTCCAGACGGCCGGAAAACTCCTGCCAGGTGGTGACGTTCTTCGGCTGCACGGCGGCAACCGTGACCGGCACCGCCGGCTGAGCCGCCGCTTCCGCGGGGGCCGCATGGGCGCCTGTCGGTGTATCGATAGAGAGCGAAGCGCCTGCAATGAGCGCAGCAACACTTATTCCGGCGCCCCACGGGGCCCAGTTTTTGATCTTCAACATAATCATAATCTCCTGACGGTCCTGCCCCAGGGAGGAGGAGAAAACCGTTGTCAAACGCTAGAAATCGACGTCTGCTTATTCACTCAACGTTTCGACGAAGCCTTTGAACTCGGCGGAAAGACCCGCCATCCAGTTCCCCTGCCCGCCCTTGTAAACACCCGTCCAGCCTGCGCCTTTCGGGAATATTTTCTGCCTGACCGATACGCCCGAGGCTTCGAGCCGGTCCGCATAGTTGACAACCTCGTCATGCAGCGGATCGTCTTCCGAGGTCACGACCAGGGCCGGCGCAAGACCGGATAGCCGAGAACACAGACAGGGCGCAGCATAGGGATGCTGGAAACCGCAGGCCGAACGCAGATAATGGCTCCAACCGTCGGACCATTTCTCACGCATGCCGATCTCGTCGGCTCGACGAAACGATTTCGAGGCCATCATTGGATCGATCATCGGCGACAGAAGGATCTGTCCCCGAAGCTCGCCCGGCAATTGGTCTCGCGCCTTTAAAGCCACACCCGCCGCCACGTTGCCGCCCGCCTCATCGCCCGCAACGAAAAGCGGAGAACGGGCGGACCCGAAGCGCTTGCGGTTGCTGCTGAGATAGGTCAGCGCCGCGAAGGCGCATTCCATTGCCTGCGGAAACAGGTTGCCCGAGGCGGCACCATAATCCGCCTCGACAACGATCGAACCCGCCTCCGAGAAGACTTTTCCGATCGGCACTTCACGGTCCCGCAGGCCACCTTGCTGGAATGCGGATCCGCGCAGATAGAGTAGAATCGGCGCGACTTTGGCTGCCGGCTGGCCTTCGTAACGGTGTATGGAAACGGGCAGGCCTGCCCATTCGATATCCGCGTTCTTGTTCCAGTCCGTCATCCAGTCCTCCTCGCTATGGAGCCAAAAAGCCACACTGGCGAAAGGCATCTTGCCGAATAACTTGACCCTGATATTATTGTTCCTGACAGAACTCACAAGTCGCTGAAATCGGCAACACTGTTCCGGATAGGCGAATAATACAACTCTTCGAACGGGATCAACGATGGACCAGCTTTCCTCTATGCGCGTCTTCGTGCGCGTCGTCGAAACGGGCAACTTCACGCGTGCTGCCGCGACCCTCAATATTCCCAAGACCACGGCCACCAACATGGTCCAGGGTCTGGAGGCGCATCTGCGCACGAAGCTCCTCAACCGCACGACACGTCGGGTGATGGTCACGACCGATGGAGCACTCTACTACGAGCGCGCCGTACAGATCCTGTCGGAGCTTGAAGAACTCGACGGCACGATGTCGAAATCGCAGAACCAGCCCACGGGCCGACTGCGTGTCGAGATGGCAGGGGCGTTCGCCGACCTCGTGGTGATCCCTAACCTGTGCGAATTCTACCAGCGCTACCCGCAGATCCAGCTGGATATCGGGGTCGGCGACCGGCTGGTCGATTACATTGCTGAAAATGTCGACTGCGCTCTTCGAGGCGGCACGCCCAAGGACCAGTCGCTGATCGCGCGCAAAGTCGGCGAGCTCCGCATGCGCAATTACCTATCCCCGAACTATCTTGAGCGATTCGGTATGCCGACCCATCCGCGAGATCTGGAGACCGACCATTTCTCTGTCGGTTACCTCAACGCGACGGCCGGCCGGATCATGACCTTCGACTTTTGCAAAGAGGATGAGACGCTGGAGATCATGCCGCGTTACGTCGTCTCGGTGAATGATGCGCGCTCCTACGTCAATGCGGCGGTCGCGGGGCTCGGGATCGCGCAGGCGGCGCGGTTCATGGTCCAGGAGCACGTGCAGAGGGGCGAACTCATCGAGATCTTCGCCGAATGGGAGTGCGAACCGCTGCCGCTCTACATCGTCTACCCGCAAACCCGGCACCTCTCCAACAAGGTCCGGGTCTTCGTGGATTGGCTCGCCAAACTGGTTCAAGGCTTGAAGGAAGACGAACAGCCGACGGTCACATTGCTCAAAACGGGCTGAACTAGGTCTCAGCCGTAGGGGGACTGACACGTGCGGCGCATGCCGCCGTAGGATGTGTAGCTGTTGTCGTTGGCGCGGTATGAACGGTACCGCGACAGGCACCACTCCTCGTGCGCCGGGTTCCCCATGGATGTTGCGTCGTATGAGGCGTTTTGCGGCAAAGACGAGCGGTCAGTTTCACGCACAAGACGGCCGTCCTGACCACGCCCGATCATCGTGCTCGTGGCGCTGACCTGCTGAACCAGCCCCTGCTCTTCGATGCCGGTGTCCTCGTTGCCAGAAACAATGTTGTCCTGACCATGCGACATTGCGACCGGTGACTGGCAGGCCCGACGCTGGCCACCCCTGTAAGGCTGGTAGGTGTTGTCCTCGAGCCTGTAGGAACGGTAGCGCGCGAAACACCAGTCGGCATGCGCCTGGTTAACCGATGAATCGGACACAGGATCTACCGACGCCTGGTCTGTCTCATCCAAGGAAGCCGTCTGGACGCCGTCCACCGCATCCGTCGCCTGGTCCTGGGCAGCTACGGGCTGCCCCTGCGCATCCGACGCCGGCAAATCGATCTTTGCGGTCACGGCAGCAATCCGCTCGTAACGCTGATCGCCGCTGCTCACGACCACGGGTGTCGAGGTCCAGAGATCAGGATGGTCAACGTTGGAAAAGCGATGGGGCGCCGGCTCGGCAATGAGATAGGCCGTGGCCGCAACGCCACTCAAGAAGACCGTGACGGCCAAGACAAGCCCGCTCAGAAGTAGAAGGATCGCTTTCACGACGAGGATGCTCCGCAGATTTTCAACATGCGGACAAAATGCATGCGCGCGCAGAGGGTTCCGAACGAATTGCAACCTCGCCCGAGACAAATGCAGGGTGGTACAAAAAAGCCGACATTTGCTCGGCAGGAAGCCCCAGAGTTGCGCTATTCAGATTGTGATAGACTATCATACGGGAGGAGATTCCGATGAGAACCCTGATCGCTGCCTTTGCGGTCACGCTCGCCGCCTTGCCGGCTGAAGCACAGCAGTTTCGCAATACCGAAATTCAGCCGGATGGGACGGGCGGATATTACGGCACCTATGGAAACGAGAATTTTGAAGGAAGGCCACAAGGCGATGGCGTCTCGGGACATATGGGTGGACGCAGACCAGGTGTCATCGAGGAACGGCCCTCACCACGACCCGGAAGCGCAGGCGCGACGCAGCGAAACTGCGTCGTCGACGGCAACGGAAACGCCATTTGCCGGTGAAACCGGCATTTGAACATTTCAATGTAAAGGATTGATTTGGTGGGTGATGTAGGGCTCGAACCTACGACCCGCTGATTAAGAGGCATCGGGTCTTCCGTTTTCTATCTCCCAGCCACTCTACCTTTGTCAACATTCTTTGTAGCACAAGGCTTGTAAAACAAGGCCAAATTTGTTGACCAGCTCAGACAGGATATTTCCTTCATATTATTTTGTGATGTGACTTAGCTACGCTTCCTCTAAGTCACATGTGATTTCACCGCTGACGGCCACGAAAAGTGGGTCTAAAGGCTAGACAACTGATTCGGTCCAGGTCACCATTTTTAGGAACACTAGATTGGATCAGGACATGCCCTCAGAAAACTTCAGCGGACACACACTCACCAAAGTCAAAAACCAGATGAAAAAGGGCGTCGCCAACGTCGTCGTCTATCACGACACCGAGGAGACCGGACTCGCCATCAAGATCACCAAGACAGGTGCGAGCTGGTATTACAGCACCCGGAAATCCAATCGTCGGATCGCTTCTTTCTCGACGTTCGGACTGAATGACTTGCCTGCTCTTCGGCAGTTCATCGTGAAGATCAAGCAAGAGGAGAAGAAGGGTCTGCCGATCGACGCTCTCATAGACTCTTTCGCGGCCGGCTTCTCGGTCAGAGAAGCTGGTCATCATCACGACGTGGCCACTGGCCAGGGTCTGACATGGGAAGTTGCGAGGGACATGTATCTTGAGTGGTGTGCGAAGAACCGCAACGCCGACACCGTACGGGGTTATAAATCGTCGCTTGGCGTGGCCGGGCTTCATGAGGATTTTGCACCGATCAACGGTAAGCCAATCGCCTCTATCGTCACAACTGATCTGTCCGAGATACGCGACAACATCGTCGCACGATGCACCGAGCGGGCTGTTCTAGCCCACAGACAGAAGGTAGCCGAAGACAAGAGGAAGGGCCTGGTGACCAAGCCTGAGAAAAATATCGTTGCTGGCGTGCGACAGGCTGACCTGACTGTGAATGCGCTGCGCGCCGTCTTCAAACATTTTGTCGGCAGAAAGGTCTTCAACCTTACTTGGAACGTGGCCGCAGACCTGGAACGTTGCGAAGAGCGTTCCACCGTGTTCGCCGGAAGTGACAAGTTCCGTGCGCTGACGCAGCTCGAGATCGGAGCGCTTTGGGAAGCTCTGGAGTCTTGTCCGAACGAAACAGTCCGGCTCGTGCTGAAACTTCAACTTCTAACGGGACAGCGCCGCACGACCCCCACAATCGCTCTGCAGTCGGCCTTCCAGTTCGATGACGGCCCCTACGACTGCATATGGGGAATGGAAGATAAGTCGCACCACTGGCGCAAGCTTCCGCTTCCTCCAGTCGCTACCAGCGTCGTTCGCCAAGCTATGCGTCTTTCGAAAAACAACCCTGAATCGGAACATCTGTTTCCGAAGCAGAGACCTAAGAGGACCGGCGACGATATGTCGGGGCATATTGATGTCCGGACGGTTTCGAAAATGATCGAGAACATGCGCAAGCCCGGCGGCTCTTTTGAGAAGATGCCGTTCAATGTGTCGACGCACGATATGCGGAAGGCTTTTGTGACCGTGGTCTCACCAGAGATGCCACAGTTCAGCTTGCGCGGCAGACCAATGGAACCTGAGAATGTTGATATGATCACGCACCGGAACGAAGGTCGCGAGAGTGTCGCGCAGATCGTCTACGACAAGAACGCTTACCTTGACGTGAAACTTGAGATTCTGACCTGGTGGCAGGAGTGGGTGCTTGAAGGCCACCGGATGTATCTCGCGTCCATGGACATGAAGAAGGCCGCATGACAACGGCGCCAACGTCCCCAGTCAGTGAGAGGTCACTGACTGGGTGACAGTTTCTGCTTCCGCCGGGCGCGGTCGTACTCAGCAAGGATCATCTTCATCAACCACCCTCGCAACCACTCCCGGTCTTCTTCGTGATGAGACAGCACGTCTGGCCACCCAGCGACCTCGCCGCGGACATAGTCCTGCAAGTACTCGGTCTTCACGATAGCACCCTTGGCTGCGTCGACTAGGTATCCCGCGTACTCCTTCAATAGCTCCCGCGGTCGACCCTCAAGCGTTTCGGCCTCGGCCTCCAGTTCGACGACGTCGGCAAGGAATGCCTGAAGCGAGCGAGCGCCGAGAACAATGGCCTCACTTCGCGACGGCCGGGCATCAGGCTCAGCCCACGTCCAGGGGTCAGCGTACAGGCCATCCTCGTCCCGCACGATCCCCATCTCCGTCGCATGCCTATCGCAGACCGTCTTGGCATACCCCGCCATCCGCAACCGACCGGGACGACCGCAGGCTTCACAGATCGACAGAGATGTCAGCCTGATTTCCTCACGCAGCCGTTCGACTTCAGAGCGGCTGCCGCGTTCGTCCCGGTCGTATGAAATGTGCAGTACCAGGCAGCCGAATTTTTCTTTCGCCCCGCGAAGTAAGGCACACCAGCCCGACGGATACGTATCGAGACGTTGTGCGGCACGATTGAGCAGCGGCACCCAGCCCGGCCCGAGTGAAAATTCGGCACCTTCTATGATCATGCGCGGCCACCGGCTTCGCAACGCCTCAAGGCTGCGCGCTTGTTTTGTCACCCTGTCGCCGAAGATGTGGGCGCGCACCATACGGATACCCTCCCTAGTCAACTCATCTCGCTGACTGGGTGACAGTCCTTCGAAGGTCTCGATGTCGGCGTGGATCCAGTCCTCGACTTCCTCATGTTGGAAGACATCCGTATCGTGCTTGATGAGGTAGCCGGCCACGCTCACGGCCAGTCTGTCGTCAGTGTCTGTCATCGCCAATCACCTTCAGCATTTCGAGGTATCTCAGAACCCGTATGCGCTCGCGCTGCGTGAGCCGGATCGCCAGGAATTCCTCCACATCGTGATGCTGTAGCACCCCCGACCGAAGACCCTGACGGACGTCGCGGACTGCGTGGTGAAGTGCTTCATCCCGGCTCGTGTCGAGCGGAACGGCAGCGTAGTCGTAACACTCGGGCATCCGATATCCTCTCGAAGTGTCCACGATGAGATCACTGCGATCCATGCGGGCCAGCGTCTGTGCTACCCGCCTCCTGAGCTTGTCGGAAATTTCAGACATCTGCGTCCCCTTTGTCGAGTTTTTCCGACATCCGTTGGACGCGCTGGACGAAGCCCATCACCGACATCCACGTGTGCGCGTCGGCCCATTCTTCTCCCGTCTCGATCCGGTCGAGGGCTTCTTCAGCGAGATCCATAAGCTCTTCCATCGATAGCTTTTCGCTCATGAATGCATCCGCTCCCCAAGCCGGAGCCATCCTTCGTCCGTCCTCGCCCAGCCGTGACCGACATCGATGTGCAGAAGTCGGAACCAGCGCCGCTCCTCGAAGCCGTCCGTGTGTCGAAGAGTGCCACCAAGCTGCCAGATCGCGGGGACGTGACCGGTCTGCCATAGGATTGCGCTCCACGGGTCAAGTTCGGGCGCGTCTTCGCGCATCGGCGGTGGTGGGTGCTGTCTATGGAGACGGAACTCGGGCGGCGGCAGAAGGTACCCGTCAGGAGACAGCGCAGTCAGGATCTGACGTCCGAGCCTGAAGGGTGTGCCGACCTGCCGGATGAGGATGCGTCCGATTGCTTCGCCAATCTCCTCTGGTGGCCCCACAATGCTTGTCAGGCCGGCAGCGTGGAGAAGGTCGGCATACCGGAAAACCGCATCGCAGACGAGTTCGTGGATTTCATTTTTCATCGACTGTCCACTCCGGCGGCTCTGCTTCGATGAACTGGTCGACGTCCGGGTCGTACACGATCCAGCCATCTGACGTCTGTCTGTAGTCCCTCGGCTCCGGCTCTTCCGGAACTGCGTACGCCCCGTTTTGCGTCGCATGCTCCTCGCAGGTCACTGTCAAATAGCCGCGACGCTTCCGGAAACGCCCGCGTGCGCCACAATATTCACAGGTATGCAGAGATCTCGCCTCGGCCAACGCATGCGCTTCCGCCACTGCGGTCAAGGACGACAGCGTCTCGCTGTAGCTGCTGTCGTAAATGCGGAGCGTCCCGAGTTTTTCCTTGATCTGAGCCACCTCATAGGTCGCCCCCGGCGGCAGCTCTCGGGCGACGACGGCGAAATATTGATCGAGGATTCCGGCCCAGCCGGGTTCGCACTGGAAGCCGATGTGCTCAGGCAGCAGATCGGAATATTTTGACGTCAGCTCTTCAAAGGTCATTCCGAATCCTTCCATCTTTCGAGCGGCTCAGCCTCGACGAGCGCGTCCGTCTCCAGGTCGTACCTGAACCACCCGTCTCCGACATGTCGGAGACGCAGACGGTCAACCGACGGATGTTGCGGCCACGCGAGTTGGTCCGAAGTTGCGTGGCTGTCGCATCGGCACGCCCACCAAGCGAAGGTAGGCGACGGCGGCCGTCGTACAAAGCCGGGCTCACCGCAGACTTCACAGCGCCACAGACTACGTTCCTCGGCGAGCACCTTAGCGAGTTGCTGGTGAGGCTCGTCGTCGAAACAATCGATCCTCAATCCGCCAAATTTCTCCTTCAACTCGACAACTGTCGAAACCCCGCTCGCCAGGAAATCTTCGATCAGCGGCAGCCAGCCTACGCCGACGTCGACATAGCGAGCTTGCTCGAAGATGCCCGGCCAGCGTTCGCGTAGGTTATCAAGTTTGAGGCGTGGGATGTCTTCACGCATCACGTGGTTCCTTGTTCTTGCTGGCGAGTGTGGCGATGGCGAGGTCTGCAAAAACCGGAACGCACTCCTCGCACAACGTCCGATTCATGCCCGTCTCGTAGCCATACGCCGTCGCGTCGACATGCCGACCATGATGACTGCCGCAGTCTTCGCAAGTCGACAACGACTGGGTGACAAAACCCTGAATGACATTGGACAAACGAAGGTCATCGCGAGGATCGAAAGGCCTACTTTGGTTCTCGACATCGACACGCAGCCAGCCGCCACCGGCCTGGATCCGAGAGAAGACGACGGTCGGGTGATCTCGTGCGACCTGATCCAGCATCGCCTCGACGAGCGGGTACCAGCCCTGACGAACGAGGATCGGGTGTCCGTCGACTGGCAGCCGTCGTGCATGCTTTCGGACGATGGCTTCGTAGCGCTGGCCGCGTGTGTCGAACAACATCTTCATACCTGATCTCCTGCGCGGCTCTGGATCTCGTCGACGAGTGCGTGAGCCTGCGCCGCAACGTTGGCTGGCAGCACCCAGGACAACATCAGGTCTACACGCACGCCGTTCTGGAAATCGATGTCCTGCACGGTCGAGAGGCGCTCGTCGGGAAGCAGCACCGACAGCCGGGCGAACATCTCTTCGATCAGAGGCCGCATCTGTTCCGGAACCCGAATCTCGCCGACGGGCGGAACGCGGCGGCCGTACTGGCGAACGAGATGGGAGTGCCATTCGGCTTCTGAATCATCAGGCATTGTGGCGATCAACTCCTGAAACGTCCGGGGAGCAAACAGCGTGTCGGCGACATCGATACCAACATCGCGGCTGCGGCCGTAACCCTTGAGGTTGCCATGAGAGTGGCCGAAGAAATGGTACGACCCGTGATGCATGGCCGGCCACGTCCGGTGTGCGTAGTGGGACAGCCACAAGCGACGGCCGCCATCTTTAGTCTCCAACGCGCCGACGGGAGGACAATCCCAAGGGAGTTCGGAGATGGTCTTCTTGACCGCGCCCCTGTTGTCCACGTCGTGGTTGCCGAGGATCAAAATCTTGCGCGGGCGGATGGTGTGGAACAAGTGGCGGACGTACTCGGCGTTGCGGCTCAGCGTGAAGTCACCGAGGATGTAGAGGATGTCGCCGCCACGGACGCGTGCGTTGATGTTGTCAACAATGGCGGCATCCATTTCCACCGCCGTTGCGAACGGACGCGTCGAGGCGCAGGACTTGAGGATGGCAGCGTGGCCGAGGTGCAGGTCGGCCGAGTAGAATTTCTGTGTGAAGGACATGCGAGACTCCTGCGGAATAGACATACGAAAGCGGCACCCCGTGATGGGGTCAGGCGGCTATTCGGGCTATTCGCAGGTTCTTCGTCATGGATTGGTCTCTCAGGTTCTTGAGATGTTGTAGCCGGTCTCTGTCAGGAATGGAGCCCGTGATTTCGAGTATGCGGAAACAGATCTAATGAAGTGCTGCCACCTACGCGATGCCGAGACGTTCAGCGCGGGTCAGCTTGCGGCCGAGTTCTGGCACAACTGGATTCCAGTCATTTACGGGGGCCTTCTTCTCCGGAGCTTGGGGGTTGTTAATCAGGATGGCCTTCGAAATCTTCACGACCTTCTGCACTTCCTCTTTTCTGATCGCGGACAGAAATGCCCCGAAGGTCTTTCGGAAAGGCACATCATCGAAGCCGGTAGCAATCTTGAGCGCGGCTTCAACAGTTCCGAACTGTGTGCTGAGGTCATCCCGGAGGAGCCGGAACAACTTGGCCTCTGGATCTAGCCACACTGCCAACTCATCTCGTGTCCACTTCCGGTGCGACGACGAGCCAGGCAGCCATCCATCGAGCGCTTCCTGAGCCTGAGCGACTTCATTCTTGATCTGAGCCCATCGGTACGTTCGACGACCGATAGTGCTATCGTCCTCTTGAAGTCTTGCGAGATCTTCCGCGGAGTATGGACGTCGTTCAACGGATTGCGCTGTACGACGGGCAACCCGTTCGCGGCCTGTCTGCAAAGCGTACGCGTAGCTTGTGAACACCGCGTCGGCACCGTTCTCTGCGATTTTGTCCAACAAGTACGACCCACTCATGTTGAGAAATATATTCTCCGGATTGTTGATGTTGTCCTTCGCTCTATCGAGCAGGCACCGCCAGCCGTCGGTCAGCGTGAACGCGTTGATGACTTTCCGGTTGTTCGGATACATCTCCATCACCATCGAAACGATCTTCACCGACGGCAACTCCCCTGGGCTGTGACGTGTGTCGGCCCGCTTGATGAATCGCAGCTCCTCGGAGTTCAATGTTGCTCGCTTCTTGCGATCGTCGTCTTTCGGCGCGGGCTCGACGTGGAAGACAAGTTCCTGGATCGCTCTGCCGCGGGTGCCTTTCTTCTCCGGCTGGTCGAGGAGCACCTTGAAGCGCGTGCTGTGTTTGTTGATTTCTTGCACAGCGAGCAGCACGACGCGCTTCATGAAGTCATGCGTCCGTTCGGGATGGGGATAGCCGATCTCTAACGCCAGATCCTTGGGCGTGATCTTCCAGTCGGAATTGAAATAGGCGTCGTACCCGGCACGGATGCACAGTCGCTGGAAAATTCTTCCAGTATATTTACCCTTAAATTCCGCGAACGGAGCTACGTCGACCATTGCGTACTCGCTCGAGGCCAGAACGGCTTTACGGACTCGCTCCGGGATGGAGTAAGTCAGATCCGATGTGCCGGAGAAATAGTTCTCTCGGACTTCAGCAAGGATGAGCGGTACGGTACCTCTAAAACGTGATTTCTCGCTTCTGATGTCATACTCCACATGCGTCCGCGAAATCCGTTTTACGCTGTCGACGATGCGCTCGAGATGTCTGATGCCCAAGAACGACTGCACATGCGACACAGCGATCGTGTGCTCTAGTCTGTCGATGCCAGAGTGTTTCGCATTAGCGAGCAAAAGTTCGTACAGAGCCGAGTCCGACGCAGTGAGCAGATCTGATCCGACGATACGCATTGTCTCAATGAGGTCACGAGGCTGCTTGTGTGCGACTTCCTGCGTGGACATCTCCGTCTTCGATTTCAGCGCCGCCAGGAAGTCGCGGGATTGGACAAGATTGTCGTGAGCAGCCAGCTCGAACGGGTTATGATACGGTACTTTGACCCCTTTGAAATTCGTTGCGACTGGCATGGCTGATCTCCTTGTTATGATCATGGTCAGTCGGCCGGCGGCGAGATGCAAGGACTAAAACGCAACGTGACAATCGGCGTTTTAAACACGTCTGATTTACATCGTGCGTTTTAGACACCACGCGAGTTGGTAGGAATGACTGGGAACAATCGGGAATTCTCGCTCCGATACGGTGTATATAGAAAAGGATTGGTTAGCTCTTCATCGTCTGTGAAATAGGACGTGCTTCAGGCTGATCTGAGGGAGTTTGCCGCAGTGACATCCTGCGTGTTAGACGGGTTGGAATTTACATCCTGCGTGTTAGACGATACTCAGAGGTCCAGTAGATACTGGTAAAATAGGTCATTTCACGTGCCGATACGGTGTATAAAGAAAAGGTTTCCCGACCATCCCGTAGTGATGAAAGGCCCACCCGAAACGTCGGGTGGAAGGTTAATACCTCTCCCGATCGAACACGTGTAGCGCTACGCTCGCTGGATAAACAAGCCATGCCTGCCGGCGCTTGTCGGTTGCTCCTCCCGTCCACATTATACCGTAGTGATGAGATGGGACGGAGGAGACCGGTCATGCCGAGAGTTGCTGATGAAAGAAACGACAAAGGCCGTGAGGCCACTGAACGCTGGCGTGAAGGTCTGCGCGGTAAGCGCGAGCCGGAGTCATGCCATGCCGACGTTGCCGTAGCTGCGGCTGTTTCCATTGTCCTAAACCGTCTTCGCGAGACAGGGGAATCTTCAGAAGACCTGGAAGCCGTTCTCGCTCTCTCGAAGCGACTGATGAAGTCGAGAGGCTACGACGGTAAAGCGTCGGCAAAGAAGCTGATGAGCCGTCTCCTCTTCCGTAAGGATCTGGCGGAACTCCGCCGTGCGGTCGACTGAGACACGTCACTATGACCCAGTCGATACACATCGTTTCCCCCCATTACTTCACCGTTCAGAATCAGTATCCCGCAGAAATCCGTAGTGAGGAAAGACCTTAGAGATGACATACATTCTCGCCCCGTTTCCACGGTCTCGGCTGCTTGACCGTCTCGCTGCAAGTTCCACGACCTACGTCATCGATATGGAGCATGATCATCCAGCGAGCCCAGAGACGCTTCGGTTGCCACTGTCGACCTGGGGCTGGACTAAACTACGAGCGAAGCTCGACGGCCGAGAACGCCTTGCTGCGTCTCTCGAGGTTCTCGGCGCTGTCGCGCGACAGGACGAAGACCATGCCCGAGCCGTCAACGGGCGTGGTTTCAGCAAGGCCGACAGCCCCGCCGGACACCGACTTTCAAAGTTGACCACGGCCGATGTGTCTCGTGACGGACAAACTGAGCGTGACGTTCTCAGGCTTGCACAGCGTTACCGTCGACAGGCAGCGTCCATCGCCAACATCAAAGCCGGGAACTGACCGGTGCGTTGAATCTTGCAGCCGTCATACCGCATCATCGTCATGACAACGCGGAGTATGACGATGACCGATCAGCAAGAACCAGAAGAAAAGCCTGAGGCACAGCCGGATACTCCGATCTCGCCGGTCAACGCGAAGAAAAAAGATCGTCGCCTGAAGCCGGGAGTCGTGAGATGACAGTCAAATCTGCAGACTTTGCAACTCTCGCCCCGCGTCTGTCGCATCTCGAAGACCTGGCGGAGTGGCTCAAGGAGAAAATCCAGGAAGAAGGACCCGGCGACGGCGAAGGCGGCGGTGACCGCGGATCGCGCGCGGCTTGGCAACCCTGTTTCCACAAGGAACGTCCGCCTCATCCTCGGCATGGATCACGGCTATAGCCGTCTCCAGGTCTTCAAATGCGAGGTCGAATTGGTCGGGTTCGGTCTTCTCGGATTTGCGTCCGAAGGCTGCCTGCTTGAAGGCCGCAACCAGCTTCTCCAGCCGTTCTATCCGCTCATCCTTGCGGGCGATATGCTCGTCCTTGTTGGCTATCGCGACGTCCTTCGCCATCTCACGAGCTTGTCCCGCAATCAGCATCGCCTTCAGGGCGGCAACATCATAGGGAAGGTTGGCGGCATCAAGCATAGCCGAGCTACCAAATCCCGAGCCGATTGCCCTCGGAATTTACCGTGCTGAGTCATCGTGCCGCAGCTATTCGATGGCCTGCGGTGTCCTCGCCTTGACCGCATGAACCCGTCGCCAATCAAGCCCCGCGAACAGGGCTTCGAACTGGGCATGGGTCAATGTCATCAGACCATCCTTGATGCCTGGCCAGGTGAACGTGTGCTCTTCCAGCCTCTTGTAAGCCATGACGATCCCGGAACCGTCTCAGTAGATCAGCTTCAGCCGGACCACCTTTCGTGACCGGAACACGAATACCGTTCCGGTGAACCGGTCTTTGTGCAGCTCGTTCTTCAGCAGCGCCGCCAAGCCGTCATGACCCTTGCGGAAATCCACGGGTTTGGTCGCCACCATGATCCTAACGCGGCTCGACGGAAAGATCATGTTGCTGCCGCCAGGGAACGAGCGATGGCAGCGATCCGGGCTGCGGACGCACCTTCCTCAAGACGGATCGTGACCGGCCCCACTACGATCTCCGCGCGGGAGAATGATCTGGCAGATGGCCGTTCCGGCGTGTCATCGACGCAGGCGGCTCGACGATCATGGGTGCGAATTCGACCACGTCTTCCGGCTGCGGCAAAAGCAACTTGCCCTAACGCGCGAGCGTCCGCCAAGTCGACAGGTGGTTGACCTTCATCCCGTAGCGGTCCGGCACTTCGTTCACCGTCACGCCCGGACGCAAACTCTCCGAAACGATCCGCGCCTTCACCTCATCAGGCCAGTAGCGATGCGTCTCACGTCGACCGCGCCGCGTCGTGAGAACCTCCAATGTCGACTCCATGGAGAAACTCCTTATCGCTTGTCCATGGAACGTCGATCACAAATCAGGCGACAGCACACAATGTGGGGGCAGAACACCGCTCACAGTCCGCTGACTTGGCGAAGATGTACAAGTCCGAAATCGAGCGCGCCCTGAAGAAGCTGAAATAGTCCCCGCCGCTTTACCCCGGATTCACCGCCCCCGGATATCACGTAGACATACGTTACGGGGGCATCATGAAAGTAGTCGATATCTTTTGCGGAGCCGGAGGCATGTCATGCGGTCTGCATCAAGCTGGCATGACACCGATTGCAGGATATGACTCGTGGCTGCCAGCCGTCGAAACCTATGGCCGCAACCTTTGGGCTGACCATGCAGTCATCGGATCGATCGAGGATTTCTCGAAAATGGCACCTATGATCCTGCGGCAAGCTCCCGATCTAATCGCTGGAGGACCACCGTGCCAGGACTTCTCCTCGGCCGGCAAACGCAAAGAAGGCGCGCGCGCAGACCGCACACGCGATTTCGCGATGCTGATCGCCGTGGTGAGACCCGAGTGGTTCATCTTCGAAAACGTGAAGCCCGCACCACGGTCGCGATCGTACCAAGATGCGCGGTCCATCTGGAAAGCCCATAGCTACGGGCTTACGGAACTCATTCTCGACGCGTCTTTCTACGGAGTTCCTCAAGCCCGAGAACGGTTTTTCTGTGTCGGCCGTCGTGGTGAAGTTGATGGATTCCTAGACGCTGACCTGATCGCGGCAGCCGCACCTCAACCGATGACGCTCCGGGATGCTTTCGGGACTCAGATCGCCGACGCAGTGTACATCCGCCCCGCGTATAAAAATCGGCGGGCACTGTGGGGGGCTGACGAACCCGCCGCGACAGTCCGCAATCGATATCACCAGCGTGTCCCGCCGAACTATGTCCGCCACCCGGCCGACGCACCCGGCAAGATCACCGTGCTCACACAGCGGATGGTATCCGACATTCAGGGCTTCCCCGCGAGCTGGGTCTGGAAAGGATCCAAGTCTGCGGACATCAACCAAATGCTCGGAAACGCCGTCCCACCGCCATTGGCAAAAGCTATCGGCATAGCGATCATGGACAGGCACCATGGAAAAACGTCGCCGCCGATCAGCGCCGATTTCCGGAATATGCTGGTAACTCGCAAGCACGCGGACGCAGACATCGCCAATATCCTGTCACGCCTGAAACGTGCCCGGCGAATGCTTGGCGGCCGCACATATTCAGACATACACGATGAGATCCGGGCGCTGGAAGACGTGCCAGAGTTCAAGGAACTAAAGACGGCATCGAAATCTGATTTACGCAACGCGTGCCGACTTCACGCAGATCTGCCCCTGCCACCGCCGAAATACTACATCCCGCCCAAACGCGCCCCGCATCCTCTCATCGGTGTCTGGCGCAAGCCCAAGATCAAACCTGAGACCGGATACATCAGCCGGATACCTCCCGTGGTTCCGTCATACGATCCCAACGCACCGCGGCAGCCACCTCGAAATCTGAATGCGCGCCTCAGGCAACATGAGGACATCGACGTCGACGCATGAAAACCTGCCGGCCTTTGCATCACGCACCGCCGGCACACATGATTCTTCTAACAGGAGGGTCACATGCAGAACTTACAGTCTTGGACTATCGACGTTATCGTTGTCACTCGGTTGCCCCGGCACATGCCCGGTCACATCGGCTCCGCGCCTGACTTGCGCCATCTGATGCGCCAGTGGGAGGTCATGTTCCGTTTCAATCTGTCGGAAATCCCGGAAGACAGAGACATCTATTGGGATCTGATCAACGTCATCCTCCAGGGCGCCCGTCGTGGCACCGTCCGCGTCACCAACCACGTGGTCGAGATCGACCGCCGCAAGCTCAAGGAGCTGCGCGACGGCCTCGACTGGCTCGCCGACATGCTTGCTGATGAGCACGGTGATGATCATTACGAATGGACCGCGTTTCTCGACGACTGGACGCGCAAGGACGACGCCCCGCAGCAGATCACGGAACTGAACGATGCCAGACGTGCGCTGATCATCATCGAGGACATTCTGGACATCGCCGCCGACAACGTAGTGCGGCTGGCCGACAGGGAGGTCGCATAATGGCCAAGCGCCCTACCCTTACCCTTCCGGCCACCGAGCCTGTCGTCGTCGAGACTCCGAACTATTCCTATATCCCTACACCGATAAGCACTTCAGCCCAGTCGCCGAAGACGCGTGACGAGATAGCGCATCGCGATGCTATCCGCAGTCAGCTCGCGGAAGTCGAAGCCGGTGTCGTAGAATTTGTGACTGAGAAGACGGCAGAAGGTTTTTCGATGGACGACATCTTCGCATTGTATCAGCTCGAGCTGCCGATCGTGTTCAGCTACCATCTGGACGGCACCAAGCTCCGCGCCCGGTACGGATTCCAGATTGTCGAACGCGCTGACTGATCAGGCACGCACCCGGTATCCGTGTGCTGCCTCTGCCCAGACGCTCTCTCCGAATGCGGCCTCGATTTTAGCAACAACAGCAGCCAGCGAGCGCGGCAAGTTCTTGATGGCGTTCTTGTCGAGGTAGCGTTCCCAGTCTGACTGTCTCAAGGCCGAATAGATGACCGTCAGACCCTCGCGCGTTGCGGTTGGCAGTTCGGTGCCACGTTGGGCGAACGTGGTCTCCACGGCCTCCCTCATCCCAGCATTCGACCCATAGCCCTTACGCACCAACGTCAGCAGATCGCGATAGTCCTTGAGCCGCGTGTTGTCGCAACCCCGGATGACAATGCTGTGAAGCTTGTCGGCCGCACTGTAGACCCATGGCTGCGCTCGGATTCTGACAACCGACTGTCCTGCAATAATTGGTGTCGGCAGCAGCTCGCGCAGACCGATAGGCGGCTTGCCACCGATGGAAAAGTCGAGGTGGGTCGTAACGCGCATCTTGCCGACCCATCCGACGACGTTGATGCGAAGACGTGGCTGGTCAAGGCTTGTGTGCTCCAGCTCCTGAACCTTTCCGACTTCAAGTCGGACACCATCGCCGTCTACGATCGATGCCGCGTCACGAACAGACCAAGGATGTCGTCGTGGCTCATGCGAGCGTGGGCTTGGATGTCGATGTCCGAGGTCGAGCGAGACACGTCGGCCATTTCATCACACCATTGAAACATAGTGCCGCCCCTGAACATAAGCAGCTCGGCAGCCGGCACGCGAAGAGTCTGACAGCGATCCTCTCCTGAATGTATTTCTGCAGGTACTGGGGAACGTCCAGACCCTTGTTGCGAGCCTACGACTTGAGCTTGTCGGCTATGCGGTCGCCGAGTTCTGGTGCCTGTGCTGTCATCGTAGCCTCCCGTAGTGATCACGTAGTGATGGGAGGATGATGTGTGCCGGCGGCGCAGATCTCAAACCGCCGGTGGTTTTTCCATGATGCTCTTCAGGAACGCCACTCGGCTTGGATCATCCGGTGGCAGTCGGAGAAGGTCGACAATTGGACGAGGCAGTCCGTCGGCGATGTCGGTGAGCAGGACCACATAATCGGACACGTCCATACCTGCCGCCTCCGCTGCGAGCTGAAGGTGCAACGCCTCACGTTCGGATACTGCAACTTGGATATCGGTCATTCGAGGCTCTCCCATGGTCGTGACGCGAAACAGTATTCTACTTTCTCGATGATCTCCGGCCCACGTTCGCGAGCCTTCCTCCTAACCATCTGCATGTCAGGCCGCTGTTCTGCCGCCTGAGCGCCTTTAAAACATTCGACGACGTCGTCGGCACCAAGGAACCCCTCATAGGCTGCCAGTTCCAGAAGCGTGCGCTCGATACTGGCGATGCGGTACGGCCGCCCATCGGAATCAACACGACACTCGACGCCCCAGGGCAGATCGGAAGTCGCATACCATTCCAACCGGAACTCGCTGACGGTCTCCGGCTGCGGCATGCGGATAGGCTGCGCGACCTGACGCAGCTTGGCCGAGTTAGCCGATGTCCATCCTCTTGCGATCGCAGACGTGATCGCGGTGACGTGAGCATACGGCAACGCCACGCAGAGATCCGCCAGTCCGGCTTGTGATGCCCAACTGTCGACCTGCTCGGCATCCGTGCCGACGGTCGTCCGGCTGGCTTGGAGATAGGACTGCGCAGCGGCGGTGATCGAATCCTTGATGCTGACCTCTTCGTCCGTCCGGATTCGCTTGAGCGTGCGCTCGGAGACGTCGAGGACGGCGGCGGCTTGCGGCACAGACAGGCCTGTTGCCGCCAACCAGAGCCTAAACTGACTGTTAGTCCATACTCGCCTTGGCATCGTTACACCCCGCCTACAATCGCTGACCCACTGGGTGACAGAAAAGTGTCACCCAGTCAACGCTTGGGGATTACTGATACAAGAACTTGTGCCAGTCAGTCTTTACAACCATATAATTCAGTACGTTCAGGGAGGACTTTCGTGCCGTTCCATCCGCTGCATATAAACCCACTTCCACAGTTGGTCGGACTGAAGAGCCAGGTGACGGAGCGGCCTGACGAGCCGAGCCAGTTCGACCTACAGGTTGAGCTCGGCATATTCCAAGACGAAGTCACCGTCGACCGCGCGACTATCGCGGTCAGCTTGAAGCAGGCAATTCTCTCACTAGACATCGACGGACTCGAGATAATCGAGAAATCGAAGTACGGAGTGGACCACGCACCATCGAAACTGACAGTGAAGATGACGTCTGAATCAACTCTGCAGACGACTGTCGAGAACGTGAAGGCGCGGGAAGCCATTGTCGCTGGTGAAATGTCCGCGATAACCCAGTCGGCGAAGATCAGTGCAAGCGGATCTGCGAAACAGACTGACACCTCTGTAGCGTCGTTGAAAGAAAATCGAGAGACACAGTCGGACTACTACCCAGTCAAAGCTATTGGTAATGACGCGTGGCGGATCACTGACGCTGCAGGAGCCAATCTTGACCGGACGTTCCTGAACTTCGACGTGCTTTGTGGTGTCCGTATGAAGTCAGCAAGACCCAATCAGATAGCAACTACCCTGTCCCTGCATGCCTCTGCGAGGAATATGAACGTGGAAATCATCAAGGATGGACGGCCGCTGTTCAACCGCGTCGGAGCAAACAAAGAAAAAGTTATCGGCATCTTAGTGGCCAAGGGATTGCACGAAGCCTCTTCGCAGGTGGACTACAATGGCGTTGTCACGTTCAGCGTTTCGAAGACCGAATATGAAGGATGACCTCGTCCTCGACGGCATGCTGAGTCTGGAATCCAGCTCCGCAATTGAACGGGTTATTGATAGTGAGGCAACCAACTTCGGCGGGTTGATCAGGCTTGCCGGGCTGAACCCGAAGCGACATCTCCGCCACGCTGATCTCCGAGACATAGACTTAACGGACACAGATCTGAGCGGCTATGACTTTTCGGGGTGCGACCTACGTGGCGCTCATGGCATTCGGGTGGCTTGGAGCCCCGAAACGACAGTCCTCGACGACGCACTGCTCGAAGGGTCTCTGTTTGAACACAGAATGGCTGTGCGCAAGACACTCGCAAGCGACGAGGGCCGACTGCTACACAAACAGGTGCGTGGCTATCCGTGGGCGGAGCAGGTTGTATGGGCGATGAAGAACTTGCGCGCGGACGCTCCTGACCTCGCACGTAATCGCGCTGTGGCAGCGGCGGTTTTCGATCAAACTCAGGACTCGTTCTTGAAAGGAGAAATGCTGAAATACCTTGAGAAGTCAGCAACAGGAAATGATGACCAGCTCTACTCCTTCATGCTCGACATCATCAACCATTCCTCGGGAGACGTTCACCTGATCGCCAAAACAATCGGGATACTCGGCAAATCCAGACTTCGCAGGGATCCGCGACTACATTCCGCGATCGAAGCCCTGCTGAAGTCTACTGATGTGAGAGTGGTCGGAGTTGCCATACAAGCCTCGGTCATCACGGCACCCACAAAGGAGGACATAAGAAGAGTGGCGGAATTCGCCCTAGCCCGTCGCGAGGCGCCGTTGCGGATTGCCTTTATCGGTACGCTGATGCGCCGTCTCGGTCCTGCATTTGACTACGTCGCTCGAAATGTGTTCACGAAAGACTACAGAGACAATGGCGCGAGCGTGGGGAATAATGAATTTCTCGTTCTCGTCCGGAACATCCGCAGGGGTTTCAGCGACGAACAAGAGGGAATCAAGAACGGGACCCGGAGAGGCCCTGGCTTCTTCACGAAAGAGTTCGGCAGATCAATCGAAGAGAATGCGTTGATTGAAAGACTTAAATCGCTGTTCACGACCATGGCTGATCACGGTATGCGCAGGATAACCATCGCCGCCTGACATCTTGCTGCCGTCATTGATCCGGTTTCAAGTCGTCCCCGGCATCGAGAGGCTCTAACCACTTCTTTGCCTCTGCATGCCTGATTGCGTCTTCAAGAGCCGCCGCCATGCATTCGAAGATCTTGCCCGCCCGATTGAGGTATTCCTGGGTGATGTCCGTGTGCTGGTTGCCTTGCGTATCGAACCCGTTGCGATGCACACAGTCATGCCTCTTCTGGACAGACGCGACCGCGAGTGCTCGATCCTCCTGATGAGGCGGCAGAATAGGCTTGCCGAAGGCGACCTCTGCGATCCTGCTCACTGGAACCAACTTGTGGAATGAAAACTTCTGAAGGACTGCGCGAAGCATGTCGCGGACGACGTTTGGGTTCTCCAAGACGGTGTCGAGGCTGAGCTGCTTGTCGTGTAAATCCAGCTCCTTCACCTTGACAAGCCGCGTCTGTACCGGAACGTCTGCGAGTGCGGATCCTATGATGGCATCTGACAAGTAAGCTTCAAAAATCGAATACAACGTCGTGAAGAGCATCCTGTTTCGGCTGCTTGCGCCGTCCGTCGTACTCAGCTCGAAGACGTTCCTCCTCCATTCGCCCATGGCATTCTGGAAAATTCCGTAAGCACCTGGTTCCGGATCGGGTTCTTCCCACTGATCGTATCGGCTGTCATCGACATTGATAGTGACGTCGACTTCAGGGGCATCCTCCAGCTCGGCCGACCATCCACTATCGTCATTCCGAATAATGACGGTCCATGCGTCTTCGTCGTCATCGAAGTCGCATGACACCTCTACGAACTGCTCCTCTTCGTCTCCTGCTACCCTCAGCCACTTCGAGATAGTGTTGTGGCAGTGCGGGCAGGTGAAGATGACTTCGACGTCAACCTGCGACCAGATCTCGTGCATGTATTCCTTGACTGAACTCATGTAGCCGTTCCGACTGCGTTACAGGACGGGTCTATCCTTGCTAATGCCGTAGCGGTTGCCGATCACGCCGAATAGTAAGGCAAGGATGATAGCGGCAGGGACTCCCTTTGCTCCACCCATGGCCGCGATCCCTACCCCGCCAATCATCAGTCCAAGGATAGCGCCTCCTACCGCACCGATGATCGACCATATCGTCTCTGCCGGACGTGCTTTGGCGGCTGCGCCCATTTTACGTGCTCCAGCTCGAAGCTTATCTCTCATCCTGCGACCCCCGACAGGCGCTTCCCGCTTTGTGCGCATGCGATTTCGGCGACTTGCGTTGCCGACGACCCGTCCATCAGGCGACTCCAGGATGCATCTGCTTTCGACTTCAGCATCCCGTCAACGGTCTCCCCACTCGCCAGCGTCTTCAGCCGACCGCTGTCGCATTGGAATGCTCGGGTCGTGTAGACCCAGCCGGATGCGTCCGAGTATCTAGTGTTAATTGACACCACAGAACCCTCGGGACCTTTGCCGATCGCAATGACCTTGTAACTCGCCTTAGGTTCGCTTGGACGGTCGACAGCGATATCCACTGACTTGAGTCCTCTCACACTGCTGATTTTCAGTGTTTTGACGTCGAGTTGCTGTGCCATCGATGCCGACGACAGACCTAACGCGACTAAAACGCCCATCGCTATGAGTTGCGGATTCATTTGATCCCCGGTTCGCTAAAAGGCAAACTAACGTCTCGTTATTGAGTCATTGCGCTCGAGCCAGGATACATCAGGAAGTAGAGAAACCCAGCCATATCTTCTATCAATTGGTGGATGGACTTTTCGACTGCGTCCACGAACGATCTATTGATGACGAAGAACGTGGGATTGTCGTCGGTAGTCGCTATTCCAAACAAGTCGTGAGGCAGCGCGGCTATCTTCTCCTGGAATTTCAGAAGTTCATCGGCCGGCCACTCAAGAGAGTTGTGGATCATGCTGTTGCGGTAGACACGAAGCAAATCGAGCACTTCCAGCGCCGCCGTATCGAACTCAAGCCCGACATTCTCCGCGATTTCGAGCGCAACTCCCAGTTTCCCCTTTTTTTGATTTGAAAGTGGTTTGTCTGGTCCTTCTTCCACCGTGCGTATGATGGGTTTATCCGTCGGTGCTGAGGGCCATAATCGGCGCCGATCTTTTGGATAAAGGTGGTTATCAGAGTTTCCACGAAGGAAACGTACAGCGCAGCAACCGTGAGGCTCATGGCACTGCCCATGTACGTCGACTGCTGCCGCAGGAAAATGTATTCGTCCTCGTCGCGTTCGGTGTGACTAGGGAGAGATGCCAACTCATCGATTTCTGCGGACAAAGAAGTATCTGCTCTCTCGTTTGCCCTGATGACGGCCTGGATAGCTCTGAGCTGATCTTCAATCGATATCGACTTCGTCGGTCGCTCTTCCGAGTCGGTGTTCAGCAACATGAATCCGTCAAGCATCTCACGCTTCGATGAGAAGAAATCTGACGGCTCGTGCACGAAGCCGTCGAATATTCCGCCAACTCTTCAGGGGTGAAATCCGACAGCTTGCCAAGGGGGCCATCGGTCAGCTTACGCGGGTTCATCAGTCACCTCTCGCACTACAATTTCGGAATTTTCCAAAGCGTAGGCCGGCATACAGAACTCTGGACAGATGATGTAGCTAATCATATACCTATGCGGCGCGCCGCAAAGTTTTGGAGACTCTGCGGTGCGCTTCCTTAGCCCCTTATGGAAGGGGGACAGGCGGAGCCGCCGTTAGGCGGATGCCGTTCTTCTTGGTTGGCGATGCCATGCCATGATGTGTCCTTTCTCATAGCGCCTACGCGACGCGGGTTACGTTTAGAAGATTGGGCCGCTGCGAACGGCTTACTCTTCCGGTTTAAGAGGCTTCCTTGCGGGAGCCTCTTTTCGTCTCAGCTCTTATAATTGTAAGCTGATCCGAAGGCTTCGGCGGCAGACAACGTGCTCTGAACTTCGTTCGGATTCACATCGTCGTCGTCGTCGAAAAGATTGTCGAAGCGCTGCGGCGCACTCGATTGCTGCTCTGAGGGCAACTGGGTGCTATCGGCAGTCACTTTACTCAACGCCTCCATCGCCACGCGCAGTCCTTGATCGGTCACAGAGAACTTGCCGTCCCCTACCCGCTGAACCAGACCACCATCAATGTACGTCTTCATCTGCGAGCGAGCGGCCGCGATTGTAATATCCAGGTTCTTCAGATCGGATACGGAGACAATTTCCTGGTATCCAAAAGTTGGCATCTCGTTGAGACTCGTCAGCATCACCGCCCAGTTCACCGAAATCGAGCGCTTACGCCTCTGGAACTTCGACTGCGGCTGCGGACCGTATGCCGGAGCCTTCGACGGTAGCGCCTCACCCATCAGCGCCGCCATAAACGCGGTGAATTGGGCCTGGCCGTAGACCATGACGGCGGCATCTTCATAGCTCTCGAGTTGGATCGAGATGTAGTTTATCTCGCTCTGTAACTCAGCACGCTTCTTGCGAAGCCGTCCAATCTTGCGCAGCAGCTCATGTTCTTCAGTGGATTCGTTAACCTTGTCGTTCATGATGCTCGTTAAATCAGATCTCACCCGGCTGCGCAATCCTAAATCTTATGCGTCTCACGGAAACTACAGTTTTCCCCAACAGTCACAAGACAGATAATACGACCGACGACCTGCAGGCTGGCTGCCATTGGAATCGCGAGAACGCGAAAAACGCGACAATCGCAGGCAAAACGCTAAAACCATGTGTAGTACAGAGGTGGGCCGGATTACTGGACAGACGTCGATACGAAACGGATAAAAATCCTGATGACGCACTTGGTGAATTAAATGTGCGCACTGGTAGATTAATACGAACTGTATAATCGTTGATAATACGAATGGTATCGGAGCACAAAGGGACGGAAGCAACGACGCGATGCAACGTGTTGCACAGATCATGCGACGAAATAGCAAACGTTTGCAACTCAAGACGCACCCATGGCCGCCGCGTCGATCTGATGGGGCCAAGGGCGTTCAAGCTCGATGGCCAATCGGCATGCGTGGGTGATCTGGTCGAAGCTGCGGTGCGCGCGTCTGGGGATCGATCGATCGCGTTGATCATGGAGTGATGGCTGCCGGCTTATGGCGCGTACATCGAGAAGTAGCCGCCTTCGTACAGATAGTAGGCCGAATGTCGTTTTTCAGTTGTCACGAACGGGTACAGCACTCGGCGCTTGGCTGGATTTGAACCTCCGTCACAGGTTATGCGGTGAACGAAGACCTTAGGGCCACTCAGGCGCAGATCCTTCTCCGCTGGCTTGAACAGCTCAAACTCGGGATTTGCCAGGAAGGCGTCGACCGTTTCGTATGTCGTGTAGGTGCTGGATTGGCCAGCGTTGTCGCAGGAGTAGAAAATGCCAGATGCTTCGCCTTTATAGAACTTCTGGCTCTTCCCGACGATATTTTTGGTATTCGAGAACCATGCTTCGCCCGACCAGCCAATCACGGTCCACGTCGTATCGATAAAGTCGGCACGAGCAAGGTTGGGCAAGAGCAGTGCCCCGATGACAGCGGCAATACCGAGAACGGATTTCATTGCAATTCTCTTTCCAAAGCTTCCTGCATGCAAACGAGGTCGCTTGTGCGCCCTGTCGTTTCGTAGGCTGTCTGGTATGACTGAGCGCTACGTGAACAGGAGTAACTAGGCCCGTCGGTCATCTCCCGTTCCAACGCCTTCTGCATGCAAACCATATCCTGCACTTGGCCACGGCTCTCGTACCGTTCCTGGTAAACTTGGGCCGTCTCGGAGCATGAACCGTATGGAGTGGCGGCAAAACTGATAGACCCCGTGTCTGCCACGAACATACTCGTTAGTATTACCGTCACTACCACTCGCATTCGACCCCCCGAATAGATCCACACTAATCCCCAAGGTTGTATCCTGAAGTTGTTACGAATTCGGGAACGAGAAGATTAGCAAGGTCGTGAAGAACTTGAGTTCCGCTCCCCAGACGTAAATTGAGAGCTGCCGCCTAGTTGCACGGTGCGTCGCCGACACACATCATGATCGTACAGATCGAGGAGGATGTGATGAGCGAGAAACAGTGGACCCCGAAGCGACAGGCGATAGCAGATGCCCGTGTTGGCAGCCCAGGTTCCTTCTTCAGCGCGACGGTAAAGGCATTCGGACTCTCGACCGACGTCACCGAGAAGGCATCGTTGGAAGCGTGGATCCGGGCATACAACGACGAACTCAAGGTTCAGGGATACGAGGCCGCTGCGAAGTTCTGGGGACAGACACCCAAGATCGTGATGCGGCTTGTGCCTAGGGAGATCGCGGCATGAGCCACATCGAATTCATCAAACGACTGCCGGATCACATCATACACTGCTCTGACGGCGGGTTCGTGGAGATGTGCAGGGCAGCGGAGACTGACCTCATCCCCCATCGAGAAGACTTCTACTGCATCACGACCAGTGATCCCTATTGCGATCCTCGGATGTCGTGGCAGAGCTGGGTCGCATTCGCCAAGCAGATCATCGCGGCCGATGAAGCTGCGCGTGTGGGAGGTGGGGAATGAGCAAAGAATTCGAGGAGCAAGTGGTTCAGAATCTGATGCGGAAGATATTCGGCGTCGTGACCAAGGCGAGTCCGAGTTCCCCTGCGTACTGTGCGCTGCAGGACATCCGTATGCTGGCAAGTCGGTCAACGGCGAAGGCGTGGCGTTTCAGACACTGGAGCCGAACACGTTCGTTGAAGTGCCGGAAGGTCATGATGTCCTCCTGTCGCAGCCGCAGCAGAACGATGCCAACTATCCCATTTTCCGTCGCGAAGGTCTGTCCGGCTTTGCTGTGTCGCTCGGCCTGGCCGTGGAGCAGTTCAACCTGCAGTTCGACAAACTGTCCGACCGTACCTACCGTGCAGTGATGCTCGAGGTACAGCGCGGCATCGAGTCCATTCAGTTTCACGTCCTCGTCCACCAATTCCTTCAGCCGATCTGGGAGCGCCTCGTGTCGGCTGCCGTGCTGCTCGGCCTCTTCACGCCGGAAGACGGCAAGACGATCGACGACTACATGACCGTAGAATGGTCGCTCCGGCACGTGGACATATCAACCCGGTACAAGAAGTGGCAGCCTTCACCGAGGCCGTACTCAACGGCTTCACCAGCCGCAAGCACGTCGCGAACTCGTTCGGACAGGACATCGAAGACATCGACGAAGACAACGCCATCGATCAGGAACGCGCGCGTCTGCTCGGCCTCCGTTACCCTGTCTATCCCGGCCTCGACTTCAAGGAAGTTCTCAGCCAGTCGCTCGCCGAGGACGACGAGGATATCGAAATCGGCGTCGACGAGAATGGCGATGTTGTTGACGCCACCCCGCCCCCGGCAACGGCGGCAACTTGGCTGACAAGATCAACGATTTCGGTATCGCGGTTCGAGCCGGTGCGATCACACCGCAGGTTGAAGACGAGGCCCGGTTCAGGAAGTCGCTGGGACTCCCGGACATGTCTCCGGCCGTTCAAGAACTCTGATCTTCGCAGTCCGGATACCGCCAGCCGATCACGCTCGCTGGGACAGCACCCTCGAGTCTTTTCGCTGGCGGCGGAGCTCAAGGATTCGAGGAGTAATCGGTCTAACGTATATGTTCGTTAGACGATACTCTAAATTGTCAACTATTATGTATGCAAAGTCATGGTACATCAATTGTCAACAATTTAACGGAGTGTACGAATCTGGGAAATCGCTATGTTAAGCGCTCCGCTACGACAGTTAACGTCGAAATTATTTTCGATGTTACTGCAGATAATGCTGGATCTTGATACAGATCGACGACATGCATCCCCTAGTCCAAACGGAAAAAGGAGATGGACATGATCAAACTGAAGCTCTGGTACTACAGCGATCCCCGCGGTTCCGGCCGTCGCCCCACCCGTCGCCCGCTCATCGTCGAGGTCCGCGAAGGATGGACCCATTGGACGCGGCAGTACCTGCATCAGGCTATCGACAACGCGATTGCGGCTGCTGGTTTCGAGCGGGATTTCTGCCATGTCGCGGTCGGGGACACTCGTGCGCGGCACCAAAAAGTTCTCATCGTATATCGCATGTACGACCGCCGCCACGAGCCCGTGTCGTATCCGATTGACCATCCTGCAGTCACCTCCCGACTGCGCGGTCAGCTCGAACTGGCGCGTAAGGCGGCACGTGAAGGGGCGGCCGCATGATCTATCCAGTCTTGTTCGATACCGACTATCCCGACAGCTTTTTCGTCATGACGCACCGTCAGTCGCTGATCGTTTATATTCGCATCAACGACGCCACGAAAAATATCGGAGCCTCGGGGAGTCTTCGAGTGCGGATCGACCACCCCTTTTTCGAAGACTGGACGGCAGAAGACTGGTCTAATCGGATTGAGACGGCAGCAAGCAAGAGTGAATTTTGCCGATATGTCGGGTACAGTTCGCCGACAGCGGAAATCGAGGTCGTCCTTCGCGACGGAGAAGATCACATCACTCTGATGCGCCGCACAGCAGGGCAGCGCATACCTGTCGAAGTGGACATCGACAAGGTCCATGATGCGATCTACCGAAAGATCAGGAGCGTGCCAGTCTCGGGGAAGTCGAACACTTGCCGTCAGGCTGCAGTATCGGACGACTACATGCTCGAGATCAAATGCAAGCGTGTCGGCTTCACCACAAAAGTTGGCAAATGATGTTGCCTGTTTTCTCACTCACGGAGCGCGGCGAGTTTTTGATCGTGCTGTTTCCGGACGGTACTTGCAACGTGAGCCCCATGGACAATCCTGGCACCATTCGGATCTACGCAGAGCTTGTCCGAATGCAAGCAGAAGGCCCTATCGCGCGACGTATCCGTGTCGCGCGAGCGATCTTGGCCACGTTCTTTCCGTCGTTGAGGAACGATCGTCTGGCTGCCATCGCCAGGTCTAGCATCGCTGATTACCTGGCCGGCGGCGCTTCTGTTGATCTATGTCGTTCTACCGCTGAACTCATCTGGGAGATCGCCGAGATGTCGGAAGACGACCGCAACCTCGTAACACCCGGACTCCGGATAGGGCTGACTTCTGAACCGGACTCAGGCATCCGGGACTTCGTCATCTACGACGCGGCGGCCGTAGGCCACCTGTGCCGCTGGTCTGTGCCCGTCGGTAGTGCCCGAGAACAGATGACCTACGCCCACGCTGGTGAGATGCTTTCAAGCGATGCCTAGGCTGCTCGTATCAAGAACGGCAAGTTCGTAGTCAATCCAATCGGCATGACCGGCACCCTATAAAACCACATGACAGCCCCACTACTGATGTCACCGGACGGCCGCACCGGCCCTATCGGCGACCTGCAGATAGAGCGTCGCAGGCCGCATAATGTGCCTGTCGATGCATTGGTTAATCAGTCTTCTGCTTAAGGATGCGTATCCAGGATATGGGGGATCAGCCAACAGCGAGTTGCGCAAGCAACTCGTGTCGCCTCCATGCCTCTGTCGGACCGGAAGCAAGGAAGCATCGAGCTTTTTAGTCGGCTTGCCAATCGTTGTCAGAGCTGATCCCGTTACTGTATCTATCGTAGCAGTGGCAAGGCCGTTGCGATCGAGGCGGATGTCAGCAACTCCGCTGATGTGACCCGCATGTTCGACGCGTTGAAGGCGCCGACTACGATTCTGCGAAGCCTCGTGTCAGATATCTGGAGCAACGGTTTTACCCCAAATACCCCATCTTCTCGACAACACGTCGGATCAGCTTGCTCATCGCACCGATCTTGACATCGTCGACGACCGCACGTGAAGCAATATAGAGCCTGCCATTGTCCGCCGGGGGCGATGACTTAACGACCCGAACGCCGCCATCGCGGACGTAGCGCTCGGCCATGCGCACGGGGAGAAGCGCGGCGCCCAGACCGCCGGCGACCAGTTCAGCAATGACGGAAACACTGGTGCATACGCTCATCTGCGTGGGCATCAGCCCATCTCCGGCAAACCAGCCAGTGACTTGACGGTACATCGCGGAAGGTGCCGGGTTGGTGACGACGGGAAGCAGCCACATGTCCCTCGGCGTGATCGGCTCGGCAATCTCCCAGGCCTTCGGCACCACCCAGGTCGTCGGCTGTGTACCAAGAGGTACGAGCGACATCTTTTCATGACCGATCGGATTTAGAATTACTGCCATATCGAGACGATCCTCGAGAATCGCAGCTTCAAGGTTGGTGCTCGTCGATACGTTCCATTCGGGCTTTAAATGCGGGTGCTCGATACGCATCGCTTCCAGCAGCGGAGGCAGGCAGTTCACAGCAAACCCCTCGGCGAGACCCACCCTGATTTGCCCTACAAGCGACTGTGTCGAGTGCTTCTGCCTGATCTCTTCGAGTTCGCCGAGAATGTTGGTGATGTGCGGGAGCAAAGCCTTACCGCTCTCTGTCACTGACAGGCCGCGGTTAGTCCGCTCGAACAGGTCTTCTCCCAACACATCTCGTAGTTCTTTCAGTCGGAGCGACACCGTCGGCTGGGCGAGCTTGAGGTGATCGGCCGCGCGCTGTGCCGAACCCAACTGCACGGTCCAGTAAAATGTCTCGAGTTGAGCGACCGTCAAACGCATTATTCGTTTTCCAAATGTTGCCACGTCAGAAAATCAGATTTGATCGTGAATTACAATTATGACTAGGTGAATTTCGACTAAGCCCTTGGAGGAGGACAATATGGATTTCGAGAGCGCGATCGTCCGCAAAGCCGCGTGGCGCATTCTGCCTATCATCATGGTCTGCTATTTCGCCGCGTTCCTCGACCGCGTGAATATCGGGTTCGCCGCACTGACGATGAACAAGGACCTGGGGTTTACTGCTTCCCAGTTTGGCTTCGGAGCCGGGATTTTCTTTCTTGGCTATGTCCTGTTCGAACTACCCAGCAACATCGTCCTCTCCAAAGTTGGCGCAAGGCGCTGGATTGCCCGTATCCTGATCACCTGGGCGATCCTGTCTGCAGCAACTGCCTTCGTCTGGAACCCTGCGAGCTTCTACGTCGTCAGGATTCTACTGGGCGCCGCCGAGGCAGGCTTCTTCCCCGGCATCATCTTCTTCATGACGCTGTGGTTCCCGGCGCAGTATCGCGGCCGAATGTTTGCGACTTTCAACATCGCGGTGCCCTTTTCGACGATCATCGGAGCTCCGCTGTCTGGTTACATCATCGAAGCCATGAACGGCTTCGGCGGTTTCAGCGGATGGCAGTGGATGTTCATGTTGGAAGCTCTCCCGGCCCTAATCATGGGATTCGTGGTCTTCTTCTATCTTCCGGAAACCCCGGAGAAAGCGACGTTCCTCACATCGGATGAAAAAGCGGTTCTGATGAAACGGCTTGAGACCGAGAAGAACGCACGTGAGGCAAAAGAGAAGTTTACGATCGGCTCGGCCTTGCGCGATCCTCGCGTCCTCCTGATGTGCTTTATCGCAGTCGGTCTCGTCATGGGAACGACAGGGATCGCCATCTGGATGCCTCAGTTCGTAAAGGAATTCGGTCTTACCAACATGCAGACGGGGTTCGTCACGGCCATCCCCGCCATTTTCATGGCGCTCTCGATGATCCTCGTCGCCCGCAGTGCTGACCGCACCGGTGAACGCGTTTGGCATGCTGCCGGTCCTTTTATTGTCAGCGCCTTGGGTTTCACGCTGGCCGCTTTCGCACCGTCTTCGTTGATCAGCCTGCTTGGCCTCACGATCGGAGCTGCGGGGATCGGCGGAGCATCTCCGAACATCTGGATTTTCCCGTCGACACTGCTGACGGGTAGTGCCGCGGCGGCAGGCATCGCCCTGATCAACTCTGTCGGAAGCACCGGGGGGTTCTTCGGCCCGTCGATCATCGGCTGGGTTCGTGATGCCACAGGCGGCTTTCAAGGCTCGCTGCTGTTCCTGGCTTTCGCCATGCTCCTGACATCGATCGCTATCCTGATACTAGGCCGCTCAATGCGCGAGATGATGCAGGCCGCTGACGCTCGCAAGGCGTAAGGGAGAACGTTGTTGAAGATCAAACGTATTAATCTGTACCATCTGAGTGCGAAGCTTCCGGAAACGATCGGAAATGCGAAAGTGTTTTTCGATCGCCGGGATACCCTACTCGTTGAGATCGTCGGCGGCGGGCTATCCGGATGGGGTGAGACCTGGGCTCTCCCCGCCGCTGCTTCCAGTCTGATCGAGTCCCATCTCGCGCCCCTGGTGCTCGGCCAGGATCCCCAGCACTACCGTCGGCTATGGCAGGACATGACGCGCGCGTTCGAGTCCAGAAGCGGCGTCGCGATGATGGCCGTAGCCGCAGTCGACATGGCACTCCATGATCTCGCCGCGCGAGAGCGTGAGATTCCACTTCATGCATTGTTGGGCGGTGCTCGCCGCAACAGTGTACCGACCTATGCAAGCGGCCCGTTTTTCAAACCGAACGGCCATCCCTATCGTGACTTCGAGCGAGAAGTCGAAGGATACCTCCGAAAGGGCTTCAGATCGATCAAGCTTCGCAGTGGCTTCAGTCCCTCAGATGATGCCAAAGCAGCCTTAATGGTCAGAGGCATGATCGGCCACGAAGCGGATCTGATGGTCGATTTTAATCAGTCCACGACACCCCGGAATGCAATCAAGACCTATAGTCTCCTGAAGGCGGCCAATCCTTTGTGGATCGAGGAACCGACGATACCCATGGACCTCGACGGATACCGCCAGGCATCGGCACACATCTCCACCGCCATAGCAGGAGGAGAGACGTTCAGTGGGCCCGCTGACTTCATGCCATTTCTCAACGCTGGGGTAATGGATGTGCTTCAACCAGATATCGCCATCTGCGCAGGACTGACTGGCGTATCCCAGGTCGCGGTGCTTGCCGATCTCTTCAACAGGCCGCTTATTCCACACGTATGGGGAAGCATCGTGAACTTCCAGGCGGCACTGCATCTCACGGCAACGCTCACCTCTCACCGGGCAGGTGGAACGACGCCGTTTCCTTACATGGAATTCGATGTGGGTCCGAACCCGCTACTCGATCTGGCGGGGCGACCGAAAGTCACGGCTGGAAGCACTTTGGAAGTCCCGGATGAACCTGGCCTTGGCGTGGATATCTCGCCTGGGATGCTTGAACCTCACCTTGTAAAATTCACCACGCTCGAGGCCAACTGAGTCATTCAGGTCATGGAAATCGCTCGGCTTTTGCCCGCGGAGAAGGACAACAAGTGGAACAACCTAATCTGTGATCCGTTATCGCGACAGACATGATCAGCGCGGCACGCAAATGCATGGACTTACCCGGCGCATGACCGGATAGCGACAGCGAAGCGTGCCGCGTATTCTGCGAAGCAGTTTAGAACGTCGGAAGTTAGCGGTTTCCAGAGGTGCCGGAATACTACCGGCACCAAATATGGATCTGGAGTACGCTTTCCCGTAGCCTTAAGCGCCTTGGGAAGAAGGGCATGACATCGTCACCTGACCGCATTACTGCGATGACGGATCCACCCTCTTCCGGCTCGCCGCCCGCCTAGCAGGCCGAAGTTCCTCAATAGTCGGTTGCCACCATTCAGCTCCTTCGGCCACGGGCGTCTTCGAAGGCCACGCCTGCACTAGCTCTTCAAACGTAGGTTTCCGCCAGGTTCCCCAGACGTGGCCATCGGTGGCGCCGGGGTAGAATTCGCCGACGACTTCCGGTTCGACGAGTTCCCCGGTGATCTCTTCGAAGACAACCAGTCCATACTGGATCGCGACGACACGGCCGAGTGGCGGTAGCTTGTCGATGTTTACCGGGTAGCGTCGCCGCTTCCGCTCTGTCGTCCGCGCTTTCGACTTCGCTTCCTGTTCAGTACCCTTCCTCTCTTCGGCGCGGCGTCGCCTTTCTTCTGGTTCGTTCCGGCGCGCCGCTTCCTCGATTTCCGGCCATCGATCCTTGAGCTCTCCGTACGACCGAAACGGAACGTGCCATAACTTGAGGTCGCTATCCCACCGCGAGTAGGCAATCTCGCGAAGCTTCTCGACGACTGTCCTGGAATAGGGAGTGTTGATCCGGAAGCCCGCTCTTCCAAGCTCAAGATAGACGCTCGCGATCGGATCGAACTCAAATGCGTCCCTGCCCTTCGCGTCGGCAAATGCATCGGCTTCCGCCTCCAGCTCCGCCAGCCACCGCGTGAACCGACGAGAGGCAGTGGGGCCTGGGACGAACCATGCTTGGCGGGCTTCACTCCACCGTGCACGGGGGAAGCGTTTCCGGAACTGCTCCACGGTCATTCTATCGAACGGAAAGCTGACATCAGCACCGAGCCTGGTGTCGGCTTCAGTGGTCGGTTCGACGTCGTCTGGTTTAGACTTGGCGCTCATCGAGATGTTAACGCCCATCGGCCTGGTCAGGTTTCAGCGAGGACTATGCCGCCGCCCGAAAGCGTAGGGCGGCAAGTTCAGCCGAGAGGTTCTGGTCGACAGAGAGGTCAGAACGTATGAGACCATGGCTCCAACGTTCACCAGAGAATGGTCGATGCCACGGAGGGCAGTCGACGATGGGATACCAGCACACCCCGGCTATAACAGCACCATGGAACACCGCGATATCGACCTGCTCCAGCACGTGCCGGAGCCAGCCGCCTTTGTTGAGANNNTGGTGGACGGGATGTCCGTCGTGCCAGCTTGTCTCCGACACCATGATCGGCTTGCGGTAACGTCTCCATGTCGCGAGCAAGACCTTCACGAGCGATGTTCGGGCTGTATGCGGGTAGTAGTTCACCCCGACGACGTCCACATCGACCGCGGAAACGATCGCATCTGTCGCCTCGAACTGGCGCTCGCCCACGCCTGTGATGGGGTCGTTCGTTAGAATTCCGACATCGGGATGATGATCCCGAGCGACCTTAGCCATTAGTACTGCCATCTCGACAGCCTCGTGACGCGGCATCCCGGCGATCATCGGATAAAGCGAAGGCTCGTTGACAGGACAAAGCCACAGCTTTTCATTTCCATTCACCGTAAGTGCCGCCTCGGACGCGATACGAGCACAACGCACTGGATCCTGATTGCGGTGGTAGTGGGAGAGATCCCAGATCGCTTGAACGCCCGCGTCTCGTGCTGCTGCGAGGCGAGCGAGCGCGTGGTGTCCGGGGACGAGCCCGTCGCGGATTGTGAGAAGTCCGTGGTTGCGAACAATACGGAAATGGTCGGCCAACCGCGCATCCGCCGTGTGCCCGGTCGTAATCAGGAGATCATGACGACCGCGATGAACAAGGCCGCACTCGAAGCCTGCCATGATGTTGCTTCGGAAGAGTCCGGCAAGCCGAAGCGGGAGCGGCAGTTGTCGAGTCAGGTCCATCGCTTTCCATACCACGACCGCGTCGGGCCTCGTAGATGACGTCAGCGACTTCGCTCCGTCTTCGGAATGAAGCGCACATGGAGGTCGACTTCTGCCAAAACGTCACCCATGATCCGTGTGGACGACCTTACGGTATTTGTCGAGATCTGGCCGACTATGCAGTCAGGTTCGCCACCAAGGCCGTTTCCCGTCTCGGACGGCGACGTGTACGAGCACTGAAGTCGCAAGCAGAAAGCCAGAGACAAGCGCTGCCACCGAAAGCAACCCGCCGTTTGAGATGTCAACCCTGGCTTTCATGCCCACGTCTTTATTGAACATGAGAGATGCGTCTGCCGTTTGTCTGTCTGCTAAGAACTCGTCGAGCGGGCCACCATTGTGAGACACGTTCCTGGACGCGTCTCGCGTCTGAAATGGCTCAGTGGCGCCCTGGTCGGAAACCGTAGGAAGCCTACGCACGCTCAACTTTTCTTCTCCAGTTCGTCCTCGACCTTGTTACGGCTGTTGCCAGCGTTTTTGACTGCGGATTTTACCTCATCTTTGGATACGTTTTCTTTGTCGGCTTCGTATCTGACTTCATGTTCCTGTCCGCCTGCAACACGTTCGCGGTCCTGAGCACGTCCTCGGGATGTGGTCGCCATTGTATATCCTCCTGATTGATTTGGCTCAGAAGAACGCGACAAGGATTCGGTAAGTTCCGTGCGCTGGTCGTCACAGCTATTGGACACATGGCTACGTGAAGGTTTGCCCTTAGCTTTTCCTAAAGTGCCTGTCCTGAATGACCGCTTCGGGGCCGAATGCAGACTAGCGGCTTATAGGAGCCGACTGACGAAAAGCGGACGTGCAAGCTTAGGTAGGGGGATGCCAGGATAGCCGCTGTATCCTATCCGATGGCGATCGTTGGGACGAATGCCTGCGCAGTACGGTTTTGGTCGTAAATCTTCATCGTGAGGTCAGCCTTCGGCATCCAGACGCGTCCCGTCTCCACCGCCGCGGACGCTGGCAACGCCGGGAAAACATGCAGCATCACGCCTTCCCCGTGATAGGCCTTGATTCGGTCGAACAGGTTCCGCACCAATTTCTTGTAGGCGGCGAGGTCGTCCTTCCTTCGCATGATGTCGTTGCCAGATTGCTCGCAGGTGATCGACCAGATTGCGGTATCCTCACCCAATACCGATGTGATGCGCTCGTCGTTTACCGTGGCACTCAGGGCGAGCTTCAACGCGACCGGCACGTCCTTCCTGCCACTATATTCGTTGACCTTGTAGGCGATGTGCGGCTGGTCAGGTAGCCACTTCCAAGTGTCCGGTTCGCGGTGCTTCTGATGCACGGAGACCGGTACCACGTCGCCGAGGAGCGTCCCGAGACGGATGAGCAACGGCTGCGGAGCCAAAGCGAAGACGCTTAACTGGCGGATTTCCCGTTGCTCGATCCGCTCCTTGATTTTCCGGGCGAAGGCCATCTCTAGGTTCCGGTCCTGTCCGGCCCAGTACGCCTCCTCGTGGTCCTTCAATTCGGAGCCAATGAGTTCGATGTCAATCGTACGAAAATCCGCCGGATGGTGATCAGGTGGCATCGCGGCAAAGATCGCTCGTGTCGTGATAACCGCGTCGCGTTGACCGATGTCCGCCGCGAACCTAACGACATGGGAGACGCGGTCGATATCCATATCGGTGACGATCTCAATACGGTCCTCATGTTCGGCCTTCATAGTCAGAAGGACGGCTTCGTCGTAGTCGGCCACGTGGTCCACGTCGATCGCCTTATGGTGGACCGGGCACATAAGCATCAGGTTGTCGATGTCTTGAGCAAGCTGCGGCGATCTCACCACATCGCCCCGAGGGCCGCCTACCTCGTCGGCGACGATGTGGGCGATGTAGCCGTACTTGCCCGTCTTCTTGCCCGTGATGAGATCACCGATAAGAAGCTTGTTGCATCCTCGGAACTGGCACCGCCCCGCAGCCTTCGCCCAGAGGGCGTTTGCAACCTTTGCCGGGATAGCTGTCTTAGACATGTCGCTCCTTCAATTGCCGCACCAAGGCGACCCCTTTCAAATGAATCTTTTCTTCGCTCGTGGGATCGGGTCGTCGATCATCTCGACGCGTTGCGGGTGTTGGCCACGCATGAACAGGTACGTTCCAACCTGCAGCATAACGAACATCCGCAGCCGGACGACCATCAAGACCGAGAAGTCGATGTTGCCGACGTCTTCGACCATCGCCTGCATGGTCCTAATGTCGGTGATGCTTGGGTCCACCGGGAAGCTCGGATGGGAATGCCATTCTCCTAAGTAATTGAAACGACCGAAGTCGTTGCCATTCCTCTCGAAGAATGCTTCCAGTGCCTCGGCGTGCAGTTCCGGGCGGCGCTCAAAGTAGGCGCTCTCACCGCCGTTTGGGTCAACGGTAACGTCCACGACACGAAATCGCCCTTGGTCGTCCAATTGCTCAGCGAGCAGCAAGCCACCGGTTTCCCGGCGTCCAGACAGGGCTAGTTGCCTGCAGATTTTCTTGCGGACGGCGCTAGGCAGTGCGATCTGCATCTTCGGCCTGTCTACGGAAAAGAAGGTTCACTAGCTCTTTCAGCTTCACCTCGTCGGGCGACGATCCCGCGTTCCAACCTTCGGTGCCTGTATAGGTGATGGGGTGGGTATCGAACGGGGCGGCGAATATCCAGCCCTCACCGAGGCCGACCGCATACGCGGGAGCAGGGAACTGGCTCCCGCCACCCCGCAACGTATCAATCGCGAGACGCGCCAAGTGGCCGGCCATCACGGAAACGTCGGCATCGTCCGCGATCAACGGCGGCTGGTCCGCCCGCATGACGCCGTATTCTAAATGGCGGGAGGGCACCTCCCACTCGACGCCCTTGTCTTCGCACCACTTCAGGATCTGGCGGCGGGCCACGTCTGGGGACGGATCGTGATCCGGTCGAGACCGGGCAATGATGCCGCCGATCCCGCCCCCGAAGACCTCGCCCCACACCATCGGTCTGCCCTTGAATCTCGCGGCGGCCGATGCGAGGCCGAAAACGGTGGCGTCCGCCGTGGCGTCGATGATCAGGTCACAATTGGCCACCGTATCGAGCGCGATGGCGGTCCACTCGGAACTCTCCTGACCGCCGAGGTTCACGATCTGCACCGTGACCTCCGCGTCTGGGGCTATTTCGAGCAGCCTGGCCCGCAAAGCTTTGGCCTTATGTGCCCCGACTCCGCGCCAATCCAGTTCGTTCCTCACCAGGTTGCCGGGAGAGAGGATGTCGTCGTCGAACAGTTCGAGCTTCCGGGCTCCTGATCGTACGAGCATCGCTGCCATCCTCGACCCAAGTGAACCGCATCCGATCAGGGCTATCCGCTTGTCGGCCAGCGCCGCGTTCGCGGTCGGTAGTCGCTGTTGGTCGGCGTCGATGACAAACGTGGAGTATCCGTAATCCTTAACTCCACCATCCGCCTTTCGATACACCATCGCCAACCACGCAGTCGTGTCATCCACCAGCAGATAGTTGGCAGGCGGCCACTCCGGATAGTCGGTCATAACGCCCGCAGCCTCGAGCGCGATCTCGAGGGTCTTCACGGTGATCGGCCCCGGAAACTTCAGCCCTCGAGGGACGCGGATGGCGGTACCCCTGTAGTTAGTCGCCGTCGACACCGGCTTGCTCCGATGCCAGATTCGAGCCCCATCAGGGCCCAGGGCAGTCAGATGAGCCACCGCGGCTTCGCCGTAATAGTGTTCGTCGATCTCGATAGGCTCCACGTGGCCGTCGGCCATGGCCTGGATCAGGCGCAACGGTTCTTCCTGTATGACCAGCCTGAGATAAGTCCCGCGAAGACGCTGTCCTTCGGATACGACATGAGCTGAGGGAACCCCTTGGCCCGCCAGCTCGACGCTCTCTCCGACGAGGAGCCGATGGGCGCTTTCGATCATCATGGCGCCCGTCCAATCGAGCTGCCAGTTGTCGGGCCGATACTCCAGGCAAAGTTCGCCCGATAGACCGTATTGATGTCCCGACAGACGTTCGCCGTCTGCGTTGAAGACCAGCGGCGGGATGGAGGGAAAGAAGTCCGGGTAGTGCGTAACGAGACGCCATATAGAATCGCCTTCGACAATGTCGAAATCCAGCAACAATCTTAGGCCGTCAAGGCGCCACCGTACATTATGGAGCCAGTCTGCGGACTGCTCGAGGCGAGCGACCTTCAGACGTTCCGATAAGCCCCGGTCCGGGTCCGAAATCCACCAGCTCATATGCCGCCGAATCCTGCAGGTTTGCCCGGAACGCGCCGCTCCGTGGGGAAGGTCGGTGTAGCAGCCGCCGTAGCAGATGCTGCCGTGGCAGTCCGCAGGAGCGATGAAGCCGACTTCGGCTCCGCACGGTCCCTGGCCCTTTCGGCAAGGCCACGACCGATGCGGGGTGCAACCGAGTCCGTGATCATCTGGCGGCTGCTGACCTGGGCTGCATAGAAGAAGTCACGCCGGGCTGCTTCCAGCCATTCGTAGAATGCAGCACGACGCTCAGGGTGCTCGGCCCACTTGTCGGCGAAGTTCTCGAGCGGGTCAGACGGATTGGGAATATATGACCGAACGCCATCGAAGTCGATGAACCTGTCCATCTTCGTTAAGATGGAGACCAGGGCCTGGCCGATAGTCTCCTCACCCACATATGCGTGGGCGGACAGGGTCGTCAGAATCACCGAGATGGGTTTGACGCCCTTGCGTTCCGCGAACATCTGATCGCGGTGGCGCTTCAGGATCATGATTGCTTGTTGCAGCGGGGTGACCACCCGGTATTCGGGAATGCTCTCAATGCTGGCCTGGGCTGCTTCGGCGAGCTTCCGGCGCTTGCGAGAGAAGGCGACGGCCATCCGCGAGCGGAACCATGCGGCATAACCCTTCGGGTTGGATCGGGGCCAGTCGGTGGTGGGCTGATAGAAGATGGGGTGCTTGTTGTCGGTGATGGCGATGGCGGTGCCGGCCCACTGCGCGTCCAGGCCGCGGGACTCCAGCAACAACCGCATGGATGTGCCGTTCGGTAGCGCCGGCACGATATCCATGTGGAACTGGGCGCCATCGGCATATTCGAGCGTCCAGCAACGACGGCCTTCCCCGAGTGGCTTCACCATTGCCTGTGCTATCCGATAAGCCTCGATCTCGACCCGAAGCAGTTCCTTGAGCGTGTACTGGGTCAACTGGTCTTTCTTGAGAGCGGCCAGTTCGCAAACCGAGTCGATATCATACTGGCCGTTTTCGTCCTCGGGCTTGATGACCGTGCCCAGCCGGAACGAACCCTGCGAATACACTTGGGGGTCGTACTGTTTCACCGTTGAAGCATCGCGATGCAGCCACTTGCCCAGCGACTCGTACCGGGCGACCGCCTGCTCGTACCTGGTGGGCGAGATCGTTAGCTCGTCCGCCAATGCCTCGAGGTAGCCCTCTGCTTCCTTGGTAATCGTAACCATCGCGCCCTCATCCTGCTGACCCTTTGATGAGCACGACCATCGGCGCTCGCGCCAGAAGGCGCATGTCGTCCGAAAGCTCGGATGGCTTTGTCCCGAAGCCGGACCGAGTGCGTCGCAACCGACGAGCCTGAATGAATAATGCCCCACGGCGATTTACCGCATATTAACTATTAGACTGGTGCCAGCAGTCGTTCAAGGTGCATTCTTCGGCGACTCGCACATGGGTTGAGCACGTAACGAAATCGGCCAAGCACAGCAAGAACACACACGTGCGGTTGGGGTAAGCGGGTCCGTACTTGATCGTTACGCCGAACGCGACGCAAGTCTCCTTCGGGCATTCCTAATTGAGGCGGGTTTGAGATGGGCCGAATGGTAGTCGCACCGATTAGGCCTGACTTTTCGGCCTCTACGAAACCGAGGCGGGGGCACCAACTCGGAACGACTGAAATAAAGGCGCATTCCTGCCGAGACGTGTTAGCGGCTGTTGGCCCGAAGCGGACTTGCTATTGGCCTAGCAAAGGTCGTTTGCTAGAAATCTCCTATGATAATACGCTCGGAAACCTCGCTCGACATTCCAGAAATCCAAACGCTTGTCGCAAACGCGTTCGAAAACGCGGCTCACAGTGACGGAACAGAAGGAGCGATTGTCGAGGCCTTGCGAGCAACAGGTGCTTTGACAATATCCCTCGTGGCAGAACGGGATGGCGTGATCTCAGGCCATATTGCCTTCTCACCGGTCGAGATCAACGGACAATCTGTCGATTGGTACGGTCTTGGGCCCGTCGCTGTAAAACCTGATCAACAGCGGCAAGGTGTTGGTACTCGACTCATTGAAGCTGGACTTGACGAGATAAAAGCACTGGGTGCGCGGGGGTAGGTTGTTCTGGGTGATCCTGCTTATCATGGTCGCTTCGGGTTTCATCCTGACACCTCGCTCCAGTTTCCAGGCGTTCCCCAAGAGTATTTCCAACGCCTAGCTTTCTCAGATGACAAGCGTGATGGGCTGGTGCGCTATCATTCTGCATTCTACGGGGAATAGTCGCTTTTGGCGTAGCCCTGCCGAGGCCTTGGTCTGCAGTCGGCCAAACAGGTCATCTGCTTGCTCTAATAGCGGCAAGCGCACGCCGTTCAAGGAAAATAGCACTACGCCTGCGGCTCTCCAACCGACAATCCTATCGAGACTTCAAAACGGCATCCTTTGATGGTTTGGCACCTTCGACCAGGATCACGTTGGGAGATGCTGACGCTTCACCCGCATTGACGATCGCGCGTGTGGGGCTGGTTGCGGATGCCATCGCGGCCCCCTTGGCATCGGTCTTGAAGGCGACGATCGGTTCCGGCTGGCCTTCGAAGAGCAGCGTGTAAGTGGTGTCCGGCTTCAGCTTGGAAACGCTGACGTCGACGATATCGATCAAACCGAGATTGCGCGAAACGATCATGCCGCTGCCCTCCATATTCTCTGCGGGCTTGAGCATGAGGGTGATGTTCTCGGGCATATCCTTTTGCGGCTCCAAGTTTTGACGGCCATCACCGCCCACAACTGCGTCGGGAACATAGATCAGGGCCTGCGGAGCTTGGCCGGAGGGGATGTGGGCGATCTTCGTCTGCTTTTCGGTGTCGATGACATCGATCGCATCGCCATTCTCCAGTCCGACATAGATACGGCTGCCGTCTCCGGAGCCCCAGATGCCATGCGGAAGCGCCCCGACCGGTATGGTGGAGACCAGTTTGGCTTCATCATCGAGTGTGTAGACTTTCACGACATTCTCGCCGCCAATGGTCACGTAAGCGAGGGTGCCAGCGGGTGTCTTGGCAAAGGCCAGATGGTTTGTAATCGGGCCGGTATCGATAACACCCTTGACCTCAAGGGTTTTGGTATCGATCCGCGTTACCTTGCCGACGTCCTTGTGGGTCAGCCAGGCTTCCTTGCCGTCGGGCGTGACCTGTATGAACGGCGAGAAGGGCGACACGACCGGGATGGCAGCTATCAGCTTTTTCGACGCCACGTCGAAGACCTGGACGACGGGGTTGAAGCTGTTTGCGACGAAGGCGCGCTTGCCGTCGGGCGCGAAAATCGTCATGCCGGGGCCACTCTCCGTCTTGATCCGATCGGTCTCCTTGAACGTCTTGGCGTCGATGACCGACAGGTAGTCTTCTCCACGCACCGTCACCCAGACATGCTTGCCATCGGGTGTGAAGAAGGCTTCGTGCGGGTTGCGGCCGATATAGGTCACACCCTTCACCTTGTTGGTCGCGGTATCGATGAAGGTCACCGAATTGGTAACGGTGGAGACAGCAACGATTGTTTTATGGTCCGGCGAAAAGCCGAGACCGTGAACATTGACTTCGCCCTTGTAGAGAGGGCTCAGGACGTTGGGCCTTGGATCACCCAGCTTGATCAAACCCAGAAGCGTGTTCGTCGAGGGATCGATGACGGAAACCGTGTTGCTGTTCTGGTCGGCGGCATAGACTCGATCCTTCGCGTCCGGAAGAGCCAGGGCGGGAGATGCTGCGAGTGCGGACATCAGAACCAGGATGGAACGTTTCATTTTACGGTCTCCAGAGTTGCGGCAGGTTGATTGCCCGACTGATCGAGCATCGTGTGCATCAGTTGAATCTCATAGGTCTGCTCGGTGATGATCGATTGAGCGAGGTTTCGAATTTGCGGGTCTTTCGTGCTGACCAGAACCGCCTTGGCCATATCGACAGCGCCCTGATGATGCGGGATCATTTGCGCGAGGAAGTCCCTGTCCGGATTTCCGCTCTCCGGAACCGACATCATGCCGGCATGCATCTTTTCCATTGCAGCCTTCATGCTTGCCAAGAACGCATCTGCTGCTTCATTCTTGCCCGCCGGTTCGGGCTGATGATGCTGGTGCTGCTGTTCTGACAAGGCGGGGCTGAGGGAACCGAGGCCTATGCCGACCGCCGTTGCGATAAGAACTGTGACTTTGGCGCGCATGAGGTCTTCCTTTCGACAAGAGTGGGTAAGAACCCATGGAGGCGGGATTCATTCCCACGTGACGGACAATCCGTGCTCACGTTCCCGTGACTGGGCTCCAAGTGATCTGCATCGGGCCTTTCTGATCAGTCGGCTTGTGCGGCGGCGATAGCATCGGAGACCTCGTCGAAACTTCGCTTCACTTCGACCCGCTCGCCGTTGACAAAGAACGATGGCGTGCCGGCCACACCGAACTTTTGGCTGGCCTCGGTCGTCGCGGCATTGAGCTTGTCCAGATAAGCCTGATCGGCAACAGCGCGATCGAAGCCCGCGCGGTCGATGCCCAAACTGCCGGCGATCTCGCGCAGCACTTCCTCGGGATTGGCAGCCGCGGCGATCTCGTCGAACTTCGACATGAAGGTCGATACCGTCTCATCGAATCTGTCCTGGCCCCGCGTATTCGCCAGCATGAAGATGACGGAATCCGCCGAATTTCGCACGAAGGGCCGGTAGGCGATCTTCAGCTTGCCCGGTGCCACATACGTCTCCTGCAGCTTCGGCAAGTCATTTTCATGGAAGTCGATGCAGTGACTGCAAGTCGGGGAGGAATAGACGACCAGCGTGACCGGGGCCGTCTTCACTCCAACGATATTGTCCTGGAACACAGCCGGATTCATCAAGCCCTGCACGGGGTCGGCCTTGGCGGACCCTACACATCCCAACGCAATGCCGCCGACAATCATGGCCATAATACGAAGCGTCATATCTTCTCCTGCTCGGTTCGAGAAAACACTCCAACATGGGCAGACGCCGGAGTGTTTCGATCATCAGTCTGCCTTGAGGCAGGGCGCGATAAAGAGCGAGCGGTCGAGTGCACCCTTGGTCGTCTTGGCCGCAACCAGCAGCCACATGCAGGCAAGGGCAGTTACGAGGACCGCGCCGAAGACAGCGATCGCCGATATCGGCACCACCGTCGACAGACGAAGCGTGGCGACCGCAAATACGCCGAGCGGGAAGGTGTAGCCCCACCAGCCGATGTTGAAGGGCAGGCCCTCGCGAAGGTAGCGCAGGGTGATCAAGACGGCAGTGGCCAGCCACCAGATGCCGTAGCCCCACAGAAGTATCGCGCCCAGGAAACTGGCTCCGCCGAAGGCCGGAGCAACGCTGGCCAATCCATTGGCCGCGAGCACAGCGGGGCCGGTCTGGCTCATCACGAGAAGGCCGAGGGCTCCGGTTCCGATCGGGCCAAGCGCCAGCCAGCTCGAGGCAGCCATGTTGACGTGCGGAAGCTTGTGGACGGCCATGCGGAGGAAGAGGATGACGAGGACGCTCATGGCCAGCGGAACCGAGCAAGCCCAGAGAACTAGGCTGGTCATTAGCACCGTCAATTGCGTCTGGGCACCAGTTATATGGGGCAGTAGCAGACCACCGCTGACGGCCGCTACCTCGCTGGCCACGATCGGCAGCAGCCAGACCGCCGTCATTTGGTCGATCGAGTGCGATTGGCGCGTGAACATCATGAACGGAATGGCCAGACCGCAGGCGAGCGACAGGATGACGTCAATCCACCAGAGTGTCGTCGCGATCGTAACCGCTGTGTCGCCAATATGCGGGATACCGTAAATCAGAAAGCCATTGATGATCGTGGCCAGCCCCATAGGGATGCAGCCGAAGAACATCGACACGACCGAATGAGAGAATACCTGGCTCGCCTCATGGAAATAGAGCGTCCACCTTGCTGCGTAGAGTACCGTGCAGGTGGCGAACAGCAGGATATTGAACAGCCAGAGACCTAGCCCCACGGCAAACAGCCATGGATGGCCCGGAAACTGAGCAAGGGCCACGGACAGGATGCCGGTTCCCATCGTGGTGGCAAACCAGTTTGGTGTAAAGTTTCGTATGACATGGCCTTGCATGGGAACATCCGCGGCTGGCGTGATGGGCTTCTGGAAGGCAACAACTTGTTGCATGACTTCTCTCCTGATCATTGAGGAGAAAATAGGTGACGACGTCAATCAGTTCCAACGCATAGTTCAGGTTATTTCGTTCGACATTTTCGATTAATTGAGTATCGCGGCTGCTGTTTCGAAGGCCGCATGCAGACGGTCGCGCAGCGCCGGCGAAGTATTGATCAGCGTCGGGCTTGGGTGAGGAGACAGGATCACCTCGATACAAGCAGTTTCCAGCAGGTCGCGCGCGGCACCCGCCACCGATCCCGCGAGAACCGCGACCTTGAGGTCCGGCAGCAGCGGTAGAAGACCATGCAGTTGCTCTATCCCGTCGTGCCGCTCGCTGGCCATGATCGGTTTTGTGGTCGCATGGACCCAAGGGACCGCATTCCACAAGACGATGTCTTCTCTCGATATCCCGGCCCCAGCCAGCGCCTGTCGCAGATTCTTTGCCGTGCCGGTCGGGTTGTCGATCGAAACGAAGCGACGGCGGCATTCGGCCCTACTTGGTCCAGGTGTCTCCAGAAGGATCAGCAGTCGCGCGCCAACACCGCCGTCGAATGGATCGAAGTTCGGGATATCGCTGGCGGACGCGAGCTGAAGACGGGCCCGGAAGTCATTCAATGCGCCCATATTCGAGTTGTGGAGGGCAGCCAATCGCTCCTTGCGTCGATGCTCGTGCCAAAGCGTCTCGGGTCCGCGATAGGTCAACGTATCTGTTCCGATAGCAGCGCCTCAAACGCATCGGCCGCCTTCGAGCGATATCGTTCCTTGTGTCTGATCAGGAAGAACGGGCGTGGAAGCGGGGGATGGATTGCCTCCACCAGTAGCCCGCTATTGAGTTCGGTCTGGGCAGCACTTCGCGAGGTCAGCGTTGCCCCCATGCCCGCTTCGACTGCGCCGAGGACTGCCTCGTTCCCAGGCAGGACAATCGCAACATCTAAGGCCTGCAGCTTTAATTTTTCACTGACAATCATTGCCTCGAAGGCGAGACGCGTGCCTGATCCGGGTTCGCGCAGCACCCATGTCGCCTCGGCAAAATCCGGTCTGCCGAGCTTTTTGCCTTTGGCCCAGGGATGGGTTGGCGAAACAACGACGATCATCTCATCCGTGGCGATCATGCGCGACGACAAGGTCGGGCGATCGACCCTGCCTTCAACCACGCCGAGTTCGACCCGCCCTGCCTCGACAGCATCGGCCACCGCCTCGGTATTGCCGATCCTGACCTCGAGGCCGAGACCTGGATAAAGCGCATGGAACCTAGCGAGCCGTGACGGTAACCAGTAGGCTCCAACGGTTTGGCTGGCCATCACCGACAGCTCTCCGCGCAACAAACCCGCCAGGTCGCTGAGCGCGGCTTCGGCCGTCTTGGCCTCCGCGAGCACCTGAAGTGCGTGTTTGAGAAAGATCGATCCCGTCTGGTTGAGAACGATCGAACGTCCGATCCTGTCGAACAGCGCCACGCCATGCCGCTCCTCAAGCGCTATAACTGCCGCGCTGACGGCCGACTGCGTCATGTGCATCGCCTTTGCGGCTTTGGTGATGTGCTGGTGGCGTGCGACTTCGGCAAAGATGCGCAACTGGTCTAGGGTCATAGGGATCGCAGTCTCGAGTTCATCCAGTTCAACAATCGATTTTTCTAAATGTTCATAATGAATTTAAGCGATAAAAGTGATGTTGCACAGCGCTGCAGGAAGGCAACGCCACGGGGAATCGTTGCCCATAATTTTCGACGCTCACCAATGCAGAAGTCACGCACAGAGCAGTATGGTGGATTCAATGTTAAGTCGCACACGAGATGACCTCTATTGGCGCGTGGACGTCATTGGCGTTTTGAAAAAAATGGTTGCTAAACAGGGGCAGTCTACGCCCCTAGGATAAGACCGCGGTCGGACTGACCGTCTATCCGGAAGAGAAAGCCACCGTGTCCGCGACAACGGCACCGCGCTGTCCCATGGGCCGCGGGCTGCCTGTCGTGGAATGCTTTTCGGTCTGATGTAAGCGGTGTTGCGACACCACGTCAGCCCCTCACTGTCCTGTCAGAGAGCAGCATCGCACCGGACGTTGACAATCATCTCTAAGATGCCATATCGATTTCTCACGGTAATGGATTCTGCCGGGCATCAAGCCGAACCGCTTCTCAGATGAAGCTGATGACTCCTACTCAACGCGAGCCACGCGAAGGAGTAGAGTCGTGCCTGGAAGTCAAAGTCCCTTTAATTTTCCCCTGATCGCCGGATTTGATGGAGCGTCGTTCGCATGACGCTCGCATCGATTTTCGGTCTCCGTTTCCAGCAAATCCGCGGTCTGACCAAATGGATTGTCATCGTTACCCCGATGGCGATGACCGTCGGGTCGCTGGTCGCCCTATTCCTCTGGAGCCTCGACCGGGCGACAGAGTTGCGTTTCGAGTTTCCCTGGCTGATCTATCTGATGCCGGTCGCGGGCTTCGCCATGGTCTGGGCTTATGGAAAGTTCGGCAAGTCAGCCGAGGGCGGCAACAACCTCATCGTCGATCAAATCCACGAGCCGGGCGGCGGCGTACCGCTGCGCATCGCTCCGTTCATTCTCGTCACCACGGTGCTCACGCATCTGGTCGGTGGTTCGGCAGGCCGCGAAGGCACCGCCGTACAGCTCGGCGGCAGCCTGGCGAGCGCCTTTGGCAGGCTGTTCAAGCTTACGCCTTCGGACATCCGCATTCTGCTGATGGCAGGCATCGCCGCTGGATTTGGGGCGGTTTTCGGGACGCCGATTGCTGGCGCTGTCTTTGCGCTGGAGGTGCTCACGATTGGCCGGATGCAGTATGAAGCGTTGCTTCCGTCGATGCTCGCCGCCGTGGTAGGCGACTGGACCTGCCATGCCTGGAGCATCGGCCATCTCCAGTATTCGATTGTCTACCTCTCGGGCGAAGGGGTTGGCTTTCATCTCGATGCGCTTCTCATACTGAAGGTGGTGATAGCAGGGGTCGCCTTCGGTCTTGCCGCTCACTTCTTCGCCGAACTCTCCCATCTCGCATCATCGGCCTACAAGGCGATCCTGCCCTACGCGCCGCTGCGGCCGGTGTTGGCGAGCGCCATCCTCATCGGCCTCGTTTATGTTCTGGGGACCCGTGAGTATCTCGGCCTCGGTGTCTGGTCTCCGAACCCTGAGGACGCAACCATCCTCGGCTTCTTTCGGCCCGAGCATGTCGATTACTGGAGCTGGGCCTGGAAGGGCCTCTTCACCATCGTAACGCTGAGCGCGGGCTTCAAGGGCGGTGAGGTCACACCGCTCTTCTTCATCGGTGCTGCTCTTGGCAGTGCGGTCGCTGGCGTGCTCGGCGCGCCACCGGACCTGTTCGCAGCACTCGGTTTCGTTGCCGTCTTCGCAGGCGCGACCAATACGCCGCTCGCCTGCATGATCATGGGGATCGAACTCTTTGGAGCGACCCATTCCGTCTACATCGCGGTCGCCTGCTTCGTTGCCTATCTCTGCAGCGGCCATTCCAGCATCTATCTCTCGCAGCGGGTCGGCGTGCCGAAGACGGCCGCCGCCAACGACATTCCCCCTGATATCTCCGTCCGCCACATGCGCGAGATGAGCGCCCAGGCCAGAGGCGACCTCCTGGCGCAGGTGCGTTTGCGCTCGCTCCGGAGCACAGCAAACCTTGCAGAAAGGCCCATCGTCATGACCAGCCACAAGCTTTCTTCCCGCGAGATCGGGATGGTCCGCATCTATATGAAGCCTCGTGAGAAGGCGCTTGGCACGGGAGGGTGGTTCCGAGGTGGCAGGCCACTTTACCGGGAGTTGGTCATCCAGGCCAAAGCCTCCGGCATCATGAACGCCGTCGCCCATCACACCCATTTCGGCTACTCTAACGGCGGCAAGCTGCAGGACGAGGGTTTCGAGATACCAAACCCGGACCTCACCATGTGCGTCGAACTCATCGCCAACCGCGATCTGCTAGAAGAGTTCTGCCGGACACACGGCGCGCTTTTGAAGAACAAGGTAATCATCTACAAGCACATCGAGCACTGGGCCTTGCTGGACCATGCTCTGACGGCCGAAGACGCCTTGACGGATACGAAGCGGTGAGGAACAGGCTATGCCCTATCTGATCGTCTTCCTCGGAGCAGGCATCGGCGGTGCGGCACGCCATGCCGTGAACACGGCTGCCGCCCGGATGATGGGCTACTGATTCCCGTGGGGTACGCTGACCATCAGCGTGCTTGGCTCCATCGTCATGGGTCTCATGACGGAGTTCTTCTTGGTCCGCACCGGGCTGCCGCAAGAGGTGCGCCTGTTCATGACCACAGGACTTCTGGGCGGGTTCACGACCTTCTCCACCTTTTCGCTCGACACCGTCAGCCTCTGGGAGCGCGGACAATGGGGGGTGGCGGCAGGTTACATCGCGACGTCGCTGGTCGTCTCAACAGTCGGCCTCTTCCTCGGACTTTCCCTCATTCGCCTCACAGGTCACGGGAGCTGATCATGAAGACATTGTTCACGAGCTGGCCATTCTGGGCGCTTCTCTCGGCAGGATTTGCGGCACTCACCGCGATCTTTGCTAAGGTAGGTGTAGAGAACGTCAGCTCCGACTTCGCCACTTTCTTCCGCACCATCGTTATCCTGATGGCCGCAGGCCTGATGCTCTATATTACGGGCAACTGGCAAAAACCGTCTTCGGTCTCGGCGCGAAGCTGGTTCTTTCTCGTCCTGTCGGGGCTTGCAACAGGCGCTTCATGGATTTGCTACTTTCGAGCGCTGAAGCTCGGGTATGCTGCCCGCGTCGTCCCCATCGACAAGCTCTCGGTCGTCTTAGTCTGCAGAATGTCTCCTCCAGGCGCTCAGACGTCGTGATGCAGCGGCTTTGATGATGTCTGCTTTCAGTCACGCTCGACGATGGCCTGTATGACCGACTTGAGGGCGCAAATCTGCCCCTGTCCGGTGGCGCGGTGTTTGGCTGATTTCTGCCATGTTGCCCAGCTTCTGGTTGCATGCAAAAGCTAACGTCGCGCATAAGCGCCGCCGCCCGAGACTTGATCGAGGCGGCACAGCCATGAGAGTGTCCGACACCGATATCTTGAACAGGACCGCACGATGTCTCAGTCACAACTCGACGACTACATGAGAATGGTGGAGGCTTAGACCCAGGTGAAAGCCCGCGACCAGATTATCAACACTGTGATCTCCATGGTGATTTGTGCGGCGCTCGCTTATTGGGCTTATGGCACCATCCCGCACATGGTCCTGTTCTCGTTCGTCATCTTCGTGGTCATGGGAGTCAACAACTCCATTAATCAGGCCATGCATCAGTTCCGGGCGAGCATCGAGAGCAAGCTCATGAATCACTTGGATGTGTAGACCCCGTCCTAGTCGGCAGGGTCTTTTATTTCTTAGGCACCCACATGACGTGACTGAAGTCGAAACCGAGATAGTTGAGGAACGCGCAACCGATCGCGGCCAGCCAGAAGAGAAGCTGACGTAGGCCCCGGCTCTGCACTTGCCGCCCGCGGCATTGACTATCTGGCATACATGAACAAAGTTCGACGCCCAATTTCCCGAAAACGAATGCGTGATGACGGGAGCCGCACTCTGTGACTCTGTCGCCTTTTCAGGGATTTTCGAAATCAAGTCAGCAATTTACGCAGGACACGGGAGAGACGGGCATGTGCAACCTCTACAATGTCACGACCAACCAGCAGGCCATCAGGGACTTCGTCAGCATCACGAGGTTTCGGGAAGGAAACCTGCTGCCGTCAATCAACGTCCACCCCGATCGCGAGGGGCCGATCATCCGCGTGGACGCCAACGCGGAGCGCGAGCTGACAATGTCTACCTGGGGCATGCCGACGCCTGAAGTGCATCTCGACGGCAAGCCCGACAGGGGCGTGACCAACGTCCGCAAGACGTTCATTCCCCACTGGCAGCAGTGGCTCCGCGTCGAGAACCGCTGCCTTGTTCCCGCGACTGCATTCAGCGAGTACGAACAGGCCGCCGATCCTGCGACGGGGAAGAAGCCGCTTCGATGGTTCGTCGTCGGCGAGGATCAGCCGCTGTTCATGTTCGCGGGCATTCATACCAAGTGGATTGGATCACGAGGACCGATCAAGGCGCCGCGCGAAGGAGAACACGACCTCTTCGCCTTCTTGACGACCGATCCCAACGAGATCGTAAAGCCCATCCACCCGAAGGCCATGCCCGTACTTCTGACGACGAAGGAAGAATGCGAGATGTGGATGACAGCACCGTGGAGTGAGGCGAAGGCCTTGCAGCGCCCCCTACCCGCCGACCGGATGAAGGTGCTGCCACGCTACACGGAGGTCGGAGGCCTCGGTGGACTTCCGGCACAGACGAAGGACCTGTTCGGATAACCGCAGCCCGGTAAACATATGACCGCAGCGGGCAGTGACAGATTGACGTCGTTCTTCATCTGTTCCACTTATGCCTAATGGTCGGGAATCTCAGAACGCTTGCCGAAGCTGTCAGACACAACATGGTGGTCGTTGCGACGTGCCGACCATGTGGCCGCGAGGGCAGGTTTCTGGCGCGTGATCTCGCCCAGTACAAAGGTTGGAACGCTAACCCTTGGAAACTGAAGTTCCGGTGCAGCGCGTGCGAAGGGACAGATATGAAAATCACGTGCGAGTTGTTCGACCCCGATCCCAAAAGCGTCCAGGTGATCTGGAAACCGATTGAGATCAAACGGTAAGCCTGCATGACGAAACCACGCTGAATCAAACTCGCAAGATATCCGCTCAAGCCATTGAAAAATGATTCGTTTTGACTCGGAACGAATCACTTCGAATCCGATTGGAGTCGCCAACCAGGTGATTCGGAGTAAAGCGTATGGCAGGTCATCGAGCGCAGTGGAAAGGCTTCCTCAAGTTCGGAGAGGTCACAGCGGGTGTAGCGCTTTATACGGCAGCCTCCACCTCCGACCGCATCACTTTCAACACGATCAATTCGGCGACAGGCAACCGCGTCAATCGCGTCTTCATCGACAGCGAGACCGAAAAGCTGGTGCCTAAGGAAGCCCAGACCAAGGGCTTCGAAATCGAAAACGGACAATATCTCGTCATCGATCCAGACGAGGTGGCCGCCACGATCCCGGAGAGCGACAAGACGCTCGAAATCGAGGCGTTCATCCCCTGCTCCGACGTCGACGACGTCTACTTCGACAAGCCCTACTACCTCACTCCAGATCGCATGGGCTCCGACGCGTTTGCCGCACTGCGCGACGGCATGAGGAGGTCGAAGGTCGCAGCCATCGCGAGGACTGTCCTCTTCCGGAGAATGCGCACGGTTCTCATCCGTCCCCACGGCAAGGGCCTGATCGCCACGACGCTGAACTACGACTACGAAGTCCGGTCCAGCGAGAAGGCGTTCGAGGATATGCCGAAGCTGGAGATCGAAGGCGAGATGCTCGATCTCGCCAAGCACATCATCAGCACGAAGAAGGGGACATTCGATCCCGCAACCTTCGACGACCGATATGAGGCGGCGCTCGCCGAACTGGTAAAGGCCAAGGTCGAGGGCAAGGCGCTTCCCAAGCGCAAGAAGATAGAGGTCTCGCAGCCGAGCGACCTGTTAGCCGCCCTTCGCGAGAGCGCTGGCTTGCTGAAGGCTGCCGAAACCAAACCGGAACGCACTGCCGCCAATGCCAACGCTGGCACGGGTCGGAAACGTGCGGCGCGTGGGGCGGTCGGGAAGTCCGCCGCTTCGAAGGCCGCCCCACAACGCAAGGCAAGCTAGGAGTTTGACGATGGCGATCCGTCCTTACTGGAAAGGCTACCTCAAGCTTTCTCTCGTCACCTGCCCGGTCTCCATGACCCCGGCGACAAGCGAGAGCGAGAAGGTGCGGTTTCATACGCTGAACCGCGAGACGGGCAACCGTGTCGTCTCGCAGTACATCGACTCTGTCACCGGGAAACCCGTGAAGGACCAGAACGAAGCGAAGGGGTATGCCCGTGGTGAGAACGACTACGTTATCCTGAGCGACGATGACCTCGACGCCGTCCAGCTCGACACGGTGAAGACAATCGACATCCATAAGTTCGTACCGTCGCAAAGCATAGAGTGGATCTACCTCGAAAAACCGCACTACTTGATGCCTGACGATGCCGTCGGCCACGAGGCTTTCGCCGTCATCCGTGATGCGATGAAGGCCGACAATGTCGTCGGTGTATCCAAGCTGGTTATCGGCCGTCGCGAACGGGCGGTCGTGCTGGAGCCACGCGACAACGGCATTGTCCTCTGGTCTCTTCGCTTTGGGGACGAGGTACGGCCGGAAGAGGTGTATTTCGAAGACATAGACGACGAAGCAGAACCCGGCCTGATCCCTCTCGTGCAAAAACTGATCAAACAGAAGTCTGCGAGATGGTCGCCTGAGATGGTGAGCGATCCTATCCAGGAGAGCCTGCTGAAGCTGATCGAGGAGAAGAAGAGAACCCTGAAGCCCACACGGAAGGCCTCGAAGACAAAGGAAGCGCCTGCTCCGACGTCGAACGTAGTCAACATCATGGACGCGTTGCGCAAATCTGTCGCGCACGACCTCAAGAGCAGGAAGGCGAGCTGATATGATCGACCATCCCGAGATAACCCTCTGCGAACCCGCACCGTTTCTCTACTACGAAAACGGACAGATCGCGGTGACGGACGGTTCGCAAGTGTGGCTTGTGATCGTGACGTGCGAGGCGATCAGGGCGGTTGCCTCCCCGCCGGAGATGTCGTTGCGGCGTCTGGCGCTTTACGCCGAGTTCTTCACCGACCTCGCTGCAGCCGCCATATCTCGAGGGGAGAATATTGGTGGCAAGGTGTTGATCAGTGAGAGCGATGTACTTTCTACCAAGGTCACCCAAAGGCATGTTCCGCAACGCTTGCAGCGACCGCCTGGGTACTGAGTCAGGAAGACACCGCTTACCATACTGGCTCGGCACCGAGCGCGTTTTCGTCTTACTGCAATGTCGGTAGATTAAGCACCGGATTTGTTTGATTGTCGTCATCATTGCCGTCCGCCGCTTGAGCTTATCTAGGCACCGGCCTGTCCCAAAAGCCGATCTCATGAACTGTTCGTAGATCGAAGTCGACGAGGTGCTTGTTGCTGCCGGTGTCGCCCCCCGCACCATGCGCCGCTCATCGATTGTCACCAAACCCAGGCGGTATCTCCAATATCCTTTGCAAGATTGATGACGTTAGCTTCGAGGGTCTGGCCGTCGTCGGTAAGGCATCGCTGGCTCGCAAACATGCCGAGTTGCGGTCGAACCTCATCGACCGCAATTTCGATCGGATTAGAGCCAGCGACGACTTCCCCGCAACTAACCATAATGCAGACATGCGCGCCCTCGACAGTTTTTGTTTGCGTTGGTTCCCGGCGGTGCTCTCCGCGCCCGTATAACTGCGCACTACCAACGACCTATACTTCCGATTCAGAACTAGGGAGTAATGGGGAGAAGTGATTTTCAACGTCTCGACCGACTGCTATATCCGTGAGCGAATACAAGTCTATACGACGCGTAAGCCTTTGCACCATCGCCAAGTTGGTCTCCGCTTTTTGGAAACCTCGATCAACGAGCAGCCTAGTCGCTCCTCGCAAGATCCGGTGGTAAAGCTCCCGATCTGTATCCATCTCGACATCCATTCGGAAGTGGGCCGCTAACGAAGCTGCAACGGCACGATCAATGATGGAAGATTCCGGCCTCCCGACAGCCAGTCTTCTCTTCCTCCACCTTTCGGTTTTCGTCCGACCCGCTTCATTCCGTTCACTACGTGCACGCGGCATAACATTCTCCATCACACTGACTATCGTCATGTTCGGCGGTAATGACGCATTGCACCACGTCACTACCGAAGATAACTTGGATGAAATTGCACGTACTTCTTCGTGAGTGATTTCACTCGCGGTATGCCTCCGCCATTGCGACCGCACCGGAATCAACACGCCTGTCGTTCTGGACCCAACGCGCATGGAAATGAGCGCTTACACTTGAGCTGGCTTCTCGACGGACTGAAACACTCCCGTCACAGGCCGCCCGCCCGTCGTGGACTATCGCCGTCAGACTTTCCGAGGGTTTGCTTTGGTCTGCCCCCCTATCGATGGTGTGCGAACCGTGCCCGACCTGTCGACAATCGGAATGCATATTTACAAGTTGGTCGGCGAACCTTCGAGCATTTCGTGTATCTCTCACTTTACCTTCTCGACGAGATCGAAAGACACCGCAACGAATGGCCCGAAGAGCGTGAGGCCGACGCGCCGCTGCTCCTGACACAGAAGCGGACAGCGTTTTCGGCAAACACGCTTTGCCAATTGATGGGGAAATTATATAGGATTGCCGGTTTCAAAGGCGCGACCTCGCACAGCGGTCGGCGCTGGTTCATCACCCGGCTTGCGCATTCCGGCGTCAGCTCCAAGGTCATGACGTTTGCGGGCCACCGGAACCTGACGACTACGCAACGTTACCTCGACGTTCGTGATGACATGATGCGGGCAGCCGTGGAACTTCTCTGATTTGCTTATGCGCGTGTGTACGTATGCTGTGGCGCATAACCGCTGGTTAACTAACGAAAAAGCTTAACCATCAGCGTTTGCGCTCATTTCACTATTGTTTGCTGAATATGCGTGAAACGGCAACCGAGAGCCAAAGATGAAAAAGAACCTAAGCTTCTACATTTCTGCGTCCATTTTCTTCAGCACTACCGCAAGCGTTATTGCGGCTCCGGCCGATGTTAGCTTTGAGCTGGTCGATGGGCTGACCGCCTGTACCGCAAAGCTGGAGGCCGCTTCGGTAGCGGGGCAGACAGCCGATGGCTTCGAGAGTGCACGCGTTTCGTCTAAAGGCGCCCTGAGCTACCTGTTCGAGGGAAAGGGCATCAACACCGAGCGTCGCATGATCATCGACGAGATGCGGCAGAGCTTTACCATCGAACTCCAGCGAAACCCAATGGACGCTCGTCTCAAGGTTCAGGCGCTAACAAATCAGTGCCGTGAGCTCGTCTATCAAGCGGACGATTTCCGCGTCGCCGAGGTGGCGCGACTGAAGGAGGACGCGTCGCGGAAAGCAAGGGAAGAGGTCGAATTGCGGCTGAAGGAGGCCCAGGCGGTGCAGCAAGCAGCACTCGCTGCGGAAAAACAACATGCACTCGAAGTGGCGAAGATCAACGCCGAGACAGAACGACTGAAGATCACAACCGGCACTCAGCTAGAGCACGAGAAGCTCAAGGTCGGCCTTGAGGAAACAAAAATCGGCGCGGCATCATCACTCGATCTTTCGAAGATACAGTCCGATACTGATCGCCTGCGCATTCAGAAGAACGCGGAGGTCGCAGTTGAGGTCGCGAAGGTGAACTCCACGACCGCGAAAGCGGAAGCCGTTGCCAATGTACAGATCGCGGGCAAGCTTGCCGACATCGTCTCGGTTCAGGAAAACGCGTCGATAGAACGTGAGAAAGTTGCTGCTACGGCACAGACTGAAATTGCAAGGACCAATGCAGCAGCGGCTGTGACGATCGTGGGCGAAGTGGCAAAGGCGCAAACGGAAACGGCCCGAGTAGCAGCGAATGCTCCAAACATCCCAAATTCTGGCCACTCCGTCGCCGAAATGCTTCCTCAGCCTGGCTCGTCCGACCTATCAGATAACGAGGAGCTGGTGATGCAAAACGCGCTGGAGTGTGGTGGTTTTTATAAGATCATGCTCGACAATGCTCCACGAGATCAGCAGCAGGGCATCGGTCGAGTGATGAAGGACATGTTCCGAACTGCTCAAAACGCCGGAGCCTCCGATGACATGATTGAGAAGGCTCCAACCGCTGTACATACAAAGATCAAGGCGACTGCTACGAAGGGTAAAGCGTTCCTCCAACGAGAGCTGATCTCGATGAAAGAGAAGTGCGCAACCCTCCAGGAACTAGCCAAGCTCTAGCCGCTGACGTGGTAGGTGGGTGGCGGCCTTCGGCCTGCCGAAGAGGCGATCGATGTGCTTGTCGCTACGCGGTACAAATCGAAGAGTCTTGCGAGTGCCAGCTCCTCTTCCCGCTTGACGACCCGTCGCGAGAGCCCTTCCTTCTCGACTTTATACGAAGCGCTACTCTCTGAGCATCTGGTAGCGATAAATGTCGCGGCCATAGGCGCTCAAATGCCTGGCGCGTCACCCGTGCTCCGGGTAGAACAATGCCCAGGCGTCCCTTCTCAGCCAATTGTTTCTCGGTGAGGCCCTCCGGGTGACGCCGAGACGATAGTTCGGCGCGACAATATTAGAACACGCCTTCCTTCATCACCAATCCGTGTCGACGTCAAAGAGAGAAAGGACGCCGTAGGCGCCCGATACTCCCTGCCCGCTGCTCCAGTGTCCGCTCTTAACATGTGTAGGCATTGTTGAAATTGAACCTACGTCGCGGCTTCCTGAGGAAGACCTCGCGACAGGCAAGGCCGAAAGGACGAAACGCGCTAGGCTCAGCCCGACAAAGCCCGCGAGGCTGGCAAGGACGTCAGAAAGTTCTCGTGGAAGACGAAGGGCGCCCCAACATCGTCCAGCATCTTCTTCGGCGAACTCGACGGGCTCCGCAGATATCTGCTGCGCACATGCGACGCAAAGAAGGTCACCTTTCTAGGCCGCTTCAGCGACAGCCCGAAATACAAAGCGACCTTCCTCTGGGACAAGGAAGTCGATACCGCAGTGATCCAGTACTATCCGTCGAAAGCGGACGCTGCCGAACCCCAGCGCGCGATGTCGAAGCTGAAGAAATGAGTTATGCCGCTTTTACGCAGGATTCACCACCACGCCCTATCACGAAGATATACGTGATGGGATTGTCGTGATGAGCTTGAGATTCGTAGAACTATTCGCTGGGGCTGGCGGTCTGGGACTGGGTCTGCAACAAGCCGGGCTAGAGCCGGACAAGCACATCGAGATCATGCGTTCGGCGCTCAGGGTTCTGAAAGCGAACCGCATGGAAGCCCATGACATCGATCTGTCGGACATCGCCGCCGCGTCACATGCTATCAACGCGGCATGGCCTGACCTCATCGCTGGCGGCCCGCCCTGTCAGGACTTCAGTTCGTCTGGAAAGAAGATCGAGGGAGCGAATGCGGCTCTAACCCCGACATTCGCAATGACCATCTGCGTATCGAGACCCGAGTGGTTTGTCTTCGAAAACGTTGGCGGAGCCGCTCGGAGCGAGGCTTACAAGACTGCTCGAAGATACTGGGTTCGGGCTGGATACGGCTTGACCGAAATGGTGCTGCGCGCATCGGACTACGGCGTGCCCCAGCGCCGCAAGCGTTTCATCTGCATCGGCCGCCTAGGCGAACGAGATGGTTTCCTAGAGTCAGCACTGCTTGCCGCCCGGTCGAAGACAGAAATGACGTTGAGGGATGCCTTCGGCGATGAGCTCGGTGATGCCATCTACGTTCACCCACGCGTCACGTCGGAGGGCGACAAGCGACGGCTATGGAGTGTAGACAGGCCTGCTCCAACGGTTCGGTCGACGTACTCACGTCCCATGCCCGCGGACTATCAACCGAACGCGAAGGACGCTGTGGCCTTGGAACTGACGGGCGATCTCACGATGAGCCAGGTCGCCCGCATTCAGGGGTTCCCTGCAGACCACAGTTTCGAGGGGCTGACGAAGACCGATGCTTCAATTGTCATTGCGAACGCCGTCCCGCCGCCACTTGCCCGTGTCATCGGTGAGGCGATCCTCGCCCGAGCTGGCGGATATTCGATTCCTGATCTTGATGCGGGCTTCGAAGAGTTCCTGGCCGCGCGTGGCAAGAAACCGCGGACGATCGCGAACATCCGCAGCCAGGTCAACCGCGCACGCAAACTGCTCCACGGCCGCACATATTCTGATCGTCGCACGGAACTGGCCGACCTCGAGGAACATCCTACGTTTGTGCAGCTCATAGAATCTGCTCGCTCCGATCTGCGCAAGGCTCTGACGCTGTATGCCGAGATGCCACGCGCACCCAGCCCCTACACTTCGGTCAACAAGATGCCGAATTTTGGTCGCCGCCCATCTGCGTGAAATCCTGCCGGCGTTTGCTTCTGTCGTCGCCGGCACGCAAGATTTTCCTACGAGATCGAGGAGGATGACATGCAGACACAATCGTGGACCATCGACGACATAGTCGTCACCCGCATTCCACAGCCATTCTCACGGTCATGGGTTGCCGTCGGCTCCGCGCCAGACATGCGACACCTGCTCCGCACGTGGGAGCTGATGCTCCGCTTCAATTTTCAAGACATTCCCGAAAACGGCGACATCTACTGGGATCTGCTCAACGTGCTCGTCCAGCACAGTCGCCGCGGAACCGTCCGGGTCACTGAGATGACCGTGGAGATCGACCGTCGCAAGCTCAAGCAGCTCCGCGACGGCCTCGACTGGTTCTACACGATGGTCGCTGATGAGCATGCCGATGACCACTACGAGTGGACGGCGTTCCTCAACCACTGGACGCGCAAGGACGATGCCCCACAGCCGATCACGGAACTCGATGATGCGCGTCGAGCACTTATCATCATTGACAGCATCATGGACATCACTGCTGACAACGTCGTCCGCCTGGCTGACAGGGAGGTTGCGTGATGGCGAAGCGCCCTGCCCTCACCCAGACGGCCGCCGAGTCAGTCGTAGAGGCTCCTGTCTATTCCTACGTCCTGACACCCATCTCGACGGCAGCCATGTCGCCGAAGACACGTGACGAGATCGCGCTGCGCGATGCTATCCGCAGCCAGCTCGCCGCAGTCGAAGCCGGTGTCATGGAATTTGTGACTGAGAAGACGGCAGAGGGTTTTTCGATGGACGACATCTTCAGCCTGTATCAGTTCGAGCTCCCCATCGTCTTCAGTTACCATCTGGACGGCACCAAACTCCGCCCGAGGTATGGTTTCCAGATCGTAGAAAGTGCGGATTAGGCCTTCTCTGACGCGAGCTGTGCGGCGCTGAGTTCCGTGATGGCGTAGAACGATTGCAGGATGCGGTAGCCGATACCAATACCGAAAAGGCCAAGGATCAGGCCCGACCACGTGAAGCTCACGGTGAAAAGCTGAATCAACGACCACACGCCGACATAGCCCATGACGTAGAGAGAATAAACGTAAGGGATCAGGCCGCCGAATGCTGAGACGGCCTTGCCCCAGCTCCTGCCGCTACCAGCTTCAATCGTTCGCATGTATGCGACGATAGCGATAGTCGAGGCTGCCGAGATGATGGGCCAGGATATCGACGATGTGAATGTTAAGAACGATCGTGATGGAGCCCGACAGCTCACGCACAGCGTCAGCTTTGCTGATTTTACCGATGTGGCAATTGCCGCCCGTGGCAGGATCGCATGACCCTTCAGGGCACTGTATCCATAACTGCCCACGACAAAGCCTCAGCCGAAAGCACTCATCGAGGCGGTGAAGCACGGCTTCATCTCCCGCAAGCGCGTTTCAGCCGCCTTCGGCGAAGACGTTGAGGACATCGACGAAGAGAATGCACTCAACCAGGCACGCGCTCAGCGTCTCGGCCGGCAGCATCCGGTCTACCCCGCGCTTGCCTCCTTGGACTTCGCGGCAATCCTTGCCGCGTCGCTCACTGCAGATCAGATCAAGGACATCACCAGCGACGGCGAATCCTCCGACGCTGGCAGCATCGTGTCCGCCGGATGACGGCGGACATGTGTCACTCACGAACTTCTTCGTGAAGCAACGCTCGACCGATATACGCACTACGCGAGCAACTCCGATGTTTTATGAATTGTCAACAATGTAAGTCAGCGTACCAACACGGGGATTCGGAAGCCCTTCTCTTGCAATACGCAATATTGTCAACAATTACGGAACCGTGACGGAGTGCGTTGCATCGGAACGCCGCCGATGCCTTTCGCTTTATTTTAAATATTCTATCGACTTTGGGCTCGACGCCCGATTTGAAAGACGTCATATGAATCGTCGCCTTAGCAAAAAAGGAGACAACGCATGGCCACCATCGACTTCTTCCACTACGCCAACCACCGCTCGCCCAACGGCATCGTCCGTACCGTCCGCACTAAACTGCCCGTCCGCGTCGTTGACGACAGCCGCTGGTGGAGACCGGAGGTCTGGTCGAAGATCATGCTCGATGCAGTGAAAGCTGCCGGCTTGAATGTCGATGACTGCGTCATCAAACATGGCGACACGCGCGCCAAATCAGAACGCCCGATCGTCGTGATGCGCGTGGAATTTGGCCGCTCGACTGGGGTTGTCGAATACCCGCTGACGTCACAGGTCGTCTACGATCGAGTGCGGGGATCGATGGAGCGGCAGCGCAAGCAGCGTCAGCTCAAGCTGCAGCGGACCGAGCAGGTGTCGGTGTGAAGCTCAAGCTGACGCTGTTGCCGACTTACACCTTTACCGAGAACGGGGAGTATCTCCTCATCCGGTGGGCGGACGGCAGGCACGACGTCGGTCTGATGTCCGACCCGTTCGCCAGGCAGTTCCTCGCCGAACTCATCATCATGCACTCCGAAGGGCCACTAGCTCAACTGCGCCGGGCAGTGACCCTCTTGATCGGCAACTATCTCTCCCGCAACACAAAGGACTACGCACAGCATGACCACGCATGAACAAAAGACTATCATCGCCAGCGACCCCACAGTCGAGAGCTTGCTAGAACAGTCGGCATTGCTCGCCCGTGTCCTCGCCGCAAAACCGGACTACATCCGTGATCGGGCTGAACCGGATATGCATCTCGCAATCGGTTTCGGCCGTGGCGAAGACCTTCGCCCAGCTCTGATGCTGCTCTATAAACGCAACTCCAGAGATGTCTCCGACTGGACGTCGCCAGTCAAGACTTGGCTCAAGACGGAGCCGACGTATTCGGCCGTCAGCCGCCTTTTGACGCACCCTACGTGGATTTCCTTTATCAAGAAGCGTCAGTTCAACTGCGCCCTCAACAAAGAAGAGGTCCAATATCCCCGTGCTCATTCAGTGCGTACGCGGAAAGAAATCCTCGCCATCCTCCGTTCCGAGATCGACGATCTGTTGTCGGGTATCGATGGGATGTCTGACGAAGAACGACTACGTGATCAAGAGGAACAATACGGCGAGGTCGCGTTCTATTTCCGGGGCAGTCTCGGTAAGTTTCCGGAAATCTACCTCTATGTCGACGGCCGCCCGAGCGACGACATCGACGTCGTTTCGCGGCAGTATACGTGCAACACGTGGCAAGAGACCGCCGACTACTATCGGTCGTCAGAAGCGTTGGATCGCCTCGAGGACATCGCAGATGAGATCATCTACCGACAAGCGCGCGGACAGTACTGACATGAGCCAGTCCGCAGACACCAGAACGCCAGCTCAGACCGAAGCGCTGGCGGCGGCCTTTATCACATCGGTCTTAGCCGACTATGAGTCGCTGCCGCCGAGGCTGAAGGAAGCCGTCATCTTACAGCTTCAGGACATGGTGAAATACGCATCCAAGCTTTCTTCCTGACACATGATAGCCCCTCCCTGCGGGGGCTTCATTTTTCTTCGCCGGAGATATCGGATCTTGCAGACGATCAGGAGCTTCTGCCTGAAGTCGTCGTCCAGGCCACACTCGTTCTGTGCCTGGAAAAAGTCGTCAACGTTGTTCTTGACGAAGGCGACACCCAGCTCGGGGCTGCCTGCTAGATGCGACAAATTCTCGGCAGAGAAGACTACCAGGTTTCGATCAACCAGGATCTTCATCTTCCCGACCCCATCGCGGCTATCGGAGCAAACCCGACGAGGCTCAAAATTGCTTTCAAAGCGCTTCGTGAGGAAGATCTGTTGCGTCGCCGGATGGCCCTCGTCTGCGAACCGATCGTTCTGCCTCAGCAACTCAACTTCAGACCAGATCTAGGAGCGAAACCATGCCTGACATCAAGAAGACATTCGCAGGATACGTACAGAAAGCAGTCCGGTCGGAGATCGACGGACGTCCCCGGACGGTGACGTCCGATGTTCTCGCACGGTGGGACGTGACCGACGACACAGGGCTGATCATCGGCAGTCAGAATCTGGTGGACGCGTCAGCGTGTCAGACGAACACGGACGTCACCTTCAAGCCACCGGCTTGATCACTTCTTCTTTTCGTGCCCGAGATCAACCACGTACTCCTGAGCGTCACGGACTTTCTTCAGCAGCTCGACAGCCTCGTTCGAATACTTGTGGAATTTCGTCGTGTTGATTTTGTCACTTCGATGATATCGGTTGTCGGACTTCTTGATGTTGGTGCCCGTCTGTTTTTCGATCGTATCGATCAAATGATTTGTGATGTGCCAAGAACCGGTACCGAGCATCTTGCCGACCTCTGTCGCGCTCAAGGGATGCTGAGCCGATGCGGTCGTGTAGTCACTGATGTTCGCTATCCCGAACAGCTTCGCGAATGACTCCGAGCTTTCCACGGCGGAGTTCAACATCTGGAAGTCTGCTTCGACAGTCATTTTGGGAATGTCGTGCCGGACAAGATCGTAAGATCTGGCAATGAGAGACCGCAGCACCCTTGGATTGACGTGGTTCAAGGCTGGGTTCGCGGCGAACGCGTCAAACACCCACTTGAAATCAGAAGCCTCGATAAGTTTGACGCGGACGTTGCGATCATCCTCTGTCGGAATTACCTTGTCCTTCGCAGGCCAACTGTCTGCAGTCAAGTCAGGGTTCCACTGTAGAATGTAGACGTTGGGAATCACCCCGCCCTTATCCGGAAGCGCTTGGTCAATATCGGACAGAATGCCCCGAATGTTTGGGTCGCCGGCATTGTACCCGAGGAAAATCAGGGGATGCTCGTTAAAGAACGTGAGTAGCTTCGCGCTGAGAAATTTTTTCTTCTTGGCGAATTCCTCGTAGTCCGTCGCTGTGAACACTAGGCTGTTGTAGTCGGTCACACAGCCGTGGATCTTGTAGACCTCGCCGACGCAAACCTGCTGTCCTTTGAGAATCTGCTGGCCAATGATGCGTTCGTGATCCGGAAAAATCATCTCTAGCATCTCGTCGTAGTTCGTCGTGATCAGAGCGTGAGGCTTTATCTTCGAAAGCGCCTCGATCTCGTGGAGGTGCTCAGGATTCATATCGTCAATGATTGCTGGTCTGAGCGCTTCAAGGCGTTCGGCTATCATGAACTTAACGTAGGCTTGTGGTCCAATATCGTCACCGAACATGTCCTCGGGAAACTCATTGTGCCCTTTGTCCCAAGCCCAAGCCTGGTAAAGCTTCGCAAATTCTTCCCCGATCTTGATCGGTGTGCCGAGCGACTGCTTGTAGAACCCAAGGCCCTTGTCGATGTCGGAGCATTTGTCCGCGAGGTATGCGAGCAGCTCTTCCCAATTCGGGGTGCCCATATAGCGTTTCGACAGACCTGACCCTACGAACAGGATTGGCTGGCAGCCGAACTCCTCGACCGTATTGGTGATGTCTTCGCTGGTCTCTTCGATGTAGCGTTCGTAACGCGACTGCTTCGCTTCTACTTCGTCCGCTTCGACATCCGCCACGCACGTCCCTCCCAGTTGAATCGAAAAATTTTCTGAATGCTATCCAATCGAGCCATCACGCGAATGGCTCCTCAGGCGTACTTCTCCCTTAGGAGACGGTGCCATTCCTTCCGGATAGGCAGGCGCTTTAAGTTGACGAGATCAACGTAGTCCTTGAGGCTCAATTCGAGCGAGAAATCGACTATCCCTAGGCCATAAAGGTGCTCGTTGATGTAAAGCGTCGGAAATCTGTGCGCCTGGACGAGCATATCCGGCATGCTCAAGGGGATCATTGGCGGATGGATCATACTGCTCAATTGATTGAACGTCGTATTTAAGCCTTTCACGAGCTTCTTCACTTCATCCACCTGAAAGTCGAACGGAACTTGTGCCCGGTGAATTGATCCGGACGGCACCGCAACGATCATCTCGAGCTGCCCATAGTATTCTGCCATCACCGCCCAGTCTGAGCTATTAAGGGAGGCTCCTGATGGACGGTTGTGCAACAGCTTAAGTTTCTCGCCGTTGACAAGCCGCTCAATGATAACGGGTTCCAATAACCCGCCTGCCGCCGGATGCCTGCCAGTATGCAAGATCGCGGTCCCATCTTCAGTCAGATAGATTTGCTCTTCCGAGGTGAGGATCGGCCCAATCTGCTTGATTTGCGAGCGTTCAAATTCTGTCAAAGGGAGGAACGTCATTGAGCCGCCTTGGGTCGCTCAACTCTCGCATCATACCGACCATTCGGAAGCTTCTTGTACGTGATCTTACCGCCGCGGCGGTAGATCAGCACCACGATCTGTCCCCAGGTGTCGATCTTCGTCAGGATATCATTGGCCGCAGACAGCTCGCCGATCATGCTCGTGGGCTTCATCTCGAACCCGGTCGTCAGGTTGGGCGCTATGTTCTCCCATGCCTCTTCTCTGGCTGTCATCGGGATCTCGGACGCGTCGATCTCGATCTCGTAGAAACCGCCGTTGTCGATGACGCCCATGATAGATTCAAATTCCTCGTCTGCGAACTGCACTTTTCTCTCCCTGTCATCCGGCCGCGCTCTCGAATCTTGCAGGCCCCTTGGGTTCACTCATAGCAGAGATTGCAATCCCAGATCGAGATTCCCGTACCCGACGTTCAGGCTCCGGCTACATCGCCATTTGAGGAATGGCACCTTGTTCGGCGTGAATCGGCTGCTCAGCATCTGCAAAGCGATCAATCTGCTGCCCGTCTGTACCACCGTCGTACCCAGCGTCATCAGATCGACAGGATGGAAGCAGCATGACCGTCAGAGTGAAACCTTCCGACCAGAAGTCACGGACGTATTCGAAGAGGCTCACGGCCTGGTCGTTGGGTGGCATCTACGCGTTGGCATTCTGGGGAACTACCGCAGACGTACTGACCGTCGTCGGCTCGTCGGCCATCGCGCTGATCGCTCTCTACATCGGTGTCGGCCATCTCGACCTTCGAAGCTGGGTCGCGTCCGGTCTCCTCGACCTCCGGAAAAAGGGAGGCACACCATGAACCCGTTCACCTGGATCAAGTTCGGTATCGTCGTCGCGGTCGCGTCGGTCATCGGCCTCGGCTACCGGCACTACACATCGATCGTCGACGAACTCTCCGAAGCCAAGGTTTCTGTCGTCAACCTCACGACTGAACGCGACGCTGCTATCAAGACTGCCAACGACAACGTGGCCGCCGTCAAGAAAGCCGACGCTGACCGGCTGCGCGTGACTGCTGAGCTGGAGACCGTTCAGGACGAGCGCGACGCAGCCCTTGCACGCGACCTGGAGTCCGTGACCGCCATCCTGACCGCACCGGACAGTGACAACGGTACTGTTGCCCCTCTCCTCGAGGCGCTACGTGGCACCCGGTTCGGAGATAGACCATGAACGTCCGTATCCTATTACCCCTGATCATCGTCTCAGCACTGACTGGGTGCCAAACCATTAAAGAAGTCCCGGTCAAGCGTATCGTGGAGCGCAAGGTGGAAGTCCCGAAGAGTTTGCTGTCGTGTTCTGCGGAGCCTGTCGCAGGTTCTGTGTGGATCACGCAGCGTGATGTCGCTCGTTACCTCGTCCAACTCGCGGCTGCCGGCGAGGATTGCCGCACGAAGCTGGCGGCGGTGAAGCGTCTCGTCGACGCACAGTAGGAATCAGGAAGGCCGGGAGACGATCCCGCCCTTTTCTATGTCGTCCGTCTGCCTCAGAACATCGACCGCTGACCAGCGTTCTCTCGAGCCTCCATCTCATCGATCGACCCCAGAATATACCAGCCCGCTTCCTTGCTAGTCGGTGTGAAGAAATAGCGTCGGTTGGTGACAAGGCAGTCCCTATCGTTGTCCCAGCCATACCGTACGTACACCGGTCTGGTTTTTGGTTCGTTAGGTCCAGTTTTTGGAACGGCGTCGTACGCACCGACCTTGGCTTCCTTCTTGGCCGCCGTCTTCGAGGTCGGCTTCTGTCTCTGAAAGGCTCGGGTCATGCTGCTACTCTTAGTGGGTACGCTTCTGCTTGGATGAGGTTGATGCGGTGTCCGATATATTCCATCGCCTGGACCGTCATGCTGTTGCCCAGCCCGCGATACCGATGATGATCTTCTGCTGGCCGACCTTCGAACCAGACATCCGTGTAGCCATCCGGAAAGCCCTGAAGGCGCTCACATTCAAGAGGTGTCGGTCTGCGCACGACCTTGCCGCCGTGTGTGATGATGACGAAATCCAACTCGTTACCCTGACCCGCCGTCCGGCTCATGCCAGCAGCGGACGCGTTTAGCGTTCCAACGACTGGAGGCCATATCAGCCCTCCAACGCGGCCCTCACTGCTGCCGGCAGGATCTTCTTCCGTGCCGCCGCGCGTCTCAGCACTCCATCCTTCGCCTTCCGACTCAAACAGTACGGCTCCAGCGTCGATAGCGGGGTCGTAGCTACAAACGACGAACACTCGCTCACGACGTTGAGCGACACCGAGGCGTTGTGAATCAAGCACTCGCCACGCAATGGTGACTTCTTCGAGCGGCTCTTCAGGTCTTCCGACCAGCAGATGACCTGCAGTCGTGAATCCTCGCCCTGGCGGCTCCACAGGAGGCCTTCCTCCGGCGAGTGCTCCCAGCAGACATCCGAATCCGTTCGTTTCATCGCTTAAAACTCCTTTGCCATTTTCCCAGACGACGAGCTTGAGCTTGTTGATTTCCTTCATGCGCAGGGCGAGCCTTGCGAATGCCAACATCAGATTTCCGCGGCTGTCGGACAGTCCACCGCGGAACCCCGCGATGCTAAAACTCTGGCACGGGCTGCCACCTTCGAGAATGTCGACCGGGCCTAGCGCGCGTAGGTCGTCATCAGTGATCTGTTCGATGTCGCCAAAGTTGATGACGGTGCCACCCGTGATGCCGGAATACTTCTTCGCCTCGAACCCCTTGGCCGCCGGCAGGTACTTCGGCGAGGTCGCCCCGCAGCGTTGGTTAAGGACGTGCGACTGAAAGGGTGATGGTTCGCAGTAGCCGACGATCTGGAAGCCCTGATGTTTCCAAGCGACGGAGGCAGCGCTGATGCCGGAGAATGTGGACAGGACTCTCATGCCGCGTCCCTTTCGAGTTCCGCGACGGCATCTTCCAGTCGCTCGACCATCGCCTTTGTCGGCTGGATAGCCCAAGGGTAAAACTCTGATCCGATGCGCCAAAGGCTGTAGGGACAGCAGTCCGCTACTTCGCATAGGAATTCCTGACGCGTCATGTATCCGTCCGTGTCTTGCCAGGAGCAACGGTGTGCTGCCTTGCGCCAACGGCTACGAAGCTCTGCGAGTTCGTCAAGTTCCACTGCGACCGGCGCACCTGTCGTGTCGATGACGTGGCCGCCGTAGGTGTCAGCCCTCTCGAGGACACGGAGCGGATGAATATGCCGTTCCCGCATCATCCCGCCGCAGAGAGCGATCAAGGTGGGCACGATGTGGCGGTTGTCCTCGCGGGCATACCTGACCTTTTCTCGGTACGGTTCGGCGGCAGCTTCCCAGTACGCGTCCATCGCTGCTTCTCTGAGCTTGTCGAGCGCTTCGACCGTAATCTTACGATGGGCCGTGGTGCCGTCGAGCGCGCCGTAACCCTTCAGTGTCTGCTCAGCGAGACCGCAGATTTTGGCGCGAGCGGCAGCATCGATATCGTGCCGCGTCAGCAGGGCGCAGACTTCGCGGTAGTGGAACGTGATCTCGCCTACACGCATGTGATATTTTGGGGGCATACCCTCCATGACTTTCATCCTCCTTATCGGCAACCCAATGGCTCCGACAAGAATATGGTCACCGCATACCAAGAGGTATTCAAGACCTTTTTTCAGCCTTTTTCGAAACCGTAACAGATACTTACTGGGTCAACGAATTTGCTTGCAAAAGCTGCCGGCGCTTCCTCCGTTTGTCGCTTTCAGCCGACGGACGCAGGCTGTGATCTCACAACGAGGAGACGGCTATGAACAAGAAATCTTGGTGGAACCCATTGAGTTGGGCGCAGTACGCGCTCGAAGCGGTGTGGGGCGTACTCTCAGGAATATGGACTGCAATCCTGGGCATCTTCGGAATCCATCCGTCGGCGCCGAAAGGTCAGCATGCCGACATCAAGCTGGACGACGTCGACTCGGCAGCATCAGCGGAAGCTGACGAACAGGCTTTGGCCAAGCTCATGACTGCGGAGATGACACCTGCCGAGGTCGTGCTCCGGTACGCCGCGGCAGGTGCCATGGATCGCCCGACGGTGGACCTGTCTGCGCTATCGACCGAGGAACAGGACTGGCTCGTCAGTCTCTCGGACAGTGACCTAGCTTTGCTGGCGGCATCCGGTAAATCCGCATGCGAGCGGTCACTGGAAGCCAAAATGGCGATCCCTGACCTAACCCGCCTTCGCGCAGAAAAGCCCATGGAGGAAGCTCCAAAGGCTTACGTTCAGCAGACGAAAGAGGACATGATCCGCGAGCGTTATCTAGCGGCTGTTCGAGGGCTTCAAACGAGTAAGAACCTGCTCGCTCGCTGAGGAAACTGTCACCCAGTCACTCGTGAACTTGAAAGAGCCCGTATTCAACTGCGGGCGCTTCTGCATTTCGAACTGACGCAGTGACATCGCAAGCTCAGGGATCTCATGGATGATGTCCCCGAAGCGATCGTAAAGGGCTCCATCCGAAAGCGTGCTCATGCTGCGCGTGCCCTGCCAGTCAGACGGTCGATGATACCCTGACGCTGCTGAAGAGCCACGCGGAGACTCCGGACTTCGGCTTCGAGTGCTGCGACCCTGCGTGCGGAGGCAATGGCTTCACGTCCGAGGTCGTCTGCACGGACGCGTGCCGCGAAGAGCGCGCAGTTGTAGTCGTACTTTTTGCGACGAGCGCGGGCTTCATCGACCTTCAGCATGCCGTTCGCATGGGCATCTGCCATTAGGGTTCCGAGTCCGACGGTCAGCAGGCCCAGTTCGAGAGCGGCGCTGCCTGCTGGGTTCTTAGAAGTGTACATCGACATCGGCTGCTCTCCTTGTATCGTCGTCGAAGACAGCGATATCAGGACCCGGACTCGCTGTGAGCCCGCCATGCGATCGTACCGTTAACAATTCACGATCGGGTCAGCTACGCATTTTTCCTGCTTTGAGTCTGTTGTTTTGCCGATTCTGGCACCCGGTGCATCGTAACTTTGACTGGACAGTAGTCAGAAGTACCTGCTTGCCGAGCCGACGAGAGATTTCCCACCGCTCGATCCATCCGGCATGCCGACAAACGGGACAGACACCGCCCAGCACGTACCATTCTTCGAGCTGTCCTAGCGTCCGACCTGGCTGGGGACCGGCTGCGGGGGTCGGCGCAGCCGGCACTGCTCCGGGCGTGGGGTGGCCTCCGTGCCGATCTCACGACGCATGATGCTCCTACCGTTCATATGGATCAGATGTCTGCCGACACGACGACGCAAGGCTTCCCCGAAGGCCGCGGCGCTCACATTGAAATCCGATGATCTGGAGATTGTCTCTATAAGGGAGCCACCTTCTTCTGGCGGCGCCGACCAGACCTCGATTCGGTAAGCATCCTCGGGCGGGCTGGTGCGCTGTGGAACTGGCAACTGAGTATCGGCTCGGACGAGATCGATACCTTTCCGATGCTTCATCGCCTCATACTCGTTCATACGTCGGTCGCCAGCCTCGGCTGATCCCTGCGCTCATGAGCCGCGACGCGACGTAGAGCTGTTCCCGGAAGAACTCCGCATCCTCGATCAGTGAACGGATTGCGACGAGCGGATCACCGCCTGCGGCGGCGAGTACAGTCACGGCTAGATCGGGTTCGACAGTCGACTGGGTGACAGTTTCGGCGGGGCTGACGTCGAGGGCGGGCTGGGTCATGATGATCTCCTTAGGAATTAAGTCCGCGTCAACGGATTTTGTTCCTATTTTGTTCTCATCGATCGAAGAGTCAAGAAGAGTCTTGCGTTACGCACCGCCGGAGTGGTCAGAGCACCTGCGACATCGGGAGGTCGTTGGTTCGAATCCAACCCGGCGCATGTGGGGCTACGTCTACGTCCAGAAGACCTCCGGAGGTCTTTATGTTTCAGTCGCCGAGCCTCTCGTACTCGTCGTCGGTCACATCAGGCTCCGGTCACGGCGAAAAAGACGCTGATCACTATGCCTGCCGCCGTAGTGCACATGACGAGCACGATGAGGCTGAGTAGAAAATAGTCACTCACTGAGCGTTTCATCGGACCCTGCCTCTGCCGTCGAATCGAACCATAGTTCGCTATGGCCGCGACGTCGAATCTTGCAAAGGAATGGATCAGTGTAAGGAAGTGAGATTGCGGGGTTCCGGATAGCTTCCGGACGGCCCGCCGCGTCGTTCAATCCGAGATCTCACAGCTAGTCCCTCGGTTTTGAACCGAAGGCGGCGTGACTTCACTTACGTGCCGTCCGACAGATTCACCAAAATTCGTGGACACGTGAACGAAAAGAGAACGTAAAATCAGTAACTTAGCCTCGGTGATCTAATCGTGATCTACCGGTCTATTCGTGTTTTGCGTGCTGACTGAAGCAATCCACGCAACCCATTAATTTGATGAGATAATAATGGTGGGTGATGTAGGGCTCGAACCTACGACCCGCTGATTAAGAGTCAGCTGCTCTACCAACTGAGCTAATCACCCGTAACCGGTTTGGCGAAGCGTCGTTTCCGCCGGTGTGAGGGCCGTATAAAGAGGAAGTTTAGGCTTGTCCAGCACCTCCCGCGAAATTTGTTGGATCAGCAGCTTCTTTTTTGCGCGAGCGAACAGCCTTTGCGAGGATATCCGGACTTATGGTAACAAAATCAACGGGTTAAAAAATATCGCCTAGATTTCGATAACGCCTTCGGCAAGTCGGATCGCTTGTCCGCCGATCCGGGCTTTTGCAATGGCCCCTTCCTGCACATCGATATGGAGATGGATAAAGGACGGCCGTCCCATCTCGACGCCTTGCTCGATCAGAAGGGGGTGATGGCCATCCGGCAGGCCGTCAAAATGATGGATCGCGCCGGACAATGCCGCTACCGCCCCACCCGTGGCTGGGTCTTCAGCGATGCCCATATCCGGCGAGAACATTCGGGCATGAAATTTCGCCTGATGATGGACGCCGCCGCGGCAATAGACATAGGCCGAAGCGAGCGCACCCTCGACGAAGGGAGCGACCTTTTCCCAGAGCGGGGCATCGAATTCCATGTCCTGGACAGTTGCAAGATTGTGCAGCGGGATCATCAGGAAGGGCACACCGGCGCTCCAGATCGACGCGACGTGGTTTTCGAACCCGATATCCGTCAGCTCGACGCCGAGCGCGTCCGCGATGCCCTGACGGTTCAAAGCTAGGTCGATCCGCTGCGACTTCTTCGGCAGATCGAACTCGGCGAACCCCACCTCCCCCTGGCGCAAACGCACGGCGCACCGAACCGGACCGACCGCCTCTTCAAGGACGCAGACCAGATCGAGATCGCTGTCGCGCCCGTTGGTGCGCTCGGCAAGGGCGATGGCCGTCCCGACCGTCGGATGTCCCGCGAACGGAAGCTCCCGGCCCGGTGTGAAGATTCGCAGCTTTGCCGAATGGGTGGTGTTTGTCGACGACTGGACGAACACCGTCTCCGAGAGGTTCATTTCCTTGGCAATGGCCTGCATCGCGCCATCGTCGAGACCATCTGCATCGAAGATGACCGCAAGCGGGTTGCCGGAAAGCTTAGCGTCGGTGAAAACGTCATAGATGCTATAGGGACGCGCCAATGCAAACTCCTCCTCATATACCGGGCGCAAAACTGCCCGACGGCGTCCCGTGGCGCAACCCCTGATCAACGTCACCGGCTAGTGATTTAATTAGCGGCGGTTACGGTCGGGCGCGCTGGGCGCCTCGGAGAAGGCCGCGTTTCCACGAGAGGCGGCGCCCGAGGCCGAGCGTCACCGACAGGTGAACTGGTCGCCAGCAGCCCGTGAGAAAGGCAAGCCATCGCTGGGTCGCCTTTCTCAGTACGCGATATTCAGATGATCGGGAGCGCTTCGTGCTCACGGGTTTCGGCATTGCCGATCAGTCTTCCGAGCCGCTTGATGCCTTCGTCGATCATCTCGTCGTTGGCGCAGGAGAAGCTGATGCGCAGCGTGTTGGCATTGCTGCCGTCGGCGTAGAACGCCTTGCCGGGCACGAAGGCGACCTTTTCGGTTGCCAGCGATTTCGCCAGAAGCTCCGCACCATCCGTGCCCTCAGGCAGCGTCAGCCATACGAACATGCCGCCTTCGGGCTTTGTCCATGTCGTTCCCTTCGGCATGTATTTCGCAAGTGCCGCCAGCATGGAATCGCGGCGGCCGCTATAGACCCGCTTGATCTTGGCAACCTGTTCATCGAAACCGCGCGAAGCGACATGCTCGACGGCGATCTGGTTGATCGTCGACGAATGCAGGTCGGCCGCCTGTTTCAACAACACCAGTTTGCGGATGACCGGCATCGCTCCGATGACGAAGCCGACGCGCAGGCCTGGTGCCAGCGTCTTGGAAAAGCTGCCGCTGTAGATCGTGCGGGTCTTTTCGATACCGCCGCTGCGGGCAATATCGAGCGCTAGGATCGGCGAAACCGGTTCGCCATCGAAGCGCAGGTTCTGGTATGCGGCATCTTCGAGAATCGCGATATCGAGTTCGTCTGCCAGTGCCAGAAGCTTTTCGCGGCCTGCGAGATCGATCGTCTCGCCGGTCGGATTGGAGAAGTCGGCGGACAGATAGGCAAACTTCACCGAGCCACCGGCTTTCGACGCCGTCTCGCGATAGGCTTCCGGCGTGCGGTTGCCGTTGACCGAGAGCTGATCGTAGGTCGGCTCATAGGCATTGAACGCGGAGAGCGCACCGAGATAGGTCGGCCACGTGACGAGCGCCGTATCGTTCGGCGACAGAAACAGTTTGCCGAGGTAATCGAGCGCCTGCTGGGAGCCTGACGTGATGAAGACGTTGTCGGCGGTACAGTCGATACCGATCTTGGCGACATCGGCGACGATCCAGTCGCGTAGCGGCTTGTAGCCTTCGCTGACCGAATACTGCAGCGCCGAGTTCACCTGAGCGCCTGAGAAGATATCCGCATAGGCCTTCTGGAATTCCTCGGCCGGAAACAGTGCCGGATCCGGAATGCCGCCGGCGAACGAAATGATGTCCGGCTGCTCCAGCAGCTTCAGCAATTCGCGGATCTCGGAGGCTTTCATGCGGCTGGAGCGCGTCGCGAAAATATGGTCCCAATCAAGCACGGGCGTTTCCTTTTATTTCAATATTCTTGGCTTCAGTTTACATAAGTTCCGACAGGTCAACAATACTGACCTATCGGTTTTTGGTACGGTGTGATCACGAATTGTAAAACGCAAAAGCCCGCGCAAGTGGCGCGGGCTCTCGAATATTTTGCCTCAGTCGACCGGAATGATCAGGCCTTGAGGATCGAGCGGCCCGCGTAGGCAGCCTGAGGACCCAGCATTTCCTCGATGCGGATGAGCTGGTTGTACTTGGCCAGACGATCCGAGCGCGACAGCGAACCGGTCTTGATCTGTCCGCAGTTGGTGGCAACTGCGAGATCGGCAATTGTCGAGTCTTCCGTCTCACCCGAACGGTGCGACATGACGGCCGTGTAGCTTGCCTTGTGCGCTGTTTCGACAGCATCGAGCGTTTCGGTGAGCGAGCCGATCTGGTTGACCTTGACGAGGATCGAGTTGGCTGTGCCTTGGCGGATACCGTCGCGCAGACGGGCCGAATTTGTCACAAACAGATCGTCGCCGACCAGCTGGACCTTGGAGCCGATCTTGTCGGTCAGATACTTCCAGCCGGCCCAGTCGTCTTCGGACATGCCGTCTTCGATCGAGATGATCGGGTACTTGCCGGCAAGTTCTGCCAGGTAATCGGCCATGGCTTCCGGCTCGAGCGAACGGCCTTCGCCTTCCAGCTCGTACTTGCCGTTCTTGAAGAACTCGGTGGCTGCGCAATCAAGCGCCAGGTGGACGTCATCGCCCGGCCGGTAGCCGGCCTTTTCGACCGACTTCATGATGAAGTCGAGGGCTTCCGGCGCGCTCTTCAGGCCCGGCGCGAAACCGCCTTCGTCGCCGACATTGGTGTTGTGGCCCTGCGCTGCCAGTTCCTTCTTGAGAACGTGGAAGATTTCCGCGCCCATGCGGACGGCATCCTTCAGCGTCTCGGCGCCGACAGGCATGATCATGAATTCCTGGAAATCGATCGGGTTGTCGGCGTGAGCGCCGCCATTGATGATGTTCATCATCGGGACCGGCAGGAGATGCGCGGAAGCGCCGCCGATATAGCGATAGAGCGGCAGGCCGGACGATTCGGCTGCGGCCTTGGCAACGGCAAGCGAGACGCCGAGAATGGCGTTTGCACCCAGGCGCGACTTGTTCGGGGTGCCGTCGAGCGCGATCAGGGTCTTGTCGATGTGGATCTGGCTTTCGGCATCGAAGCCGCCGATCGCGTCGAAGATCTCGGTGTTGACGGCTTCGACAGCCTTTTCGACGCCCTTGCCACCATAGCGCTTGCCACCATCGCGAAGTTCGACGGCTTCATGCGCACCCGTGGAGGCACCGGACGGAACGGCGGCGCGGCCCATCGAGCCGTCTTCCAGATAAACATCCACCTCGACGGTCGGATTGCCACGGCTGTCCAGAATTTCGCGAGCGATGATGTCGGTAATGGCGGTCAAGGGTCTCTCCTCGGTTAATGTGCGAGCCTGAATTCGCAGGCTCAGCGAACAGGCGTGTCATCGACATTGTGCGATCGTCGATGACACGCGGATTACAATCCAGTCAATTCGGCGGTTTTTCGACGCCGTCAGCCTTTTGCGATGGCGTCGAAGGCCAGCAGCTTTTCCAGAAGGCGCGGCATGTCCTTCAGGTGGACCATGTTCGGACCGTCGGACGGTGCGTTGTCAGGATCTTCGTGGGTTTCGATGAAGACGCCGGCAACACCGACTGCGACGGCTGCACGGGCAAGCGTTTCGACAAACTCGCGCTGGCCGCCGGAAGAGCCGCCCTGGCCGCCTGGCTGCTGGACGGAATGGGTCGCATCGAAGATGACAGGGCTTCCGAGAGACGCCATGATCGGCAGCGAGCGCATGTCGGAGACAAGCGTATTATAACCGAACGACGCGCCGCGTTCGCACAGCATCACATTGGGATTGCCGCTTTCGAGGAACTTCGCCTGAACGTTCTTCATGTCCCAGGGCGCCAGGAACTGTCCCTTTTTCACATTGATGGCGCAACCCGTCTTTGCGGCCGCGACCAGAAGATCGGTCTGGCGCGACAGGAAGGCTGGGATCTGCAGGATATCGATCGTATTGGCCACGAGGCCGCACTGCTCTTCCGTGTGAATGTCGGTCAGAACAGGAAAGCCGTATTCCTTCTTGAGATCGGCAAAGATTGCCATCGCGTTGTCCAACCCGATGCCGCGCTTGCCGGAGATCGACGTGCGGTTCGCCTTGTCGAAGGAGGACTTGTAGACGAGGCCGATGCCGAGCTTCTTGCAGAGTTCGACAAGCGTACCCGCGATCATGAAGGCGTGATCACGGCTTTCCATCTGGCAGGGACCGGCAATCAGCGAGAGCTTTGCCGTGTTGGAAAAAACGACTTTCGAACTCCCCTCGCCCACGGACACTTCAGAATTGGCGGAGACTGTCATTTCACTATTCCTCGAAACCGAAAACCACACCTTGCCCCGGGGCTGCCGACACGATCACGCGGCCATCCCTGCGGATGAATGCGACGTCATTAGCAGCAAGGGTGATCTCTGTCACGGCGAGATCGGTGGTCTTGAAGATGATCCCGCGCGCAGCGAGGCGCGACGATAACAAGGGCTTCATCGAAGACCGGAACTCATCGCTGAACGTGTCGTTGGATTGAATGCGGATGCTGGCATTGGCAGCTTCGATCCGCAGACCGTCTTTCCCTTGCTCGGGTTGCGTCTCGAACACGGTTTCGAAAAGCGGCAGAAACTCCAGCGGGTCATCTGCAGAAAAGACGATCTCTCGAAGGCCTGTAACGGCGTTTGCGTGCTCATCAAGACCACCGCGATCTGCCGGTAATGCGGCGATTCGCTGGCAGGAAAACAGCAAGATGTCATCGACCTCGGGGACTGCCGCGAACGCCAGACGGAATGAGACTTCGCTCTCCCCACCATCGGGCAACTGCATCGGGCGGGAGAATTGAAGCATCTCGCCCGCAGACATGTGCCCGTCCACAAAACGGATATGATCGGCCGCTGAATCCTGCGTCCCGACGACCACCGCCGATAGACCTTCCCTTTTCCGCTGGCCGCGGAAGCGGATGTCGCGATCAGTGAACACGTTGCCTCGTTTTGCCGCAAGCGAGGCTAGCCGACGGTTCACAATGGCCAGCGGCTCGAGATACGAGCCATCCGCGAAGAATATGCAGGCATTGGCTGTGCCGAAAGGGTGAACACCTTCAGGTGCCACAGTAAAGCCGAGAGCGGTCAACCTCCCCCGCGCTGACGCCAGATCTGCAACGGGCAGAACCAAATGATCGACTGACTTGTTACCCACTTACACCCCCAAAGTCTTATTCCGCAGAACATTGGCTATCGCGGGAAACTCGGCAAGTGCTGCGCACGAACTGAATACGTGATCGAACGCTGAAATGAGACTATTCTTCAGCAGAAATTTGGGGCTTGCGGAACACAGATAGAACATATAGCGTCCGTTCTGCATTTGTTTCCAATTCTGAGGGTCCCGTCCATGCTGACACGCAAGCAACAGGAGTTACTTCTGTTCATCCACGAGCGGATGAAAGAATCAGGCGTGCCGCCGTCGTTTGACGAAATGAAGGACGCTCTCGACCTTGCATCGAAGTCCGGCATCCATAGGCTTATCACCGCGCTCGAGGAGCGTGGCTTTATTCGCCGTCTGCCGAACAGAGCACGCGCGCTCGAAGTGATCAAGCTGCCTGACGCCTATGTGGCGAACCTTCATCCGCGACGGGGATTTTCTCCCAGTGTCATCGAGGGAAGCCTCGGCAAAACGCAACCGGTCGTCGCTCAGAAGCCGGCGCCGGTCATGGCGGACAATCCGTTCTCGACAAACATTCCGGTCATGGGTCGAATCGCTGCCGGCGTGCCGATCTCCGCGATCCAGAACAACACCCATGACATCGCCGTTCCGATCGAGATGCTGGGTTCCGGCGATCATTACGCGCTCGAAGTGAAGGGCGATTCGATGATCGATGCCGGCATCCTCGATGGCGATACCGTCATCATCAAGAATACCAGCACCGCAAGTCCAGGCGATATCATCGTTGCCCTGGTCGATGAGGAAGAAGCGACCCTGAAGCGGTTCCGCCGCAAGGGTGCCTCGATCGCACTGGAAGCGGCAAACCCGGCTTACGAGACCCGCATCTTCCCGCCCGACCGGGTGAAGGTCCAGGGCAAGCTTGTCGGCCTTATTCGCCGCTACCATTGAGAACGCTGTCATCCCGGAGATGCGCAGCAACAGCCTCCGGGATGCCAAAGTCGAATTGTCGCGTTCGCCAGTCATAGAACCGGTGGACGGTCCACGGACGGCTTGAGGTCTGTGCGCTGTCTCGCATCGCCGCCGTAATCTTGATGTCTGGCGCTGTCGCGTTCGGAATAATGGTGATTTCCAGTGCGCCAGTCCGGCGCAACGTCCGCCCGCTGAGAAGCAAGGCGCCGGAGCGGCAAGTATCGAAGCGTGCGCCGGGCGAGACGATGATCCGACCGACATCGCAGGCAAGACCGGTGTATCGGTTGTCTTCGACAGTGACGATCCGGATGTCCTGAGCAGTCTGCGCCGCGCACAGGATTTTCGGCAGACAGGCGAATCGTCCGGGCTTCAATGCTTGAAGAAAACCCCTGACATATTCGATTTCCCGGCGCGTCAAATCCGGTCGCGAATGTGGTCCAGGTGGTCTGTCATCGCTTTTCGCAAGGCTGGCACCTCGCGCTGGTTCCGAAGAGGCAAGAACCGGCAAGGCGAGCGGTTGTTCTCCGGTCTCAAGCACCAGCGCTCGCCGCCATTGATCGTAGATAAATCCCGGCGGTCGGGTTCGATTGAGGGTGATCTTGTCATCCTGGATCACGCCGACCGATGCGCCGTCTTCGGATATGACGATATCAGGCCTCGGCGCCGAGCCTGAGCGGACCGCAAAGAGCAAAGCCACCGCCATGAACAGCGCGCCTGTCAACCTCAGCGGCGTGCGCAGCAGCGTCAGAAGCAGAAAGCCTGCCGTCGCCAGAGGCAGGAAAAGCGGGTTCTGCCGGCCGATGGCAATATCGCCGCCCCATGCGGCGACGATCTCGGCAATGCGAATGACGATCCGCAGCCCCTCGCCCATGATGAACAGAAAGGGAGCATCCAGCCCGAACGGCATCAGCAACATGCCAACAAGCCCTGCCGGCATCACCACGAAGGAAATGATCGGCATGGCCGCGAGATTGGCCGCGAGGCCGTAGGTGGTCAGATGGTGGAAATGCTCGATCGAATAGATCGACGTCGACGTACTGCCGATCAGCGACGTCACCACGATCCCGGCAATGAAATGGAACGTCGCCGCGACACCCGTTATCCAACGGTTGCTACCTTTTGTCTCCTCCTTTCCTTTCGCGAAATATCGCGTCCAGAGGGCGAACCCCGCCACCAGTGCCGCGGTTGCCGCAAACGACATCTGGAAACTCGGACCCAAAATCTCCGACGGCGAGATGGCGAGGATGATGATTGCCGAAAGGGCGACGTTGCGAAGGCTGATGGAGGGTCGATCGACGAGCACGGCGACCAGCATCACCGCCATCATGATATAGGCCCGCTCGGCGGAAACCCCGAACCCGGAAATCAGGTAATAGGCGGTCGCCATGACAAGCGCACCGAACGCGGCAAAGTTCTTGATCGGATAGGCCTGCGCAAAGCCTGGAAACAGCGACAGGACGGAGCGGACGCCGACGAAGAAGATACCGGCTGCCAGCGCCATGTTCAGGCCTGAGATCGCGACGATATGGGCCAGCCCGGACAGACGAAGCGCCTCGGTCGTCTCACGGGAAATTGCACGGCGCTCGTCGGTCACGATTGCGGCAGCAAAAGCACCCGCATCCCCCTTGACCGTATCGCGGATGCGACTGCCGATTGCGCTGCGAAGCGCAAAAAGCCCTCGCTGCATGTCCGACCATAACCCGGGTTGGTCATCGATCGCCGGTTGTACGCTAGGCGCGCCGTAAAAGAAGCCAACGGCCCCGATTTGATCGAAGTAGGAGGAGAAGGCGAAATCGTTCAATCCGGGAAGCGCCGGGCCAGAGGGTGGCGACAGACGGGCACGGCCGGAAACGCGCTCTCCGATGTCTGCAGGTTCGTGTTGGCTTCTGGCAAGAACCGAGACGCGCTGTGGCGGTCGTGAAAGCGAGGGCTCAGATGTCTGCTCGATCCTGAGGATATAGCGCCAGCGGCGCTGTGCATCGGCTTCGCGTCGTTCGACAATCCCGCTGATGGTCGTTGTGACGGGCGAATCGAGCACGACCGTCGAACACCGCCAGGTTTCGAGCGCCGCCAGTGCAGAACCGGAGAGAAGCAGGCAGATTACAAGGTTGGCACGAGACAGTGGATGCGCGCGATACCGTGTCAGCCCTGCGGTCACCATCGAGATCGCAAGCATGGTTGCGAGAATGAATGGCGATGGCGTCCAAGGAAGTGCAAACCAGAACGCAGCGCCGGCGCCCAGCAAGACAGGCAGGAAGAGGAACCCATGACCGTGGGAAACCTCCTCGCTCAACGACGTGCTCAGCCATTTGGAAACGGGCCGGTCTCTGACCACATATCCCAGGAAAACATCCTCGGAATGATGGTCGTTTCGACCATCATTCCGGACTTCCGCGGGCATTGTCTGCGATGCCGATTCGGGCGTCCAGAGTGCGATTGCGTGGGGTGTCGAAGCAAGCATCATCGGCTTGCTGCTGGCTGCCTCAAAAATCGCTCCGCCATTCGCCATGATGGTTTATCCCGCCGGCTCCGCTGCAGAGACGGTGATTGATGAACGCAACCTGCGCGTTTATATTCTCCTCGTCAACACATTCGCCAAGCTGCGGTTTTCCTTCACGTTACGGCCTCTTACACCATGAGGTTGGGCATCTTTTAAACGTGGCCTGCCTAAATTATTTTCGCGCTGCACAAAATGTCGCAGGAGCGCTTGGCATCACCTTTAGGATCATATAGCTAACTTGCGACGCTTAACTCTTATGGCGCTTTCTGGGCGCCATGCCGCCAACAGGTTGGAGGATCAGAATGACGGAACAAAGCGCAAATCTCGTACTTGGTGATAAGACAGTCGACCTCTCGGTGCGATCGGGCACCATTGGGCCGGATGTTATCGATATCGCAGCCCTGTACAAGCAAACCGGTGCCTTCACCTACGACCCCGGCTTCACGTCGACTGCATCCTGTGAATCCAAGATCACCTATATCGACGGCGACAAGGGTGTTCTCCTGCACCGCGGCTACCCGATCGAGCAGCTTGCTGAACAGGGTGACTTTCTGGAAACCTGCTATCTGCTTCTCTACGGAGAACTGCCGACGGCTGCCCAGAAGAAGGACTTCGATCATCGCGTAACCATGCACACCATGGTTCACGAGCAGATGAGCCGCTTCTTCACCGGCTTCCGCCGCGATGCGCATCCTATGGCCGTCATGTGCGGTTGCGTGGGCGCTCTCTCGGCCTTCTATCACGATTCCACCGACATCACCGATCCGCACCAGCGGATGGTTGCGTCGCTGCGCATGATCGCCAAGATGCCGACGCTCGCCGCCATGGCGTACAAGTACCATATCGGCCAGCCCTTCGTGTATCCGCAGAACGACCTGGATTACGCCTCCAACTTCCTGCGCATGTGCTTTGCCGTGCCGTGCGAAGAATACAAGGTCAACCCGGTCCTGTCGCGCGCCATGGATCGCATCTTCATCCTGCACGCGGATCACGAACAGAACGCGTCGACCTCCACGGTTCGCCTCGCAGGTTCCTCGGGTGCAAACCCGTTCGCCTGTATCGCTGCCGGCATTGCCTGCCTCTGGGGCCCCGCTCATGGCGGCGCCAACGAAGCAGCGCTCAACATGCTGACCGAGATCGGGACTGTCGACAAGATTCCGGAATACATCGCCCGTGCCAAGGACAAGAACGATCCGTTCCGTCTGATGGGCTTTGGTCACCGCGTCTACAAGAACTACGATCCGCGCGCCAAGATCATGCAGAAGACCACGCATGAAGTGCTGGCGGAACTCGGTCACAAGGACGATCCGCTTCTGCAGGTCGCCATGGAACTCGAGAAGATTGCTCTGACGGACCCCTACTTCATCGAGAAGAAGCTGTACCCGAACATCGACTTCTATTCGGGCATCACCTTGAAGGCGATGGGCTTCCCCACGACGATGTTCACCGTTCTGTTCGCGCTTGCGCGTACCGTCGGCTGGATCGCCCAGTGGGCCGAAATGATCGAAGATCCGCAGCAGCGTATCGGTCGTCCGCGCCAGCTCTATACCGGCGAAGCGCAGCGTGACTACACGCCCGTTTCGAAGCGCTAGGCGCTGAATTAGGCTTTGCGAAAAGAAAAACCCGTTCAGCGATGAACGGGTTTTTTGTTGTCTAACAGTTCGAGTACCGCACCTGCTGCGGCCTCTCCAGGCGGAACAGGGACGTCCAGTCTCTGCCAGGCAAGTGCGAACCCGTCGAGCATCGCACGGCGCTCCGGCGTGTCGGCGGACAGACGTTCCGCCCAGCGGCTGAGGCTTCCGGGTCGCACGACCTCGTTGACATATTCGGGAACGACCGGGTAGTCGGCGATCAGGTTCGGAAGCGCGCCGGTCCAGATCTTGATGCGGCCGGCCAGAAGCTTGATCAGCCAGTCCGTTTTGTAGGCTGAGACAACAGGAACCGTCGCAAGCCCCAGTTCCAGGATAACCGTCCCTGAAGCCGCCAGCGCCACGTCCGCCTCTGCGAAGGCAGCCCATTTTCCGGCTGTATCCGTGGTAATCTCGACATGAACCGGCAGATCTGCGGCCATCTTCCCCACCAGTTCTTCCCGGCGCGGTACCGTCGGAAGCAGGAACCGGGTCTCACCATTGCGATCTGCAAACTCGCGCGCAGCCTCGCCGAACACGGGTAGGAGTGCCTTGATTTCGGCTGAACGGGAGCCCGGAAGCAAGAGGATCGTCTTCTTGTCGGCGGAGGTCTTGACCGGCCTCTCGGCGCGCGCAGCACGGACCCTCAGGAGATCCGCATCATTGGTCAGCCGGTGACCGACGAACACTGTCTGCGGACCCTCCAGCCTCCGCATCGCTTCCGGCTCGAACGGAAGGACGGCAAGAACGAGGTCGACATAGGAGAGCATCGCCTTGGCACGATATTCCTTCCAGGCCCAGACACTGGGGCAGACATAATCAACGATCGGCAGATCCGGCAGGGCCGCCCTCACCTTTCTTGCCACTCGGTGGGTAAAGTCAGGGCTGTCGACGATGACAAGCACATCGGGCTTTGCGGCGACGATCGCAGCCGCCGTCTGGTTGATGCGACGGATCAGGTTGGGAAGACGCGCGAGCACCTGGGTGATGCCCATGATCGACAATTCGGAGAAATCGAACAGCGACTGAAGGCCTTGGGCCGACAGTGCATCACCGCCCACCCCTATCAGTTCGACGGGACCGGCGTAGGACGCCTTCAGTGCTGCGATGAGGTCTGCCCCTAAGAGATCGCCCGACACTTCGCCGGCGATGATCGCAACCTTCAAACCTTGGTTCATCACAATCCTCTCGACGGAAGGGCCTGATCGATGCCGCAGACGAAAATGCCGTGGGCGTCAGCAGCTTTGATCAGCTTTGCTTCTTCCAGCACCAGCGCCCTGCCCGCTTCCACGGCGATCCCCGCCAGCCCGGCCGCGACGGCATGTTCGACGGTGGATGGCCCGATGGTGGGCAGGTCCGCGCGCATATCCTGGTGGAGCTTGCAGAGCTTGACGAGCACGCCCTTGCGACGCGTGGAGATACGTCCCTCGGCGCGCAGTTCGGCAACGCGCTGCATCATCCGGTCAGTTCCCTCGACACCTTCGAGTGCCACAACGCGGCCGCCGACGCTGACAGCGCCCTGGCCAATATCGAGATTGCCGAGCGCACTCGCAGCCTCGACACCGCGTTCGATATCGCGCAGATCGTCACCGCTTGGAGACACTTGGCCAAGCGGACCGACCTTCGCCAGCAGGCCCGGCGCGATGTCGTGGGCACCCAGAACTTCGCAACCCATGGCCTCGATCAACTTGATCACCATCTGCAGCACTGCGTCATCGCCGGCTGATAGCAGTGTGCGCACGACGGAGGGCAATTTGATCAGGGTCTTGAAGGTTGGATGAATGTCGCGCCATTCAGGGCGCCTTGCGACGCCGCCCGACATCACGACGCGACGGATGCCTCTTTCTCGAAAACTCTTCTCGATCCCTGAAAGATCGCCGACGCCGAGCGACACATGGTCGAACCCGTCAAAGCGATGATCCGCCTCATCCTTCAGCTGGATGATGAACGGATCTTCGCCTGCAACACGTGCGGCATCCGCCAGGTAGGCTGGCAAAAAGCCTTTACCGGCGATAATCGCCAGCCGGCCCTCTCGCGCTTGGCCAGGGGCGCCGGCCGCGACCATCAGCCCTTCCTGCGGAAAGGCGATGAGATCGCGCGGTCACTATCGGCTGTGATGAAATCGATGATTTCCATGGCCTCCGGGCAATCGGCAAACTCGTCGCGGATCGCTGCGGCATTGGCGCGAACATTTGCCTCGCCTTCGAAGATCTTCTTGAATGCGCGACGAACGATATGGATCGTTGCGCGATCAATGCCGGCGCGGGTCATGCCGACGACGTTCAGGCCACCCAGAAGACCGGGATTGCCGTTCAGCATGCCGAACGGAATGACGTCGTAGTTGACGGCGGAAAGTCCACCGATGAAGGCTTGCCGACCGATGCGGGTAAACTGGTGAACGGCGCAGCCACCGCCCAGGATCGCACGATCGGCGACCTGCACGTGACCAGCCAGCATCACGTTGTTGGACATGATGATATGGCTGCCGAGCTGGCAATCATGCGCGACGTGCGAATTTGCAAGGAAGAGGCAATTGTCACCAACGACCGTCTTGCCACCACCGCCCGTCGTACCGGTGTTCATCGTCACGCCTTCGCGCATCGTGCAGTTGTCGCCAATGGTCAGGCTCGAATCCTCACCAGCTTCGTGAAGGCTCTGCGACACACCACCGATGACCGCCATCGGGAAGATCCGACATCCCTTGCCGATCTCGGTTTTGCCACCGACTACCGCATGCGAGATGAGCTCGACATTGTCCTTCAGCACCACGCGCGGGCCGACATGGGAGAACGGTCCAACGACGACGTTCTCGCCAATCACGGCGCCATCCTCGACCACGGCCGAAGGGTGGATGCGCGCGCTGGCCGAGATCATGCTCATTCGCTTTCCTTGCGCATCATGGCGCCGATATCGGCTTCCGCAACCAGCTGACCATCGACCTTGGCGTCACAATGAAACTTCCAGATATTGCCGCGCTGCTTCTGCTTGACGACATGAAATTCCACGCGGTCACCCGGCACGACCGGCTTGCGGAAACGCGCGTTGTCGATCGTCATGAAGTAGACGAGATTGCCGGCCCCACCCTGCTTGCGCGCACAGATCGCGCCGGCAGTCTGTGCCATACCCTCGACGAGAAGAACGCCCGGCATAATCGGCTGCTCGGGAAAATGACCGGTGAAATGCGGCTCGTTTGCCGTCACGTTCTTGATGCCAACAGCCGAGCTGTCGCCATCGATCTCGATGATCTTGTCGACCAGGAGAAACGGGTAGCGATGCGGCAGAAGGCGCATGATTTCCTGAATGTCGGCCGCGCCGAGCTCCGGCTTGGTCTCATCCGTCATTTTTCTTATCTCCTCGGCGTTTCGCCCGGTCATCGGAACGCGACATGATCTCCGCCATGTCTCTCAAAAAGTCTTTTATCGGCCGCGCCGGAATTCCGCCATAGGTCTGCCCGGCCGGGATATCGGCGACCACGCCGCTCATTGCTGCGATCTGCACGCCATCACCGATCGAGATGTGACCGTTAACGCCGCTCGCACCACCGATCATCACGCCATTGCCGATACGGGTCGATCCGGCAATGCCGACGCCCGACACGATACCGCAATGGCGACCGATGCGGACGTTATGGCCGATCTGAACCTGATTGTCGATCTTGGTGCCCTCGCCGATCACAGTGTCATCCATCGTGCCGCGGTCGATCGTCGTATTGGCGCCGATCTCGACATGATCCTGGATGATGACGCGCCCGACCTGCACGATCTTGAGCATGCCTTTCGGACCGGGCGCATAACCGAAGCCGTCCTGACCGATGCGCGCGCCATTGTGGATGATGACGTTGTTGCCGATCAGTGCCGACAGCACGCTGGCGCCAGAGGCGATCGTGCAGTCGCGGCCGATCTTCACGTCAGCACCGATCACGGCGCCGGCAGCAATCCGTGTGCCGCTGCCGATTTCGACACGCGCACCGATCACCGCCATGGGCTCGATCTCGACACCAGGCTCGAGTCTCGCCGTCGGATCGACAAAGGCCGCGGGAGAAATGCCGGACTGCGATGTTACCGGAGATGGACGAAGCGCTATGGGATGCAGAAGCGCGCCGGCCTCTGCGAAAGCCGTATGCGGCTTCTTCGTCGCAAGCACCGGAATGTGATCTGGAATGATGGATTTCAGGCCCGGATCGCAAAGGATTGCCGACGCTTCGCAGGTCTCGAGATCGGCGCGGCTTTTCCTGGAGAGGATGTAGCAGATATCGCCTTTGCGCGCACGCGCGACGGGCGAGACAGACCGTACCAGTTCGTCACCGGCACGCTCGTCAAGCAGTTCAACCCCAAGATGGGCGGCCAGCTCGCGCAGGCTCACGCCATCATGAGGCGGGAAAAATTCGTTATGGTCCATGAACCCTGAGCTCCAGAACAGGTTTCCGGCCGCTTTCGCGGCCGGAGACGATCAGAACTGGTTCGCCATGCTGAAGCGGAACTGCTGCTTCTCGTCGAAGTCTTCCTTGACGACCGGCTCGGCGTAATCGACGCGCAGGTTGCCGAAAGGCGAAGCCCACATGACACCAACGCCGACCGAGGCGCGGATCGACATGTCGGTGCCGTTGACCTTGTCACCGAAAGTCTTGGTTTCATTGCCGAACAGCGAACCGGCGTCAGCAAAGACAGCGGCACGGAAACCGACATCTTCCGGGATGAGCGGCATCGGCATCGTCATTTCAGCCGAGGCATTGAAGTAGCTGGTGCCACCGAGAGCATCGCCGTGGTCGTCCGTGCGCGGACCGATACCGTCGTTCTTGAAGCCACGGATCTGACGACCGCCGATCGTGAACTGATCGAAGACGTTCAGATCATCACCGGTCTTGAACACATGACCACCACCGACGGCAATCGAACCAACCAGATCGGCTTCGGTCGAAAGAAGGTGGAAGTAACGGGCGCGGGCTGTGACCTTGTAGAAGTCGGAGTCGCCACCGAGGCCGGCATATTCATGCGTGAAGGATGCAAACAGACCTTCACGTGGAAGCGTCTGGCTGTCCAGCGAGTTGTAGACCAGCGACTGCGACACTGACGACTGCGTATACTTGCCTTCGTCGATCAGGTTCGCGTAGGTCTGCGACACCTTGTCATCAAGCGTAAACGGCAGGCCGTCACCACCAAAAGCACCGTCTTCTTCGTACTTGATCGTCTTGTAGGTGTAGCGGAACGTCGTCGCCAGCTCTTCAGTGATCGGCGCCGTTACACGCAGGGTGATGCCCTGTTCGCTATAGTCGTAGTAATCGTTCGAAGAGGTCGTGCTCTTGAAGATGTCGAAGCCGGCAGCAAGACGGTAACCGAGGAAGTAAGGCTCGGTGAACGAGATGCTGTAGCTGCGCGCGTCGTCCGTACCGGCACCTGCCGCAACGCGGATGTACTGGCCACGACCGAGGAAGTTCTTTTCTTCGATGGATGCTTCGAGAAGGAAGCCGTCACCGCCAGCAGCGTAACCTGCACCGATACCGAACGAACCGGTTGGCTGATCTTCGACGTCCACGATCACGACGACACGGTCGGCAGAGCTGCCCTGCTGCGTCGTCACGTTGACGGTGGTGAAGTAGCCAAGCGCCTCAAGACGCTTCTTGGCGCGGGCAATCATTCCCTGATTGAACGCATCGCCTTCGGAGAAGTCGAACTCGCGGCGAATAACATAGTCGCGGGTGCGGGTGTTGCCGCGAACCTCGATACGCTCGACATAGGCGCGCTCGCCCTGGTCGACCATGTAGGAGACGCCGATCGTGTGGTTTTCAAAGTTGCGATCGCCGCGTGGCGTGACACGCGCAAACGGATAGCCGGCAGACGAGACGCGCTTCGAAATCGCATCCATCGTCTTCTGGATTTCACGGGCATCGTAGGTGCTGCCGGAATTGGTCTCGACGAGACCCTCCAGGTCCTGACCTGAGATGCCTTCTACCGTCGATTCAACGGCAATGTTGCCGTACTGGTACCGAGCACCTTCTTCAACCGTGAAGGTGATGTTGTACTGGTTAGTCGACTCGTCAAGAACCGCCTGCGACGACACGACCCGGAAATCCGGATAGCCGTGATTGTAGTAGAACTGGCGGAGCGTGTCTTCGTCGGCGCGCAGCTTGTCTTCGCTGTAGACATCCTTGCGGGTCAGGAAAGACAGAGGACCGGATTCTTTGGTGATGATCGTCGACTTCAGACGACCGTCGCCATAGGCCTGGTTTCCAACAAAGGTGATGTTGGCAATCTTGGTGCGGTCACCTTCGTTGATGACGAAGGCAAGGTTGACGCGGCCCTGGCCGACATCGGCGGTCTGCGTCGTGACTTCAACGTCGCTACGACCAATCGCGCGATACGATTCGCGGATGCGCTCGATGTCGGCGTTGATCATGGACTGGTTGTAAGGGCCAAGTGGCTGCGTCTGAACGGCGCCAGCGAGCTTGTCGTCCTTGATCTTGCGGTTGCCGTTGAAGACGACCTGGTTGATCAGCTTGTTTTCGCTGACGGTAACGACAAGCGCGCTACCGGAAACGCTGATGCGGACATCGGAGAAAAATCCGGTCGCATAGAGACGCTTCACAGACTCGTCGATGTCGCTCGCGGCGAATGCAACGCCGGGACGGATTGTAAGGTTCGAACGGACAGCTTCTTCGCCGGCGCGCTGAGCGCCGCGGACCTGTACGCTACGAATGGTAGCTGCCTCGGCAGCGGGAGCAGAGGCAAGCACCAGCACACCGGCGCCCGACGCAACAACACTAGCAGACAGCGCAACCGCCGACACTGCGTTCAAGAACTTTGAACCAGCCTTCATTTTCACTTCTTACCTTTTCCCGTTGTCCCTTGGCGGGTGAACCCGACTCCGGCCACGTGTGTCGTTTTACCTGCTTTTGCCCTACAAGCAAGATATCGCGTTAATTTCTATTTACTTCCTTTGCATGCGTGGCCATATCGCCACGCACCACATGCAAACATGGTAAATGAAGGGTTATTTCAACGATCTCACGGGGTTAACCGATGAGATTACTGATGTCGTTGAATGTCGCAAACACCATCAGGCTGAGCACCATGGCCAGTCCGATCCGGAATGCGATCTCCTGAGCACCAGACCCCAGCGGCTTGCCTCTGATGGCCTCGATTGCATAAAATACCAGATGCCCTCCGTCCAGAACAGGAACCGGCATCAGGTTCAACAATCCAATGGAAACTGACAGTACGGCTGCCAGCTGAACAACGGCGGCAAAGCCGAGGCTCGCCATCTGGCCAGATGCCTGCGCGACCCTGACAGGACCGCCCAGCTGATCAGCCTTCATGCGACCCGTCACGAGGTTGCCGATGTAGCGGAATGTGCCGGTGACGATATTTCCGGTTTCCTTGACCCCTTCCGCCACTGCCTCGAGGGGCGAGAAGGTTTCGGTCCTGAAATTACCCAGCTGTTCGTTGGTGACGATGCCGATCAGGCCAAGCTCGACCTTGTTGCCGAACTGGTCGGTGATCTCACTGCGCTTTGGCACCATAGGCAGGTCGATGTCCTGCCCGTTGCGTTCAACGGTGACGGTGATCGGGGTTTCCGGACGCACGCTGACATAGCGGCGGACGTCGTCGAACGTCTTGATGCGACTGCCATCGAGCGCGACCAGACGGTCCCCCGTCTGCACACCGGCTTCTGCCGCCGCGCTGTCAGGCCTCACTTCGGCGACGACAGGATCGGCGATGACCTTTCCGTAAACGCTGAACAGGACGGCGAAGATCGCGATCGCCAGAATGAAATTGGCAATCGGTCCGGCAGCCACGGTCGCCGCGCGTTTCCACAGCTTGGCCCCGGCCAGCGTGTGAGCCTTGTCCGCCTCGGTCATATGCGAGACGCTTTTGGCATCGGGCATGCTCGCGACATCGTCGTCGCCGAAGAATTTCACATACCCACCAAGCGGAATCGCAGAGATCTTCCAGCGCGTGCCGCGTTTGTCCGTAAACCCGATCAGTTCCGGTCCGAAGCCGACGGAAAACGCAGTTGAGCGGATGCCGCTCCAGCGGCCGACAAGGTAGTGGCCCATTTCGTGCACGAAGACGAGCAGCGACAGGACGAGGATGAAGGGGATGATGTAACCCGTAACGAAGGTCAGGATGGCCATTTCAGTTTCCGGTTTCCAGCGGTCGCAAGGACCGACATTTATCAGAGGCCGAAAAGATAGGCCGCGACGCTTGCGTCAACATGGCTTGTCCAGGCGGCGTGCGCAAGTGTGAGAAGAAACGCCGCGAAACAGGCAAAAACGAGACCGTCGACGCGATCCATCACACCACCGTGGCCGGGGATGAGATGACTGGAATCCTTCACGCCGAATCGGCGCTTGATGAAGGATTCGAAGAGATCGCCGATCTGGCTCGCGACAGACAGAATGAGCGCCATGAACGCCGTCCACAGCGAGAAGTCCGAAAACACCACGCCACTCAGCGCAGATCCGGCGATGACGGCGGAAACAGTACCGCCGATCGCTCCGGACCATGTCTTGCCGGGCGAGATCCGGGGCGCGAGTTTCGGCCCCTTCAGTTTGCGGCCGATGAAATAAGCGAGAATGTCCGTGGACCAGACGACGGCGAACAGAAACAGCATCGCCATCAGGCCGATCTGGTTTTCACCCCGGATCGCGGCAATGGCGATCGTACTCAAGCCTGCGTAGAGGATGCCTGATGGCAGCCACCAGCTACGCTTGCGCAGAACGACAAACAGCATGGCTGTTATCACGCCACCGCCAAGGAGCGGCATCGACATCTGGTCGTCACCGCCAAGAACATTCAACGCGACAAGGACGACGATCAGCCAACCGAAGGCGTTTCCCTGGAAATCCACGTCCTTCAATCGAGTGATCGTGGACCATTCGTAATAGACGAGTACGCCGATCACGGCTGCGACGGCCCGGAACGGGAGTCCACCTGCCCAGGTCGCAGCCAGGACCACGATGGCAAGCACGATTGCCGACAGAAGACGCTTCTTCAATTCTCCCGACATCAGCCGACGACCGCGGTGGGAGTGGCCGACACGGCGCCGAACCGGCGGTCGCGAGAGGCGTAGACCTTGAGGGCCTGGAAGAAGAGCTGCTTGTCGAAATCCGGCCAGTATTCGGGAATGAACAGGAACTCCGAATAGGCTGCCTGCCAAAGCAGGAAGTTCGAAAGCCTCTCCTCGCCGCTGGTGCGGATGATCAGGTCCGGGTCTGGAATATCGGCGGTGTCCAGACGCCCGCAAATCATCGCCGCATCGATCGCCTCTGGATCAAGAAGGCCTGCGCGCACGTCCTTTGCGAGGCTCACCGTCGCACGGACGATCTCGTCACGCGAGCCATAATTGAACGCGATCACAAGAGTCAGCGCCGTGTTGTTGCGCGTCGTCTCCTCGGCCTCCAGAAGCAGAGGCAGAAGATCGCCGCGCAGCTTGACGCGGTCGCCAATGATGCGGATGCGAACATTGGAATGATGCAGTTCGGCGAGGTCGCGGCGGATGAAGCGGCGTAGAAGCCCCATCAGGTCGTTCACCTCGGCTTCCGGACGGCTCCAGTTCTCCGACGAAAAGGCGAACAGGGTGAGATACTCCACACCCGCCTCGCCTGCCGCCTTCACCGTTTCGCGAACGGCTTCCATCCCTTTGCTGTGGCCAACGGTACGGGGAAGCCCACGCTTGTTGGCCCACCGTCCGTTGCCATCCATGATGATGGCGACATGCCGAGGGATGATCGCAAGTTCGGGGGTCGCCATAATCGATGCCGTTCCTTTCGCAGCCGCAACGTTGCGGCGTCGCGGAGCAGGTTATACCTGCATGATTTCCTTTTCCTTGTCGGCAAGCAAGCGGTCGACTTCGGAAATCGTGTCATCCGTCATCTTCTGCACTTTTTCCGACTGGGCGCGACTTTCGTCCTGGCCGATGGAACCGTCCTTCTCAGCCTTCTTGAGCCCGTCCATACCGTCACGACGGACATGGCGAGCCGCAACCTTGGCTTTTTCGCCGTATTCGTGGGCAAGCTTCACCAGCGACTTGCGGCGCTCTTCGTTGAGCTCCGGCAGAGGAATACGCAGGTTCTGGCCATCGACGATCGGGTTGAGGCCGAGATTCGATTCGCGGATTGCACGATCGACAGCACCCACCATTGACTTGTCCCAGATCGAGACGCCCAGCATGCGCGGCTCGGGAACCGTCACGTTTGCAACCTGGTTGAGCGGCACGCGCGAACCATAGGCTTCGACCGTGACAGGGTCGAGGATGTTTGCGGAAGCACGGCCCGTGCGCAGCGATGAGATGTCGCTCTTGAAGGCCGTGATCGCGCCGTCCATACGGCGCTTGATGTCGTTGAGATCTACTCCACTCATCAGCAGGAACTCCCTATTGTTCTTGGCGGTCGGTTCTTGGCAACGAACCGCGTGTCAGTTGTCGGATACGATGGTCTTGCGACCGCCGCCGGTCAAGATTTGTGCGAAACCGCCCTTCTCGTGGATCGAGAAGACGACGATCGGAATGGAATTTTCACGCGCCAGCGCAACGGCTGCGACGTCCATGACGGCAAGACCCTTGTCGAGCACTTCACTGTGGGTGAGCGTTTCGAAACGGGTCGCGGTCGGGTCCTTCTTCGGGTCTGCGGAATAGATGCCGTCGACCTGCGTGCCCTTGAATATCGCTTCTGCGCCGATCTCGGCAGCACGCAGCGCCGCAGCAGAATCGGTGGTGAAGAACGGGTTGCCGGTACCGCCGGCAAAGATCACCACACGGCCCTGCGCCATATGATGCAGCGTGCGACGCTGCGAGAAGCTTTCGCAGATCTCCGGCATGGCGACAGCCGACAGGACGACCGTCTCGATGTCGAGCTTGCGCAGCGAGGTTGCGAGCGCCAGTGCGTTGATGACGGTGCCGAGCATGCCCATGTGGTCGCCGGTCACCCGGTCGCCGCCCTTGGAAGCTACGGCCACGCCACGAAAAATGTTGCCGCCGCCGACGACGACACCGACTTCGACGCCCATGGCGCAGGCATCCGCAATATCCGATGCGATCCGGTCTGCAACCTCGACGTCAATGCCGAAGCCCTGACTTCCCATCAGTGCTTCACCGGAGGCCTTGAGCAGAACACGCTTGTAGATCGGTTGCGACATGGTGGCTCCTTGAAAGCGAAACGGACGGAGTGATCAAACGGGATGCGGATACACGAAGGGCACCGGCTTGTCACCGGTGCCCTTCAGGTTTTCAACGACTACAGCGCCTTGCGATGCGCGTGAAGGCAGCAATCAGCCCTTGGCGACTGCTGCAACTTCTGCTGCGAAATCGCTTTCTTCCTTTTCGACGCCTTCACCGAGGAGAAGACGTGCCATGCCGGTGACTTCGATCGGCGCGCCGACTTCCTTCTCGGCAGCCTTGACGGCGTCACCGACGGTGAGGTCAGGGTTGATGACGAAAGCCTGCGACAGAAGAGCAACTTCCTCGAAGAACTTGCGCATGCGGCCGTCGACCATCTTTTCGATGATGGCTTCCGGCTTGCCGGATTCGCGGGCCTGTTCGATGAAGACGTTGCGCTCGCGCTCGGCGACAGCGGCATCGACTTCTTCCGAACGGATGGCGAGCGGGTTGGTCGCAGCGATGTGCATGGCAACCTGGCGGCCGATGGCGTTCAGGGCTTCCTTGTTGCCGGTCGACTTCAGGGCAACGAGAACGCCGAGCTTTCCGAGACGGTCAGCCGCTGCGTTGTGGATGTAAGTCGCAACAACGCCGTCCTCGACGGACAGAAGCGCGGAGCGGCGCAGGTTCATGTTCTCGCCGATCGTGGCAATCGTATCCTTGATCGTGTCGGAGACCGTCTTGCCGGTAGCCGGATAGATTGCTGCGCTGACGCCGTCGACGGTACCGTCGGTGGTCAGGGCAACATCGGCAATGCCGCGAACCATGGTCTGGAACGCATCGTTGCGCGCTACGAAGTCGGTTTCGGAGTTCACTTCGACAACGACAGCCGAGGTGCCGTTGGATGCGACGCCGATCAGGCCTTCGGCAGCGGTACGGCCGGACTTCTTGTCAGCCTTGGCGATGCCCTTGGCGCGCAGCCAGTCGATCGCAGCTTCGATGTCGCCGTTGTTTTCGGCAAGCGCGCGCTTGCAATCCATCATGCCCGCGCCGGACTTTTCGCGCAGTTCCTTCACCAGTGCAGCGGTGATTTCAGCCATTTTCGTGCCTCTTGTCGGTTCAAGTTGCGTGTCGCCGGAAAACCGTCGGCGATACCAAATATTGGGACGAATGTACCCGGAAATATGACATCGTGATGAAGCCATCACGGTTGCGACCGTCTCCACGTCCACCTGACGGTAGACGGCGACGTATCGTCTTAAACGACCAAGGCCAGGGATTGATATCTCTGGCCTTGGTCGAATTCGAAAAGACGGAGCGTCTCAGAACGCTCCAGACTCAGACAATTAAGCCTGAGCTTCCGTTTCGGCTGCGCCTTCAGCTTCGAGAGCAGGCTCTTCAGGAGCCTCCATCATCGCGCCGAGGTCACGGCCCGAAGCGCCCTGCTGACGGGCAATGCCGTCGATGGCAGCGCGTGCCATCAGGTCGCAGTAGAGAGCGATGGCGCGCGAAGCGTCGTCGTTGCCGGGGATCGGGAAGTCGATCAGGTCCGGATCGCAGTTCGAGTCGATGATGGCGACGACCGGGATGCCCAGGCGCTTTGCTTCATCGATCGCGATCTTTTCCTTGTTGGTGTCGATGATGAACATCAGGTCCGGAACGCCGCCCATGTCACGGATACCGCCAAGAGCCTTGTCCAGCTTTTCGCGTTCGCGCTCGAGGTTCAGACGCTCCTTCTTGGAGTAGCCGGAAGCTTCCGAGTTCAGGATCTCGTCGAGCTTGCGCAGACGGGCGATCGAGTTCGAAATGGTCTTCCAGTTGGTCATCATGCCGCCGAGCCAGCGGGAGTTGACGTAGTACTGGGCCGAACGCTTGGCGGAGTCAGCGATAAGCTCGGAAGCCTGACGCTTGGTGCCAACGAACAGAACGCGGCCGCCACGAGCGACGGTGTCGGACACGACCTGAAGGGCGCGCGACAGCATCGGAACCGTCTGAGCCAGATCGATGATGTGGATGTTGTTACGATCGCCGAAGATGTACGGCTTCATCTTCGGGTTCCAGCGGTGTGTCTGGTGGCCGAAGTGGGTGCCTGCTTCGAGAAGCTGGCGCATAGAGAAATCGGGCAATGCCATGCCTAGTTATCCTTTTCCGGTTGAACCTCCGCAAGACGAACAGCAACCTCGTCGAGGCTGCCACCGGGCGGAACGGACCGGATTTCTCCCGGACCATCCCATGCCTTGCGTGTGGAATGCCGGTGCCCATACTAGGCATCGGCCACAAAGGCAAGCTCTTTTCCACGCTGCCTGTCTTTGGGAAGAGCGGGACTGGCCGAAGCCCTAGTCCATTTCGCGGTCGCCGCAGGGCCAGCTTTCCGGCAGTGTCAGGCCGGCCGGCAGTTTCGTGCGCCGGTCGCCGCAGGCGACGTTCAGCTGGTGCTGATCGAGCCCGATCGAAGACGACAGGTCCACTCCTTCGATACGCGTCAGAAAGAAGAAGGCGCTCTGGAAGTTGAGTGGACCTTTGAATTCGGCCTTCGTCAGGTCGGCGCGTGCCAGGTTTGCGAAGGCGAAACTTGCGCCTGTCAGGATGGCCCCGTCGAAGTTCGACCTGCCGAGTTCGGCTTTCTCGAAGCGTGCGTTGTTCAACTCCGCTTTCGAGAAATTGGACCTCTCCAACTCCGCGCTCGTGAAGTTCGCGTCGTTGGCGCGAACTTTCTGGAAGTCGGACCGATACGCTTCGACCTTTGAAAAATTTGCCCCCTCGGCGTTGCTGCCTGCCATCCAGGTGCGGATGAGCTTCGCCTTGGTGAGATTGGTACCTGCAAAATTCGAATCGCGCAGATCGGTAAAGCTTAAGTCCGCCTCCGCAAGACTACCCTTGGAGAAATCGGATCCGCTCAGCATCAGATTGCGCTTGGCGCAACTCGACCAGTTGATCCCGGGATAGGGATCGGTACGGCACTCCTGCGCCGAGACCCTCGTCGGCGCGAGTGTCAGCGCGGCGGCTCCTGTCAGGACCGCGACAGAAAGAATGGTACCAATCGAACTCATAGACACCGCTCCTCTCCACGCCTCGGTGGACGTGCATACTCAACTACCGCTTATATAGAGAAGGACGGCAGCAAATTCATCCCGTCGTCACCTGGTCACGGGTCGTTGATCTGCCTGGCAGTCGCTCTTTTGCAAAAGCTCAAGCTTACTCAGGCTTCCGCTCAGCACGAAGTCGCCGTAGTCCATCGTCAGGTCGCGCGTGATGCCGTTCTCATAGAGCTTGAACGACATATTGTAGACGGGCGTCGGATCGCCCGCGGCTGCCTCGTTGAAATAGGCAATGGTCACAGGCCAGTAAGCCGCCTTGGAGAACTCGCCGGCTTTGGCTGCATCAAGATCTTCCTTCTGCGGGTCCTGCTGCTTTCCGATGACTGTCGTGGTCAGAAGCGACTTGTCGCCATCCTCGGAACCGTCGAACACGCGTGCCTCGAAAAACCGGTTGCCATCCTTCGCATTTTTGATCACTTCAAGCATGTGATTGGTAGGGAACGCGCTGGCTGGAAGGTCGACCTCGCGCCCCTCGGGACCGGTCAGGTCCACTTTGACGCCGGTTTCGCCGGTCGTCGCGTCACCGGCGACCTCCTTGTCCAACTGTTCGTCGGTAAACGACTTGGTCTCGAAGTGAAACTGCTGCGCCGATACATCCTCGAACGTGTTGGTCTGTTGGTCGCTGACGCGGGTTTGCTCGCCAGTATCTATCTTTGTGACGAGACGGAAGTTGGTCGTGAACCCCGTGCAGGCCGAGCCGGTAAACTCGTAGACCATTCGTCCGACCATCCCTTCGATTCCGGACCGCTCGGACGCATCCTTGAGCTTCAGGTCGTAGACGGCGCGATGCGGAATGAGCAGGCGGGCCGCCGTATCGGCGCTCATCGGGGCAGCGGAGGCCGCTGGCACGCTCATCACGCCGGCAAGGAACATCCCAAGGCTCGTGCGCAGCATTCACATTCTCCTATTGGACTCAATGCATGATGTTGTAAGAACGCCATCAGCCGAGGTTATGACCTTGATGCAGGATTTTTGGGCAATTTACAATAAAACCGGAGACCGAAATGTCGAACCCGATCGAGACGCGCCTGCAGGAACTGGACATCGTTCTGCCTGAGGCAGCAGCGCCTGCCGCCAATTATGTGTCCTATGTGATCAGCGGCAACATGCTCTATATCTCCGGTCAGTTGCCGACCGAAAACGGCAAGATTGCGGTCAGTGGCCTGGTCGGTGCCGATGTCGACGTCCCGGCAGCGCAGCGCGCCGCAGAACTTTGCGCCATCAACATTCTGTCGCAGGCGAAGGCTGCTCTTGGCGGAGATCTCACCAGGATCAAGCGCGTCGTCAAGCTGTCGAGCTTCGTTGCGTCTGCACCGGGCTTCACGGAACAGCACATCGTCACCAATGGAGCTTCGAACCTGATTGCGAACGTGCTCGGAGAGGCCGGCAAGCACGCCCGTGCCGCCGTCGGCATGGCAGCACTTCCACTCAACGCCGCGGTCGAGATCGAGGCTATCATCGAGATCTCCGCATGACATCTGCAGACTGGATCAAGGACGTACCGGTCGCGCATCGCGGCTATCACGACATGAACAAGACGGTTTGGGAAAATACGCTGTCAGCGTTTTCCCGGGCCATTGATGCGGGTTTCGCGATCGAGTGCGACATACAGCTGTCCGCAGACAGCGTCCCGGTCGTGTTCCACGACAACAAGCTGGAGCGCCTTTGCGGCATCAAGGGCGACGTTCGCGAACGGACCGCGGCAGAACTCGGAATGCTTTCGATTGGTGGCACCGCGGACAAGATACCGACGCTCAAGCAGATGCTCACGCTTGTCGCCCGTCGCGTTCCTCTTGTCATCGAGATCAAGGGTCGCCAAGCGGATGAGGACGACGGCTTCGTTGACGACGTTCTCGACGTATTGGAAGGGTATGAGGGCAAGGTTGCCCTGATGAGCTTCGACTACCACATCCTGCGTGCACTGAAGCAGGCCGAGGCGCCCTACCCGCTGGGCCTCACCGCCGAAGGCTCAAAGCCGGAGGAGTTCTTCAATCACGACGAAGCGATGCAGCTCGGCCTCGATTTCATCTCCTATCACTGGGCGCATCTGCCCAACTCATTCGTCGCTGCGCAGGCTGATGCCGGAATTCCGATCATTACCTGGACGGTAAGGGATGCAAAGGCCGTCGAACATACCTATAAATATGCAAAGCAGATGACCTTCGAAGGGTTCGACCCACGGGAGAACCCTGCCGCATAATTGGATCCAATGACCGGCAACCTGACAATCCGCATCGAAAAATCCATTGCCGCGATCAGCCCACAAAGCTGGTCGCGGCTTTCCGGCGCCTCCAAGGAGGCCGATCCGTTAGGGACGTCTTCCGTTCCCTACAATCCGTTCCTGTCACATGCCTTCCTGTCCGCACTGGAGGAATCCGGTTCGGCAACGGCAAAAACAGGCTGGCACGGCCAGCATCTCCTGCTGGAAGATGACAAGGGTCAACTGATCGGCGCCGTGCCGGGCTATCTCAAGAGCCACAGCCAGGGCGAATACGTGTTCGACCATGGCTGGGCCGACGCCTTCGAGCGCGCCGGCGGCCGTTACTACCCCAAACTGCAGTGTGCGGTCCCATTTACACCCGCAACCGGTCCGCGCCTTCTTGTTGCCTCGGGCTATGATCGCGACATGGTGCAGACCACGCTTGCGGAAGGTCTCCAGGAAGTGACACGGCAGCTCGGCATCTCGTCTGCGCATGTCACCTTTGTGCCGGATGATGAAGTCATCGCTTTCGAAGAGGCTGAATATCTGCACCGAACCGACAAGCAGTTCCACTTCATCAACGACGGTTATGCCGATCACGATGCGTTTCTGGAAACGCTCGCGTCTCGCAAGCGCAAGGCGTTGAAGAAGGAACGGCGAGCCGCGCTCGAGAACGGCATCACGATCGACTGGCTGACAGGCAAGGACCTGACCGAGGACATCTGGGACCAGTTCTACACGTTCTACATGGATACGGGCGGGCGCAAATGGGGCCGGCCGTATCTTACCCGTGCCTTCTATTCGCTGATCGGCGAACGCATGGCAGACGACATTCTTCTGGTCATGGCGAAGCGCGAAGGGCGATACGTCGCGGGTGCGATCAACTTCATTGGCGGCGACGCGCTTTACGGGCGCCACTGGGGCTGTATCGAAGACCATCCCTTCCTGCATTTCGAGGTGTGCTACCATCAGGCGATCGACTATGCGCTTGCGCATGGGCTGAAGCGGGTCGAGGCGGGTGCACAGGGCGAGCACAAGCTTGCGCGCGGTTACCTGCCCGTCACCACCCATTCGATGCATTACATCGCCCATCCCGGCCTTCGCAGCGCGATTGCTGACTACCTGAAGCGAGAGCGGGAGGATGTGGAATACATGAACGAGTACCTCTCCGAGCATAGCCCTTTCCGCAAGGGTGAACGGCAAGAACAAGACTGAGCAGCACCATCAGGGAGACGCCACCGATGACCGGTCACGACTACGATCCGAACAACATCTTCGCCAAGATCCTCAAAGGCGAAATTCCCTGCCACCGCGTCTACGAGGACGACGACACGCTCGCCTTCATGGATGTGATGCCGCAGACGCCGGGTCACGTTTTGGTGGTTCCGAAAGCGCCCTCACGCAATTTGCTCGATGCGGATGCGGCCGTGCTTTCGAAGGTCATTCCGGTGGTGCAGAAGCTGGCGCGGGCCGTCAAGGATGCGTTTGATGCTGATGGAATTACCATCACGCAGTTCAACGAAGCGCCGGCCGGCCAAACCGTCTTTCACCTGCATTTCCACGTCATTCCGCGCTACGAGAATCAGCCGTTGAAGCCGCATACGGGCAAGATGGAGGACAAGGAAGTCCTCGCTGCCAATGCCGAGAAGATCATCGGCGAACTTGGCTTCTGATCAGGGTTGAAGCAGGAGCAGTCCTGCGACGAGAATGGCGATCGGTGTCAGCACGCCGATCGCGACCCGCTTGCCGGTCAGGAGAAACACGGCAAAGCCGATACCAGCCGCTGCAAGCCGCAGCCAGAGTGGCGAGAGCGCCAGCGTTCCCGTCGGGAATACAATCAGCTTTGCCGTCACCGCCATGACCAATGCCGTGGCAACCGCCCTCACCCAGTAAAGCGTCTCGGAATCCTCTTTCAGCCGGTGGCCTGCGATCACACCGAGCCAGCGCCAGATATCGGTTGCGAGAAAACCCGCGACAGCGATGACGATATAGGTCCAGTACCCATCGAACATCATGCGGCACCCCGATCAGATCCGCGCTTGCGGCGATAGCGGTCGATCAGATAGGCCACCGTGCCACCGCCGATCCCAGCCAGAAGCACGTCGAACTGCGGCGCTACCAGCGCCAGCGCCGGTCCTAAGACGATGCCGATCACGAAGGCGATCCGGACGACCGGCTGCGCTGCACTCGCCCAGATCGAGGATATGAAATAGACCGGGGTCAGCATGAACAAGGCACCCGCCACAACAGGCGGAAACTGAGACACGACACCAAAGCTGACGCCGACGATCAGCGCATTGGTGCAGGTCAGCGTGATGCCAAAACCTGCAAAGAAGGCAACCCGGCGCTCTCTCGGCACATGGCGGAGATTGAGGCTCGCAAAGACCCAGGACGTGATGGCGATGAAATGCGAGAGAAACAGGAGAACCGGCAGCGGTGTCTTCTTCGTGCGCATCTCCGGCATGATCGACGCCACCATCGGCATCATCCGGATCGACGACAGCGTCACGGCGAGGAAGGACGCGGCGATGTTGGCGCCGCCCAACATCGAACCCACCAGGATCATCTGTGCCGGCAGGGCCCAGATACCGAGCGTCATCGCGACAGCCTGACCTCGTGTCAGGCCGGCTTCGACCGCAAAGGCGCTGAAACCGACATAGGACGTCATCAGGATCAGAGCCGGCAAGGAGAAGATGCCGCGCATGCCCTTAAGAAACCACGCAAGGCCGCTGCGCTCGGAGCTTTCGGTGGTCATTGGCATGCCCGTAAATGATTTACGTTACGGGACCTACAAAAACGACGATGCCGGGACAAGCCCGGCATCGATTTCTCGGATGGAAAAGAGCGCTACTTGCTCTTTGGGACGCGTGGCACGGTGCTACCCTTGCGGGGCGCGGACTTTGCCGGGGCTTCCTCGGCAATCACGTCGCCATCGTCGACGACATTTGCCTTCGCGGAACCGCCGTCCTTGTCCTTGGCCTTCGGCGCAGACTTCTTCGAAGGCTTTGACTTTGTCGTCTTGGCCTTGATCTCGTCGGCAGCCTCTTCCACTTCCGCTTCAGGCTTCGGCTTTACCCGGGCCGTTTCCGAAATGGACTCCAGAAGAAGACCGTCGGTGCCATCTTCCTTCTTGCCGGCCGTGACGCGAACGATGCCACCCTTGCGAAGCTTGCCAAAAAGGATCTCGTTGGCGAGCGGCTTCTTGATGTATTCCTGGATCACGCGAGACAGAGGTCTTGCGCCCATCTTCTCGTCATAACCCTTTTCCGCCAGCCAGGCGATCGCGTCCTCATGCAGATCGAACGTCACGTTACGCTCCGACAGCTGGCTTTCCAGCTGCATCACGAACTTCTGGACGACCTGGTGGATAACCGTGGTCGGCAGCGGTGCGAACGGAATGATCGCATCGAGACGGTTGCGGAATTCCGGTGTGAACAGGCGATTGATCGCCTCCTCATCTTCGCCGGTGCGTCTTGATGATCCAAAGCCGATCGCAGACTTGGCCATCTCGGATGCACCCGCATTCGTCGTCATGATCAAGATGACGTTGCGGAAGTCGATTTTCTTGCCGTTGTGATCGGTCAGCGATCCATGGTCCATCACCTGCAACAGGATGTTGTAGATATCCGGATGCGCCTTCTCGATTTCGTCGAGCAGAACCACGCTGTGCGGGTGCTGATCAACGCCATCGGTCAGGAGGCCGCCTTGGTCGAAGCCGACATAGCCGGGAGGTGCGCCAAGCAGTCGCGAGACCGTGTGGCGTTCCATATATTCCGACATGTCGAAACGCAGCATCTCGACGCCGAGCGAGGCGGCAAGCTGCTTCGCGACTTCGGTCTTGCCGACGCCGGTTGGACCGGAGAAGACATAGGAGCCGATCGGCTTGTTCGGCTCGCGCAGACCTGCACGTGCCAGCTTGATCGCCGTCGACAGCGCGTCGATCGCGACGTCCTGGCCGTACACGACGGAACGCAGTTCCTTCTCGAGGTTGGCGAGAACCATCTCGTCATCCTTGGAAACCGTTTTCGCCGGGATGCGGGCCATCGTGGCGATTGTCGCCTCGATTTCCTTTTCCGTGATCAGCTTGCGACGCTTGGAAGCGGGCAGCAGCATCTGGGCTGCACCGGTCTCGTCGATCACGTCGATCGCCTTGTCCGGCAGCTTGCGGTCGGAGATATACCGTGCTGACAGTTCCACCGCCGACTTGATCGCGTCGTTGGTGTAGCGCAGCTTGTGATACTCTTCGAAATACGGCTTCAAGCCCTTCATGATTTCGATCGCATCATCGATCGACGGCTCATTGACGTCGATTTTCTGGAAGCGTCGAACCAGAGCCCGGTCCTTTTCGAAGAACTGGCGGTATTCCTTATAGGTCGTCGAACCGATGCAGCGGATCTGGCCAGAGGACAGAGCCGGCTTCAGCAGGTTGGACGCATCCATGGCACCGCCCGACGTTGCACCCGCACCGATGACGGTGTGGATTTCGTCGATGAACAGGACAGCACCTGGAAAATCTTCCAGTTCCTTGACGACCTGCTTCAGACGTTCCTCGAAGTCGCCGCGATAGCGGGTGCCTGCAAGCAGGGTGCCCATATCGAGCGAGAAGATCGTCGCATCGGCCAGCGCTTCGGGCACCTTGCCCTCGACGATGCGCTTTGCCAGTCCCTCGGCGATCGCAGTTTTGCCAACGCCCGGATCGCCCACGTAAAGCGGGTTGTTCTTGGAGCGGCGGCACAGGACCTGGATCGTGCGGTTGACCTCGGAATGACGACCGATCAACGGATCGATACGGCCATTCTTGGCCTTTTCGTTCAGATTGACACAGTATGCCTTGAGGGCATCCTGCTGCTTCTTGCCGGGACCTTCCTCCTCGTTGCGCGAAACAGGCTTGGCGTCTGAATCGGGCTCATCAGCACCACGCGGGGTCCGGGCCTGGGAGGAACCCGGACGCTTGCCGATGCCGTGAGAGATATAGTTGACCGCGTCGTAGCGGGTCATTTCCTGCTCCTGCAGGAAGAAGGCTGCGTGGCTCTCACGTTCTGCGAAGATTGCGACGAGCACGTTTGCTCCGGTCACTTCTTCACGACCGGAGGATTGGACGTGGATCACAGCGCGCTGGATGACGCGTTGAAAGCCGGATGTCGGTTTGGAGTCCTCGTCATAGCCTGTCACCAGGTTTGCGAGTTCATTGTCGACATATTCAGACACGGTTTTGCGGAGCGTATCCAGGTTGACGCTGCATGCTCCCATGACCGCCGCCGCATCGGCGTCGTCGATCAACGCCAGAAGCAGATGTTCGAGTGTGGCATATTCGTGATGCCGCTCGTTCGCGAAGGTCAGTGCCTGGTGCAGAGCCTTTTCAAGACTAGGCGAAAATGTTGGCACGTCGGGTTCCTCACTTCTTTTCCATGACACATTGCAGCGGATGCTGGTGTTGCCGGGCGAAGTCCATGACCTGGGACACCTTGGTTTCCGCTACTTCATAGGTGAAAATTCCGCATTCTCCGACGCCATGGTTATGGACGTGGAGCATGATAATCGTTGCCGCATCGCGGTCCTTCTGGAAAAAACGCTCCAGAATATGGATGACGAACTCCATTGGCGTGTAGTCGTCATTCAGAAGGAGAACGCGGTACAGGTTAGGCCGTTTGGTTTTCGGTTTCGTTCGCGTGATGACGGAGGTTCCGCGGCCCGCGTTGTCTCCGTCGCCGTTCTTTTCATTTTCCATCAAGATCGGCAGTGCGATCATCGTCTTTCATTCCCTAGTCATCCAGCGGCGGTATAGCGAACAACCGGTCGACAGGACTTCAGTCTTGCTAAAGGTAGTTCTTTGGGAAAGGATTTTAAGCCCCCTTTCCCGCTGTGCAATCACTATTCCGCCGAGAGGGGCTCGCGACGAGCCAAAAGTACCACATTCGGCAACTCAAATTCTGCCGCCATACTGACCCAAAAGGCGGGCGGCATCATGGCCATAGCCTCAGACGCTGCAGCTTCATGCGTACGGATCCGACGCGCGAACGGCGATCGCCTGTCGCTCAAAATTCCGTCGAAGAGTAGATGCTAATGAAGCTTGCATGCTTGAGGCTTACGTCCAAAACAAAAGAGGCCCACGAAGGGCCTCTCGACAACGTTTCTTGAAAACCAGTCGGATCCTGCGATCAAAGATCGACGTCGAGGATCGCCATGGAGAAATTGTAGGAACGCTCGCCATCTTCGTCATCCAGATAGACGACGCCGAGAAATTCATCACCAAGATAGACTTCGGCAGAATCGTTCTTGCGGGGACGCGCCTTGACGACGATCTGGGGGTTCAGAAGGCGCTTGAAATAGTCGTCGATCTTCTTGATTTCGTCGGGGTTCACGATCTTCTCCGTCAGATTTTGCGATCAAATCGATGCGCTTTTGGCACGGGAGAAAGGCGAAAGTAAAGCCGCCGTTCTCTCCACCGCACGACCCTGCCCCGAGTTTTCCTGGAACAAGTAGGTCCGGGCGCGGACTAGTCCTCGGCGCGCAGAAGCTGGTCCATCAGGCGTGCCGGCTCGGAGCAACCCGCGGTCCCGACGACCTTTGCCGGAACACCGGCGACGGTGGATTTTTCCGGAACAGCTTTGAGGACGACGGAGCCCGCCGCCACACGCGAGCAGGCACCAACCTCGATATTGCCGAGGATCTTTGCGCCGGCGCCGATCAGCACGCCGTTGCCGATCTTCGGATGACGATCTGCGCCCTCCTTACCGGTCCCACCGAGAGTGACCCCATGCAGGATGGAGACATTGTCCCCGATGATCGCGGTTTCGCCGACGACAAGGCCGGTCGCGTGGTCGAGGAAGATCCCCTTGCCGATCTGAGCCGCCGGATTGATGTCTGTCTGGAAGACACTTGAGGCGCGGCTTTGCAGATAGAGCGCGAAGTCGCGACGGCCGCGGTAAAACAGCCAGTGCGCCAAGCGATGCGTCTGGATGGCGTGAAATCCTTTGAAGTAGAGGACTGGCTCAACGAAACGCAGGCAGGCAGGGTCGCGGTCGTAGACGGCCTGGATATCGACGCGCAGAATAGCACCCCAATCTGGCCATTCGTCCAGCATTTCCATGAATGTCTGCCGCAGCAGGACGGCCTGCAGATCGGGATGATCGAGCCGTTCGCAGATCCGATGAACGACGCATTCTTCCAGCGAACGGTGGTTCAGGACGGTTGAATAGAGGAAGGCGGCCAGCAACGGGTCCTGCTCGATTGCGACGCGTGCTTCCTGCCGCAGCGTGTCCCATATGGGGTCGACGCTAGCGACACTATCGGTCTGGCGAATGTCCTCGGTCTGGCGAACTTCGGTTCTCGCGGCCATGGCCGTCTCCTCTTTGGCGTAAGCCACGATATATAGATTAGATTTACGACAACACCAACGCCGGCGAAATCGCATTTCGTTGATCGTTAAATCAAGGGAAGCTGAAGTCTTGCCAGTCTACGGTCGTGCGAGGCTCAGGCCTGCGCTGCGTAGAACTCCAGTACCGCTTTCTTGAAAACCCTGTCGCCGACCGCAAGCATGTGGTCACGACCGGGAATATCGAGCGCTGTCGCATTCGGCATCAGATCGGCCAGGTCCTGCGGTGAACCCGCGATATCGTCCTTCGTCCCGACGCCGATCAGCGTGGGAACGTCGATCTTGCCCATATCGCTGCGTTCGACCAAATCACGCGAACCGCGGATACAGGCGGCGAGTGCCTGCTTGTCGCTTTTCGTCTGGTCGGCAAAAGCGCGGAACATACGGCCGCGATCATGGCTGACGCTCTCAAGCGAGGGCGCCAAGAGCGCATCCGCGATCGGATCCCAGTCCCCGACCCCGTCCGTCATGCCGATACCGAGACCGCCGAGCACCAGCGACCGGACCCTGTCCGGATCGTTGAGCGCTGCAAACACCGAGATACGCGCGCCCATCGAATAGCCGAACAGATGCGCTGCCGGGATGCGCAGGTGATCGAGCAGAGCAACCGAATCCGCTGCCATCACCCAAGGGCGATAGGCGTCCGGATCGGTCGGCTTGTCACTGCCGCCATGGCCGCGGTTATCCATGGCGATCACCCTGTAACCGGCATCGCCGAGCGTCTTTACCCATCCCGGATGCACCCAGTTCACGGTCGCGCTGGAAGCGAAACCGTGGATGAGCAGGACAGGATCGCCTGCCGGATCCCCCTCATCCAGATAGGAGAGGCTCAGGCCGTCATGGCTGAAGGTGGAAAAGGCCGGGGCATTGAGGTTCATCTGGGATATCCTGTTTTGGCGGCGGACCATAAGATATCGGTGCTTGCGATTGAACCCTGAAAGACACCTCGCATCGCGGTTTTTGCACTACACTTTTGAATGCGGCGGCGGTAATGTCCGCGCCAAATCAGACGTGCCCTATTGTACGCATTGGAGACGACCATGGCCGGCCACAGCATTCCCCATTTCCAGAACGACGGCGGTTTCCCGTCGATCCAGATCGGCGTGAAGGAATTCATGTGCACTGGTGCATCCGTTCCTTACGATCATCCGCACATCTTTATCGACATGGGCGACGAAGTCGAAAAGGTCTGCTCCTACTGTTCCACTCTGTACAAATACAACCCGACCCTGAAGGCCGAACAGACCGACCCTCCGGGCTGCGTCTTCAACGTCAAGGCCGCCTGATCGGCAGCCAGAAATGGCTGTCGAGACAGTAGCGATCGTGGGTGCGGGCATGGCGGGTCTCACCGCTGCGCTCGCGTTTGCGCGCCATGGCATCACCTGCGACATCTTCGAGCAGGCGCCTTCCCTTCAGGAAGTCGGCGCTGGACTCCAGCTGTCGCCGAACGCTTCGCGCGTGCTGAGCAAGCTTGGCGTACTCGGCGATCTGGAACGGTTGTGGACAGAACCTGACGAAGTGCAGCTCGTTTCGGGCCGTTCGCTGCAGCGGCGAGCCTATGTGCCATCCGGCCGGTTCGCCCGCGAGCGGTGGGGATCGCCCTATGGCGTCCTCCATAGGGCGACGCTGCAAGACGCGCTTCTCCACGCCGTGAACGCCAACCCGCTCTGCACGCTTCGGCTGGGCTCGAAGATTGGGAGCGCCGTTCGAGACGAACTGGCGGAGATCTCCGGACGCCACCATGACCTGATCGTCGCCGCAGATGGCGTCTGGTCTGGCATTCGCTCCGCAATTCCCAAAAGTCCGGAAGCCGTTTTTTCCAACAGTGTCGCCTGGCGCTTCATGGTTTCAAAGAGCGCGGCACCTTCCTGGCTGAAGCCGAATGCCGTCAGTGCATTTCTCGGACCTTCGGCACACATTGTGGCCTATCCGCTCAAGGAGAAGGATAGTTTCAACATCGTCGCCATCGCGTCCGGCGGCAACACTGGCAATTGCTGGAATACGGAAGCGAGCGCCGCCCAGAAAGACCTGCTGCTGCGTCATTTCAAGGGGTGGCATCCGAGCATAGCCGAAACACTGGCCGCATCCGACAAGCCGACCTTCTGGCCGCTCTATCAGGTGACACCGGGCCGTTGGCACAATGGCCGCGATCTTGTTCTGATCGGCGACGCCGCCCATGCGATGCTGCCCTTTGCGGCCCAAGGCGCGGCGATGGCGATCGAAGACGCGTTCATCCTGGCAAACCGCGTGGCCGCCCTGCCCTCGCTCACACAGGCGCTATCAGCCTACGAGACCGAACGGGCCGGTCGCGTCGCCAAGGTGCGAGCACGCGGGGAATTCAACCGCTTTGCCTATCATGCGCGCGGCCCGCTGAAGCTCGGTCGCAACTTTGTTCTCTCAATGCGTCCGCCGCAATCGCTCGCGGCAGATCTGGATTGGCTCTACGGTTTCGACGCCGAGTAGCGTCGAGGTTGAGCGATCAGACCGCGGCCGCCGCGGCAAACCCCGCTTCAAGATCTTTCTTGAGATCAGGCACGTCTTCGAGACCGATCTGAAGCCTGATGACTGCACCCTCGGTGGGCTGCTCGCGGATGGTGCGGTCGGAAAGATTTACGACCAGAGCAAGGCTTTCGTATCCTCCCCAGGAGTAACCGAGGCCGAAAAAGCTCAGGGCATCGAGGAAGGCGTGCGCCTTGGCCTTTGCCCTCTCAGGCTCGGCCTGCAGCACGAAGGAGAAGATCCCGCTCGATCCCTTGAAGTCACGCTTCCAGATCTCGTGGCCAGGAAAGCTTGGCAATGCTGGGTGCAGGACGCGCGCAACGCCGTCGCGGCCTTCCAGCCACTGGGCGATTTCAAGGGCGCTTTTTTGATGCTGGTCCAGCCGCAGACCCATCGTTCTCAGGCCACGCAGGATCAGGTAGGAATCTTCCGGCGCACCGCAGATGCCCATTGCAATCCGCGCCGCCTCAAGTGCCGGAAAATGCTTCGCATTGGCCGACACCGAACCCATGACGATATCCGAATGCCCGGACGGGTACTTCGTGGTCGCATGGATCGAGACGTCGACGCCGAAGTCGAGCGGACGAAAATAAAGCGGTGTCGCCCAGGTGTTGTCCAGCGTCACCACGACGTCTGCGGAATAGGCGTGTACAGCGTCCGTGATTGCGCGGATGTCCTGCATCTCGAACGTATTCGAGCCGGGCGCTTCCGTATGAATGAGTTTGGTGTTCGGCCTCATCAGCTTGGTGATGTCTGCCCCGATCTCCGGATCATAGTACTCGACGTCGATCCCCAGTCTCGTGAGCATCGTGTCACAGAAAGTCCGGCAGGGCGTGTAGACTGAGTCGACGATCAGCGCGTGATCGCCCGATGACAGGTAAGCCAGGAAAGGGATTGAGATCGCAGCCAGTCCCGATGGAACGAGGATCGTACCCGCAGAACCCTCGAGTTGGTCGAACGCAGCGCACAGGGCGTCCGTCGTCGGGGTCGCGCGGGTTCCATAGGTGTATGGCTGGCTGCGCTTTTCCATCGCTTCGGCATTCGGGAAAAGGACCGTGGAACCTTTGACGACAGGCGGGTTGACGAAGCCATGATACGCGCGTGGATCGTTTCCGATATGCGCAAGGCGCGTATTCTGACCCGCTTCTTCGATCAGTTTATCTTTCTGGGACATGTCCGGAATGCACTTTCGTTGACGATAGCGCCAGTTTTGCCGCCGCCCTCCAGGCTGGTCAACCCCGCTGCCCAATTCCCAGTACCGGTGCAATATTAGCATGCTCGTTCGGTATAAAAACCGCCACAACTCGCACACAGCTTGAGCATTTGCCCAGCGCGTAGGCGGCAAAGTCTAATACACCGTAATTTGGACGCAATTTGAACGGGTGGCCCTTGACCCTGCCTTCGTTTCCGAATGAGATATAAACACCCGCGCCGGGAGGTCAGCGGGGGACCGGTCGTATTCATAAAATCAGGGGAACGGCCTGTGTCGAGAGATCACACAAAACAACAGATAAGGTTGGGAAAATGAAAAAGACGCTTTTGTCTGCCGCGTTTGGCGCAGCGGTCCTTGGCTTTGCCTCGGCAGCTTCCGCGGCCACGCTTGATGATGTCAAGGCGAAGGGCTTCGTTCAGTGCGGCGTCAACACCGGTCTGGCCGGCTTCGCGCAGCCGGATTCGGCCGGCGCTTGGAAAGGCTTCGACGTCGATTTCTGCAAGGCCGTCGCAGCTGCGGTTTTCGGTGATGCAACGAAGGTGAAGTACACGCCGACCACGGCCCAGAGCCGCTTCACGGCACTGCAGTCGGGTGAAGTCGACGTGCTCGCACGTAACACCACCTGGACCATCAGCCGCGATACCGCGCTCGGTTTCAACTTCCGCTACGTCAACTACTACGACGGCCAGGGCTTCATGGTTCCGAAGAGCCTGAACGTGAAGTCGGCGCTTGAACTGTCCGGCGCTGCCGTCTGCGTTCAGTCGGGCACGACAACCGAACTCAACCTCGCCGACTACTTCAAGTCCAACAACCTCCAGTACAACCCGGTCGTCTTCGAAAAGCTCGAAGAAGTAAACGCCGCCTACCAGGCCGGCCGTTGCGACGTCTACACGACGGACCAGTCGGGCCTTTATGCAACGCGTCTCGCGCTGTCGAACCCTGACGAACACGTCATTCTTCCGGAAATCATCTCCAAGGAGCCGCTTGGCCCAGCCGTTCGCCAGGGCGACGACAAGTGGTTCGATATCGTTTCGTGGACAGGCTACGCCCTGGTTCAGGCCGAAGAATTCGGCATCACCCAGGCCAATATCGACGAGATGAAGAACTCGACCAACCCGGATATCCGCCGCTTCCTCGGCACCGAGAAGGACACCAAGGTCGGTACCGATCTCGGCCTGACCAACGAATGGGCCTACAACATCGTCAAGGGCGTCGGTAACTACGGCGACGTCTTCGAGCGCAATATCGGTTCCGGCAGCCCGCTGAAGATCGCACGTGGCCTGAATGCTCTGTGGAGCAAGGGTGGCCTGCAGTTCGCACCGCCGATCCGTTAATCGACTGATAGACTGACGTCTCGCAGGGTGGCTCCGTCCGCCCTGCGAGACATTCTCCACGATCAATAAGAATCAAAAACAATAAGGGCCCACAACGGGTCACAGGGGATTGGCAAAGCATGACGGACAACTCGATCCGTGCGCCTGCTACTAAGCGCGCGTCCACGTCACTCATTTACGATCCAAAAGCGCGGAGCATCTTCTTCCAGGTGCTGACGCTGGTCATTCTCGTTGCGCTCGTCTGGTCGATCGCACACAATGTCAGTGTCAACCTTGCCCGCAGCAACACCGCCACCGGGTTTGGCTTCCTCGCTGGTCGCTCAGGCTTCGATATCGGGCAATCCCTGATCGCCTACACGAGCGACTCGACCTATGGCAGGGCGATCCTGGTCGGCTTCCTGAACACGATGATGGTCGCTGTCACCGGCATCATCACAGCAACCATCGTCGGCTTCATCATCGGTATCGGTCGCCTGTCGAAAAACTGGCTGATCGCCAAGCTCTGCACCGTCTATGTCGAGGTGTTCAGAAACATTCCGCCGCTGCTGGTCATTTTCTTCTGGTATTCCGGCGTTCTCGCCATTCTGCCGCAGCCGCGTGATGCTATCCAGGGCCCGCTCTCGACCTTCCTCAGCAACCGTGGCCTCACCTTTCCGGCGACGATCTGGGGCGAAGGCGCGTGGATCCTTCCGGTTGCCATTCTCGTCGGCATCGTTGTCGCGTTCGTCTTCCGCACGTGGTCGGTCAAGCGCCAGATGGCAACCGGGCAGCAATTGCCCAACGGCTGGATCTCCGCCGCCATCATCATCGGTCTGCCGCTTCTCGGATTCATCGCCATGGGTTCGCCGCTGACCTTCGACTATCCCGTCGAAGGCCGTTTCAATCTTTCCGGCGGCGCCAATATCCGTCCGGAATTCGTGGCTCTATATCTGGCGCTTTCGCTCTACACGGCTGCGTTTATCGCGGAAATCATCCGAGCCGGCATCAAGGGCGTCGGCAAGGGACAGACGGAAGCCGCCGCTGCACTCGGCGTCCAGCCGGGCAAGATCACCAGACTGGTTGTCGTACCGCAGGCTTTCCGCATCATCATTCCGCCGCTGACAAGCCAGTATCTCAACCTGACCAAAAACTCGTCTCTCGGCGTTGCGATTGGTTTTCCCGAGCTGTTTTCGACCGGAAGCACCTCGCTCAACCAGACCGGTCAGGCTGTCGAGATGATCACGATCATGCTCACCATCTATCTGAGCATCAGCATCGCGACATCGCTGTTCATGAACTGGTTCAACGCCAAGATGGCTCTGGTGGAGAGATAAGACATGTCTACACACAAGCTCTCTTACGTTCGCAATGACATGATTGCACCGGAACCGCCGCCGGTCAGCGCCAGTTCGGCAAGCGGCTGGATCCGGACCAATCTCCTGGCAACGCCAAAGGATGTGGTGCTGACCATCGTCGCCATCGCATTGCTGGCTTTCGCCCTGCCCGGCATCATCAACTGGCTTTTTATCAATGCGAGTTGGGTCGGTGCCGATCGCTCGGTCTGCGCCACCGTCGTCCAAGGCGGCACCCAGCCGGATGGCTGGAAAGGCGCATGCTGGGCGTTTGTCGGTGACCGGTTCCAGCAGTTCATGTTCGGCCGCTACCCGATCGAGGAGCGCTGGCGCGTCATGCTGGTCGGGTTCATGCTGATCGTGCTGCTCGTGCCTCTCCTCATTCCGAAACTGCCGTACAAGGCGCTGAACGCCGTTCTGCTGTTTCTCGTCTACCCGGTCGTCTCGTTCTTCCTCATGCATGGCAATGTTCTTGGCCTGCAGCGGGTCGAGACCCCGCTCTGGGGCGGCATGATGGTGACGCTGATCCTCTCCTTCGTCGGCATCGCGGTCTCCTTCCCCGTCGGCATCCTTTTGGCGCTCGGACGGCGTTCCAACATGCGCGTATTGAAGACGCTCTGCGTCGTCTTCATCGAGGTGATCCGCGGCGTACCGCTTGTCATGGTTCTCTTCATGGCAAACGTGATGCTGCCGCTGTTCCTGCCCACCGGCTGGAGCATCGACAACTTCCTGCGCGCCGTGATCGGTGTGTCGCTGTTTGCCTCCGCCTATATGGCAGAAGTCATTCGTGGCGGCCTGCAGGCTATTCCGAAAGGTCAGGGCGAAGGTGCCGATTCGCTCGGCCTCAGCTACTGGCAGAAAACCCGCCTGATCGTCCTTCCACAGGCGATCAAGCTCGTGATCCCTGGCATCGTCAACACCTTCATCGGCCTTTTCAAGGATACGTCGCTCGTTGCCATCATCGGCATGTTCGACCTCTTGAACATCATCAGGCTCAACTTTACGGATACGACCTGGATCACGCCCATGACGCCGCTTACCGGCCTCGTGTTCGCTGGTCTTATCTACTGGATCTTCTGCTTCGGCATGTCACGCTATTCCGCCTTCATGGAACGGCATCTCGATACCGGCCACAAGCGATAACAAGGGGAAAAACAATGGCTGACGCCCAACCCAAAAACCTCACCGTCTCCTCCACGGATGTCGCTGTCGAGATCATCGGCATGAACAAGTGGTATGGCGATTTTCACGTGCTGCGCGATATCAACCTCAAGGTGATGAAAGGCGAACGCATCGTCATCGCCGGGCCGTCAGGCTCCGGAAAATCGACGATGATCCGCTGTATCAACCGCCTCGAGGAACATCAGTCGGGCAGCATTGTCGTCGACAATATCGAACTCACCAACGATCTGAAAAAGATCGACGAAGTGCGGCGAGAAGTCGGAATGGTGTTCCAGCACTTCAACCTCTTCCCGCACCTGACGATCCTTGAGAACTGCACGCTTGCACCGATCTGGGTTCGCAAGATGCCGAAGAAGGAAGCCGAGGAAGTGGCGATGCACTACCTCAAGCGTGTCAAGATCCCGGAACAGGCCCATAAGTATCCGGGCCAGCTCTCCGGCGGTCAGCAGCAGCGCGTGGCGATTGCCCGCTCGCTGTGCATGAAGCCGAAGATCATGCTGTTCGACGAACCGACCTCGGCTCTCGATCCTGAAATGGTCAAGGAAGTGCTCGATACGATGGTTGGCCTTGCCGAAGAAGGCATGACCATGATGTGCGTCACCCATGAAATGGGCTTTGCCCGCCAGGTCGCCAACCGGGTGATCTTCATGGACCAGGGACAGATCGTGGAAGAGAATTCGCCGGCGGAGTTCTTCGACAATCCGCAGCACGAGCGCACCAGACTGTTCCTTAGCCAGATACTGCACTAGGCAGACTGCGCCAACGCGAATGACCTGCAATAGAAAAGGGGCGCCGCGAGCGCCCCTTTTCCGTTTCCCGTCGAAACAATCGTCAGGGCGCCATCACCACTGGAATGAGTAGCGGGCATTGACGCTGGTTACTGCTGCGGTCGCGTCCGAATAGCGATCGACGGAGCCGCTGAGTGTCAGGCTGTCACCTAGTTTCTGCTCGAGTCCCAGCCCCGCGCCGCCGATACGAAACGTATCGATCGCCGTTGCGCGGACGACCACGGCTGTGCCGGTGTTTGCCCGGGACAGCCTGAGGGTCTGGTTGGCGTCGAGGCCACTCCAGTCCTGATTGAGCCCGTCGTAGCGCATGACATAGCTCGCATTGCGCTCGACATCGATCGTCGACGTGACGATCTGCGTTTGGTGGTAGTTCATGCTGACGGCGGCCGTTTCGGCCAATCCGTCGTAATCGATCCCGATCTTGCGTTCGACCTCGTAAGCGGGCCTCTGGATCGACTTCATCTTCATGCTGCCCCACAGCCGAAGCGGCGTGTTCATCGACCCGTCCTTCTTCGCATCGACACCGACGTTGAAGCCCGCCTCGGGCTCCAGCTCCGTCGGCAACCTGAAGCCGAGCTTGACGGAATAGCTTCTGTCCGAATTCTTGACGGGCTGCCAGATCAGCGGCCTGTCCGCCGCATAAGCGCTCAATGCCGAAAACGGGCCAACCGCAAAGATTGCCGCAAACAGCGCGACGCCGCCGGCCAATAGACTTCTGTTCATTTGATCCCCACTCGAAGGCTCAAGACAATGTTGAGGCGCAAGCAACCGCGAGGTCGCCCGGAACACCCGTTTCAATGCGATGGAGGCGAGTTTGTCAGACCCAATGGTCCGTTTTCGCCACGTGCCTTCCCCTGCCGATGCAACGGAACTGACCGCCGCGAATATACGCTCGAATGAGGCAGCTTCGAATCGATTTTGCGGCTGAAATGCGATTGCGGGATCACGATCGGTTTCCCGAGGATGTGAACTCCCGCTGTTGCTGCATCGCAACATGACGTGGTGAGGCTGGGTACGCGGAGGAATGAGTGGTAGGTCCTACCCCAATGCAACGCTCTGGCACCACGAGTACCGGTGGCAGCATGCTAGGCCCGGTTTGGTCATGAGCACTCGTTATCCTACGATGACAGGATCCAGTTCGACCGGGTCGCCGGCGGGCGATGAGCACACGTGGGGATTCACGAAAACCACTTCTTAACCATTCAGAACTCACATTAGCCAATAGGAACATATTAACCGATCCTGTTAACGCAACACTCTTTTGACTTTCGGTAAAAGAACAACACGTCGGGACGCCTTGTCCCACGGCACGAATCAAGGAGGATTTGCATGTCGGTTTTTGCACGCTTTATGAAGGACGAGTCTGGCGCCACTGCCATCGAATACGGGCTCATCGCCGCTCTTATCTCTGTCGCGCTGATCGCTGGTGCACAGACGCTCGGCGGTGCACTAAGCACGCAATTCACGAACCTCAGCAAGAAGTTGAACTGCGGCGGCGCTGCTACCACTTGCTGATCGCTGGCATTGCGAGATGCAACCAAGTCGGGTCATGAGGTAACGTCGTTGCACGATTGGCCGGCAGGTATTCTCACTCAAGTATTCGCCTGAGGTCTTCACCCCAGGTTAACATCCAGATCGTACCCAAAAGCTCGGACGCCATCTCTTGGTTCCAGCACTCAACTCGCCGAACAATGGGACCTCCATTGTTCGGTTTTTTGTTGCCGTCACGGTTGTCCGACCCGGTCGCGCGACGCAATCGAGCCGTTGACGCAGGTTCGGGATGACGTGCTCGCGAGGACCTACGCGGAAGGCGAAATCCGAGTCGGACGTCTGTTGGCCTCATCGACCCTCGCGAAAGTCATACATTTGCATCATCGCATGTGCACACAACCGCGATGAAAGCCTCACGCGCCTCAATCAGTAGTTCATACCCTCGAACACACAGGCGGGTCGCCAAGCCGATATCCGACCAACACACGACGAGTTAACTCAGGTCGTCGTCGGCTGCGGCCTTTGGAGGGTTGTGCTTTCTCTAGGGTCTGATTTCGAAAATGAAGCAATGGTTAACCGACCTTGCCGGGCGGGGCGAAATACGCCAGAGATTCTTGATCTCTATATCCAGCTCCAAAGCAGCGCTTTGCTCAAGGCGATATCCCTTCGCTCAAGCGGCAGTCGCAATTTTTTGGGAGATAGTTTTGGCGACCCCTGCAGGATTCGAACCTGCGACCACCTGCTTAGAAGGCAGGTGCTCTATCCAGCTGAGCTAAGGGGCCTGCTAAGACGCTTCTACCAGAACGCAGACAGGATGTCAGTGCGTCCAGGGCTGCGAGCGATTGAACCGGAAATTGTCGGTGTAGGAAGCAGCTTGACGCGCGGGTTCCTTTGGCTGGACGACGCGGTATTCGATGCCTTCGCGCTTGGCGTAGGCTTCGGCAAGTTCCTGACTTTCAAATGTCAGACGCACCTGCTGCTTCATGTCTCCGGAAGATGTATAACCAAGGATCGGATCGATCCGGCGTGGCTCTTCCTGGTCGAATTCGAGGAGCCAGAGATGCGTCTTGGCTTTGCCAGATTGCATTGCAGTTTTTGCGGGACGATAGATCTTGGCCGTCATGAACTGAAACATCCGACTTTTGCTAGCGTGACGCTTGGGCAACCGCTGAGCGCGACGCTCTTTTGAAGGCAATGGTCGGAGTGGAGAGATTCGAACTCCCGACCCTCTGGTCCCAAACCAGATGCGCTACCAGACTGCGCTACACTCCGTTCCTTACAAGAATGCGAGATACACGGTTCCCTACCGGCCCGCAACTGCAAAAAGTGGATTTTTCCAATTGTTCGAACTGTCTAGCGAACTAACTGTGGGAAAGCGGCCAAACACTTATCCTGCGTTGCCGATCCGTTTGGAAACCACCTTGTCACCAACCTTGATTCCGAGCGCTTTCGTCCGACCGGCATTCAGTTCGAGGACAAATTTTACCGGTCCCCGCGAATCGATCACGTCACGAGAGTAAGGAACCGCATTTTCGCGGATATGAGAGACCGTCCCGTCGCCTTCGATGAACAGCATATCGAGCGGCAGGATGGTGTTTTCCATCCACATGGAAACACGGCGTGTCTCGCCGAAGTCGAACAGCATGCCGTGATCGTCAGGCATTTCCTTGCGGTACATCAGGCCCTGCGAGCGCTGCTGGTCTGTCAGAGCGAGCTCGATCACAAAGGCATGGGTCTTGCCCGCTGCCGTGCGGATCGACAGCTCATCTTTTGGAAAGATGACCTGCTGGGCTGCGGCAGCGTAGGCGACAAACAGAAAAAGCGCCGCAAGGGCGCCTTTTGCAAAGGGCGTGATCCGCCCGAATGACTGCATTCTCAACATCAATGTGACCGGCTTACAGGGTTGGGATTGTCGGGATGAATTTCGGCTGCCATCAAGCCCTTGTCGCCAGGTCCGAACCGGACCAGCACGGTCTGGCCGGGACGGAGCTCTGTCAGTCCGTAGCGGCGCAGCGTTTCCATGTGGACGAAGATATCTTCGGTCCCCTCACCGCGGCTCAGGAATCCGAAGCCCTTGGTGCGGTTGAACCATTTCACCAGTGCCCGTTCCAGGCCGCTCGTTGGCGTGACCTGAACATGGGTGCGAACCGGCGGCAACTGCGAGGGATGAACTGCGGTCGACTGATCCATGGAAAGAATGCGGAAGGCCTGATAGCCGCGGTCGCGCTTCTGGATCATCGCGACGATACGGGTTCCTTCAAGGATGGTCTGGTATCCATCGCGCCTCAGGCAGGTCACATGCAGAAGCACATCCTGCATACCGTTGTCGGGCACAATGAAGCCGAACCCCTTCGCAACATCGAACCACTTGACCACACCCGTAATTTCGATGAGCTCGACCGGATCGCCCGCGAATTCCTCGTATTCGGCTACGCCTTTCAACGATATCCTGTCTGCCATATCCTATCGGCCCCTCGATTACGCGTTACGACATGACGGTGGAAGTGATTCTTCGCGCCTAGATTAACATCCCGTTAACCCTCCAGTGCAAGTCCCCGTCTAGACTTTATCAGCATCTTTCTACGGCTGACGGCTTGCCCCAGGCTTGCTGACCTCCTGCGATGCACCATATCCGCTCGACAGTTTGCCAACGACATCGCGGAGCTTGCGACACATGCGCTATCTACACACAATGGTTCGGGTCAAGGATCTCGACGCGTCTCTCCATTTCTACAAGACACTGATGGGTTTGGAGGAGATCCGCCGCATCGAAAATGACAAGGGCCGCTTCACGCTGGTCTTTCTGGCTGCACGCGACGACGTTTCGCAGGCTGAGGAGAACATGGCGCCGTGCATCGAGCTTACCTACAACTGGGACAGCGAGGATTACACGGGCGGACGCAATTTCGGCCACCTAGCCTATGAGGTCGACGACGTCTATGCATTCTGCCAGCACCTGCAGGACAATGGCATCGTGATCAACCGTCCGCCTCGCGAAGGTCGGATGGCCTTCGTACTTTCGCCGGACGGCATTTCCTTCGAGATCCTGCAGAAGGGCGACAACCTGCCGGTCGCCGAGCCGTGGGCATCGATGCCGAATACGGGCAGCTGGTAATTGAGGCTTGCGTCGGCCTGACCAAGGCCAACGCCCCTCTCTTGCCGAGCGAAACAGGACACGTGATGCTCATCTCCATGATTCGCGACAGAGTGTCCGCGACGCACATGAAGGGCATCACGTGCCGGTTTCGCCAGCAAGATCGATCTCAAGGCCGAGTTTTCCGCTCCTCGCAGTGGCGATAGCAGCTCTAATGATGAGCAGTTGCTCGATGACCCGCAAGGTTGCCGACGCCGAACCGGTGTCCGCAGAGGCGGTGGCCGCGGAGCAACCAGATGGCGCGGCAAAACCGCTTGCCAAAGGCGGCACGAGCGGCGCCAGCCTTTATGTCGATCCTCTCGTCTCCACACAGGCGCACCAGGCCAAAACCGCGCCAGCTGCAGCGTCTGCTGCGCCGGGCGCCAACGCCGCCCCCGGCGCCTTCCCTCCGGCGCCGGAGCAGCCGTCGAACTCCATCGCCGGGCTCGTCACGCAACCGACTGGCGTGCGCGCGAGCAGCTACAGCATCTTTTCGTCCAACACATCGCCATTCCCATCGGCGACGACGGCACCTGCTGCTGCCCCTGACGGGCAGACAGCCGTCGCCGCTCCGGCCGGCGGCATCAATGCAGCGCATGGCAGCGTCTTCACGCCCCGCCAGCCGCTGCCGGACCCGTCACAACAGGCGCAGCTCTAACCATCAGCCTCGTACGGGAGCGAAAAGCGCGAGCTGGTCAGATCGGATAAGCCGCTGATTTCGCATGGCTTTACGCTTACTGAAGCCGCATTTTCCGCGCATCTAATTTTTCGCAAAAAACATCGTTTTTGCGCTTGCGGTAACGAAATCACGCCTCTATAAGG
>NZ_LMOF01000007.1:144720-144921 GCF_001423215.1 Rhizobium sp. Leaf321 | reverse complement strand
GTTAGGACGTCAGATTTTCATTCTGAAAAGAGGGGTTCGACTCCCCTAGGGCGTACCAGTTTCTTCCTTCAAACTGTTGATTATGCACAAGAACCTCTAAGTTCTCTTGGAGCATCCAGCCGCGCAATTTTCTCTGTTTATCTTCCGAATAATACCGTTTTTTGGCTTGTCTGTTTGAAAAAGCGTCCCTATAAGACGCTC
>NZ_LMOF01000007.1:144492-144692 GCF_001423215.1 Rhizobium sp. Leaf321 | reverse complement strand
TATCGGTTAGGACGTCAGATTTTCATTCTGAAAAGAGGGGTTCGACTCCCCTAGGGCGTACCACTTCCCCGTCTTCCATATCGTCAGGCTTGTTCGCTCGCGCGTTTTCCCGCGGCATGCCTTGGCTTGGATTATTTCATTTAAAAACAGAGAAATATCGATTTTCCTACTTGCCGGATCGGGCAAGCCTGACTATACGA
>NZ_LMOF01000007.1:20461-144454 GCF_001423215.1 Rhizobium sp. Leaf321 | reverse complement strand
GTTAGGACGTCAGATTTTCATTCTGAAAAGAGGGGTTCGACTCCCCTAGGGCGTACCAGTTTCCCCTTTTGATTAAGCCGTAATTTATCGCGACTCGACCGCGTCGAGAAGCCTGAGCTGGATGCGCCGGTTTCCCTGCCACTGGTCGGCCGTGAGGCATCCCGCGGCATGGATCTGCTTTCCGCGGGAGTTGAGCAGCATCTGGCCGAGCGGCGTTTCGGCCGCCCTGAAGGCGATCCCCTCCAGACGCGTGCCATCGAGTGATTCCAGCGTGATCTTCACATGCGCCGTACCGACCAGCCGCACATCTCTCAGACGATGGGCGGGAATGGCAAAGACGGGCTGCGCATGGCCAGAGCCGTAGGGGCCCGCCTGTTCCAGCTGGTCGAATAGCGCGATCGTGGCTCCTGATGCCGAAAGCGCGCCATCGATCTTCAGCACATGGTTGGCAACGAGAGCCGGAACGCCCTCAGCCGCCACTTCCTCGAAATAGGCGCGCAGCTTGCCGAGGTTGGCGCGCTCGACGGTCAGTCCCGCCGCCATGGCGTGACCGCCACCTTTTAGCAGAAGCCCTGATTCGACTGCGCCGCGAACCATCCGGCCCATGTCGAAACCGTTGATCGAACGGCCGGAACCGGTGCCCTTGCCGGACGGGTCGAAAGCGATCGCGAAGGCAGGCCGCCGGAATTTCTCCTTCAGTCTTGCAGCGAGAAGACCGACGATGCCCGGATGCCATTTCTCATGCGCGGTGACGATGACGGACGCGCCCTCGGCGTCACCGTATTCGCCAAGAACTTCGGCTTCCGCTTCCGCCAGCATGGCGGCTTCCATGGCCTGCCGCTCGCGGTTCAGATCGTCCAGCCGGCCGGCGATCTCCTCCGCCTTGATATCGTCTTCCAATGTCAGCAAGCGGCTGCCGAGTGCTGCATCGCCGATTCGCCCGCCGGCATTGATACGTGGGCCGATCATGAAGCCGAAATGATAGGGCGTCACCGGTCCGCCAAGACCCGCCTTTCGAAACAACGCCGTGAGTCCCGGATTGACCATGTGACGGGCGGCGATCAGCCCCTTCACCACATAGGCACGGTTCAGCCCCTTTAGTGGCACGACATCGCAAACGGTTGCCAGCGCCACCAGATCCAGCAGACCGAGGAGATCGAGCGACTGGGCGCGGCTATCGCCACCTTCGCGCAGCTGCTTCAGGGTGGCGACCATGACCAGAAACACGACGCCTGCCGCGCAGAGATGCCCCTGCCCCGAGAGATCGTCCTGGCGGTTCGGATTGACGAGCGCCACACAGGGCGGCAGCACATGACCGACCTGGTGGTGGTCGATGACAACCACATCGCAGCCCTCGTCCTTGGCCGCCGTCAGCGCGTCCTGGCTCGTCGAGCCACAGTCGACCGTGACGATCAGCTGCGCGCCGTTCGCCACCAGTTGGCGGATCGCGTTCGGGTTAGGGCCGTAGCCTTCGAAGATCCGATCCGGAATATAGATCTCCGCCTCGACACCGAAATGCGTCAGGAAGCGGTAGAGCAAGGCGGAAGAGGCCGCGCCATCCACGTCGTAATCGCCGAAGATCGCAACCCGCTCGCGCCGGTTGATCGCCGCAACCAGTCTTGCTGCAGCCTTGCCGCAATCCGTCAGCGTCAACGGATCGGGCATCAGTGACCGGATGGTCGGATCAAGGAAGGCCGGGGCATCGTCGAGCGTCACGCCGCGGCCGGCAAGCACGCGAGCGACCAGTTCGGGTATGCCATGGATCTGGCTGATGGCAAGCGCGCGGTTCTGCGCCGCCTGGTCGAGCCGCGACACCCAGCGCTGGCCACTCACCGATTGCTCTACGTTCAGGAACGCGCGCGGTACCGGATCGACCGGTGACGTTGTCATGGAGAGGCTGCTGGCGATTGAGGTGGTCGATTGGGTGGTCATTCAGCCGTTTTAGCGCATCGGCGCATCAACAGTAATCTGTTTTCGGCAGCGGACGTGGCCTCGGCGAAAAAACACTGGGGCCAGTCTAGTGCGGCTCAACGGCTGCGTGGGTCACATGTCCTTGGGCCGTTCGATCCGGATGACCTGCGGCTCGCCAACCAGATAGCTTTCGGCCTTGATGGCGTCGACGGCCTTGCGGACCGAGTCCTCCATCGTCGCGTGCGTGACAAGGATGATCGTCTTCGACATGACGGACGAATCGGGCTTCGAGCGCTGGACGATCGATTCCAGCGAGATGGCGTTCTCGGCCATGCGGGCAGCGATCGAGGCGAAGACGCCGGTCCGGTCGGCAACGGTCAGCCGGATGAAATAACCGCCTTCGTGGCTCTGCATCTGGGCGCGCTTGTAAGGTGTGAGCGACGCGGCCGGTGTGCCGAGAACCGGAACCTGTTGCGCACCCGGACGGCTCTTGGCGATGTCGGCGATGTCACCGAGCACCGAGGATGCCGTTGCATTGCCGCCGGCACCGGGGCCGACCATCAGCAATTCGCCAAGGATATCGGATTCGATCGCGACCGCATTGGTGACACCGTCGACCTGCGCGATGACCGAATCGCGGGGTACCATGGTCGGGTGAACGCGCTGCTCGATTCCTGTTTCGGTGCGCTGCGCGACGCCGAGAAGCTTGATGCGGTAGCCGAGATCGGCGGCCGCGTGGATATCGTCGATAGAGATATTGGTGATGCCTTCGAGATAGATCTCGTCGGGCGCGATCTGGGTCCCGAACGCAAGCGTCGTCAGGATTGCCAGCTTGTGTGCCGTGTCGTTGCCCTCGATATCGAAGGCCGGATCGGCTTCGGCATAGCCCAGCCGCTGCGCTTCCTTGAGGCAGTCGGCAAAGGACAGGCCCTCCTTCTCCATCCGGGTCAGGATGTAATTGCAGGTGCCGTTCATGATGCCGTAGACACGCGAAATCGTGTTGCCGGTCAGGGACTCGCGAAGGGCCTTGATGACCGGGATACCACCGGCAACGGCCGCCTCGAAATTGAGGAGTGCGCCGTTTTCTTCGGCGATCCTTGCGAGTTCGACGCCGGATGCGGCGAGCAGCGCCTTGTTGGCTGTCACCACGTGGAGACCGCGCCGCAAGGCTGCGCGCACGGAGTCAGCAGCCGCCCCTTCGGCACCGCCCATCAGTTCCACGAACACGTCGATCTCAGCGTTTGCTGCCAGTTCTTCGGCGCTGTCGAACCAGGTCACGGCAGAGATATCGATCCCGCGGTCGCGGGTGCGGTCTCTCGCCGTCACGGCGGCAATCTCGATCGGGCGTCCGCAGGTGACCGCGAGTTCGTTGGCACGGGTCTGGATGATGCGAACGAGCGAGGCACCGACAGTGCCAAGACCCGCAATGCCGACTCTGAGCGCATCTGCCATGATAGTTTTCCTGGTATTTTGGGAGACTAGTATTTGGGAGAATGGGGCGGTCGAACGGCCGCCCCTCAAATCGTGATCGGCGGCCCGGTTCGCGGTCAGCGACGCGTGTTGAGCGTAATCACGTTGTGCATCGTATCGTCTGCCGTCGACAGAAACTTCTTGATGCTGCGGGCGGCCTGGCGAATGCGATGCTCGTTTTCGACCAGTGCGAGGCGAACGTAGTCGTCGCCCATCTCACCGAAACCGACACCGGGTGCGACGGCAACGTGCGCCTTCTCGACGAGAAGCTTGGAGAATTCCAGACTCCCGAGATGGCGGAACTTTTCCGGAATTTTCGCCCAGGCAAACATGGTCGCCGGTGGTGGCGGTACGTCGAAACCGGCCTTGCCGAAGCTCTCGACCATCACGTCACGGCGACGCTTGTAGACGCTGCGCACTTCCGCGATATCGGCACCGTCACCGTTCAGCGCGTGGGCTGCAGCCACCTGGATCGGCGTGAACGCGCCATAATCAAGGTAGGATTTGACGCGCGTCAGCGCTGCGATCAGCCGCTCGTTGCCGACAGCAAAGCCCATGCGCCAGCCGGGCATGGAGAAGGTTTTCGACATCGAGGTGAACTCGACGGCCACATCCATCGCACCCGGCACTTCGAGAACCGAAGGTGGCGGGTTGTTGTCGTCGAAGTAGATCTCCGAATAGGCAAGATCGGAGAGCACGATGATCTCGTGCTTCTTCGCAAACGCGATCACTTCCCTATAGAAATCCAGCGACGCGATATGCGCGGTCGGGTTGGATGGGTAATTGATGATGAGTGCCAGCGGCTTCGGGATCGAATGCTTCACCGCGCGTTCCAGCGGCGGAAAGAAGCTATCGTCCGGCTCGACAGACATGGAGCGGATCACGCCGCCCGCCATCAGGAAGCCGAAGGCGTGGATCGGGTATGTCGGATTGGGGCAGAGAATGACGTCGCCGGGCGCGGTGATCGCCTGCGCCATGTTGGCGAAGCCTTCCTTGGAGCCAAGCGTTGCCACGACCTGCGTATCCGGGTTCAGCTTCACGCCGAACCGGCGCGCATAATACGCAGCCTGCGCGCGGCGAAGGCCCGGAATGCCCTTGGAGGAGGAGTAGCGGTGCGTGCGCGGATCCTGAACAACTTCGCAGAGCTTGTCGACGATTGCCTGCGGAGTGGGTAGATCGGGATTGCCCATGCCGAGATCGATAATGTCCGCGCCACCCGCTCGCGCGCTTGCTTTCAAACGGTTGACCTGTTCGAAAACGTAGGGCGGCAGACGCCGGACTTTATGAAACTCTTCCATGTTTTTCCTCAAGGATGGTATCGAAGCAGTGCTGGTCCCGCTGCTCGCGCCTCACTTTATGCCATTTTTGCTTTGCGGCCAAATGTCCTCAAACGCAATAGCATTATCCGGCCGGATCGGCTCGTCGCCCTATTGGCCGGAAATACCGGCCTGGGCATCCTTGCCATGATCCGTGGCGAGCTTGCGGTATTCGACCACGCGGCGCTGATACTCCGCCTCGGAAATGGTGCCGGCCTTGCGCGCTCGGGCAAGCGACGCCATGCGCGGCTCGGTCTTCTGATAATCGGCATCTTCGATCTGCTCGTTGGCAGCGCGAAGCGTATAGTCGAATGTGGGATATGTGCCGGTGTCGCGCTTGACGATCGGACCCGGAGGCGGTGCCGTCCTGGTCTGCGTGATGACGGCCGGTGGCGGCGTATTGGGAATGCCGTCATCCAGCGCAAAGCTGTTGCTGTTGCAGCCGGAGACAAGAGGCATGGCGCCGATACCGATGAAAAGCGGTAACCAGCCGATGCGATGCCTCAGTTTTTCCATGTCTGTACCCATTTTCTGTCGCCGGGGCCATCTACCCGGCAGCCTAGCCGCTGGCACTTGTATTCGGTTTCAGCCACAATGTACAAATGAAATCAGACGACAGCTGACGAGGAGGGCTCGCGTGGCGCAAAACTCCGGGGATAAGGGGACAGGCGGTCCGGAATTTCCGGGCTTCGACCCCAAGGCGGTCGAGGCCTATATCGTCAAGGACCCGCACGAGATGGCGATGAATTTCGCGCGTGCCATGGAAAACCTCGGCAAAGCCGCATCGGAATGGCTCGCGCCAAGGGAGCGCGGCGATATTCCAGACCCCGCGCTCGATCCGCTCAGTGATCTCATCAAGACGCTTTCGCAGGTCACCGAGTACTGGATTTCAGAGCCGCAACGGACGCTGCAAGCACAAACCCTGCTCTTCTCAAGCTATATGGGGATCTGGACGCGATCGCTCTCGCAATTCGGAGGCGCGCCTCAAGAGAGCGAGCCAGCGGCGCTGCCGAGAGACAAGCGATTCGCCGACGAGGACTGGGTGAAGAACCCGTTCTTTGCGTTCATGCGGCAAGTCTTCACGGTTACCGCCACCTGGGCCGAGACTCTGGTTGCCGAGGCGCAGGGGCTGGACGAGCATACGCGGCACAAGGCGGCATTCTACGTGAAGCAGGTGACCGCTGCGTTGTCGCCTGCAAATTTTGCGATCACCAACCCCGAAGTCTATCGCGCGACGGTCGCCTCGCACGGAGCCAATCTCGTCACCGGTATGAAAATGCTGGCCGAGGACATCATGGCCGGCGGCGGCGAGCTGAGACTTCGCCAGACGGATGCCTCCAAGTTTGCGCTCGGCCTCAATATCGCGCTTACCCCCGGCAAGGTCGTCGCCCGCAACGACCTCTGCGAGGTTCTGCAATACGAACCGACGACGGAGACGGTCTTCAAACGGCCGCTGGTCATCGTGCCGCCCTGGATCAACAAGTTCTACATTCTCGACCTGACACCGCAAAAGAGCTTCATCAAGTGGTGCGTCGACCGCGGGCACACCGTGTTCGTGATCTCCTGGGTCAATCCCGACAGGCGCCATGCGGCCAAGGGATGGGAAGCCTACATGCACGAGGGCATCGATTTTGCGCTCGACACGATCGAGACGTCGACCGGCGAACGCGAGGTCGATGCGATCGGCTACTGCGTCGGCGGCACGTTGCTGGCGGCTACGCTCGCCTTCCACGCCAAGACAAACGTGAAAAGGATCGCATCGGCGACGTTCCTCGCTACCCAGGTCGACTTTACTTATGCAGGCGACCTCAAGGTCTTCGTCGACGAGGCGCAGGTTTCGACGATCGAGACCTATATGAACGCGACCGGCTATTTCGACGGGTCGAAGATGGCGGCGGCATTCAACATGCTGCGTGCGTCCGAGCTGATCTGGCCTTACGTGGTCAATAACTATCTCAAGGGCCAGGAGCCGCTGCCGTTCGACCTGCTGTATTGGAATTCGGACTCGACCCGGATGACACCTGCCAACCACGCCTACTACCTGCGCAATTGCTACCTCGATAACAAGCTCTCCAACGGCCTGATGGAACTTGCCGGGGAGCGTCTGTCGCTGAAGGACATCGTCATTCCCGTTTATAATCTTGCCACAAGCGAAGACCACATCGCGCCTGCGAAATCCGTGTTCCTCGGCTCGTCGCTGTTTGGCGGTTCGGTCGATTTCGTGCTGGCTGGATCCGGCCATATCGCAGGCGTCGTCAATCCGCCGGAAAGACGGAAGTACCGATACTGGACCGATGGCCAATTGAAGGACACGCTGGAGGACTGGGTTGCCGGCTCGCAGGAGCATGAGGGGTCGTGGTGGACGCATTGGCAGGACTGGATCGGACCGAAAGCGGGTAACCAGGTGCCGGCCCGAAAGCCCGGCGGGTCCGCGCTCACCGCGTTGGCCGACGCACCGGGAACCTACGTTCTCGTCCGCGACTGACACTTCCCAGCATTCCAGAAGAACCTCATGCGCTTTGATCCGCCGCTCGTCTCCGCAACGCTTGTCCAGCGCTACAAGCGCTTCCTGTTCGACGCGGTGCTGGAGGATGGCACGCCGTTTACCGGGTCGTGTCCGAATACCGGCTCCATGCGGGGATTGACGGAGCCCGGGTCGAGGATCTGGGTATCGGAGCATGACAGCCCGACCCGCAAATACCGTCACATGTTCGAAATGGTCGAGGCCGGCGGCAAGATGGTCGGCATCAATACCGGACTGCCCAACAGGCTAACCGAAGAAGCGATCCGTGCCGGCCTGATCCCCAGCCTTTCCGGCTACGGCACGATCCTGCGCGAGCAGAGATACGGGCGTAACTCCCGCATCGACTTTCTCCTCAAGCAGGAAAATCTGCCGGATGCCTACGTGGAAGTGAAGAACGTCCATTTCAGCCGTTCAGCGGGGCTCGCCGAATTTCCTGACACCGTGACGAAGCGCGGCGCCAAGCATCTCGAGGAGCTCGGCGATATGGTGGAGGCAGGTCACCGGGCGGTGATGATCTACCTCATTCAGCGTCACGACTGCACGCGGTTTTCGATCTGCAGCGATCTCGACCCGATGTATGCGATCGCATTCGCTCGTGCCAAGGCGCGCGGCGTCGAGGCCTATGCGCTCCGCTGCCGCGTCACTCGCGAGGAAATCATAGCGTCGGGAATGGTTATGATGGACGAACCCCGCCCCTCTGTTTTATGAACTGTGGGAGTTGCGAGAGAAATATCATGGTCAATTACATCGAGGCGGTTTCCGCCCCCTCAAAAAACACGGGTGCTATCCGTCTCTACGATACGGCGCAGGATTTTGACGGCATGCGCAAGGCCTGCCAGCTGACGGCGCGCTGCCTCGACGAACTTGCGGCGATCGTTCAGCCGGGCATCACCACCAATGCGATCGACCGTTTCGTGTTCGAGTTCGGCATGGACAATGGCGCCCTTCCCGCAACGCTTGGCTATCGCGGCTACAAATACTCGGTCTGCACCTCGATCAACCATGTCGTCTGCCACGGGATGCCTGAGGACAAGCCGCTGCGCGAGGGCGATATCGTCAATATCGACGTCACCTATATCCTCGATGGCTGGCACGGCGATTCCAGCCGCATGTATCCAGTCGGACAGATCAAACGCGCTGCCGAACGGTTGATGGACGTGACCTACGAATGCCTTCTGCGGGGCATCGCAGCCGTGAAGCCCGGCGCCCGCACCGGCGCGATCGGCGAAGCGATCCAGTCCTATGCGGAGGCCGAGCGCTGCTCGGTCGTGCGCGATTTCTGCGGCCACGGCGTCGGTCGTCTGTTCCACGACTCTCCGAACATCCTCCATTACGGCCGCGCCGACGAAGGGCCGGAAATCCGGGAAGGCATGATCTTTACGATCGAGCCGATGATCAATCTCGGTAAGCCGCATGTGAAGGTTCTTTCCGATGGCTGGACCGCCGTCACCCGCGACCGGTCGCTGTCGGCACAATACGAGCATGCGGTCGGTGTCACCGCGACGGGATGCGAGGTGTTCACCCTGTCGCCCGGCGGTCTCGACCGGCCCGGCCTGCCTCCATTGCAGGCCTGACCATGACCAACCCGCCCGTCTCCTCGCATGACCCTATGGAAGCAAAAGAGGACGACGGGGCGGCCCTGTCTGTCGATGAACGCGGGTTCTTTGCCGAGACGCAGTCCAAGAGGCCGACGGCCAAACTTCCGCAAATCGGATCCCCTGCCGTCACGCAAGAACATTACCACGGCCACCGTGAGCGGTTGCGGGAGAAGTACCGAGACCACGGCGACGCTTCGCTGGCAGACTACGAGATCCTCGAGCTCCTGCTTTTCCGCTCCATCCCGAGGCGCGATACCAAGCCGCTCGCGAAAGCATTGATTGCTCGCTTCGGAAACCTTGCCAGCGTGCTTGGCGCGCCGCTCGGATTGCTGCAGGAGGTCAAGGGTATCGGCGAGGCCGTCGCGCTCGACCTCAAGCTTGTCGCGACGACGGGTCAGCGGATGCTGCGAAGCGAGTTGCGGGGCAAGCAGGTGCTTTCGTCCTGGTCTTCGGTGATTGATTACTGCCATGCCGCCATGGCCTATGAGGCCCGAGAACAGTTCCGCGTGCTCTTTCTAGACAAGCGCAACGCCCTGATCTCGGATGAAATCCAGGGGCATGGAACGGTCGACCATACGCCAGTCTATCCGCGCGAAGTGGTGCGGCGAGCCCTGGAGCTTTCGGCGACTGCGCTCATCCTCGTCCACAACCATCCCAGTGGCGACCCTACCCCGTCACGCGCCGATATCGACATGACGCGGACGATCGTGGAGACGGCAAAGCCACTCGGCATCACCGTCCACGACCACATCATCATCGGCAAGGACGGCCATGCCAGCCTCAAGGGGTTGAAGCTGATCTGACCTTCAGCGACTGACGATCACGCGACCTGTACGACATGGCCGTCGGAGACTTCGCGATACTCGCGAACCGGTGGCCGGTAATCCATGCCGCGCACCGGGCTTTTCAGCTCGTCGTTGGAAATGCCCCGTCTGATCCCCCGCCTTGCCGGATCCGGCACAGGCACGGCCGCCATGAGCTTCTTGGTGTACGGATGCTGCGGATTGTCGAACACGGCCGCCCGCGGCCCGATCTCGACGATTTCACCGAGATACATGACCGCCACCCGGTGGCTGACCCGTTCCACCACCGCCATGTCGTGACTGATGAACAGGAAGGACAGGTTGAGGCTCTGCTGCAGATCGAGCAGGAGGTTGCAGACTTGCGCCTTGATCGACACGTCCAGCGCCGACACGCTTTCATCGGCAACGATCACCTTCGGATCGAGCGCAAGCGCCCGCGCAATCGCGATGCGCTGGCGCTGACCGCCCGAAAATTCGTGCGGGTAGCGTTTTGCCATGTCGGCGGAAAGACCGACCTTTTCTAGGAGATCGGCAGTCTTTTCCCGAGCCTGTTTCACCGTGCCGAGCCGGTGCTTGATGAACGGTTCGGATATCGCCGAACCCACCGTCATGCGCGGATTGAGCGATGAGAACGGATCCTGGAAGATCATCTGGACGGACTTGCGCATGTTGCGCAGGCTGACCTGATCGAGCCGAAGGACGTCGTAGCCATCGAGCGAGATATCGCCGCCGGTCGGATCGACGAGGCGCATGATCGAGCGGCCCGTGGTCGACTTGCCGCAACCGGACTCACCGACCAGAGCCAGCGTTTCGCCCTGGAACAGATCGAAGGACACATTTTCCACCGCATGCACCGCGCCGGTCTGGCGCGACAGGAGGCCGGAGCGGATCGGGAAACGGGTCACCAGGTTCTTGACGCTAAGGACCGGTGTGCGGCCCTTTTCCACGGTGCCGGCCACTTCGATCGGCTCGACGGCCAACCCGGTTTTCATGTCGACCACGGGGAAGCGGGTGGGCCAGGCGTGGTTCTGCATCGAACCCAGCTTCGGCACCGCCGAGAGCAGTGCCCGCGTATACGGATGCTTGCCGCGATGGAAAATCTCCTCGGTCGGGCCGGTCTCGACCTCGTCGCCGCGGAACATGACGATGGTACGGTCGGCAATCTCGGCGACGACGCCCATGTCATGGGTAATGAAGAGCACTGACATGCCCTCCTCTTCCTGAAGCACCTTGATCAGGTCGAGGATCTGTCCCTGGATGGTGACGTCGAGCGCCGTGGTCGGTTCGTCTGCGATCAGAAGCTTGGGCTTCGAAGCAAGCGCCATGGCAATCATCACGCGCTGACGCATGCCGCCGGAGAACTGGTGCGGATATTCGTCGAAACGGGATTGCGCGTTCGGGATGCGCACCTTTTCGAGCAGCCTGACGGTTTCGGCGCGCGCTTCCTGCTTGGACATGCCCTTGTGACGGGTGAGAACCTCCGAAATCTGCCGGCCGATGGTGAAGATCGGATTGAGCGAGGTCATCGGCTCCTGAAAGATCATGGATGCTTCGTTGCCGCGCACCCCGCGCATGTCCTTTTCAGAAATGGACAGAAGATCGCGTCCGTTCAGCATTACCTCGCCTTCAATGCGGCTCGTGTTGGACGCAAGCAGGCGCATGATCGACAGGGACGTCACGGATTTTCCCGAGCCGGATTCTCCGACGATGGCAACGGTTTCGCCAGGCATCACATCGAAGGAGACATTTCGGACGACGCTCTTCCAATCGCCATCGACGAGGAAAGAGGTGGTGAGGTTCTTGACGGAAAGGACAGGAACAGTCGGCGTGGAGGTCTGGCTCATCGGGTGACCCTTACTTGAGCGTCAAAGGAGTGGCGTAGGAGGCTGACGGACGTTTTTCGGCCAGCCGTTGCGCTTCGAGCGCGGCGATCTTTTCGTCGATAATGCTGCGGTCGATCATGCCGTGCGGGTTTTCCCGGGTCGGCATGGTCTCAGCGACGTGCAGGAAGCGCTCCTGCGCAACGGCATAGAGGCGGCGCAGTTCGAAAAGCGGCTCGGGGTGATCATCGGCATTGATCCGTAGCCAGGGATAATCCTGGTCGCGGTAGATGACGAGCGCTGCCGACTGGCGGCCGCGCTTGTCGCCGCCTGCCGCCTCGCCCGCGTCCATGGCATCGAGCAGGCGTTCGGCAAGCGGTACGCCGCGTGCAGTCGCTTCATTGTAGACACGCATCGTCTCGGCAATCACCTGCGGTCCCGCCAGCATGTTGCCCGCAACCGAGACGTTGCTGCCAACGAGATGACCGGCCCAATCGACGCAGTTTTCGCCGGTGAAGGCGGCGTTGCGGCCATGGGCGTCGATCATGTGCATCTGGCGCTGGCGATGGCCGTCATCGCGCGCCGTCAGGCTTGCGATGATCTCGTCGGGAGACCGACCCTCCTCCAGCAGCTTCAGACCATCGGTTCCATAGAGCGGGCTGACGAAGGCCTGGGTGGCGATAGCACCCACCCTTCCCCTGATATGCGGCACGGCGGATCCAACCGCGAAGAAACGGCTGGCGACGGCTATGCCGAAATGGCCCGTATCGGGATCACGCGCGACGATTGACCAGGTCATGGTTCACCGTCCAATTGCGTAGGCTTGCATCAGGCGCGGTGTTGCGGCCGCCCTCAGCAGACCGTCTGCATCGCGACGCGCAGCCGTCAGGCGGCCGACCGTCCATGGATCGGCGACGGTGACCTTGTGGCCGCGACGACGGAGGTCTTCGAGTGCGGCTTCACCGATATTGCTCTCGACCATGATCTCGCCCGGAGAGCTCGTGCGCGGATAGAACGAACCGGGGAAATGTGAGGTGTGGAACAGCGGCATGTCGATCGACGCCTGCAGGTTCTTGCCGTGATGGGCGTAGCGCAGGAAGAACGGCAGCTGCCACTGGTCCTGCTGGTCGCCGCCGGGCGTGCCGAACACCATGGAGGGTTTACCCTGATAGAGAGCGAGCGACGGCGTCAGCGTCGTGCGCGGGCGTTTTCCCGGCGCAAGCGACGTCGGCAAGCCTTCCTTCAGCCAGAACATCTGGGCACGCGAGTTGAGCGCAAAGCCGAGACCCGGAACGATCGGCGACGACTGCAGCCAGCCGCCCGACGGTGTGGTCGAAACCATGTTGCCCCAGCGGTCGATGACATCGATATGCACCGTGTCGCCGCGCTTTTCGGTAAGGTGCGACATGGTTGGCTCGTAGACCGTGCCCGTGCCGCTCATCTCGGCCAGCATCGCCATCGTGGCGTCGACCTGGCGCTCGTAGCCCGGAACCGTGCCGGGGCGCAGTTCCATGGAAGCAGTGCTGCCGATCAGCTTGCGGCGTTCGGCGTTGTAGCCTTCCGAGAGAAGGTATTCGGTCGGGATCTGGCTGAATTCCGGATCGCCGTAATAGACCTCGCGGTCGGCGAAGGCGAGCTTCATCGCCTCGACCACCGTATGGACGAAATCGGGACCGGCCGGGTCCATCGCCTCGAGATCGAAGCCTTTTAGAAGCGCCAGCGACTGCAGCAGCACCGGTCCCTGCCCCCAGGCCGGCGTCTTGGCGATCGTCCAGTCCTGGTAATCGAGCGTTTGCGGCGCTTCGATGGTGGCGCTCCAGTTGGCCATGTCGTCGGCGGTGAGCACGCCCTTGTGCTTGGAACCGCTCGCGTCCATCACCTCGGCAGTCTTCAGATAGGTGTCGATCGCCTCGGCCACAAAGCCGCGATAGAACGCGTCACGGGCCGCCTGCACCTGATCCTCGCGTCCGGATTTGGCTTCCGATTCGGAAATGATCCGCTTGTAGGTTTCGGCCAGAACAGGGTTCTTGAAATTGGAGAGCGCTTCCGGCGCGACGCCGCCCGGCAGCCACGTCTCATAGGATGTCGGCCATTCCTTCTGGAAGAACTCAGCCAGGCCCTTGATCGTGTTCGACACGCGCGGAAGCATTGGATGGCCATGCTCGGCGTAGTAGATCGCCGGCTCCAGGACCTCGCGAACGGTCATCGTTCCATAGTCGCGCAGCATCAGCATCCAGCCGTCGAATGCGCCGGGAATGACGGTCGAGAGAAGGCCGTCGCCGGGAATGAGCTTCAGACCTTCCGACGTATAATGCTCGATGTTGGCGCCGGCAGGTGCTGGCCCCTGGGCGCAGATGACTTCGACCTTGTCGGTCTTCTTCGAGTAGAAGACGGCCGGCATGTCGCCGCCCGGACCGCACAGATGCGGTTCCACGATCTGCAGTACAAAGCCTGTGGCGACGGCAGCGTCGAAAGCATTGCCGCCCTTTTCAAGGATCGCCATGCCGACGGCGGAGGCAATCCAATGGGTGGAGGTGACGACACCGAAGGTGCCGAGGATTTCGGGGCGCGTGGTGAATTCGGTCATTCCAGGTATCCTTGTATAATTCTCTTGTCCGCCGGGCGTTACGCCTCGCGCGGATCCAGTGCATCGCGCAGGCCGTCGCCCAGAAGGTTGAAGCCGATGACGACGAGGAAGATTGCAATCCCTGGCCACATGGCCATCCAGGGTGCCTGGCTCAGGAAGTTCTTGGCCGTGTTCAGCATCGAACCCCAGCTTGGTGCCGGCGCCTGCTGACCGAGGCCGAGGAAGGACAGGCTGGCTTCGGCGATAATCGCGGTCGCCACCGTCAGGGTGGCCTGAACGATGATCGGGGCAAACACGTTCGGCAGGATGTAGCGGGTCATGATGTCGACGTGGTTGAGACCGATCGAGCGTGCCCCTTCGACGTAATCCTCCGTCTTCACCGCAAGCACCTGACCACGCGTCAGCCGCACGAAGACCGGCATGGCGGACAGGCCGATGGCGATCATCGCATTGGTGAGGCTCGGGCCGAGGAAGGCGGCAAGCGCAATCGCGGTGATCAGGAACGGCATGGCCAGCAGCGCTTCCGTGACACGCTGGATGACCTGATCGACCCAGCCGCCGAAATAACCTGACAACAGTCCGAACGGAACGCCGATGGCAACCGCGATGGCAACGGAGACGACGCCTGCCATAAGGGATGCACGGGCGCCCCAGATCATGCGCGAGAGGATATCGCGGCCGAGATCGTCGGTGCCGAGCCAGTGGGCGGCAGACGGCGCTTTGCGCAGCGCCGACCAGCTGGTCGCGATCGGGTCGGCAATCGGCAGGATCGGGGCGGCGATGGCGATGATCGCGAAGAAGGCAATGATCACCATGCCGACCATCGATCCGCGGTTGGCGCGCATCTTGCGCCATGCCCTGCTTTTCTGGCGCGGCTTTGCGATCGGTGCAGTCTGTTCGATAGCGGTCATAGCGTTGCCCTCAGGCGGGGGTTGAGGAGAACGTAGAGAATATCGGCAATCAGGTTCATGACGATGAAGCCGATGGCCGTGCACATGACGATGCCCTGGACGACGGCATAGTCGCGGGTAAACACGGCATCAACGGTCAGCTTGCCGAAGCCCGGGATGGTGAAGATCTGCTCTGTGAGAACGGCACCGCCAAGCAGCTCGCCGAACAGCAGCGCCGACAGGGTGATGATCGGCAGAAGCGCGTTGCGAAACGTGTGGCTGAGGATGACTTCGCGCGGCGACAGACCCTTGGCACGGGCGGTGCGGATATAGTCGGAACTCAACACGCCGAGCATGGCCGAGCGGGTGTGGCGCATCAGCTGCGCCGCAAGCGCCGTCGAGAGGACGAAAGCCGGCATGATCATGGTCTTGAGCGAGCGGACCGGATCGACGAAGATCGATTCGTAACCGGATGCCGGCAGCCATCCGAGATTGACCGACACCAGCAGGATCAGCATGATTCCCAGCCAGAAATTCGGGATCGACAGGCCAGACAGCGCGACGACATTGGCGACGTAATCGAGCGTGCGGTTCTTGTAGACCGCTGCCAGAATGCCGGCCGGAATACCGATCAGCATGGCCAGGATCATGGCCATCACCGCGAGCTGGATCGTGACCGGCAGTTTCTGGCCGATCAGTTCCAGCACCGGCTGGTTGGTGCGCAGCGAGACGCCGAAGTCGCCGACCATGATGCCGCCAACCCAGGAGAGATACTGGGTGATGATGGGATCGTTGAGATGATATTTTTCGCGCAGGAATTCGATCGTCGCTGGATCCCGCTCTTCACCGGCCATGGCGAGGATGGGATCGCCCGGCAGCAGTTTCTGCAGCGAGAAGACGAAGATCGAGATGATCAGCAGGGTCGGGATCGCGACCAGCAGGCGCTTTCCGATATAGACAGGCATGGCATCGCCCTCGTGATTTCAGGTGACCGCGCGGAATGTCTTCCGCGCGGTATGCGATGGGAAATTACTTCTTGGAGACGCCAAGGAAGCGCATCATGCCATCCGGCGACGGCACGAAACCTTCGACCTTGTTGGAAATGGCATAGGCGTAGGGCTGATGGCCGAGGTAGATGATCGGCATGTCGTCGTTGAGGATGACGCCTGCGGCATCGTACTTTTCCTTGCGGACCGACTCATCCGGCGAGGTACGGGCTTCGTTGAGAAGCTTGTCGACTTCCGGATTGCAGTACTTCACGTCGTTGATGCCGCCCTTGCAGGTGACGAACTGGTGTAGGTTGCCATCGGGATCGATACGGCCCGACCAATCGGAGCGGCTGAGCTGGTAGTTGCCGGCCGTCTGTTCCGACAGAAGCGTCGCAAATTCGGTTGCCTTCAGCGTGACGTTGAAGCCCGCTTCCGCCACCATCGACTGGATGACCTGCATCATCTGGGTCTGGGTGGTGCTGTTGGCGTGCTGCAGCTCGATGTCGAGCGTCTCGTGGCCCGCTTCCTTCATGAGCTGCTTCGCCTTTTCGATATCGCGCGCCGGCACCGGCAGGTTCTTGTTGAACCAGGGGCTGGACGACGGGAACGGCTGGTTACCAGCAAGCGACGTGCCTTCGAAGACGATCTGGCCGATTGCTTCGCGGTCGATCGCCAGCGAGAAGGCCTGGCGAAGGCGCTTGTCCTTGCCGAGCGGGTTGTCCGCACGGGGACCGTTGGCGAGGTTGACATACATCGCCATGTAGCCCGGGCCGATGACGTCGGCATAGGTGAGGTTCGGGTCGCTCTTTACCGATTCGGCATCGGACGCCGAGATGCGCTCGGCGATATCGAGGTCACCCGACCGCAGGTTGGCGAGCTTTACGGTCGTGTCCGGGATTGGCAGATAGGTGATCTTGTCGACGAGGATCCGGTCCTTGTCCCAGTAGTCGGCGAACTTCTCGAGCACGATACGGTCCTGCTGGATGCGCTCGACAAATTTGAAAGGACCGGCGCAGACGGGCTTCGAGCCGAAATTGGCACCGAGTTCCTTGGCGGCCTTCGGCGCAACGATCATGCCGGCACGGTCGGAAAGCTGGGCAAGAAGCGTCACGTCCGGAGACTTCAGCGTGAACTTGACTTCAAGCGGACCGCTGGCCTCGACCTTGGCGACCGAGGAAAGCTCGCTCTTGCGGCGCGACTCCGGCAGCGTCATGTTGCGCTCGATCGTTGCGACGACGGCTGCGGCATCCAGCGTTTCGCCGTCGTGGAACTTGACGCCGTCGCGGATCTTCATGGTCAGCACTGTGCCGCCTTCAGACCAGTTCCATTCGGTCGCAAGCTGCGGAATGATCTTCATATCCTGCGAGATGTCGACCAGCTTATCGCACATCGCGGTATAGACGATGCGGCCGACGAAGGTGCGCGACTGCGCCGGATCGAGAACGTCGGCATCGTCATTGAGACCGATGCGCAATTCGCTTGCCATGGCAGGCAGAGACATGATCGCGCTGGCGAGCAGTGCGGCAGTGAGCGTGGCAAATTTCTTCATCATTGTTCCTCTGGTCCATTCAGGTTTGTCGGTCATTGTTCTTGTTGGCCGGCCTTTGTGGCCGGCAGTCTGAGATGGCTAGGACGCAACGCTGAGCGTGTCGTCGTCGCGGATACCGATCTGCTCGCCTTCCGGCGAATGGTCATCGAGGGCCTCGAGCGAGGTGGCCCGGATCAGCCGCTCCTGGTGCATCAGAAGATGCTCGCGCATCGCCTCGCCTGCCCGGCCCGGATCGCGGGCGGCGATGGCGTCGACGATTGCGATATGCTGCTGGTACGACGTGCGGCCATTGGTTCCGGTCTTGCGCGCACGCTCGCGAATGGACTGCCACGCGGCATCCTGACGGATGCGGTTGACCACGTCGAAGATCGACAGGAACAGCTTGTTGCCGGCGCTTTGCGCGATCTGGCGGTGCAGCGATCCATCCCAGAGTTCCTTGTAATCCGCATCCGAACTCTGGCCGGTCTTGTCTGCCAGGTAGCGCATGCGCTCGATTTCGGCAGGCTTTGCACGCATCGCTGCTAGCTGCGCGAGCTGTGGCTCCAGGCGAAGGCGAACCTCCATGATTTCCATGATGTCGGTACCGGCAACCAGCGCGTCGACGTGGTCGCTCCATCCGTCAGGCTTTTCGCCGACAAAGGTTCCGGCACCCTGGCGGCGCCAGATTAGCCCCTCCGACTCGAGCACCTCAAGCGCCCGTCGAACAGCACGGCGCCCGACATTGAGCGTTTCAGCAAGCGCCCGCTCCGTCGGCAGCCGCCCTTCCGCTCCGAATTTCTCCGAGTGAATCAGATCGCGGAGCTTCTCCAACGCGTAGTAGGAATTGTCTTGGGGTTCCGTCTGCATTGAACGTACCATTGTCCGGACCAATTCATGATTGGTTCGAATGAAAGACATTTCCCGGCGAGGGTCAAGACGTTTTTTGTGCATCCTATTTTTCTGCACAAAACATACGCAACCCGAGACAGCCGTTCTACGCTTGCGGCCTTTCCTGCAATCAAACATTCAGAATAGATTGGTAGGAGACGACGCAGGTAGGCTATTGCAGCGTAACAGCGGGATTCGAGAAGCGGAGCAGTCCATGAACCAGTACGACCTCATTGTTGTCGGCAGCGGCCCTGCCGGTCGCCGCGCAGCCATTCAAGCCGCCAAGCTCGACCGGAAAGTGCTCGTCATCGAGCAGGGCCGACGGGTAGGCGGCGTTTCCGTGCATACCGGCACCATCCCGTCGAAGACGCTGCGCGAAACCGCGTTGAACCTCTCCGGCTGGCGCGAGCGCGGTTTCTACGGCCGATCCTACAGGGTCAAGGAAGAGATCAGTGCCGAGGACCTTCGGCGCCGGTTGCTGATCACGCTCGACCATGAAGTCGAGGTGCTCGAACACCAGTTCGCCCGCAACCGCGTCCAGCACCTCCGTGGCAAGGCGAGCTTTCTGTCGACCGATACGATGGAAGTGCTGAAGGACGACGGAGAAGCGGTTCAGGTCAAAGCCAAAAGCATCCTGCTTGCTGTCGGCACGCGCCCGTTCCGCCCCGACTACATGCCCTTCGACGGCAAGACGGTCATCGACAGCGACGAACTGCTCGAAATCGAAAAACTGCCGCGCTCGATGGTCGTCATCGGTGCCGGCGTTATCGGTATCGAATATGCGACTATCTTTTCCGCGCTCGACACCGCCGTCACGGTGATCGACCCGAAGGCGACGATGCTCGACTTCATCGACAAGGAGATCATCGAGGATTTCACCTACCAGCTGCGCGACCGCAACATGAAGCTGTTGCTGGGCCAGAAGGTCGAGAAGGTGGAGCACCTTGCCGACGGTAAGGTCTCGGTCACGATCGATACCGGACGCAAGATCATCACCGACATGGTGCTGTTTGCCGCCGGCCGCATGGGCGCGACCGACAGCCTCAACCTGGCAGCAGCCGGCCTCGACGCCGATAACCGCGGCCGTCTGAAGGTCAATCCGGAAACCTTCGAGACCTCAGTCCCCGGCATCTATGCCGCGGGCGATGTCATCGGCTTTCCGAGCCTTGCCTCGACATCGATGGAACAGGGCCGAATTGCCGCTCGCGTCGCCGTCGGCGCAATTGCCAAGGAGCCACCGAAGTATTTTCCTTACGGGATCTACGCCGTGCCGGAGATTTCGACCTGCGGCCTGACGGAAGAGGAAATGAAGGAGCGCGGCATTCCCTACGAATGCGGTATCGCCCGTTTCCGCGAGACTTCGCGCGGCCACATCATGGGCCTCGACCACGGCATGTTGAAGCTGATCTTCTCATTGAAGACGCGCCGCCTTCTCGGCGTGCACATCATCGGCGAAAACGCCACCGAACTCGTGCATATCGGCCAGGCGGTTCTCAACCTGAAGGGTACCGTGGAATATTTCGTCGAGAACACCTTCAACTACCCGACGCTTGCCGAAGCCTACAAGATCGCCGGCCTTGATGCCTGGAACCGGATGGGCGAGCTGCCGAAGGGCGATGCACAACACGAGACGGTCCAGCTGACGGACACCAACACGTCGACTACTGTCGAGACGTCTGTTACGGCGGAAAAGAAGAAAACCTCTTCCAGGTAAGAATGACTGTAAGAGACAAGCAAAAAGCCGCCCCGAAAGGAGCGGCTTTTTTTGTGGGTTCGACATGACACCAGATACAAAAATGGCCCCTCTCGGGGCCATTTGTCTGAAATGGTGTCGCTGTTAACGCGAGTAGAATTCGACGACCAGCGACGGTTCCATGATGACCGCGTAGGGTACATCGGCCAGGCTCGGGATGCGAGCGAAGGTGGCAACCATCTTGTTGTGATCGACTTCGATGTAGTCAGGAACGTCGCGTTCTGCGAGCGAAACGGCTTCCAGAACGGTGACCATCTGCTTCGACTTCTGGCGAACTTCGACAACGTCGCCAGCCTTGCAGCGGTACGAACCGATGTTGACCTTGACGCCATTGACCGTGACGTGGCCGTGGTTGACGAACTGACGAGCAGCGAACACGGTCGGAACGAACTTTGCGCGGTAGACGATGGCGTCCAGACGCGATTCCAGCAGGCCGATCAAGTTTTCACCGGTGTCGCCCTTGCGGCGGTTGGCTTCTTCATAGATCGCCCGGAACTGCTTCTCGCGGATGTCGCCGTAGTAGCCCTTCAGCTTCTGCTTGGCGCGCAGCTGCACACCGAAGTCGGAAAGCTTGCCCTTGCGGCGCTGACCGTGCTGGCCAGGACCGTATTCGCGGCGGTTAACCGGCGACTTCGGGCGGCCCCAGATGTTTTCGCCCATACGGCGATCGATTTTGTACTTAGACGATTCGCGCTTGCTCATCGTATTTCCTTTCAGAAAGTTACACCGGTTCGTTGCCGAACCGGATGAAGGAAACACGCCCTCCTCTGAACCTCGATTTAGAGGTTCTGACAGGCTTCTCACGAAAAGCGTTCGGAGAGTGCCACGGGACATGTCGTTGAAACACCCGGTGTTGCCACCCGGCGTTGGCGGGTCTTTAGGCGGCTGTCATCAAAATGTCAACAGCAGCCGGGTCGCTGCGGGCTTATTCCGCAGCAATCTTGAGATCGCCCTCGTCAGGCGCTTCGGCACTGCCGGGCGCCGTTTCCGCCTGCAGCTCCGGAAACGCGACGATGCGCTTGCCGGTAAAGTCGGAATGGACCACGACCAGCCCCTGCTCTTCGAAGTAGCCCAGCAGACGGCGTGCGCGGCGTGCGGAGTGCGTGCCGTAGGCGCGGGCAATCCGTGCATCGGACGGGCATGGTTCGCCGCCGAGTGCCGCCTTTGCCATCATCAGAAACACGCCCTGAAGATCATCCGAAACACTGTTCGACATGGACAGCACCGTCGTCCAGGCTTCGCTCGATGCCATCGCAGCATCGACGCCGGAACGGGCAATCGCCGTGCGGCGACGGAAATCGCTGAGTGACAGCGGCGGGCCCGGCAGACGACGCATGCGGGCGCGAACGAGGAAGTCCTGATAGAGAACCGCATCCGTTCGATAGGCAGATTGCGGATCATCGAGGATCTCCGCCATGACCGCCATCAGCCGATCCTCACGCTCCTCGACCGTAAGCACGGGCAGCGGCGTCCGCGGCTCGGCGGCAGCCGGCTGAAGGGAAGCAGGCGTCGAGCGCGAGAGTTCCGCCAGAATGTCGGTGGTCGGCCGTGGCGCCGGCGCCTGGCGGCGGTTCGCCGTCAAAGGCCGGGTGAATTCTTCTGGATCCGGCGTGAAGATGAGACCTTCGACATCCAGATGCGCATCCGGCAGCGGCATCAGCTTCGGGCTGGACGAACGGGCCGATGTCTCGACATTGCCGATGATGATCGGCAGCGGCCGACGCGACAGAGCCGGGCCGAGCGCGACGAAGTTGCCGCGCTTGAGATCACGGAACATTTCCGCCTGACGCCGATCCATGCCGAGCAGATCCGCGGCGCGGGCCATGTCGATATCGAGAAACGTGCGGCCCATGAGGAAGTTGGAGGCTTCGGCCGCGACGTTCTTCGCAAGCTTTGCCAGGCGCTGCGTGGCGATGACGCCGGCCAGACCGCGCTTACGGCCGCGGCACATCAGGTTGGTCATGGCCCCGAGCGACATTTTGCGGGCGTCTTCGGAGACGTCGCCACCAACGGATGGGGCAAACATCTGCGCTTCGTCGACCACGACCAGAACCGGATACCAGTAGTCGCGATCGGCATCGAACAGGCCGTTCAAAAAGGCGGCAGCGGCACGCATCTGCTCTTCGAGATCAAGCCCCTCGAGCGTCAGGACGCAGGAAACACGGTTCTTGCGGATACGGTTGGCAATGCCCGCGAGTTCGGCTTCGGTGCGTTCGCCGTCGACGACGACGTGACCGTATTTGTCGGCCAGCGTGACGAAATCACCTTCCGGATCGATCACGACCTGCTGGACCCATGGCGCCGACTGTTCCAGCAGTCGCCGCAGAAGATGCGACTTACCCGAGCCCGAGTTGCCCTGGACGAGGAGACGCGTTGCCAGAAGCTCCTCGATATCGAGCTTGGCCGGATCACCCCCGGTCAGAGTTCCCATATCGATGCCGACCTGCAATGCCTTACCTCGTATGCCGTCTACACGCGGTCAAAGACCGCCAAACATTCTCACTAACAGAGAAAGGGATTCGTTTCGCCGTGCAAGAGAGGAAATGCACAGGCTTTGCGGTCAGGCCGCTGCCCGCTTGAAGCCGAGCGACAGAAGCCCTGCCCCGATCATCAGCGAACCACCGGTCCGGTTGACGATTTTCTGTACCCGTGGCCTGCGGATCTGGTTGCGGGCCAGGGAGGCGAGAAGCCCGTAGAGCGTGGCGTTGATCGTCGCCAGAACCAGAAACGTCATCTCGAAGACAGCCATCTGAAAGAACAGCGGTTTTGACAGATCGAGAAACTGCGGCAGGAAGGCGACGAAGAACACGATGCCCTTCGGATTGAGCGCGGTGACCACGTAGGTGTGCAGCAGGATGCGCAACGGTCTGGCTTGCGGCAGCTCCCCCTCGCCGGCTGCGACCTCTGGATCCATCACGGGTGCGCGCCACAGTTTGATGCCGAGATAGATCAGATAGGCGGCGCCCACCCATTTGAGGATCGTGAACAGCATCGCAGACGTGGCGAGCAAGGCGCCCAACCCCAGCATCGAGGCGGTCATTGCCGTGAAGTCCCCGAGTGCCACGCCAGCGACTGTCGCGGTCGCCACCTTTCGTCCGTGCGTCATCGCATAGGAGATGACGAGCAGGATCGTCGGTCCGGGAATGGCCAGAAGAATCGTGGATGCGGCGACGAAGGCCAGCCAGTTTTCAATCGACATCGTGTCTGCTCCTGATCCGGTAGGCCGAGCAAGCCACCGAATTTAGCCGATGACAAGAGGGCTAGACCCGCAAACCAAACCCTTGCATCAGACGCTGCGTGGCAAAATCCGGATTGCCCGACGTGAACACCGCGAAGTCGAACTCGCCGGGGTATTGCACACCATCCAGAAGCGGCACCTTGCGCCGGGCCTGTCGGGCGATCGCCTCGGCCGGATCGAGCCAGTCGACCGGCCAGGGTGCCAGGCGGCGGAACAGGTTCGCCATGAAGGGATAATGCGTACAGGCGAGAACGACGATATCGGTCTTGCGGCCGTCCTTCTCGACGAAGCAGGGCATGATTTCGGCTAGGACAGCGTCGTCCGACAGGGTCTCGCCGCGGATATAGGCTTCCGCCATGCGGGCCAGATTTTCCGATCCGACAAGCCTCACGTGACACTGCGTGGCAAAGGACTGGATCAGATCACGCGTATAAGCGCGCTTGACGGTGCCGGGAGTTGCGAGGACGGACACGAGGCCGGAGCGGGTTCGCTCGGCTGCAGGCTTGATCGCCGGCACGGTGCCGACGAAGGTCATCTCGGGGAAGCGCTCACGAAGCGCCGCTCCCGCCAGGGTGAAGGCGGTATTGCAGGCAATGATGGCGATTTCCGGCTGGTAGTCGTTCAGCAGGCGCTCGAACTGGGACAGGATCCGCGCCGTCAGCGCCTCCTCCTCCCAGCCGCCGTAAGGGAAACCGGCGTCGTCGGCGACATAGATGAAACCGCGCTCTGGCATCAGCACGCGGGCCTCACGCAGCACAGTCAGTCCGCCGATTCCCGAATCGAACATCAGCACCGGCTTCAGGTCATTCGTCGCCGCCATTGCCTTCGGTCTCCTCGGTCACGTCGGCCTTCTTCTGCCTCGGCGTGGTTTTTCGTGGCCATTGACGTGGAAACGCATCCAGCGACTTGATCACGCCGCGAAACACGCTGACTTCCTGCTCCGAAAAGCTCCGCCGCGAAAGGACCGCGCGCAGATTGTCGATCATCTTCGGCTTCTTCTCAGGCGGATGGAAGTAGCCTCGGGCATCGAGCGCTTCCTCGATCTGCTCGAACATGCCGAACACTTGGTCCTTCGTCGAGGGCCGCTGCTCGATCGGCTGGAAGCGGGTTTCCTCGATATCGTCCATGCCGGATTTCATCCAGTCATAGGACATCAGCAAAACCGCCTGGGCGATATTGAGCGAGGCGAAGGCCGGATTGACCGGGAAGGTGACGATCTCGTCGGCGAGCGCCACCTCTTCGTTGCTTAAACCCCAGCGTTCGCGGCCAAACAGAATGCCGGTCTTTTCACCCGCCTTGAATTTCTCACGCAATGTGGACGCCGCATAGACCGGTGACCGAACGGGCTTGAAGCCGTAGCGTTCGCGCGCCGTCGTGGCATAGACGAAGTTCAGGTCGCGGGTCGCGTCTTCCAGCGTCTCGAAAACGACGGCTCCATCGATGACGTGGTCGGCCTTCGACGCGGCAGACCTCGCCTTCTCGTTCGGCCAACCATCACGAGGACTGACGAGGCGCAGTTCCGCCAAGCCGAAATTGGCCATGGCGCGCGCCACCATGCCGATGTTTTCGCCCAGTTGCGGTTCCACCAGAATGATGGCCGGGCCCTCGGCAATGAGCTCGCGCTCGCTATTCGTACCTGACATCGCTTAATCCCAACAATTTCAGGCTGGGCAGATAGCCGCCGGATGGATGAAGAGCAAGGCTTTCAGAAGGTTTGCTTCCCTCTACTCGCCCTTGGCGATCGATTGCATCTCTTCGACGAGCGAATCGCTTTCATTCTCGACAACGCGGTGGATGTCCTTGATGACCGGCTTGCCGTCTTCCTCGATGACGTCGAAATGCACTTCCGAAACGCTGTCCTTCATTTCCGCATCATCGATGCAGGCCCACTGCTTGAACGTGACCTTCACATCCGACACGCCATTTGCCGCCGGTGCCGGCACGATGGTGACGTCCTTCAGCGGGCAGCCGTCCTGCGAACTCGTGACGACGTCGTAGCCGAACGGATCGCCGGGGGCATTGTTTTCGGTTTCGTAAGCGGGGTGCTTGGACGCTTCCGAGTAGGCAGTCTGGAACGACTTGCTAAAATTCTGCTGGATCGGCTCGGGATCGAACAGCGACTTCCAGTCACTATCAACCGTATTCCAGTTGTCTTCGGTGATCTTCATCACCGCCTTTACCGGATCGGTCACATCCGCCGCCAGAACGCCGGTGGAAATCAGGGTGAAGAGAGAAAGAAGCGGGAGTATCCGCATATCATAGATCCAGTGCTGCGATGAGTTTTGGCGGACATTACGCCGCGCCCGATGTTTGGCAATGCTCAATCTTGAGGGCCAATTTCAGGCAGTATGATGATGGCGAGCGCATGTTCCAATTTTCTAACCGAATCGCGCCATATCAGACCGCACCATCTTTGCGTTCTCTTCCCCGCGATGCTATAGCGCCCCCGTTGATCATTTTTGAGGCCTAAACGGCCCATTACGGCAAGAGGAAGTCCATGCAGAAGATCAAGGTAGCGAACCCGGTCGTCGATCTCGACGGCGACGAGATGACCCGCATCATATGGCAGCTCATCAAGGACAAGCTGATCCTTCCCTATCTCGATCTCGACATCGAATATTACGACCTTTCCGTCGAGAACCGTGATGCGACGAACGACCAGGTCACCGTCGATGCGGCTCACGCAATCAAGAAGCACGGCGTCGGCATCAAGTGCGCGACGATCACGCCGGACGAAGACCGCGTGAAGGAATTCAATCTCAAGCAGATGTGGAAGAGCCCGAACGGCACGATCCGCAACATCCTCGGCGGCGTTATCTTCCGCGAGCCGATCATCTGCCAGAACGTGCCGCGCCTCGTTCCCGGCTGGACCAAGCCGATCGTTGTCGGACGCCATGCTTTCGGCGACCAGTACAAGGCGACCGATTTCAAGTTCCCCGGCAAGGGCAAGCTGACGATCAAGTTCGTCGGTGAAGACGGCCAGGTTATCGAAAAGGACGTGTTCGACGCCCCAGGCGCCGGCGTTGCCATGGCGATGTACAACCTCGACGAATCGATCCGCGAATTCGCGCGCGCTTCGATGATGTACGGCCTGATGCGGAAGTGGCCGGTCTACCTGTCGACCAAGAACACCATCCTCAAGGCCTATGACGGCCGCTTCAAGGATATCTTCGAAGAAGTCTACCAGGCCGAATTCAAGGCGAAGTTCGCCGAAATCGGCATCACCTACGAACACCGCCTGATCGACGACATGGTGGCGTCGGCTCTGAAGTGGTCCGGCGGTTACGTCTGGGCGTGCAAGAACTACGACGGTGACGTCCAGTCCGACACGGTTGCACAGGGCTTCGGCTCGCTCGGCCTGATGACCTCGGTTCTCTTGTCGCCGGATGGCCGCACGGTCGAAGCCGAAGCTGCGCATGGCACCGTGACCCGTCACTACCGCCAGCACCAGAAGGGCCAGGAGACATCGACCAACTCGATCGCCTCGATCTTCGCCTGGACGCGTGGCCTCGCGCACCGTGCGAAGCTGGATGACAACGCCGAACTGGCAACCTTTGCCACCACGCTCGAAACCGTCTGCGTCGACACCGTCGAACAGGGCTACATGACAAAGGATCTGGCGCTTCTGATCGGCCCGGAGCAGCCTTGGCTGTCCACGACTGCCTTCCTCGACAAGATCGATGAAAACCTGAAGACGGCTATGGCTGCCTAAGCCTCATCTCTTCAGTAGAATTCGACAAACGGCGGGGTATAATCCCCGCCGTTTCTGTTTTTTGCTCGAGGAGATGCCCGTGACGACAATCCGCCCGCTTGAGCCTGCCGACCGTGCCGCATGGGAACCCCTGTTCAGAGCCTATCTCGAGTTCTACGAGTCGGAACTGCCGAAAGAACAGTACGACATCACGTGGTCCCGCTTTCACCATGATGACGAGCCCCTGCAGGCACTTGGCGCTTTCGACGAGAACGGGAAGATGGTCGGCATCGTGCATGTGGTCTTCCACCGCTCGACCTGGTTACCTGACATGACCTGCTATCTGCAGGACCTCTACGTCGACAGCAGCCAGCGTGGACGCGGCGTGGGGGAAGCCCTGATCGAGAAGGTGGCGCTGCTCGCGCGCGACCAGAATGCCGGTCGGCTCTACTGGCTGACGCAGGAAGACAACACAGCCGCGAGGCGTCTCTATGACCGTCTCGCTGTGGCGCCAGGGTTTATCCAGTATCGCAAGCCGCTTTGAGAGACGCTTCCAGCAAGGCGGCTTAAACCGGACTTTGAGCAGTATTCCTGCCGGGTTTCACAGCGATACCTCGCGTTCCGCCGATGACACCGACAATGCTGCACGGCTTAATTAGTTGCGGTTTATCAATACTCTACAATTAATGATGAACCAACATGCTAGTTGTCTGCGGTTATGGAAATGATAGATGTTCCCTACCCCAATTCTGGGTTGAGGGACACTACCGTGAGAAAGACTGTACTTATTGCGGCCGCTGCACTGGCGGCTCTTTTTGCATGCACCACTACATCCAACGCCTCGGATCTCGTCTTTACCTTGAAGAACAAGACCAGCGGCACGCTTGAGCGTTTCTATACGTCGCCCGTCGGTGTTGACGACTGGGAAGAAGATGTGTTCGGCAAGGATGTTCTCGAGCCCGGCGAGAGTATCGAGATCACCATCGCTGACGGTCGCAGGGTCTGCAAATACGATCTGCGCTTCGAGTTCACCGAGGATTCAGGCCTCGAGGACCTCGAAGACTCGCAGGATCTCTGCAAGATGGGATCCTACACGATCCACGAGTGACACCGTGCCTACATCACCACCCGGTGATGTAGGCTGCTCACTGTGACTCCTCACGATGCGTCGGTTGGTCCAGGATCAGCTTGCGAGACCCGGCGCCTCGTAACCCGTGCGTTCGACATATTCCGTGTAGCCGCCATCGAAACGATGAACGCCGTCCGCGGTCACTTCCAACACCCGGTTGGACAGCTCGGCCAGAAAATGCCGGTCATGGCTGACGAACAGCATCGTGCCGTCATAGTCGGCGAGCGCCTTGATCAGCATTTCCTTGGTATCGAGATCCAGGTGGTTGGTGGGCTCGTCCAGCACCAGGAAATTCGGCGGATCAAACAGCATGGCCGCCATGACGAGACGGGCCTTTTCTCCGCCGGACAGAACCCGGCATCTCTTCTCCACGTCATCGCCTGAAAAGCCGAAGCATCCGGCAAGGGTGCGAAGCGCGCCCTGCCCGGCCCGCGGGAACTCGGACTCCAGCCATTCGAACACGGTCTGCTCGCCATCCAGCACATCCATGGCATGCTGGGCGAAATAGCCCATCTTTACACTGGCGCCGATCGCGACGGATCCGACGTCGGGTGCCGCCGAACCTGCGATCAGCTTGAGAAGGGTCGATTTGCCAGCGCCGTTGATGCCCATGATGCACCAGCGTTCCTTGCGGCGGATCATGAAATCCAGTCCGTCATAGATCACGCGGCTGCCATAGGCCTTGTGGACACCCTTGAGGTTTGCAACATCCTCACCGGAACGCGGTGCCTGCTGGAATTCGAAAGCGACCGTCTGGCGGCGACGCGGCGGTTCCACCCGCTCAATCTTGTCGAGCTTCTTAACACGGCTCTGCACCTGGGCTGCGTGCGACGCGCGCGCCTTGAAGCGTTCGATGAACTTGATCTCTTTCGCCAGCATCGCCTGCTGCCGCTCGAACTGCGCCAGCTGCTGCTTCTCGTTCTGCGCCCGCTGCTGTTCGTAGAAGCCGTAATCGCCGGCATAGGTGTTGAGCGAGCCGGCATCGATCTCGATGATCTTGTTGACGATGCGGTTCATGAACTCGCGGTCATGCGAGGTCATCAGCAAGGCGCCATCGTAGTTCTTGAGGAACTCCTCAAGCCAGATCAGGCTTTCGAGATCCAGGTGGTTGGACGGTTCGTCCAGCAGCATGACGTCCGGGCGCATCAAGAGGATGCGGGCAAGCGCCACGCGCATCTTCCATCCGCCGGACAGTTTGCCGACGTCGCCGTCCATCATCTCTTCGCTGAAGGAGAGGCCTGCCAGAACCTCGCGGGCGCGGCTCTCCAGGCCATAGCCGTCCAGCTCCTCGTAACGAGCCTGCACCTCGCCATAGCGATCGATGATGGCATCCATCTCGTCCATCTGGTCGGGATCGACCATCGCGGCTTCGAGCGAGCGCAGTTCGGCGGCAACGCTGCTGACTGGCCCTGCCCCGTCCATCACTTCGGTGACGGCGCTGACGCCCGACATTTCTCCGACGTCCTGGTTGAAGTAGCCGATCGTCACATGCTTCTCGACCGTGACCTGTCCCTCATCGGGCAGTTCCTGGCCGGTGATCATCCGGAACAGAGTCGTCTTGCCCGCCCCGTTCGGGCCAACGAGACCGATCTTTTCGCCGCGGTTCAGGGCCGCAGAGGTCTCGATATAGAGGATGCGGGAACTGTTGGACTTGCTGATATTCTCGATGCGGATCATGGCTGCCGGAAAGTGAGGACGCGTTCGGCGAGCCTTATGTCACGGGATGGGCCGGATGTCGCGGGGTTTCATGGTGCCATAACCGCAAGCATCAAGGTGTGTGGCTCAAGCAGCACTCGACAAACTGAAACGCAAAAGGCCGGACAGTTTCCTGCCCGGCCTTTTGTCAATTTGTATCTCAGAAGATTACTCTGCGCTGTCTTCAGCGGCCTTCTTCTTCGGTGCTGCCTTCTTCTTCGGAGCAGCGGCTTCTTCGCCTTCTGCAGCCTCTGAAGCTTCAGCCTTTGCCTTCTTCGGCGAGGCCTTCTTCTTGGCAGGCTTGTCCGCGTCTTCGCCTTCTTCTTCAGCGAGCAGCTCTTCCTTCGTCACGGTCTTGTCAGTGACCTTGACCTCGGACAGGAGATGATCGACGACCTTTTCTTCAAAGATCGGGGCACGCAGCGAAGCGGAAGCGCCTGGGGTGTTGCGGAAGAAATCGAGGATTTCCTTCTGCTGGCCCGGGAACTGCTGCAGCTGTGCGTAGAGTGCACGCTGCATTTCTTCCTCGGTTACTTCGACGCCGGCCTTTTCGCCGATTTCGGAGAGAACCAGGCCGAGACGGACGCGACGTTCGGCAAGCTTGCGATACTCTTCGCGTGCTTCTTCCTCAGTCGTTTCTTCGTCTTCAAACGTCTTGCCCGACTGCTGCAGATCGGTGTTGATCTGGCGCCAGATGTTGTCGAACTCGGCGTCAACGAGGCCCTGCGGCGCGTCGAACTTGTACATCTCGTCGAGCTGGTCGAGGATCTGACGCTTGACCTTCTGACGCGTGACGTTGCCGTACTGGCTTTCGATCTGGCCGCGGACGATTTCCTTCAGACGATCGACCGATTCGATGCCAAGCGTCGAAGCAAGTTCGTCGTTGATCTCGACGGCAGCCGGAGCAGCGATATCCTTGACGGTGATGTCGAAGGTCGCGTCCTTGCCAGCCAGGTTTGGAGCCGGATATTCGGACGGGAAGGTCACGGTGATCTGCTTTTCGTCGCCCGACTTGACGCCGACCAGCTGGTCTTCGAAGCCCGGGATGAAGCGACCGGAACCGATGACCAGTTCTGCGTCTTCAGCAGTGCCGCCATCGAAGGCTTCGCCATCGACCTTGCCGAGGTAGTTCATGGTGACGCGATCGCCTTCAGCGGCAACGCCATCCTTTGTCTCGAATGTGCGGGCGCTCTCGGCGATCTTGAGGATCTGCTCGTTGACTTCGTCTTCCGACACTTCAACGACTTCGCGCTCGACGGTGATACCGTCAGTCGACTTCAGCTCGATCGGCGGGATCACTTCATAGGTCAGGGTGAATTCAAAATCAGCCTGTGCATTGAGGATCTTTTCGGCTTCCGCCTCGTCTTCGGTCATCGATACCGAAGGCTGCGTTGCCGACTTCTCGCCGCGCTCGGACAGAATCTTGGTGGGGCGTTCGCGGACGATCTCGTTGACGAGATCAGCCATGATCGACTTGCCATAGGTCTTCTTGAGGTGGGAAAGCGGCACCTTGCCCGGACGGAATCCGTTGATGCGAACCTTGTCCTTGGCGTCGGCCAGACGAACGTTGAGCTCGGCTTCCATATCCTGCTTAGGGATAACGACCTTGATTTCGCGCTTCAGCCCTTCAGCGAGCGTTTCGGTAACCTGCATTTTTATACCTTCTTATCGTGGCGGCGGCGCCCATACAGCCGTTCGTGTTTTTCGTGAGCACACCACCGGAACTAAAAAGTGACCAGCCGCGGCTTTCATAAGCAGCGCGTCCTGCCGTTACCGGCGAACAGCGCGTCCAGCGATCCTGGTGCGGGTAGAGAGACTTGAACTCCCACGCCTTGCGGCACCAGAACCTAAATCTGGCGTGTCTACCAATTTCACCATACCCGCGCCCCTAGGCATCGAAACTCTAGCGGCCAGAGGCCTTCCGGAGCGCGCGTCTCTATAACACCCGTTTTCCTACACGCAAAGGAAAAATGAAGGTTTGTGACGCCTGTTTGATGATGATCAGAAGGGAGACTGCGTTCGCCTCGGGTCGAGCTGACAAGCAGGACAGAAACGGCCCGACGCGCCTTCATTGTGGGTGTAATAGACGTAAAAATTCAGCGCCTGATCAAATTATGGTCAGATACAGCTAGTTTCCGCACGATCCTTCTGCATGCAATGCAACAGATGCATAGGTGGCATACGAAATGCGCGCTTTTTCCTTCGCAGCGCAGCATTTAAAACGATTAGCAACGCAGCCGGTAGCAATTAGCCGGCATTGACCAACGAAGGAAACGACCATGAAAATCGCAAAGAAGCTGAACGACTGGCGCAAGTACCGCGAAACGGTTTCGGAACTCGGCCGCATGTCGGACCGCGAACTCTCTGACCTCGGTATTGGCCGCTCCGACATCCGTCGCGTTGCACGCACGGCAGTCGGCTTCTAAGATCTAAAGAATGACCAACGGTCTACCGTTTAAAAACGCCTCCTTCGGGAGGCGTTTTTCGTTTGCGCATAGTGCTTCACGCAGCGAAACGGCTACTGCTGCTTTTTCGAACGAAGCTGCAAAAAGCATCAACTCATTGCACAAACGCATGGCAGTCGCACATTTTTTGCACTGCACCTTTCGGCGCGTCTCACCTATATGAAGCTCATCGCCGGTGACGATAGATCACTGGGAAAAAGATGATTGAGGAAACACCAAATGAACCCGATCCGCATCGCTAAGAACTGGATCAGCTACCGCCGTACGATCAATGAACTCGGCAGCCTTTCCAACCAGGCGCTCAACGACATTGGTCTGACCCGCTACGACATCCGCGGCATCGCCGCTCGTTCCTTCCGTTAATCCATCCATTGTGATGGACCAGCGCGATATGATGTCGTGATGGCGAGAGAACGATAGTCGCCATGATCCGAAAAGATCAAAGAGACACCCAAGGAATGATCAGAGGCACCTTTTTAGGTGCCTTTTTGATTCCGGCCGTTCGAATGCCGTGATAATGAGCCGGACATGAGCACTATATCGAATTCGCCTACCCCTGCCCCAATCCACGTCGTCGGTGGCGGCCTTGCCGGCTCCGAAGCATCCTGGCAGATCGCTGAGGCCGGCATCCCCGTCATTCTCCACGAGATGCGCGGCGTGCGCGGCACCGATGCCCACCGCACGGACGGTCTCGCCGAGCTCGTCTGCTCGAACTCTTTCCGCTCCGATGATGCGACGGCCAATGCCGTCGGCGTCATCCATGCAGAAATGAGGCTGGCCGGCTCTTTGATCATGGCCTGCGCCGACAAAAATCAGGTCCCGGCCGGCGGCGCACTTGCGGTCGACCGCGACGGTTTCTCTCATGCAGTCACGCAGGCGATCGAAAACCATCCGCTGATCACCGTTGTGCGAGAGGAAATCCACGGTCTACCGCCGGAGGAATGGGACTTGGCCGTCGTCGCGACCGGTCCTCTGACGTCGCCCGATCTCGCAAAGTCGATCCAGGCCGAGACCGGAGAGGACCAGCTCGCCTTCTTCGACGCGATCGCGCCGATCGTCCACCGCGAATCGATCGATATGGATATCTGCTGGTACCAGTCGCGCTACGACAAGGTCGGGCCCGGCGGCACAGGCAAGGATTACATCAACTGCCCGCTCGACGAAGCGCAGTACAATGCCTTTCTCGATGCACTGATTGCGGGCGATACGGTCGGCTTCAAGGAATGGGAAGGCACGCCCTATTTCGATGGCTGCCTGCCGATCGAGGTCATGGCGGAGCGTGGGCGCGAAACGCTGCGCCACGGTCCGATGAAGCCGATGGGGCTTACCAATTCACACAATCCGACCGTCAAGGCCTATGCCGTCGTCCAACTGCGGCAGGACAATGCACTTGGCACGCTCTACAATATGGTCGGGTTCCAGACCAAGCTGAAGTATGGCGCGCAGGCTGAGATCTTCCGGATGATCCCCGGGCTGCAGAACGCGGAATTCGCACGGCTCGGCGGCCTCCATCGGAACACCTATATCCAGTCACCGATGCTGCTCGATCACTCGCTGACCTTGAAGAGCCGGCCGGGCCTGCGATTCGCCGGTCAGATCACCGGCTGCGAGGGCTATGTGGAGAGTTCGGCAATCGGTCTTCTGGCTGGTCGTTTTGCGGCTGCCGAGCGCAAGGGCGAAGAAATCGTCCCGCCGCCGGCGACAACGGCCTTCGGTTCTCTGCTTGGGCATATCACCGGGGGGCATCTGGTCCACGACGAAGAGCCCGGCAAACGGTCCTTCCAGCCGATGAATGTCAATTTCGGCCTGTTCCCGGATCTTGCTCCCGGCTCGATCGTCAAACCCGAAGGCGTCAAACGCTTTCGCGGCAAGGACAAGACGATCATGAAACGGCAGTTGATGTCGGTTCGCGCGCTGAAGGACTGCCGTGAGTGGCTGGGTATCGCTTAAAGGCCTAATCGGAGCGGCCGGTGTTTGAAGCCGGCTGCGGTTCGGCCGGAAGCTGTCGATCGGCAACGCTCACGTAATTGTCGAGAAGCCAAAGCGACACTTCTGCCGCCTCGTTTTCATTCTTGAACACGAAAGTTCCGTTCTGTGTCGGGGAGTCCAGGAATTCGGCCGAAAAGCCTTTCGGTTCGGGCGTCGGCGTGACCCGCACGCGGCCGGGCCGGATTACGTGGCATGCGAAATGATTGCCACGGTTGCGCATGATGCCTGACTTATTGTCGTGCAGTCGCACAAAGATCGTGTTCGCATCGGCTGTGCTGTGCAGGCTCCTGATGGCTTCGGCAGGATAGGCGCGACCGAATTCGAGTATCGCCAGTCCCATATCGTGAAGGCTGTCCTCGTCACTGTGCTTGACCAGGCGGGTAACATAAAAGGCCAAGGCCAGCATCACGCCGATGGCGATCGACCAAACTACCAAAGGGCTCAAGACTGCTTCTCCACTGATGGCAGATGCGCACCTGCCGATAGAGGGCATTTATCCCTCAAGGCTTGCGTGAAGCGTGGCGACTGGTGATTGCTAGAAGCGTTTGAGGACGGCAGCCTTCAGCATCTGCAACTGACGACGCCATTGGGGAGACTGCATGTCTCCGTCGAGAGCATCGGCACCCCGGCGTGAAGCGCGCTTCAGAACCGGCTCGACAAGCGCTACCGGCACGAAGGCCGGCACGAGCGCGGGCGGAAGAGGACCGGCACGTCGTGCCTTGTCGAGATGCTCGAGGCCAAGGCCGGCAAAGGCCTGAATTGCTGCGGAAATGCGAGGTTTGTCGCTGCCGGCCAGAAAGCTGTCGCGGTCAAGACCGGTGGCAGCCAGAAGATCGAGCGGGAGGTAAAGCTGGTTGCGGCGCCGATGGATCGGCAAAAGCAGGATGAAACCGGCGATCGCCTGCGCAACACCCGCATGGCCGGCCGCCTGTGCGGACCTTGCGGCATCTTCGGGCGAAAGGATGAGGCTTGCAAGCTGGATCAAAGCCGAGGCGGTTTCGCCAGCATAGCCTTCCAGCGCGTTGCGGTCAGTGAGCGGATCGTCGTAGAGATCGAAGATTCGCGCTTCCGTCATGGCGACAAGCGTTTGACGCGGCAGCCGATAGGTTTCGATCGCATCCTGCAGTCCTGCAGCGATCGGATTGCCGCCCGTGTCTCCCAGCCCGTCTGCCTGAATTCCACCCTCAAGGAAATCCCGCCACCATTGCAGGCGGATCTCTCCCGGAAGCGGCTCGCGGACCATGTCCCGGACGCGCGCAATTTCGGCGTTGAAGGCGTAGAGCGCGGCGAGCGCCGGGCGCTTGTCTTCCGGAGACAGGAGGCATGCGAGATAGCGGTCGCGGTCCGTGTCTCGCAGCGTCGCGAGACAGAGTTCGCCATTCGTTGAACGATCGTCACTCATGGGTCAGACGGCAATCAGCGCGACGGCGACGGCACGGGATTCGGCGAGCATGATATTGTAGGTGCGCACGGCAGCACCGGTGCTCATCGGGTCGGAAGAGATGCCCTTCGCCTTCAATGCGGCCTTCACCTCGGCAGGTATCGGCTTCAGGTTCTGGCCCGTGCCGATCAGCAAGACCTCAATGCCTGAGGCTTCGTCGAGGACCTTGTAGAGGGAGGAAACCGTCAGGGGCTCACCTTCGCCCAGATCCCAGCCGTGTATCCCTGAGGGAAGGCAGAGGATCGACCCGCGATGCGACATGTCGGCAAAACGGAAACCGCCATTGCCGTAGGCATCGATCTGGGCGCGACCGGGGAAATGGGCTTCGCGTATCTCGATCCCTTTTGCCATCATCGCGTCCTTGATTGATTAAAAATGGAAAGGCCCGCCAGAGCGGGCCTGCCGGATGTCAGGACGCGGTGTCGGCCTTGACCGGCTCGCCCTTGACGCGGACTTCGGCGATGTAGGCGCGCATTGCGCGGACCTTTACGCCGTCGGCGATTTCGACTTCGACTTCGTTGTCATCGACAACCTTCGAAACCCGGCCGACGAGGCCGCCGCCCAGCACAACCTGGTCGCCACGGCGAATGCTCGTCAGGGTCTCCTGGCGTTTCTTGGCCTGGGCGCGCTGCGGACGGATCAGGAAGAAATACCAGACCACCATCAGAGGTGCGAAGAGCAGCACCATCTGCAGAATCGAGTCTGTTGCGGAAGCCGCCGGCGCCGCTCCACCCGCCTGCGCGAATGCCTCAGTAATGAACATCAAGAACTCCTAAACGATAAGCGGAGGCGCCGAGCCCCCTGTCATAAGCCGCCGGAATATAGTTGTGACACGGGGGAATGCAACAGAAAGCGGTCCTCCCGCGTACTGAATCCACGGCTCTACGGCTTTTGATGCAATAACGAGCATGTTACCTGCTGAAAAAAGCGGCCGAGAGGGCGCGACCGATGACAAAAAGTCTTGAGGAATACCAGATGACCGACGAGCTCAACGCCCTGATCCTGTCTGAAGTGCGCCGGCTCGCCGACGCAGTCGAGCGGCTGGCGGGCCCTCCACCAGCGGTCAACGACTGGACTGTCGCGGATTGCTTTGTCTGGGTGCCGACAAACCAGCGCCTGCAGCCCGTGCCACGCCCCAACCGCGTCGCCCTCACCCTGATCCGTGGCGTTGACCACGTGCGCGACATCCTGCAGGAAAACACGTTGCGGTTTGCCGAAGGTTATCCGGCAAACAACGTCCTTCTCTGGGGCGCGCGCGGCATGGGCAAGTCGTCGCTGGTCAAGGCCGTGCACGAGGATATCCGCGCGTCGACCGGTGTCTCGCTGAAACTGGTCGAAGTCCACCGCGAGGATATCGCCTCGCTGCCGGCGCTACTCGACATCCTCAAGGCATCCAGCCATCGCATCATCGTGTTTTGCGACGATCTGTCCTTCGACCACGACGATACGGCCTACAAGTCTCTGAAGGCAGCGCTCGACGGTGGCATCGAAGGCCGGCCGGACAACGTCCTGTTCTACGCCACATCGAACCGGCGCCACCTTTTGCCGCGGCATATGCTGGAAAACGAGCAGTCGACGGCGATCAACCCGTCCGAAGCGGTCGAGGAGAAGGTTTCGCTCTCGGATCGTTTCGGGCTTTGGCTCGGGTTCCACAAGTGTAGTCAGGACGACTACGTGACCATGATCGACGGCTATGCCGACCATTTCGATCTCGGCCTCAACCGCGAAACCCTGCACCACGAGGCGCTCGCCTGGGCGACGACGCGCGGCGGGCGTTCCGGCCGCGTCGCGTGGCAGTATATCCAGGATCTCGCCGGGCGGATGCGCAAGACACTCACGCCGTGATGTCGTGAAGCCGCCCGCAAACGAAAAAAGCGCAGCCGAAGCTGCGCTTTTCTCCCGTCCCCTTGAAACGCACTACAATTATTCAAGGAAAGTGATGGGGTTAACCGGTGTCGCATCCTTGCGCACCTCGAAGTGGACCTGCGGGCGCTGAGCGTCGCCGCTCATGCCGGACGCGGCGACAGTCTGGCCACGGGTGACCTTCTGGCCGCGCGTGACGTTGATGTTGCCGGCGTGACCGTAAACGGTGACCTTGCCGTCGTCGTGGCGAACCAGAACGGTGTTTCCGAGCTGCTTCAGGCCGTTGCCGGCATAGATGACGACGCCGTTTTCAGCGGCCTTGATCGGCGTGCCCTCGGGAACCGAGATGTCGATACCGTCATTGCGGCTGCCGTTGACGTTGGCGCCGTAGCCGGCGATGACCGCGCCACTGACTGGCCAGCGATATTTCGAAATGCCGGTCGACTGCGGTGCAGCGGCAGACACATCGGACTTCTTCTCGACGTCCGACAGCGATGCTGTTTCCTGTGGCGCAGGCTTTGCGGGTGCTGCTTCGGCGACAGGCGACGGTGCAGCAGGCTTCGGCTGGGCAGCCGGCTTTTCCGGGATGGATGCGGTTCTGACCGGATCGGTCGCAACCGAGCTACCACCGACCTTCAGGCTCTGGCCGACCCGCACACCGTCCGTCGTCAGACCGTTTGCGGCCTTCAGCTGATCAATCGGCGTGCCGGTTTCGCGAGCGATCTTTGCAAGGCTGTCGCCAGGCTTGACCGTGTAGGTGCCACCGAGAGGCTTGCCGCCCGGAGGTGTGATCTTGCCAGGCTCCGCCATCGCCTTGTCGCGGGTCGGCGTCGGCAGAACGGCAACCTTCTGCTCGGTCTGCTGGGTGGGCGCTGGCGCCTTGTTCTGCAGGTCGATATCGGACGCCGCAGTCTTCGCGGAATTACGGGACGGGCCGAAGGTCGGGATGACAATCGTCTGGCCCGGCTTCACAGCGCCGCCATTGGCCTTCAGGATTTCCTTTTCAGGAACGCCGTAGCGGGAAGACAGGGTCGATGCGGTCTCGCCTGCCTTGAGCGTTACCCGCGGAGCGTTGACCGAAGACCAGCCGGACATCGGCTTCGTCGAAGCCGTTGTCAGGTTGTCGCCTCGAGCGGTCGACGGTGTGGGAGCCGTCAGAGACTGCGAACCACCGCTACGACCCGGGTATGACTGGGCCATGGATTCCTGGCGAGTGCCCTGACCGCGGTCAGCCGCCATCGGTGCACGGGACGCCATGGGAGCGGACGCCTGAGCAGACGGCATGCCGGGAGCTGCCAACTCGTTGCGCTGGACAGCCATCGGCGCCGAAGCGGCGCGGGCCGGTGATGAATAGCCGCCGGACTGGGCCGGGTAAGGCTGGTTCATCGCGGTATTTCGCGAACCGTAATCCTGCTGAACCGGTGCCACCGCCTGGCCCGACCGCACATCGTCGCGCGGCATTGGCGCTTGGCCATAGGCCCCGCCGACCGGACGCTGGGGTATTGAAGCCGTTGTCAGCTCATCTTTGGAGAACAGCCCGGAGAAACGGCTCGAATCCGAGCTGCAGCCAGTGGCCGCACTCGCCAGCAAAGCCGCAACTGCGAGCTTAGCTACTGATTTTCCGACTTTTTGTGCACTGTTGACACGCATGGACTCGACCTACACTCACGCAACCATCGTGGGAGTCATTAAAGCGCGTTAGTCTTACTGTGGGGTTAAAGTGTCGGAAGAGATGCGATTTTTTTGATAATTCGCTAACCATGAGTTGGAAGCGCTTGGCAGGAGCGGAACCAAAGCCGAACCAGCTTAAAGCGCTGCCGCCATCTGCGGAATGATCGGCAGGAATGGCACGGTGAACAGGTCTTCCCGTTCAAACCGGCTCCCGGTCTTGGTGAGCCTCACCATCATGCAGGTCTCGTCGTCGCCGATCAGCGGCGCAACCATCGAACCGCCATGGGTCAGCTGCTCCGCATAGAATCGCGGCAGAACCGTAAATGCCGTGGTCACGAATATCCGATCGAACGTGCCCTCGCCCGGCATCCCGTTGCTGCCATCCGCCTGTCGTACAATGACGTTGCGCATTCCAAGCGCGTCAACGCGGGCCTGCGCCGCAACGGTGAGCGTCTTATAGCGATCTACGGTCAGAACCCGTTCTGCGATGCGGCCGATGACGGCGGCTGTAAAACCGCTGCCGGTACCGATTTCGAGAACGCGATGACCGGGTTTCACCTGCAGAGCGGCCAGAAGGCGAACCGCAAGATCTGCCCCTTCCATAAAGGCACCGCAATCGATCGGGACCGTGCGGCTGGAATAGGCTTCCTGAGAAAGCGTGGGCGGCACGAACTGCGAACGAGGCGTCTGCTCGACGGCAGTCAGAAGGTCGATATTAGAAATGCCTGCGGACCGGAGCCGCAAGACAAGTGCAGCAAACCCTTCCTTCTCGACCATGCCCGATTTCAAGCTGTCACTCCGCCTGCCACGTTATCTGGGTTCAACCCAGCGCCTTCATCAAGCGATCCTGCACCGAATAGTCGGTCAGGTCCAGTTTCAGCGGTGTTACTGAAATGCGATTGGCCTTGATGGCGTTGATGTCGGTGCCCTCCGCCTGGCGGCCGACACGCGAGGCAAAGTACAGCCAATAGTATGGGAAGCCTCGACCATCCTGGCGTTCGTCGATCGCCACATCGAAATCGGTCTTGCCCTGAGACGTGACTTCCGTCCCCTGGACGTCGTCAGGCGCGCAGGCCGGGAAATTGACGTTGAGAAACGTGCCGGCCGGAAGGTCCGTATCCAGCAATTTGCGGATCAGGCCCGGGCCATGCGATTCGGCCGTATCCCAAGGCAGGACGCGACCGTTCTCCTTGCGGTAGGCCTGGCTGAGCGCGATCGACCGGACGCCCTGCAGGGTGCCCTCGATGGCGCCTGCGACCGTGCCGGAATAGGTCACGTCGTCAGCAAGGTTGGCGCCGACGTTGACACCCGACAGAACGAGATCCGGCTTGCCCCCCATGACGTGGCGCATCGCCATGATGACGCAGTCCGTCGGCGTGCCGCGCACGGCATAGTGCCGGTCGCTGATCTCGCGCAGGCGCAGCGGCTCCGACAGGGTCAGGGAATGCGCATAACCGCTCTGGTCGGTTTCTGGCGCAACAATCCAGACGTCATCGGAAAGCTGGCGGGCAATGCGTTCGAGAACCGCCAGGCCTTCCGCGTGGATACCGTCGTCGTTGGTGAGCAGGATGCGCATTCAGGGCTGCCTTATGCTTTTTCTATTTTGGTCAGTCCGCCCATATAGGGCAGAAGCGCGTCCGGGATCGTGACGGAGCCGTCTTCATTGAGATAATTTTCGAGGACTGCGATCAGGCATCGGCCGACAGCGGTGCCCGAGCCGTTCAGCGTGTGAACGAATTTCAAAGCCTTGTCGTCCTTGCCGCGATAGCGCGCGTTCATCCGGCGGCCCTGGAAATCGCCACAGACCGAGCAGGACGAGATTTCGCGGAACGCATCCTGTCCCGGCAACCAGACTTCGATGTCATAGGTCTTGCGGGCGCTGAAGCCCATGTCGCCGGTGCAGAGCGTCATCGTCCGGAAATGCAGGCCGAGACGCTTGAGGACGTTTTCGGCGCATTCGGTCATCCGCTCGTGCTCAGCGATCGATGATTCCTGATCCGTGATCGAGACGAGTTCGCATTTCCAGAACTGGTGCTGGCGCAACATGCCGCGCGTATCGCGACCCGCAGAACCGGCTTCCGAACGGAAGGACGGGGTAAGCGCCGTAAAGCGCAGCGGCAGCTTTTCGGCGTCCAGAACCTCGCCCGACACGAGGTTGGTCAGCGTCACCTCAGCCGTCGGGATGAGGTAGCGGCCATCCGTCGTCTTGAAGAGATCTTCCTCGAACTTCGGCAACTGGCCTGTGCCGTACATTGCCTCGGACTTTACCATCAGCGGCGACGACACTTCCGTGTACCCGTGCTCGCTGGTGTGCATGTCGATCATGAACTGACCGATTGCCCGCTCAAGACGGGCAAGCGGTCCGGTCAGCACCGTAAAGCGCGAGCCCGAGAGTTTTGCGGCTCGCTCGAAATCCATATAGCCGAGCGCTTCGCCGATCTCGAAATGCTCCTTGGCGGGATGATTCCAGCCGGGCTTCGTTCCGATCGTGCGCGTGACGACGTTCCCTGATTCGTCCGAGCCGACGGGGACATCGTCTAGAGGAATGTTTGGAAGGCGCGACAGCGCATCATCGAGCGCTGCGACAGCTGCCCGTTCTTCCTGCTCGGCGGCCGGCATCGTGTCCTTGATGGTGGCGACTTCCGCCTTCAGCTTCTCGGCGAGTTCGGTATTCTTCTGCGCCATCGCATTGCCGATCTCCTTGGAGGCGGCGTTACGGCGCGACTGCATATCCTGAAGCGTCTGGATGACGCTGCGGCGGGTATCGTCCATCGCAAGCAGGGTGGCAGCCATCGGCTCGGCGCCGCGCTTGTTCAGCGCTGCGTCGAAAGCTTCCGGATTATCGCGGATCCACTTGATATCGAGCATGATTCTTGGCCTTCAAAGCATGAGGCCGCTGCGATATCGATCGAGAGAAAAACCTCAGGCCTTCTCCGTCTCTGCGACGTCAGACGAGGCCTCATCACTCGAAGCGTCCTCATCGCGTCTGCGCTCGACGAGTCGCGCGGCGTAGATGGAAATCTCGTAGAGAAGGATGGTCGGTATAGCAAGACCGATCTGGGACATCGGATCCGGCGGTGTCAGGACGGCGGCAACGACGAAGGCGATGACGATCGCGAACTTGCGCTTCTCGCGCAGCCACTTGCTGGACAGGATGCCCACGCGAGCAAGCAGTGTCGTGACGACGGGAAGCTGGAAAACCAGTCCAAATGACAGAACCAGCGTCATGATGAGGCTGAGATATTCCGAAACACGCGGAAGAAGCGAGATCCCCACTTCACCTTCGGTCGGCGCCTGCTGCATGGCCAGGAAGAACCACATCACCATCGGCGTGAAGAAGAAGTAGACCAGTGCCCCTCCAAGGAGGAACAACACAGGCGAGGCAATCAGGAACGGCAGGAAGGCTGCCCGCTCGTTCTTGTAGAGGCCGGGAGCTACGAACTTGTAGATCTGCGAGGCAATCACCGGAAAGGCAATGACCAGCGCGCCAAACATCGCAACCTTCACCTGGGTGAAGAAGAATTCCTGCGGCGCGGTGTAGATCAGTTCGGATTTCGCGATATCGAGCTTTGCCCAGATGACCGCCCATTTGTAGGGAATGACGAGAAGGTTGAAGAGCTGCTTTGCGAAGAAGAAGCACACGACGAAGGCGAGGAAGAAAGCGCCGATCGACCAGATGAGCCTTGTCCGCAACTCCATCAGATGCTCGATAAGCGGCTGCGGCTTATCTTCGTAATCACCGCTCATCAGGCATCGTCCTTCGGGGTATCGACAGGCTTCTTCGGGGTACGCTTGCGGGCGGCTGCAAGCTTGACGGCCGTCTCAGTCGTTTCAGGTGCGGACACCGGGACCTTGGCCACGCGAACACGTTTCGGCTGTTCGTCAGACGTCGCCACTGGGGCAGGCTTCTCCGCCCTCGTGGATCTGCGTGTCGTTGCAGGCTTATCCACAGCTGCCGGCTCACCCGTGGCCGCCAACTTCGGTGCGCGAGGCTTTCTAACGCGACCGGGTTCGGCAGGCGTTGTCGCCTCCGCTGGTGCCGGCGTCACAGCAGAGGACGTCGGCGCAGCAACAGGAGATGCCGTGACGGGCGTAACCGGTACAGCCGCAACAACAGGCGCCGTATCGGCGACCGGAGCACCTTCGACAGCATGCTGCGCTTCGACATCCGTGCTCACCGGCGTCGGCGTCGACGGCATATGCGTCGCCTTTTGCAGATCGTTTCGGATGTCCTGCCCCATCTGGCGAAGCGGATTTATCGCGTCGCGCAGGCTGTTGGCGGGATTGAGGCTCTTGGCGTCCGAAATCGTCTTCCGGACGTCATCCATGTCTGCCTCGCGAAGCGCCTCGTCGAACTGCGTCCGAAAGTCACCCGCCATCTTGCGCAGGTTTGATGTCATCTTCCCGAAAGCGCGCAGCATGGGCGGCAAGTCCTTGGGACCTACGACCACGATAAGCACAATGGCAATGACAAGTAGCTCGGTCCAACCGATATCCAACATTCAGCGAGGCTCCTGAAACCCTCCCGACCAATTAAGACCGGGTGGTTTCCTTGATCTCGTCGGGCTTGTGATCGACCGTCCTGCCGCCGTTCACAGTATCGGTAGGCTTTGCCTCAGGGGCATCCTCGTCCGCCATGCCTTTTTTGAAGCTCTTGATGCCTTTGGCAAAGTCGCCCATCAGCTCAGGAATCTTGCCGCGTCCGAACAGGACAAGCACGATGACTAGAACGATCAGCCAGTGCCACACACTAAAAGAACCCATAGTCTAACTCCATTGGAACGTGACCCCGATGTAAGCTTTTTAAGTTTGTTTTTCAAACACCAAATACGTTGCACGAAAAGCTATGAACGGATGACTTTCGCGATCTAGCGACGCTGCTGTCGGCAACGGACGATCACGCATGGTCCATATTCGGGAACACGGGAATAATAAGGGGAAAGCTGGCTGAAAGCCCTGCTAGCCATCACCGTCGCCGGTTGGCGGCAGCAAGCCAAGCTCCTCCAGATCAAGCTGGGTGATGGGGTCTTCCTCGTCCGAAAGCTCGTCCTCAGAGCCCGGAACCGGCACCGAAAAGCCGGATGGAATGCGGCCAGATAGAAGTCCCGCGCCCTTCAATTCTTCGAGACCAGGAAGATCGCGTAGCTCTTCCAACCCGAAATGATCGAGAAAATCTCCTGTCGTTCCGAGTGTCACCGGTCTGCCCGGCGACCGACGCCGACCGCGGAAACGAACCCAGCCGGCTTCCATCAGTACGTCAAGTGTACCTCTTGAGGTCTGGACGCCGCGAATATCCTCGATCTCGGCACGGGTCACAGGCTGGTGGTAGGCGATGATGGCAAGCACTTCGAGGGCGGCCCTCGACAGCTTCTTCACGTCGCTGTCGTCTTTGCGAATGACGAAGGAAAGGTCTGCTGCCGTGCGGAAAGCCCAGCGATCGGCCACCTTGACCAGGTTCACTCCGCGTGAGGCATAGATGCGCGCCAGTCTCTGCATCACGGCCTGGATATCTTCTCCCCGTGGAAGACGCTCAGCCAGAAAAGCTTCAGAGACAGGCTCGGCCGATGCAAACACGAGGGCTTCGGCGATCCGCTCGATCTCCTCCGACGAGTAGGGCACCGGCACAATGTCATCCACTGCCGCGTCGTCGTCCATCGCGTCCTCGACCGGGCTCATTCGGCGGTCCCTGCCTTTAGAGGCAACGTCTCGGCCTTCGGCCGTCCGGGTCCCTTTCTGAGATAGATCGTCTGGAAAGCGCCATCCTGGCGAATCTCGAGCTGTCCTTCGCGCACCAGTTCCAACGAGGCCGCAAAGGCGCTGGCAGTCGCAGTGACGCGATCCTGCGGCGGCAGATAAGGCAGAAGGTACTGCTGCAGGGCCGTCCAATCGCCGATCTCGCCCAGCATGCGGTTGAGAAGGTCCCTCGCCTCAACCAGCGACCAGACCTTGCGGCGTTCGATCGTGACATGGGTGATGGCGTTGCGCTGCCGGAGATTGGCGTAGGCCGACAACAGGTCGTAGAGCGATGCGTCATAGGCCGACGGCCTGTGCTGCGGGATATGCTCCGGTGCCCCACGTGCAAAAATATCGCGACCGAGTCGGTTACGGTTGACGAGCTGGGCTGCTGCATCGCGGATCGCTTCCAGCCGTTTCAACCGGAAGGCAAGCGTTGCCGCCAGTTCCTCGCCGGTCGGGCCGTCGTCGATCTTGATCTGCTTGGGGATCAGCAACCGCGACTTGAGATAGGCGAGCCAAGCTGCCATCACGAGATAGTCGGCCGCCAGTTCGATCCGGACGCGCCGCGCGCTGTCGACGAATGTGAGATACTGCTCGGCGAGTGCCAGGACCGAGATCCGCGACAGATCCACTTTCTGGCTGCGCGCAAGATGCAGCAGAAGATCGAGCGGTCCCTCGAAGCCCGCGACGTCGATCACCAGTGAAGGATCATCGATCGCCCGCTCGGTCACGTCTTGCCACATCTTGTCCATCGGAATGGCATTTTCAGCTTTTGTCATCGCCATTCCGATCCGTCTTCACTGTCGGCGGTCAGGCGACCCCAATCAGTCCGTGGAATTCGTCGCGAAGCGTGTCTTCCTGTGCATCATCAGCAACCGGGAAACCTTGCTCCACCGCTTTGGCACGTCGAAGCGCCTCGCCGCCAAGCGGGATCGCCTCGTTCACAACCGCCTTCATTTCGTCCATCAGGCCGTTGCAATGCAAGACGATATCACAACCGCCCCCAACGATTCTCGCCGCGCGCTCGCCGATCGTGCCCTTTAGGGCGTTCATCGAGCTGTCGTCGGACATCAGCAGGCCATCGAAGCCGATATGACCGCGAATGACATCCTCGATGACTTTCCGAGAAATCGTTGCCGGCTCTTCCGTGTCGATCGCGGTGAAGACGATATGCGCGCTCATCGCCATCAACTCGTTCTTGAGCGCCACGAAGGGCAGGAAGTCATGCGCTTCGAGTTCCGCCCGCGATGCCGATACGACCGGCAGTTCATGATGCGAATCGGCCAAGCCGCGGCCGTGGCCCGGGATGTGCTTCATCACAGGAAGCATGCCGCCAGCCTTGAGGCCATCGGCCGCAGCCTGCCCCATCTCGGACACCGTCTTCGGATCGAAGCCATAGGCCCGGTCGCCGATGACGTTGCTGGCGCCTTCCACCGGTACGTCCAGGACCGGCAGGCAGTCGACGTTGATCCCGAGCTTCATGAGATCGAAGGCGTGCAGCCGCGACATCAGCCATGCGGCGCGCAAGCCCATTTCACGGTCATTCTTGTAGAGAGACCCTAAGGCGGCAGCCGAGGGATAACGCTCGATCATTGGCGGACGGATACGCTGAACGCGGCCACCCTCCTGGTCGATCAGGACAGGCGCATCCGGACGGCCGACCGTGTCACGCATGGCTGCCACCAGATCGGTGATCTGGGCCGGCTCGACACAGTTGCGGGCAAAGAGAATGAAACCCCAGGGACGCTCATCCCGGTAGAGCAGGATTTCGTCCTGGGTAAGCTGCGGGCCGCTGGAGCCCAGGATCATCGCTTTCGATTCAGTCATGTTCGATCCTAGAATGCTGGGAGCAGAATAGAAAACGGGGCGCTGTGCGCCCCGTTCGATGGTTTCTCGTCAAAGATCTCAGCGAGCGACGAGGCAGGTGCCGCCGACACCGCGATACTTTTCGCAGAGTGCTACGGCTTCCGTCTTGCTGCCGGCCGGGATCCGAACGCGATAGAAGGTACCCTTGCCGGCGATTTCAGCAGCCTTGATATCGACCCCGCGCCCGCCGATCACGTTGCCGAACTTCGACGACAGGTTCTGGTAAGACCTCTGAGCGTCAGCCTGGGATGGCAGCGATGCGATCTGGATGACGTAGCCACCCTCGCCGACCGACGCGACCTGTGCATTGGCAGCGGCAGGAGTTGCCGAAACCGGCTGAACCTGTGCTGCGGGAGCGCGAACGTTGCCCTGATCGCTGACGGATGCGACGACATTGACCGGCTGCTGCGAAGGACGAACCTTCGGGACGGGCGCCTTCGCGACAGCAGCAGGTGCCGAAGTGGCCAGTGGCGCCATAGTGGCTGCCGTCATCGGCGCAGACGCCGGGATGATTTCGGCAACCGTGCTGGCAGCAGGTGCAGATGCGGCGATCGCAGCGGCCGGAGTGACTGGCTGGGCCAGTTCCGGAGACTTCACCGAAGCCGCCGGCATCTTGCCTGTATGCGCCGCAGCGAGCGCCGGAGCCGGCACTTCCTGTTCGACGAGCTTCCCATCCGGACGCACGATCATCGTCTTTACCCGACGCGGCGTAACGGTGAGAGGATCCTGTCCGCCCGTCGAAGCAACCTGCTGGCCCTGATCGGGTAGCAGACGTGCATCCTGGGTCTCGCCGGTATCGGTCGGATCGATATCGTTTTCGCCTTCGAGCGGAAGGCTTTCCGGCATCAGCGTCTTTTGAACGACATCGACCGGCTGCTCTTCGCTGGAGATCAGCGCTTCCTGCTTCGGCGTTTCGGATGCAGCGCCGGCAACGCGGTCGTAAACAGCCTTGTCCTGATTCGGAACGGTCTTGCCACCCGGATTTTCCGGGACAACCTTTACCGGATCGGTATCGGCTGCGATGACGACCGGCTCGCCGCCCATCATCCGCGAAGGTCCGCTACCCAGCATCGTGTAGGCACCTGCGCCAGCAACGACCAGGACGCCGACAACGGCGATGGGAAGAAGCCACGTCCGGGACGCCGACCGGGGCGAACGCTGGTCGAGGTCGTTTTCGTATCCGTTGAGATCGCTGTCATGGTCGTTGGCCGGAAGCGGCGCGACAAGGCTGCGACGGAAGTCTTCTTCCAGGGCCCGCTCGAAATCGTCGAGGTCGGGGTAAGCGCTGCCCGATGTCTGCCGAGGCTGCTCTGGGAAATTGCCGGCAGCGACGGAAGCCGGGGCAGCCGCCTCCTGATGCCGCGGTGCCGGAGCAGTCTGCGACGTCGGGTTTACCAAGAGCGCCGCGAGTTCTGCATCGATATCGATATCGTACTCGGACGCGTAGGCAGGCTCTTCTTCCGGCTGCTCGACCGGCAGGTCCGGCACGTTGAGATCGGCGATCGCCTCGACATGCTCTTCCGATTCGGAAATCATCGCCGCATCGAACGGCATTTCCGCTTCGACGACGGCGACTTCTTCTTCCGGCTCAGGCGCTGCTGCAACGATGGGTGCTGCTGCAGCCGCGGGCGTCGAGACGGCGGCAGGGATTGCCGCGGCAGGTGCCACCGGCTGAACGGAGTTTTCCGCCACCACGATGTCGGCTAGATCGAGTTCGAGATCGTCAAGCGCCAGTTCGAAGTCTTCGTCGGCGAAAGGATCGAAGTCATCTGCCAGGTCGGCGACGGGTGCCGCCTGCTGAACAGTCGGCGTTGGAACCGGCGTCGGGATCACGGGCGCCGCCACAGCGGCAACGATCGGAGCGACGGCGATTGGCTGCGGCTTGGAGACCGGAGCCTGCGGCAGTTCGAGTTTCGGCTCGGCGCGAACAGTCGCAGGAGCTTCCTGGCTGACCGGGAAACGGGCAACGTCATAAACCAGCTCGTCAAGCGGCGAAAATTTCTGCGCCTCCAAAGTGGGCTGGACGACCTCTTTCACAGCGACCGGTTCAGCCGCGCGAGGCTGTTCAACCGGGGCAGCAACGGCCTTTGGCTGGACAACCGGCGGCTTTTCGACGGGGCGTTCCAGCGGCGTGACACCGGCATTCAGACCGAAATTCGCAAGCGGCATGCGGAAGCCCGGCGTGTAACCGGTGCTCTTGCGGGGTTCAGCCCGAACAGGCTCCGGCGCCGAAACCATGGGAGCTGCAGCGACTGGCTCGGCTGCAACGGCGAACGAGCTCTCCAGCTCAGACGCGAGATCAAAAGCGTCAACCGACGGTTCCTGCCTGGACTGAGTCGCAGGCTGATAGTCATCGGCGCCCTCTACCTCCGCACGGAGTGTCGGAAGGCCATGGAAATTTGACGGGTCGAAATTCGGCTCGGCCGGTGCACGGTGAGCATCGACGGCAGGGGAAACAGCTTCCGCCTCTGCAGGTGCTGCACCAAATGGATCGACGGAAAATTCCGGAGCATCGAAAGGGTTGAGATCTTCCTGCTTCTGCGACACCACCGACTGGACCGGCTGTTCGAAAACCGGCTCGCGTTCGATGGGAGGCTCATAGGAAATAGAAGGCGCAGCCTGATAGCCGTGATCGACCGGCAAAGGCGCCTCCACGCGGGAAGGCTTGGCGTCGAGCGGGATATCGTTGACCGGATCAATCCGCGGAGTATCGTATTGCTCGAATTCCCGCAGCAACTCGTCTTCGAGATTGAAGGCCGGCTCGCGGCGGGCAGATGCCGCCATTGGCGCAGAACCCACGGAAGGGGCAGCCGGATTAGCGACTGTCCGTTCCTCGTAGCCTACGATGCGAGCGAGCTCTGCCAGAGGATCGCCGTCAGCAAAAAATTCCGGGGCGTCATTCCGGCTACGCGCTAGGTTGTTGTCCGCCATTCGCTCGTCCACTCACCACCATTACAACTCATCTGCCAGTGCAATGTGGGGAAATGAGGGCGTTTCTACCGCATTTCCTCAGGTGCCGCTGTACCTGTGATTGCAAGTCCCGACTTCAGGACACAGGCGACTGCGTGCACCAGTCCAAGCCTGGCAATGCTCAATTGTCGGTTTTTATCGTTAACAAACCGTAATTCCGGTTGGTCCTTGCCCTTATTCCAGTGAGCATGGAAGAAACTGGCCAGATCATAGAGGTAAAATGCGAGCCTGTGCGGCTCCTGGGCCAGAGCTGCAGCTTCGACGATTCGCGGATATTCCGCAAGCTTCGCGACCAGCTGAAGCTCGCTCTTGTCGGTGATTTCGCCAATGTTTTCAGCGAAATCGAGCGCCTCTGTATCCAGACCCGGAAACGCCTCCCTTGCCTGGCGGAAGATCGACATGCAGCGGGCGTGGGCATACTGGACATAAAAGACAGGGTTGTCTTTCGACTGCTCGGTCACCTTGGCAAAATCGAAATCGAGCGGCTCCGAGCTCTTCCGGTAGAGCATCATGAAGCGAACTGAGTCGCGACCGACCTCGTCCACGACGTCACGCAGGGTCACGAAGTCGCCGGAGCGCTTCGACATCTTGACCGGCTCGCCGTTGCGGTAAAGCTTGACGAGCTGGCAGAGAAGAACAGTGAGCTTTGACTTGCCTTCGGAGACGGCTCGCGCCACGGCCTCGAGCCGCTTGACGTAGCCACCGTGGTCGGCACCGAGCACGTAGATCATCTCATCGTAGCCGCGGTCGAACTTGTCCTTGAAGTAGGCAACGTCGGCGGCGAAATAGGTGTAGCTGCCGTCCGACTTGATCAGCGGACGATCGATATCGTCGCCGACTTCGGTCGAGCGGAACAGCGTCTGGTCGCGGTCTTCCCAGTCTTCGGGAAGCTGACCCTTCGGCGGCGGCAGCTTGCCCTTGTAGACATGGCCCTTGAACGTCAGGTCGTTGATCGCTGCACGGATGCGCTGCGCGCCGTCCGCATGCAGCGTGCGCTCGGAATAGAACACGTCGTGATGCACGTTGAGGGCTTCGAGATCTTCGCGGATCATGGCCATCATCGCGTCGATGGCCTTCTCCTTGACGATCGGCATCCACTCGTCTTCGGGCATGGCATGCAGCCGGGGACCGTATTCAGCGGCCAGAGCCTGCCCGACCGGGACGAGGTAGTCGCCCGGATAGAGGCCAGCCGGAATCTCACCGACTGCTTCGCCCAACGCCTCGCGGTACCGGATGAAGACCGAGCGGGCCAAAACGTCGATCTGGCTGCCAGCGTCGTTGATGTAGTATTCCTTGGTGACGTCATAGCCGGCAAAGGCCATCAGATTGGCGAGCGCATCGCCCACGACAGCGCCGCGGCAATGACCGACATGCATCGGCCCCGTCGGATTGGCCGAGACATACTCGACGTTTGCCTTGCGACCGGCACCGACATCCGAGCGGCCGTAGTCCGTCCCTTGCGCGATCATCTTGGCGAGCATCTGCTGCCAGTATCCGGTGGAAAGCCTGATATTGATGAAGCCGGGACCGGCAACGGAGACTTCCGAAATATCCGCGTCGCCACGCAACGCTTCGGCGATGATCTCGGCGAGCGCGCGCGGGTTGGTGCCGAGAGGCTTGGCAAGCACCATCGCTGCATTGGTCGCGACGTCGCCATGGCTCTGATCGCGCGGAGGCTCGACCGTGAGGCGTCCGAAATCAACCGCACTTCGATTTTCTCGAATGATTTCGAGAGTTTCTAGCGCATTCTTAATTCTATTGTCGAATTCGGCAAAAAGATTCATATGTTTACATCCGCTCAAAGTGTTTTGGGCGGGCCCCTCGAAGCCATTGGTGTCGGGCAGGCCCTAGCGCAAATCAGGAGTCTGGTCAAACAACTCGGCATGGACGCGGGTTGCGTAGGTGTCGGTCATACCGGCAAGATAATCTGCAACGTGGCGCGCACGGGCCGCCTCCGGGACGCCGTTCATCTGCTTGACCCAGTAGTGGCCTTTCATCAGCGCCGGGTCGTCCATGTAGCGATGGAACAGGTCGACGACGATCTGCGAGGCGCCGGCCCGGATGCGCATGATTTCGGGGTGCCGGTAGATCCGGGAGAACAGCACTCGTTTGATCTGCTTGTCGGTCTGCGCCATCTCGTTGGAGAAGGTCGAGATCACCCTTCCCGCCATGCGCACATCTTGTGCGCTCTCGGGTGCAAGCTCTCTAAGGTTCTTCTGGGAGACCGCGATAACGTCCTCGACCATGTGGGTGATCTGGCGGCGCGTCACTTCGTAGGCAAAGCGGGTCGGGTCCAGATTGGGGTATTTCGTCCTCACTTCCTGCATCAGTCCGGCGAGGAACGGCACCTCCTCCAGCATATCGAAAGTGAGCAGGCCAGAGCGAAGCCCGTCGTCGATATCGTGGGTGTTGTAGGCAATGTCGTCGGAAATCGCCGCGACCTGGGCCTCCAGGCTGGCATAGCTCGAAAGCTCGAGATCGTGCAGGAGGCAGTAGTCGCGGATCGGCTGCGGCAAAGGACCGTGGGAACCCTCGCTGCCGTCGGCCATCATCAAAGGGCCATTGTGCTTGACGAGACCCTCAAGCGTTTCCCATGTCAGGTTGAGACCGTCGAACTCCGCGTATCGCCGCTCAAGCTTGGTGACGATCCGCAGCGACTGGGCATTGTGGTCGAACCCGCCATATGGCTTCATCAGCTCATCGAGCGCATCCTCACCCGTATGTCCGAAGGGGGTGTGGCCAAAATCGTGAACGAGCGCGACGCCTTCTGCCAGATCTTCATCCAGCTTCAGGGCACGGGCCAGCGCGCGGGCCACCTGCGCCACTTCGATCGTATGGGTCAGCCGCGTTCGGTAATGGTCGCCGTCAGGACTGATAAACACCTGTGTTTTATGCTTGAGCCTGCGAAACGCCGTCGTATGGACGATACGGTCACGATCGCGCTGAAACTCCGAGCGCGTCAGGCTGCTCGCTTCGGGAAACAGGCGGCCCCGCGAGGCCCAGGGATTGGATGCATATAACGCACGCTCGCCCCCACCGAAACCAAGTACCCCCGTATCGATCGCCATAACCGTCCTTAATGCCTCAAGCGTGCCCGCGTGTTGTCGTGTATGGGTACGCCCCATTGACGCGCCGTTCAGGTCTTCATACCTATAGTGTTGCCGTGTGCAACGGCAGTGACATCCATCTTCGAGTTATCAGGGTGCCTTTACCCAAGACTCACCGGGCCTTTACCCCGGCAGGAGACCATTGAAATGACGATGAACGTAACTCTCTCCGATGCTGCAGCCAAGCGGATCGCCCAAATCGTTGCGGCAGAATCTGAAAAGCAGTCTCTGCGTGTTTCTGTTGAAGGCGGCGGCTGCTCCGGTTTCTCCTACAAGTTCGACCTCGCAGGCGCGCCGGAAGCAGATGACGTGGTGATCGCCAACGGCGATGCCAAGGTGCTGATCGACAGCCTGTCCATCGTCTACATGGAAGGTTCAGAGATCGACTTCGTCGATAATCTGCTTGGCCAGTCATTCCAGATCAAGAATCCGAACGCGGTCGCAAGCTGCGGCTGCGGTACCAGCTTCTCCATCTAAGATCTTCCGGTCGTCCCGATCAGATTGCCACTCGACCCTTCCCATCAGCTTGTCTTTCGCTAAAAGGATAGGCTGAAGACGGAAGGACGACAGCAATGAAGATTGCCACCTGGAACATCAACGGCGTCAAGGCGCGGATCGATAATCTGCGTCAATGGCTTGCCGACTCGTCGCCTGACATCGCCTGCCTCCAGGAGATCAAATCCGTCGACGAAGGCTTTCCGCGGCTAGAGATCGAATCGCTCGGCTATCATGTCGAGACACACGGCCAGAAGGGCTTCAACGGGGTGGCGATCCTGTCGAAGATAAAACCCGACGAAGTGATGCGCGGTCTACCCGGTGCCGTCGGTCCCGACGGACAAATTGACGAGCAATCGCGCTACATCGAATGCGTCTTTTCCGTTCAGGGCGGCGTGATCCGCGTTGCGTCGATCTACCTGCCCAACGGCAACCCGTCCGATGACCCGGTCAAGTACCCGTACAAGCTTGCCTGGATGGAACGGCTGCGGCTGCATGCCCAGCAATGCTTGGCACTCGAGGAGCCGCTGATACTTGCCGGCGACTACAACGTCATTCCCGAACCGCACGATTGTTTCGATCCGGCCGCATGGGCGACAGATGCGCTCTTCCTGCCGAAAACGAGGGCGGCATTCCGTGCGCTCGAAAATCTTGGCCTGACGGACGCCGTTCGCGCAACCACGGATGCCGCCAAGCTCTATACGTTCTGGGATTATCAGGCGGGCGCCTGGCAGAAGAACAACGGCATCCGCATCGATCATCTGATGCTGTCGCCGGAAGCTGCCGACCGGTTGAAGGCGACTGTCATCGAGAAGCATGTGCGCGGATGGGAAAAACCGTCCGACCATGTCCCGGTCGCCGGGATTTTTGATTTCGCGCCGGTCTGAGCGGTTTTTGTCCCTGATCGCCCGGATCTAACAGGAAGCAGCGGACGCCGCTTCCTCAGTCCATACCCTTGGCAAACTCATGCGAAAGCGCGATCGCACCGCGACGGTCTTCCTCGCTTGCCATAGAAAAAGCCTGCTCCTGCAAGGGCTCCATCCAGATACAGTCCTTCGTGCTGCACTTGTCGAGTGCAGCCGTCAGGAAGGCGAGACCGCGGACCGTCTGTCCCTCGTCGAACAGGATGTTGCCGAAAACGGCCATGGCGCCCGGATGGCCGCTCTTGCGGGCTTGGTTCAGCCACTTCTTCGCCTGCTGAAGGTTTGGCGATCCGCCCTCGCCTGCAAGAATCATCTTGGCAAGCTGGAACTGCGCCTCCGCGACACCGAAGGTCGAAGCGACCTGAAAATAGATCTGCCGCGCCTGGGCAAGATCGGGCTTCACCGGTGTATCGGGGATGCCGCGGCGATAGTAGGTCGCAAGCGACAGAAGCGCGTTGACAAAAAAACCGGTATCTTCCGAGCCGGGTTCGACGCCCTGCGTGGCGATCTCGTTATAGATCTTGAACGCCTCGAGATCGTTCTTCGTGACGCCATCGCCGAAGGCGTACATGTTCGCCAATGCCCAGCGGGAACCGGTATGTCCCTTCTCGGCGGCATAGCGATACGCTTCGACCGCGTCTTCCTTCTGGCCGTTCTTGTGGGCCTTGAAGCCGAACTTGAAGAGGTCGAAGGGACCCGATTCCTTGGTCACGCCGGATTGGATGTCGAACGCAGCTGCCGAGCCCACCACAGCCGAGGTGAGCGACACGCCAAGAAGCAATACTTTCATGGACACAATGCCAAACTTCGACATGTTTCAGTTTCTTCCCATACACCCGGAAGTCATAGAGCTTGCCATCTCCGACCGATTGCACGGCCCGATCAGCCAACCGGCGATCAGCGAGACGCCAGCTATCGCTGCCGTTCTAGAATGGAAACTGTACGTCCCGTTTTCGGCAAGAGTAGGACCTGCCGGCAAAACGCGCCGAAGTTGTGCGCGGCGATCCGATCCGCCTGCGACAACGCGGCCAAAGCCCCGTATTCTATTGAAAAACCCGCCCATGGTACTCCAATTCACACGCGCCGCCCCCGCGGTCCGTGTCCGTTATTCCTTTACCGCTGCTCCCTGTTTGTGGCGGGAAATGGACAAAATCTCCGTTGTTCGCCGACCCGCTCATCGTGGCACAAGACTGTTGCCAAATCGTCACAAATTCGGAGGGGTCGGCGAAAACGCGCCACAAACGAAAAAGCCCGGCTCGAACCGGGCTTTTGCTAATTAGTAACTGTTTTCAGAACTTTACCTTCAACGACGTAGAAAGTGCTGCAACCAGGTCGTTATCATATTCGTAGCTCGCTTCGTCGCCGACCGGGATGCCGTCAATGGACGATGCGCTGGACTCGCCACCCGTCAGGATGCCGAGCACGCCGCCAACGCGAATCTCGACGTGCTGGGTCGGGGCATAGGAAACGCCGGCGCTGAATAGCCAGGTATCTGTCTGCGTTCCGAATTCCTGCGACGTGCCGCGATCCCAGGTGAGGCTCAGAGCCCCACTCCACTGTTCGTTGAACTTGTGGCCGATGCCGCCGGTGATCGTCCAGCCGTCGCGATAGCCGAGATCGAGTGATGTGATCTCGACGCCGTTGTTGTAGAACGGGATACGCTGCAGCTGGCTCCAGTCCGTCCACTTGACCGAACCGAAAGCAAGCCAGTCCGGTGCGATACCCGACTGAAGCTTCAGCTCGAGGGCATCCGGCATAGCAGTCGAGCCCTCAACCGGCACGACGGTACCGGCGTAGACGCTGCCGACCGGGACCTGCGTCAGATCGACCGTACCGGTGACCTCGTCGAGCTTCACCTGACTATAATACATCAGGCTCGCGCGGAATGCGTATTCCGGGATTTCGTAGGCCGCACCGGCACGCCAGCCCCAACCGTCGCCTTCCAGGTCCAGACGACCAACACCGCTGAACGCGAAGCCAAGCGCTTCAGGGGCGATCAACAGCCGTTCCTTGAAGCCATCCATGCGCAGATAGTTCGCGCCGCCGATCAGGCGAAGCTGGCCTGGGCCGGCATCGAAGCGGTAGGAACAGGTGGCTGCGTAGTTGTCGCTGTCGACCTTCGTCTCGATGTTGTCGTTGGCACCCGCCCAGTTGGCGCCGGGATTGGTATGCGCACCATAGGGCTGAGAATAGTCGAACATGCAGTCGACGGAATCGCCGATACCCGCCTTGATGCCGATCCGCGGCGACCAGTAGCTCTCGCTGTCGTCAGCAGTGCTCGAATAGGAATAGCCGGGTGTCGTGCTGAGGTTGCCGTCCGGTCCGGTGATGGTGTCTTGCGCGTTTTTCAGCTTCCGCTGCGGCATGACGTAGGTTGCCGTCGCTTCGGCGGCATAGGGCGACCTGTCAAACAGAAGGTCGATATTGTATCCCCCACGTTCCAGTCCGCCCGCTAACGCTGGCGAATAAACGCTCCATCCAGCCATCAGAACAAAGGCGCCCTTGGCGATGTAATTGCTTTGCATCTCGTCTCCCACTCCCAGGCAAGTCATTGAGACAATTCTAAATACTCTGCCCAAAATAACAACTTTCGGCTGTCCCCGATCTTGCGCTGCAAAACGGTCGCTAATTTACGTAAGCGGAGGAACAATCGCCACCGAATCGGTGGTTGGGAACAAAATTACCTAATCTGGGGCCGTACCGTAGCTGGAATTAGAACACCATCCCGCATGGGCGCGGCGATGTGACAATGCGGCAACATTGCGGCTTTCTCCCGTTGTGCATGTGCACGCAAACGGAACTTCTGGGTCGAAGCGCAGCGAAAAGCCGCGGTCACAGGACCGCGGCTTTCAGAGATTCGTTCGTTGGCGCCGGCCTAGAGCACGGCGGAGACCTTGGTCATCAGCCGGCTTCGATGACCCGCTGCAGAGCGATCTTGAGGCTTTCGAGCTGACCTTCCAGCTCGGCATGGCGCTCCCGGTCAGCGGCAACCACGTCCGGATCGGCATTGGCAATGAACTTCTCGTTGGAGAGCTTCTTGCCGAGACGGTCCTTTTCCTGCTCGTTCTTGACGATCGCCTTCTCGATTCGGGCCTTCTCCGTGCCGAGATCGATCAGGTTGCCGAGCGGCAGGCAGGCCGTCGCCTCGCCGACGATGATCTGTGCCGCACCCTTCGGGGCGACGTCAGCTGTCGAGATGCTCTCGACACGCGCGAGCCGGCAGATTGCCGCCTCGTGACGCGCGAGCCGCGACGAGGTGACCGCATTGGCACCAACCATGATGAGCGGTGCTGTCGCCGATGGCGGGACGTTCATTTCGGACCGTGCAGAGCGGAGACCGGATACCAGATCGACAAGCCAGTTGATCTCGTCGGCAGCGTCAGCGTCCGCAAAACCGGAGACCGGCCAGTCGCCATGGGCGAGCAATCCGTCACGGGCTGCCGTGTGAGCCCAGAGCTCCTCGGTCATGAACGGCATGAACGGGTGGAGAAGCGCGTAGCTCTGCTCCAGGACATAGGCCATGCAGGCCTGCGCCTCGGCCTTGGCGGCTTCATCCTCGCCCATGAAGATCGGCTTCAACAGCTCGACATACCAATCGCAAACCTGGTTCCAGACGAAGCGGTAGAGCGAAGCGGCAGCCTCGTTGAAGCGCTGCGTCTCGATCGCGGTGGTAACGTCAGAAACGGTCTTCGACAGTTCCGTGAGGATCCAGCGATTGACGGTCAGCTTGGCATTCTTTGGATCAAAGCCCGCATCACGCTTGACGCCGTTCATCTCCCCGAAGCGCGTTGCGTTCCAGACCTTCGTGCCGAAGTTGCGGTAGCCGGCGATACGGGCCGGATCGAGTTTCACATCGCGACCCTGTGCCGCCATGATGGCCAGCGTGAACCGCAGCGCATCGGCGCCGTATTCGTCGATCAGGTCGAGCGGATCGATGACGTTGCCCTTCGACTTCGACATCTTCTGGCCGTTCTTGTCGCGAACCAGCGCATGAACGTAGATCGTGTGGAACGGCTCGACAGGCTCGCCTTCCGCATCCTTCATGAAATGCATGCCCATCATCATCATCCGGGCAACCCAGAAGAAGATGATGTCGAAGCCGGTGACGAGAACGCTGGTCGGGTAATAGCGCTCCAGTTCCGGCGTCTTGTCCGGCCAGCCCAGCGTCGAGAAGGGCCACAGTGCCGACGAGAACCAGGTGTCGAGCACGTCCTCGTCGCGGATCAGGATCTCGCCAGGCTTGAAGTTCTCGAGCTTCTCCTGAACCCAGGCCTTCCATGGGCCTTCGTGTGCCAGATAATGCTGGATGGCCGCGTCGAGTGCTTCTTCCTCGGACTTTTCGACGAAGCACTGACCATCAGGACCGTACCAGGCAGGAATCTGATGTCCCCACCAGAGCTGGCGCGAAATGCACCAGGGCTCGATATTTTCCATCCAGTCGAAATAGGTCTTTTCCCAGTTCTTCGGGACAAAGTTGGTGCGGCCTTCGCGAACCGAAGCAATCGCCGGTTCTGCCAGCGTCTTGGCGTCGGCGAACCACTGATCCGTCAGCATCGGCTCGATGACGACGCCGGAGCGGTCGCCGAACGGCTGCATGATCTTCTTTGCCTCGACATACGGAATGTCGTTGCCTTCGCTGTCCTTGACGGTAACGGCAAGGCCCTCGGCATTGATCGTCTCGATGATCTTCTTGCGGGCGACCATGCGGTCGAGGCCGCGATACTCTTCCGGAACCAGATTGATCTCGTCGATATCGGCTTCGCCCGGCAGTTCGCCGGACTTGGCGATCTCCAGCGCCTTGGCCGCATAGACAGAATAAGCGTCGCCATCGTCGCGCATCGAGGCGGTGGTATCCATCAGGCGATAGAGCGGGATCTTGTTGCGCTTGGCGACCTGGTAGTCGTTGAAGTCATGCGCGCCGGTGATCTTGACCGCGCCCGAGCCGAAATCCGGTTCCGGATATTCGTCAGCGATGATCGGGATCAGGCGGCGATGCTCCTTCGGGCCGACAGGGATTTCGCACAGCTTGCCGATGATCGGCGCATAGCGCTCGTCCGACGGATGGACGGCAACCGCACCATCACCCAGCATGGTTTCGGGACGCGTCGTGGCGATCGAGATATAATTGCGCTCTTCGGAAAGCACGATATTCCCGTCCGCATCCTTCTCGACATAGGTATAGGTCTCGCCGCCGGCCAGCGGGTATTTGAAGTGCCACATGTGGCCTTCGACTTCCCTGGACTCAACTTCAAGATCGGAGATCGCCGTTTCGAACTTCGGATCCCAGTTGACCAGCCGCTTGCCGCGGTAGATCAGGCCTTCCTTATAGAGCGTGACAAAGACTTCGAGAACGGCCTTGGACAGACCCTCGTCCATGGTGAAGCGTTCGCGCGACCAGTCGCAGGATGCGCCGAGGCGCTTCAACTGGTTGAAGATCAGGCCGCCCGACTCTTCCTTCCATTCCCAGACGCGCTCGACAAAGGCCTCGCGGCCCATCTCGCGACGGCCGGGAAGCTTTCGCTCGGCCAGCTGGCGCTCGACGACCATCTGCGTGGCAATGCCCGCATGGTCCATGCCCGGCTGCCACAGCACGTCCTTGCCGCGCATGCGCTCGAAGCGGACCATGATATCCTGCAGCGTGTTGTTGAGCGCGTGCCCCATGTGCAGCGAGCCGGTCACATTCGGCGGCGGGATGACGATGGTGAAGCTTTCCGCACCAGGCTTTGCGTTGGCACCGGCACGGAAGGCGTCCGCATCGTCCCAGGCTTTGGCGATCTTCGGTTCGACGGCGGCGGAATCGTAGGTCTTTTCGAGCATTTCCTGACCCGTTTTTCTTTTTGAATGAGATGGTGCGGTGTTAAAGACGTGGAGGCCGTGAAGTCAATAAAAAAGCCGCCCCGGTTGGAGCGGCCTTGATGACAGGCATTGGAGGCGATTTAGCGACGCGGGCCGCGGGCGACGCGCTCGATTTCCTCGCGCACGAGACGCTCCACCAGTGTCGGCAGGTTGTCGTCCAGCCATTCCTGCAGCATCGGACGCAGCATTTCCTGCGCCATATCCTCGACAGAGCGACGCTCGAGCCCATCGAAGACGGCTGCAAGTTCGTTGAACGATTTTGTCACCTGCGCGCCCGCTTCGACCGAAAGGAGCGTTGCAGCGGCCTCCTCGATCATCGCAGGAAGATTTTCCTGTTGAGCCGGTTGCGCCTTCGGTGCCGGCTGTTCGACCGGCTCGGACATCTCCGGCTGCTGCGCGACTGCCGGTTGCGGCTTCAGCGCTGGAATGGGCGATGGTCCTGCAGGCTCGACGTCTTTCGCCATAGGGGTCTCGATCGGCTTGGATACCATTGCCGCAGGCCTTGTTTCGAGAGGGGCGATGGTGTCACGCAGCGCGACGTCGGCAAAGGCCGAGATTGCAGCGGATGCCTTCTCGGCTGCGGGCATCGACAGGCGCGGCGCCGGTGCCGGGCGGCTCATCGCATTTTCCTGCTGGCGGGCCGAAGCGGCGCGGACGCGGGCCGCAACGTCGGCAAGCGAGAGCGAGCGCTCACCCGATGATGAAATCTCAGGGTCGACTGTCGATGCGGAAACAGGCTTGGGTGCGTCGTTTGCAGATGCGGGGGCGTAGGGTTCCGACTGGAACGGCATCGGGGCCGGTGAATGGGCACGAAGAGGAAGGCCCGGGTCGTTTGCAGCGATGCCAGCGGCAAGATCGGACGCAAAGTCCGTATCGTCGATATCGTCGATCAGATCGTCATCCGCATAGGGCGAACGCGATGCCTGATCTGGTGAACCCTCGCCGACCGGCTCGTTGCTTTCGATGATCCGGCGGATCGAAGCCAGGATCTCTTCCATTGACGGTTCACGCGCTACACTTGGCTGAGCCATTTTCATCCCCGTTCTCGCCGACTGGGTGCCAGGTCGGCAGACGACCTCTTTTCAAAGGTCTGATTCGTTTTCACTTTACGAACCTCGTCTCGCGATACAACGACGGGCGCATCAACGACTCTAGCGATACACAGATTTGTTGCCGACGTGAATCCCCGCTGCCGATTTGTATCGCGCTGGAAAAACAAAAAGGAGGCCAAGGCCCCCTTTCTAAACTTCGCAAATCGTCAGCAAGCCGATTTTAGAATACGAAATCCTTCGCGCGGCGGAATCCCGGCAACGGTTTGATCGACGCGTTAAAGTGAGCGCTTTTTGACAGTGCACCCTGCTCTTTGACGAAGAGCGTCGCCTGCGCGGCATTTCCGTATCCGAGAACGGCGACCAGACGCCCGCCATCCTTGAGCTGCGCACTAAGTTCAGCCGGCACGTCTTCGATCGAGCCGGCAATGAAGATGACATCGTAAGGGCCCTGGTTCGCAACGCCTTTTTCCATGTCGCCCGTGACGACAGTCACGTTGTGGGCGCCCGCGAGGTTGGCGATTGCCTGCTCGGCGAGCGCTTCATCGGATTCGATCGACACGACCGATTTCGCGAGAAGCGACAAAAGCGCAGAAATGTATCCGCTGCCTGTGCCGACCTCGAGCACCGTATCCGACTTGGTAATCGCAGCCAACTGCAAAAGCTTGGCCAGAGGCGAGGCTTCCATAAGGAAGCGACCGGGACAGATTTCAACATCGTTGTCGATATAGGCCAGTGACTTCGACTTGGCCGGAACAAAGTTTTCGCGCTGTACCGTGAGAAACGCCTGAAGCACGGAATGTGCCGTCACGTCTGTCGTGCGGATCTGGTTCTCGACCATCTTCACACGGGCTGCTTCGAAATCAATCATGTCATCTGCCTCACAGCGCCGGCGTACCGGCCAATCCTTCAGCCGTGTTACTTGCCTCTCGCTGCGCTTTCAAGATAGCGCGCGCATCGATTGGAAAAAACACGGTGATGCAGGCGCTCGTGCAACTCTTGCTTAGTGCAGGATAAGGGTCGGAAGCTCGCGCTTCTTGGCGAGGACGACATCGTGTCCGTAGGATTTGCGCAGGCTATGGCTGCGATCGAATGCCAACTGCTCGGCAGCACTCAGATGAAAGGCTCCATCTGCAAACGTGCCAGTCGCATCATCTTCGGTGACGGGTCTGTAGAGTGCGGTGATCAATCGGTTCAGCATTTTTCACTCCGTGGGCTTCGCTCACTAAAGTCGGAAGAGCTCGGTTCCGTTCCCCTGACCGCGAGGAATATTCGTGAAATATTTACCATAGGATCAACACAGCCAGATGACGCGAACACGCTGCATACAGCCTCCCCCGCAGGGGTATCTTCCGAGGACGCCGCGTTTTGCAGGCGCCCTTCATCACCGGTACAGACAGGCGCCGCTGACGAAGTGGATAAAAACGTCGAGGATTGAACAGAAGGGTATTGCACCCATCGGAGATTCGTTCTAATTCGGCGCCACCACTCGCTTTTTTAGCATCGGATGGCCTCGTGGCGGAGTGGTGACGCAGAGGACTGCAAATCCTCGTACCCCGGTTCAATTCCGGGCGAGGCCTCCATCCCTTTCTTGATATATCGCAATAGGTTAGCATCGGCTCCAGCCGATCGACACGATATGTCCGGTCGCGCACATTCCTCGATGTTATTTAGGTATTGCGACTGGTGCACGAGAACGCCAGCGGATCTTCTTTCACGCCCGCCAGCCTTCCGCCAATTCGCGACTGAAGCTGTCGCCTGCCCGGATCAGCCCACCGGCCGCACCAGTTCTTCGACCAAGCCACGATACGCCTCTGCGGCCAGTTCCAACTCCGCGATGAGGGTCTCGTTCGATGTCGTCTGCGTCCTGAACCCGCTCGTGGTTAGCCACTCGATGTCCGCACGAAGGATTTGGATAGTGTCTTTATAGCGTTGGACGCGATTTTCCGGCTGCATGTTCGGCTCCTGTGAACCGGAACAACTACCGCGCTTTGCGTTCGAGGCAATAAGCGGGATGCCAGAGACCGGACGTTTATCGGCACCGGTCGCTGGTTTGTGTCAAGAATTCAAGGATTGGGCGCGAAGCGTGATGATGTCAGAGAGCAGACGCCGCTGCCGGCTTGCGTCCCCTGGCTGCCGCGGAAAGATCGATCGAGCTTATGGTCGCCACCAGGAACATGACCGGAATGCCGAATTCCAGCACTTCTTCGACGATACCCAACAGAAGATTGGTGTGATCGCTGACAATGACGCCAAAAGGCGCAAGCTTGCGATCCAGCCCATCGATCGACTTGGACACAATGGCAAGACCGATCGCCGCGATGATGTTCCAAGCCCAGGACGCGCGATACCTGACGCCGGAGAGAAGCTCAGGGCCGTTGCGAACGATCAGCCGGAACGCGACGGTTGCCACGAACAGGATCACCAGAACGCCAAAGACGCGCTCGACAGGTTGCGCCATGTTCGTCAGGTAGAGGTTGCTCTTGAGCATGCCGACACTGGTCAGCCGCTTGTCGAGGTCGAGTTCTCGCCCCATCATCAACAGCATGATGGCCGCAACCTGCCAGTCCCGCCGCCATATGTCGCCGGTGCGCGTCCACAGCCACACCATTGCGGTATAGGCGTAAAGAAGGGCCGTCGAAATCTCGAGCGCGCCGGTTTCCTTCGTCAGTGCTGTCGTAAAACCGTTACTCGCAAGGTCTATAGCGAACAGAACGGCAGCCCCGACCAATGCCAGTGTCAAAAGATACCAAGGACGGGAAGTAACAGCGTAGGCGTGGTGTGGGAGCATTTCGATTCTCAAAATTCATGTCGACGAGTGTTGATTGAGGGCGTGGACCGCTTAGCGGACCGCTGACCGGTGCCGTGCGCGCCGATTCTGGATGAAAACGGTCTACTACTGGAGAAGCCGGTAGTCCATGTTTTTGACGGCGGACAGATTCTGCTCGGCCCCTGTTTCCAAGGAAACCGGCAAACCCGAAAAACTGTCGAGCAGTCCTTCACGCCGTTGATTTATTGCTTCTATTAGCAAATTTCCTTTACATTTCTGCAGGCGCGTCTATTTCCGGCCCCTCACGGAATGATCGCAGCGAGGCCGATTTGAAGGATGATCCCGCCACACAACTCGCAGATATTGCGCGGCAACTCGCACTGCTTGCGGAGGCAGCCAAGGCATTGTCGCAGACGCCGCTGGTGGAACTGTCCGGTCAGCTTCTGCCGGCCGGCCGCGACAAGCCGGACGAGCCCAAAACCCCTCTCCCAAACAGCATCAATTAGACTTGAACGGCTCGTATCGGACAAGCTTGCCGTGATCACATGGTCGCGCAGCGGTATGGGGTCTGCGCGGGTGCCGAGAGAGCCCCGCCCATAGCATCGACACGATGCCGCAACATTTCACGATCGGGTCGTAACCAGATATTAACGTTCCTCCATAGGGCTGCGTTAAACTATTTGTCCTAGAAATAGGCAGACGGCGATGTTGCCGCCATACCCTTGTCAGAGGATCGCCATGACGGCGATGGTTCGATATGAAGCTCTCATCTTCCGACGCCGTCATGGCGTTCACGACTATTATATCCCTCGTCAGCATCATTTATGTGGGGCATCTTTTCGTTGCCCTGTTTTGACGGTCTCACCGAGACACGCTGACTGACGGCCTCTCCTCGTCCCCCACAAGCCGCACGCTCGCCCTGATCAACATTCTCGCTCACGGATCAAAATCGTGTTAGAGTGTCTGAAGTCAGGTGTGGGAGACATCTGGCGGCTTGGGTAACGGGAAGAGGAGACCGTTATGCAGTATCTCGATTTTGTAGCCGCGTTGAATCCATTCGTTTTGTGCACTCTTGCTGTCGTGGTGGCCTGCGGCCTCTACGACCGCTGGGCGCAACCGAAATAGTGGATTGCATGCGCAGCCGGGAAATCGCGACGCGTTGCTCGTGTCAATAACCGGTACATCTGGAGGCGGCTTGATGGTCGACTGACGCGCCGCGCGTCGCGCGAGTTCGTTTTGTTGCCTTTGAGTTGCTTGTTTCTGCTGTTATTCAGACTGCATTTCTTATGATAGAGGTGCAGCTTTGCAGGATAACGCGGAATTCGAAGATACATCGGCAGGTCTCAGCGAAACGCTGAGGAAATTGATCGGTCGGATTGACGGCGGCACCGTGACGCTGCGTCAGTTGATGGATGGCGTCGGTGAACAGGGTCTTCTGCTGATCTGCGCGGTCACATCCCTCCCCTTTCTGCTGCCCGTTTCGATCCCGGGTGTTAGCACCGTGTTCGGCGCGGCCATCATAATGATCAGCATTGCTGTGGTGCTGAACCGGATGCCTTGGCTTCCTCGTGCGATTCTCGATCGGGAACTCGACAGCGCAAAGCTGGTGCCGACCCTTGAGAAAGGTGTGAAAATCGTCTCCAGGCTCGACAAATATCTGAAGCACCGCATGGCCGGCATCACGACCGGGCCCATTGCCAACAGGGTCAATGGCCTCGCAATCACGTTCGCCGGTGTGCTGCTGATGTTTCCGCTCGGCCTCATCCCCCTGTCCAACACGCTGCCCGGCATTGCTATTCTGCTTCTGTCGACAGGCATGGTTCAGCGGGATGGTCTCGTCGTTCTCGGCGGTTATTTCTTCAACCTTGCAACGATCGTCTATTTCGGGGCGCTTGCTTATGGCGCGTTCGCCGCCGGCCAGGGCCTGGCGTCACTCGCCGGATAAGCCTCATTCCGGGAGAAGCTCTCGCACCAGGCGACAGCTTCTCCCGGTCTGGTTGACATCATGTCATTTCCGAAGCGAAGCTGCTTGTTTCTCGCGGCGCCTGCGACCCCACCAGACTTCCAGACGACGACGACGACGTCTGACGAAAGCGAGATCCTGCGACAGGATCAAGATACCCAGCGGCACCATCCAGAAGCCCAGAATCGGCAGGAAGCCCAGAATGCCGCCGACGATAAGAACGGTTCCGATGCAGAGCCGCGCCACGCGCGAGCGCGGCATCGGAATGGACCGTCCTGCGATGAAGAGACGACCCTGCCCCGGATCCATTCCAAACCGCCTGCCTTGAGGTTTTTCCACCACGTATACGGCTCCAACTAAACGCTTTTTTGTAGGGGCGAGATGGGGATGCATGGGGATAAAACAAGCCGGACCTAATTTTTTTGAAAAAACCGCTTGGCAAATGCGTGAAGCATTTGTATTACCCCGCTCACACCGCAAGCGCGGTTGTTCCCTGGTAGCTCAGCGGTAGAGCATTCGACTGTTAATCGACAGGTCGCCGGTTCGAATCCGGCCCGGGGAGCCAAATTCTGCGATAAGCGCCTGTTTTTGTTGATCCGTATCCGAAGACAGGCGCTTCTCCACTTCCCCTATTTTGACAAAGCGAAAAAGCAACTTGATATGGCGATTGGTTTCGCGTTCGGGGATGTGTAACGCTGTTGCGTGCAGTTCCACTGCCAAAGAAGAAAGCCGGTCGCGTCCGCTAAGTCGCAACGTGAGTTCTGTGTTTGCTCCCCGCGCTCATCTCAAAGTCGTCTTCACTTCTGATCCGAGGGTGCGGGCGTGCCGGGAAGCGCGTTTTCGCGGGATGGGGCAGCCGGCGTATCGTAATGCGTGCCCTGCGGATCGGGCGGCACACTGTTGGCGGTCGGAGCCTGCGTGACGCCGATGCTAACCGCGACGCCGACGGCGATCGCAACGGCCAAGCCGGCCAACGGAATCAGAGAGCGATGTCGGCTCTCCTTGTAGGAACCGTACGCAAGTGCGAGCCCAAGCATTGCTGCTCCGCCTGCGACGACGATAAACCACATGTAATTAGCCATTATTTTTCCTCCTGAAACCAGAACATGCGTATCTGGCCGAAGTTCCGCGTCCAGCGGAGACGCCTCACCGACGCGACTGTTGCAGGCTGGTGCCGCGCGACGTCGCGAGTGGCGACAGTTGTTCTCGTGCCTTGAAGTGAGCAGACAGGCTAATTCGATCGCGTTCGTTGGGGCGGTGTCACGACGCCCCGTCCCTGGGCACAGTGCCCGGCGATGCCGCCCCTTAAATGCTCCCAACACACATCCGAACCGGGAAAATCCGCTTGTCCTAATGGAACATTGCGCTAGGCTGGAGGTAGAGGACAGTTGACTTAGGGAGGAGACAACTATGCCGCAGCCGAACTGGCAAAAACCGGTCAAAGTCGCGTTTGGGAATCTTGGGACCGAGGTAATCAATGGGCCATCCGAGGCCCTCATCCTGCTACTGGACCACTGGCCGGATCTTCGGGGTCCGCATTTCGTGCGGGCGCGCAGTGCCTGCCGGGCTGCCCTCGACGGCCGTCGTTCGCCGGAGGACGCACGACAGTTTTTCGAGCAGGCCGTGAGCGAAGCGCAAATGCACGTAAACTGATTGGTCTGACTGCTGCGTCTTCAGTTCTGGCCGATTGACGAATGGTTGGCAGCGGACCAACCATTCGATGACAGTGTTCGGCTTTAAAGTCCGATCATATCGCCCATGAGCTGGATCGGCGATCCGCTGAGAGCGATCGGTGCAAACAGGACGGAAAAGCAGACGCACGGCCCCGAATCACCAACGATCGGCCGGTGATCGAGCGTCTCGTCAGCGACCGATATGTCGCCCTGCGTGAAGTTTCCGCGGTGATCGTGGAATTCGCCTTCGATCACCAGCGTGAGTTCGAGACCGTTGTGGCCATGGTTTGGAAGTGCCCTCCCAGGACGGGCCCAGAGGAGACTCGCTTCCACGTCGGGCGACCGCTCGATAACATGCTCGCGCAGTCCCGGCAGCTTGCGCCGCCACGGAATAGAGGTCAGGTCTTTCCCCGTATAACCGCGCAACAGTGCCGGCAACTGGGAACCTTGCTCCGGTGGCAACACGCTCCATGCCGGCGGGTCCGATCTGACAATATCGCTGATGGCCCTGTCTCGAAATTCACGGGACAACGTCTCATCGCAGGTCATGTCTTCCAACCCGTCGCCGGCCAGTCGCTGAAGGGCATCGACAAGCTGGGCATTGGGTTTCTGCATCTGCAGATGGGAACCTAACAAGACGTGGGCTGCCTTTGGCAGAGAGCCGGCTACGTATTGCGAGATCAGAAAATCGACTCTCTCAATATTCAGATGCATAAACTAAGCCGCAATCGTTGGCGTGAACGAAATTCAGTTCTCAAAATCAATGCCATCAGGTCGAATCGTCTGAAACCAAAACCGAGCGCTCCACTCTGCGTAGTGCAGGGCGAAGGATGTATTATACAGTTGCATCCGAGCCATGTCGATAAACCTGCCGGTATTGTCCGGTAGATGACAGTCCTCGGTATGCGGGGGCGATCCCATCGCGCGCGATGCGCGGAAAGGATTTTCTTGGCGCGGATGCCTTGCCCGCCGAATGCAGCCTGATTACATGATCCTTGAAAAAGAAGGCATTTCCCATGGCAATACAATCTTCTGTTCTCGACCTCATCGGCAATACGCCGCTCATCAGGCTGGCGGCTGCATCCGATGCAACCGGATGCGAAATTCTCGGCAAGGCCGAATTTCTCAATCCCGGTCAGTCGGTCAAGGATCGCGCAGCGCTCTATATCATTAGAGATGCCGAGAAGAAGGGGCTTCTGAAGCCGGGCGGAGTGATCGTCGAAGGGACCGCCGGCAATACCGGTATCGGTCTGACCTTGGTCGCGAAGGCATTGGGGTATCGAACCGTCATCGTCATTCCGGAGACCCAGAGCCAGGAGAAGAAGGACGCGCTGAGACTGATGGGCGCCGAGCTCGTGGAAGTACCAGCTGTTCCCTACAAGAACCCGAACAACTATGTGAAGGTTTCCGGTCGCCTTGCCGAGCAGCTTGCCAAGACGGAGCCCGCGGGCGCGATCTGGGCAAACCAGTTCGACAATGTTGCCAACCGGCAGGCCCATATCGAGATGACGGGCCCGGAGATCTTCGAACAGACGGGCGGCAAGGTGGACGGCTTCGTGTGCGCAGTCGGCTCCGGCGGTACGCTGGTCGGTACAGCCATGGCGTTGCGGGCGCTTAAGCCCGGCGTCAAGATCGGCATCGCGGATCCGGAAGGCGCGGCACTCTACGAATTTTATGCGCACGGCGAGATGAAATCCGAGGGAAGTTCGATCACCGAGGGCATCGGTCAGGGACGTATCACCGCCAATCTCGAAGGGTTTGCGCCTGACTTTTCCTATCGCATCTCGGACGCTGAAGCGCTGCCGATCGTGTTCGATCTGATCGAGAACGAGGGGCTTTGCCTTGGCGGCTCTTCCGGCATCAACATCGCTGGCGCGATGCGCCTCGCGAAGGATCTCGGTCCCGGCCATACGATCGTGACGATCCTTTGCGACTACGGCAACCGCTATCAGTCCAAACTTTTCAACCCGGATTTTCTGCAGTCCAAGGGCCTGCCGGTTCCGGGCTGGCTCACGAAGAAGACCAAGATCGATATTCCGTTCGAAACCGTCTGAAACCGACCGCAGAGAACAGAACCGATGGCAACCGAACTCCTCTATCGCGACGACTTCTATCTCTCGACACTGGAGGCGGTTGTTACCGCGATCCATGAGGATGGCGGCATCGAATTCGACCGCACCTGCTTCTATGCGACATCTGGGGGGCAACCTGGTGATACCGGCAGTCTGGAACGCGCCGACGGAACCAGGATCAAGCTTGGCCAGACACGGCACGGCGAGACGAAGGACATCGTCGTCCACGTTCCGCTGGAAGGCGAACCGCGGCCGACGGTAGGTGAAACTGTTGTCATGCATGTCGACTGGGACAGACGGCACAAGCTGATGCGAATGCATACGGCCTGCCATCTGCTGTCGGTCGTCTGCTCCTACCCGATCACCGGTGCCGCAGTTGGCGAAGACGAATCGCGTGTCGATTTCGACATGACGGCCGTGATCGACAAGGACGAGGTGACCGCCGGCTTGATGGATCTCGTCACGCAGAACCATCCGGTCTACCTGCAATGGATCACCGACGCGGAACTGGCGGCCAACCCTGGCATCGTCAAATCGAAGAACGTCCGGCCGCCGGTCGGGCTCGGGCGCGTCAGCCTTGTCTGCATCGGCGAGGATTCGAGCGTTGACAGCCAGCCGTGCGGCGGCACACATGTTGCAAACACCGGGGAAGTGGGCGCTATCCACATTTCCAAAATCGAGAGAAAGGGCAAGGAAAACCGTCGCTTCCGGATCCGGTTCGGCGATATCGCCACGGATGCCTGAAGACACTCGTTTGTCCGGACCGGTTTCTCACCGAATACCGCGTTTTATCAAGGTAGGAGTTTTGACATGAGCGACACCAGCCGTTTCGTCGTTTCGTCCGGGTGGCTCGAAAACGAGCTCGGAAGCCCGGATTTGAGGATCGTCGACGCCTCCTTCTACCTGCCTGCCCACAACCGCGATGCAGATGCCGAATATGCGGCAGGGCATATTCCCGGTGCCGTGCGTTTCGATCACGACAAAGTCGCGGATCATTCCACCGGTCTCCCGCATATGGTGCCCTCGCCCGATGTGTTTGCCGATGCTGTCGGCAAGCTCGGCATCAGCGAGAATGACCGCATCGTCATCTATGACGGCCCGGGCATCTTTTCTTCGCCGCGCGGCTGGTGGCTGTTCCGCATTATGGGTGCGAAACAGGTGTTTATCCTGGACGGTGGCCTCGATGGCTGGAAAGCGGAAGGGCGAGCGCTCGAAACCGAGATCCCCTCGCCGGTTGCGTCAAATTTCGATGCGGAGCTTCGCCTCGACAAGGTCATCGACTACCATCAGATGATGTCGATCGTCAGCGATCGTACAAGCCAGATTGCGGATGCACGGCCGGCCGGACGCTTTACCGGCACAGAGCCGGAACCCCGCGCTGGCATGCGCTCCGGTCACATGCCGGGTGCCGTCAACGCTCCCTCCAGCAGCTTTTCGACAAACGGCAAGCTGAAGACGATACCCGAACTGCGCCAGGCTATCGAAGCCGCGGGAATCGATTTGGGGCGCCCGGTCGTGACGAGCTGCGGTTCGGGCATTACCGCTGCGATCATCACGCTTGCGCTGGAATCGCTCGGGCATGAGGACAACGCGCTTTATGACGGGTCTTGGACGGAATGGGGCGGACGCTCGGACACGCCGATCGAGACAGGACCGGCTAAGCCTACCCCTGCAATCTCGTCGCAGGCGTAACGATGGCGAAAAAGCCCGTACCGCTGAAGGCGCGCGTCACCGTTCTGGAAATGACGGCCGCGCCCAAGACAAGCATACCGATTCCGGCCAACATTCAAACCGCCATCATACGCGCTACCGAAGTGCCGTTGCATTTCTACCGGTACCTATACCGGCAAGTCGGCAAACGCTGGCACTGGTACGATAGGCTACGGCTGTCCGACGCAGAGCTTGCGGCCGCGATCCACAACCCGCGCTGTTCGATCACGATCCTTCTAGTCGACGGATCGCCAGCCGGCTTCTACGAGCTGAACTCTACTGACGACAACGTCGTAGAGCTGTCCTATTTCGGCCTGTTCGAACGGGCCCTCGGGCTCGGCATCGGCAAGTGGTTCCTGACGCAGGCTCTTTATTCTGCGTGGCAGAACAACCCGGAGAAGGTCACCGTCACCACCAATTCGCTCGACCATCCCCGAGCGCTGCAGCTCTACCAGATGATGGGTTTTTCGCCTGTCTCGACATACGAGGCCGAGATCGTGCCGATGACCAGCGCGGAACTGGTAAAGGTGCTGGACAGCTAGCTCGCGCAAGGATCGGGTGGCGCTTCAAAGCTCGACGGGTCATCTCCTATATATAGAAAAGGAGATGACCATGCCAATCTTCAACGCGATCCCGGGTGACCACGCAGAGCATCTATGGAACGGAGGCAGCGATTCCTACGGACACCAGCCGGAGACCATGATCTCGGATGGTCCCGGATATCCCTGCCGCCATTGCCTCAGGAATATCGACGCGGGCGAAAGCCTGTTCGTTCTTGCCTATCGACCGTTTCCGACAACGCAGCCCTATGCCGAAACCGGTCCCATCTTCCTGCATAAGACGCCCTGCCCACGGTTTATCGCGGAAGAGGTTCTACCGCCAATTCTGGTCAGTCCCGATTACATCGTCCGGGGTTATGCAGAAGATAACAGGATCGTCTATGGCACGGGTGCGGTGACCCCGACGTCCGACATCATGCGGCGCGCCGAAGACCTGCTTCAACGCGCCGATATCGCCTATGTCCACGTTCGTTCGGCCCGCAACAACTGTTTCCAGTGCCGGATTGACGCGGCTTAGCAGGAGCCCCTTATGCCTGCGGGTCTCCGCCGTCCCGCTCCAGCTTTTCGGCAAAATCGAGGAGCTGCCGCACGAGATCGCCCGCAGCCTTGTCGTTTTGTTCGATCCTGCGAGCCGACACTTCTCTCAGGTTGAGAAGCGCCGCTTCCACACTGCGCGGCAGAGCCGGGCCGCGGTCATGATGTGGCCCCCTGTCGTGATCGCGGTGGTGTTCGTGCCGTTCCTGCTTCTGCTTGATCTTTTCAGCCAGCTCGGACAAGCGCTCGAGGATGGTCGTTGCGAAACTGCGGTTCTCATCGAGGTGCGCACGGCCCTCGTCAGTGATGGTGTAACGCTTCTTGTTGCCATCCGCTTCAGCCGTCACGTAACCGGCTTCTTCAAGATAGGTCAGCGTCGGATAGATGACGCCGGGGCTGGGTGCGTAGAAACCATACGTCATATCTTCGATATGTTTTATGATCTCGTAGCCGTGGCGGGCTTCTTTCTCGATCAAGGCCAGGACGACCAGTCTGAGATCGCCCTGCATCAGAAAGCGACCGATACGACCCTCGCCATCATCGCCGAAGCCACGACCACCGCCCGGCCCGCCTTTTCCGCCAAAACCCCTACCCGCAAAGCCTTTGCTGAACGGACCGCCCCGCATGGTAAATAGTCCCTCGAAGCCCGAGCGATCGGCGTTGCAGCTTCTGTGGGTTTCAAATCGTTGAAACATCTTACTCTCCTTTAGAGTATCTTTCGATATATCTAAAGCTAGCACATTTCCGCAATACTGCAAGCTGCCAGATATATCTAAGTCATATCCGTTTGATTTTTGTGGCGGATTTTTTTCGAGCTATCTGCGGCGCGCGGTGCGGTCGACCCGGATTGACCGTCGCGTCGTTACCCGGCAGTCACCGAACTTTCGCCGACCGTCATTTTAGGGATGCGTCCGTGGGCGATTGTGCCTAAGCTCGCCTCCATCAGTGATCCGGAGGGAGATATTAGATGTCGCTTTTCACCAAAGACCTTTTCGAAAATCATGCGGTCTCGCGCCGATCCCTTCTCGGTGGCATTGCGGCCACATCGGCGCTGGTCATGCTCCACCCGTTTGCGGCACGCGCGGCCGCCAACCAGGCGCATCTGCGGCTGATGGAGACGACAGACATCCACGTGCATGTCTTCCCTTATGATTATTATGCCGACAAGCCGAACGACACACTTGGACTGGCCCGTACCGCCTCGATCATCGATTCGATTCGAGCCGAAGCCGGAAATTCGATGCTGATCGACAACGGCGACTTCCTGCAGGGCAATCCGCTCGGGGACTACATCGCCTATGAGCGTGGCATGAAGGAGGGCGACAAGCATCCGGTGATCACTGCGATGAACGTGCTGGGATATGACGTCGGCACGCTTGGAAACCACGAATTCAACTACGGCCTCGATTTCCTGTTCAAGGTTCTTGCAGGATCCGGCTTCCCGCATGTATGCGCCAACCTGACCAAGGGCCAGCTTGCCTCCAGTGCCAAGGACGACGATCTCTTCTTCAAACCCTACGTGATCATCGAAAAGCAGATCCGCGACGGTTCCGGCCAGTCGACCCCGATCAAGGTCGGCTTTATCGGTTTCGTGCCGCCACAGATCATGACCTGGGATAGCAAGAATCTTGAGGGCAAGGCGCAGACGCGCGATATCGTCGATGCTGCCAAGGCCTGGGTGCCCGTCATGAAGGAGGAAGGCGCCGACATCGTCATCGCCCTCTCTCATTCCGGCATCGATGGTTCCGGCCAGAGCGATCGGATGGAAAACGCGTCTCTTTATCTCGCAGGGATCGAGGGTATCGATGCGATCTTCACCGGTCACCAGCATCTGGTCTTCCCGGGTCCAAAGGATTTCGAGGGCATTGCCGGCGCTGATGCCAAGAAAGGCACGCTGATGGGCAAGCCCGCCGTCATGGCCGGGTTCTGGGGCTCCCATATGGGTCTGATCGACCTGTTGATCGAAAAGGATGGCAGCGGCTGGAAGATCGTCGATTCCACCTCGGAAGTCAGACCGATCTATCACCGTGACGAAAATCGCAAGATCGTTGCCGACGTCAAGGACAAGCCTGAGGTCACAGCGGCCATCAAGCCGGAACACGAGGCGACGCTTGCCTATATCCGCCGCCCGGTCGGCAAGACATCTGCGCCGCTCTATTCCTACTTCGCGCTGGTCGCGGATGATCCGTCGGTGCAGATCGTCTCAAATGCGCAGACCTGGTACATCAAGGACATGCTGAAGGAAGGCGAGTACAAGGACCTCCCGGTGCTGTCCGCTGCCGCTCCCTTCAAGGCCGGCGGTCGCGGCGGTGCGGATTACTTCACCGACGTCCCGACCGGCGACATCGCCATCAAGAATGTCGCGGATCTCTATCTCTATCCCAACACGGTTCAGGCCGTGCTGATATCGGGCGCGCAGGTCAAGAACTGGCTGGAAATGTCGGCTGGCATGTTCAACCAGGTCAAGCCGGGATCAAAGGATGTTCCGCTGCTCAACGCCGGTTTCCCGTCCTACAATTTCGACGTGATCGATGGCGTGACCTACCAGATCGACCTGTCCCAGCCGTCGCGCTTCGACAAGGATGGAAAGGTACTGGACGAGAATGCTCACCGTATCGTCGACCTGAAGTTTGACGGCAAGCCGATCGATCCGGCACAGAAGTTTGTCGTCGTCACCAATAACTACCGTGCCGGCGGTGGGGGCAAGTTTCCGGAGATCGCCAGCGACAAGGTCATTTTCGTCGCACCAGACACCAACCGCGACGTCGTTGTTCGCTACATCATCGATCAAGGGACGATCAATCCTTCGGCCGACGACAACTGGTCGTTCAAGGCGCAGCCCGGATCCACGGCCCTGTTCGAGACCGGACCCAAGGCGCGCCAGTTTGCCGGCAGTCTGAAGGGGACGAAGATCGAGGATGCCGGCGACGGCGAGAACGGTTTCGCGAAGTTCAGACTGGTGCTCTGAGACGCCCCATCCAGTCGTCCGGCCGAGGACGCGTGTTATTCGGCAGCCTGCCAATACGTCCTTTCCGGCTCCTGCTTCAGGAGTTCGGGAAGGTCATCATGGTTAGGACATAAGGACAGCTTGGCTGCAAACGATTCGATCAACCACTGTCCCGCGGGTCCGGGCGGATTGGATGCCTTTCGCAAGGCGTAGATCGGATATTGCCCCTGCTCGTAAGCGTCGATATCCAACGCGACCAGATCGCCGTTGCGGATGTCATCGAGCACCAGGGACGCCGGAAGCCCACCCCAACCAAGCCCACCCTTGATCAGCTGATACTTGGTGGCGATGTCGCTGATGCGCCAGATCTTGTAGGACAGGACATTGAAGTTACGCCCTGCGGTAAGCCCTGACGCGTCGGTCACGACCAGTTGCGTCTCGTCGCGCACATCGGCAAGGGTGAGTGTGCGGTTGAGCTTCACCAGTGGATGGTCAGGCGCTGCGACCGGCAAGAGGTAGGAATGACCGATCCTTTCGGCAATCAGCGAATCGTCCTGCTTCAGGAGAGCGCCACCGATGCCGATGCCGGCCCGTCCACTGATGACCTGGCCCATCACCATGCCGAGTTCCCCGACGCTGAGGTTGAGGGCGACACTTGGAAATTTCTCTCGGAATTCGCGTAGCTGGCTTACCACCGCGTCGGCCGGCACCATCACGCTGACGGCCAGCGTGATCTCGGCTTCCAATCCCTGAGTGATGCTCTTTGCCCGAGACCGCATGATCTGCAGGTCGGCAACGATCCGCCGCGCATCCATCAGCATCGCCCGCCCGGCCTCGGTCAGTTTTGGCTGACGCGCCCCGGCCCGGTCGAACAACTGTATCTCAAGCTGCGTCTCGAGGTTGGCAATCGTGTAGCTGACAACCGACTGAGCCCGGTTCAGCAGGCGTGAGGCGGCTGAAAAACTGCCGCTTTCGGCGACTGCGATGAAGACCTGCAGCTGATCGAGCGTGGGATTCGCGTCCATTTGACCTATCCAGATTTTAGATGGAAAGCTTCGACATTATCCCCATTCCATCGATTGCCGTCTACTCCTATTTGTCTTCTCAGACAGGCGACCTCCAGTCTCCCATCGTCGAGAAATTCATAGGAAACAAAGCAATGCCATCCATCCTTCTCGTGACATCCAGCCCTCGCGGCAACGAATCGCTGTCGACAAAGATTGCGACGGAATTTGTCGACAAGCTGAAGGTCCAGCATCCGGGCGCGACTGTTGTGACCCGTGATTTGGGTCAGAACCCGATCGCCCATCTCGACACCGTGACCACATCTGCGATCCGCAAGCCCGCAGATGCTCGCAATTCCGAGGAAGCGGCAGCAGCGAAACTGTCCGACGAACTCGTCGCCGAGTTGCTCGCCGCCGATACGGTCGTGCTTGCCACGGGCCTGATCAATTTCAATATCTATTCGACGCTGAAAAGCTGGATCGACAACGTTGCCCGCGCCGGCATGACGTTCCGCTACACAGCCGAAGGTCCGCAGGGACTTGCGACCGGCAAGAAGGTATATGTCGTTCTGTCGGCCGCCGGCATCTATTCGGAAGGCCCGGCCATGGCGATGAACCACGCCGTTCCTTACCTCAAGACGGTTCTTGGCTTCATGGGCATGACGGATGTCGAAGTGATCTACATTGAAGGTACCGCATTCGGTCCGGAAGCGTATGAGAAGGCGATTGCCGCCGCACAGGATCGCACGCAGCAGCTTGCACTGGCGGCCTGATCCTAGACGTCCACACCGGTTGGTGAGACGAGACGCCCCTGACGGCCGTGGACATTGTCCCGGCCGTCTTTCTTTGCGTGATAGAGGCGTTGGTCCGCAACGCCGAACAGCGTCGCGAATGTGTCGCCATCGTCAGACGTGGTCGCCACTCCGATCGATACGGTGATGCACTTGCCATCCGGCCTGATCACAGACGCGCAGATATCCTGGCGAAGCCGCTCGGAGAGCGCCAAAGCTCCTTCGTGATTAGTGTTCGGCAGGATCAGCACAAACTCCTCGCCGCCGAACCGCGAGAGATGATCGCGCGGCCGCGTTCGGGCCTTGAGCTGCGCTGCCACGTCCTTGAGCACCTCGTCCCCCTTCATGTGACCGAAGAGATCGTTCACGTCCTTGAACCGGTCTGCGTCGATGATCACGAGACTGAGCTGCTGCCGCATGTCGATACTTTGCTTGATCATCGCCGGCGCATCGGCTTCCAGCCGGTTGCGATCGAAAACGCCAGTCAACCGATCGACGCCGCTTGTGGCAAGCAGCGCCTGATACCGCTCGCGAAACGTCAGATCGTGAAAAATGTCGGCAATTTCGCGCCGCGACAAGGCAAGCCTCGGGATCTGTTCGACCTTGAGATAGGCGAGCAGCAGCACGGAATAGATGATCACCGCGAGCATTTTGGCGTACCAACCGCCGAACAGGACCGACAGCGGCGCGTCGAACAGCAATCGTAGTCCGGAATAGAAGGCAAGCTGGTCAAAGCTTAGAACGATCGCACCGCTGACGGCAAAGCGCAGGATGATATGGCGCCTGAAGATCCGGCCGAAACGCTCATAGAGAAGAATGATGGCGATGGCGTCGATATAGAGTAGCGCCGTACCCCATACCATGAGTGAGCCCATCTCGTTGAGAAAGACCATGTCGGCAGGCCGTCCCGCAGGAAGGGTGACGACCGGATGCGCCTGCAGGATCTGCGCGATGAGAACCGTCAGGAGATTGCCGAGAAACAGTCCGTAGATGGGCTGGCGCACCGTCGAGGCATCCTCTTTCAAGTACAAGAGGAGGATCATCATCAGCTTGCCCGCGAAGAAGACGGACGATCCGGGCGATACCAGCCCGAACGGCAGTTCGACATAGAAGACCGCCGCGAGGTAGGTCTCCATGAAGTGCATCACACCGAGCGCAGCCAAGAACACGCCAAGGCCAAGCTGGCGCCTGAAATGCAGGAAGGCGGCCATGATCGTGAAATAGACGATCGCTTCTGCAACAAACAGAAAGAGGTTCAAAACCTGCATCATCACGCCTTTTAAGCCTGGCGGACCTCGCGTTCACATCCCAAAGCGATGACTTTGTTAGATAATCGCAACACCAGTTATGCCGGTAAATTGCTGCGGCGCAATAGAGGATCTCGCGGGACCCACGAACAATCAGGCAGAGCGCGAAACGGCGCCATCCGAGAACAGCGAGGCGCCGTTCTGATCAATGATCTGCTGTGCCTTGCGAACGGCATATTCGGATGCGTCCTCCGCAGAGGTGAACATGTCTGCCCGCACGAAAGTGCGGACGAGTGTTTCGCCGGCGACATCTTTTTCGATGCGGCCGGCAAGCCGGAACTGGCTGCCTTCCTTGATCGGTGCAGGATAGATGCGGCATTCGCCATGCATCTGCGGCTCGGCTTCCCGTGCGGGCGCGGTTTCGGATTTCGGGCCGGAAAACATCGAAAGAAGAGAGGAAAGAAACGAAGCCATGGATGAGTGCTACACTTTGCTCGGCACCGGCGGAATCCGAAGACCATTCCGGTGCGATTTCGACAAAATCAGATGATCAGGTTGGCAAGGATCTCGTTTTCGGTGATGTCCTCGTAACCAAGCCCCGCCGCCTCGAAGCGCTCGTGCAGACCGGCAAAGTTTCCGGACGCGGTCGTTTCAATACCGATGAGGATCGAGCCAAAGTTGCGGGCCGACTTCTTCAGGTATTCGAAACGCGCGATATCGTCTTCCGGACCGAGCAGGTTAAGAAAGTCTCGCAGGGCGCCCGGACGCTGCGGAAGGCGCAGGATGAAGTATTTCTTCAACCCCGCATAGCGCATCGCCCGTTCCTTGACGTCCGGAAGGCGTTCGAAATCGAAGTTGCCGCCGGAAACGATGCAGACTACCCGCTTTCCGGCCAGCTTCTCGCGGCCGAGCATCTCGAGCGCGGTGATCGACAGAGCACCGGCGGGCTCCAGCACAAAGCCTTCGAGGTTGAGCATCTCCGTGAGCGTCACGCAGATCGCGTTTTCGGGAACGAGCAGAACCTGATCGGGAGAAAATCCCTTCAGCATCTCGAAATTCAGTTCGCCGATCCGCGCAACCGCAGCGCCATCCACGAAGTTGTCGACCTTCGGAAGTGTGACGAGCGACCCGGTCTGGAGGCTGGTCTTCAGGCTTGGAGCACCTGTCGGCTCGGTGAAAATAAAGTTTTCCTTCGCCACCACGTCGGAAAGATAGCCGCTCAGTCCTGACGCAAGCCCCCCACCGCCGACCGGCATGATGACGAGATCAGGCGTTGCGCCTTCCGGCAGTTGCTCGAGGATTTCAGCAGCGACTGTCGCCTGCCCCTCGATGATATGAGCCGCATCGAACGGTGGCACCATCATGCCACCAGTCTCCTCCACATGGGCGCGGGCCGCGGCATAGCACTGGTCAAAGATGTCGCCGACGAGCTTGATGGTGATGTACTGGCCGCCGAAGATCCGCGTCTTGTCGATCTTCTGCTGCGGCGTCGTTACCGGCATGAAGACGACGCCCGGCACTTCGAAATGCCGGCACACGAAGGCAAATCCCTGCGCGTGATTGCCGGCTGAGGCACAGACGAAGGTGCGATCCTTTGCCCCGTCGGCGATCGCCTTGCGAAGAAAGTTGAAGGCGCCGCGGATTTTGTAGGAGCGGACCGGAGACAGGTCCTCGCGCTTCAGCCAGATCTCTGCGCCGTATTTACGGCTCAAATGTTCGTTGAGCTGAAGCGGCGTCTCCGGAAAGATCGTCCGCATTGCGGCTTTTGCTTCGTCGACACCGAGCTTCGTCACGCTAAACATCCCAATTCTTCACGATTTCATCCGCTATGCCACACGTGCCGTAACAAGACCAAGGCCGTTTTGCAGACTTTCCGTTCTGTGCGCGTTTTTGGGAACAAAAACATCGATGCCCCAGAATCTTCGGGTAATGGCGACGGCTCTGCGCGGCACTATTGATGCAGGAGTTTGCCGATGAACCGGGTCGCTTCCGGCAGACCCGAGCGCCAATAGGTCCAGTCGTGGCCACCTTCACGCGCCATGAAGCGGTGCGGCACGCCGAGCTTCTGCAGCTTGACCGTCAGTTCCGCATTGCCCACGAAGAAGCTGTCGGACGATCCGCAATCGATGAACAGTTCCGTTTTGCGGATTGCGTCTGGAGGCGTCTTGTCGACGAGATCGAGAACGCTGTTGGCGTAGTAAGGCTGGTTCAGCCGATCCGTGCCACTCAACCCCTCACCCCAAGCCTTGCCGTACCGACGGTCATAGCCTGCCTGATCCATCGCTACAATCTGCTGATCGGTTCTGAACGCAGCACTCAGCGCTGCAGCACCGGCAAACAGATCCGGATATTTCAGCGCGTAGGCCATGGCTGCATAACCACCCATGGAAAGGCCCAGAATGCCGCGCGACTTCTTGCCTGCGATCACCGGGAACGAGCCCTCAACGTGCGGAATGAATTCCTTCACGAACATATCCTGCCACAGATATTTTCCGTCGGCATCGTTCATATAATAGGTGTTGAACTTGTTTTCCTCGTCCCGCCGACCCTCAGGCGTCACGGCGATGAAGGGCGGTACTTCGGCGCTTTCGATCAGTTTGTCGAAGATCAGGTTGGCGTTCCCATACCGGTACCAGTCCTGATTCTTTCCATCGCCACCACCGTGCATCAGATAGATGACCGGGTATCGCCGTTCGTCGGATCCGTAGCCTGGAGGAAGATAGAGCGTAAACTCGACATTCTTGCCGAGGATCCGGCTCGCCATCACCTGGCCTTCCTTTACGACGCCAGCCGCGAATGCATTCGCGCTGACGAATAGACCGGCCACAACGATCAAAATTGCCCTGAGCATACGTTTTTCTCCTACCGCTCCTCATGGAAGTAGAGGGCAAGGAGATCAATTCAATTTGAAAAGGTTAAGAATGATGGTGCGGACGACGGGGGTCGAACCCGTAAGACCTGAGGTCGGCAGATTTTAAGTCTGCTGCGTCTACCAATTTCGCCACGTCCGCCTGGGTTCCTGTTTCGTGAAGTTCGCCTTCGACGTCAAGGACGGAAATTGCAGGCGGCGGCAGGCGCGCAACAAAAAAGCGCGGAGCCGAGGCCCCGCGCTTTTCACTTGAAGTGGGCAGATCAGGCGCAGAGCTTGGCTGCAGTCTTTGCAACATGGGCGCCCTGGAAGCGTGCGCCTTCGAGTTCAATCTCGGAAGGCTGGCGCGAGCCGTCGCCGTTGGTGATGGTCGTGGCGCCGTAAGGGGAGCCACCCATGACTTCTTCCGTGCCCATCTGGCCCTGGAAGGAGTAAGGCAGACCAACCACGGCCATGCCCTGGTGAAGGAAGGTCGGGATGAAGCCGAGAATCGTCGATTCCTGGCCGCCATGCTGGGTGGCCGACGAGGTGAACACGGAGCCGACCTTGCCGATCAGCTTGCCGGCGAACCACAGGCCACCGGTCTGATCCCAGAAATTGCGCATCTGCGAGGCAACCGAACCGTAGCGGGTGCCGGCACCGACGATGATCGCATCGTATTCAGCGAGCTCGTCCGGTGTGGCGATCGGAGCCTTCTGATCAAGCTTGAAGTGCGATGCCTTGGCAACCTCTTCAGGAACCAGTTCCGGAACGCGCTTGACGGTCACTTCGGCACCGGCCGAGCGCGCGCCTTCGGCGACAGCATACGCCATCGTCTCGATATGGCCGTACGAGGAATAGTAGAGAACCAGTACTTTTGTCATTGTTTTCAATTCCTTTGCAGGTGCTGGAATGATGATCGCAAGGCGGCGACGGACCACGTCACGATCATGGCAAGCAGGACGCTTTCCGTTAACAGGCCTTGAGGCTTAGCTAGCGCAGTGTCACAGCACCGGCCAGAGGGCGATCTCTGCACGGACTGTCCACAATTGCTGAACGCGATCGAATGTTTGTCGTTTCATTCGCACGTCAGTTTTTGGATTGAACGATTGCAATCGTTTCCCGGCGCGCGCTAACGTTCCCGTGCAATGAGAAAGCGAGCGCCTCCATGTCCGATACCCTGTCATCCTCACCTACCCTCGTCAGCGCGGCGATGCTCGCCATCGGCGACGAGCTTCTTTCCGGCCGGACCAAGGACAAGAATATCGGCCACCTCGCCGACCTGCTGACGCTTTCAGGCATCGACCTGAAGGAAGTGCGCATCGTTGCGGACGAAGAAGACGCGATCGTTGAGGCTCTGAACGCTTTGCGTGCCCGGTACGATTACGTCTTCACGTCCGGCGGCATCGGCCCGACCCATGACGACATCACCGCGGATGCAGTCTCAAAAGCATTCGAAGTGCCCTGCATTCACGACCCGGAAGCGATGCGGTTGCTCGCCGAGATGTACAAGCGCCGCGAAATGGAATTCACCGAGGCCCGCCAACGCATGGCGCGGATGCCGGAGGGTGCCACGCATATTGCCAATCCGGTTTCGACGGCACCCGGCTTCGTCATCGGCAATGTCCACGTGATGGCCGGTGTACCGCAGGTGTTCCAGGCGATGATGGACAATGTTCTGCCGACGCTCAAATCGGGCTCGAAAGTGCTGTCGCGTGCAATTGCCTGCCCTTATGGCGAGGGCGATATCGGGACCCCGCTTGCGGCTGTGCAGAAGGCGCATCCGGAGACCAGCATCGGCTCTTATCCAAAATACGACGGCAAGCGCTTTTCAACCGAGCTGGTGGTCCGCGCCCGCGATCCGCAGGTTCTGGACGCGGCCGCGCAGGCTGTCGCGGACATGATTGCCAATATCGACAGCACCCGGATTGCCGACAACCCGACGGCGGACGCCTGAGAGAGACCTGCGCGAGCTGGCCTTCCCCAAGTCGATCGACCAAGCCCGATCTGGGCATCACGTAACAATTAGAGACCGGCTTTCGGCTCCCCGGCGCCGGTCAACAAGGGAGATGACGCCATGGCTTACAAAACCATTCTTGCTGTCCTCGACATTCCGCAGAACGCCCGGCAAATGGCGGATTTTGGCGCGGCCCTGGCTGAAACGTTCTCCGCCCACCTGATTGGCGTGCATGCCGAGACGCTTGCCGCCGTGCCGTTGATCGCGCCAATGGAGATCCCCGATCCCGCAGCGGTCCAGGTCCTGCAGGAGGTTGCCCAGAAGGAAACGGCCATGGTCGCCGACATCTTCAACACGGTGTCCACGCGTGAGGGACTGTCGCGCGAATGGCGCAGTTTCGTCTCCTCTGCCGGATATGGCGCGAGTTCGGTGATGGAGACTGCCCGGACCGCGGACCTCATCATTGCAAGCCAGAGCGACCCTTCCCATTCGGATCACCGGGCCGATCTCGAAACATTCCTGTTCGAGAGCGGTCGCCCGATGTTGCTCGTTCCCCACCGGATGACGGCCTTTAAGCCGATCGAGCGTGTTCTGATCGGTTGGAACGGCTCCAAGGAAGCGGCCCGCGCGACCTTCGACGCCCTGCCCTTCCTCAAGACCGCCACAAGTGTGGAAGTGCTCGTCGTCGACCCGCCGGAGCGCGGCGACCAGACGGCCGAGTTTGCGGGAACCGAGATTGCCACAAGTCTTGCGCGACATGGCGTCAACGTCACTGTCACCACGCGGATCGGTAGCCGCGAGACGCCCGCCAAGGCAATCGAAAACCGGCTTTTGGACAACAGTATCGATCTGCTGGTCATGGGTGGCTACGGCCATTCCCGCTGGTGGGAAATGCTGTTCGGAGGGACGACACGCAGCGTTCTGGATTCAATGACCGCGCTGACGCTTCTGTCGCGATGAAGGGTCGGGCGGAAGTCGTCCTACCCACCTTGCCAGAAACATCCGTTTCCCGCTATTAGCGAGAGCCAAAGCAGATCTAAGCCAAGGCTCTCCAATGTCTCTTCCCGAAAAAGCTTTCCCCGTCTCCTGGGACCAGTTCCACCGTGATGCGCGCGCGCTGGCGTGGCGTCTCGCCGGTTTGGGTCAGGATTTCAGAGCCATCGTCTGCATCACGCGCGGCGGCCTTGTGCCGGCGGCGATTATTTCGCGCGAGCTGAACATCCGTCTGATCGAGACCGTCTGCATCGCGTCCTACCACGACTACGTCAACCAGGGTGAGATGAACCTTCTGAAAGGGATTTCGCCCGAGCTCTGCGAAGACGGTGGGCTTGGCATACTCGTGATCGACGACCTGACCGACACCGGCAAGACAGCCTCCGAGGTGCGTGCCATGCTGCCAAAGGCGCATTTCGGCTGCGTCTATGCAAAGCCGTCAGGCGTGCCGATGATCGATACGTTCGTGACCGAGGTCAGCCAGGATACGTGGATCTATTTCCCCTGGGATATGGGCTTCACCTACCAGGAGCCGATCGCCAAGGGCCACAAGGGCTGAACTCCCATACGACATCCAGACCGGCCCACCCGTGCCGGTCTGTCTTCGCGCAACCGGCTTCAGACGATCAGGAAATCCTGATAGCTCAGCGCCAGGCTCTTATCGAGATGGGCGATCATGATCGAGCCGCCGGACTTGCTGCCGTTGGCATCGTAGAACAGATTTCCGGTATCGGTTTCGTAGACCAGAAAATCGTTGCTGTCCTTGGCCGCCGGCGACGTGCTTTTCAGGAAATTGCCGCTGGAAATCGCTCCGTTCTTGGTGAAGGCGGTGAAGATCGCGTTCTCCAGATGGATCAGATCGTCCACGACCGAGAAGTCGGTGATCGTATCGACATTCGTTGAGCTGTTCAGCGCCGAACTGAAGACGAACGTGTCCTTGCCGCTGCCACCGGTCAGGGTATCGTTTCCGGTACCACCGATCAGCTTGTCGTTGCCGCCGTTGCCGATCAGCTTGTCTTGTCCAGCCCGACCTTCGAGGATGTTGGCGACCGCGTTGCCGACGATGACGTCCACGCCCTTGCCGCCGATCGCGTTCTCGATCACCGTGCCCCGCGACAGCGAGAGATTGTTGATCCCGCCCGAGACGCTCGAGAATTCCTCAGCATTGAGGTCGATCCGCTGGTTTCCCGACGCCCAGCTGAAATTCAGCGTATCGCTGCCGCCGGTATCGACCAGGTTCATCGCGACATCCTTGCCGAGGAAGTCGGACTTGAGGTCGTAGGTCGTGTTGCCCGAACTGATCGCCGTGGTCCCGTAGAGGTTGCGGATGGCAAGGACGTCCACCATCATCGGCGTGATGGAAGTGGTGCCGGAGCCACCGGCCCAGACACTGACCTGATCGTCGAAATAGGACATCACCGTCAGTTGTGAGGAATCGTTTTCGAACCGGTTGTCTATGCCCCAGGTGGCGTTGCCGTCATAGTTGCCCGCATGGCCGAGCCCCAGCGCATGACCGATCTCGTGCACATAGGTGGACATCGTGTAGCTGTCTGCGCCCGCGCCGTAGTCGGTGATCCAGCTTGCCGCCACATTGACGAAAGACGCCGTGGTGAAACCGCCGATGATCGACGTCGATCCGCCGTAAGCGCCGCCCTCCTTGTCGTCGAAGGAGATCTGTGCCGAACCGGACACGAACTTGAACTTGATGCCGGAGGCTTCCGTCCAGGCAGTGAGAGCCCACTTGGCCAGCTGCTGGCCCTGGGTGGTCAGCGCACCGATGTTGACGGTCAACGTGCCGCCGGCCGCGATATTGAACTTGAAGGGCGTGCCGCCGTCGCTGGTCCAGAAATCCGTGGTCAACTGCTTAGCGATCGTATCGTAGCTTGCGAATTTCGGGGCGGTAACAACCGTCGTCTTCAGCGCATAGTCGCCTGACCATTCGTCGTCGTGACTGCCGACGCGGATATAGTAGGTGCCACTCTTTTCGGCAAAGACGCTGAGCGTCGACTTCTCGAAGTCCGTGTCGAGACTGTTCTCGTCGATATCAATCGCGATGCCGTCCGCGTCCATGACCTGGAGACCGGCCCAGCCGACCGTCCCCGACATGTCGAACTGATAGGCTTTGCCTGCCGTAAGCGAGACCTTGATCCAATCGGCATCTCCGGTCGCCAGCGCGCCGGTGAACGTGTCGCCGGCAGCGATCTTGTAGGCCGTGGAACGGCTAGCCGCTGCGTCAGTCTCTTCCGTGTAAGTCGCCATTCAAGTCTCCCCCGGCCTTCCTGTGGCCATTCAAAATCCTGATGCCTCGACAAGCTGCCGGGCAAATGCCTTCAGAATATCGTCATTCAAAGCCGCGTCCGAGACGACAGTCGTCACGACCGGTCCGGAACGCCAGCCAGCAGCTCCGTCTGCCTTCCAGCGCAATCTCGCAGACACGCTGTTTGTGCGAGCGCGCGTCACCTCGAAGACGAACTGTCCATAACCAGGTCCTCGACCCGTCATCTGCTCGACTGTGGAGCGGACAGCATTACAGGCGGATCTCGAAACTGCAGTATCCATGGTATGCGCAAATTCGCAACGATACGAAGGTCGTTGCGTCGCATCGGCAAACGCGGCGAGCGAGCCGGAGGTACAGATCAGCACGAGCCCGAGTGTGCGAAAGATTGCCTGACGACTATGCCGCGCAACGACGTCGCCGAACATCACGGGCTCCCTCTTTTGAACTCGCTTTTTGCGAAACCTACTTCCATCCCGGTTAGATATACGAAAACCGTTTACGGTACATTTGCGGAATACGAGGGATGAGAAATCGGAGCGATGGACTTACCCCTGCAAGACGTGCCGTTTGGAAACATTTCCGGCTGTCAACAGAGCGAACCGCATTTTCCCAACCTCGAAAATAATCCGAAATTGTCGCCAGTGTCACACAGATGCTTCAGAGCATAGGCAAAGTCCCTGCTTTACAGGCGTCGCACTGTCGAAGCAGTCCTGATCGCGAACGCCGTCCAATTGCGTGAACTTCGCGCAGTCCGGTACTTGACGTCGTAAATCACTGAGATTCCTCAACGTTTTTTCTTCCCCGTTATCCACAGCCAAACCTACAATATCTTGTGGTTACGAAACCACTAACAACTACGGCTTGACGAATCTCCCCTGGAGGTCGACATTGCCTTCAGGTTGCGGCGGCGACTGGACCGGGAGTAACGAGGCCGGTTCTTTTTCGAGTCAAAATGGGTTTCCTGCAGGTCGTGGCGGTTCTTGAGGATCGCCTGGTGACGGATTTCCATGGCCGCTCGATGGTCTGCTGAAACGGTGCTGGCGCTGGCGGAAAGAAACTGTTAATACTATATTTAGTGTTTGCAGCCACCATCCATCACAAGATACAGACATGCCATCCATGATGTTTCACTGGGTGATAAAATTTTGACCGGCTGCCCATGATGGCGAGCAGCCGGCATGAACACGTGCGCCCCATCGAGTGGCGCCTCACTGACGAGGGATTAGGCAATGCGCATCGAACGTCGTTTCACCAAGCCGGAAACGGGCGCCTACGGAGAGATTGAATTCCGCAAGGCAACCAGCGAGATCCGTAATCCGGATGGCTCGATCGTCTTCCGGCTTGCGGATATCGACGTGCCCACGCAGTTCTCGCAGGTTGCGACGGACGTTCTGGCGCAGAAGTATTTCCGGAAGGCCGGCGTGCCTGCGCGCCTGAAGAAAGTCGAAGAAAACGACGTTCCGTCGTTCCTCTGGCGTTCGGTTGCCGATGAAAAGGCGCTGCGCGATCTTCCCGAAGGCGAGCGCTACGGTTCGGAAATCGATGCGCGCCAGGTATTTTCGCGTCTTGCCGGTACCTGGACCTACTGGGGCTGGAAGGGCGGCTATTTCACGTCGGAAGACGACGCGTCCGCGTTCATGGACGAGCTTGCCTATATGCTTGCCACCCAGCGCGTTGCGCCGAACAGCCCGCAGTGGTTCAACACCGGCCTGCATTGGGCCTATGGCATCGACGGTCCCGGCCAGGGCCATTTCTATATCGACCCGTTCACCGGCAAGCTGACCAAGTCGAAGTCGTCCTACGAGCATCCGCAGCCGCATGCCTGCTTCATCCAGTCGGTCGGCGATGACCTCGTCAACGAAGGCGGCATCATGGACCTGTGGGTTCGCGAAGCCCGCCTGTTCAAGTACGGCTCCGGCACCGGCTCCAACTTCAGCCATCTGCGCGGCGAAGGCGAAAAGCTTTCGGGAGGCGGTCGCTCCAGCGGCCTGATGAGCTTCCTCAAGATCGGTGACCGTGCAGCCGGCGCCATCAAGTCGGGCGGCACGACGCGTCGCGCGGCGAAGATGGTCGTGGTCGATATCGACCATCCGGATATCGAGGAATACATCAACTGGAAGGTCAAGGAAGAGCAGAAGGTTGCGGCCCTCGTCACCGGCTCCAAGATCGTCAACCGTCATCTGAAGGCGATCATGAAGGCTTGCGTCAACTGCGAGGCCGATGGCGACGAGTGCTATGACCCGCTGAAGAACCCTGCCCTGAAGCGCGAGATCAAAGCTGCCAAGAAGGACCAAGTTCCGGAAAACTACGTCAAGCGCGTCATCCAGTTCGCCCGCCAGGGCTACAAGGATCTTGAATTCAAGACCTATGACACGGACTGGGATTCGGAAGCCTACCTCACGGTATCCGGCCAGAACTCCAACAACTCTGTCTCGCTAAAGGACGACTTCCTCAAGGCGGTCGAGAATGACGGCGACTGGAACCTGACCGCCCGCAAGGACGGCAAGGTCATGAAGACGCTGAAGGCAAAGGACCTTTGGGAACAGATTTCCTATGCCGCATGGGCATCTGCCGATCCGGGCATCCACTTCAACTCGACGATGAACGACTGGCACACGTCGCCGGCCGGTGGACCGATCCGCGGCTCGAACCCGTGCTCGGAATACATGTTCCTCGATGACACCGCCTGCAACCTTGCTTCGCTGAACCTTCTTCAGTTCAAGAACCCGGCGACGAAGAACATCAACATTGCCGATTACGAGCATTCGGTCCGCCTGTGGACCGTCGTTCTCGAAGTCTCGGTCATGATGGCGCAGTTCCCGTCCAAGGAAATTGCCGAACTCTCCTACCAGTACCGCACGCTCGGCCTCGGCTATGCCAACATTGGTGGCTTCCTGATGTCGTCGGGCATTCCGTATGACTCGAAGGAAGGCCGCGCCATTGCCGGCTCGCTGACCGCGATCATGACCGGCGTTGCCTATGCGACGTCTGCCGAGATGGCCGGCGAACTCGGACCGTTCGCGAATTTCGCACCGAACCGCGAAAGCATGCTGCGGGTCATCCGCAACCACCGCCGCGCGGCTTACGGCGAAACCTCCGGCTACGAGCAGCTGTCGGTCGATCCGGTTGCGCTGATCCACTCGGAAAACCCGGACCAGGATCTCGTCATCCATGCAGAGGCTGCCTGGGACAAGGCGCTGCAGCTGGGTGAAAAGCACGGCTACCGCAACGCCCAGACAACCGTGATTGCGCCGACAGGCACGATCGGTCTGGTCATGGACTGCGACACGACCGGCATCGAGCCCGACTTTGCACTGGTCAAGTTCAAGAAGCTTGCCGGTGGTGGGTACTTCAAGATCATCAACGGTGCCGTTCCGGAAGCGCTTCGCAGCCTCGGCTATACCGAAAGCCAGCTTGCGGAAATCGAGGCCTATGCGGTCGGTCACGGCAACATCAACCAGGCTCCCGGCGTCAACCCAGGCACACTGAGGGCAAAGGGCTTCTCCGACGAGAAGATCGCTGCCATCAACGGCGCAACCAAGGCTGCCTTCGACATCAAGTTCGTGTTCAACCAGTGGACGCTCGGCACCGACTTCCTCAAGGAAACCCTGAAAGTTTCCGACGAGCAGCTCGCCGACATGAGCTTCAACCTGCTTGAGCATATCGGTTTCTCGAAGAAGGACATCGAAGCTGCCAACATCCACGTTTGCGGTGCGATGACGCTGGAAGGCGCACCGTTCCTCAAGGACGAGCATCTGCCGGTGTTCGATTGCGCCAACCCGTGCGGCAAGATCGGCAAGCGCTACCTGTCGGTTGAAAGCCACATCCGCATGATGGCGGCCGCCCAGCCGTTCATCTCCGGCGCAATCTCCAAGACGATCAACATGCCGAACGAGGCAACCGTCGAAGATTGCGGCGCGGCCTACATGCTGTCCTGGAAGCTGGCTCTGAAGGCCAACGCCCTCTACCGCGATGGTTCGAAGCTGTCGCAGCCGCTCAACGCCTCGCTGATCGACGAAGACGATGCAGAGGACGCGATCGAGGACCTGATTGCAGCACCAACTGCCGCACAGGCCGTGACGATCACCGAAAAGATAGTCGAGCGGATTGTCGAACGCGTCACCCGCGAACGGGAAAAGCTGCCGAACCGCCGCCAGGGTTACACCCAGAAGGCCAATGTCGGCGGACACAAGGTGTATCTGCGCACAGGTGAATTCGGTGACGGCCGCATCGGCGAGATCTTCATCGACATGCACAAGGAAGGCGCCGCCTTCCGTGCAATGATGAACAACTTCGCCATCGCCATCTCGCTCGGTCTCCAGTACGGCGTGCCGCTCGAGGAATATGTGGAGGCCTTCACCTTCACCAAGTTCGAGCCGGCCGGCATCGTGACGGGCAATGACGCGATCAAGAACGCCACGTCGATCCTCGACTACGTGTTCCGCGAACTGGCCGTGTCCTATCTCGGCCGTCACGATCTGGCGCATGTGGATACGTCGGACTTCTCGCAGACGGCACTTGGCAAGGGTATCGAGGAAGGCAAGACCAACCTTCTCTCCACCGGCTGGACGCGCGGCTACAAGCCGACCCTCGTCTCGGGTGGTTCCGACCGGTTGGCTGGCAACGAGCCGAAGGGTTCGGCAGGGGGCTCCGCGGCAAAGGCCTCGGTCGGCAGCGGCGGCGGCAACGTCACATCGTTTGCCGGCTCGGCTGCCCGCAAGCTCGAGACCACGCTTGCGATCTCCACATCGGAAGTCGTGTCCTTCAAACGCGACTACGAAGAGCGGCCTCGCGAAGTGGCAGATGACATCGCCGACGAGCAGCTTGCCGACGAAGGCCAGCAGGTCGCAACCGCCCTCTTCTCGGACAAGGCCGAGGCAGACGCTGCCGCTGCCAAGGCGGAAGCCAAGAAGAAGGAAGCCGATCGCCGCATGAAGTCGATCATGCAGGGCTACACCGGCAACATGTGCACCGAGTGCCAGAACTTCACCATGGTCCGCAACGGAACATGCGAAAAGTGCGACACCTGCGGCGCAACGAGCGGCTGCAGCTGATTTGAGACGGGATTGGTGAGCGGCTAGCCCTCACCTGAGCCAAATTAGTCTAACCTGATCCCCGCACTGATGATGTTCAGTGCGGGGATTTTTCTTGCGGCCTTTTCCTCAAACACTGAATAAACTCTGTTCGTAGCTGTTCCCTCGAAACAGTCTTTCCCGTGTATGCCAAAAGCGAGGAACCGAGCTTAGAGCGCTGGCGACCCATGGCCAGCAACGGCATGACCTGCAATCCGGTTTGACGCTCGCGTGGCCCACCCCACTTCACAAAGCCGTGTCACCGCACTTCGCCTTGCGGGCATCAACCTCCCGTTAGCTTTTCGTTGACCATAATGGTCCCGTATTCGCCGGGCTGCGGTTTTCGCATCCCGCTGTCACAGTTTGCGTAAAGCGGGTTTGTCGTGTCCCAGTCTCTGTCGATTAAGTCTGTACCCGGTGCTGCACGCGCACTTGTGAACCTCGCCTCGCAAGCGGCCGGCAAGGCTGCACGGTCTGCGGGCGCAGCCGGGCTTGCGGTGGCGGCTTTGTTGGGATCGGCGTCGTTTGCCTTTGCCGAGGATCGGTCTCTCAAGCTCTATTTTACCCATACGGGCGAAAAGGCGACGATTACCTACAAGCGGGACGGCAGGCTGGATCAGAAGGGTCTTGCCCAGATGAACCGGTTCCTGCGCGACTGGCGCCGCAACGAGACGGCGCGAATGGATCCGAACCTGCTCGATCTCGTCTGGGAGATCTACGAGCGTTCCGGCACCAACAATTACATCCACGTCGTATCGGCCTATCGTTCGCCTGCCACCAACAACATGCTGCGCGGTCGCTCACGCTCCACCGGGGTTGCGCGCAAGAGCCAGCATATGCTTGGCAAGGCGATCGATCTCTACATTCCCGGCGTCAAGCTTTCGACGCTGCGGGCCATCGCTGTTCAGATCCAGGGCGGCGGCGTCGGTTATTACCCGACATCCGGCTCGCCCTTCCTGCATGTGGATGTCGGCAATGTCCGAGCCTGGCCACGTCTGTCGCGGCAGGAGCTGGCGCGTATCTTCCCGAACGGCAGAACCATCCATGTTCCCGCCGACGGAAGACCGCTCCAGGGCTATAGCGTCGCGATGGCCGATCTCAAACGCCGTGGCAGCGGCAAGTCGATCGCTATTGCGCGTGCGACCATAGATATCGAGGCCGACGATGATGCAGGTGCCGGAAAACGGGTCGGCAGCGGCCTGATCACCGCGATGCTGCCAACACCACGCAGCCGCGCGCTTGCAGCACTCGACGAGCAGACGACGCCACGGCCATCGGCGCGTGCGACGGTTGCCGTGGCGCCGGTACCCGCCTTTGCCGATCTGGCATCTCTCGCAATCCCGGCCCCGGGCCTGCGTCCGGCGGCTGAAACCGCGTCATCGGCTCCTGCCGCCGTCATCGAAACCGCCTCGCTTGGTCCGGCACCGACGGCCGCATCGGCGTCCGCGCTCGGAAACAGCATGCCGATGCTGCCGCGCCCTGCACCGGGCTTCGTACCCGCCCTCGCCCTTGCTGCGCCGGCGAAAGGACTTCCAGAACCAAGACACTCGCTGGCATCGCTGCCGATCACCGGGCCGCAGATCGATCCGGAAGACGAGTTTGATGGCGAAGACGTTTTGATCTCCTGGGCGATCTCGCCCCCCGGCGCATCGACCGGAATGACCGCGCCGCTCGTCGTCGGCCGCACGCTGACGGATCTGACTGCAAAACCCAGCAACGCAGAGCCTCTGCCGCTCGGTATTGCCGAAGAGTTCGATCATAGCCGGTTCTGGTCGGACGGCTGATCGGCCACCGGTTCAGACCCATCGTTTTCATACCGATCATGAAGAGGGCCCGCGATTGCGGGCCTTTTGAGTTTATGGGATGAGCGATGGGGCAGAAGTTGTGGCTCGCAGCGTTTCCCGACGGACATCGATAGGCAAACCGTTGAGACGGCTCAGCCCAAGTCCCCAACGAAAAAAGGCCCGCGTGAGCGAGCCTTTTCCGTTCCGGGTGTGACCGGATTAATCAGAACCTGTAGTTCACGCCAGCGGTAACCGAGTGGTCATGAACGTCCGTACGGGTTTCGACGCCTTGGTAGGAGCTCTTGACGTTGTCGGTCATGACATAGTTGTACTCGACGCGGGCCGAGATGTTGCCGGTCAGCTTCTGCTCGATGCCGGCACCCAGCAGGAGGCCAGGCTTCCAGCCGTCCGGGCCGGTAACATTGTCGCCATCGCGATACTTCGTCATGGCAAGACCGGTCGTGCCGTAAAGCAGCGTCTGGTCGAGCGGAACACCAGCCTTGACCTTGGCGGCCATGCGATGACGCTCGGACAGCTTGCCGCCGCGGGCCTTCACGTCGGCATCGCCGAGATAGGAGTAATCGAGTTCGCCACCAACGATAGCGCCGCCCAGGTCGTGGTTGTAGCCGCCGTGAACGCCGAGGTTGAGGCCCTTGCCGCTGGCAAACGGGTTGATCCTCGGCGACGTTACACCGCCGTGTCCACCGACATAAGCACCTGACCAACCGGCCGGTTCGCTCGCAGGTTCGCTGTAGGCGGGCGCCTCATAGGCGCTGGTGAGATCCGCAGCCATAACGGGGCTGGCGGCAAAGGCGGCGACGAGCGCCAGGGCAAGTGTCTTCTGGGTCATTGCGTTTACTCCATACAAAGCCTGCAAGTGGCGGATGCGCAGGCGATACAACCGGCTGAAAGCCGCGGGACGATCCAGGCAACCCAGCCCAGATAGCGAGGACAATCCCGCACCGTATTGCGATTTATTTTCACGAATTCATAAACGCATCGTTAACTGCGTCCGTCCGGAACGACCTTTGTGCGATATCTTCAGATCACGATATTGGGATGCCAGAAAGCCCGCAAAATCGACGTTTTTTGGGAACCTTTTCGGGGGTCGTTAAATTGGATAGATTCGACCATCACAGAGGAGAACCGCACATGCTGACGAATACCGCACGGCAGTCCGTCCCGTCGCCGGAGGAGAATGTCCTGACCGTCCAGGAAGCGCTCGAGCCGCTGTTTCTTGCGCTCGAGGAAGAGGCGGAAGTAAGGATGATTGCAGCGGCCCTGAAGGCCGGCTGGACCGCGGAAGAGGCTGTCACAGCAATCGACGAACTGCGAATGAACGAACTGCTGCCGAACAACCCCTCGCACTAGGACAGGCCGAAATTATCGGTCGCCTCGCTTCTACCGCTCCCCTACACTGCTTCCGACTTACGTCGGAATGCAGCGAGGACAGATGACGTTCAGAAGAATTTGCGTATATGGCGCGGGCGCGCTCGGAAGTGCATTTGCCGCAAAGATAGCGGCGGGATCAGGAGCCGACACGGAGCTGTCGGTTGTGGCGCGAGGCGCACAGCTTAAGGCAATCCGAGAGAACGGGTTAAACGTCGTTTATGAAGACACGGGCATCGATCCGGTCCGCGTACTCGTTGCCGCGACGGATGATCCGTTCAGTCTGCCTCCACAGGATCTTATAATTACCGGTTTGAAGGGCCATCAGCTCGCAGCCGCAACAGATGGTCTGGCGGCACTGCTTGGCGAAAGCACGCGCGTCGTGATGATCCTGAACGGAATTCCTTGGTGGTATTTCCATGGGGATATGGAAAGCGGCTTTGGAGGCCGGCAGATCCCCGAGCTCGACGCAGACAGTTGCATCTGGAACGCCATCGGTCCGGAACGCGTGATCGGTTGCGTCGCGTATCAAGGTGCAGAAATCATCGAACCCGGCAAGACACGCCTGAACGGCAAAGGCCACTTCTTTCTCGGAGAACCCAGCGGCGAGATGTCCGACGACCTGTCGGCGATCGTGGACCTTTTCCAGCGCTGCGATCTCGATGCCAAGGCAACGCCGCGGATCAGAGACGAGATCTGGGCGAAGCTTCGTGGCAACGCCGCCTTCAATCCCATCAGCGCCCTCACCCGCGCCTTGATGATCGACATGATGTCAAACCCGGATATCGCCGAAATCGTTCGGAAAATCATCAACGAGGTTCAGGCCGTCGGCACCGCGTTTGGTGCGAGGTTCACCCAGACGGCCGATGAAATGTTTGCGAGAGCGCAAGGTTTCGGGCCAGTAAAAACCTCGATGCTTCAGGATCTACTTGCGGGCAAGGCGCTGGAGATCGTGCCGTTGACGGGCATGGTCGTGTCGCTCGGAAAACTGGCCGGCGTGCCAACGCCTGTGTGCGAAACCATCTTTGCGCTGACCGCTCAACTGGACCGCCAGCACCTCACAAACTGAATCAAATCGCTCTCGACCTGAGTCCGGAAATCGCTTCAAGTCTCTGTAGAGAAAGCTTTTTACGAAACCAGAAAAAGAAAAGTCCCGCTGCGGGGAGCAGCGGGACCAGGTAGATTGGAGGTCAAATATTTTGTCGTTTTTGGGCGACGCGGGGGGAAACATCGCCTTGCTTTATCTGTCTTGCCAGCGGGCTGGTGGCTCAGCGCGTCGGCATCATGCTTAAATAACACCCAGGAACGCAGTAGGTTCCATAGATCTTTAACCGGGTGTCTGTAGGATTGTTGTACCCATATACTGGCATGAATGAGGCAAGCATGGCAGGTCCGAATTTTCGCTACACGCATTATGATCTCAAACCGCAGCGCGCCGGCACGATCATTGAAGTCACGCTCAATGGGGTGAACAACGTCCGCCTGATGACTGCTGCGAACTACCAGCGGTTTACGGAACAACTCGATTTCAAGTTCGTCGGCGGCGTTGCGAAGAAATCGCCGCTGCGGATCGCCGTTCCGGAAAACGGCCACTGGCATCTGGTGGTGGATATGGAAGGGCATCACGCTCTGGCCGAGTCTTCGGTGAGGCTCGTCGCGGCACCGGGTCAGGCGCAGAAACCAGGCATCGCCAGGGCTTCCTGAGGCTTAGCTGCCGCCGCGCTCCTTGCGCAGCTTCGACCACCAGTCGAGACGCTTTCTGATGTCACGCTCGAAGCCACGCTCCGGGGGATCGTAATAGGTCTGGCGGCCCATTTTTTCCGGGAAGTAGTTCTGGCCTGAAAATGCGTCGGGCTCGTCGTGATCGTAGCGATACCCGTCATTATAGCCCTCTGCCTTCATCAGCTTGGTCGGGGCATTGAGGATATGCTTGGGTGGCAGAAGCGAGCCGTTTTCCTTGGCAGCCCGGGTGGCCGCCTTGAAGGCCATGTAGACCGCATTCGATTTCGGGGCTGTCGCCAGATAGACGCAGGCCTGGGCGAGCGCCAGCTCCCCTTCAGGCGAGCCTAGATAGTCGTAGGCATCCTTGGCGGCATTGCACACGACAAGCGCCTGCGGGTCGGCAAGGCCGATATCCTCCACGGCCATCCGTACCAGACGTCGGCCGAGATAGAGCGGGTCCTCGCCGGCATCGAACATCCTCGCGAGGTAATAAAGTGCGGCATCGGGATCCGAGCCCCGCACCGACTTGTGGAGCGCGGAGATGAGATTGTAGTGGCCGTCCTGTGCCTTGTCGTAGACAGGGGCGCGGCGCTGGACGATCTCGGTGAGACCGACGGTGTCGAACACCTCACCCGTCCTTGCCGCACGCCAGATTTCCTCGGCGAGCGTCAGAACCGCACGGCCGTCTCCGTCCGCCATCCGAATCAGGCTTGCACGCGCGCCGTCATCGAGCGGCAGCGGCTTTGCCTCCACTTGCTCAGCGCGTTCCAAAAGTTCGCTGAGGCTCTCCTCGTCGTGACTGCGGAAGGTCAGAACGCGCGCGCGAGAGAGAAGAGCGGCGTTGAGTTCGAAACTCGGGTTCTCGGTGGTAGCGCCCACGAGGATCACCGTGCCGTCTTCCATGACGGGCAGGAAACTGTCCTGCTGGGCGCGGTTGAAGCGGTGGATCTCGTCGACGAAGAGAAGCGTCTGGCGGCCCTGCATGCGTCTCAGGCGTGCCGATTCGAACACTTTCTTCAGATCCGCGACGCCGGAAAAAATCGCAGAAATCTGTTCGAAAGCGAGGCCCGCCTCGCCCGACAACAGCCTCGCGACGGTCGTCTTGCCGGTACCGGGCGGACCCCAGAAGATCATCGATCCGAGCGAGCCGGAATCGATCATGCGACGAAGTACGCCATCGTCACCCGTCAGATGAGCCTGACCTGTCACCTCCGAGAGCGTCTTCGGCCGCAACCGGTCGGCAAGCGGCCGCCGGCTGGCGACCTCTTCTGGGACTTTCGGTGCAAACAGGTCGTCGCTCATCAGCCCTTACCGTTCATCGGAAGAACTGCCGGATACGCTGGCCCTTGCGTTCGATCTCGACCCGCCAGAACCCCGGATCGGTGCGGAGCATCTTTTCCATGACAGTCGTCGAAGCGACCGCCTCGCCGTTCAGCGAGACGACGATGTCCTGTGGCTGGAAGCCAAGACGACCGGCAGGCGAGCCGCGCGAGACGTCGGTGACGACGACGCCGCTCTTGTCTGTGGGCATGCGCAGTTCCGTGGCGAGTTTCGGTGACAGGTTGGCAATCCGAAGACCGGCGAAGGGATTGCGGCCTTCCAGCACCCGCTCGTCGCGCGGCGTGCTTTCCGGCGCGGAATTGAGTGCTAGCTGAAGGTCGCGCATGCCGTCGGGCGTCTGGACGCTCAATTTCGCTCCCTTGCCGAGGCCAGCCGTCGTCAGCCGGTAGCCGAGCGCATCGGGATGCTCGACTGGAATGCCATTGACGGCCGTCACGACCTCGCCGGGCTTCAATCCTGCCTTGTCGGCCGGACCGCCTTCGACGACACGCGAGACCAGAGCGCCGCGGGCGGCCTTCAAGCCGAGCGCTTCGGCGACGTCAGAGGTCACGGCATCGAAGGTCGCGCCGACATAGGGACGGTCGAAGACCGACTTGCCTTCGGAGGCAGCCGCCAGGAAGACCTTGACAAGATTTGCCGGAATGGCGAAGCCGATCCCGTTCGATCCGCCACCGCGCGAGAAGATCGCGGTGTTGATGCCGATCAGTTCGCCATTCATGTTCATCAGCGCGCCGCCGGAGTTACCGGGATTGATCGACGCGTCGGTCTGGATGAAGAAGCCGAAATCTCCCGACGACACCTGGTTGCGGGCAAGCGCCGACACGATGCCGCTGGTGACTGTCTGGCCGACACCAAACGGATTGCCGATCGCAAGGACGAGATCACCGACCTCGGTGCGATCGGAATCGGCCAGCGGCAGAACCGGAAAATTTTCCTTCGCCTTGATCCGCAACACGGCCAGATCGACGCTCTCGTCTTTCAGGACGAGTTCGCAGGGAAACTCCCGGCCGTCCGCCAAGGCGATCTTGATATCATCAGCGCCTTCGATGACGTGATTGTTGGTAACGACAAGACCGTCGCCGGAGAGAATGACACCGGAACCGAGCGAAGACTGCTTTTCCGAACGGTTCGGCATGCGCTGGCCGAAGAACTGCTCGAAGAAGGGGTCGCCGGAAAACAGGTTCGGGCGCTGCACGACGCGCTCGGCATAGACGTTGACGACGGCACCGGAGGTTTGCTTGACCAGCGGCGAGAACGAGAGCTGCATTTCCTGCCGGCTTTGCGGCACCGTCTTCTGGTCCTGCGCAAAGGCGCCAGCGGGGGCCAATGCCGCGAGCAGGACGACGCTGAGCGAGAGCTGCCTGAGATGCCGTTCGAACGGTCGCTTGAGCGTGCTGGACATGTGATTCCTCTTACAAATTGCTGGATGACGTTGTAGCGCCGCACGCGGCAAAAGAAAGGTGCCCGAAACCGGATGCAGCGTCCTTGCGACCGCCTATATGGGTATCTGGCGCAGGCAGGGAAAGACGCTGCCGGACAAAGCCCGTGGGCGGGTGTTGCTGCTTCCAGCTCATCCGCAAAAAGCATCGGCTTTTCAGCACGATCCTAGCCCCCATAATCCTTGCCATCTGGCTTATGTGCATCATCTTTGTCCACGGGAGTTTACGATGCCTTGCAAGGATCGGCTCCAGAGACTGCACACAGGAGCGTTCCAGCATGAAAACCATATTCGCGGCCACCGGCGTGGCTGCACTTGTCCTGAGCGCCGGCCTTTCCCTTGCCCCTCACCCGGCAGCGGCGGCGAGCTTCGATTGCGAGAAGACCGATCTGGTCGCCGACGAGAAGGTGATCTGCGACACACGCACGCTGAACGATGCCGATGTGAAGATGGTCACCACATTCGACATCCTGACCAGCCTGCTCGCCATGGGCAATCGCGACCAGCTGCGCCAGGAACAAAGCGACTGGCTGAAGAAGCGTCGGGCTTGCGAGGCAGACGTCCAATGCCTGACGACGGCCTATGCGGAGCGGATGAAGCAGTTGCAGGAAGCGTTTAGCGGACTGAGCAAGGAACCGCTTTAGTCCTTAAGCGACGTTCACTGGAACGATCAAAGACAAAGGCCTCGGTGTTGTGCACCGAGGCCTTTGAAGTTTTGAGATCTCTGTCTGCGGAGTTGGTTCGACCCGAGACTTACTCAGGCAGAATCCGGACCGCACCCTTGTCAGCACTCGACGCAAACGCCGCATAGGCCTTGAGGGCTGTCGTGACGTTGCGCTTGCGGGGTGCGGACGGCTTCCAGCCGAGTGCATCCTGCTCGTGGCGGCGGGCCGAGAGTTCCGCATCCGAAACCGCCAGATGGATGGTCCGGTTCGGAATATCGATCTCGATCATATCGCCCTGACGGACCAGTCCGATCGCGCCACCCTGGGCTGCTTCTGGGGAAGCGTGACCGATCGACAGGCCGGATGTACCGCCGGAGAAGCGGCCGTCGGTGATCAGCGCGCAGGCCTTGCCGAGGCCCTTCGACTTCAGATAGCTGGTCGGATAGAGCATTTCCTGCATGCCCGGTCCGCCCTTTGGACCTTCGTAGCGGATAACGACGACATCGCCGGCCTTGACCTCGTTGCTGAGGATTGCCTTGACCGACGCATCCTGGCTTTCGAAAACGACAGCGGGACCGCTGAACTTGAGGACCGACTCATCGACGCCTGCGGTCTTCACGATGCAGCCGTCGGCCGCGATATTGCCGTAGAGAACCGCCAGGCCGCCATCCTTGGAGAAGGGATTTTCAACCGAGCGGATGATGCCCGTGTCGCTATCCGTATCGAGCTCGTCCCAACGCGAAGACTGGCTGAAGGCAACCTGAGTGGGAACGCCTCCGGGTGCTGCCTTGAAGAAATCGCGGACGCTCTCGGAATTGGTGCGAGTGATGTCCCAGCGGTCGATCGCATCGCCGAGCGTTGCTTCGTGAACCGTGTAGCAGTCCCGGTTGATCAGACCGCCGCGTTCGAGTTCGCCCAGGATACGCATGATGCCGCCGGCGCGGTGAACGTCTTCCATGTGGACATCGCTCTTGGCCGGCGCGACCTTGGACAGGCACGGCACCTTGCGCGACAGCTTGTCGATATCCTCCATGCCGAAATCGACGCCGCCCTCATAGGCAGCCGCCAGGATGTGGAGAACCGTATTGGTCGAGCCGCCCATCGCGATATCGAGCGACATGGCGTTTGCGAACGCCTCCTTGGTGGCGATATTGCGCGGCAGGACCCGTTCGTCATCCTGCTCGTAGTAGCGGCGTGCGATATCGACGATCAGGTGACCGGCTTCGACGAACAGGCGACGGCGGTCCGAATGGGTGGCGAGCGTCGAGCCATTACCGGGCAGCGACAGGCCGAGCGCTTCGGTCAAGCAGTTCATCGAGTTTGCGGTGAACATGCCGGAGCACGAGCCGCAGGTCGGACAGGCCGCCTTTTCGATCGCGGTCACGTCCTCGTCCGACATCTTGTCGTCGGCGGCTGCAACCATGGCATCGACGAGGTCGAGCGCAACGGTCTTGCCGTGCAGGACGACCTTGCCGGCCTCCATGGGGCCACCTGAGACGAAGACGGCCGGGATGTTCAGGCGCATGGCGGCATTCAGCATGCCGGGGGTGATCTTGTCGCAGTTGGAGATGCAGACCATGGCGTCGGCGCAGTGGGCGTTGACCATGTACTCGACGGAGTCGGCGATGATCTCGCGCGACGGCAGCGAGTACAGCATGCCGTCGTGGCCCATGGCGATGCCGTCATCGACGGCGATCGTGTTGAACTCCTTGGCGACGCCGCCGGCGGCCTCGATTTCGCGGGCAACCAGCTGGCCGAGATCCTTGAGGTGGACATGGCCCGGCACGAACTGGGTGAAGGAATTGACCACCGCGATGATCGGCTTGCCGAAATCGCCGTCCTTCATGCCGGTGGCGCGCCAGAGGCCGCGCGCGCCAGCCATGTTGCGGCCGTGGGTCGTGGTTCTTGAACGATAGACAGGCATGGTGTTTCCTCGATCGCGTTCAGCAATTGCTATTTACCGCGTTGGATGACGCGGCGCAAAGGACCTTGTTTTCTCCGTCCTACTGCAGGCTAAAGCCAGTGTCACTAGCAATGGGGCGAAAAACAGTACGGTACGGTACGGTTCTCACCAGCGCGGTAAAAATCTGCCCAGCGATGTAGGCCAGGCCGAAGTTTCATAGCGGTTCTGCTTCGGCGTGGCGCTTGAGGAGTGAGGCAACGTCACCGTCCCTCACCCTCTTCTCGTGTCCGCTATCGCTTTGCGCGGAGGTCGTCCGCCGTCACACCGAAATGGTCGAGAACGATGTTGAGGTTGCGGCGGTGCGACTTGAAGAAGACGTCGAACAGATCACCGGCCAGCGGCACGCTGCCGACGACAGAATCGACCGCAAGGTTGCCGATCATCTTTGCAAGCTTGTCGTTCGGCACACCCATGCGGCGGGCCTCGTTGACGATATATAGGCCAATCAATGCGCCCCCGGCATCGCCCACGAGCGGAACAAGGCCCATGATGGAATCGGCACCAAACCGAAACCGGGTGCCGGGAATACCGATCGCCGTATCCATCATACGGGCGACGCCGTGGATACGCCGCAAACGCCGCAGTCGATCGATCCGGCCCGCATCGGTTTCCGTGAAGCGTTCGCTGGCAGCATCCCAGGTTTTCGTCGCCATACTCACTATCCTTGATTAATGTCAAAGCTGAAATGAGCATGCGATTTCCCGGTTCAAGGCTTAGCGTATGTTTCAACGCTAATTCTTTCACGCAAACGTGGTTTAATGCCTTTCCTCCGCCTCTGTGAAACCAAACCTGTCGGCGGTACGTATAAGCACAGGATAGGCTTTTGCCTGAAGGAGATCCGCCATGCCCGCATTTCGCCCACCCCACATTTCGCCGACTGAGATCACGCCGCGCGACATCTATCTGTCGCGCCGGAATTTCGTGGGCACCGTCGCCGCGGGCGCCGGCCTTTCAGTCCTTGGAGGCTCAAGCGCATTCGCTGCGGCTCTCAGCGCATCGCCCGGCCCCTACAAGCTGGACGAAAAGCTGACGCCTAAAGAAGCCGTCACCACCTACAACAATTTCTACGAGTTCGGCGTCGGCAAGGAAGATCCCTCGCAGAATTCCGGTGCGTTCAAACCGACACCCTGGACCGTCAAGGTCGAGGGCATGGTGGGCAAGCCGAAGGAATTCGGTCTCGACGAGATCCTCAAGATGAAGCTCGAGGAGCGGACATACCGCATGCGCTGTGTCGAGGGATGGTCGATGGTGATCCCGTGGATCGGTTTCCCCCTGGCGGCGATCCTCGACCAGGTCGAGCCGCTTGGCAGCGCGAAATACGTGGCGTTCGAGACGGTCGTGCGTCCCGAGGAAATGCCCGGCCAAGGCGGTCTCTTCCAGGCTCTACCCTGGCCTTATGTCGAAGGCCTGCGCCTTGACGAAGCGCGCCATCCGCTGACCATTCTCGCTGTCGGTCTCTACGGCGAAACGCTGCCCAACCAGAACGGTGCGCCGATCCGGCTCGTGGTGCCGTGGAAGTATGGGTTCAAGGGGATCAAGTCGATCGTCAAGATCAAGCTGGTCGAAGAGCAGCCACAGACCACCTGGAAGAATTCGAACGCCCGGGAATATGGTTTCTATTCCAACGTCAATCCGGCTGTCGACCATCCGCGCTGGAGTCAGGCGACCGAACAGCGAATCGGCGAAGGCGGCTTCTTCGGAACCAAGCGCGTCGATACCCTGCCCTTCAACGGCTATGCGAACGAAGTAGCGAGCCTCTATACCGGCATGGACCTGAAAGCGAACTACTGACCATGCTCTCGATCCCAGCCCTGCCCCGCCGATACCATGCCGCCAGCATCTGGGCACTTTACGTCGTGGGGCTTTGTCCCGCGGCGTGGTACTTCTATCAGGCCGCGACGGGCGGGCTGGGTTTCAATCCGGTCAAGACGTTCGAGCACCTGATCGGCATCTGGGCGTTGCGTTTCATCATCCTGACGCTCGCCGTCACGCCCCTTCGCGATATTCTCGGGATCAACTGGATCCGCTATCGCCGTGCGCTAGGGCTGCTCGCCTTCTATTACGTCGTGTTCCATTTCAGCGTCTATCTTCTGCTCGATCTGCAGCTGAACTTCGGCGCTGTTGGCAGCGATATCGTGCGGCGCCCCTATATCACAATCGGCTTTGCCTGCCTGCTGCTGCTGATCCTGCTTGCGGTGACATCCAACAACTGGTCGATCCGCAAGCTCGGACAGACCTGGGTGAAAATGCACAAGCTGATCTATCTCGTGGCACTGGGCGGCGCGCTCCACTATGTGCTCGCGGTGAAGTCGGTGACGCTCGTTCCGTTTATCCATATCGCAGCGATCGGGCTGCTGCTCGCCTACCGGCCGCTGAGGAAGCCGTTCCTCAACTGGAAGCGCGGCAAGACCCGTCCGGCACGTCCCGCCACCACGACATAGTGGGCGGCGTCAACGTATGGCAGGTATCGCGCAGGCCTCACCGCCGCCGAATAGTCGTGACCGGGTGAGGAAGCGCTTTTCACGCCCATTGTCGAGCGAGAACATGCCGCCCCTACCGGGCACGACATCGATAATCAGCTGTGTGTGCTTCCAGGCCTCGAACTGGCTCCCGCTGATATAGACCGGCACGCCGCCGATTTCGCCCAGCTTCACGTCGTGGTCGGCAAGCATGAAATCGCCCTTCGGATAGCACATGGGTGACGACCCGTCGCAGCAGCCGCCTGATTGGTGGAACAGGATGTCCGGGTGGTCCGCCTGGATCTCGGCAATGAAGTTCAGCGCGGAATCCGTGGCCGTGACGCGCGGTTCGCCGTTGATTGTCGCATCCATCATGTCATTCCTGTTCGCATCGAGACATTGAAAAGGCTCCCGACCCTGCAGCCGGGAGCCCATGCTTGGGTTGAGATCGATCAGAAGAACCCGAGCTTCTTCGGGCTGTAGCTCACCAGCATGTTCTTGGTCTGCTGGTAGTGGTCGAGCATCATCTTGTGGTTTTCGCGACCAATCCCGGACTGCTTGTACCCGCCAAATGCCGCATGCGCGGGATAGGCGTGATAGCAATTGGTCCACACGCGGCCGGCCTGGATCTCCCGGCCGAAGCGATAGGCGCGGTTGCCGTCGCGGGTCCACACGCCGGCGCCGAGCCCGTACAGCGTATCGTTGGCGATCTCCAGCGCCTGCTTTTCGTCCTTGAAGGTCGTTACCGACACTACCGGTCCGAAGATCTCCTCCTGGAAGATCCGCATCTTGTTGTGGCCCTTGAAGATCGTCGGCTTGATGTAGTAGCCGTTCGCCAACTCGCCGCCGAGATCGTTCTTGACGCCGCCGGTCAGGACTTCCGCGCCCTCCTGCTTGCCGATGTCGAGATAGGACAGAATCTTTTCCATCTGCTCCGAGGATGCCTGCGCGCCAATCATGGTCGAGCTATCGAGCGGGTTGCCCTGCGTGATGGCTTCGACGCGTTTGACCGCCCGCTCCATGAAACGATCGTAAACCGATTCCTGGATCAGTGCGCGGCTGGGGCATGTGCAGACTTCGCCCTGGTTCAGCGCGAACATCGCAAAGCCTTCCAGCGCCTTGTCGAGGAAATCGTCGTCTTCATTCATCACATCGGCGAAGAAGATGTTCGGCGACTTGCCGCCAAGTTCGAGCGTGACAGGGATAAGGTTTTGGCTGGCATATTGCATGATCAGCCGGCCTGTCGTGGTCTCTCCTGTAAAGGCGATCTTGGCAATCCGGTTGCTGGTCGCAAGAGGTTTTCCGGCTTCGAGGCCGAAACCATTGACGATATTCAGCACGCCGGGTGGCAGGAGGTCACCGACGAGTTCCGCCCAGACCAGAAGCGAGGCCGGCGTCTGCTCGGCCGGCTTGATGACAACGCAGTTGCCGGCGGCAAGCGCCGGTGCAAGCTTCCAGGCGGCCATCAGAATCGGGAAATTCCACGGAATGATCTGGCCGACGACGCCAAGCGGTTCGTGGAAGTGATAGGCGACCGTATCGTGGTCGATTTCACTGATCGAACCTTCCTGGGCACGGATGCAGGATGCGAAATAGCGGAAGTGATCGATGGCGAGCGGGATGTCGGCTGCCATTGTCTCACGGATCGGCTTGCCGTTGTCCCAGGTTTCGGCCTGCGCCAGAACTTCCAGCTTGTCTTCCATCCGCTGGGCGATCTTCATCAGGATGTTCGAGCGGTCAGCCGGCGCCATGCGGCCCCATTTTTCCTTGGCGGCGTGTGCAGCGTCGAGCGCCGCATTGACATCCTTTTCGTCAGACCGCGGGATCTCGCAGATCTTGCCGCCGGTGATCGGCGTGACGTTGTCGAAATACTTGCCGCTGATCGGTTCTTTCCACTCACCGCCGATATAGTTGCCGTATTTGAGCTTGAACGGTGACTCAACGATTTTCTGGTGCAGCATGTCATCCTCCCATGATGAACAGGTTCAAAGCGAACCCGATGGAACAGAATCTGCGCTTCTGGCGTGGTGAAAACAGGCCTCACCCGCGATACCGCGATGCACTCTGTCGCAAGTCTGCGACAAAACTCCCCGTCATTGAATGCCAAATCGCTTCATCTTGCGATGCAGGGTGGAACGGCTGACGCCGAGCACCTGGGCTGCCAGCGAGACGTTGCCGTGGACACGAGACAACGCCCGAAGAAGCGCCGAGCGCTCGGCATCGCCCAGGAGTTCGCGCGCATCCCTGCTCGATTCGTTAAGTAGATCGGAGGCCGGGATCCCTTCCGCAATCCGATCGTCGTCCAGACGCAGCGCCGATCGCGCAGCACGCGTGGCACCGATCACAAGGTCGTCGCGATCTACAGCCAGGAGCGCCATTGGAGATCCCGTCTCACTCGGCACCATCACGAAGCGGGCACCTTGAAACGCGTTTCGGAACAGGTTCAGCTCGATCCGGGATGCCGCCTCACGCACCGTCTGCGACAGGATGGCGATCGTGCCTTCGTTTGCGTCACTTCGGCACGTCGAGACATCGAGCGCGCCGGCCAGAACTCCACGGTGATCACGAATGGGCGCAGTCGTGCAGCTCAGATCGATATTGGATGCAAAGAAGTGCTGGTCGCGGATGATCGATATCGGCCGGTCGTCGGCGATTGCGGTGCCGATCCCGTTGGTCCCGATACTCTCCTCGGTCCAGACCGAGCCGGTCCAGAGGCCCAGCGCACGAAAATCCTTGTCGTCGCCCGCTGCGCCGCGACGGTCAAGCGCGATACCTTTGCTGTCGGTCATCAGGATGCAGCAGCCGGCGCGACCGACGACCATGAACAGCCGATCGAGCTCGTCCCTCGCCTGCCCGATAAGACGCTCCGACTGTTTTCGGGCGACGTCAAGTTCCTGCTCTGTCACCCGCTCCGGCATCCGCCGGTCCTCTGGCGCCAAGTGATGCATGGTCATGCAGCGGCGCCAGGACGCGACTACAGCTGAACTCGCGACAGGGGAATTGGCCGACGCGTAGACTTGGTCGGCATGGGAAACAGGGTCATGCATCGGGCTCCTCCCACCAAATGCGTCACGGCTCGATTGTCGCTAAAAAAACGGGATGTGGCAACAGCGATATAGGGAGCTTCAGTCATTCGGCAGGCCGGTCAGCCTGCCATCCCCCGAACTTGACAGTCACAGTCACCGCAGGCTTCAGTCCGTGCAGCGGAGATGTTTTGATGACACCAGAATCGACTGCGGACGGCGGACGACTATCCTTGCTGGATGTCTATCTTTGCAACCATCGGCCGTTTGGAGAGATCCACGGTATCACGCGTTTCGTCATCGAGTTTCTCTACTTCGGCATCAAGGAAGCGCGGGCCTGCCTGTTCGCCGGCCTGTTTTTTGTGTCGATCTTCATCGTTCCGCGAACGGGCGTGCTCGGCATCCCGCGCTACGACGTTCTGCTAATCATCGCGCTGGCAATCCAGTCCCTTATGATCTGGAGCAAGCTAGAAACCTGGGATGAGGCAAAAGCGATCGGTCTTTTCCACGTGGTCGGCTTTGCGCTCGAGGTGTTCAAGACCTCCGGCAGCATCCAGTCATGGTCCTACCCTGACTTCGCCTACGCGAAAGTGCTTGGCGTGCCGCTGTTTTCCGGCTTCATGTATGCCGCCGTGGGGAGCTACATCATCCAGGCCTGGCGGCTTTTCGATCTGCGGATCCACCACCATCCCAGCTACTGGATGGCCGGCCTGATCGCGATTGCAATCTACGCGAATTTCTTCACCCACCATTTCATCGGCGACTATCGCTGGAATATCGCTGCCTGCGCGCTCGGCCTTTACGCCCGCACCACCGTCACCTACCGGCCCTACGATCGCGAAAGACGGATGCCGCTTCTCATCGCGTTCGTGCTGATCGGCTTCTTCATCTGGCTGGCGGAGAATATCTCGACCTTTTTCGGGATCTGGCAATATCCGAACCAGATCGGGGCGTGGTCGGTCGTGCATCTTGGCAAATGGAGTTCGTGGTCCCTGCTGGTGGTGATGACATTCACGATCGTTGCGAATCTCAAGCATATCAAACAGAAGATCTACGTCCCCGTTTGAGGCCCCACGCCTCGACAAATGCGGCAGTCCCGATACCGAAAGCGTAAGCTGCGATATGCCACAGGGAAAACACCCGTCCGAGCAACAGTTTGCCGGCCGTCGTCAGTCGAAACGCATCCAACTCGGGCGGGTGATAGAGCCTTGAGAATTCGACGATAAGGGCGATGAGGAATGCCGCAAAGGCGAGCCTGCCGATGTTCACCGATCCGGTCAGCGTGGCCAACGCAAGAAACACCATCGCACCCCAGAGAACTGACCCACCGTATTTCACGACAAAGAAGGAAAGACCGAGATCGTAACCGAAGCGGCGCAGCAGAAACCCCGCGCAGATCACAAGCAGCGTGGCGAGGCAGCGCTGAACGCGTATGGATCGTGGTGCAGTCATGCTCGAGCCCGCCCCCTCATTTCCCAAAAGAAAAGGCCGGGCGTTTCCACCCGGCCTTTTCGAAAAGTGCGATCCTGGGATCGAATTATGCGGCTTCGGCAGTTTCTGCTTCAGCAGCAACGCGAGCCTTGTCGGCTGCGCCCTTGGCATCGACGTCGCGCTCGACGAATTCGATGACAGCCATCGGAGCGTTGTCGCCCTGACGATAGCCGGCCTTCATGATGCGCAGGTAGCCGCCGTTGCGGGTTGCGTAACGCGAAGCGATGGCATCGAACAGCTTGCGAACAGCGTCCTGATCCTGGATCTGCGAGATCGCCTGACGACGAGCGTGCAGGTCGCCGCGCTTGCCGAGGGTGACAAGCTTTTCGACGATCGGGCGAATTTCCTTCGCCTTCGGCAGGGTTGTTACAATCTGCTCATGGGTGATGAGCGAAGCCGCCATGTTGGCAAACATGGCCTTGCGGTGGCTTGCGGTGCGGTTGAGCTTACGGCCCGAATTTCCGTGACGCATGGTGTGTCTCCTTCACTTGCAGGCATTCGCCTGCAGTCTGATCCTGTTAGTATTGGTCTTCGTAACGCTTGGCGAGATCTTCGATGTTTTCCGGCGGCCATGCAGGAACTTCCATACCAAGATGGAGGCCCATGGATGCCAGAACTTCCTTGATCTCGTTCAGCGACTTGCGACCGAAATTCGGAGTGCGGAGCATCTCGGCTTCGGTCTTCTGGATGAGGTCGCCGATATAGACGATGTTGTCGTTCTTCAGGCAGTTGGCCGAACGGACGGAAAGTTCCAGTTCGTCGACCTTCTTGAGGAGCGCCGGGTTGAACGCGAGTTCGGTGACGGCTTCCTCTTCTGCTTCCTTCTGCGGCTCGTCGAAGTTGACGAAGACCGACAGCTGGTCCTGAAGGATACGAGCGGCGAAGGCTACGGCGTCTTCACCCGAGACCGAACCATCGGTTTCGATGGTCATGGTCAGCTTGTCATAGTCGAGAACCTGGCCTTCACGGGTGTTTTCCACCTTGTAGGACACTTTCTTGACCGGGGAATACAGGCTGTCGACCGGGATGAGACCGATCGGAGCATCTTCCGCACGGTTACGATCGGCAGGAACGTAGCCCTTGCCGTTGTTGACCGTGAATTCCATACGGATCTCAGCACCCTCGTCGAGCGTGCAGATCACGTGGTCGGGGTTGAGGATCTCGATATCGCCAACCGTCTGAATGTCGCCGGCGGTAACGGAGCCCGGGCCCTGCTTGCGCACGACCATACGCTTGGAATCGTCACCATCCATCTTGATGGCGATTTCCTTGATGTTCAGCACGATGTCCGTCACATCTTCCCGAACGCCGGGGATGGAGGAGAATTCGTGCAGAACGCCGTCGATCTGCACTGCGGTAACAGCAGCACCGCGCAGCGACGACAGAAGTACGCGACGAAGCGCGTTGCCGAGCGTCAGGCCGAAGCCGCGCTCGAGAGGCTCAGCAACAAGCGTTGCCTTTGTACGGCCGGAAGAGGAAAACTCCACCTTGTTCGGCTTAATCAGTTCCTGCCAGTTCTTCTGGATCATGACCTACTACCTTCCGTTCGTTACCACCATCCAATCGTGGTAACCGAGCACGAGGAACACCGGAAATACCCTTCCGGCTATACGGTGAAAGCCGCCTCGACTCTTTCAGGAGACGGAGCGGCTATTACCGGGTTCAGATGAAGATCGCTGCGAAGCGAGCTCCAAAAACGTCCATTAGACGCGGCGCTTCTTGCGCGGGCGGCAACCGTTGTGCGGGATCGGGGTCACGTCGCGGATCGAGGTGATCATGAAGCCGGCAGCCTGCAGAGCGCGCAGAGCCGATTCGCGACCGGAACCCGGACCGCAGACTTCGACTTCGAGCGACTTCATGCCGTGCTCCTGAGCCTTCTTGGCGCAGTCTTCGGCAGCGATCTGAGCTGCGAACGGGGTCGACTTGCGCGAACCCTTGAAGCCCTTGGCACCAGCAGACGACCAGGCAATTGCATTGCCCTGTGCGTCGGTGATGGTGATCATCGTGTTGTTGAACGTCGAATTGACGTGGGCAACGCCCGACGTAATATTTTTGCGTTCGCGGCGGCGTACGCGTGTGGCTTCCTTGGCCATGGTATTCCTTTCGTTGATCTCTGCACCGCCGTAATGCCAGCGGCTCCACCTCAGATCAAACAGTCACGAAAAAGCGGACAGGAGCCCTGCCCGCTTTGCGACTATCGATCCAAAATTACTTCTTCTTACCAGCAATCGCCTTTGCCGGACCCTTGCGGGTGCGGGCATTGGTGTGCGTGCGCTGACCGCGGACCGGAAGGCCACGACGGTGACGCAGGCCGCGATAGCAGCCGAGGTCCATGAGGCGCTTGATGTTCATCGCGGTTTCGCGACGAAGATCACCTTCGACGCGATAATCGCGGTCGATGGTTTCGCGGATCTGCAGGACTTCAGAGTCGGTCAGCTGATGGACGCGCTTTTCAGCGGCAAGACCAACCTTCTCCATAATTTCCTGTGCGAATTTCGGGCCGATCCCGTGAATGTAGGTCAGCGCGATGACAACGCGCTTCGCAGTCGGGATGTTGACGCCAGCGATACGTGCCACGTCTATTCTCCTTGCGTTCCGGTTGCCATCCGGCAAGCGGTACTTCTTCCATGAAAGCGACCTTTGGATACGGTCGCCAGTTCAAACTTCATACGAGACAGGCAAAATGATCGCCCCGGATGTCCTTGCGGGAATCCGCGCCGATCGCTGTAAAACTGTCGCGAGTTGGCGCGGTGTGTAGCGGAATCAGTGCTTGAATGCAACTGCTCCACCCCAAGATTCTTTAAACCATCCAAGACAGTCTCAGAGACTGGCGAGGATCTTTTCGATATCGGCCGTGACAGTATCCATCTCGGCCATGCCATCGACAACCTTGAGCTTGCCTTTGGCATAGTAGTAACCAATGAGCGGCGAGGTTTCCTTGTAGTAAACCTCGAGACGCTTGGTCATGGTCTCAGCGTTGTCGTCCGGCCGACGCTTGAAGTGGGTCGAGCCACACTTGTCGCACGTGCCCTCCGACGAAGGCTTCTTATCCGAGTCGTGGTAGACCGTCCCGCACTGGGCGCAGGAATAGCGACCGGAGACGCGACGGACAAGCTCCTTATCGTCGACGCGAAGTTCAATCACGACGGAAAGATCGAGCCCCTTGGCAGACAGCATCGCCTCAGTGGCGTCCGCCTGCACGAGCGTGCGGGGAAAACCGTCAAGGATGAAACCGTTCGCGCAGTCAGGCGCGTCTATGCGCTCGGAGACGATCGCGTTGACGATCTCGTCAGAGACGAGGTTGCCCGCATCCATGACTGCCTTGGCGCGCTTGCCGACTTCGGTCTCAGCTGCCACGGCTGCCCGCAGCATATCACCAGTGGAGAGCTGCGGAATGCCATGCTTCTCCACGATCCGCTGGGCTTGGGTCCCCTTGCCCGCGCCCGGCGGTCCTAAAAGAATCAGTCTCATCGTCCCCTCTTTCCACCGCGTAGTTTCGACTTCTTGATCAATCCCTCATACTGCTGCGCGATGAGGTGTCCCTGGATCTGCGCAACCGTATCAAGGGTTACACTGACCACGATCAAAAGCGAAGTACCACCAAGGGCTAACGGAACGCCCGTTCTGGCCACCAGGAATTCGGGAAGAATGCAGACCACGACGAGATAGATAGCGCCGACGACCGTGATTCGGGTCAGGACGTAATCGATATATTCCGCGGTACGCTCGCCGGGACGGATGCCGGGAATGAAGCCGCCGTGCTTCTTCAGGTTATCAGCCGTATCCTTCGGGTTGAAGACGATGGCCGTGTAGAAGAAGGCGAAGAACGCGATCAGCATGGCGTAGAACAGCATAAACAGCGGCTGGCCGTGGCCAAGAGCTGCAATGATCCCCGTTGCCCAATCTGGCAGCTGTGAATTGCCGGCAAAGCCCGCAGCCGTTGCCGGCAGAAGCAGAAGCGAGGATGCAAAGATTGCCGGAATAACGCCCGCTGTATTGAGCTTCAGCGGAAGGTGCGAGGTATCGCCCTGGAACATGCGGTTGCCGACCTGACGCTTCGGATACTGGATCAAAAGCCGACGCTGGGCGCGTTCAACAAACACGATCAGCGCAATGACGGCGATCGCGACGATGATAACGGTGAGAATCAGAGCCGTCGGCAGAGCGCCGGTACGACCGAGTTCCATTGTGTTGGCGAGCGCGCCAGGAAGACCTGCGGCAATACCGGCAAAGATGATCAGCGAAATACCGTTGCCGATACCGCGCGAGGTGATCTGCTCACCAAGCCACATCAGGAACATCGTGCCGCCAAGCAGCGTGACGACCGTTGAGAGCGTGAAGAACCAGCCCGGGTTGGACACGATGCCCTGACCGCTCGAGAGGCCGGCAGCGATACCGTAGGCCTGAAGCGCGCCGAGAATCACAGTGCCGTAGCGAGTGTACTGGTTGATGATCTTGCGACCCGCCTCGCCTTCCTTCTTCAGGTTCTCGAGCGACGGGACGACCGAAGTCATCAGCTGCACGATAATCGAAGCGGAAATGTAAGGCATGATGCCGAGGGCGAAGATCGCCATGCGCTCGACAGCACCGCCGGAGAACATGTTGAAGAGGCCGAGAATGCCACCCGACTGACCGCTAAAGGCCTGCGCATAGGCTTCAGGGTTGAGGCCTGGCAGCGGGATATGCGTGCCCAAGCGATAGACAAGAAGCGCTGCCAGCGTGAACCACAGGCGTTTCTTGAGATCTTCCGCCTTGGCGAAAGTTTTGAAATTCAGATTTGAGGCCAGTTGTTCAGCTGCAGAAGCCATGCAATTCTCCGCCCGACCCATCCCCCGGCGGCATGTGCCTTCCGGAACGCAGTCTTGATTCTGTTTTCAGAAAGCTGGGGGCGCGAGATGCTGTCGCAATCGCCTGCCTCACCCATTTTTCCGTCTGATCCCGGTAGCTGACCGGCCGGACTGCCTTGGGGATCGTGAGGCTCACATATGGACATAAAATCACCCGGTGTGAAGCTCACACCGGGTGATTTTCAAACGATTTATTCAGCGGCTGTTTCAGCAACCACGAGCAGCTTGATCGAGCCGCCCGACTTTTCGATCTTTTCGACGGCAGCCTTGGAGGCACCGGCGACTTCGATCGAAACCTTGGTTGTCAGTTCGCCGCCGGACAGGACGCGAACGCCGTCCTTGAGGCGACGGATGACGCCGGCAGCCTTGAGAGCTGCTGCGTCGACAGTCGCGTTTGCGTCGAGCTTGCCAGCATCGATCGCAGTCTGGATACGGCCGAGCGATACGGTTGCGTATTCAGATGCGAAGATGTTGTTGAAGCCGCGCTTCGGAAGACGACGGTAGATTGGCATCTGACCGCCTTCGAAGCCGTTGATCGAGACGCCTGAACGGGCCTTCTGACCCTTGACGCCGCGTCCACCGGTCTTGCCCTTGCCGGAACCGATACCGCGACCAACGCGGATACGGTCCTTCGAAGAGCCTTCGTTGTCCTTGATCTCATTCAGTTTCATGGTCAATTCCTCCGTCTCACTTCTCTTCGACGACGCGAACGAGATGCTGGACAGCACGGATCATGCCACGAACGGAAGGAGTATCTTCCAGAGTGCTGGTCCGATGCATCTTGTTGAGGCCAAGACCGATCAGCGTTGCGCGCTGTTCGGCCGGGCGGCGGATTGGGCTGCCGATCTGCTGAACGGTAACCGTCTTTGCTTCAGTCTTCTGCGTAGCCTTAGCCATGGTTCAGACTCCTCTTATTCTTCCGACGCATTGCCGGAAGCGGCGCGGCGCGACTGCAGGGTGGCATACTTGAGGCCACGCTGAGCTGCTACGTCCTTCGGATGCACCTGGTGCTTCAGAGCGTCGAACGTTGCGCGAACCATGTTGTATGGGTTCGACGAACCAGTCGACTTCGCAACAACGTCATGGACGCCGAGCGTTTCGAATACAGCGCGCATCGGGCCGCCGGCGATGATACCGGTACCAGCCTTGGCCGAGCGCAGCAGAACCTTGCCGGCGCCGTGACGACCATTGACGTCGTGATGCAGCGTACGGCCGTCACGCAGCGGTACGAAGATCAGATCGCGCTTTGCAGATTCGGTTGCCTTGCGGATGGCTTCCGGCACTTCGCGTGCCTTGCCATGACCGAAGCCAACGCGACCCTTCTGGTCGCCGACGACGACGAGAGCAGCAAAACCGAAACGACGGCCGCCCTTGACGACCTTGGCGACGCGGTTGATCGCGACCAGCTTGTCGACGAATTCGCTATCGCGCTCTTCGCGGTTCTGGCGATCGTTGCCCGAACCTCTTCTTTCCTGTGCCATTGTCCTTTTCCTTTTTCTTTTGCGGGTGGAACGGCAGGTTGAGATTGTCCGGCGTACCGGACGTGATGCGGTAAAACCGCAAATCGCCCGGCCTCCCCTTCTTCAGGCAGACCGGGCGAAATTTCTTAGAAGCTCAGGCCGCCTTCGCGGGCAGCTTCAGCAAGAGCCTTGATGCGGCCGTGGTAGATGAAGGCGCCGCGGTCGAACACGACTTCCGTCACGCCAGCCTTGGCAGCGCGCTCTGCAACCAACTTGCCAACGGCAGCAGCTGCTGCAACGTCCGCACCGGTCTTCAGCGACTTGCGCAGATCGACGTCGAGCGTGGAAGCGGCTGCAAGCGTGCGGCCGGCCACGTCGTCGATGACCTGAACGTAGATGTTTTTCGAGGAGCGGTGAACCGACAGACGCGGACGGCCATTTGCGACCTTCTTGATCTGACGGCGAACACGGCTCGCACGCTTTGTGAGTGCTTCTTTTCTGGTAGCCATGATCCCGCGTCCTTACTTCTTCTTGCCTTCCTTGCGGACGATCCGTTCCTCAGCGTACTTGACGCCTTTGCCCTTGTAGGGCTCTGGACCGCGGTATTCGCGGATTTCCGCTGCTACCTGACCGACCTGCTGTTTATTAATGCCGGAGACGATGATTTCCGTCGGCTTCGGCACGGCAATGGTGATGCCTTCCGGGGTCTGATAGACCACGTCGTGGCTGAAACCGAGAGCCAGCTGCAGGTTCTTGCCCTGCAGCGACGCGCGGTAACCAACGCCGTTGATTTCAAGCTTGCGCTCGAAACCGTCCTTCACACCCTTCAGGATGTTTTCGATCATCGTGCGGGACATGCCCCACTTCGAACGAGCATCCTTGGAATCGTTGACCGGAGTCACCGAAATGGCATTGTCTTTAATTTCAAGCTTGATTTCGTCGTTAGCGACGAAGAAAAGCTCGCCCTTCGGGCCCTTGGCAGTGACTTTCTGGCCATCAACCGAGGCCGTGATCCCTGCAGGAACCTGAACGGGCTTTTTACCGATACGAGACATTATTCAATCCTGTCTGTTCGCTAGGGAGATCCTTGCGCAGTCTTAGAAGACCGAGCAAAGAACCTCGCCGCCTACGTTCTGTTCGCGAGCCTGGTGATCGGCCATCACGCCCTTCGGAGTCGAAAGGATGGTGATGCCGAGGCCGTTCGCGACCTGAGGGATGGACTTGACCGAGACATAAACTCGGCGGCCCGGCTTGGACACGCGGCCAATCTCACGGATCACCGACGCGCCTTCGTAGTACTTCAGTTCGATTTCGATCTCGGCCTTGCCGTTGCCGAAATCGGTTTCAGTGTAACCGCGGATGTAGCCTTCAGCCTGCAGCACGTCGAGAACGCGAACGCGCAGCCTGGAGGCTGGCGTCGAAACGGTCGACTTGCGGCGGGAAGCGCCGTTGCGGATACGTGTGAGCATATCGCCCAAGGGATCAGTCATGGTCATCTAACGATCTCCTTACCAGCTCGACTTGACGATGCCCGGCACTTTGCCGAGGCTGCCGAGTTCGCGAAGTGCAATACGCGACATCTTAAGCTTGCGATAGAAAGCGCGTGGGCGACCGGTGACTTCGCAACGGTTGCGGATACGCGTCTTCGAGCCATCGCGTGGCAGAGAAGCGAGCTTGATAGTTGCCTTGAACCGCTCTTCGATCGGAAGTTCCTGGTTCATGATGGTCGCCTTCAATACAGCACGCTTGGCTGCATGGTCCGCGACGGTCTTGCGGCGGCGCTTGTTCTTTTCAACTGCGCTGGTTTTCGCCATATCGGAGTTCCTTTTAAACGCTCGTCGTTACGGTTACTGGCGGAACGGGAAGTTGAACTCTTTCAGGAGAGCCCGTGCTTCGTCGTCGTTGGTAGCCGTCGTGCAAACGATGATGTCCATGCCCCACATCTGATCAACCTTGTCGTAGTTGATCTCCGGGAACACAATGTGTTCCTTGATGCCCATGGCAAAGTTGCCACGGCCGTCAAAGGACTTCGGGTTCAGGCCGCGAAAGTCGCGAACGCGCGGAAGCGCGATGTTGACCAGTCGATCCATGAATTCGTACATGCGGGCGCCGCGAAGCGTAACCTTGGCACCGATCGGCATGAATTCGCGAACCTTGAAGCCCGCGATGGAATTCCGTGCCTTGGTGATGACCGGCTTCTGGCCGGCGATCGCTGCGAGGTCGGCTGCTGCAACCGTTGGCTTCTTGCTGTCGGCAGTTGCTTCGCCCACACCCATGTTGATGACGATCTTGTCCAGCTTGGGGATCATCATGTCGTTGGAGTAGGAAAACTGCTCCTTCAGCGCGGCGCGGATGCGGGAAACGTATTCCGCCTTGAGCCGCGGCTCATACTTGGACTCAGCCATCGATCACATCTCCCGTACGCTTGGCGACACGCACCTTCTTACCGTCGACGACCGAGAAACCAACGCGAGTTGGCTTACCGTCTTTCGCGGCAACCGCGATGTTCGACAGATGGATGGACGCTTCCTTGTTGATGATGCCAGCTTCCTGCGTCTGCGACTGACGCTGGTGGCGCTTCACCATGTTGATGCCGCGAACGACCGCACGGTCTTCCTTCGGCATAACCTGGATTACTTCACCGGTGCGGCCCTTGTCCTTGCCGGTCAGTACGACGACGTTGTCGCCCTTCTTGATCTTCTGCATATCTCTCGCTCCTTACAGAACTTCAGGAGCCAGCGAGATGATCTTCATATGGTTCTTGGCGCGAAGTTCGCGCGGAACCGGTCCGAAGATACGGGTGCCGATCGGCTCTTTCTTGTTGTCGATGAGGACCGCTGCGTTGTTGTCGAAGCGGATGACGCTGCCGTCGGCGCGACGGATGTCCTTGGCGGTACGCACAACCACCGCCTTCATCACGTCACCCTTCTTCACGCGGCCGCGCGGAATAGCTTCCTTGATCGAAACGACGATAACGTCGCCGATCGAAGCGTACTTGCGCTTGGAGCCGCCCAGCACCTTGATGCACATGACACGACGTGCGCCGGAATTATCCGCCACGTCGAGGTTTGTTTGCATCTGAATCATGTCAGGTCGCCTTTTTCTAATGACCAACTATCCGCGCGCATGAATACGAACGGAGCTGGCTATGAACACATTTTCAGTATGCGCGGGATCGGTCTTGCCAAGGTGGTTTCCCTAAGTGGGACCTTCCGTGCGCTGAAAGCAAAAGAACGCTCGTTTCCGAGCGTTCTACGCCAGTGGCGTGCTTCTTACAGGATTCTGTGTCCGACGCAAGGGCCTGACGCAAAATCCTGAAGTCTTTAAGCCTGGGCGTTGATAACCGTCCAGGTCTTGTCTTTGGAGATCGGGGCGCATTCCTGAATGGAAACTACGTCACCAACCTTGAACTGGTTGTTTTCGTCATGGGCCTTATACTTCTTGGACCGGCGAACGGTCTTCTGAAGCAAAGGGTGAGCGAAGCGGCGCTCGACGCGGACAACAACGGTCTTCTCGTTCTTGTCGGAAACGACTACGCCCTGCAGAATGCGTTTCGGCATATTATTCTTCCTTTAGGCCTTGGCTTCTGCCGCCTTCTGGCGGGCAATGGTTTTCACGCGAGCGATATCCTTGCGGACCTCGGTGATGCGCGAGGATTTCTCGAGCTGGCCGGTGGCCTTCTGGAAGCGCAGGTTGAACTGCTCCTTCTTCAGGTCAGCAAGCTTGTCCTTGAGCTGGTCGGCGGTCAGACCGCGTACGTCTTCGGCTTTCATCGTGCCTTCTCCTTAATCTGCGATGCGCTGTACGAAGCGCGTCGTGACCGAGAGCTTGGCAGACCCGAGGCGAAGTGCCTCGCGCGCGATCTCTTCCGAAACGCCGTCGATCTCGAACATGATACGACCAGGCTTGACCTTGCAAGCCCAGTATTCAACAGAACCCTTACCCTTACCCATACGCACTTCGGTCGGCTTTGCCGTGACCGGTACGTCTGGGAATACGCGGATCCATACACGACCCGCACGCTTCATGTAACGTGTGATCGCGCGGCGGGCCGCTTCGATCTCACGTGCGTTGACACGGTTAGGTTCCTGAGCCTTCAAACCGAATTCGCCGAATGCGAGGTCGAAGCCACCCTTGGCAACGCCCTTGATGCGGCCCTTGAACTGCTTGCGGAACTTGGTACGCTTTGGCTGCAACATTTTATTACTTCTCCGAGCTTATCTTTCGCCAGCGCTAATCAAGCGTTTTCACGTTCGCGGCGACGGTCGCCACGATCGCCACGCTCACGGCTTGCCGGACCCTGCGCATCGCCTTCCAGCGCGCGACGTTCCGACGCCATCGGATCGTGCTCAAGGATTTCGCCCTTGAAGATCCAGACCTTGATGCCGCAGATACCGAATGCGGTTTCGGCTTCAGCCGTACCGTAGTCGATGTCGGCGCGCAGTGTGTGCAACGGCACGCGGCCTTCGCGGTACCATTCGGTACGAGCGATTTCCGCGCCACCGAGACGGCCGGCGCAAGTGATCTTGATGCCTTCGGCGCCAAGACGCATGGCAGACTGAACAGCACGCTTCATCGCACGGCGGAAAGCCACGCGGCGTTCGAGCTGCTGGGCGATCGACTGAGCAACGAGCGTTGCGTCGACTTCCGGCTTGCGCACTTCAACGATGTTGAGGTGCGTTTCGGAGTTGGTCATCGTGGAGATCTTCTTGCGAAGCTTCTCGATGTCCGCACCCTTCTTGCCGATGATCAGACCCGGGCGAGCCGAGTGGATCGTGACGCGGCACTTCTTGTGCGGACGCTCGATAACCACCTTGGCGATGCCGGCCTGCTTCAGCTCGGACATCAGGTATGCGCGGATCTTCAGGTCTTCATGAAGCAGCTGGCCGTATTCGGCGTTGTCGGCGAACCAACGGCTGTCCCATGTACGGTTGATGCCGAGGCGAAAACCGATAGGATTGATTTTCTGACCCATTATGCGGCCTCCCCTTTTTCCTCGACTTCGCGAACGACGATCGTCAGATGCGCGAACGGCTTTTCGATCCGCGATGCACGGCCACGGCCGCGAGCGTGGAAACGCTTCATCGTGATCGACTTGCCGACGTAGGCTTCCGCTACGATCAGCGTGTCGACGTCGAGGTCATGGTTGTTTTCGGCGTTGGCGATAGCGGACTCGAGAGTCTTCTTCACCGTGCCTGCGATGCGCTTGCGGGAGAACTCGAGTTCTGCCAGAGCGCGTTCAACCTTCTTGCCGCGGATCATGGCGGCAACCAGGTTTAGCTTCTGCGGGCTGACGCGAAGCGTACGGGCGACTGCCTGTGCTTCGTTGTCCTTCAGCCGGCGTTCGGTCTTTGCCTTCGCCATGATTACTTCCTCTTCGCCTTCTTGTCCGCGCCGTGACCGTAATAGGTCCGGGTGGGAGCGAATTCACCAAACTTGTGTCCGACCATGTCTTCGTTGACGCTGACCGGCACGTGCTTGTTGCCGTTGTAGACGCCGAACGTCAAACCGACAAACTGCGGCAAGATCGTGGACCGACGGGTCCACATCTTGATCACTTCACTGCGTCCGCCTTCGCGCACCTTCTCAGCCTTCTTGAGAAGATAGCCGTCAACAAACGGACCTTTCCAAACTGAACGAGCCATTTAACGACTTCCTCTCTTACTTCTTGACGTGGCGCGAGCGCATGATGAACTTGTCCGTGGACTTGTTCGAACGCGTGCGCTTGCCCTTGGTGGGCTTGCCCCACGGGGACACCGGATGGCGTCCACCAGAGGTACGGCCTTCACCACCGCCGTGCGGGTGGTCGACCGGGTTCATGACAACGCCGCGGTTATGCGGACGCTTGCCACGCCATACGGTACGACCGGCCTTGCCGTCGTTGATGTTGCCGTGATCGGGGTTGGAGACAGCACCGATCGACGCCAGGCAGGAGCCCGGAACGAGACGCTGTTCACCAGAGTTGAGGCGCAGGATCGCCATGCCGGCATCGCGGCCGACGAGCTGCACATAGGTGCCGGCGGAGCGAGCAATCTGACCGCCCTTGCCTGGCTTCATTTCGACGTTGTGAACGATCGAACCAACCGGGATGAACTGCAGCGGCATGGTGTTGCCGGGCTTCACGTCGACAGCCTTCGAGGAAGCGATGACCTTGTCGCCTGCAGCAAGACGCTGCGGAGCGATGATGTAGGCCTGTTCGCCGTCCGTGTAGGTGACGAGCGCGATGAACGCGGTACGGTTAGGGTCGTATTCCAGACGCTCGACCGTGCCTTCAATATCGAACTTGCGACGCTTGAAGTCGACCAAGCGATAGGTACGCTTGTGACCACCGCCGATGAAGCGGGCAGTGATACGACCGTTGTTGTTGCGACCACCGCTCTTGGACAGACCTTCAGTCAGCGACTTGAGGGGCTTGCCCTTCCAGAGGCCCGAACGGTCGACGATAACCAGCTGACGCTGGCTCGGGGTCGTCGGATTATAGCTTTTCAGTGCCATTTTTCTTTACCTCAGAGACCGGTGGAGATGTCGATCGTCTGACCTTCGGCCAGGGTTACGACAGCCTTCTTGACGTCCTTCTGCTTGCCGATGAAGCCCTTGAAGCGCTTCACCTTGCCCTTGCGGACCAGCGTATTGACGGCAGTGACCTTCACACCGAAGAGAGCTTCCACAGCAGCCTTGATTTCCGGCTTCGAAGCAGTCTTGGCAACGTTGAAGACGATCTGGTTATACTCGGAAACCAGTGTCGACTTTTCGGTGATCGAAGGAGATACGATCACATCATAGTGGCGAATGTCGGTCACTTGAAACGCTCCTCGAGGGCTTCAACCGCAGCCTTGGAAAGCACGAGCTTACCGCGACGCAGGATGTCGTAAACATTGATGCCCTGGACCGGCAGAACGTCCACATTCGGGATGTTCTGGGCTGCGAGCTTGAAGTTGCTGTCGAGCTCAGCACCGCCGATGAACAGCACGTTGGTCAGGCCAAGCGATGCGAACGTACCGACGAGAGCCTTGGTCTTTGCTTCAGAAGCAACCAGGTTGTCGATGACGATCAGATCTTCAGACTTCAGCTTTGCAGACAGAGCGTGACGCAGAGCAAGAGCGCGAACCTTCTTAGGAAGATCATGCTCGTGGCTGCGAACGACCGGGCCGTGTGCACGACCACCGCCGCGGAACTGCGGAGCGCGAGCCGAATGGTGACGAGCGCGGCCCGTACCCTTCTGCTTGAACATCTTCGCACCGGTGCGAGCAATCTCGGAACGGCTCTTGGTCTTGTGCGTGCCCTGCTGCTTCTTAGCGAGCTGGTAACGCACCATGCGTGCGAGGATATCCTCGCGTGGATCGAGGCCGAAAATCGCGTCCGACAGGGAAACCTGGCCGGCGTCTTTTCCCTCGAGGGTCTTGACGTTGAATTCCATAATAGCTGGCTCCCTTACTTCGCGGCCGACTTGACGGCGTCGCGAACTTCAATCCAGGCGCCCTTGGAGCCGGGAACGGCACCCTTGACGAGGATCAGTCCGCGGTCTTCATCCGTCGAGACGATTTCGAGGTTTTGCGTGGTGATACGCGTCTGGCCCATGTGACCAGCCATGCGCTTGCCCTTCCAGACCTTGCCCGGATCCTGGTTGTTACCAGTCGAACCGTGCGAACGGTGCGACACGGAAACACCGTGGGTCGCCCGCAGACCACCGAAGTTATGGCGCTTCATAGCACCGGCAAAACCCTTACCGATCGAAGTGCCGGTGACATCCACCAGCTGACCAGCAGCAAAATGATCGGCCTTCAGCTCAGTGCCGACGTCGATCAGATTTTCTTCGGAAACGCGAAACTCAACGAGCTTCGACTTCGGCTCGACATTAGCGATGGCGAAGTTGCCACGCATAGCCTTGGAGGTGTTCTTTACCTTGGCGACGCCAGCACCGAGCTGAACGGCAACATAGCCATTCTTCTCAACAGTGCGCTGTGCGACGACCTGGCAGCTCTCCAGCCGCAAAACGGTAACCGGGATGTGCTCACCAGCGTCGTTATAGACGCGGGTCATTCCCACTTTCTGTGCAATTACACCCGAACGCATCGGTTCAATCCTTCTCACTCAGCTCGAGACAAAAGCCTCAGAGCTTGATCTCAACATCGACACCTGCGGCGAGGTCGAGCTTCATCAGCGCGTCCACGGTCTGTGGTGTCGGGTCTACGATATCGAGAAGGCGCTTGTGTGTGCGCATCTCGAACTGCTCGCGGCTTTTCTTGTCGATGTGGGGGGACCGGTTAACCGTAAACTTCTCGATGCGAGTCGGAAGCGGAACGGGGCCCCGGACGCTTGCGCCGGTGCGCTTCGCCGTCGACACGATCTCACGCGTCGAAGCGTCGAGAATGCGGTGATCGAACGCCTTCAGGCGAATGCGGATATTTTGGCCGTTCATTCGACGTTATCCTTGTTTCTTGTTTCCACGTGCCAACGTTACAGCACGAGTTGTTCGTTATCCTAAGGCGGGACCACCAGTGTCAAAGATCGAACGGGTGCGCCAACAGCGGCAGTCCGTTCTCGTCTCCAGGCCGAAGGCCCACCTTAATGTCTTTGGCAATTGCCTGCCTCGATAAAACGAAGCAAGGCGCAAATAGCGCTCGCGCGCCATTTGCTACATTTTCATGTCATAAGCAAGTCAGCAGGGCCAACTTGCTTAAAAAAAGTGAACCGGGCGGGCCCCGAAGAACCCGCCCTGCCCTCTGATTTG
>NZ_LMOF01000007.1:19773-20257 GCF_001423215.1 Rhizobium sp. Leaf321 | reverse complement strand
GATGCCGACGATTTCGACTTCTTCACCAACCTTGACGATGCCACGCTCGACGCGACCGGTCACAACCGTACCACGGCCCGAGATCGAGAACACGTCTTCGATCGGCAGCAGGAACGGCTGGTCGATCGGACGCTCAGGCGTCGGAATGTAGGCGTCAACAGCTGCCATCAGTTCGCGAACGGCGTCTTCGCCGATCTTCTTGTTCGAATCTTCAAGAGCGGCCAGAGCCGAACCCTTTACGATCGGAATGTCGTCGCCCGGGAAGTCGTAGGACGACAGAAGTTCGCGAACTTCCAGTTCGACGAGCTCGAGGAGCTCTTCGTCGTCGACCTGGTCAACCTTGTTGAGGAACACGACGATCGCCGGAACGCCAACCTGACGAGCAAGCAGGATGTGCTCGCGGGTCTGTGGCATCGGGCCGTCGGCAGCCGAGCAAACCAGGATCGCGCCGTCCATCTGCGCCGCACCGGTGATCATGTTCTTA
>NZ_LMOF01000007.1:0-19689 GCF_001423215.1 Rhizobium sp. Leaf321 | reverse complement strand
ACGTGACCGATCGTGCCAATGTTGACGTGAGGCTTATTGCGCTCAAACTTGCTCTTTGCCATTTCCGGCTCTCCATTTTGCGTGAGCCCTCAAGGGCTCCAATTCTTGTTGTCGCCCCGGCACGAGGCCGAGGCGTATTTTGGATCGGTATTCCGATTACTTCTGACCGGAATACTTAGCCTGGATTTCGGTCGCGACGTTCGACGGAACCGGTGCGTAGTGATCGAAGGTCATCGAATACTGTGCACGGCCCTGCGACATGGAGCGCAGGTTGTCGACGTACTTGAACATGTTCGCGAGTGGCACGTGAGCGTTGATAACGATCGCGATGCCGCGCTGTTCCTGGCCCTGGATCTGGCCGCGACGGGAGTTCAAGTCGCCGATCACGTCACCGACGTAATCTTCCGGGGTCACAACTTCGACCTTCATCATCGGCTCGAGAAGCTGTGCGCCAGCCTTCTTTGCCGCTTCACGGAAGCAAGCACGCGATGCGATTTCGAACGCGAGGACCGAGGAGTCGACGTCGTGGAAGGCGCCATCCATCAGGGTTGCCTTGACGCCGAGCATCGGGAAGCCCGCGAGCGGACCCGAAGACAGAACGCTTTCGATACCCTTCTGAACGCCGGGGATGTATTCCTTCGGAATGGAACCACCAACGATCTTGGATTCGAACTTGAATTCGTCGCCATCCGGGTTCGGTTCGAAGACGATCTTGACGCGCGCGAACTGACCGGTACCACCGGACTGCTTCTTGTGCGTGTAATCTTCTTCGTGCGTGCGTGTGATGGTTTCGCGGTAGGCAACCTGCGGCGCGCCGACAGTAGCTTCTACCTTGAATTCACGGCGCATGCGGTCGACGAGGATGTCGAGATGCAGTTCGCCCATGCCGGCGATGATCGTCTGACCAGACTCTTCATCCGTCTTGACGCGGAACGAAGGATCTTCAGCAGCCAGGCGGTTGAGCGCGAGGCCCATCTTTTCCTGGTCGCCCTTGGTCTTCGGTTCGATCGCGATCTGGATGACCGGCTCAGGGAATTCCATGCGCTCGAGGATAACCGGGTGCAGCGGATCACACAGGGTGTCGCCGGTCGTGGTTTCCTTGAGACCTGCGAGAGCAACGATGTCGCCTGCAAAGGCTTCTTCGATGTCTTCACGGGAGTTGGAATGCATCTGCAGCATGCGGCCGACGCGCTCGCGCTTTTCCTTGACCGTGTTCATGACGGCCGTGCCCTTGGTGAGCTTGCCGGAATAGATACGGGCGAAGGTGAGCGAACCAACGAAGGGGTCGTTCATGATCTTGAACGCAAGCATCGAAAGCGGCTCATCATCCGACGGATGACGGGCGATTTCGGCTTCGGTCTTGACGTCGATACCATTGATGGACGGGATGTCGAGCGGCGAAGGCAGATATTCGACAACGGCGTCGAGCAAAGGCTGAACGCCCTTGTTCTTGAAGGCCGTGCCGCAGAACATCGGATGGAACTTGACGTCGATGGTACCACGACGAACCAGCGCACGGATCTTGTCATTGTCCGGCATGATGCCGTTCAAGTAGTTTTCCATGGCTTCTTCATCGATATCGACGACCTGTTCGATCATCTTCTCGCGGTATTCGGCAGCCTTTTCCTTCATGTCGTCAGGAATCTCGACGACGTCCCAGGCAGCGCCGAGCGACTCGTCGCGCCAGATCAGGGCATTCATCTCGATCAGATCGATGACGCCCTTGAACTCGGTTTCTGCACCGATCGGGAGCTGCATGACAACAGCGATGGCACCGAGACGGGTTTTGATCATTTCTACCGAGCGGTAGAAGTCAGCGCCGGTCTTGTCCATCTTGTTGCAGAAGATCATCCGCGGGACATGGTACTTCTCGGCCTGACGCCAGACGGTTTCCGTCTGCGGCTCTACGCCGGCGTTTGCGTCGAGAAGAGCGATCGCACCGTCGAGCACGCGCAGCGAACGTTCGACTTCAATGGTGAAGTCGACGTGGCCGGGAGTGTCGATGATGTTGAAGCGGCGCATCTTGCCGTCACGGCCCTTCCAGAAGGTCGTGGTCGCAGCGGAGGTGATGGTGATCCCACGCTCCTGCTCCTGCTCCATCCAGTCCATGGTGGCTGCGCCATCATGAACTTCGCCGATCTTGTGCGACTTGCCCGTGTAGTAAAGAATCCGCTCTGTGGTCGTGGTCTTGCCGGCGTCGATATGCGCCATGATACCAAAGTTGCGGTAGTCTTCGATTTTATATTCGCGAGCCATAGGACTGCCTTTCGAAACTCGATCGGGTGAAGATTACCAACGGTAATGCGAGAATGCGCGGTTTGCGTCCGCCATCTTGTGGGTGTCTTCACGCTTCTTGACGGCGCTGCCACGGTTGTTCGAAGCATCCATGAGTTCGCCCGAGAGGCGATCGATCATGGTGGTTTCGTTACGCTTGCGGGCAGCAGCAATCAGCCAGCGGATGGCGAGAGCCTGACGGCGCTCCGGGCGAACGTCGACCGGGACCTGGTAGGTTGCACCACCAACGCGACGCGAACGGACTTCGACGTGCGGAGCGACGTTGTCGAGGGCTGTGTGGAAGATGCCGAGCGGATCGGACTTGGCCTTGCCCTGCACGGAGTCAAACGCACCGTAGACAATGCTTTCGGCGACAGACTTCTTGCCGTGAAGCATGATGGCATTCATGAACTTGGTGACGATCAAATCGCCGAACTTAGGGTCCGGATTGATCTCACGCTTTTCTGCACTATGGCGTCGGGACATATTACTCGTCTCTCAAACGGTTTAGACGCTTTATCACGCGGAGAACCTCGCGCAGCGCCGGAAAATTGGAAATCCGAAGGATTACTTCGGACGCTTCGCACCATACTTCGAACGGCGCTGCTTACGGTTCTTGACGCCCTGGGTGTCGAGAACGCCGCGGATGACGTGGTAACGAACGCCTGGCAAGTCCTTTACGCGGCCGCCACGGATCATGACGACAGAGTGTTCCTGCAGGTTGTGACCTTCACCCGGAATGTAGCCGATGACTTCGAAGCCATTGGTGAGGCGAATCTTGGCAACCTTACGCAGAGCCGAGTTAGGCTTCTTCGGGGTCGTCGTATAAACGCGGGTGCAAACGCCGCGCTTCTGCGGGTTTTCCTGCAGAGCAGGAACCTTGTTGCGCTTTACCTGTGCCTGGCGTGGCTTACGGATCAGCTGGTTTACGGTAGGCATATACCCATCCCTTGCAAAATCTTCTTTCAAGCCCCTTTCGGGACCATTCGGATGCCGTTTCCGGCGGCGACACACACATCTCCTCATGCACGAAACGTGGCCCGATCCGTATCCGGATGGACCACATAAGGCAGAGGACGCATTGAAAACGCGTCGTGCGTGCAGCATTCTTGTAGTCAACGTGCGTTTTTTGGAAACCTGTTTGAGGCGAACTCCGGAGAAAGACTCTCCAGACGCACATGTCTCACATGGTGTCCGATGCCGCGGCGTTTACTGACTTAACCCTTCTGCGTCAAGAGCTGGCCCGAAAATAATGGCGGAAAGCCTTGTTTACCGGGGTTTTCGATCGCCTGAAAAGCCGCCCCAAAACATTAAAGTTCGACCCCGGCATTTCCGTTTGGGAATCACTGAATATGGCAATAAAGGAGGTTTTGGAACATTCCTCGCTCTTGCCTCTTGATGACAATGAAGCGTCAGCCCCTTTACCTGGAGATTGCACATGGCAAACCCCGCCGATAACGACAACACGCTCGATGACCCGATGATTTTCATCATTATCGGCAAGGCTTACGAGACCAAGGGCGGCGAAGGCATCGAGATGCATGTCATTCTGCGCGCACCCGACGATGACTCCGCCGTACGCGAGGCGCTGAACGCGCTGACCGAAGAAGGCTTCCTGGAGGCCGACCTCGATCAGATCGGCGTCCTGACCGACGAGCCGCCGGAAGAGCCGCATGCATCCGCCTATCAGGGTGCGCTCGAAGGCGAAGTCGCGATCATCCGCTTCGACTAACCTGTTTCTGAATTTAGATAAAAGAAAACGCCCGGATCGCTCCGGGCGTTTTTTTGTCGTGCGTTCCTGAAAAGAGAGCGCCCGTTTCCGGGCGCCCTACCCTCGCAGCCTTATTCGGCCGGAGTCTTTTCCGGGTTCATGTTCTGCAGCATCGGCGTAGCCGAGCCAGCGCCTGAGCCCTTCTTGCGTTCCTCGAGGATGAGGTCGTCGCGCGAAGTGGCGATGCGGCGGATCTGCGTCATGGTGCCGCCAGTACCAGCCGGGATGAGACGGCCGACGATGACGTTTTCCTTCAGACCCTGCAGCGTATCCGTCTTGCCGGCGATTGCAGCTTCCGTGAGAACCTTGGTGGTTTCCTGGAAGGATGCAGCCGAGATGAAGGACGGCGTCTGCAGCGATGCCTTGGTGATGCCGAGGAGTACCGGGTCGCCGAAGGCAGGCTTCTTGCCTTCCTCGATGAGACGGTCGTTGGCATCGTCAAGTTCGATCCGGTCGACATTGTCACCGACGATATACTGGCTGTCGCCGCTATCGGTGATCTCGACCTTCTGAAGCATCTGACGAACAATCACTTCGATGTGCTTGTCGTTGATCACAACGCCCTGCAGACGGTAGACTTCCTGGATTTCGTTGACCAGGTAGGAAGCGAGTGCTTCCACGCCCTTGATCGCCAGGATGTCGTGCGGCGCAGGATTGCCGTCGAGGATGTAGTCGCCCTTTTCGATGTAGTCGCCTTCCTGAAGGTGGAAGGGCTTGCCCTTCGGGATCAGGTATTCGACTGCTTCGACACCGTCTTCGGCAGGCTCGATCTGGACGCGACGCTTGTTCTTGTAGTCGCGGCCGAGGCGGATCGTACCATCGATCTCAGCGATGATGGCGTGGTCCTTCGGACGACGAGCTTCGAACAGTTCGGCAACGCGTGGCAGACCACCGGTGATGTCCTTGGTCTTGGCGCTTTCCATCGGGATACGCGCCAGAACATCGCCCTGCGATACCTTGCTGCCCGGTTCTACGGACAGGATGGCATCGACGTTGAGGTTGAAGCGGGCGTCACCGCCACGCGACAGCTTCATGATCGCACCCGAAGCGTCCTTGATGACGATTGCAGGCTTCAGATCGATACCGCGCGGGGTCGAACGCCAGTCGATAACCTGACGCTTGGTGATACCCGTGGATTCGTCGGTCGATTCCGAGACCGAAATCGAGTCGACCATGTCCTCGAAGAACACCGTACCGGCCACTTCCGTCATCATCGGACGTGTGTAGGGGTCCCATTCTGCAAGACGCTGACCACGACGAACCTTGTCGCCGTCATCGACATGCAGCTTCGAACCGTAAGCAACGCGCTGCGAGGAACGCTCGACACCACGCTCGTCGAGAATGGTAACCGACATGTTGCGGCCCATTGCGACGAGAACGTTTTCCGAGTTCCGCAGCATGTTGCGGTTCTTGATGAGGATCGTGCCCTCATAGGACGCTTCCAGGAACGACGAGTCGACCACGTTTGCCGTACCGCCCAAGTGGAACGTACGCATGGTCAGCTGGGTACCAGGCTCACCGATCGACTGAGCAGCGATAACGCCGACAGCCTCACCCATGTTGACCGGGGTACCGCGCGCAAGGTCACGGCCGTAGCAGATCGAGCATACGCCTGTCTGAACTTCGCAGGTCAGTGCAGAGCGGATACGGATCGACTGAATGCCAGCCTTTTCGATCTCGATGACATCGGGCTCAAGGATCATGCGACCAGCATCGACGATGCGCTCACCCGTGACCGGATGATCGATGTCGTCGAGGGCCGTACGACCGAGAACGCGGGTACCAATGGACGCAACGACCTGACCGGCGTCAACGATGGCGGTCATGGTGAGACCGCTCTCGGTGCCGCAATCGACCATGTTGACGATGCAGTCCTGGGCCACGTCGACGAGACGACGGGTCAGGTAACCGGAGTTCGCCGTCTTCAAGGCGGTGTCTGCGAGGCCCTTACGGGCACCGTGGGTCGAGTTGAAGTACTCGTTAACGGTCAGGCCTTCTTTGAAGTTCGAGATGATCGGGGTCTCGATAATCTCACCCGACGGCTTCGCCATCAGGCCGCGCATGCCGCCCAGCTGACGCATCTGGTTCGGTGAACCACGGGCGCCGGAGTGGGACATCATGTAGATCGCGTTCATCGGCTTCTGGCGACCGGTCTCTGCGTCGAATTCGACAGCCTTAATGCGGGCCATCATGTCTTCGGCGACCTTCTCGGTGGCCTTGCCCCAGGCGTCTACGACCTTGTTGTACTTCTCGCCCTGAGTGATCAGGCCGTCGTTGTACTGCTGTTCGTATTCCTTCACGAGGGCTTCGGTATCACCGACGATCTTCACCTTCGAGTCCGGGATGATCATGTCGTCCTTACCGAACGAAATGCCAGCCTTGCACGCGTGGGTGAAGCCGAGCTGCATGATACGGTCGCAGAAAATGACCGTGTCCTTCTGACCGCAGTGACGGTAGACCGTGTCGATCATCTTGGAGATGTTCTTCTTGGTCATTTCCTGGTTGCAGGTCTCGTACGGCACCTTGAAGTTCTTCGGCAGAAGTTCGCCGATGATCATACGACCAGGTGTCGTTTCATAGATCTTGGAAACCGGCTTGCCGTCCTCGTCGACCGTCTTGAAACGACCGCGAATCTTGGCGTGCAGGGTGACGACCTTGTTTTCCAGAGCATGGTGCAGTTCGCCCATGTCCGAGAAGACCATGCCTTCGCCCGGCTCGTTCTGATTGAGGATCGACAGGTAGTACAGGCCGAGAACCATGTCCTGTGAAGGAACGATGATCGGCGCGCCGTTTGCCGGGTGCAGAATGTTGTTCGTCGACATCATGAGCACGCGGGCTTCAAGCTGGGCTTCCAGCGAGAGCGGCACGTGAACAGCCATCTGGTCACCGTCGAAGTCGGCGTTGAAGGCCGTGCAGACGAGCGGATGCAGCTGGATCGCCTTGCCTTCAACCAGGATCGGTTCGAAAGCCTGGATGCCCAGACGGTGCAGCGTCGGTGCGCGGTTCAGAAGAACCGGATGCTCGCGGATGACCTCGTCGAGGATATCCCAAACTTCTGGCTTTTCCTTTTCAACCAGCTTCTTCGCCTGCTTGACGGTCGAGGAATAACCCTTGGCGTCGAGACGGGCGTAGATGAACGGCTTGAACAGCTCGAGCGCCATCTTCTTCGGCAGGCCGCACTGGTGCAGCTTCAGTTCCGGACCGGTCACGATGACCGAACGACCGGAATAGTCGACGCGCTTGCCGAGGAGGTTCTGGCGGAAGCGGCCCTGCTTGCCCTTGAGCATGTCGGACAGCGACTTCAGCGGACGCTTGTTGGCACCGGTGATGACGCGGCCACGACGGCCGTTGTCGAACAGCGCGTCCACAGATTCCTGCAGCATGCGCTTTTCGTTGCGGATGATGATGCCGGGAGCGCGCAGTTCGATCAGGCGCTTCAGACGGTTGTTACGGTTGATGACGCGGCGGTACAGATCGTTAAGGTCGGACGTCGCAAAACGGCCGCCATCGAGCGGAACCAGCGGGCGCAGATCCGGCGGGATGACCGGAACGACCTTCATGATCATCCATTCCGGGCGGTTGCCGGATTCCATGAAGTTCTCGACGATCTTCAGGCGCTTCATCAGCTTCTTCTGCTTGAGATCCGAGGTGGTCTCAGCAAGGTCCGTGCGAAGGTCGCCGGCGATCTTTTCGAGGTTCATCGACGCCAGCATCTCGTAGATGGCTTCAGCACCGATCATCGCCGTGAACTGATCTTCACCGAACTCGTCGATGGCGATCATGTATTCCTCTTCCGACAGAAGCTGATTTTCCTTCAGCGACGTCAGGCCAGGCTCGGTTACGATGTAGTTCTCGAAGTAGAGAACGCGTTCGACATCCTTCAGCGTCATGTCGAGCAGTGTCGAGATACGCGAAGGCAACGACTTCAGGAACCAGATGTGGGCAACAGGCGCAGCAAGTTCGATATGGCCCATGCGCTCGCGGCGAACGCGCGACAGCGTGACTTCAACGCCGCACTTTTCGCAGATGATGCCCTTGTACTTCATGCGCTTGTACTTGCCGCACAGGCATTCGTAGTCCTTGATAGGTCCGAAAATGCGCGCGCAGAAAAGACCATCGCGTTCAGGCTTGAACGTACGATAGTTGATCGTTTCCGGCTTCTTGATCTCGCCGTAGGACCACGACAGGATCTTTTCCGGGCTCGCAATCGAGATCCGGATCGAATCGAAGTGCTGTGCGGGCACTGTCGGGTTGAAAAGGTTCATGACCTCTTGGTTCATGCCTGTCTCCTTGATGGGGCGTAACGCCCTCAGTCGGGTCGCGGTACCGGCAAATTCCCGGGATGCCGATCCTCGATCCATAAATGACAATAACCGCAGAATGCGGCAAAACTCCCCTCACCCGATGCAAACTCCACCGGCGGAGGGAATGGCGTGCGCGGTTGCCCCCGCACGCCCCTTGTCAAATTTTATTCAGCCGCGTCGGGCAGTGCGTCAGCCGTATCGAGCTTGGAATTTTCCAGTTCGACCGACAGACCCAGCGAGCGCATTTCCTTGACGAGAACGTTGAAGCTCTCCGGAATGCCTGCCTCGAACGTGTCGTCGCCTCGGACGATCGCCTCGTAGACCTTGGTACGACCTGCCACGTCGTCCGACTTCACCGTCAGCATTTCCTGCAGGGTGTAGGCAGCGCCGTAAGCTTCCAGAGCCCAGACTTCCATTTCCCCGAAGCGCTGACCACCGAACTGAGCCTTACCACCGAGCGGCTGCTGGGTGACGAGCGAGTACGGACCAATCGAACGCGCGTGGATCTTGTCGTCCACAAGGTGGTTCAGCTTGATCATGTACATGTAGCCGACAGTCACCTGACGGTCGAAGGCTTCACCGGTACGACCGTCGTACAGGGTCGACTGACCGCTTTCGTGCAGACCGGCCTTCTTCAGCATCGAAGCAACGTCTGGTTCATGCGCACCGTCGAAAACCGGCGTTGCGATGGAGACGCCCTTGCGGGACTGTTCGGCAAGTCTGACCAGCGAATCATCGTCGAAGTCGACGACTTCGTTCTTGGCCTCACTGGCATACACGTCGGTCAGAACTGTCTTCAGCTCGCCGATGTCCATGGTCTTGCGGTATTCGTCGAGGAGCTCGCCGATCTTCTTACCCATGCCGGCGCAAGCCCAGGCAAGGTGGGTTTCGAGGATCTGACCGACGTTCATGCGCGAAGGCACGCCCAGCGGGTTCAAGCAGATGTCGACGTGGGTACCGTCTTCGAGGAACGGCATGTCTTCGACAGGCACGATACGCGAAACAACGCCCTTGTTACCGTGACGGCCGGCCATCTTGTCGCCCGGCTGGATCTTGCGCTTCACAGCGACAAAGACCTTGACCATCTTCATGACGCCCGGAGGCATTTCGTCGCCGCGCTGGACCTTTTCGACCTTGTCCATGAAGCGATGCTCGAGCAGCGACTTCGACTCGTCGTACTGACCACGCAGTGCTTCGATCTCGCCCTGGACCTTTTCGTCTTCGACCGCGAACATCCACCACTGGGAGCGGGGATATTCGGAGACGACGGCGTTGGAGAGCTCGACGCCCTTCTTGAAGCCCTTCGGACCGGCGACAGACGCCTGACCACGGAGCATCTCGATCAGACGGCCGTAGACGTTACGGTCGAGGATCGCTTGTTCGTCGTCGCGGTCCTTGGCGAGGCGTTCAATTTCCTCGCGTTCGATCGCCATCGCACGTTCGTCCTTTTCGACGCCGTGACGGTTGAAGACGCGAACTTCGACGACGGTCCCGAACGTGCCCGGAGGCATGCGCATGGACGTGTCGCGAACGTCGGAAGCCTTTTCACCGAAGATGGCGCGAAGAAGCTTTTCTTCAGGCGTCATCGGGCTTTCGCCCTTCGGTGTGATCTTGCCGACAAGGATGTCGCCCGGCTGAACTTCGGCGCCGATATAGACGATGCCGGCTTCGTCGAGGTTCTTCAGCGCTTCTTCCGATACGTTCGGAATGTCGCGCGTGATTTCTTCAGGACCAAGCTTCGTGTCACGCGCCATCACTTCGAATTCTTCGATGTGGATGGAGGTAAACACGTCGTCAGACACGATGCGCTCGGACATGAGGATCGAGTCTTCGTAGTTGTAGCCGTTCCAAGGCATGAACGCGACGAGCGCGTTGCGGCCAAGAGCCAGGTCACCGAGGTCGGTCGAAGGACCGTCAGCGATGATGTCGCCCTTGTTCAGAATATCGCCGACGGCGACCAGCGGCCGCTGGTTGACGCAGGTGTTCTGGTTGGAGCGCTGGAACTTCTGCAGGCGGTAGATATCGACGCCGGACTTGCCGGATTCGAGGTCTTCCGTTGCACGGATAACGATACGGGTCGCATCCACCTGGTCCACAACACCGCTACGGCGGGCAGCAATCGCCGCGCCGGAGTCACGCGCAACCACAGGCTCCATGCCGGTGCCGACGAACGGCGCTTCGGCGCGAACCAACGGAACCGCCTGACGCTGCATGTTGGAACCCATGAGGGCGCGGTTGGCGTCGTCGTTTTCGAGGAACGGGATCAGAGCCGCTGCGACGGAGACGAGCTGCTTTGGCGAAACGTCCATCAGGTTGACGGTGTCGCGCGGGGACAGCATGACTTCGCCGGAATGGCGGCAGACCACGAACTCTTCAACGAAGGTGCCTTCGGAGGTGAGTTCCGAGTTCGCCTGCGCAACGTAGTACTTCGCCTCTTCCATAGCGGAGAGATAGACGACGTCCTTCGTGACCTTGCCATCGATGATCTTGCGGTACGGGCTTTCGATGAAGCCGTACTTGTTAACGCGGGCAAAGGTTGCAAGCGAGTTGATCAGACCGATGTTCGGGCCTTCCGGCGTTTCGATCGGGCAAATACGGCCGTAGTGGGTCGGATGAACGTCGCGGACTTCGAAGCCTGCGCGCTCGCGGGTCAAACCACCCGGGCCAAGTGCCGAAAGACGACGCTTGTGGGTGATTTCCGAAAGCGGGTTCACCTGGTCCATGAACTGCGACAGCTGCGAGGAACCGAAGAATTCGCGAACCGCGGCAGCAGCCGGCTTCGCATTGATCAGGTCCTGCGGCATGACGGTGTCGATCTCGATCGACGACATGCGTTCCTTGATGGCGCGCTCCATGCGGAGCAGACCGAGACGGTACTGATTTTCCATCAGTTCGCCGACGGAACGAACACGGCGGTTGCCGAGGTTGTCGATGTCGTCGATTTCGCCCTTGCCGTCACGCAGTTCGACGAGCATCCGGACCACGGCCAGGATATCGTCCTTGCGCAGAACGCGCATCGTGTCTGGAGCGTCGACGTCGAGACGCATGTTCATTTTCACGCGGCCGACGGCGGAGAGATCGTAACGCTCCGAATCGAAGAACAGCGAATTGAACATGGCTTCGGCCGAGTCCATCGTCGGCGGCTCGCCCGGACGCATGACGCGGTAGATGTCGAACAGTGCATCCTGACGATGCTCGTTCTTGTCTGCGGCCAGCGTGTTGCGGATGTAGGCGCCAACATTGATGTGGTCGATGCCGAGAACCGGGATCTCGTCGAAACCGTGGTCGAGGATGACCTTGAGGGTCTTCTCGTCGATTTCGTCGCCGGCTTCGAGATAGATCTCACCCGTCGAGTAGTTGACGATGTCTTCGGCCAGATAGTTGCCGTAGAGGTCGTCATTCGTTGCCTTGATGGCCTTGAGGCCCTTCTCGGTCAGCGAACGAAGCAGACGCGGGGTCAGCTTCTTGCCGGATTCCACAACGACTTCGCCCGTATCGGCGTCAACCATTTCCGAAAGCGCCTTGGCACCCTTGAGGGTTTCGGCGTTGAACGGAATGCGCCAGCCTTCGCCGTCGCGAACATAGTTGGACTTCGTATAGAACGTCGACAGGATTTCTTCGCCGTCCATGCCGAGTGCCATCAGCAGCGACGAGACGGGGATCTTGCGGCGACGGTCGATACGCGCGTAGACGATATCCTTGGCGTCGAATTCGATGTCGAGCCAGGAACCGCGATACGGAATGACGCGAGCAGCGAAAAGCAGCTTGCCGGACGAGTGGCTCTTGCCCTTGTCGTGGTCGAAGAACACGCCTGGCGAACGGTGCATCTGAGACACGATGACGCGTTCGGTACCGTTCACGATGAACGTGCCGTTGTCGGTCATGAGCGGCATGTCGCCCATGTAGACGGACTGTTCCTTGATGTCCTTGATGGACTTCGCGCCCGTATCCTCGTCGATATCAAACACGATGAGACGCAGCGTCACCTTGAGAGGCGCTGCGTAGGTCAGATCGCGCTGACGGCATTCTTCGACGTCGAACTTCGGCGGTTCGAATTCGTAGGACACGAATTCGAGCATGGAAGCGCCGGAGAAATCGCTGATCGGGAAGACAGACCTGAACACGGAGTTCAAACCTTCGTCCGGACGACCACCCTTCGGCTCTTCAACCATCAGAAACTGATCGTAAGACGCCTTCTGAACCTCGATAAGGTTCGGCATTTCTGTGACTTCGGGGATTTTCCCAAAAAACTTGCGTACGCGCCTGCGACCGTTAAATGAAAGGGTCTGAGCCATCGTCGCTCCTTCAAAATTGCATCCGGGCCTGCAACGGACGGGGTTCGCTGGCCAGTCGATCCCGTCGAACATGGTATTCTCAAACTCGTCCTACTTCCCGAAAGCGAAAGGCCGGATTGCCTTCTCGGTTCGGTTCAGGACCATCCTCTTGAGAACCCATTACCCAGGGGCCGTTTTCACGATCCCTGGGTAATAGTTTCGGAGGAAGAAAGCGGGGGAGACTGATCTCCCCCACCGTATTCCGATATTACTTGACGTCGACCTTGGCGCCTGCGTCTTCAAGCTTCTTCTTGAGGTCTGCAGCTTCAGCCTTGGAAACGGCTTCCTTGACAGCCTTAGGAGCGCCTTCGACGAGGTCCTTAGCTTCCTTCAGGCCGAGACCTGTGATTGCGCGGACTTCCTTGATGACGTTGATCTTGTTAGCGCCGGCTTCAACGAGGATAACGTCGAATTCGGTCTTTTCTTCTTCAACGACAGCAGCAGCACCGCCGCCAGCAGCAGCAGCTGCGACAGGAGCAGCAGCCGAAACGCCCCACTTTTCTTCGAGCATCTTGGAAAGCTCAGCAGCTTCCAGAACGGTCAGGGCGGACAGGTCTTCAACGATCTTTGCGAGATCAGCCATTTTATCAGTTCCTTATATTCGGTTCGAACTTGGTTTTGAACAGCGAAAAACCGCCTTACGCGGCTTCGTCCTTCTTTGAGTAAGCCGCAAACACGCGAGCAAGCTGAGCTGCTGGTGCGGATACAACCGTTGCAATGCGGGTAGCCGGGGCGTTCAAGAGGCCCAGCAGCTTGCCACGAAGCTCGTCCAGCGAAGGCAGGGTCGCAAGCGACTTGACTGCTTCTGCGTTGAGCGTGGTTGTTCCCATGGCTCCACCGAGGACAACGATCTTGTCGTTGGTCTTGGCGAAATCCACGACGACTTTGGGAGCAGTGATCGGGTCATTGCTGTAGGCAATGAGTGTCTGACCGGTGAAGAGATCGGAGATCCCTTCTGCTTCCGTACCCTGAAGAGCGATCTTGGCCAGGCGGTTCTTCGCGACTTTGACGGTGCCGCCAGCAGCACGCATTTTTGAACGGAAGTCGTTCATCTGCGCAACTGTGACACCAGCATAGTGGGCCACGACAACTGAACCAGAAGCCTTGAAGACTTCATTCAGCTCCGTGACGAATTCGCGTTTTTCCGCTCTTTCCACTGTCTGTCTCCAGTTGATAGGACCGCAATCCTGCAGGCCCTACCGGGTTTGCCTTTGCCTCGAACGATCGTTTGACGGACCGTCCGTGGCGGTTGAGGATCCTGTCCCCCCGCTCTGTCGCCACGAAGGCTTCAGGCTTAAGGCACACAAGGCTCGAACCGAATTGACAACGCCGGAGCGCCGAAAATCTGCGTTCTTACCCGTCTCATGCAGGCCAAGTGATTAAGGGAAAACCACCTGCAATCTCGGACAGGAATTCCGGATTTCTCCGGAAATTCCCGCTCCCCGAAGGGAGAGGGAATTCATGCAGCCGGAGCCCTGGGGCTCCGGCAATTCATTAAGCGGCTGTGACCGACGAAGGCTCGATCTTGACGCCTGGGCCCATCGTCGACGAAATCGCGACGCGCTTCAGGTAGTTGCCCTTGGCGCCAGCCGGCTTTGCCTTGATGACGGCGTCAGCAAAGGCACGGATGTTTTCTTCGAGTGCCTTGGCATCGAAGGAAGCCTTGCCGATGCCGGCGTGAACGATACCGGCCTTCTCGACGCGGAACTCGACAGCGCCGCCCTTGGAAGCCTTGACGGCTCCGGCAACGTCCATGGTCACAGTACCGACCTTCGGGTTCGGCATCATGCCACGCGGGCCGAGAACCTTACCGAGACGACCGACGAGCGGCATCATGTCAGGAGTTGCGATGCAACGATCGAAGTCGATCTTGCCGCCCTGAACGATTTCCAGCAGGTCTTCTGCGCCAACAATGTCTGCACCAGCAGCCTTGGCTTCATCAGCCTTGGCGCCACGTGCGAAAACAGCAACGCGAACGTCACGGCCGGTGCCGTTCGGCAGGTTGACAACGCCGCGGACCATCTGGTCTGCGTGACGCGGGTCAACGCCGAGGTTCATCGAGATTTCGACGGTTTCGTCGAACTTAGCCGTCGCACGTTCCTTGACCATCGAGATGGCTTCGGTGAGAGCGATGAGCGTTGTCGGATCCACGCCTTCGCGGATCTTCTTCATGCGCTTTGCGAGCTTTACCATGTTAAGCCACCACTTCCAGGCCCATGGAGCGGGCAGAGCCCTCAACCATCAGCATTGCGCCTTCGACGTCGGCTGCGTTGAGATCCTTCATCTTACCTTCGGCGATCGCACGGACCTGAGCCTTGGTGATGGTACCGGCCTTGCCACCCTTGCCAGGGGTCTTGGAACCGGAAGTGATCTTCGCTTCCTTCTTCAGCCAATAAGTAACCGGCGGCTGCTTCATCGCGAAGGTGAAGGACTTGTCCTGGTAGTAGGTGATGACGACCGGGATCGGCATACCCTTTTCCATTTCCTGCGTGGCGGCATTGAACGCCTTGCAGAATTCCATGATGTTGATGCCACGCTGACCAAGCGCCGGGCCGATTGGCGGGGACGGGTTAGCCGATCCTGCCTTGACCTGAAGCTTGAGCTGGCCTGCTACTTTCTTAGCCATTTCTCTGCCTTTCGTTATGGACCGATATCTTGGTCCGAAATGCCGGATTGACCGGCGGCTGCGGTTGCGTGGTGCGGCTTATCGAGGTCCGGCTAGACCCCTCACCTTCCACGCGGGTTGCGGCAAACGCCGCACAGGGCCGCCAACTCAATGGCAGCCCATATTCAAAAACAATCAGACCTTCTCGACCTGAGCGTATTCGAGCTCCACCGGAGTGGCGCGGCCAAAGATCGACACTTCGACCTTGAGGCGCGAACGCTCTTCATCGACATCCTGAACAACGCCGTTGAACGACGCGAACGGACCATCGGAAACACGAACCTGTTCACCAACCTCGAACGAGATCGAGGACTTCGGCCGCTCGACACCTTCCTGAACCTGACCGAGGATACGATCGGCTTCGGAGTCAGGGATCGGAACAGGCTTGTTGTCGGAACCAAGGAAGCCGGTAACCTTCGGCGTGTTCTTGATCAGATGGTAGGCTTCGTCCGTTAGGTTCGCACGAACCATGACGTAGCCTGGGAAGAACTTGCGTTCGCTATCGACCTTTCGGCCGCGACGCACTTCCACAACCTTTTCCGTCGGAACGAGGATCTGTTCGAACAAATGCTCAAGCCCCTTCTGGCGAGCCTTGTTCTCGATGTCCTCAGCGACCTTTTTCTCAAAGTTCGAATATGCGTGGACGATGTACCAGCGGGCCGCCATCTTAATACTCCAGGATCAAACGCTGACGTTCAGCACGAAGCCGAGCAACCAGCCAATAAGCTGGTCCGCAGCGAAGAAAAACAGCGCCGCAACCACGACCATGACCAGAACCATGATCGTCGAGATCGTGGTTTCACGGCGGGATGGCCAAGTGATTTTAGACGCTTCGGAACGAACCTGCTTGAAGAACGTTGCCGGATTGGTTTTGGATGCCATCGATTGCCCACGCAATTACGGCACGTAAAGCCGATATCGTTCAGCCCCACGCACCGCGTGTCTGTTGTTCCCTACATAAACACCCATTTCCCGTTAAACAAGAGGAAAAAGGTGCCTACATGAAATTCCCAACTTTGGACAACAACCGCTCAGCGCCTATCAATTACAGTCGCAAGCTATGTGTTGTGCGAAGGCTGGCAGGGGCAGCCGGGCTTGAACCGACGACCTGCGGTTTTGGAGACCGCCGCTCTACCAACTGAGCTATACCCCTTCAAACCGAAGACTGACGGACCATCAAGATCCTCTCCGTCACCGGCTAGGCGCTCCCTTTAAGACGCTGCGCCGGACTTGGCAAGAGTGTTTTTCGAACTTTGCCAGGCTATCTGAATTTGCCGCCGACGTTGTCGCCGAGATCTATTGCCGAGACCGGGGACAAGACTTGATCCGGCTTCCCTAGGAGAAGATCGCGCGTTGAAAGCTCGACGGCGCCCGTCGCCGTCCCGGTCGCCGGCACGCGCCTCTCTGTTGGCAGAGGAAGCCGTTGCCATGCCAGACGCGGCGGTTTTTCGACGAAGGCACCAGGTTCGTTGACGGTGCGGTCGCGGACGCGGGTAATGATCGATTCGATCGCGAGCGCGCGGCCCTCTTCGTGATAGAAATTGCCCTTGATCTGTACCGTGCCGGCCAATGCCTTGATGAAGGCGCGCAGCAGGTTCGCGTCAAGCGGCTCGGGGTTAGACCAGAACGAGTCGATCCCGCCCTGATGGGTCAACCCGGGCATGTCGTAAACTGCCGCACCGAGCGCAATCGTCGGAAGACCGGCTCTCAGGCTGTGCATCGCCGTCGTGGAGTTGGCAACGATCGTCCCGTGCGAATGGCGAAGGATCGCTCCGAGATCACCTCTTTCGATAAACACGACCCGGTTCGAGACGCGGTAGCGGGCGGCAATCTTCGACACGATCTTGCGCCAGCCCTCGAGATCGTTGTCGAGCGGATGCTGCTTTACGATCAACCGCGCGCTTTCGGGAGCATGTCTCGAGAACGAGTGGATGACCTGATCGATCATCTGAGAGAGATGCCGATAAGGAGAGTTTGCTCGGATCTGGTAGTCGCTCTGCAATTGCAGCGCCAGGAGGTAATTCTTGCCGGTTTCGCCGTCGAAAAATCCCTCTGGCAGATCGTGGCGCGAACGGAACATGCGCGGCAGCCACGACAGATAGTCGAACAGCGGATCGTAGTACTTGTCCGAGCGGTAGAACGGGAACATCGGGCGGCCGAAATATGCCAGGAGATTATAGATGACCTCGTTTGTCGCCTCCTGTCCGAACGTGTGGCCGTAGCGCGCCTTGAGATCCGGTTCGGGAACCTGCTCGGCAACCTTGCGAATCACGTTCGGATCGTTGGGGAAGTGCGAGAAGCGGCCCATGCCATTGCGTTCGAGCGTGATCCAGTCCGGCCGAAGATAGCCGAACTCGACGGCATGACACTGAATGCCCAACCGACGTGCAACGCGTCCGGCAAAGCGATGGTAGGGCAGCCTGTCGGCATAATAGAGAATGTCGGTGATGCCTTCGCGACGGATGAGTTCAGCCAGATAGCGTGGCCAAGCCCTCAGCGTTCCGCGATAGTTGATCGCTCCGGACTTTCGCCAGTAGGCCTGGTCTCCGAACGAGAAGTTCACACGCTTCGTACCGATCCCCTGCGCTTCGAACGCGTTCGCCAGCTCGCGCCAGAACACGGACGGTGGACCTTGGAGAAACAGGACTTTTGTCATTCGAAGCCAATACCGCTTGATTCGGGATCATGAAATTGAGGGTCGTTTAGCCTGATCGGGGTTCTCCCGACGTAATACACAGCTCCCCGTACGTGAGACGGATGCCAATTCACACAATTACCGTTAAACAGTTCCGGTACTTTCACGAAGGCACCACCGTCGTCAATGGCGCCTTTTACGCACGAAGCATATCCCAAGGTTACGTCGCCATGCATCAACGCCGATTCCTGCTGCTTCAAGGACCCGCCTCGCCGTTTCTCAAGAAGCTCGCGGAAGCCATTGAAAACAAAGGCGCGGAGGTATCGAAGATCAACCTATCCATAGGTGATGTGGCGTTTTGGTGGCCGCGCAAAAGCGAACTGTTTCGCGAAAAGCCTGAACATTGGGCAGTGTATCTCGATCGCTACATAAGCGATCACAATGTAACCGATATCGTCATGCTTGGTGATGGTCGTGCGCCGCATCACAGCGCGGCTGCCGTTGCGTCAGCCAGAGGCGTTGACGTCCATATTCTCGAACACGGGTATCTGCGGCCCGACTGGCTGACGATAGAGCCGGATGGCATGTCGGCACATTCTCGCTTCCCGCAGGATGCGGAGCGTATCCGCATGATCGCGGAAAGCGCACCGGCCATTGACAGGGTCGGACGTTACCGCTCCAGCTTCTTGACCTACGCGCTCTACGATCTTGTCTATCACGTTCCCAATGTTCTCTTGGGATGGCTCGTTCATCCGCACTACCGGACCCATGGGCCCGTGCATCCGGTTCGCGAATATGCCGGCTGGATCTGGAAGGCGCTCAGGATGAAATCCCGGCGACGGAACGCCGATCTCGCGACCACAGCCGCCCTCACCCCGATCCAGACCGCGGATGGCGAGCGCTTGCCTCGGGTCTTCCTGTTTCCGCTGCAGCTTCCTGGGGATTACCAGATCATCCGTCACGCCCCCGGCGGCGACCTCTTCGCCATCGTCGATTCGGTGATTGCTTCTTTCGCAAAGCACGCAGGCAGTAACGACCGCCTGCTGTTCAAGGTCCATCCGATCGACAATGGACTGTCGCGCTGGCCCGAGCGCATCCGGGCCGCCTCGAACCGCCACGGAATACCGGACCGTGTCTTCTATGCGGATGGGGGTGACACCGACGACCTTATCATCCGCGCGGCCGGCGTCGTCACAGTCAACTCGACCGTCGGACTGACCGCGCTATCGATGGCAAAGCCGGTAATTGCGCTGGGCGCTGCGGTTTACGACATCCCCGGGCTGACGTTCCAAGGGCCACTCGCGAAGTTCTGGACAAATCCGGGACGGCCGGACATGGAACTGTTCGACGCCTTCCAGCGAGCGCTTGCCGCGACGACGCAGGTCCGCGGTGGCTTCATCGGGAGAGACGCGATTGAAGCAGGCGCCGAGAATGTTGCAGCACGGCTGATGGAGCCTGCGCCACGCCTGCCGAAGAGCTGGGCCAAGCCACGCGGCAGCACGCAGTTCCGCTATATGAATGAACTCTTTGGCTGAACGGCGTACGCGCTTCCTGCGGACGTCTCCTGACCGATTTCTACACGCTGTAACGAAAAAGGCCCCGCGGTTTCCCGCGAGGCCTTTTTCAAGTGGTTGATCTATCGATTACTCGATGATCGAGGCAACGATGCCGGCGCCGACGGTACGACCGCCTTCGCGGATCGCGAA
>NZ_LMOF01000006.1:1335721-1336205 GCF_001423215.1 Rhizobium sp. Leaf321 | reverse complement strand
GATGCCGACGATTTCGACTTCTTCACCAACCTTGACGATGCCACGCTCGACGCGACCGGTCACGACCGTACCACGGCCCGAGATCGAGAACACGTCTTCGATCGGCAGCAGGAACGGCTGGTCGATCGGACGCTCAGGCGTCGGGATGTAGGCGTCGACAGCTGCCATCAGTTCGCGAACGGCGTCTTCGCCGATCTTCTTGTTCGAATCTTCGAGAGCGGCCAGAGCCGAACCCTTGACGATCGGAATGTCGTCGCCCGGGAAGTCGTAGGACGACAGAAGTTCGCGGACTTCCAGTTCGACGAGCTCGAGGAGCTCTTCGTCGTCGACCTGGTCAACCTTGTTGAGGAACACGACGATCGCGGGAACGCCAACCTGACGAGCAAGCAGGATGTGCTCGCGGGTCTGTGGCATCGGGCCGTCGGCAGCCGAGCAAACCAAGATCGCGCCGTCCATCTGCGCTGCACCGGTGATCATGTTCTTG
>NZ_LMOF01000006.1:1258158-1335635 GCF_001423215.1 Rhizobium sp. Leaf321 | reverse complement strand
ACGTGACCGATCGTGCCAATGTTGACGTGAGGCTTATTGCGCTCAAACTTGCTCTTTGCCATTGAATGCTTCCTGTGAACATAAGAGGTTGACCCGGCGACCGGGTTTGGTGTCGCCGTTTAAGGCTTTCCCAAGGATTGCGCAAGACATAATTACGCCGCCGCCCCGTACAAGGGGCAGGCCGAAAGATGGCGCTCTATCTGCCTGTATTTCAAGGCCTCGGCGTGTCGCCCTCCCCGTCTGCCGGAAGTATGGTCGCCGCAGAGATGGTGATGGTCCGATACGTAATCTCGACGTCCGATCCGGTTTTTGAGCGTGCCGCACGTGATCGACACGAGCACAAATCGACGCGATGTTTGAATCGATCAAACCGGTCGAAAATAGAAATCATCTGTCCGGGATATTGGAGCGGGTAGCGGGAATCGAACCCGCGTATTCAGCTTGGAAGGCTGCTGCTCTACCATTGAGCTATACCCGCGGGGGTGGTCCGATCTCGAAGACGAATGGTGGAGAGAGTTGGATTTGAACCAACGTAGGCGTAGCCAACGGATTTACAGTCCGTCCCCTTTAACCACTCGGGCATCTCTCCATTCGTCTGGATCGTTAGACCAAGTCTGCTGACCGTCAGGCTTGCCGCCCCTCGGTCTGCGCCGCGTATATGACGGCCTCATGTCCGTCTGTCAACACGACCTCTTTGAAAAAAGGAGGAAAAAATTGGATATCGTCATGCCATCCGACGAAGGCTCGAGCGGAGGGCTTTGCCGAAACCGCGCTCCTCGATATAAGGCAGCATGAGCACAAAAGATCCTAAAGACAAAACCGCCCGCGACACCCATTACGCGACGCTTCGCCGGAATGTTCGCGATACCAAGCGCGAACGCGGCGAGATCCCGACGCCGCAGCAGGGCCGCGTCAAATCCAACAAGGGCGCCAAGGATTGGACGCCACCGCAGCTGCAGCCGGAACAGGTGCTGCTCTATGGTCTCCATACGGTTCGGGCTGCGATCCAGAACCCGGAGCGCAAGCTGATCAAGCTTTCGGTGACACAGAACGCCTTTATGCGACTGGAGATCGGCGAATCGAGCGAGCTGTCTTTTCCTGTCGAGTTCGTCTCGCCGCAGGATATCGACAAGGTGCTGGGTCCCGAGGCGATCCACCAGGGCGTGATGCTGGAAACGCGGCCCCTGCCCGTACGCCGGCTTGAAGCCCTTAAAGAGAGCCCGCTTCTCCTGGTACTCGACCAGGTAACGGATCCCCATAACGTCGGTGCCGTCATGCGATCGGCCGTAGCGTTCGGCGCCGGCGCACTCATCACCACCCAGAGACATAGCCCGACCGAGTCAGGCGTGCTGGCAAAATCCGCGTCCGGTGCACTGGAACTCATTCCCTATATCCAGATCACCAACCTCGCCGACGCGCTGGAATCGATTCACAAGCTTGGTTTCCAGACGATCGGGCTTGATTCGGAAGGTCCTGCCCCGCTGGAAGGCACGTTCTCCGGTGAGCGGATTGCTTTGGTCCTCGGATCCGAAGGCAAGGGCTTGCGCCAGAAGACCCGCGAAACGGTGAATGTGTTGGCCCGGCTCGACATGCCCGGCGAGATCAAGTCGCTCAACGTCTCGAATGCCGCAGCGATTGCGCTTTACGCGACAAGGCAGCATCTCCTGAAGATCTCCTGAAATCACATCAGCGGCCTGACGAAAACCGTCGGGCCGCTGCGCTCCATCCTGGCGCAAGCTTTATATGAGTACTTCCTAATTATCTTAAATGGGAGAACTTGGATGGATCGCGGGACCTGGAAGCAACCTGTCATCCTGGAAATCTTCGGCCAACCGGGGCCGATCATCGTGCAAGGCACGCTGGATGCAGCTCTTATGCTGCTCAGCGGATGGCCGGCCGCACGCACAGAAGCGCATATGGCGGCGGTGATGGCGTGCCGCGACGTGCTGACGGGCCGAAGCGTAGCGGCCCTTGCCCGCGCCGATTTCATTGAGGCCGCACTCGAGGCCGGCTTTCATGTTCAACCGCAAACCTTTCTTGCCGATATAGATGCCGAACCAATCAAAGACGTCCCGGCCTCACTTGCGACCCTGCCGGTCTCGCCGGACCGCCTCGCCCCCCTCGCACCGTTCCGGCGTCGCCTCAGTAAGCCGCCCCGCTTACGCGGGCTTACCCTTGCTTATACCGAGCCCGATGCTGGCGAATCCGGTTCACTCCCGTCATATCACCACCCGGTGATTAGCTGGAGCGAGCCGAATTCCGCGGCATCGGGCGCTGGGCCTGCCAGCCCACACACACCCTGCATGCGCGAATTATTGGCAGAGCTCTCCCGGACGATCGGCATGATTGCACGGCTCGGCGCCCGACGCGCCGCGGGCGTGCTGCGGCCCCAGCTTTGCCACGGAGCATCGGATCTTCCGGCCGCGGCGGATGCGCACCTTGGCAATTCCTGGGCCGTCGGTCGTCAGCAACCAATGGCATAGGCACGGTGATGTAGAGGCGAGACGAGCTTGCGCTGCTGAAGGCAAGGCAGTAGATCGTCTTCATGATGAGTATGCTTTCCATATTCGAGACGATCGCGCTCGATGCAGGCCGCACGATTCTTGAGATCCGTGGCCGTGGCGCTCATACCCACTACAAGCCGGACTACTCGCCGGTGACGGAGGCCGACGAAGCCGCGGAAGCGATCATTCTCGAAGCGCTTGCGCAGCATTGGCCGGCGATCCCCGCGGTTGCAGAAGAAGCCGTCGCCGCCGGGCAGATCCCGGATATTTCCGGTGGTCGTTTCTTCCTGATCGACCCGCTCGACGGCACACGTGAATTCATCAACGGCCGCGATGACTTCACCGTCAATATTGCGCTGATCGAAAACGCCCTTCCGACTGTCGGTATCGTGTATGCTCCGGCGCTCAACGTCGGCTATGGCGGCGCACAGAACCAAGCGTCCAAGCTCTCGATCGCCCCCGATTTCACCATCGAAAACCGTCAGGCGATCCGTGCCCGCGTCATGCCACGGCGACCCATCGCCTGTGCCAGCCGGTCCCACCGAACTGTCGAAACGGATGATTTCCTGGCGCAATACGGCGACCTCGAAACCCTTTCCGTCGGTTCATCGCTGAAATTCGGTCTGCTGGCGGAAGGTGCCGCCGACATTTATCCGCGGTTCGGCCGGACGATGGAGTGGGACACGGCAGCAGGAGATGCGGTCCTGCGCGCCGCCGGTGGCAAGACCTGCGCTATCGACGGACAGCCGCTCCGGTACGGCAAGGTCAGTCGATCGGATGAGACTGATTTCGCCAATGGCGACTTCATCGCGACCGGTGCATCGGTTGAAGTCCTGTAGTTTTCCAAATTCTCTCGACCACGAAAAAAGGCGCCTCCTTTCAGAAGCGCCTTCCTAAGACAGCTCGATATCTCAGAGGAAGAAATCGCTGTCGTACATTTTGGTTTGGCCCGCGATCTTGATCTGGAAGTCGGCATAACCGTCGCCGTTCACATCGCCTGAGACGATGCCGCCGCTAAAGCGCAACTCGCCCGCCTCGCCCGAAAAGCCTTTCGAACCGATGAAATCGAAGGACTGATTGCCGCCGAAGGTCGTATCCGCATCGATCGACCGGAGATCGATATAATCGTCTTCGGCGCGGCTGAAGTCCTGGATGATGTCGCGGCTGCTGTTTGCCTTGGAGTCTGCGATCGAGGTGAACACGAACGTATCGGCGCCCGATCCACCATAGAGATGGTCGTTGCCGGATCCGCCGTAAAGCTTGTCGTTGCCGCTTCCACCGTAGAGGTCGTCGTTACCCGCACCGCCGTAGAGCGTGTCATTACCGCCCTTGCCGTCGATCAAGTCGTTTCCGTCATCGCCCCAAAGCTTGTTTGCGCCTGATGAGCCGTAGATCTTGTCGCTCGCACCGGTCCCGATGGCATTCTCGATGCTGACGAGCGTCTCTTTGTAACTGGTTCCGAGCGTCTGCGCCGAACCCTTGCCGAGATCGATGGCGACGCCGAGACCGGCCAGATCATCATCCTCGTCCTGCGTCTCATAGCTGATCGTATCGGTCCCCGAGCCACCGTTGAAATAGTTGCGATAGCCGACCGAGAAGAAGGCGTCATTGCCCGTCTCGCCGTAATAGTCGCTGTGATAGGTGGAGACTTCGAAAGAGTCGTTGCCGCTGCCGGCATAGACGACATCATAGAGCTTGCTCGACGTCGAGAACCCTGTTGCGACGTAGCTGTCGTTGCCGGAGCCGAGATCGATCTTGTTGCCGCCTTCGAAGGAATTTTGCACCAAATCGTCGTCAGCGCCTGCATAGACCGTGTTGAAACCACCGTATTTGCCAACGAGGTTGAGGAAGATCCGGTCGTCGCCGCCATAGGTGTAGACGGTGAGATCAGAATCGTAATCATCCTGGTAGACGGTGTTGTCGTAATCGTTGCCGTAGAATGTGGGCATCCGTTTCCTCCGGTCCGCTCCTGGCATGAGAATCGCCGCGGATTGCTGTGCTTATGCTAGACTACGAATCCTGACGGAATCCGTAATATCCCGTTGTCTGCCATTCAGGTTCGTTAACGCGCAATGGCCGCCTTCGTCATCCCCTCGCTTCGACGCTTTATCTCAATCAGATGAAGTACCACGTTGAAAAATCTTTGCGGAACCTCTTTGTTTTCCATGGGTTGGTAGGGCTCACAGGAGATACCGACCATGAAAAAAACAATTCTCACCGCAGCATTTCTCATGACCGCAACGGCAGCTTTCGCGCAGTCGGCTGCAGAAAGCACCGGCGCAAACTCGGTTCTGGGTCGCGCTCCGACCACCGCAGACTTTATCATGCAGGCGTCTGCGAGCGGTATGTACGAGATCGAGTCGAGCAAGCTCGCGCTGACCAAGGGCGACGACGCCACCAAGAAATTTGCGCAGCAGATGATTACAGACCATGAAAAGGCTTCTGCCGAACTCAAGGCGCTGATCGACAGCGGCAAGGTTCAGGGCAATCCTGTCACGGCATTGACCGAAGATCACAAGGAAGATGTCGACGAGCTGGCAAAGCTTGAAGGCGCCGATTTCATCGAGGAATATTTCGACGATCAGGTCGAAGCACATGAAGACGCGGTAGACCTCTTCAAGCGCTACGCTGAAGAAGGTGAAAATGCCGATCTGAAGGCCTTTGCCGCGAAGACACTCCCGGCCCTCGAGCATCACTACAAGATGGCACAGGATATGGATAAGTAAGAACTACCCTTCCACAACTGCCATACGCTAAAGATACAGCCGCCCGATTCGTCGAGGCGGCTTTTTCTGTTGCTTCGCCCTCAGACCCAACGCCCGGGAGGTCGTTGGAAGCCTACTGAGCAGCGAACCGTCAAACGGATGGTTCTGAAAACGCGAGACAGCGACGCACGAAGGATGCATTGGCGTTTCCGTCAGGCCTCAACCGCTGCGTCACGCTTCTTCTTGCCGTCCAATAACTGAGCGAAGAGTTCGGCCTGTCTTTCGGTTGCTGCTCGGATCGCATTGAGCTGCAAAAGCATGCTCCCAAACGCCGCGACGAGCACAGAGCCGATGAAGGCGGGTGCCGCCCAAGGCAGTGCTGCCAAGAGCGCGAGCAGGGCATAGGACCCCTGCCCGGCGCTGGCCATCAGCGCCACGAGGGCGCAGACCACCAGAACGATCCCGATCCAGCCAATCCACATCAAGACTTTTCCCATCAGTCTCCCCTTAAATTTAAGAGATCCTGACAGAGCGCATTCCATGTTGCAAGGATTGGCCGGCACGAGAAGAGATGCCGGAAAGACAACGGAGCGACGTGCGTCACACCCTGCTCTCCTCAGCCCGAGAAAAGCATGATCAACCGATCGAAAAGATTGAGATAGAAGTGGTGCCCCCGACAAGGTTCGAACTCGTGACCCCCTGATTACAAATCAGGTGCTCTACCAACTGAGCTACAAGGGCACTTCTGGGGGTGGAATTACCAGATTCTGATTTCGTGTAAAGCGAAAATTCTGTTGATCGCGATAAACACTTTCGAGAAACGAGATACTCGTGGTCTATCCGCAGCCGGAATGGCTGATGAAGTACCGACGCTCCACGGAAGCGGCTTGTTCGTCCTGTCGTTTCTCCTATAGCTACCTGCTGGAAGCCGTATGTTGACGATGCGGTGTTTCAGACCTGTATCCCTGGGCGCATGTCCGCGTCACACCAAAGGCCTTCCCATGTCGATCGCGACCGAAAAGCTCGCATTCATCGCCTCAACGGCACCCGATGCCGAGGCAGCGTTTGACGAGCTGACCCGGCTTTACGGAAACGTTCCCCTGGTGGAGGCCGACGTGGTCGTGGCCTTGGGTGGTGACGGGCTCATGCTGCAAACGCTGCACGAGACCATGCATATCGGGAAAAGGGTCTACGGCATGAACCGTGGCTCGGTCGGCTTTCTGATGAACGATTTCGAAACGGTCGATCTTCCCGACCGAATCGCGCGTGCCGTCGAAAACGAGTTTCACCCGCTAAAGATGACGGCGACCGATGCCTGGGGTGCGATATCCCACTCGCTCGCGATCAACGAGGTCTACCTGTTCCGCCAATCCTATCAGGCCGCGAAGCTGAAGGTGGTGGTCGATGGGCACACAAGGCTGGAGGAACTGATCTGCGACGGCCTGATGGTCGCGACGCCCGCCGGCTCCACCGCCTACAATCTGTCGGCGCACGGGCCGATCCTGCCGCTGGAGGCGCCGCTTCTGGCGATGACGCCCGTCAGTGCGTTTCGTCCACGTCGCTGGCGCGGTGCGCTTTTGCCAAACCGTGTCTGCGTCGACATCGAGATTCTTGAGCCCGAAAAGCGACCGGTCAATGCGGTCGCCGACAATACCGAGGTGAAATCCGTCATCCATATCCGCATCGCGCAATCGACTGAACTGACGGCACGGCTTCTATCGGATCCCGACCATTCCTGGTCTGACCGGATCTTGGCCGAGCAGTTCAACGACTGACAGCCACCCCCAAGAAACGCAAACAGCCGGATCGCGAGATCCGGCCGTTTGTGATTCGTGATGCGTCCAAACCTTACTCGGCTTCGGCGCCAAGATCGGGCTTGCCGCTGATGCGGTGTGCAAGGGCAGCTTCCATGAACTCGTTGAGTTCGCCGTCGAGAACGTCGCTGGGTGCCGTGCTTTCAACACCGGTGCGCAGGTCCTTCACCAGCTGGTATGGCTGCAGAACGTAGGAGCGGATCTGGTGGCCCCAGCCGATGTCGCTCTTCGAAGCGGCTTCCGCATTGGCGGCCGCTTCGCGCTTCATCAGTTCCGCTTCGTACATACGGGCGCGCAGCATGTCCCACGCCTTGGCGCGATTCTTGTGCTGCGAGCGTTCCTGCTGGCAGGCGACAACAATACCGGACGGAATGTGCGTGATACGCACGGCCGAGTCGGTGGTGTTGACGTGCTGCCCGCCGGCACCCGACGAACGATAGGTGTCGATGCGGCAATCGCTCTCGTTGATCTCGATGTTGATCGAGTCGTCGACCACAGGATAGACCCAGATCGACGAGAACGACGTGTGGCGGCGTGCCGCGCTGTCGTAGGGCGAAATGCGCACCAGGCGATGGACGCCCGACTCGGTCTTCAACCAGCCGAACGCATTGTGTCCCTTGACGAGTATGGTCGCGGACTTGATGCCTGCCTCTTCGCCATCGTGCACTTCCAAGAGCTCGACCTTGTAGCCCTGGCGCTCGGCCCAGCGGGTGTACATGCGCAGCAGAATGTTCGCCCAGTCCTGGCTTTCCGTGCCACCGGCACCGGAGTGCACTTCGACATAGGTATCGTTGCTGTCTGCTTCGCCCGAAAGCATCGCTTCCACCTGACGGCGGTTGGCTTCAGTGCGCAACGTCTTCAGCGCTTCCTCGGCCTCTCTAACGATCGAGTCGTCGCCCTCGTCTTCCCCCATCGCGATGAGTTCGACATTGTCGTTGAGCTGCTGATCGAGCGCTCGCACGCCGTTGATGCTGTCATCCAGCTGCTGACGCTCGCGCATCAGCTTCTGCGCTTCGGAGGCGTCGTTCCAGAGGTTTGGATCCTCTGCCTTGTTGTTCAACCAGTCCAGTCGTCTTACCGCCTGATCCCAGTCAAAGATGCCTCCTCAGCAGGCTTATGGCCTGCTTGATTTCGTCGGTTACGTTGATGATTTCCGCGCGCATGGCGTAATGCTTCTCTCGTCTTTTCGTTGTTGACCGAAGTTGCGGTGGACATAGTTGCGCCGGCCCTGGAAGTAAACCCCGGGGCCGGCGCGACGATGTCCCAGAGGACGTCAGTATGAGGATCAAAACAGGCCGGAGGCACCGGACGTGATGGCCTGCTGTGCCTGTGGCGAGGAGTCCAGGATCTGGTCCTGCGTCATGTATTCGCCGCCACCGATGACCTGGAAGACATCGGCCGGGCCGGTGCCGGGCTTGAAGGCTTCGGTGATCGTATCCGGCTCGCCTTCCATGGCCATCATGCCCGTCTTGCGGTTGACAGCGACGAACTGCATGCCTTCCGGCACCAGGAATTTTTCAGCCGGCATATGCTTTGCCGCCGCTTCGATGAACTGACCGAAGATGGGCGCTGCAAGTCCGCCCCCCGTGCTGCCGCGTCCGAGCGGAGCCGGTGTGTCGAAGCCGATATAAAGGCCGGCCACGATGTTCGGCGTGAAGCCGACGAACCAGGCGTCCTTCTCGTCATTGGTCGTTCCGGTCTTTCCGGCGACCGGGCGGTCGGTCAGATGGATCTTGCCGGCCGCGCTGCCGCGCTGCACGACGCCTTCCATCATCGAGGTAATCTGGTAGGCGGTCATCGGATCGAGAACCTGCTCGCGGTTGTCGGCCAGAACCGGCTCTTCCTGGTTCGCCCAACTGTTGGCATTGCAGCCTTCGCAGGTGCGCTCTTCATGGCGGAAAATGGTCTTGCCGTAACGATCCTGGATGCGGTCGATCACGGTCGGCTTGATCTGCTTGCCGCCGTTGGCGATGACCGCATAGGCGGATACCATCCGCATCACGGTCGTTTCGCCGGAACCGAGCGACATGGCCAGAACAGGCAGCATCTTGTCGTAGATGCCGAAGCGTTCGGCATATTCGGCGACCAGTTCCATGCCCATGTCCTGCGCCAGACGGACAGTCATCTGGTTGCGCGACTTTTCGATGCCGGTGCGCAGCGTTGCCGGGCCGTTGCCGTCCTTGTCGCCGTAGTTCGACGGGCGCCAGACCTGGCCTCCGGTGACGATCTCGATCGGCGCGTCAAGCACAACCGATGCCGGGGTGTAGCCGTTGTCGAGCGCTGCAGAATAGACGAAGGGCTTGAATGACGAACCTGGCTGACGCATCGCCTGGGTGGCGCGGTTGAACTCCGACTGTGCGTAGGAGAAGCCGCCGACCATGGCGAGAACGCGGCCGGTATTCGGGTCCATCGCGACAAAGCCGCCCTGGACCTTCGGAGGCTGACGCAGCCGAAAGGTCTTGGCTTCTTCATTGATCGGCTCGACATAGACGACGTCGCCCGGGCTCAGCACGCCATCGGGACCTTTCGCCGTCCGGCGAGAACCCTTGGCGTCGCGATAGGCCCATTTCATGGCGTCCGCGGGGATCGTTCCCGTCACGCGCTCTTCGGTCACCTTGCCGCCACCATCGGCAGCGGGACGCAGACCGATCTCGGCGGACTTGGCGGACGCGCTGATCACGACGGCAAGCTGCCATTCCGGGACATCGCGCAGGTCAGGCGCCTTGCCGTCGGTGATCGCCTTGGCAAGCGAGACACCCCAATCGGGTGAAATGTCGACCGTGGTCACCGGGCCCTGAAAACCGCGGCGTTCGTCGTAATCAAGAAGCCCGTTCTGCAGCGCGGCGCGCGCAGCAAGCTGAAGCTCGGGATTGATCGAGGTGCGGACGGACAGGCCACCTTCATAGAGCGACTTGTCGCCATACCGGCCAATGATTTGGCGACGGACCTCTTCGGAGAAATAGTCGGACGCGAACAGGTGTGTACCACTCCGGCGCTGCTTGACACCAAGCGGCTGGGTCTTGGCATCGTCGGCGTCCATCTGGGTAATGTAGCCGTTTTCGGCCATGCGATCGACAACCCAGTTGCGGCGATCAAGCGCTGCCTGCTGATGGCGGAACGGATGATAGTTGTTGGGGCCCTTCGGCAGCGCCGCGAGATAGGCTGCTTCCGCCGTCGTCAGTTCCGTCACCGACTTGTCGAAATAGGTCAACGCCGCACCGGCGATGCCATAGGAGTTAAGGCCGAAGAAGATCTCGTTGAGGTAGAGCTCGAGGATCTTGTCCTTCGAGTAGGCCTGTTCGATGCGGAACGACAGGATCGCTTCCTTGACCTTGCGGTCCATCGTCTGGTCTGCCGACAGAAGGAAGTTCTTTGCCACCTGCTGGGTGATCGTGGACGCACCTTCCGGACGACGGCCTGAGCCGAAGTTCTGGAGATTGTTCACAACCGCGCGGCCAAGGCCGAAGATATCGACGCCGGGGTGGTTGTAGAAATTCTTGTCTTCAGCAGACAGGAAGGCCGCCTTGACTCGGTCGGGGATAGCCTGGATGGGGAGGAACAAGCGACGCTCGCGCGCATATTCCGTGACCAGTGCACCGTTGCCGGCGTGGACACGTGTGGCAACCGGAGGCTCATAGGCAGCAAGGACCGCATAATCGGGCAAATCCTTGGATACACCATTCAAATAGATGGCAACCGCTGCAGCAACGCCCAGAAAAAGGACGCAGGCCATTCCAAAGAAGTATCCAATCAATCTGATCATGTCGAAGCTACCGTTCGGCTTTCGGGTTGCTGCGCAAGGCGCAACATCGCATGGTTCTCGGCGTTTTGCACGGTGATTACGCCAGCGCAAGGCGTCGAGGATAAAAGGCGCGTTATCCGCCCTGCCTCGTGCAGCAGGGTGTAACCGTCTGAATGTGCGTAAAATAGGGCTTCAACCAAGGTATTTCCGCAACTTAGCTTGTATACGGGGATATTCCCGGGCCGTTGTTGCACGTCAGCCACGCCGCATGCGACGCAGCACTCCCCTCACCCGCCGTTGGCGACAGAGTGACCGCGATACCGATCGACGGCTGCGGCAATCAGGTCTGCAATCCGGTTGCGCCAGTTCTGATCGAGCAGAAGTTTTTCGTCTTCCTGATTGGACAGAAAACCCAGCTCGAGCAGGACGGAGGGAATATCCGGCGCCCGCAGCACCTGGAAGCTTGCCTGCCGATGCGGGTTGTTGATGAGCCCGATCTGCCCCTCGAACGACTTGACGACATTGTCTGCCATGGCGATCGAGAAGGCCTGGGTCTCGCGCCGCGTCAGGTCGAGAAGGATATCCGCCACGTCCGACGGTCCGTTCTGAATGCTGTAGCCGGCGAGCTGGTCCGAAAAGTTTTCTCGCGCCGCAAGGTTCTCCGCCATCCGGTCCGATGCCTTGTCGGAGAGGGTATAGACGGTGGCACCGCGGATATCCTTTTGCGTCAGCGTATCGGCGTGAAGGGATATGAACAGGTCGGCGCGATGCTCCCGCGCCGTCGCCACCCGCTCCGACAGCGAAAGAAACGTGTCGTCCTCACGCGTCAGAAATGCCTTCACGCCGGATAGCCGGTTCAGGCGCTCGGCAAGCGTCTTTGCGAAATCGAGGGTGATGACCTTTTCCTGCGTCTTCGTCGTCAGCGCAGTCGCACCGGCATCGATCCCGCCATGGCCTGCATCGACCGCAACGGTGAAAACGCCGTCGTCGGCCATCAGTGGCGTCGGCTCCGAGTCAGTTTGCGTCGTGGCGCGCCAGTCCTGGCCTTTCAGGAGAACGGCAAATTCTTCCTTCGAGACGACCTCGGCATCGAGGACGAGACGCCAGACGCCGTTCTCCCCCGGCCGAACATCCGCCGTCGAGAGCTTCACTGGCCGGTTGGTGGTCAGCACGATCCGGGCGCTCTGTTCATCCATGGTGCCGAAGCGGATATCCTTGAACAGACCGCGCGGCGAGAGATCTTCGGGCGGAAACCCGAAGGCGGTCGCCGAGAGGTCGACAATGACGCGTTCGGGGCCGCCAACATAGTGCACGGAAAACTCAGGCTTCGATTCGAAGTCGATGACAATGCGGCTGCGTGCCGCGTCGCCGGCAATGCGGGCTCCGAATGCGAGGATCGGCTTCGTGGTTGCCGCCATCGCAGGCGCCAACGCTGCCCCAGCCAGCAACATGACCAAACCAAAAGCGATTCGCCTTGCAACACCGGTTGCACCCGTCGCGAAATCGTATCTGGACGTCTCATGTGATACACGCAACGCACCCGTCGGTTTGCCCACCCTCACATAAGTCCCCTAACCTGACTTCGCACATTCGGAATGCAGCAACGGCAGCCGCTGCAGCCGCATGTTTTTAACATAGCAATTTCATGCAGATCGGATGCGAATCATCTCGTCCGCCCGTTGTTTTTGCATAGAATGGCAATTCGATCGACAATATGGCAAAGGCGGCTTTTCCCTTGCTATTGTGACAGATAAACCATACAACGCGAGCGAAGGTTGAAGTGTTGACGGGATAGTCTGCCGATAGGCTGCCAGCTGATAGTGATCTGGCGCCATGGACCGACAGACATCCGCCGTCGCTACGCTTCATCCTGATACACGATCCGCCCGGCGGTGGCCGGAAACATATCGGGTGGCATGCCACCCACCGCTCCATCGAGCAAATCTCATTGGAGCAAATTCATCGGGCCCCGTTTGGGGCCTATGGTAAAGTCATTCTCGTTTGGTTTTTGATGGCGCGGCACAATTTTCAGAACCGGGAGAGATCAGGGACGCCTTTGGCTCCGTCTTCTTTCCGGTTGCCCGCACAATCCCACCCGACGGGATCCTTTTTATCCGGCGGAACGACCATTTCGCATGACAAGCCTGTTGTCGGGGAAATCCTCGCGGCAGGCTTTTGTGCATTTGCTCGGCGCCGAGGAGCAGAATTTACATGGCAGACAAAATGCTTATCGACGCGTCTCACGAAGAGGAGACGCGGGTAGTCGTTGTACGCGGCAACCGTATCGAAGAATTCGATTTTGAATCGGAACACAAGAAACAGATCCGGGGCAATATCTATCTGGCCAAAGTGACGCGCGTTGAGCCGTCGCTGCAGGCCGCGTTCGTCGATTACGGTGGCAACCGCCACGGCTTCCTGGCTTTTGCGGAAATCCACCCCGACTACTACCAGATCCCGCTGGCCGACCGGCAGGCGCTGATGCAGCAGGAAGCTGAAGACCAGCGCCGCATTGCGGAAGCTGATTCGGCGGATCCTGGCGATCCGGTGGTCGATCTCTCCCAGCAGGACCAGCCGGATGTCGGCATCGTCCCTGTCAACGCCGTAGAAGAACCGGTTGAAGCTGCAGTTGAAGACGCTCCAGCTCCCGAGGACGCACCGGTTGCAGACGTGGCCGAGAAGAAGGCCAAGCCGAAGCGCACCCGCTCGCGCAAGAAGGTTGTCGAGCCGACTGCGGAAGATGCGCCAGCTACTGAAACTGTCTCCGAAGAAGAAGCGCCCTCCTCCGACGAAAACCCGTCTTCCGACGACGAGGGTTCAAAGCCCGGCGAGATGGCGGCAATGGTCGACACCGATTCGATTTCCGAGGATGCCGGTGGGCGTGGCGGTAACGAAGATGACGATGATGGTGACGACGACGATCACCACGAGAAGGAAGAGATCGAATCCGTCGGCGCTGAAGACGCCATGGAAGAGGTTCCGGATCGCATCCAGCGCAAGCCGCGCAAGCAGTATCGCATCCAGGAAGTTATCAAGCGTCGTCAAATCCTGCTCGTGCAGGTCGCCAAGGAAGAGCGCGGCAACAAGGGCGCAGCTCTCACGACCTATCTGTCGCTCGCAGGCCGCTACTCGGTTCTGATGCCGAACACGGCACGTGGCGGCGGCATTTCCCGCAAGATCACCCAGCCGACCGACCGCAAGCGTCTGAAGGAAGTCGCTCGCGAGCTCGACGTGCCGCAGGGCATGGGCGTGATCCTGCGCACCGCCGGTGCCAACCGCACCCGCGTCGAAATCAAGCGCGACTTTGAATATCTGATGCGCCTCTGGGAGAACGTCCGTACGCTGACGCTCGCCTCGACCGCACCTTGCCTCGTTTACGAGGAAGGTTCGCTGATCAAGCGCTCGATCCGCGACCTCTATAATAAAGACATCAACGAGGTCATCGTCTCCGGCGAAGAAGGCTATCGTGAAGCAAAAGACTTCATGAAGATGCTGATGCCGAGCCACGCCAAGGTGGTTCAGCCCTACCGCGACCTTCACCCGATCTTTTCCCGTTCGGGCATCGAGGCACAGCTCGACCGCATGCTGCAGCCGCAGGTGACGCTGAAGTCGGGTGGCTATCTCATCATCAACCAGACCGAAGCTCTGGTTGCAGTCGACGTGAACTCCGGTCGTTCGACCCGCGAACATTCGATCGAAGACACAGCACTCCAGACGAACCTGGAAGCCGCCGAAGAAGTGGCTCGTCAGCTTCGCCTGCGCGACCTTGCCGGTCTGATCGTCATCGACTTCATCGACATGGAAGAAAAGCGCAACAACCGCGCTGTCGAGAAGAAGCTGAAGGATTGCCTCAAGAACGATCGCGCCCGCATCCAGGTCGGCCGTATCTCGCATTTCGGCCTGCTCGAAATGTCGCGCCAGCGTATCCGCGCATCGGTTCTCGAATCGACCACGCAGATCTGCTCGCATTGCGGCGGCACAGGTCATGTGCGCTCGCAGTCGTCGGTTGCGCTTCATGTTCTGCGCGGCGTCGAGGAATACCTGCTGAAAAACACCACACACGACATCACCGTGCGGACCACTCCTGACATCGCGCTGTTCCTGCTGAACCACAAGCGCGGCAGCGTGGTGGATTACGAGAACCGCTTCGGTGTGTCGATCTTCATCGAATCCGACGTCACCATCGGTTCGAACCACTTTGCAATCGATCGCGGCGAAGCCGTCGAGAACCCGGTCAAGATCGAAAGCCTGATGCAGTTTGCGGCGATCCCCGTTGAGGACGAGGACGACGACATCATCATCGAGGTTGATGAAGAGGAAGAAGACGAGGAGATCGTCGCTGCCGCGCCTGCCGCCAAGCAGGACCGCGAGCGGACCGAAGGCGATGATCAGAACGGCCGCAAGCGCAAGCGCCGCCGGCGTCGTCGCAACCGCAACGGCGAGAAGAATGGCGAAGGCCAGACGCTCGACGCGGCAAGCGATGCCGAATCGGGTGCCGATGACGAAGACGATGAAGACGGCGACGAGAACGAAGCAGTTGCTGACGACGGAACTGCGCCTGTCGCAGACGGCGACGACTCGGATGAGAACTCGCGCCGCAAGCGCCGTCGTCGCGGGAAGCGTGGCGGACGTCGCAACCGGACCGAAGACGGTCAGGAGCTGAACGCGTCCGACGACGAGACCGAAACCGCAGACGCTGGTGACGGTTCCGAAGCCGGTCCGGCCGAGACGGTCGCTGCTGACGCGGGTGCTGATGTCGGTTCTGAAACCGAAGCTGCGCCAGTTGACGTTGCTGCAGCGCCGGTCGAGCCTGCGCCCAAGCCACGCCGTTCGCGCCGTGGCAAGGCGTCTTCCAAGACGGAAGAGGTTTCGTCCGAAGTTGAGGCTGTTGCCGAACCTGATGCCGTCGTCGAGACTGCTGCCGAAGCTCCGGCTCCTGCCCCGGTCGAACTTCCGGTGGAAGCTCCGGTCGCAGCGATCGTGGAACAGGTCGATGCAGCCCTTGGTGAACAAGCACCTGCGGAAGCTCCGGAGGCCGCTGACGCATCACCTGTCGCAGAAGCCCAGCCGGTAGAAGAAGCCGCGCCGGTTGCAGAACCTGCTCCACAGGCTGTCGCTGCCGACGAGGCCGACGACTCGAAGCCTGCCCGCGCGAACCGCGCCTCCAACATCTCTTCGTCCAGCGAAGCGGTGGTGAAGAGCTCCGATCCTGCCAAGGCAGCGACTGAGAGCGATGGCGATCCGGCCAAGCCCAAAAAGGGCGGCTGGTGGCAGAAGCGCGGCTTCTTTTGAGCCGTAAGCTATCCTAGAAATCGAAACGGCCGCGTCTGACGCGGCCGTTTTTTTGTCTGCAGCATGTCCTCAGAAAATGATTCAAGTCGCTTGCTGATTGATTCCGGAAACGGATCCAAGGCTCTGATTGTGAGTGCTTTTTCTATCGCCCGCCCTGCGGAGTCGGCCACTGTTGCGCAGTCCCGGGCACCCCTGCCGTTTTTACTCTATCGCCTCGCGCCGCGCTGGCTTAGTTTTGGCGCAAACAGACATGATGGTGCGCCGTTTCGCGCGAAGCCACGCCCAATAGACCGACGAGGAAACGAATGACCCGCCTTCTCAACCCGATACTGAAGACGCTTGCTGCCGGTTCGATGCTGGCCGCAACGGCATTTGCCGTTCCGGCCTTTGCCCTGGATGACCAGCAGAAGAAGGAGATGGGCGAATTCATCCGGGAATATCTTATCCAGAACCCGGAAGTGATGATCGAGGTCCAGAACGCGCTGGAGGCCAAGCAGCAGAACCAGCGCGTCGACCAGTCCACCAAGGCGGTCGCGGCCAACAAGGAGGCGATCTTTGCCTCCCCCACCGACATCACGCTTGGCAATCCGAAGGGCGACGTCACGGTCGTTGAATTCTTCGATTACAATTGCGGCTACTGCAAGCATGCGCTGGCCGACATGGACACCATTCTCAAGAAGGACAAGAACGTCCGCTTCGTGCTGAAGGAATTCCCGATCCTCGGCCCGGACTCGATTGCTGCGCACAAGGTGGCCAATGCGGTGCGTCTGGTCGCCCCGACAAAGTATGCCGAGTTCCACCGCACGCTGCTCGGCAGCCGCGAGCACGCGTCCGAAGAGACCGCGCTCTCTGTCGCCACCGCGCTTGGGATCGACGGAGCAGCACTGCGGAAGTCGATGAAGGACAATCCCAACGACGATCTCGTACGCCAGGCCTATCAGTTGGCCACCGCGATCGGCATCACCGGCACGCCGACTTATGTTGTCGGAGACGAGGCCGTGTTCGGTGCTGTTGGCCTCGATACGATCGAGGAAAAGGTCGCCAATGTGCGCGCTTGCGGAAAGGCCAGCTGCTGACGGTCGAGATTTCGAGCAGGATGCTGCATTCTTGCCCGTTCGCCGGTGGATGCATGGCGTTTAGGCGCGTCAGGGGCTTTCCCTTGCCGTCCCAGCGGTTTATACGTGGCCGCTGAATTCTGGGTGGAACAAATAGTTATCTCGATGAGCAAACCGATTTTCGTCCTCAACGGTCCCAACCTCAACATGTTGGGAAAACGCGAACCTGGCATCTACGGCGGCAAGACCTTGGCCGATGTCGAGCAGGAATGTGCGGCCGTTGCTGCCGAACTCGGACTGACTGTCGAGTTTCGCCAGAGCAATCACGAGGGCGTGCTCATTGATTGGATGCATGAGGCCGGCGAGCGGGCTTCCGCTGTCGCCATCAATGCCGGCGCCTTTACCCATACCTCGATCGCCCTTCACGATGCGATCAAGGCCATTTCCGTACCGGTGGTGGAACTTCATATCTCGAATGTGCATGCGCGGGAGGAATTCCGCCATCATTCCATGATTGCACCGGCCTGCAAGGGCATCATCTGCGGGTTCGGCACGCAGAGCTACGTGCTCGCGCTGCACGCCTTGAAGACCACCATCGCCTGACAACATAACAAAACAGTAGGGTTTGCCATGTCTGAGAAGAAAGCCGGTATCGACAAGGGACTGATCCGCGATCTCGCGAACATCCTCAACGACACCGATCTCACCGAGATCGAAGTTGAGCAGGATGACCTGCGCATCCGTGTTTCACGCGCAGGCACTCCCCAGTACGTTCAGGCTCCGATTGCAGCCGCGCCTGCCCTCGCGGCCGCCCCTGCCGCCGCTGCAGCACCCGCTGCCGTAGCCGGCCCGGACCTCAAGAACGCGCTCACCGCTCCGATGGTTGGCACCGTCTACCTTGCACCTGCTCCCGGTTCACGCAACTTCGTAGAAGTCGGCGCGACCGTGAAGGAAGGCCAGACCCTCGTCATCATCGAAGCCATGAAGACGATGAACCAGATCCCCTCGCCGAAGTCCGGCAAGGTTACGGAAATCCTGGTCACAGACGGGCAGCCTGTCGAATATGGCCAGCCGCTCGTCATCATCGAGTAAGGCGATCTCATGATCTCGAAAATCCTCATAGCCAACCGCGGCGAGATTGCACTTCGCGTCCTTCGCGCCTGCAAGGAACTCGGCATCGCGACCGTCGCCGTTCACTCGACGGCCGATTCGGATGCGATGCATGTGCGCCTCGCCGACGAGAGCGTCTGCATCGGCCCGCCGCCTTCGCGTGACAGCTATCTCAACATCCACCAGATTGTTGCCGCCTGCGAGATCACCGGTGCCGACGCCGTTCATCCCGGTTACGGCTTCCTGTCCGAGAACGCCAAGTTCGCGGATATCTTGGAAGCGCACGGCATCACCTTTATCGGACCGACCGCCGAGCATATCCGGCTGATGGGCGACAAGATCACTGCCAAGAAGACGGCAGTGGAGCTTGGCATTCCGGTCGTTCCGGGTTCGCCCGGCGAAGTTCTGCCTGAGAACGCGCTCGAAATTGCCCGCGAAATCGGTTTCCCGGTGCTGATCAAGGCGACCGCTGGCGGTGGTGGCCGCGGCATGAAGGTGGCAAAGACCGAGGCCGAGCTCGAGGAGGCCGTGTCCACGGCCCGTTCCGAAGCGCTCGCAGCTTTCGGCAACGATGCCGTCTACATGGAAAAGTATCTCGGCAAGCCGCGGCATATCGAGATCCAGGTCGTCGGTGATGGCGAAGGCAATGCCATTCATCTGGGTGAACGCGACTGCTCGCTGCAGCGCCGCCACCAGAAGGTCTGGGAAGAAGCCAATTCGCCGGCCCTCGATGTCGAACAGCGCATGAAGATCGGCCAGATCTGCGCCGACGCCATGAAGAAGATGAAGTATCGCGGCGCCGGTACGGTCGAATTCCTCTACGAAAACGGCGAGTTCTATTTCATCGAAATGAACACCCGTCTTCAGGTCGAGCATCCGATCACCGAAGCGATCACCAATATCGACCTGGTGCACGAGCAGATCCGTGTTGCCTCCGGAAACGGCCTGTCCGTGACCCAGGAAGAGATCCAGTTCCAGGGTCATGCGATCGAGTGCCGCATCAATGCCGAGGATCCACGGACCTTCGTTCCGTCGCCTGGCACGATCACGCATTTCCACGCTCCCGGCGGTCTCGGCGTTCGCGTCGATTCGGGTGCCTATGCCGGCTACAAGATCCCGCCTTACTATGACAGCCTCATCGGCAAACTCATCGTGCATGGACGCACCCGCGCCGAATGCATGATGCGCCTTCGCCGCGTGCTGGATGAGTTCGTCGTGGATGGTATCAAGACCACGCTTCCCCTCTTCCAGGAACTGGTGGACAATCCGGATATCTTGAGCGGCAACTACGATATTCACTGGCTGGAGAACCATCTGGCCGGCGACAAGTCTCACTAGACGCTACCTACCGGATCCACACGACCCGGTAGCGGTTCATAAGATGCTGTCGACCATTCCGCGCCAGATGTGGCGCGGAATGCGATGGCCGGATCAAGGAGACCGATGGCAGGGCGTCGTGGCAAATATTACCCGGCAATAACCCCGGAAATTCTGTTGCGAGCCTATTCCATCGGGCTTTTCCCGATGGCGGAAGCCGCCGATGATCCGGAGATATTCTGGGTCGACCCCGAGATGCGGGGCATCCTGCCGCTCGACGCTTTCCACGTCTCCAAGAGCCTGCAGAAAACGGTCCGCAAAAAACCCTTCGACATCAGTTTCGACACCGACTTCGAAGGCGTCATCGCGCTCTGTGCGCAACCGGCCGATGACAGGCCAAGCACCTGGATCAACGAAACGATCCGCAAACTCTACCGCGAACTCCACCACATGGGCCATGCCCATAGTGTCGAGGCTTACGATGGCGATGAACTCGTCGGCGGGCTTTACGGCGTTTCGCTTGGCGCTGCTTTCTTCGGCGAGAGCATGTTTTCGCGCCGAACCGACGCGTCCAAGATCTGCCTCGTGCATCTGGTGGAACGGATGAAGGCCAAGGGGTTCGTGCTGCTTGATACGCAGTTCACGACAGAACACCTGAAGACCTTCGGGGCGATCGACGTTCCGAAGGATGACTATCTCAAGCTGCTGCATGCGGCAGTCAACTCGCCGCATCTCGAATTTTGATCTGTCCGGAAATCGTTGATTTCAATTGGTCGCGCGGGCGGGTGCCGGCACGTCGGAAGTCTGCTTGCAGCCTGTCAGCCAGACGTCATAGATTGGGTGCTCGACGGCGTTGAGGCCGGGGCTGTCCGCAAACATCCAACCGGTGAAGATGCGGCGGATCTTGCGGTCGAGTGTGATCTCGTCGACTTCGATAAACCCGTCGATCTTTTGGGCTTCCGTTTCGTCTCGGGAATAGCAGACCTTCGGCGTCACCTGAAGCGCGCCATACTGCACCGTCTCGTTGAGATAGACGTCGAATGTGGTGATGCGGCCGGTGATCTTGTCGATGCCGTTGAAGACGGCGACGGGATTTTCGATCCGTGCAGCCGAGGCATTTCCCCCTGTCAGAACCGAGACGACGGCCAGAAAGACGCCAATCGATCTTGTGCGGGGGGAAAGCTTCGTACGTGTCATTATTGGTCCCGTCTCGAAAAGGCGTCCTGGGAATGCCCGATCGAGGACTAGTTGTGGAATATGGCTAAAACAGGTGCCAGTCAGGCTCAGTTACCGGGTGTCCAGGCGTCATAGTCGCCGGTGACGCGAGGACGTTCACCATTGGCCGACAGCGAACCCTGAGGACGGTATGCAAGCGCCGAGCCGGTCAGGTTCGGCTTGTGCGCCTTCTCCCATTCGCGCGCCTTGTAGTCTTCCTTGGACGGAGGCGTATCGGTGCGGTAATGCATCCAGCCGTGCCAGCCTGGCGGGATCGCGGAGGCTTCGGCGTAATCCTTGTAGATCACCCAGCGCTTCGGCTTACCCCAGGAGGTCATCGGGCCTTCGAAATAGACGTTGCCCAACTCATCGTCGCCCACCTTCTTGCCATGGCGCCAGGTGAAGAAACGCGTGCCCATGGTTTGGCCGTTCCACCAGGTGAAGATCTGCAGCAGGAGATTTTTCATGGGCTTGTCCATAGGATTGGCAAACAGGTGACCAGTCGAACTGGCTCCACCGCTTATGCCGCCAGACAGCGGTGATGTCCAGCATTTCCGAGATGTAGACCTCTATTTGAACTTCATCTTGAAGCCCGCATGGCTCTTGGCAAAACCCAGCCGCTCGTAGAAGCGATGGGCATCCGTGCGCGCCGCATTGGAGGTCAGTTGCACGAGGCGGCAGTCGCGCCGCTTTGCCTCTTCGATCGCGTAACCGATCATCTGCGCGCCGATCCCCTGCCCGCGCATGTCGGGTCTCGTCTGCACGGCTTCGATGATCATCGACAGCGAGCCGCGGCCGGTCAGCGTTCGGTTGAAGAGGATCTGGAACGTGCCCACGACGTCCCCGTCCCGCTCGGCGACGAAAAGCTGCTCGTTCTGGGAGGCATCGATCATGTTGAAGGCGCGCAGATAATCGTCGTAGGCGTCTGCATCGGTCGTATCGCCGTGACCACCGACATCGTCGGCCGCAAACATTGCGATCAGTTGGGAGAGGTCCGATTCGCGAGCCCTGCGAATGATGATGCCGTCCATGCTACCCTCCCCTGATCCGACCCGTCTAAAGCGACTGGAGCCGCTTTTCCATGATGATCGCCGGCAGGCCGGAATTTGGCGCTCCCCATTCCTCCATGCGGTCGACCTCGGCAAAGCCGAGACGTTGGTAGAAGGAGGCAGCCCGCACATTCGGCAGCGACACCTCAACCCGCATGATTTCAGCATCCGGGAAGCATGTCTCGATTTCGGCGAACAGATCCCGGCCGATGCCGTCATTCTGGCAGGCCGGCGCGACGTAGAGCTGATGCAGCATCACCGTCTTTGCCATTTTCGGGTAGACGGCGGCGTAAGCGATGCCACCGATCTTGCTTCCATCGTCGGCGACGAGAAACTCGCCATCCTTCTTGATCAGGCGCGTCCGGATGGCGACCGGCGAATGCCAGTTGCGCACCATCTTCTCGACGGCGTCTGCGCCATAGAACGGGTCGTAGGACCGATGAAACGTCTCGGCGAGAAGGACGCGGATCTTTTCCACGTCCTCGTCGCCGGCTGTGCGAATGAAGTAGACCAACAGGTTAGTCCTCGATGCCCAGCTTGGCCTTGACCAGAGCCTGGACGGCCTGCGGGTTTGCCTTGCCGCCGGTCGACTTCATCACCTGTCCCACGAACCAGCCGGCAAGAGTCGGCTTGGCCAGCACCTTGGCGACCTGATCGGGATTGGCGGCGATAATGTCGTCCACGGCTTTTTCGATGGCGCCGGTATCGGTGACCTGCTTCATACCGCGGCTCTCGACGATGTCAGCCGGGTCACCGCCTTCGGAAAAGACGATCTCGAACAGGTCCTTGGCGATCTTGCCGGAGATGACTTCCGACTTGATCAGATCGATGATGCCGCCGAGCTGGGCGGGAGAAACCGGAGTCTCTTCAATGCCTTTGCCCGCTTTGTTCAAGGCGCCCAGCAAATCGTTGATGACCCAGTTGGCCGCCATCTTGCCGTCGCGGCCCTCAGCCACGGCTTCGTAATAATCGGCGATGGCCTTCTCAGAAACCAGAACCGAGGCGTCATAGATCGAAAGCCCGAGCTCGGCCACGAAGCGAGCCTTCTTGTCATCAGGCAGTTCCGGCAGGTCCTTGGCAAGCTCTGCGACGAACGCGTCGTCGAAGACGAGCGGCAGCAGGTCCGGATCCGGGAAATAGCGATAGTCATGCGCATCTTCCTTGGAGCGCATCGACCGCGTTTCGCCCTTGCCCGGATCGAAGAGGCGGGTCTCCTGGTCGATCGAGCCGCCGTCCTCGAGGATGGCGATCTGGCGACGGGCTTCGTATTCGATCGACTGACCGATGAAGCGGATCGAGTTGACGTTCTTGATTTCGCAGCGCGTGCCAAAACCTTCGCCCGGACGACGCACGGAGACGTTGACGTCGGCGCGCATCGAGCCCTCGTCCATGTTGCCGTCGCAGGTGCCGAGATAGCGCACGATCGAGCGCAGCTTCGTCATATAGGCCTTCGCCTCGTCGGACGAACGCATGTCGGGCTTCGACACGATCTCCATCAGAGCGACGCCGGATCGGTTGAGATCCACATAGGACATGGTCGGATGCTGGTCATGCATCGACTTGCCGGCATCCTGTTCCAGATGCAGTCGCTCGATGCCGATCTCGATATCTTCGAACTGGCCCTGACGGTCGGGACCGAGCGAGATGACGATCTGGCCTTCGCCGACGATCGGATCCTTGAACTGCGAGATCTGGTAGCCCTGCGGAAGATCCGGATAGAAATAGTTTTTGCGGTCGAAGATCGAACGATTGTTGATCTGCGCCTTCAGACCAAGCCCGGTGCGGACAGCCTGGCGGACGCATTCCTCGTTGATCACGGGCAGCATGCCGGGCATGGCCGCATCGACCAGCGAGACGTTGGCATTGGCAGGCTTGCCAAACTCGGTCGAAGCGCCGGAGAACAGTTTTGAATTGGAGAGAACCTGGGCGTGCACCTCCATGCCGATGATCACTTCCCAATCGCCAGTGGCGCCGGGAATGAAGCGTTTCGGATCGGGCGTGCGGACGTCAACTAGGGTCATCTTATGCTCGTTCGGGCTTAGTTTCGAAGTGCTTTGTGGGTAGAGCAAATGTTGGCGAGGTGCAAGCGTAGGCCAAGGCTTGCCGGGTGAAACATCTGATACCACCGAGGATGAATCTTAACCGGAGCGCAGTTAGCTGGGGTTCATGACCCTCAACCTTGCGCTGACACTTCTCGTTCTCTGCATCCTCGTCAACGCAGTCGTCTTTTCCGTCTACTGGATCGACAAGCGGGCCGCCAGGAATGGACGCTGGCGGGTCAGCGAAACAACGCTCCTCCTGCTCGCATTTGCCGGCGGAAGTCTGGGCGCCGTGGCGGCCCAGCGCGTGTTGCGCCACAAGACGCACAAGGAGCCGTTCAGGACCATCCTCAAAGCCATCGCCACGCTGCATGTCTTCCTGGCTGTCGTGCTGATCCTTGCGGTGTCCGGAATGCTGGCATCGATCTGGACGCTGCTCGTCGGCGTTTAAAAATTCGGCCCGTAAGTGCCCGGATCGTCGGAGACGAGTTGCTTGGACAGTCCCATGGACTGGATGTCGCGATCGATCTTCGGCTGATAGGCGCTCGAAAGCCAATGGACGCTGTATCCCTGCTTTTCGAAGAAACCGACTGCCCCGTCGTTCTGCGCATGGGTCTCGACCCGCGCCTTATCGAACCCGCGACGAACGATATCGGCCTCGATATCGGCGAGCAGCGCCTTTCCGAGCCCCTGCCCCTCAAACTGCGGGTCGATCCAGAAGTCGGTGATCAGGTCGTCGCGATTCTCGCAGGCAGCCCAACCGGCGACCGTGCCGTGGGCCTCGATCACCAAGATTGTCAGCCAGGACGAGGAAACGAAGTCGCGGAATGCGGCAAGCGCACTTTCGCGCATGCTGGACGGATCGCCAACGGCGCCCATCGCTTTTTCCCAGCTGAACAAGCCGATCTGAACTAGCGCGGCTTCGTCGTCCTGGCGTGCGTTGCGAATGACTGCCATGGAGTCTCCTGTCTCAGGAACAGTAGATCATCGCCGTGCGATTCGGGCTAGAACCGCATTTGGTGGGGCAGAGGCCGGATAGCCGCTACCACCATTTCGCAGGCGTGAACTTGCCTGCCGCCTGTTCGATCACATGCGCTGTGCGGAACAGGGTTTCCTCGTCGAACGGCTTACCGATCAGTTGCAGGCCAAGCGGCAAACCCTTCTTGTCGAGACCCGCCGGTACTGCAATGCCGGGAAGGCCGGCCATGTTGACCGTCACGGTGAAGATATCGTTCAGGTACATCGCGACCGGATCGGCAGCGAGTGCCTCGTCGGCAATGCCGAAGGCCGATGACGGCGTTGCTGGCGTCAGGATCGCGTCGACGCCGGCATGGAAGCAGAGTTCGAAATCGCGCTTGATCAGCGTGCGGACCTTTTGCGCCTGCAGGTAATAGGCGTCGTAGTAACCGGCCGAAAGAACGTACGTGCCGATCATGATGCGGCGCTTGACCTCGGTGCCGAAGCCGGCCGCGCGGGTCTTTTCGTACATGTCGGAAATGTCCTTGCCGTCGACGCGCAGGCCGTAGCGAACGCCATCATAGCGGGCAAGGTTGGACGAAGCTTCGGCGGGCGCCACGATGTAATAGGCGGGCAACGCGTATTTCGTGTGCGGCAGCGAGATATCGACGATCTCGGCACCGGCATCCTTTAGGTAGGCAATGCCCTTTTGCCACAAGGCTTCGATGTCTTCAGGCATGCCCTCGACGCGGTATTCCTTCGGAATGCCGATCTTCATGCCCTTGACCGACTGGCCGAGCGCTTTCTCGTAATCCGGAATTGGCAGGTCGACCGAGGTCGTGTCCTTGCGGTCGACCCTTGCCATCGACTTCAGCATGATGGCGGCATCGCGCACGTCACGCGCAATCGGGCCGGCCTGATCGAGCGAGGATGCAAACGCGACAGTACCCCAGCGCGAGCAGCGACCGTACGTGGGCTTGATGCCAACGGTGCCGGTAAAGGCAGCGGGCTGGCGGATCGAGCCGCCGGTATCGGTTGCAGTCGCGCCGGCGCAGAGATGCGCGGCGACGGCAGCGGCTGAACCGCCCGAGGAGCCGCCCGGAACCAGCTGAGTGTTCGAGCCTTCGGCTTTCCAGGGATTGACCACCGGTCCGTAATGCGAGGTCTCGTTGGAGGAGCCCATGGCGAACTCGTCCATGTTGAGCTTGCCAAGCATGACGGCGCCGTCATCCCACAGGTTCTGAGTGACGGTCGATTCGTATTCGGGCTTGAACCCGTCGAGTATATGGCTGCAGGCCTGGGTGTGGACGCCCTTGGTGGCAAACAGATCCTTGATGCCGAGCGGAATACCTTCCAGCGCCCCGACTTGACCCGAAGCGCGACGGGCATCGGATGCCCCGGCCATCTCCAGCGCCATCTCGGGCGTAACGGTGATGTAGGCGTTCAGGACGGAATTTGCAGCGTCGATGGCGCCGAGATAGGCGTTCGTCAGATCGACGGAAGTGAATTCCTTCGATGCAAGTTTGTCGCGGGCTTCGGCAATGGTCAGGCTGGTCAGGTCGGTCATGATTTTTCGTGCTCTCGAAAGGCTAAGACGGGTCGGCGGCGCTTGGGCTAAAGCGGCTTATTCGACGACCTTCGGCACCATGAAGAAATTGCGGTCGGTTGCCGGCGCGTTGGCGACGATCTCGTCTGCCTTATTGCCGTCGGTGACGACGTCGGCGCGCAACCGCATTTCCATCGGCATCACCGAGGTCATAGGCTCGACGCCTGTGACGTCGACTTCCGAGAGTTGTTCGACGAAATCGATAATACCGTTCAATTCGCCAACCATGCGATTGGCCTCATCCTCCGTAACCGCAATACGGGCGAGGCGCGCGACGCGCTTGACGGTGGCGAGATCGACGGACATGGCAGGGCTCCGGTGGTAAAATTCACCTTCGCTATAATGGCCATGCCCGTCCTTCGCAACAGGCAGGGCGCCGGTTTCCTGGCGCGCCTTAACTGAAATGCCCGTTCAGCAGGTCAGCGTCACGCCGACGCCCGGCACCTCGACGGCGGTGCGGCTGCCTTCCATGCCCTTGACGAACTTATCGGGTGTCTGCTCGATGATCGGGAACGTGCCGTAGTGGCAGGGAATGGCGTGCTTGAAATCGAAGAAGCGCTGGCAGGCAACGGCTGCGACAGCACCGCCCATAGTGAAGCGGTCGCCGATCGGCACGATGCCGATATCCGGCTGGTGCAACTCGTTGATCAGTCCCATGTCGGTAAAGATATCCGTATCACCCATGTGCAGAACCGACATCTCGTCGTCGAAATGCAGCATCAGTCCGTTCGCGGAACCGAGCGAGTGGGACACGCCGAGCTCGTCGATCTGGCCGGACGAATGGAGCGCCTGTGTGAAGGTCGCGGTGAAGCCCTCGAAGCCGACTGTGCCGCCGGTATTGCCCATCTCGAGCTTCTCGACGCCTTTTCCACCCAGCCAGGATGCGAGATCGGCGTTGGCAAGAACGATGGCGCTCTTTTCCTTGGCGATCGCGACCGTATCACCGACATGGTCGCCATGACCGTGGGTGAGAAGGATATGCGTGACACCTTCGGTCACGTCTTTCAGATCCTGGCCGGCAAAGGTCGGGCTATGGGTCAGGAACGGGTCGATCAGGATCTTTGCCTTTGCCGTTTCGATGCGGAAGGCGGCATGGCCGAGCCAGGTAATTTTCATGGGGAAGTGTCCTTGAGGATGGCAAAAAGAGAGGTGATGACACCAAATCAAAATTCATAGATGAAACTTCGAAAGGGAGGTTCCGAAGCACCGAAAGCGGATGAGACTCTGAACTCGGTTGTCTCACCTCACACCTCATCAAATAACGCGGCGCTTTCACATTTCAAAGGTCTAGGACGATGATTGCGCGAGCAGCGCCCGTATCGGAATTGACACACAGGCGGCGCCACGTTGCCACTGACTTGCCACTGGGTTAAGCGGTCGCATCCCGATATGATCGTCGCATGCTCGCTGCGATTGCGTCACATCCGAACCCCTAAGGAAACCGACATGGCCGACGACGATTATATCTATGACGAGGCTACCGGCGAATGGCTGTCTGCAGCCGATGCGGCTGCGAAGGCTTCCGCTGCATCCGAGGTGCGTAACTCAGCCGGCAATATTCTTGCCGATGGCGATGCAGTCACTCTCATCAAGGATCTCAAGGTGAAGGGAGCCGGTCAGACGCTGAAACAGGGCACCGTCATCCGCTCGATCCGTCTCACCGACAATCCGGAAGAGATCGATTGCCGGCACGATGCGATCAAGGGCCTCGTGCTGCGCACCGAATTCGTGCGCAAGAAAACCTAAGGTCAGCATATGGCAATCCTGACCATAGAAGAGCTCGCCACGACACTTGCGCCCGGCAAGGCAGTTGCAGGGCTCGATCTCGGTACCAAAACCATCGGGCTTGCGATGTCCGATCTCGGCCGGCGGTTCGCCACGCCCCGCACCGTCGTCAAGCGCGTCAAGTTCACCAAGGATGCGGAGGTTCTGCTGGCGTTCGCGGAGAAGGAGAAGGTCTCAGCCTTCATTCTCGGGATGCCGATGAACATGGATGGTTCCGCCGGGCCGCGGGCTCAGGCGACCCGCGCCTTTGTGCGAGCGATGTCGGACAAGACTGCCATTCCTTTCGTCTTCTGGGACGAAAGACTATCGACGGTCGCGGCTGAACGGGCACTTCTGGAGATGGATGTTTCGCGGGCCAAGCGCGCCGAACGTATCGATTCGGCGGCCGCGAGCTTCATTCTTCAGGGAGCCTTGGACAGGCTTTCGTCCCTTGCCAGAGAAACCGGCAACGACGTCCCCACCTGACGGCTACGCCACCAGGCTGCAATCTGCTTGCGCTTGCGGAAGGCGATGATGGCGAAAACGACAAGACTGTCGAATGCGATTGCGCGGGCAACCAGCGGCGGGATGGTCTCGGGCGGAATTCCGAGGACGTCGCCGTAGACCTGAAAGACCAGATCATGGGTCTGACGGGTCAGCATGAAGAAGCCGAAGCTCATGTCGTAATAGGAAAGCCCGTACCAGCTGCCCAGCAAAAGCACGGGCCCTGCCCACAAGATCAAGAGCAACTTCATGCGGTTTCGCCTTCTGGTTCCGCTGGAGACAGGTCCAGCGTTACGACCCATCTCGACAGCGCCATCAGGCTGAGAACCAGAGCAGGAATGGCAATGTCGAGCGCCAGCACTGCAAAGATCGTCGTCATGACGATCAGCAATGCGATGCTCGTTGTGGAAGTTGCATTCTTGCCCATGGACGGCCGCGATTTGGTTAAGAAATCATTAACCAGAGATTTAGGCCGCATGGCGAAAGCTGCAATTCAAAACGCCAAACATGGTTAATTTCCAGAGCGTCGCTGTGGAGAACGTCTGCTGCTCAGCCGTAGATGGCGCGAACCAGGCGGCGGACGGAAGACGCTATCTTTTCCCAATCTTTCTCGGACTTTAACGGTATGCCGGCGAACTGGCCGCTGACGGCAGACGAGACAACCAGATGCTGGATGGCGGCGAACAGGATGGCATTCGTGGTCGCGACATCGACACCCTTCGGGGGTGTGAGCGAGCCGCGCATCTTGTCCAGCCACTTCGCGAGAGCCTTGGTGCGTGATTCGGTCAGACGCCGCACCTGTGGCGTATCCTGCGAGACTTCCCAGGCGACGATCTTGCAGACGAGCGGGTCCTCGCGCAGCGCATCCATGAAATAGATAGCGAGCTTTTCCATCAGGTCGCCGTAGGTCAGAAGAAACATGCCGCCGGTATCTTCGGGAATGCGATCCTTGACCCAGTTGCCGAGATCGGCGCCGATCGCGTCGATGAGGCCGTTCAGCCCGCCGTAATAGCGATAGATCAGTTGCTTGTCGCAGCCGGCGCGCCGTGCGACCGCATTGACGCCGAAGCCTTGAAACCCTTCCTCGGCCAGCAGCGTGCGGGCAGCAATGAAGATCGCCCGCTCCGTGCCGGCCCGGTTGCGCGGACGTATGGCCTGAGCTGATGCAGCACCGGTCTCGGTATTCGTCTCGGCTATCTGAAGCATCGCCCGCCTGTCTCGCAACTCTTTGTTAACTGTTGCGATACCCCGTCGTTTCCCATCATCGCAAGCGCCACACGGACGCCGTGCACAGGATAGAAGACCGAAACTGGCGCATGCTGCGTTACACAAGAGATAAGTGGGGACGCGGCTGTGCACGCCCTGGCCCCACAGGCAGTCTTCGTCTCGCCTGGCGGTGACTTCCTCTTACGCCGCCGGCGGGTAGAGAAGATCGACGATATAGCGGGCGTCGAAGCGGGCATCGAGCATGCCATAGGTCGAGCGCCAGCCGCCGGCGAGACGGGTTTCGAGGAAGGCATCGGCGATCTTGCCGGCACCGAGCCGCGCCAACTCAGCGGCACCGGCGGCCAGCGCCAGCTGTTCGATCAGAAGCCTCGCAGCACCCTCGTCGCGCTCGCACAGCGCCATCGCGGCACGCAAGACTTCCACGGTCTTCTTGCCCGATGCGCCGAGATCCCGCTCAAAGCCGGCCAGAACCGTGTCGAACAGATCGCGTCCTCGCGACAGCACTCGCAGAACGTCGAGCGCCATGACACTGCCCGAGCCTTCCCAGATCGCATTCACCGGCGCCTCGCGGTAATGCCGGGCAATCGGACGCTCCTCGACATAGCCATTGCCGCCAAGGCATTCCATCGCCTCAGCGATCAGCGATGGCGCGATCTTGCAGTTCCAGTATTTGATGACGGGCGTCATGACGCGCGCATAGGCCGCATCGCCGGGATTTCCGCGGGCGCGATCGAACGCGTCGGCCAGCCGGAACGACAGCGCCGTCGCGGCCGCGACATCCAGCGCCATATCGGCGAGCACGCGCATCATCAGCGGCTGATCGATCAGGTTCTTGCCGAACACGGCACGACCGCGGGTATGATGGACCGCTTCGGCCAGCGACGCGCGCATCATGCCGGCAGACGCGACAGCACAATCGAGACGGGTCAGCGTCACCATATCTAGAATGGTGCGGATGCCGCCGCCAGACTCTCCAAGCAGATAGCCGAAGGCGTCGGTGAACTCGACTTCGGACGATGCATTCGAGCGGTTGCCGAGCTTGTCCTTTAGCCGCTGGAAGTTCAAGCCATTGGCCGAACCGTCCTCAAGAAGCCGCGGCACGAGGAAACAGCCGATTCCCTCATTTGTCTTTGCCAGCATGATAAAGCCGTCGCTCATCGGCGCCGACATGAACCACTTGTGGCCGGAAAGGCGGTAGATCCCCTCGCCCACACGCTCGGCGGTCGACCGGTTGGCGCGCACGTCGGTGCCGCCCTGCTTTTCGGTCATGCCCATGCCGACCGTGATGGCGGACTTCTGCATGGCCGGCCGATTGGTCGAATCGTATTTGCGCGACAGAACTTTCGGCGCCCATTCCTTGTGGACGCGTGGGGAAGCCATCATCGCCGCAATCGAAGCGCTCGTCATCGTCAGCGGGCACAGATGGCCGCATTCCAGCTGGGCGGACAGATAGAAGCGGGTGGCGCGAACCTTGTGTTCGTGGGCGCGCTGCTCCGGAATGGTCTCCCAGATCGACGAATGCAGGCCGCTTTGCATCGAGCGGCGCATCAGGGCATGCCAGGCAGGATGGAACTCGACCGTGTCCTGCCGCTCGCCGCGCGGACCGTGGGTGCGCAGTTTGGGCGGATTTTCGTTCGCCATCCGCGCCAGTTCCTGGGCTTCCGGAGAGGTCACGTAATTGCCGAGCTGGTCGTATTCGTCGCGGATCGCGCGGTTCAGATCGCCGGTCAGGTCGACCACAAGGGGATCGGAGCGGTAGGCATTGATTCCCAACCAGGGCTTCGGCTGGTTCAGTTCGCCAAATTTTTCTTCATCGCGCGACATGTCGTTCATGGGCCGGTTCTAGCGGAAGTTAAAGGGCGTGGGAACGGTAGCGCAGAAGGAATTCGACGGTTCTTCACAAAAGCTGACAACCGGCGCATAGTCCATACTGGCACAGAGCGAAGACGAAAGTTGCAATCATGAGTTTGCGAAAATTCAGCGTCACGCTACCGCAAGATCTGGCAGATGCAATCGTGAGCCGTGTCGAAACCGGCCAGTACGCCTCGACCGATGAGGCAATGCAGGCCGCGGTCGATGCACTCCTGCGGGAAGACGCCGAACAGGACGAGCGTCTCGTGGCGATCCGCAACCGCGTCAAAAGATCGCTGGACGATCCGAGACCCAGTATCAGCGGTGCTGAGGCGCGAGCGCACATGGACAGGCTTTACGCGTCACAGAAGGGATGACGTCGATGAAGCGTTTGCCGGTTCAATACAGACCGGACGCTCTCGACGATATCGATGCAATCTTTTTCTACATCCTTGAGGCAAGCCAGAGTTTTCAGACCGCTCGACAATTTACCGAACGGCTCATCGCGCGCTGCGATCGAATCGGCAACGCACCTTCGGGCGGCGCGGCTAGGCCAGACCTCGGTCCCGGCATTCGCATGGTCCCGTTTGAGCATCATGCCGTCATCCTCTATCGCGAGGCTGAGACAGCCATCGACATCGTCAATGTCTTCTATCGCGGCCGGGATTACCGGGCGATCATGACGAACAAGCCGTAGATAACCTCCCATCCCGCTTGCGGCCTTTCCCCCCAGACCTTATAGACCGCCGAACGCAAGCGGAGACGCCCCCTATGGTCTTCTTTCCCCACCGCCATCTCCTTGGCATCAAGGGTCTCACCCGGCAGGACATTACGACGCTTCTCGACAAGGCCGACGAGGCCGTGCAGATTTCCCGGCAGCGGGAAAAGAAGACGTCCACGCTTCGGGGCCTCACCCAGATCAATCTCTTCTTCGAAGCCTCGACGCGCACGCAGTCCTCGTTCGAGCTTGCCGGCAAACGGCTCGGCGCCGACGTGATGAACATGTCCGTCAGCAATTCGTCGGTGAAAAAGGGCGAAACGCTGATCGATACGGCGATGACGCTGAATGCCATGCACCCGGACGTGCTGGTTCTGCGTCATTCCTCGGCCGGTGCCGCCGCCCTGCTTGCCCAGAAGGTGACCTGCTCGGTGGTCAACGCCGGCGATGGCCAGCACGAACATCCGACACAGGCGCTGCTCGACGCTTTGACCATCCGTCGCGCCAAGGGCAAACTATCAGGCATCATCGTCGCCATCTGCGGCGACGTTTTGCATTCGCGGGTCGCCCGCTCCAACATCATCCTCTTGAATGCCATGGGCGCCCGAGTCCGGGTCGTCGCGCCATCGACGCTTCTTCCCTCAGGCATCCGCGACATGAGCGTCGAGGTCTTTCACTCGATGGAAGAAGGTTTGCGGGATGCGGATGTGGTGATGATGCTGCGTCTGCAGCGCGAGCGCATGGCCGGCTCCTTTGTGCCGTCGGTGCGCGAATACTTCCACTTCTACGGTCTCGATGCGGAAAAGCTGAAAGTCGCCAAGGGTGATGCGCTGGTCATGCATCCGGGTCCGATGAACCGCGGCGTCGAGATCGCTTCCGATGTCGCCGACGGTCCGCAGAGCGTCATTGAGCAGCAGGTCGAAATGGGCGTCGCCGTCCGCATGGCGGTCATGGAAACGCTCCTGACCTCCAATCAGGGAGAGCGCGCATGAGCACGACCATGTCCAATGGCACCGTTCTCAGGAACCTGCGCATCATCGATCCATCGCGCAATCTCGATGAAACCGGCACGATCATCATCGGCGCCGACGGCCGCATCCTCGCAGCCGGAAAGGATGCCCAGAACCAGGGCACGCCCGACGGCGCCACGGTCCGCGATTGCCAGGGTCTTGTCGCCACGCCCGGGCTTGTCGATGCGCGCGTCTATGTCGGCGAACCGGGTGCTGAACATCGCGAGACGATTTCTTCGGCCAGCCGCGCCGCTGCCGCCGGTGGCGTCACCTCGTTTATCATGATGCCGGATACCGATCCTGTTCTTGACGATATCGCACTCGTTGAGTTTGTTCAGAAGACGGCTCGTGACAAGGCGATCGTCAATGTCCACACTGCCGCAGCGCTCACCAAAGGGCTTGCCGGCAAGGAGATGACCGAGTTCGGCCTGCTGCAGCAAGCCGGTGCCGTGGCCTTTACCAATGGCCGTCACGGCCTGTCCGATTCGCTGCTGCTGCGCCGCGCGATGACCTATGCGCGCGAGTTCGATGCGGTGATCTCGCTCGAACTGCGCGAGAAATATCTTGGCAACGGCGTCATGAACGAGGGCCTGTTCGCCTCCTGGCTCGGCCTGTCGGGCGTGCCCAAGGAAGCGGAGATCATTCCGCTTGAACGCGATCTGCGCATCGCCGGCCTCACCCGCGCCAAATACCACGCGGCAAAAATCTCGGTGGCGGAATCGGCCGAAGCCATGCGGTCTGCCCGCGCACGCGGCGCCAACGTCACCTGCGGCGTGTCGATCAACCATCTTTCGCTCAATGAAAACGACATCGGCGAATACCGCAGCTTCTTCAAGCTGTCGCCGCCACTGCGGTCCGAAGACGATCGAATCGCCATGGTCGAGGCGCTCGCCGACGGCAGCATCGATATCATCGTGTCCTCGCACGATCCGCAGGACGTCGATACCAAGCGCCTTCCCTTCGCTGATGCCGCCGATGGCGCGATCGGGCTCGAAACCATGCTGTCGGCAGCCCTTCGCCTGCATCATGACGGGCGCGTGCCGCTGATGCGGCTGATTTCGGCGATGTCGACCCGCCCGGCCGAAATCTTCGGTCTCGATGCCGGTACGCTGAGACCCGGCGCAAAGGCCGATATCACGCTGATCGATCTCGACGAGCCTTGGATCGTCGCCAAGGATATGCTTCTGTCGCGCTCGAAAAACACGCCGTTCGAGGACGCGCGCTTTTCCGGCCGCGCCGTCGCAACCTATGTCGGCGGGAAATGCGTCTATAAACTGGGATAGAGATGGGGCGGGCCGACCCCTCGCGCGCTTGCGCGAAAGGGTTGGAACGGGGGCAAACCCGACTAGGGGCTTTGGGGGAAACACATGATAACCGACCTTCTTACCTGGCAGATCACGCTGCCGATCGCAGCCGGCGCGCTTGTTCTCGGCTATCTGTTGGGCTCGATCCCGTTCGGCCTGCTTCTCACCCGCGCCGCCGGTCTCGGCGATATCCGCTCGATCGGTTCCGGCAATATCGGGGCGACCAACGTTCTTCGCACCGGAAATAAGAAGCTCGCCGCCGGCACGCTTCTGCTCGATGCCTTGAAGGCGACCGCTGCTGCCCTGATGTGCTGGTACGCGTTCGGGCCGGAAGCTGGCCTTATCGCGGGATTTGCCGCCTTCATGGGTCACCTCTATCCGGTCTGGCTCGGCTTCAAGGGTGGCAAGGGTGTCGCGACCTATATCGGCACGCTGCTCGGCGTTGCTCCGCTCATGGTTCTGGTGTTTGCCGCGGTCTGGCTTTCGGTTGCCAAGCTCAGCAAGTACTCATCGCTGTCCGCCCTGGTTGCAACCCTTGTCATTCCGGTTGTGCTGTGGTTCATACAGGAACCAAAGATTGCTGCCGTCATGGCTCTCATGACGATCATCTCCTTTATCAAGCACAAGACCAATATCGAGCGGTTGATTGCCGGCACCGAAAGCAAGATCGGCCAAAAGGGCTAGTCCCTTAAAGGACGGATCATGCCGGATAGCAGCGCAAGACGGATAGGAATTGCGCTCACCGAACGGCAGAAGATCGCCTGGCTGCGGTTGATCCGCTCCGACAATGTCGGCCCGGCCACATTCCGGGATCTCATCAATCATTGCGGCTCGGCGGAAAATGCGCTGGCCATGTTGCCGGAACTGTCAGCGCGCGGCGGATCGACACGGGCAATCCGCATCGCCAGTGCCAGTGAGGCCGAACGCGAGCTGGAGATCGCACGCCGCCAGGGCGCACAGTTCATCGGCATCGGTGAACCCGACTACCCTCCCGCGTTGCGACAGATCGAGGCAGCGCCGCCGCTCGTTGCGGCAAAGGGCGATCTCTCCACCGCCACCCGCCCCTCGGTCGGCATTGTCGGCTCGCGCAACGCCTCAATCGCCGGGGCGAAGTTTGCGGCGGTGATTGCCAGGGATTGCGGCCGCGCCGGTTATGCGATCACTTCAGGACTTGCTCGCGGCATCGATGCGGCGGCGCACCGCGCCAGTCTCGATACCGGCACGATCGCGGTTCTGGCCGGCGGCATCGACCGTCCCTATCCGCCGGAAAACTTCTCCCTGCTCGATGAGATCACGGCCGGCAGCGGCCTTGCCGTCTCCGAAATGCCATTCGGCTGGGAGCCACGCGCGCGGGATTTTCCCCGTCGCAACCGGCTGATTTCAGGCATTTCGCTCGGGCTGGTTGTCGTTGAAGCAGCTGAGCGGTCAGGCTCGCTGATCACCGCAAGGCTTGCCGCCGATTTCGGACGGCTGGTGTTTGCCGTCCCCGGCTCGCCACTCGATCCGCGCTGCCACGGTACAAACGGACTTCTCAAGCAGGGCGCCATCGTCACGACCGGCGCTTCGGATGTGCTGGATGCGTTGGCGCCGCTGTCCGATCTCGATAGATTTCAAAATACCGTCATCGAAGAGCCCGGCAGAGGCAGCACACTCCTGCCGCCCGATGACGACGACAGGACGCGCATCATTTCGGCGCTTAGTCCGACACCGGTCGATATCGACGATATCATCCGGCATACGGGTGTTGCCGCGGCCAGTGTCTATCTTATTCTGCTGGAACTCGATCTTGCCGGTCGGCTGCACCGGCACCCGGGCGGCATGGTCTCACTTGCTATGGAAGACTGATCGCGGTCGTCGCCCGGCCTGCACGTCGCCAGCCTCGACATAGGCCATCTCGATGAGGTAGCACAGCATATCAGCCCCCTCGCTGAGCGCGACCTGCCGCAACTCTGCCAGCATCTGCCGGATGTAGGCGATGTTGCGCGAATTCTCGTCGCCCCGTCCGTCCTTGTCACCGTGAGAGACCATTTCACATCCTGTCAAATAGGGCGCGACACCGCCTAATATAACTATTCGTCACCTTATCAGCGCAGCTTAGAGATGTTTATTTAAGATTGCAACTAATTGCACATCACTCTCAGGTTGTATTTCGTTGTATCCTACTAATTAACGATGACCTCTTGACCCCGGGACAAACGCCCGCCATGTCGGGAGACCAGATTTCCGCCTGGATCGTTACGAGACCGGGCAAAGCTCTATTGCAGAGAAACAAGATGAATGTAGTCATTGTAGAATCTCCAGCCAAAGCCAAGACCATCAACAAGTATCTTGGCTCGGGTTACAAGGTTCTCGCCTCTTTCGGCCACGTCCGCGACCTTCCTGCCAAGGACGGGTCGGTTTTGCCTGACCAGGACTTCGAGATGCTCTGGGAAGTCGACAGCGCATCCCAGAAGCGGATGAAGGATATTGCCGACGCCGTGAAGGGTTCGGACGCCGTTTATCTCGCGACCGACCCGGATCGCGAGGGTGAAGCGATTTCCTGGCATGTCCTCGACCTCTTGAAGAAGAAGAAGGTGATCGGCGATAAGCTGGTCAAGCGCGTCGTGTTCAACGCCATCACCAAGAAGGCGGTTCTCGATGCGATGGCCAACCCGCGCGATATCGACGTGCCGCTGGTGGACGCGTATCTCGCCCGCCGCGCTCTCGACTATCTCGTCGGCTTCAACCTGTCTCCGGTCCTGTGGCGCAAGCTGCCGGGCGCCCGTTCTGCCGGCCGTGTGCAGTCGGTTGCGCTGCGCCTCGTCTGCGACCGCGAAACCGAGATCGAGCGCTTCGTCTCTGAAGAATACTGGAACATTTCCGCGCTCCTGAAGACACCGCGTGGCGACGAGTTCCTGGCCAAGCTGGTACAGGCCGACGGCAAGCGTCTGCAGAGCAAATCGATCACGAACGGCGAAGAAGCCGGCCGCCTGAAGACGCTGCTCGATGGTGCCGCCTACAGCGTCGAGACCGTCGAAGCAAAGCCGGTCAAGCGCAATCCCGGCCCGCCGTTCACCACGTCGAGCCTGCAGCAGGCCGCGTCGTCGAACATCGGCTTCGGCGCCTCGCGCACGATGCAGGTCGCGCAGAAGCTCTATGAAGGTATCGATATCGGTGGCGAGACCGTCGGTCTCATCACCTATATGCGTACCGATGGCGTGCAGATGGCACCCGAGGCGATCGAGCAGGCGCGTAGCGCCATCGTCGAGCAGTTCGGCCCGCGTTACATGCCCGAAAAGCCGCGCTTCTACTCCACCAAGGCGAAGAATGCGCAGGAAGCCCACGAAGCGATCCGCCCTACCGACTTCAACCGCACCCCGGACAAGGTTCGCCAATATCTCGATGCCGATCAGGCGCGGCTCTACGAGCTGATCTGGAAGCGCGGCATTGCCAGCCAGATGGCGTCAGCTGAAATGGAACGCACCACGGTCGAGATCTCGGCGACAAACGGCGCCCAGAAGGCTGGCCTTCGGGCCGTCGGTTCGGTCGTACGGTTCGACGGCTTCCTCGGCGCCTATGTGGACCGCCGCGAAGAGGATGACAAAAGCGAGGACGACGACGAAGACGGTCGCCTGCCCGAGATCAACGCTCGCGAAAAGCTCGACAAGAACAAGGTCAACTCGAGCCAGCATTTCACCGAGCCACCGCCGCGCTATTCGGAAGCATCGCTGATCAAGAAGATGGAAGAACTCGGCATCGGCCGTCCTTCCACCTATGCCGCGACGCTGAAGACGCTGTCCGATCGCGAATACGTGATCATGGATAAGCGCAAGCTGATTCCGCATTCCAAGGGACGGCTGGTGACGGCGTTCCTCGAGAACTTCTTCACGAAATACGTCGAATACGATTTCACGGCCGATCTCGAAGAGAAGCTCGACAGGATCTCGGCTGGCGAACTGGACTGGAAGCAGGTTCTGCGGGAGTTCTGGCAGGACTTCTTCGGCCAGATCGAAGACACCAAGGAACTGCGCGTCACCAACGTGCTGGATGCTTTGAACGAAGCGCTGGCACCGCTGGTCTTCCCGAAGCGGGAAGACGGTTCGGATCCGCGTATCTGCCAGGTCTGCGGCACCGGCAACCTGTCGCTGAAGCTCGGCAAGTACGGCGCATTCGTCGGCTGCTCGAACTATCCGGAGTGCAACTTCACCCGTCAGTTGTCGTCCGAAGGCGGCGCGGATGCGGAAGCTTCCGGCCTCAACGAACCGAAGGAACTTGGGACCGATCCGATGACCGGCGAGCAGCTGACGCTGCGGTCGGGTCGTTTCGGACCTTATATCCAGCGCGGCGACGGCAAGGAAGCCAAGCGTTCCTCGCTGCCCAAGGGCTGGCTGCCTGACGATATCGACCACGAAAAGGCGCTGGCACTGATCAACCTGCCGCGCGACGTGGGCAAGCATCCGGAATCGGGCAAGATGATTTCGGCAGGTCTTGGCCGTTACGGGCCGTTCCTGCTGCATGACGGTGGCTATGCGAACCTGGAAACGATCGAGGACGTGTTCTCGATCGGTCTCAACCGCGCCGTCACCGTGATTGCCGAGAAAAAGGAAAAAGGCCCCGGCGGACGCGGTCGTGGCACACCGGCAGCGCTCAAGGACCTTGGCGCGCATCCGGATGGCGGCGCGATCACCGTGCGCGACGGCAAATACGGGCCTTACGTCAACTGGGCCAAGGTCAATGCCACGCTGCCGAAGGGCATGGACCCGCAGTCGGTAACGATGGAACAGGCGATGGCGCTGATCATCGAAAAGGGCGGCAAGGCATCGTCGGGCAAGGCCAAGGCGAAAGCGCCTGCCAAGAAGGCCACGGCAAAAAAGGCTGCTGCCAAGACAGAGGCGGACGCAACGACCGAGACCGCCACAAAGAAGTCGCCTGCCAAGGCTAAGACCGCAGCCAAGAAGGCGCCTGCCAAGAAGGCACCGGCCAAAAAGACAACCGCATCGAAGGCGAAGAAGACGGACACGTGAGAGAACCGAACGAGCGATCCAATCGCCAGCAGAAACGCGCCGCGAAGGCTGACCGTGGCGACAGCCAGTCGGCGAGCAGACCGGTAATTGTCCAGGGTGCGGTTCCTCCGCGCGATGTGCTGCTCCAGTTCATCGCTGACAATCCGGATAAGGGCTCGAAACGGGAGATTGCCAAGGCTTTCGGCCTGAAAGGCGATACGCGCATCGAGCTCAAGGATCTGCTGCATTCGCTCGAGGAAGACGGTCTTCTCACCAAGAACCGCAAGTCGCTCTCGCGTCCGGGTGCCCTGCCCCCGGTCACCGTTCTCGACATCACCACCCGCGACAAGGATGGCGAACTGATCGGCCGGCCGACCGAGTGGCCGGAGGATATGGGTGCGGCCCCTGCCGTGCTCATCCGTCAGTCGCATGACAGCCGCGGAAAAGGCAAGGCGCCAGCCGCGGGTCTCAACGATCGCATCCTTGCAAAGATCTTCCCGAACAAGGAACGATCAGGCCCGGCCTATACCGCCCGCGTCATCAAGGTTATCGACAAGCGCCGCGGCGCCGCCCTCGGCGTCGTCCAGAGACTGGCTGACGGCGAAATGCGTCTTCTGCCGACCGAGAGGCGCGGCGAGGAAATGGTGATCGAACCCGAGGACATCGGAGACGCCAAGGACGGCGACCTGGTCGAGTCGGAAGTCGTTCGCAACGGCCGGTTCGGCCTGCCCCGCGCCCGCGTCCTCAACATTGTCGGCTCCGTCGGTTCGGAAAAGGCGATCTCGATGATCGCCATCTATTCGCACGGCATTCCGCACATCTTCCCGAACGAGGTGATGGAAGAAGCGCAAGCTGCAAAGCCGGCCAGCATGTCGAAGCGCGAAGACTGGCGCGACGTGCCGCTCCTGACAATCGATCCCGCCGACGCCAAGGATCACGACGACGCTGTTTATGCCGAGCCAGACACCTCGCCCGACAATCCGGGCGGCGTCATCGTCACCGTCGCGATCGCCGATGTCTCCTGGTATGTCCGCACCGGCAAGCCATTGGACCGCGAAGCGCAGAAGCGCGGCAATTCCGTCTACTTCCCCGACCGCGTCGTACCGATGCTGCCGGAACGCATTTCCAACGATCTTTGCTCGCTGCGCGAGGGCGAAGACCGGCCGGCGCTTGCCGTGCGAATGGTCTTTTCCAAGGAAGGCCGCAAGGCCGGCCATACGTTCCACCGCATCATGATGAAGAGTGCGGCCAAGCTCTCCTACCAGCAGGCTCAGGCCGCCATCAACGGCGAGACCGACGACAAGACCGGTCCGTTGCTGGAGCCTGTCCTGAAGCCGCTGTGGGACGCCTACCGGATCATGACGATCGGTCGCGACCGTCGCCAGCCGCTCGAACTCGATATGCCCGAGCGCAAGATCATTCTGAAGCCGGATGGCACGGTGGATCGTGTGATCGTGCCAGAGAGGCTCGACGCGCATCGGCTCATCGAAGAGATGATGATCCAGGCAAACGTCTGCGCCGCCGAAACGCTCGAGAAGAAGAAGCAGTCGCTGATCTACCGTATCCATGATGGCCCCTCGCTTGCCAAGCAGGAGACGCTGCGCGAGTTCCTGAACACGCTCGGCATTTCGATGGCTCGCGGCGGCCAGATGCGCTCCAACTCGTTCAACGGCATCCTGTCGCAGGCACAGGGCACGCCGCACCAGATCATGGTCAACGAGATGGTGCTGCGCTCCCAGAGCCAGGCGGTCTACAGCCCCGACAATATCGGCCATTTTGGCCTCAACCTGATGAAATACGCGCATTTCACCTCGCCCATCCGCCGCTATGCGGATCTGATCGTGCATCGCGCGCTGGTCGGGTCGCTCGGTCTCGGCGAAGGCGGAATCACGCCGGGCGAAGAAGCCCAGCTCGAAGATATCGCGGCAGAGATCTCCACCTTCGAGCGCCGCGCCATGGCCGCCGAACGCGACACGGTAAACCGTCTTGTCGCGCACCACCTCTCGACGAAGATCGGCGAGGAGTTCCAGGGCCGCGTGTCCGGCGTGACCAAGGCAGGCCTGTTCGTGGCCCTGCCGACCTATGGCGCCGATGGTTTCGTGCCGGTGTCAACGATCGGCGACGATTACTATATCTATGACGAGGCGCATCAGGCGCTGACAGGCGAACGTTCCGGTCTCGGCTACCAGATCGGCGATACCGTCGATGTGAAGCTGAGGGCGGCAGTTCCGCTTGCCGGTGCGCTTCAGTTTGAAATGCTGAGCGAAGGCAAGAAGCTGCCGGGCGGCGCCCGCTCGTTCCACAAGTCTGCGCGACGAGACAAATCCGGCGGACGGCCCAAAAAGCCAGGTACGCGCCCCTTCCGTGGCGGCAGGAGATAGCAATGCAGTCAGATGGCGAACAGACGGTCCGCTTCGGCGGGTCGGACCCGGTCGATCGACCTCTTGGCCGCTCCATCAAACGGGGCCTCGCCTGTCGCTGTCCTGCCTGTGGAGAGGGCCGGCTTTTCCGTGCCTTCCTGAAGCCAGTCGATCATTGTTCCGTCTGCGGTGAAGATATCTCCCACCATCGTGCAGACGACCTTCCGGCCTATCTCGTCATCGTCGTGGTTGGTCACGTGCTGATGACCGGCTACATGCTGACCGATATGATCCTGCGGGTCTCTCCTTGGGTCCACCTCGCCATCTGGGCACCGCTTGCGGTGCTTGCCGCCATCGCGACGATCCAGCCCATCAAGGGCGGTGTCATCGGCCTGCAATGGGCAAACCGCATGCATGGGTTCGGCGGCGGCGAGGACGGGACCGATTCGACCAGCGGTCCGAGCAACAGACCGAACTGATCATGGTCCACCGTTCGTTACCACCTTCCCGTCCTATTTCATGCGTACGGACGTCCAGTCCGAAGCCGACTTGTAAGGAAGTCTGAATGCCTCAGCCGACGACCGACGAAAACGGCCATGTCGCGGAGATCCACTGGCCATCCCTGATCGCAGCCACCGCCGCCGTCAGCGCCGTGGGAATAGCCATGGGGCTCGGCCTGCCGCTGCTGAGCATCATCCTTGAAAAACGCGGCATCTCATCGACGCTGATCGGGTTGAACGCTGCCATGGCAGGCGTTGCAGCCATGGTTGCCGCCCCGATCACGACGAAATGTGCTCATGACTTTGGTGTGGCGCGCAGCATGATGATCGCCGTGGTGATCGCCGCCGTCAGCGCCATCTGTTTCTACTACGCCGACCAATTCTGGATGTGGTTTCCACTACGCTTTACGTTCCATGGCGCGACCACGGCTCTGTTCATCCTGTCCGAATTCTGGATCAATGAAGCCGCGCCACCCAGACGACGCGGATTGGTCCTCGGCATATACGCAACGGTGCTGGCGGTCGGGTTTGCGATCGGGCCGATGCTGTTTTCGCTTCTCGGCAGCGATGGCGTGCTTCCGTTCATCGTCGGCGCACTCATTATCATGACGGCCATCATACCGATCTTTCTCGCCCGTCACGAAAGCCCGAAGCTAGACAGCAAGCCCGAGCGGCACTTCTTCCACTATATATTCCTCGTTCCCAGTGCGACGGCAGCCGTCTTTGCCTTTGGTGCAGTCTCGGTTGGCGGACTGTCGCTGTTTCCGATCTATGCGTTGCGCGAACAGATGACCGAATCGCATGCGGCCATCCTCTTGACGGTGATGGGACTGGGCAACATGGCCTTCCAGATCCCGCTGGGGATGATTTCGGACCGCATGCGTGACCGCAGGCCGCTTCTGACCGGCCTCGCCGTACTGGGCGTTCTCGGCTCGCTGACGATCCCCTTCCTGATCGGCAACTGGATGATGACCGCGGTTCTCCTATTCATGTGGGGCGGCTGTATCTCCGGCCTCTATACCGTTGGCCTCGCGCATCTGGGCGCTCGCCTTCGAGGTGCCGATCTGGTCGCTGCCAATGCCGCCTTCATCTTCTGCTATGCCGTCGGCACGGTTGCAGGACCACAGGGCATCGGCGCTGCCATGGATGTCGCGGGCAATGACGGCTTTGCCTGGGCGCTGGCCGGTTTCTTCGGCTTTTACGTGGTTGTTTCGGGGGCTCGATGGTTTTTACCAACGAAACAAGGTTGACATTCTGACCGCGATTTGTAATTTCGCCCCAGATTTCGCCGTCGACCGTCTGCGTCCGCGGCTCCACTTTTCTTAAAGGCGCTAAGACCATGGCAAAAGCTACGACCATCAAGATCAAGCTGCTGTCGACGGCTGATACCGGTTTCTTCTACGTAACCACGAAGAACAGCCGTACGATGACAGACAAGATGACCAAGACGAAGTACGATCCGGTTGCCCGGAAGCACGTCGAATTCAAGGAAACCAAGATCAAGTAAGATCTGGTCACTTAAAGGCATGAAAGAAGGCGCAGGCTGATCAGCCGGGCGCCTTTTTCTTTGCCTACTGTTTTCACGCGTGAGTACCAAAACGCAAAAAGCGCCACCGTCATTTCTGACAGCGGCGCTTTGATTGGGGGTCGACCGGCTTGCAATCGCGGCACGAGGAGCCGTTGAAATTGCTTGCCAGTCGACCGACCCCACGACCCAGGAGATGCGGCGGACCTGAGCATCATGGGGTATCTCGACGTAAGCTGAAGGAACCCTTCGCCCCGTTGAAACCAAAATTGCGCAAAATCAATGGAAAATCAACACATACTTAGATCAGTACGAAACTGTTTGGATATGATGGTTAAAATCCACACGCGTCTTTGTAGAAAGACGCTATTCCGGCTCTTCAATTGTTAGGTTTATTCTGAGCCAAAGCGTTTTTAGCTTTATCCACCCTACGGTGTTTGGTGCGAGCTCGAAGATTAGCCCGGCTTCGAGACGGAAGTAAAAGGCGATTATAAATCGTCAGCGAGAAGCAGGACTTTCTCGCTTCTGTGTAGATGCTACCGTATCGTTCGGCAATGCTCAAACAAAGCACCGGTCTTCCATTCCCGTATGCGTTTTATTTGGCTCGAAGCCGCGTACGAATCGTCAAATTTAATTGAGGAAACTGGGGGACGAGCGCTTCTTTATCAAAAAGCCTCGCTGCAAGACGAAAGATATTATATTAGCGTATTTTAATATACGACGATTCTCGTGCAAATCTTAAGCGGCGGCTGCAACGACTCGGTTGCGCCCGCTGTTCTTGGCGTCGTAAAGCGCACGGTCGGCTTGTTTCAACAACTGCTCCGGCGTTTCCGCTCCACTGCGGCTGCAGGCAATCCCAAGCGAAGCTGTGATGTTCAGGCTGGCGCCAGTGCTTTTCAGCACGAACGGCGTCTGCTCGATGATGTTGCGCAATCGTTCGGCAATCAAAGCCGCGGCGGCGCTATCCGTATCGGGCATAACCACCACGAATTCCTCGCCACCGAACCGGCAGGCGAGATCCGCGCCGCGTACCGTGGACCGGATACGGGCCGCAACTTCCTTCAGCACCTCGTCACCGGCGTCGTGGCCGTGCGTGTCGTTGACCGATTTGAATCGATCGATGTCGGTGATGCAGACGGACAGCGGCCGCCCACGGGCTGTTGCGCGGGCAAACAGCACCTTCATGTGATTGTCGAGATAACGGCGATTGTGCAGACCGGTCAGGGCATCTGTCACAGCCAGTTCGATCGTATGGCGCACGCTCAACCGCAGGCGGTCGTTGTAACGCTTACGCTTGATCTGCGTCAGGGTCCGGGCCACGAGTTCATTCGGATCGATCGGCCGGATGATGTAGTCGTTGACGCCGAGATCGAGCGCCCGGACGATGACCTGGTCGTCGCCGTGTTCCGTCACCAGCAGCAGCGGCAGGAATCGGGTCCGCTCCAGCGATCGCAGTTGTGAACAGAGCCTCAGCGGATCGTAGTCATCGAAATTCGTATTGACGATCACCAGATCGAACGGGTTTTCAGCCGCTTCGAAAAGGGCTGCCTGCGGATCGGAGATGGCAGTGATATCCGCGACCGGTTTCAGCGCCCTGACGATGCGTTCCTGCGAGCTTCCGCGGCCATCGACCAGTAGGACCTGCGCGACGTCGTCCTGAGCGTCCTGCCCCGCTGCACTCTTCATCATGTCCTGCAGCGTGAGATCCTGCGCGGTGTCGGACCGGATGCGCAGCTCGTCACTCAGCGTCTTCAGCCGCACGAGGCTTTTGACACGGGAAATCAGCTGCAGGTCGTTGACCGGCTTGGTCAGAAAATCGTCGGCACCGGCTTTCAGGCCGCGCACGCGGTCGGAGGGCTGGTCCAGCGCGGTGACCATGACAACAGGGATATGGGATGTCCGCGGATTGGCTTTCAGCCGCTCGCAGACTTCGAACCCGTCAATGCCCGGCATCATGATGTCGAGCAGGATGACATCGACATGGGCCTGTTCACAGATCGCCAGCGCCTTGTAGCCGTCATCGGCAGTCAAAACGTCGAAATATTCCGCAAGCAGGCGTGCCTCGAGCAGCTTCACGTTTGCGGGAATGTCGTCGACTACCAGGATCCGTGCCGTCATGTCATTCTCCGACCTTACGCGTCGCCAAGATACGTCTTGATGGTCTCGATGAACTTCGGCACCGAGATGGGCTTCGAAACATAGGCTTCGCACCCGCCCTGTCGGATTCGTTCCTCGTCGCCCTTCATCGCGAATGCGGTGACGGCGATGACCGGTATGACGTGCAGTTCGTCGTCTTCCTTTAGCCACTTGGTCACTTCCAGACCCGATACTTCGGGCAGCTGGATATCCATCAGGATCAGATCCGGACGGTGACGGCGGGCAAGATCCAACGCCTCCATGCCATTGCGCGTCTGGATCGTCTCGTAGCCGGACGCTTCGATCAAATCGCGGAAGAGCTTCATGTTCAGCTCGTTGTCTTCGACAATCATGACCCGTTTGGGCATGTCGATCCGTTCCTTAAATCGCGCCTTGCAAGCGTGCTTTCAGTCTATAAGCTTTCCGAACACGAGATTCTTTAAGCCACTAGCGGCACACGTTAAGGGCATTTGGTTGAGAAATAGGTAACTTGAGCAGGCGATGAGGTTCGATCCGTTGAATAACAAGGCACCCGCCGCAGCCCCCGAAGAGACGGCCGGCGCAATCCTCAGCTGGCTTGCGGACGAGCCTGACATGTTCTCCCGGTTTCTGGCGCTTTCCGGTCTCCAGCCCGGCCAACTTCGTTCTGTGATCGACGATCCGGGCTTTCTGGGCGGCATGATCGATTTTCTGATGAGCCACGAGCCAACGCTGATGGCATTTTGCGAAGCGACGAACACGAGACCGGAAACGGTTGCCGCAGCGTCACACTATTATTCCAAGCCTGCACTCGATTCGGGCGACTACTGAGATGGAGAACTCTTCCGGCGTTGCCCTCGATTTCTCCCATGTCCAACTGGGCGACCGCCCGCTGGTCGTATGCGACGTCGATGACGTCGTTCTGGACTTCGCGGCACCTTTCACCGAGTTCATCAAGGCAGAGGGGCTGGAGCTGCTGCCGCGCTCCTTCCGCCTCACCGGCAATATCGTTTCGGTCGAAACGCAGGTCCCTATCGAGGAAGCGGACGTCAAACGCCTGATCGGCGCGTTCTTCGACCGCCAAGAAGACTGGCAGACGCCCTCTGCGCTTTCGATCGAGACCCTTAAGGCGATCGGTAAGGCTGCAGACGTCATCTTCCTCACTGCCATGCCGCCACGCTATCAGGAACAGCGTCGCCGGCTTCTCGACCGGCTCGACCTCACCTTCCCTCTCGTCGCGACTGAGGAAAAGAAAGGCCCTGTCATGCAGATGATCCATGCCGCGCGCCCCCTTCCCTCGGTCTTTATCGATGACATGGCCCACAACCTGCATTCGGTCCGCGACCACGTCGAGAACTGCCTGCTGATCCACATGATGCCGGACAGTCCTCTGCACCAGCTTGCTCCGAAGCCTGATCAACCGATCGTCCGGGCCACAGACTGGCCGCATGCCGCAGAGATGATCGACGCCTACATCCTGTCCCACATCCCGCATCATCAAACCGCAAAATAGTGGTTGAAGGATGTGCGTTCTACTCTTGAGAGGTTGCAGCTTACGGCCTATTGTCGGAATGTTCAACCTTTGTTCCGCCGATGACAGTCGTACCAAATCACAAGCCCGGCTTCTGTCGAGACTGCTTTGCCGAGCAGAAGGCAGAGGTGCGACGGTGTCGCGAGTGCGGCAGTCCACGGCTGGTGTATCACCGCGAACTTCATGACCTGACGCTTGCGCATATCGACTGCGATGCCTTTTACGCCACCATCGAGAAACGCGACGACCCGAGCCTTGTGGACAAGCCGGTGATCATCGGCGGCGGCAAGCGCGGCGTGGTGTCGACCGCCTGCTACATCGCCCGCATCAGCGGCGTCCGGTCGGCAATGCCGATGTTCAAGGCGCTCGAACTCTGCCCGGATGCGGTCGTCATCAAGCCGAACATGGAGAAATACGTCACTGCCGGCCGACAGGTGCGGCAGATGATGATGGATCTGACGCCGCTGGTGCAGCCGATCTCGATCGACGAGGCGTTTCTGGAACTGGCAGGCACCCAGCGTCTGCACCACGATCAGCCCAGCCGCATTCTCGCAAAGCTCGCAAAACGCGTCGGATCCGAGATTGGCATCAGTATTTCCGTCGGGCTCTCCTACTGCAAGTTCCTCGCCAAGGTCGCTTCCGACCTCGAAAAGCCGCGGGGTTTTTCGGTGATCGGTCGCGCTGAGGCCGTGGAGTTTCTGGCGACCCGACCGGTCACGACGATCTGGGGCGTCGGCCGGGCTTTTGATGCGACGCTGGAGGCGGACGGCATCCGCACCATCGGGCAGTTGCAAGCCATGAACGAGGCCGACCTGATGCGCCGCTACGGCACGATGGGCCAGCGCCTCTATCGTTTGTCGCGCGGTATCGACGACCGAGAGGTGCATCTCAACGACCCGGCGAAAAGCGTGTCGGCCGAGACCACGTTCTTCGACGACATCTCCCGCCACGACGACCTGGTCCCGATCATGCGCCGGCTTTCGGAGAAGGTGTCTAAACGACTGAAGAGCGAGGACGTTGCAGGCCAGACGGTGGTGTTGAAATTGAAGACCGCGGATTTCAAAAGCCGTACCCGCAACAAGCGGCTGGAAGACCCGACCCAGCTTGCCGACCGGATCTTCCGCACCGGTATCTCAATGCTGGAGCGGGAGACGGACGGTACAAAATTTCGCCTGCTCGGGATCGGCGTCACCGATCTGACCGACCCTGCCCGTGCAGATCCGCCGGATCTCGTGGATGTTCAGGCCGGACGCCGGGCGGCTGCGGAAGCGGCCATGGACAAGCTGCGTGAGAAGTTCGGAGCTGCGGCCGTCGAGACCGGCTATACGTTTGGCGACAAGCGCCGCGACCGATAGTTTCAATCAAACGTGATTAAATTTTTCCTGCTAAACGTGACGAGATCAGCGCGGATGCAAACCTTCGTTAAACCTCGCTCGGTAAAATGCGGCTCAAGTTTTGCGTATGAGGTTTAGCATGATGCGTCGCCTGGTTTTGGGGTTCTGTCTGATGTCCGCGACGATGCTGTCGCCTCCAGCGTTTGCAGCGGACAGTGTTCCCCTGCAGATCATCGTTTCCAAGGACAAGCAGTCGCTGACCGTCTACGAGGGCGAGACCGTGGTCGCCAGGTCGCGGATATCGAGCGGCAAGGCCGGGCACGATACGCCGACCGGCATCTTCTCCATCCTTGAGAAGCGGAAATACCACGAGTCGAACATCTATTCGAACGCACCGATGCCGTTCATGCAGCGAATCACCTGGTCGGGTATCGCGCTGCACGAGGGCAACGTTCCGAACTATCCGGCGTCGCACGGCTGCGTGCGCCTGCCGAGCGGTTTTGCGACCAAGCTTTACGGCCTGACCGAGCGCGGTGCGCATGTGATCGTGACCGACGCGGACGTGGTGCCGCAGCGCATCGAGGATGTCGTGCTGTTTTCGCCGCGCAAGCCTTTGCCTGCCAGCGCGCTGATGACCGATGTCGATCTTCGCACCGCATCGATCAAGGCCTCGCCGAAGAAGCCGGTCGAAGTGGCGATGAATGTCGCGCCAGCCAATCCAAACCGCGCCACGGATGCTCTTCCGCCGCAGCCTGATGATCTCGAGGAAGCGCAGACGCACGCGCTGCGCATCCTGATCACGCGGCGTACCGACCGCGAGACGCTGATGGACGCCCAGAAACTGCTGGAAGAAATGGGCTTTGAGACCGGCGGCTCCGACGGCTATGTCGGACCGCTGACCCGCAGCGCCGTTGCCGGCTTCAAACGCTGGAAAGGCCTGAAGCAGACGGGCCCGATGATAAGCGGCGAGTTTGTCGACGCGCTTTACGCCTCTGCCGGCCAGCCGAAGCCACCTGCCGGCCAGATCATGGTGCGGCAGAATTTCGAACCGCTGTTTGAGGCCCCTGTCGGCATCAAGGCGCCGGAAGTGGCCCTCGGCACGCATCTCTTCACTGTCGACAAGATCGATCGCTCGATCGAATCAGCCGATTGGCACGCGGTGACGTTGCCGAACGTGCTGTCCGACGCGACGATGAAGCGGCTGGGGATCACCATGGCGGCCGATGCGAAACTGCCGGGTGCCGCGAAAGCCGCACTCGACCGCATCGAGATTTCGCAGGACGTGCGCGACAGGATCGAGACGCTGATGGCGGATGGGACGTCTGTCACGATCAACGACGAATCGCTTGGACCGGAGACCGGCAAGGGCACCGATTTCGTCACGCTGACCAAGTCGTCGAAAAGCGAGATGGTGGCAGTTCAGGATATTGGCTCAACGCCTGCCGCCGAGCCGCGCGCCAAGCGCAGTGTCATCCGTTACCAAGGCGGCGTCGGCCTCTACTGAGGCCAACGCCACCGCGGTCGGTTAGACCAGTTCCACATCCAGCACACCGGGCGCCGCCTTCAGAGCGGCGGCGATTTCCGGCGAGATACGATACCGTTCCGTCAGTTCCACCTCGATCTCGCGCTTGCCATCATCCTTGATGACGATAAACGAGACGAGGCCATCGCCGCGGGCATTAAGATGCCGGGCGACCGTCTTCAGCGGCCCTGAGTCGCGCACGAAGACCCGCAGCGCCTTCTGCATGCGGACCGACTGTTCCTCCAACGACTGCACCGTCTGGATCCGCAGGCCAATGCCTTCCGGACGCTCGTCGGCCTGAACGGTGATGACAAGCGATTTTCCGGGCTCAAGCAGATCGCGGTACTGAGCAAGCGCTTCGGAAAACAGCACCGCCTCAAACTGACCGGTGGAATCGGAAAACATGACGATGCCCATCTTGTTGCCGGTGCGCGTCTTGCGTTCCTGGCGACCGGTGACGGTCCCGGCAAGACGTCCGGCCGTGGCGCCTGCCCTCACAGCCGTCGAGAAGTCGGCGAAGGTCTGGACGCGCATCTTGTCGAGCACCGCACCGTAGGTATCGAGCGGATGGGCCGACAGGTAGAAGCCGAGCACCTGATACTCCCGCATCAGCATTTCAGACGGCATCCACGGATTGAAGGTTGGAAGCACGAGTTTTTCCGGACCGCTTGCCGCACCCGAGCCAAAGAAATCGGACTGACCGGAGACCTTCTCCTCCTGGGCGCGCTGGGCATAGCCGATGACGCGGTCCATACCGGCGCTGAGCTGCGCCCGATCGAAGCCGAAGCAATCGAAGGCGCCAGCGGCGTTGAGGCTTTCAAAGACGCGGCGGTTGATCTGCTTCGGGTCGATGCGCAGGCAGAAATCCTCGATCGACGCGAAGGGCGTGTCGCCGCGGACTTCGACGATGTGATCGACGGCGTTTTCGCCGACGCCCTTGATGGCGGCGAGCGCGTAATAGATGCGGTTGTCGCCTGTCTCGAAGCGGCGGAACGAGGTCTGTACCGACGGCGGACTGACCTTGATGCCGAGCCGGCCGGCATCCTCGCGGAAATCGTTCAGCTTTTCGGTGTTCGCCATATCGTAGGTCATCGACGCGGCGAGGAACTCGACCGGGTAATGCGCCTTCATATAGGCCGTCTGGTAGGAGACGATGGCGTAGGCGGCGGCGTGAGATTTGTTGAAGCCGTAGTTGGCGAACTTCGCCAGCAGTTCGAAGATGTTCTTCGCCTGTGGCTTCGACACGCCGTTCTTGATGGCACCACTGACAAAGCGTTCGCTCTGCTGGTCCATCTCGGCCTTGATCTTCTTGCCCATGGCACGGCGCAGAAGGTCGGCTTCGCCGAGCGAATAGCCCGACAGGACCTGGGCGATCTGCATCACCTGTTCCTGGTAAACGATAACGCCCTGGGTTTCCTTGAGCAGATAATCGATCGACGGATGGACCGATTCGATTTCTTCCTCGCCATGCTTGCGGGCGTTGTAGGTCGGGATGTTTTCCATCGGACCCGGACGATAAAGCGCCACCAGCGCAATAATGTCCTCGATACAGTCCGGTTTCATGCCGATCAGCGCCTTGCGCATGCCGGCACTTTCCACCTGGAACACGCCGACAGTCTCGCCGCGCGACAGCATCTGGTAGGTCAGTTCGTCATCGAGCGGGATCTTGGCGAGATCCACAACGATATCGCGCTTCTTGCAGAACTCGACCGCCGTCTTGAGCACGGTCAGCGTCTTCAGTCCGAGAAAGTCGAACTTGACCAGACCGGCCTGCTCGACCCATTTCATGTTGAACTGGGTGACCGGCATGTCGGAGCGCGGGTCGCGGTACATCGGCACCAGCTTCGACAGCGGGCGGTCACCGATGACGATACCGGCGGCGTGGGTCGAGGCGTGGCGGTAGAGACCTTCGATCTTCTGGGCGATATCGAGAAGACGGCCAACGACCGGCTCCTTGTCGACCTCTTCCTGAAACTTCGGCTCTTCCTCGATCGCCTTTGCCAAGGTGGTCGGATTGGCCGGGTTGTTGGGCACCAGTTTGCAGATGCGATCGACCTGGCCATAGGGCATTTCGAGAACGCGGCCGACGTCGCGCAGTGCTGCGCGGGCCTGTAGCGAACCGAAGGTGATGATCTGCGCTACCTGCTCGCGGCCATATTTGCGCTGAACGTAGCGGATCACTTCTTCGCGGCGATCCTGGCAGAAGTCGATGTCGAAGTCGGGCATCGAGACGCGGTCGGGATTGAGGAAGCGTTCGAACAGCAGCGAGAAGCGCAGCGGATCGACGTCGGTGATCGTCAGCGCATAGGCAACCAGCGAGCCTGCACCGGAACCGCGGCCCGGACCGACCGGGATGTTCTGCAGCTTTGCCCATTTGATGAAGTCGGCAACGATCAGGAAGTAGCCCGGGAACTTCATCTTCTCGATGACGCCGAGCTCGAAATCGAGCCGTTCGCGATAATCCTGCTCGGTGAAGCCGGCGGTGATACCGAGTTCGGCCATCCGGTTCTCGAGGCCTTCGACCGACTGACGGCGCAGCTCCGCCGTTTCGGCGCGCTCCGCTTCTGCCGGATCATCGGTGGCGCCGGTGAAGCGCGGCAGGATCGGGCTGCGGGTCTTCAGGATGAACGAGCAGCGTTTGGCGATCTCGACCGTGTTTTCGAGCGCTTCCGGCAGATCGGCGAACAGCTTTGCCATTTCGGCACGGCTCTTCAGGTAATGGTCGGGCGTCAAACGGAAACGGGTATCGTCGGATACGATCGCATTGTGCGCGACGGCCATCAGGGCATCATGGGCGTCGTAATCGGACTTGCCCGGGAAGAAGGCCTCATTGGTCGCGACCAGCGGCACATCCTGGTCGTAGGCAAGATCGATCATCCGCTGCTCATGACGGCGGTCGTAAGTGCCGTGACGCTGCAGTTCAATATAGAGACGATCGCCAAAGGCCTGCTTCAATGACAGGAGGCGCGCCTTTGCGAGTACGGTGTTGCCATCCTTCATTGCCATGTCGACAGGGCCACCGGCAGCACCTGTCAGCGCGATCAGTCCTTCGGTGCCGCCATCTTCGAGCCAGGCGCGGCAGATATGCGTTGCCGCCTGCCCTTCTCCATCGAGATAGGCACGGCTGACGAGATCCACCAGCCGCTCGTATCCCTTGGCATTGGCGGCAAGCACAACGATTGCCGGCAGCTTCGCCAAATGGCCGTTGCGGCGCTCGTCTGGCTGATCCTCCATGTCAATCGACAGCTGGCAACCGATGATCGGCTGAATGCCATCACCGATGGATTTTTGGGCGAATTCCAGCGCGACGAAGAGATTGTTGGTATCGGTGACGGCGATCGCGGGCTGATTGTCCGCGATGGCCTTGGAGAGGATTTTCTTAAGCGGCAGCGCACCTTCCAGAAGCGAATAGGCGGAATGGACGCGCAGATGCACGAACTGTGGCGTCGCTCCCAAATCCTCCGATTCCGATTGTAAAGTCGCTGCGTCCGCCATCTGATACCCATTCCTTGAATCGGGTCATTGTCCGGCGCGGGGGCTTCAGAGTCGAGTCAAGAATGGTCTTCTCAACCTCTTTCCGCTTGCGCCCGCCGGCTGGGCGAGCACGGACCGGCTCACATCACCAGCATGATCATCGACAAGCTGGCAACGAAAGTTGCAATGGAGGCGAATGCGGCAATATCACGAAGAAGGTCAGTCATCGTCGTCTCCCGTGCTCGTTTATGTTGGCACTTTGTTCTCTTTTCGTCCCAACGTCAATAGTAGAACAAAACGGGAATAGAAGATTCTGACCGATGGTTAATGCTGCTTGCTGGCTGGAGGTAACCAGCGCTCCATAGGACCAAGCCGTTGCCGGCCGACGCACGCGGTCGGCAGCCAAACGTCAGCCATCGCTGCGGATCGCTGACGTGACGTCATTCCATGGCAGCAGTGTCCATCGCACGCCCCTTCGAGGATGTGACGATGGACACTATCGGATTAGGGGCACGCTTTGGGGATCAGTGCGTTCGCTAGAACTCGACGACTTTGCCGCCCTCGATCGTGACGCGACGATCCATGCGGGCAGCGAGATCATGATTGTGGGTGGCAATCAGGGCAGCAAGCCCTGACTGGCGCACCAGCGCCTCCAGCGCTTCGAACACGTAGGATGCCGTCTTCGGGTCGAGATTGCCGGTGGGTTCGTCGGCCAGCAAAAGGCGGGGCGCGTTGGCCACCGCACGGGCAATCGCCACGCGCTGCTGTTCACCACCAGACAGTTCCGACGGGCGGTGTTCGCCGCGATGACCGATTCGCATGTAATCGAGAAGCTGGCCCGCGCGTTCGCGCGCTTCTCCCTTCGAAAGGCCGCCAATCAGCTGCGGCATCATGATGTTCTCGATCGCCGTGAATTCCGGCAGGAGATGGTGAAACTGGTAGACGAAGCCGATGTCGGAGCGACGGATCGAGGTGCGCTCTTCATCCGACAAACCGTTGCAGGCCCGACCGCCGATCGTCACATCGCCAGCGTCCGGATGTTCAAGCAGGCCTGCCAGATGCAAGAGCGTCGATTTGCCGGTACCGGACGGGGCGACGAGCGCCACGATCTCGCCGCTCACGAGCGAGAAGTCTGCCCCGTTGAGGATCGACAGGCTCGTCTCCCCCTGGCCGTAGTGACGTTCGACGCCTGAGAGATTGAGGACGGTTTTACGCGGGACAGCCATGGAGACCTATTCGTATCGGAGGGCCTGGACAGGATCGAGCTTCGAGGCTCTCCATGCCGGGAAAATGGTGGCGAAGAAGGACAGGACCAGCGCCATGATGACGACCGAGAAGGTCTCGCCAAAACTCATTTCGGCCGGAAGCTGGCTGAGGAAATAGAGCTCCGGATCAAAGAGGATGGTGCCCGAGACCCAGGAGAAGAACTGTCGGATCGATTCGATGTTGAGGCAGACGATAACGCCGAGCGCGACGCCGGCAAACGTGCCAACGATGCCGATAGCAGCACCCGTCATGAAGAAGATCCGCATGATGGCGCCGGAACTCGCGCCCATCGTGCGCAGGATTGCGATATCGGAGCCCTTGTCCTTCACCAGCATGATCAGGCCCGAGATGATGTTCAGTGCCGCGACCAGCACGATCAGCGTCAGGATCATGAACATCACGTTGCGTTCAACCTGAAGCGCCGAGAAGAAGGTCTGGTTGCGCTGACGCCAGTCGGTAATGAAAATCTGGCGACCGGCAGCCTGCTCCACCAGCGGACGCATGTCCTCGACATTGTCGGGGTGATCGATGAACAGTTCGATCGACTGCACCAGCCCTTCGGCATTGAAATAGAGCTGCGATTCCTCAAGCGGCATGTAGATGATCGTCGCGTCGTATTCCGACATGCCGATCTCGAAAACGCCGGACACGGGATAGGATTTAACGCGCGGATTGACACCCATCGGTGTCACGTCGCCTTCGGGCGAAATCAGCGTGATCTGGTCGCCGGCCGAAATGCCGAGCTGCGAGGCAAGCCTGGAGCCGACAAGAACGCCCTGCCCCGACGCGAAGCCGACGATATCGCCCTGCTTGATATTACCAGCAACTTCCGTGACCTTCTCAAGGTCTTCCGGCCGTACGCCGCGCACAAGAGCGCCGGAACCGGCGCCACCCTTGCCGGATGCCAGCGTCTGTCCCTCGACAAGCGGCAGGGCCATCTTGACGCCGGGAACGGCAGCGAATTTCTTGGTCAGTTCCGCGTAGTCGGTGAACGGCTGGTCGATCGGCTGGATCACCATATGGCCGTTGATTCCGAGAATGCGGGAAATCAGTTCGGTGCGGAAACCGTTCATGACCGCCATAACGATGATCAGGGTGGCGACGCCGAGCATGATGCCGACGAAAGAAAAGCCCGCGATGACCGAGATGAAGGCTTCCTTGCGGCGCGAGCGCAGGTAGCGCCAGGCGACCATTCGCTCGAACGACGAGAAAGCGCCAGCCCGCGGAGACTTGTCGACCTTCTCTGGTTCACCACTCGTCGCGATGCTCGCCATTCACGCTTCCTTACACATGGAGCGCGCGGGAGGCTTCCCGCGCTGCTGTATCAGATATATGCCTGCCTAGCCTGTCGTCAGACTGGCCCGGCGAGACGTCGGTGTCCGATCATCCGGCGACGCGGTTGAGCGCCGCTTCGAGCGTCATGACGTCACGGGCTGCGGACTTGCGGTCCTTGACCTCGACCTCGCCGTTGGCGGCGGAGCGCGGACCGACGATTATCTGTACCGGAACACCGATGAGATCCGCTGTCGCGAACTTGGTGCCGGCGCGTTCGTCGGTATCGTCAAGCAGCACGTCCTTGCCGGCCTTGTTGAGCTTTACATAGAGATCTTCCGACAGACGATCGCATGCCTCGTCACCGGGCTTCATGTTGATCACCACGACATCGAACGGCGCAACGGATGCCGGCCAGATGATTCCATTATCGTCATGCGATGCTTCGATGATGGCGGGAACAAGGCGTGTCGGCCCGATGCCGTAGGATCCCATGTGGACAAGATGTTCCTTGCCATCAGGGCCCTGCACCTTTGCGCCCATCGGCTCGGAATATTTCGTGCCGAAATAGAAGATATGGCCGACTTCGATGCCGCGGGCCGAGAGGCGATCGGCATCCGGGATCTGATCGAAGGCCGATTCGTCGTGCATTTCGGACGTCGCGGCGTAGACGGATGTCCACTTGTCAAAGATCGCCTGCATGCCGGCGACATCGTCGAAATCGGTGTCTTCGCCGGGAATGTCGAAATTGACGAAATCGCGGTGCGAGAAGACTTCCGACTCACCGGTTTCCGCAAGGATGATGAACTCGTGACTGTGGTTGCCACCGATCGGGCCGGTATCGGCACGCATCGGAATGGCGCGCAGGCCCAGCCGATCGAAGGTGCGCAGATAGGCCGCGAACATCTTGTTATACGAATGGACGGCGTCTTCCTTGTTGAGATCGAAGGAATAGGCATCCTTCATCAGGAATTCGCGCGAGCGCATGGTGCCGAAACGCGGGCGGATCTCGTCGCGGAACTTCAGCTGGATATGGTAGAGGTTGAGCGGCAGGCTCTTGTAGGACTTGACGTAGGACCGGAAGATATCCGTGATCATTTCCTCGTTGGTCGGTCCGTAGAGCATCGGCCGCTCCTGGCGGTCCTTGATGCGCAGCATTTCCTTACCGTAGGCGTCGTAGCGACCGCTTTCCTGCCACAGCTCGGCCGACTGCAGCGTCGGCATCATCAGTTCGACAGCGCCAGCCCGGTTCTGTTCCTCGCGGACGATCTTGTTGACCTTGTCCAGCACGCGCTTGCCAAGCGGCAGCCAGGAATAGATGCCCTGGCTCTGCTGACGGATCATGCCCGCACGCAGCATCAGCCGGTGCGAGACAATTTCCGCTTCCTTGGGGTTTTCCTTCAGGATGGGCATAAAATAGCGGGACAGACGCATGGACGTTTCCGGTTTCCGAGGCGTTCCCCAGATAACAAGGGAATCGGCCGTCTCTTGGTTTAAACTTTGACGGCGTACATAGCCGTTCGAGGGCGCAAATGGAACCCATAGCGCACGCTGCGGAACAGCAGATTGCTCTTGCAAGGGCTGGAGCTCAACGGTTTGATGACAAGCCCTGCGACAAATTCGTCCACGGGAAATTTTTGCCAAACTGTGTCAAAAATGCAAAAAAATCGAGTGACAAAGCACATTCGTTGGGCTAGGTTCAGCTCACAAAAGAGGCAAGGAGTTCAAATTCTTGCCAGTTCGCGGTCAAGTCTTGGGAGGATCAGATCTCTGGCGCGCTCGTCGCAGCCCCGGCAACGGAATGAGTATCACGCGAAACTGAAAAACAAGGCTTAACCGCCTTGTTTTTTTTTGGCCTGCTCACAGGCCGGGCCGCTTCTGCAGAAATCCAGAACGAAAGCTGCAGTTCGTCGCTGCTATGCCTGAAGAAAATGACAGCCGGATGACACGTCCGCCAGCAGCGCCCTACTCAAATGTCGGCATCAAGTTGGGAATGCTGTCGATCCCGAAGCCAAAATAGGTGGAGGCGAGATGGTAGGTGAGGTAGAGCGCCGCCGAGATCACGGTCGTCAACAAGATGACCCTGCCTCCGCGGAATCGAACGGGCGCACTTTCAACCGTCCCGATCATCACTTCCCCATCATCCTGCTGACTGCGATAGCCAAGCGGCAGGACGGCGAACAGAACCGTCCACCAGAGAATGAAATAGATCGCAGCGACGGTCAGCAATGGCATGATGTGTCTCCTCCGCACTACCTATAGAACAGGGGATGCCGGGCGCAAAGGACGAGGTTCGATATTTCCCGTCCGGCCAAGCTCTGCGAGATTGATTCCGCAGACGCAGCCAACATGCTGAAATGCTAACACATCTGCCCGGCCCCGAACCCTCTTGACGCTCACAGCGAGGAGAAGGTGTCGGAGGCCGTGGGCAGACTTGGTTTGGCGACGGCGCCTTAGACTTTGGAGACGAACACCGTCACGACCGGCTTCTTGCCCCAGGCCAGGTTGGCCGCGGAGCGGACGGAGCGACGCACGGCTTCGCGCAGCATGTCGAGATCCTTGCGGCGGGCGCGCGGGATGCTTTCGATCGCATTGAGAACCGCGTCATAAAGCGTGTCCTCCATGTCCTCGCCCTCATAGTCGACCTCCGGCATGCCGAAGGCAACGACGTCGGGATCGCTCAGGAAGTCGAAGCGGCTGTCGAGCAGCACGTTGACCGAGACGTGACCGGCAAAGGAGAGCTTGCGGCGGTCGCCGATACCCATTTCCTCAAAGTCGCCGATCAGCTTGCCGTCCTTGAAGACACGGCCGTGCGGCGCGTCGTCGATCACCTGGGCGGGGCCCGGTGCAAGGCGCAGGATATTACCGTTGCGCACGCGCGGGATGTTTTTGATGCCGGCTGTGGCGCCAAGCGCTGCCTGGGCGGTGAGATGGGCTGCCTCGCCGTGCACAGGCACGAGGATTTCCGGCCGGGTCCACTCGTACATCTTCAGAAGTTCATTGCGGCGCGGGTGGCCGGAAACATGCACCAGCGCATCCGAGTCGGTGATGATCTTGATGCCCTGTTCGATCAGCGCGTTCTTGATCTCGATGATCGGCTTCTCGTTGCCGGGGATGGTGCGCGAGGAAAACACGACCGTATCGCCAGCCGCGAAAGCAACATTGCGCATCTCGTCGCGGGAGATCTTGGCAAGTGCTGCGCGCGATTCGCCCTGGCTGCCCGTCAGGATCACGACGACCTTGTCGCGCGGGATATAGCCGAACTCGTCTTCGGAGATGAAGGGCTTGATGCCTTCCATGATGCCGAGGTCGCGGGCAACGGCAACGACGCGCTTGAGCGACGAGCCGAGCAGCAGCACTTCGCGGCCCGCGGCGTCTGCAGCTTCGGCGATCGAGCGGATACGGCCGACATTCGACGAGAAGGTGGTGATCGCCACCCTGCCCGCGGCGTTTTGAATGACCTGGCGCAGGCCTTCCGACACTTCTTCTTCGGAGGGGGAAACGCCTTCGCGCAACGCATTGGTGCTGTCGCACATCAGTGCGAGTACACCCTCGTCGCCGATCGCGCGGAAACGGTTCTCGTCGGTCAGGGGCCCGAGCGACGGCGCATGGTCGATCTTCCAGTCGCCGGTATGGACGACGTTGCCGAGAGGCGTGCGGATGACCAGCGACATCGGCTCTGGGATCGAGTGGTTGACGCCGACGGCTTCGATCTCGAACGGGCCGACATTGATGCGATCGCCAGCCTTGAAGATGGTGATCGGGATCTCCGCGCGCGTGCCTTCGTAATTCCGCTTTGCTTCCAGCATGCCCGCGGTAAACGGCGAGGCGTAGACCGGCACGTTCAGGCCGGGCCACAGATCATTCATAGCGCCGTAGTGATCCTCATGCGCATGCGTGATGATCATCGCCTTGATGTTTTTCTTCTGGGCCGTCAGAAACCGGATATCGGGTAGGACAAGATCCACGCCCGGCAGGTCCGGACCTGGAAAAGTGACGCCGCAATCGACCATGATCCACTGCCGCTTGTCCGGCGTTCCGTAGCCGTAGAGAGCGAGGTTCATGCCGATCTCACCCACGCCGCCAAGCGGCAGGAACACCAGTTCGTCCTGTTTAGCCATTTTTATTGTTATTCCGTTCTTGCAAAAAATACATCGCCTGCTGCGATCGGCATCAAAGAGCCATGGCCGGTATCAAGCAGCAGAAATCCAGTGTCATCGATACCTGCGAATGTGCCGTTTAGCGAGCGCTCAGGTAGATTTACCGTAATTTTCTCACCAATTCCGCATGCGACGCGGCGCCATCTGTCGACGACAGTGGTAATACCCCGACCCTTGTCCCATTCGTCCAGAACTGTCGCCATCTCCCTGAAAAGATGTGCGAATACATCCTCTGGCGACGCAGAAGACCCTTGGTCGTGAAGACGGGTGACACCGTAGGGTGCGCTATCGGGCATGTGGCGAATATTGATGCCGATGCCGATCACGAGCGCCCGGTGGCCGCCGGGAAGCGCTTCGCTTTCAATGAGGATGCCGCAGGTTTTCTTGCGCCCGATGAGGATATCGTTCGGCCATTTGACCTCGAGCGGCTCTCCACCAGTCGGTAGAACGGCACGCAGGGCGGCATGAACAGCGACGGCGACGGCGAGCGGGAGGGACGCTAAACGCTCGGGAGGTGCCGGATCAATCAGCAGCAGTGAGGCATAGAGATTGCCCGGCTCTGACGTCCAGGCGCGGCCGCGGCGGCCACGGCCGTCTGTCTGGCGGGTAGCTGTCAACCACAACAAACCGGCTTCGCCCGCACGGGCGCGGGCGAGGCATTCTGTGTTGGTGGAGCCGACCTCGTTCAGCGCTTCATGACGAAACGCATTGAGCGATAGGCTTCGGCTCCTCAACGTCATCCTCAGAAGAACGACTTCGCAGCAGCGCTGGCGGCTGAGCCGATCGGTCCACCGATCAGCACATAGGCGACGACGAACAGGCCGGACAGGCCGAAGATCAGACGCAGTTCGCCGGAGACACGGGCGAACTGACCCTTCGGCTCATCAAACCACATCAGCTTGACGATGCGCAGGTAGTAGTAGGCGCCGACGACGGAAGAGAGCACGCCGATGATTGCCAGCGCATAGAGCTTAGCCTCGATCGCCGCCACGAACACGAAGTACTTGGCGAAGAAGCCTGCGAGCGGCGGAATGCCGGCCATCGAGAACATCAGCGCCGTCAGCACCAGCGCCATGAAGGGCTTGGTCGAGGAAAGACCTGCGAGATCTTCGACGGTTTCGACGTAGGTACCGTCTTCGCGGCGCATCGCCATGATGCAGGCAAAGGTACCAAGCGTCATCACCATGTAGATGGTCATGTAGAGGACGACGCCGGAAACGCCGGTCTCGGTGCCGGCAGAAAGGCCGACCAGAGCGTAGCCCATATGGCCGATCGAGGAATAGGCCATCAGGCGCTTGATGTTCTTCTGACCGATAGCCGCGAAGGAACCGAGCAGCATCGAGGCGATCGCCACGAAGACGATGATCTGGCGCCAGTCGGAAAGGATCGGCAGAAAGGCTTCCGAGACGACACGAACCAGGATTGCCATGGCCGCAACCTTAGGCGCCGACGCGAAGAAGGCCGTCACCGGTGTCGGTGCACCTTCGTAAACGTCCGGCGTCCACATGTGGAACGGCACGGCGGAGATCTTGAAGCAGGCGCCGGCGAGGATGAAGACCATGCCGAAGATGAGGCCGAGGCCGCGCTCTTCAGACGACAGAACCGTAGCGATTTCGTCAAAGCCGGTATTGCCGGTGAAGCCGTAGACCAGCGACATGCCGTAAAGCATCATGCCCGACGACAGGGCGCCGAGGACGAAGTACTTGAGGCCCGCTTCCGTGGAACGGAGGTTGTCGCGGCTGAAGGCAGCGACAACATAGAGCGCCAGCGACATCAGCTCGAGGCCGAGATAGAAGGCGAGCAGATCGTTGGCCGAGATCAGCACCATCATGCCGAGCGTCGCGAGAACCAGAAGGACCGGGAATTCGAACTTGTCGAGTTCCAGCGCCTTGGCCTGTCCCATCGACATGACCATGGCGGTGATCGATCCGATCAGTGCCAGGATCTTCATGAAGCGGGCGAACGTATCCGATACGAAGGCGCCGCCGAACGCCTGACCGTCGCCGGTCATGAAGATCAGCATGGCGCCTACGACCGCCAGAAGGGCGATCGCAAGACCGGTGACCAGCGGGGCGGATTTCTCGCCGGAGAAGACGCCAATCATCAGAAGGGCGAGCGCGCCTACGGCCAGGATGACTTCCGGCAGGGCCAGACGCAGGCTTTGGCTCAAGAGTTCAGCGGTCATGTCCAGTTTCGTCCCGTCTCAGTGCACGTTGAGTGCAAGGTTCTTTGCTGCGGCCAAGGCTGCGGAGTAATTGTTCACCACGAGATCCACCGAGGCTGCGGTCGCGTTAAGGACCGGCATTGGATAGAAACCGTAGAAAATCGTGAGCGCGACCAGTGGGTAGAGCAGGAACTTCTCTCGCGTCGAAAGGTCGAGAAGTGCCTTCAGCTTTTCCTTTTCCAGTGCCCCGAAAATGACCCGGCGATAAAGCCAGAGCGCATAGGACGCGGAAAGGATGACGCCGGTGGCGGCAAACAGTGCCACCCAGGTGTTGACCCGGAAGACGCCCATGATCGTCAGGAATTCGCCGACAAAGCCGGATGTGCCCGGAAGACCGACATTCGCCATGGTGAGGATCATGAAGGCGACAGCATATTTCGGCATGTTGTTGACGAGACCACCGTAAGCCGAGATCTCGCGGGTATGGAGGCGGTCGTAGACAACGCCGACGCAGAGGAAGAGCGCGCCGGAGACGATGCCATGCGACAGCATCTGGAAGATCGCACCCTGAACGCCCTGCTGGTTTGCCGCAAAAATGCCCATCGTGACGTAGCCCATATGGGCAACCGACGAATAGGCGATCAGCTTCTTGATGTCGTCCTGCATCATCGCCACCAGTGAGGTGTAGATGATGGCAATGACGGACAGCGCGAACACCATCGGCGCGAAGTACTCGGATGCCAGCGGGAACATCTGCAAGAGGATACGGATCATGCCGTAGCCGCCGAGCTTCAGCATGACGCCGGCCAGGATGACCGAACCTGCGGTCGGAGCCTGAACGTGCGCATCCGGAAGCCAGGTGTGGACCGGCCACATCGGCATCTTGACCGCGAAGGCTGCAAAGCATGCAAGCCACAGCCAGGTCTGAACGCCGGCCGGGAAGCCGAACTTCAGAAGCTCGGTCATATCGGTCGTGCCGGCCTGCCAGTACATGGCCATCACGGCCAGCATCATCAGAACCGAACCAAGCAGCGTATAGAGGAACAGCTTGTAGGATGCGTAGACGCGATCCTTGCCGCCCCAGACGCCGATGATGATGAACATCGGGATCAGCGTCGCTTCGAAGAAGATGTAGAAAAGCACGATATCGAGGCCGACGAAGACGCCGGTCATGGCCACCTGCAGGAGCAGGAAGGAAATCATGTATTCCTTGACGCGCTTCTCGATCGCTTCCCAGCTGGCAAGCACGCAGAACGGCATCAGGAATGTCGTCAGGATGACGAACAACATGGAAATGCCGTCGACGCCGAGATGATAGGAAATCCCCGTGCTCAGCCACTCATGCTTTTCCACCATCTGGAAGCCCGGGTTCGAATTGTCGAAACCGATCCAGATGAACAGAGAGACGATAAAGGTGACGACCGTCGTCAGGAGCGCGATGTTGAGCACGTTGCGGCGACCGTTCGCCCCCTCGCCGTTTGTCAGCAAGAGGAGGAGAACGCCGACCAGCGGCAGGAAGGTGACCGTCGAGAGAATTGGCCAGTCGGTCATTACATTGAGCTCCCGAGCATCATCCATGTGACGAGGGCGGCGACGCCGATCAGCATCGCGAACGCGTAGTGATAAAGGTAACCGGACTGCAGCTTGACCACCCGGTCGGTGATATCGACCACGCGGGCGGCGACGCCGTTGGGGCCGTAGTTATCGATGACGGCGACGTCACCCTTCTTCCACAGGAAGCGGCCGAGAGCCTTGGCCGAGCGGACGAAGAGGAAGTCGTAGAGTTCGTCGAAATACCACTTGTTCAGCAGGAACTGGTAGAGGCCCTGCTGCGAAGCGGCGAGACGCTTCGGGGTTTCTGGCGACTTGATGTAGAAGTACCAGGCGGTGACAAGTCCGATCAGCATGGCGATGAATGGCGACAGCGCCACCAGTGCCGGCACGTGGTGGAACTCGTGCAGCAGTTCGTTCTGCTCCGACGTGAACAGCGCGCCCTTCCAGAAGGCGTCGTAGTCGTGGCCGTAGAAGAATTCCTTGAACACGACACCAGCGAGCACTGCGCCGGCTGCCAGGATGTAGAGCGGCACCAGCATGACGTTGGGGCTCTCATGGACGTGATGCATCACTTCATGGCTCGCACGCGGCTTGCCGAAGAAGGTGAGGAAGATCAGGCGCCACGAATAGAAGCTCGTGAACATCGCGGCAATGACCAGCAGAGTGAAGGCAAAGCCTGCAACCGGCGAATGGGACGCGTAGGTTGCCTCGATGATGAAGTCCTTCGAGAAGAAGCCTGCAAAACCGATCGGCGTGAACGGAATGCCGACGCCGGTGATGGCAAGCGTGCCGATCAGCATCATGGCGAAGGTCAGCTTGATGTGGCTGCGCAGGCCGCCCATGTGGCGCATGTCCTGTTCGCCATCGACGGCATGGATGACCGAGCCGGCGCAGAGGAACAGGAGTGCCTTGAAGAAGGCATGCGTGAACAGGTGGAATACGGCAGCACCATAAGCGCCGACGCCGAGTGCCACGAACATGTAGCCGAGCTGCGAACAGGTCGAATAGGCGATGACGCGCTTGATGTCGTTCTGCACGAGGCCGACGGTTGCCGCGAAGAAGGCCGTGATCGCACCGATGATGGTGACGATCGTCAGCGCATCCGGCGACAGTTCAAACACCGGCGACATGCGGGCGACGAGGAAGACGCCGGCGGTGACCATGGTTGCTGCGTGAATGAGGGCCGAGACCGGGGTCGGGCCTTCCATCGCGTCCGGCAACCAGGTGTGCAGCAGGAACTGCGCCGACTTGCCCATGGCTCCCATGAACAGAAGCAGGCAGACGACGGTGAGTGCTGTCGCCCGTGTCAGTTCCATGCCGAAGATATTGGCAACGACCTGCGTCGCTTCCGTAGCACCTTCAGCCGGCAGGTAGTTGGCCGCAGCGGCAAAAATGGTTTCAAAGCTGATCGAGCCGAACAGCACGAACAGGCCGGCAATACCGAGGATGAAGCCGAAGTCGCCGACGCGGTTGACGATGAACGCCTTCATGGCGGCAGCCGAAGCGGACGGCTTCTTGTACCAGAAGCCGATCAGCAGATAGGACGCGAGACCCACGCCTTCCCAGCCGAAGAACATCTGAGCCAGGTTGTCGGACGTGATCAGCATCAACATCGCGAAGGTGAACAGCGACAGGTAGGCGAAGAACCGCGGGCGATGCGGATCGTGGTGCATGTAGCCGATCGAGTAGATATGCACAAGCGTCGACACGGAGTTGACGACGACGAACATGATCGCGCTCAGCGTATCGATGCGGAACGCCCATTCGACGTCGATGCCGCCCGACTGCATCCACTGCATTACCGGCACCTTGATGACTTCGCCGGCTTCGCCGTGGTGAAGAGCCACGTTGAAGAAGACGATCCAGGACAGGATCGCCGCGATGATCATCAGACCGCTGGTAACGTATTCGGAAGCCTTGGCGCCGATCTGGCGGCCGAACAAGCCGGCGATCAGGAAGCCGATCAGGGGAAGAAAGACGATTGCCTTGTAGATCATGACCCGATCAGCCCTTCATCATATTGACGTCTTCGACCGCGATCGAGCCGCGGTTGCGGTAGAAGACGACGAGAATTGCAAGACCGATGGCGGCTTCCGCAGCAGCGACGGTCAGAATGAACAGTGCGAAGACCTGGCCGACGATGTCGTTCAGGAAGGATGAGAAGGCCACCATGTTGAGGTTGACCGCGAGCAGGATCAGCTCGACCGACATCAGGATGATGATGACATTCTTGCGGTTCAGGAAGATGCCGAACACGCCGAGCGTGAACAGGATGGCGCTGACCGTGAGATAGTGGGAAAGACCGATTTCCATGTTTGTTGTTCCTTGTTCCCGCTACCTTCAGAGCCCCTGGCCGGACTTGACCTTGACCACCTCGACGGCGGTTTCCGGCGTGCGTGCGACCTGCCTCGAAATATCCTGACGCTTGACGTTGGTGCGATGGCGCAGCGTCAGCACGATGGCGCCGATCATTGCGACCAGAAGCACCATGCCGGCGAGCTGGAAGAAATAGACGTAATTCGTATAGAGCACATCGCCGAGGGCGGCCGTGTTGGTGCGCACGGCTGGGTTCGGGATCGGCATCGTGATGGATTTCGCTGCCTCCGGTGCCAGGACCGAGCCGCCGATCACGACGATCAGTTCAGCCGCAAGGATCAGCCCGATAACGATGCCGATCGGCGCGTATTGAAGAATACCGGAGCGCAGTTCGGCAAAGTCGATGTCGAGCATCATGACGACGAACAGGAAGAGAACCGCGACCGCGCCGATATAGACGACGAGCAGGATCATCGCCAGGAACTCGGCCCCGGTCAGCAGGAACAGGCCCGCCGAGTTGAAGAAGGTGAGGATGAGGAAGAGCACCGAATGGACCGGGTTCTTGGCCGAAATGACCATGAACGCCGACGCCACCGCGATGAACGCGAAGATGTAGAAAAAGATAGCCTGCAGACCCATCGTGGTGCCTTTTCGTTCCTCATCGGGCGGCGCTTCCAAAAAGCCCCCTGCCCGTCAGAACCCGGCGCATCGAACGCACCGAGATTAAATGACCAATGCTTGCCCGGCGCCCGATCAGAGCGACGGCATGCTCGCCCCGTTACCGGTAGGGCGAGTCGATCCCGATGTTGCGCGCAATTTCGCGCTCCCAACGATCGCCGTTTTCGAGAAGACGTGCCTTGTCGAAATACAGTTCTTCGCGTGTTTCCGTCGAGAATTCGAAATTCGGACCTTCGACGATCGCATCGACCGGGCAGGCTTCCTGGCAGAAGCCGCAGTAGATGCACTTCACCATGTCGATATCGTAACGCACCGTGCGGCGGGTGCCGTCGTTGCGGCGCGGGCCGGCTTCGATGGTGATCGCCTGGGCGGGACAGATCGCCTCGCACAGCTTGCAGGCGATGCAACGCTCTTCGCCGTTCGGATAGCGGCGCAGCGCATGCTCGCCACGGAAGCGCGGCGATACCGGGCCCTTTTCGAACGGGTAGTTGATCGTCGCCTTCTGCTTGAAGAAATACCTCATCGACAGGAAGAAGGCGCCGACGAATTCCTTCAGGAACAGCGAGTTGATAGCCTGGGCAATAGCCATCTTATTCTCCAATGATGCCGAGTGACGAACGGGCCATGATCATGCCCATCCCATCAGTTTCAGCACGAATGCAACGATCACGACCATGGCGAGCGACAGAGGAAGAAACACCTTCCAGCCGAGACGCATGAGTTGGTCGTAGCGATAGCGCGGTACGAAGGCCTTCACCATAGCGAACATGAAGAAGACCATGGAGCCTTTCAGCATGAACCAGATGATGCCGGGAACCCAGTTGAGGAACCAGACGTCTACCGGCGGCAGCCAGCCTCCGAGGAAAAGAATAGTGGTCAGCGAGCACATCATCAGGATGGCGGCATATTCGCCGAGCATCAGCATCATGTATGGCGCTGACGAATACTCGACCATGTAACCGGCGACAAGTTCGGATTCCGCTTCCGGCAAATCGAACGGGGGACGGTTGGTTTCTGCAAGCGCCGAGATGAAGAAGATCACGAACATCGGGAACAGCGCCAGCCAGTGCCAGTCGAGGAACGAAGCCGGCAGACCCATCATCGTGCCGAGACCGTCATGCTGTGCATTGACGATGTCGGTCAGGTTGAGCGAGCCGACGCAGAGCAGGACCGAGACGATGACGAAGCCGATCGAGACTTCATAAGACACCATCTGCGCCGCGGAGCGAAGTGCACCGAGGAAAGGGTATTTCGAGTTCGATGCCCAGCCGGCCATGATGATGCCGTAGACTTCGAGCGACGAGATCGCGAAGACGTAGAGGATACCGACATTGATGTTGGCGATAACCCAGTTCTGGCTGAACGGAATGACCGCCCAGGTGGCGAGTGCCAGCGTCACCGAAATCAGTGGCGCCAGAAGGAAGACGCCCTTGTTGGCGCCGGCCGGAATGATCGGCTCCTTCAGGATGAACTTCAAAAGGTCGGCGAAGGACTGGAACAGACCGAACGGACCAACGACGTTCGGACCACGGCGCAGCTGAACGGCCGCCCAGATCTTGCGGTCGGCGAGAAGGATATAGGCAATGAAGACCAGAAGGCAGACCAGGAGCAGAAGAGACTGCCCAACCATGATCAGTGCCGGCCAAACGTAGGTCCAGAAGAACGAATCCATGTTCATATTACTCCGCCGCAACCTGGAAATTGTTGCGGGCCAGTGCCGAGCACTCCGCCATGACGGCAGATGCGCGGGCGATCGGGTTGGTCAGATAGAAATCCTTGATCGGCGTCGTGAAGCCGCCCTTGGAAAGCTCACCGGATTTCAGGCCGAGGGTGGCGATGTCGTTGACTGAGCCGGTCGCGATCTCATCGAGATCCGCAAAATGCGGGTAATCCGCATAAAGCTTCGCACGCAGAGCATAAAGCGAATCGAACGGCAGCTTCTTGCCAAGCACGTCGGACAGGGCGCGGATGATTGCCCAATCCTCGCGGGCTTCGCCCGGCGCGAAGCCGGCACGGTTGCCCATCTGGACGCGGCCTTCGGTGTTGACCCAGGTTCCGGACTTTTCCGTGTAGGTTGCGGCCGGCAGGATGACGTCGGCGGTATGCGCGCCGTTATCGCCGTGGCTGCCGATATAGACGGTGAACTTGGCGTATTTCGTCGAGAACTCCATCTCGTCGGCGCCAAGCAGGAAGAGAACGTCCATCGACTTCAGCATGGTTGCGGCATTGGCACCCTTGGCACCCGGCACGAAGCCGAGATCGAGGCCACCTACGCGCGATGCTGCGGTGTGCAGGACGCCGAAACCGTTCCACTCGTCGGTCAGCGCGCCAACGGAACCGGCAAGCTTTGCCGCTGCCTGGAGAATCGCGAGACCATCCGGACGCGAGAGAGCCCCCTGCCCTACGATGATCATCGGGTTCTTCACGCCGCGCAGCTTTTCGGCAAAGCTGTTGCTGCCCGACGAAAGCTCGGCAAGCGAGTCCGGGCCGGCGCCGAGATAATCATAGGCGTAGCGGAGTTCGCTTACTTCGCCGATCACGCCGATCGGGAAGTTGCCGCGACGGAAACGCTTGCGAATGCGGGCGTTTAGAACCGAAGCTTCATAGCGCGGGTTGGCGCCGATCAGGAGCAAGCCACCGGCCTGTTCGATGCCTTCGATGGTCGGGTTGAAGATGTAGCTGCCGCGACCAAGCGACGGATCGAGCGCCGTCCCGTCCTGGCGACAATCGAGGTTTTCCGAACCGAGCGAGTTCATCAGCGACTTCAGCGCGTACATTTCCTCGACCGAAGCCAGATCGCCGGCAATTGCGCCGATCTTGTCCCCTGATGTCGCGGAAACAGCGGTCTTGATCGCTGCGAAGGCTTCAGCCCAGCTTGCAGCCTGCAGACGGCCATCCTTGCGGACGTAAGGACGATCGAGGCGCTGGGTCTTCAGGCCGTCCCAGATGAAGCGGGTCTTGTCCGAGATCCACTCTTCGTTCACCTGCTCGTTGACGCGCGGCATGATGCGCATCACTTCGCGGCCGCGAGTGTCGACGCGGATTGCGGAGCCGACGGCATCCATGACGTCGATCGATTCGGTCTTGTTCAGTTCCCAAGGACGGGCCGTGAAGGCGAACGGCTTGGAGGTGAGCGCACCGACGGGGCAGAGATCGACGACGTTGCCCTGAAGCTCCGAGGTCATCGCATGCTCAAGGTAGGTCGTGATTTCGGCGTCTTCGCCGCGGCCGATCAGGCCAAGCTCGGAAATGCCGCCGACTTCGGTCGTGAAGCGGACGCAGCGCGTGCAGTGAATGCAGCGGTTCATCACGGTCTTGACGAGCGGGCCGATATACTTGTCTTCGACGGCACGCTTGTTTTCGGTGTAGCGCGAGCTATCGATGCCGAAGGCCATCGCCTGGTCCTGCAGGTCGCATTCGCCACCCTGGTCGCAGATAGGGCAATCCAGCGGATGGTTGATCAGCAGGAATTCCATCACGCCTTCGCGGGCCTTCTTGACCATCGGCGTGTTGGTGAAGACTTCCGGCAGTTCGCCATTCGGACCGCCGCGAATATCGCGCACGCCCATCGCGCAGGATGCCGCCGGCTTTGGCGGGCCACCCTTTACCTCGATCAGGCACATGCGACAGTTGCCTGCCACGGACAGACGCTCGTGGAAACAAAAGCGCGGGATTTCGGCGCCGGCTTCCTCACACGCCTGAAGCAGCGTGAAATGATCCGGGACTTCGATTTCCTTGCCGTCTACCTTCAGCTTCGTCATCGTCTTAACTACGTCCTCAGTTCATCCATCAGCCGTCTCGCCGAGGGACACATTCCTTACTTCAACAGCGCCCTCGCCTGGCCGACCCAGTCGCCCCGCGAAATGCGCCCATCGAAACCCAAGTCGTCTTCGAACCGGGCAATATCTGTTTCGGACCAAGCGGCGATCGCGGCAAGCCCGCCAACACCTTTGTCCTTCGAATTCTTTTCAACCTTCAAGCAGATGCCGTCCGGTTACTCCGCTGCTTCCAGAACTGCGCCGTGTGAGGTCGAGTCCTTCGTGTACTGGTCGATACGCGCCTCGATTTCGGGGCGGAAATTACGGATCAGGCCCTGGACCGGCCAAGCGGCCGCGTCGCCGAGCGCACAGATCGTGTGGCCTTCGATCTGCTTTGATACCTGGAAGAGCATGTCGATTTCGCGCTTCTGCGCGTTGCCGCGCACCATGCGCTCGAGAACGCGCATCATCCAGCCCGTGCCTTCGCGGCACGGCGTGCACTGGCCGCAGCTCTCGTGCTTGAAGAAGGCTGCGATGCGCCAGATTGCCTTGATGACGTCGGTCGACTTGTCCATGACGATCATGCCGCCCGTGCCGAACGACGATTTCACGTCGCGCATGCCGTCGAAGTCCATGATCGCGTCGGCCATGTCTTCGCCGCGAACGATCGGGCAGGACGCGCCGCCGGGAATGACGCCGAGAAGGTTATCCCAACCGCCGCGGATACCGCCACAGTGATGCTCGATGATTTCGCGGAACGACAGACCCATCGCTTCTTCGAAGGTGCAGGGCTTGTTAACGTGGCCAGACACCATGAACAGCTTGGTGCCGACATTGTTCGGACGGCCGATCGACGAGAACCATGTGGCTCCACGGCGCAGAATGGTCGGCGCGACGGCGATGGATTCGACGTTGTTGACGGTCGTTGGGCAGCCGTAGAGACCCATATTGGCCGGGAACGGAGGCTTCAGGCGCGGCTGGCCCTTCTTGCCTTCGAGGCTTTCGAGGAGCGCCGTCTCTTCGCCGCAGATATAGGCACCGGCGCCGTGATGGACGTAGATGTCGAAATCCCAGCCGTTCTTGTTGTTCACGCCGAGAAGACCGGCAGCATAGCATTCATCGATCGCCGCCTGGAGGTCTTCACGCTCGCGCATGTATTCGCCGCGGACATAGATGTAGGCGGTATGCGCGTTCATGGCGAAACCGGCGATCACGCAGCCTTCGATCAGCGTATGCGGATCGTTGCGCATGATTTCACGGTCCTTGCAGGTGCCAGGCTCCGATTCGTCGGCGTTGACGACGAGATAGTGCGGGCGACCATCCGATTCCTTCGGCATGAAGGACCACTTGAGACCGGTCGGGAAGCCTGCGCCACCACGACCGCGAAGACCGGAAGCCTTCATCTCGTTGATGATCCAGTCGCGGCCCTTTTCGATGATGATCTTCGTACCATCCCAGTGGCCACGGCTCATCGCGCCCTTCAAGGACTTGTCCTTGAGACCGTAGATATTGGTGAAAATGCGATCCTGGTCTTGCAACATGATCTATCTACCTACTCGACCGACTTTATCACATCGGATGTCATCATCAGCATGCCCGTCGTGACGGACCGAAACTTTGCCGCGCCCATCATCAGGAGCTTTCCCCTTCAGGCTTCGGCTTGCGGCTACGCTTCGGCTTCGTCTCGCCCGAGGGAACGCCGAGCTCTGCCGGAGCGCCTTCGGCCTTGCTCCCGGTCGCTGCTGGCGCCGTCTCGGTTGTCGTCGGCGAACCTTCGCCCTTTTCAGCAACCTTGACGTTCTCGGCAGCAGCCTTCGGTGCCGTGACCGGCGTCTTCAGCGACTTGTCGGTCTCAGGCGCCGTATCCTTCGGACGACCGGCATTTGCTGGCGGCACGGATGCGCCTTCGGTCACAGCCTGTGGCTGCGGCTCGAGATTGGTGCGGACCGGCTTGATATCGTCGACCAGCGTGATCGGAGCACCGATCGGTGCCGACTCATGACGGTCGATCTGCGGACCGGTCTTGACCTCTGAGCCCTTGCCTGCCTCGAACGTGTCGATGATTTCTTCAAGACGCTCGGGTGTCAGGTCCTCGTAGGCATCCTTGAAGATGATCACCATCGGCGCGTTGACGCAGGCGCCCTGACACTCGACTTCTTCCCATGACAGCGTGCCGGAAGCATTGAGATGCAGCGGATCGTGATGGATCTTCTTCTGACAGACCTTGATCAGATCTTCAGAGCCGCGAAGCATGCAAGGCGTCGTGCCGCAGACCTGGATATGCGCACGGGTCCCGATCGGCTTCAGCTGGAACTGGGTATAGAAGGTCGCGACTTCGAGAACGCGAATATAGGCCATGTCGAGCTTGGCGGCGATATGCTCGATGGCGGAACGGGTGACCCAGCCATCCTGCTCCTGCGCACGCATCAACAACGGAATGACGGCCGACTGCTGCCGGCCTTCCGGGTATTTCCTGATCGTTGCCTCTGCCCAAACCGCATTCTCCTCGTTGAAGGAGAAGTTTGCCGGCTGGAACTGTTCTTCGGCTAGTCGACGAACGGACATGCTTTCAACGCCTTATCAGTTTATGACCCCGCACCGCGATCTCGTGAGGGTCACGAATTCGCAGGCATAGGCCGTCTTGTCTTTCTGCATGAACACGATCAGCTTCGTGCCGTTGAGTACGGATGTCTTGATCTCGTAGCCATCGGACAGGAGCGTAGCCATCGACGCCGAACCGCCGCTGACACTCGACAGCGCCTCCTGCGCCTGCGAGACCGCAGGAGCAGAGAGCACGAGAGCAGCGGCTGCGACGGCGCGAAGCATCATCAGCGGTCAACCTCACCGAACACGATGTCCAGAGAACCGAGCACCGCGGACACGTCCGCCAGCTGGTGTCCGCGACAGATGAAGTCCATCGCCTGGAGATGTGCATAACCCGGAGCGCGGATCTTGCAGCGGTAGGGCTTGTTGGTGCCGTCGGCGACCAGGAACACGCCGAACTCGCCCTTGGGCGCTTCGACGGCCGCGTAAACTTCGCCGGCCGGAACGTGGTAGCCTTCGGTGTAGAGCTTGAAGTGGTGGATCAGCGCTTCCATCGAACGCTTCATCTCGCCACGCTTCGGCGGCACGACCTTGCCGTCGGTCGAAGACACCGGGCCGGTCTTTGCGTCGCTGAGCAGACGATTGACGCACTGCTTCATGATCTTGCACGATTCGCGCATCTCGATCATGCGGATCAGGTAGCGGTCGTAGCAATCGCCGTTCTTGCCGATCGGAATATCGAAGTCGAGGTCGGCGTAGCATTCGTAAGGCTGCGACTTGCGCAGATCCCATGCCGCGCCCGAACCGCGGACCATGACGCCGGAGAAGCCCCAGGCCCATGCGTCGTCGAGGCTCACAACGCCGATATCGACGTTGCGCTGCTTGAAAATACGGTTGCCGGTCAGAAGGTCGTCGATATCGTCGAGCTTTGCCGGGAATTCGTCGCACCACTGGCCGATGTCTTCGACCAGGTCCACCGGCAGGTCCTGATGGACGCCGCCCGGACGGAAGTATGCCGCATGCATGCGGGCGCCGCAGGCGCGCTCATAGAACACCATCAGCTTTTCGCGTTCTTCGAAGCCCCAGAGCGGCGGCGTCAGTGCGCCGACGTCCATGGCCTGAGTGGTCACGTTCAGAAGATGCGAGAGGATACGGCCGATTTCCGAATAGAGAACGCGGATCAGCTGACCGCGGATCGGGATCTCGAGGCCGAGCAGCTTTTCGACCGCGAGCGAATAGGCATGCTCCTGGTTCATCGGCGCGACGTAATCGAGCCGGTCGAAATAGGGCAAGGCCTGCAGATAGGTCTTGGTCTCGATCAGCTTTTCGGTGCCGCGATGCAGGAGGCCGATATGCGGATCGACACGCTCGACGATTTCGCCATCCAGTTCCAGCACCAGACGCAGAACGCCGTGGGCAGCCGGATGCTGCGGACCGAAGTTGATATTGAAGTTCCGGACGTTGTGTTCCGTCATTTCAGCGCTCCGCGCTTTGGAAAATGGGCAACCGCCCGAAATTCTGCTTCATCGTCATGTCAATCAATTCAGACGAACGCCGACCCAGTAGGAACCGATCTTTCAGGGAGTGCAACCATGTTGCTGTCCTCTCCTGATATCTTCGACCGATATCACATTACCACGTCTAATCGACCCGCCTGCCCGCTCCCTCAACCAAGTCCACCCAACCCGGCAATTACCAAATCAACCGCGTCAGGTCTTCGCCTTCTCGTCACCGGGAAGAACGTAATCCGTCCCTTCCCAAGGTGAAAGGAAATCGAAGTTGCGGAATTCCTGCCGAAGCTCGACCGGTTCGTAGACGACGCGCTTGACGCTGTCGTCGTAGCGAACCTCGACGAAGCCGGTCGTCGGGAAGTCCTTGCGGAGCGGATGCCCCTCGAAACCGTAATCGGTCAGAATCCGGCGAAGATCCGGGTGACCGGTAAAGAGGATACCGTAGAGATCCCAGGCCTCGCGTTCGAACCAGTCGGCGCCCGGATAGACCGAGAATGCTGAAGGCACCGGTTCGTCCTCGCCCGTTGCAACCTTGATCCGGATACGCAGGTTCCGGTGCGGCGACAGCAGGTGATAGACCACATCAAAACGCTTCGCACGGGCCGGATAATCGACGCCGCAGATATCGATGAAGCTGATGAAACGGCATTTCGGATCATCGCGGAGGAAGGTCAGAAGCTCGATGATGTTGTCGCTGGTGGCGATCAGGTTCAGTTCGCCATAGGACATCACCGCGTCTTCGACCAGCGTCGAGCGCGATTCGCGAATGTAGGTCGAAAGCTCGCTCAGGGTCTCGGTCATCATATCCTCCTCAAGCCCTCAACGCTCGATCGTTCCGGTGCGCCGGATCTTCTTCTGCAGCAGGAGCACGCCGTAAAGCAGCGCCTCTGCCGTGGGGGGACAGCCCGGCACGTAGATGTCGATCGGCACGATGCGGTCGCAACCGCGAACGACGGAGTAGGAATAGTGATAATACCCACCGCCGTTTGCACATGATCCCATCGAGATGACGTAACGTGGCTCCGGCATCTGGTCATAGACCTTGCGAAGCGCAGGCGCCATCTTGTTGGTCAGCGTTCCCGCCACGATCATCACGTCCGACTGGCGCGGCGAAGCGCGTGGCGCAAAGCCGAAACGCTCGACGTCATAACGCGGCATGGAAAGCTGCATCATTTCGACGGCGCAGCAGGCCAGACCGAACGTCATCCACATCAGCGAGCCGGTACGGGCCCAGTTGATCAGTTCGTCGGTCGACGTGACAAGAAAGCCCTTGTCGGCGAGCTCATTGTTGATCTCGCCAAAGAACGCGTCGTCGCTGCCAATCGGCTTGCCGGTATTCGGGTCGATAATACCCTTGGACTTCGGCGCGACGAGAGTTGTGCCGCTATCGACTACTCCCATTCCAGCGCTCCTTTTTTCCATTCGTAGATAAAGCCGATCGTGAGGACACCCAGGAACACCATCATGGACCAGAAGCCGAACCAGCCGATTTCACCGAAGGACACAGCCCAAGGGAACAGGAAGGCAACTTCGAGGTCAAAAATGATGAACAGAATCGACACGAGATAGAAGCGGATGTCGAACTTCATGCGGGCATCATCGAAGGCATTGAAGCCGCATTCGTAGGCGGAAAGCTTTTCCGAATCAGGCGCCTTGTAGGCAACGGCGAAAGGCGCGATGAGAAGCGCCAGGCCGATCACCAAGGATATACCGATGAAGATCGCGATCGGGACGTAGGAAGTGAGGAGTTCACTCATGATATTCGATCCCTGCTTGCCTTTAGCGCCGGGCGACGCTCGAACATGAATTCGACAAGCGTACGTGCATTGCAACAAGGCGTGACTAGCGCAGCGTGAGGAAAGGCGCAAGCCCTTTGAGTCCCCCTCACCTACCAATAATACTCCACTGGAAAACACCAGTTCGTTCGCCAACAAATCAGTACCCGACATGTTCCCGGCCAAGGGTCTGCCGACGGTCTTCTAACGATGGAGTTTCATTCAGGAATAGCGATTCGAGAGGCGCGGCGGACGGACGTTGCAACTCTCAGCGCGACAGGTGGGTTCGACGACCCGATCATTCCCCATCCCCCGTGAGGATAGAGACGCTTGATCAGATTGGAGGAAAGAAAGTA
>NZ_LMOF01000006.1:1258000-1258119 GCF_001423215.1 Rhizobium sp. Leaf321 | reverse complement strand
GGGCTCGAACCCGCGACCTCCGGCGTGACAGGCCGGCACTCTAACCAACTGAGCTACACCCGCGCATATTGCCGACTTTACGGCGCCGCATCATTTGGACACGACGTTCGAGGAAGAAG
>NZ_LMOF01000006.1:853042-1257957 GCF_001423215.1 Rhizobium sp. Leaf321 | reverse complement strand
GGGCTCGAACCCGCGACCTCCGGCGTGACAGGCCGGCACTCTAACCAACTGAGCTACACCCGCACATTTCTTCAGAAACTTTCGTCTCTCACCAGGCAGCCTCGACTGCTCGGTTGGCCGCTTCCTAAGAGGTTCGACGGGAGGTGTCAAGCAAGTTTGAAGACAAAATAATGACGCCACTCACTTTCCCACATCGAGGCCCGTGGTTTGTCGTTAAGAACCCTTATCTGCCACGGATTTTGTCGAAAATTCAAAAAAATGTCGTCAAAGCTCTTGCGGTTTTCGCGCGATCCGCATAGATCACGGCCACCGAAGCGGCAGACGAAACGGTCTGCAGTTTAGGGGCGATTAGCTCAGTTGGTAGAGCGCCTCGTTTACACCGAGGATGTCGGCGGTTCGAGTCCGTCATCGCCCACCATTCTTCGGCCTTCCCTACCAGATAATTTCCATAGAATGCTCTCTCGCTGATAATGGCACATGTTTGCCCGTCACTGCCTTTTGGACGATTGCGTTGACCGGAAGTAGGCGGCGGCTCTAAGCGGCTCATCCGCTCCGACAGAATACTGCGCGACATCAACGCCAGGTTCCAACCGATTCGTTATCCAGTCTCAATCATTCGATCACGGGCAGATGACGTTGGCGAGCTACACAATTGTGGTTTGCATCGCTGAGGGGCTACGTTGCAAAAGACTGTCGGCCTGCACGACTATACGCGTTGTAGCATTAGGACGGCCGGCGAACACTCTCCGGTCTCCTGTTTTGTACGCCTGTCCGGCAGCACTTCAACCGGGACTGGCGCAGAAGCGAGCGGCATGCCATTGTCCCGCCATGAAAGCTGCCGCTGTCGCCTTTATTCTGCTCTCCTGCTGCGCCGTCTTCGTCGGCGGCATCGAGCTGTTCAAATATCGCCAAGGGGTCAAGCAACTCGCGGCGACCTACGCGCAGAGGCAGCCTTAGCGACAGCGCAGAAGCTCTCGTGCACTCGAAGCGCTTACCCGTTCAATCAAAGATGCTGAGTCGTTTGCTAATGTTCAGGTTCGGCATCACGCTGTAAGCCTGGCCCGTCCTGTAGGTGGTCTGCAGACAATAGTATGCGAAAATCCACAGGAAAAGGCTTGCCATAATCGAGATGGCAACGAACTGTATCCGCATTTATTTCCCTCCCCCAGCTCCTCCCCTCGATAGTGTTTCAAAATAAAACAACTGTCCATAGCAGCACGAGGACTTGGTGCAGTGCAGCATTATATTTTGCGGAGCGCCGGTTTATACTTTCTCATACTGCAGCGGAGGTGCAGCAGCATCGGGATCGTTGAACGGTTTGCAACGAGATCCGAAAGGGCTTGTTAAACGTCCATTAGGGGCACATTTCCCATTGTATCCTCACGTTCTCTCTCATTCTCGAAACGAACTGTATCATGCGCAAGGTCATCGGGTGGCTCACCCAGAAACGTTCCAGCCAGGGGAGCGTCCCGCGTCCCCGTCGGCGTATCGACCTTGGCGTAGACGCGCCGACCTATCCGATCTACGCGATCGGCGACGTGCATGGCTGCCTGGAGCTCCTCAAGGAAGCCGAGGCGAAGATCGCCCGCGACATCGAAGAAACGCGCCGTGCCGGCGTGGTGGTTCTTCTCGGCGACTATGTGGACCGCGGCCCGGCATCCTCGGGTGTTCTCGACTATCTGATCAAGCCGAGCGAATACGGTCTGCGCCGAATGCCGCTATGCGGAAACCATGACGATGTGTTCCGCCTCTTCCTCGATGATCCGGAGACGCATGGCGAATGGCTGAGCCTCGGCGGAGAGCAGACGCTGGCGTCCTACGGGCTCGACATGCATGACCAGAACTTTCGCCAGCGCAGCCGCAATGGCACGCTGAAGCAGCTGCTGGCTGAAGTCGTGCCCGACGCGCACCGCCAGTTCCTCACCGATTTGCCGATCAGCATGAAGGTCGGACAACTCCTGTTCGTCCACGCCGGCATTCGGCCGGGTGTCGCGTTGAAAGACCAGGAGGAGGCCGACCTGATGTGGATCCGCGATCCATTCCTTGCAAAAGGACCAAACCTGCCATCTACCTTCGTGATCCACGGCCACACGCCGCAGACTGAGCCCTCGCTCGGACCGAACAGAATCGGCATCGATACCGGGGCATTCTATTCGGGCAAGCTGACAATTTTGAGGATTGCGGGCGAAGAGACGCGGTTTATCTAGCGACGTCTGGAAAACCAGGCCGCCACAAACGGCTTTACCAGTGGACCGAACAGGCCAAGGCCAGTGATGGAAAAGCCGAAATAGACTTTCTTAGACCGCCGATCGATGCCGCGAACGATCTTTTCGGCAACGGCATTCGCCTTCCACGGCGGCGCGGCACCCATCAGAGCCCGTGCCTGCGCCGGGCGTTTGGCGAGTTCCCTCTCGAACTGCGGCGTTTCGGTATCCGGCGGGAAGCACAGCGCTATGGTGACGCCATATCCAACCGACTCAGCCTGGAGGGCCTCTGCGAAACCCGTGAGCGCCGACTTGGAGGCACAATAAGCTGTGTAGCCGGGTATGCCGATCAGTGCCGCACCCGAGGACACGATCATGATTGCGCCCTGCCCGCGGCTCTTCATGCCCGCGTAGACTGCGCGTACGGCATTCGCCGTACCGAGCAGGTTGACGTCTATCTGGCGGGAAAAGTCGCTCTGCGATTGCTGGTCGAAAAATGCCGGCTCTACCATCCCGGCCGAGGCTACAAGAACGTCGCACGGTCCGAATGCGGCCTCGCAGGCATCAACAGCACGCGAGATCTCGCTATCGTTTGCGACATCCGCGTTTTCGCATCTGATGTCAGCCTTGCCCGTACTGCGGAGGTCGACAACAGCGCTTTCAAGCATTGCCGCCGTGCGCGCGATGATCGATACGCGCGCACCCCGGCATGCGTAGATCCGCGCCACTTCCAGTCCGATGCCGCTTGATCCACCCGTTACGATCACGTGCATCGTCGTCGCCACAGCCTCAGGTGTTGTCGGGCGACTGGAGAAGCGGCGCAAGCTGCATCAGTTTTTCCGGGCTGAGAGAGGCAAGACCGAAATTCCTGTCCTGCAGGTCCTTCAGGCGTCTTGCTGTCGATTCCACCGCGTGGCGAATCTGCTCTTCCGTATGGTCGCTGGTGATAAAGAATCGCAACCGGGCCATGCCTTCCGGGACGGCGGGATGAATGATCGGCAAAGCGTTGACGCCATCTTCCAGCAATTCGTTCGACAGCTGGATGGAGCGAAGCGAATCACCGACGAGGATCGGCACGACGGAGAAGCCGAGGCTCAATCCTGTGTCGAGACCGGCTTCCCGGGCGAGCTTCAAAAACAGCGAACCGTTCCGGTGCAACTGCTCGGCCCGATCCGGTTCCTCGCGCAGAATATCGAGGGCCGTGGCTGCAGCCGTTGCCAGAACAGGCGCAAGCCCGACGCTGTAGACGAAACCGCCCGCTTCTGCCTTGAGGATGTCAGCCAGCGCCCGGCTACCGGCGATATATCCGCCGCAGCTCGATGTCGTCTTTGACAGGGTGCCCATCCACATATCGACGCTCTTCGGGTCGATATCAAAATGTTCAAACGAGCCGCGACCGGTCTTGCCGAGAACGCCGAGCGAATGGGCCTCGTCGACCATCAGCCAGAAGCCGTACCGATTGCGCAGCTCGATCAGGCGCGGCAGGTCGGCGATGTCGCCATCCATTGAATAGACGCCTTCGACGATCACGAGAACGCGCCGGAAATCTCCGGCAAGCGTATTTAGCACCGTCTCGAGGTTATCGACGTCATTGTGCTTGAACAGGCGCCGCGTGGCGCCGGAAAGCTTGATGCCGGCCAGCGCGCTGTTGTGGATGAATTCGTCGTGGATGACGAGGTCCTTGGGGCCGACGACACAGCTGATTGCCGCAACGTTGGTAAGGTAGCCGCTGACGAAACAGACTGCAGCATCAACGCCGTAGACGCTGGCAAGCTTTTCTTCGAGTTCCGCATGCACCGGGCGCTCGCCTGCGACCAGACGGCTGGCGGAGGCGGAAATGCCGAAACGATCGATCGCAGCCTTGGCGGCTTCGGTCACCCTCGGGTCCGTGTTGGTGCCGAGATAGTCGTAGGAAGCAAAATTCGCATAGACTTCCCCGTCCATGGTCGTCGTCGCGCCGGCGGCTTCGTCGTGCGAGCGATAGAACGGGTTGTCGACGCCGATGATTTCGCTCGCCTTGCGCTGCACCATGACCCGTTGATATTCGGGCAAGGCGTCAAAGCCGACCGGAGGGCGGGCCGGCTGCTGCGGCTGTGCATTGAGCCGCGTCGTGCGATTGCGCCCGACGTTTTCGTTGGCCTTGCGCATCTGGTCGATAAAATTGCCCTTCCCCCCAAGGCTCAGCTTGGAGGGCCGGGTTTCATCCGAACTGCTGTCTGTCACTGCGTTGCGGCTTTCTGCTGCGTCGAATGGCTCTTGACCAGCCGGTCGATCACTTCGTTCTGGACGGTGTCGTCCTCGCCGTTGCGCTTGGCGACACGCTCTCTCAGACGGCTTACCACGTCGCTGACGGACGTGTCTTCCCCTACTCCGCTCAGCGGAATATCAAAGCCCGTCTTCTGCTGGAAGCTCATACCGAGCTCCATCGCCATCAGACTGTCGAGACCGATATCCTTCAAGACCTTTTCCGGCGTGATACTGTCTTCCGTGACACGCAGGATCGTGGCGATTTCAGACGCGACGAGGTTGTGAAGAAGCTGCTGCGCTTCATCCGCCGACTTGCCACGGATCAGATCCTCAAGATCAATCCGGTCGCCATCGGAGGCCGATTGCTGATTGCCGGCCGAACGGATCGCCGTCTCGAAGATCGAGGCGTTAGAAATCGGCAGCATCCGCACTGCCTGCCAGTCGACTTCGGCAATCATCACGGCTGCCGCATCAATGGTGCCGGTGTCTGACGCCATGTAGCGTTCGACCTGCTCCAGCGCATCGCGCGCCTTCATGGCCGTTTTGCCGATTCGCTTGGACAGGATTTCGTTGACCTCGGCATTGCGTGCAAGGAAACCGGTATCGGCAATGGCGCCAAAGCCGACTGCGAGACCCGGCTTGCCGGCCGCGCGACGTGCACGGGCAAGACCTTCGAGATAGCCGTTGGCAATGACGTAGTTGGCTTGGCCCGGGTTACCGAGCATGGTCGTGGCCGAGGAGAAGACGAGGAAGAGATCGAGATCGTCGCCCGCCGTCAGCTTGTCGAGCAGAGCCGCACCGCGAACCTTGACCTCGACAACCGGTCGGTTGCGATCGGGCGTCAGGTTGGACAGAAGCGCGTCGTCGAGCACCATGGCCGCGTGAACGATGCCCTTGATCGGAGCCTGCTTGCGCAGGCTGTCGAGGAGCTTCGAAAGAGCCGGCTCGCTGGTGATATCGCAGGCATGGACAGATGCTTTGACGCCCTTCGCCTTCCATTTGGCGATCGCCGCCTCGGTTTCAGTGTCGGCGACACCCTTGCGCGAGCAAAGTGCAATCTGCTTGGCACCGCGTGCGGCAAGCCAGTCTGCCGCAACGAGGCCGAAGCCGCCAATGCCGCCGGCAACCAAATAGATGCCATCCGGATCGAAGGCGACCGGCTTTTCGTTTGAAATCACCACCTTGTCCTTGCCGGCAACCGGAGGACGGATGACGATCTTGCCGATCTGGCCGGCATTCTGCATCAGACGGAAGGCACTGCCGATCTCGTCATAGCCGAAGGCGCGATAGGGCAGCGGAGACAGGTCGCCCCGTTCGAACAGGACGCCGATCTCGGTAAAGATCTTCTTCGTGATCGCCGGCAGCTTCACCAGCAACTGGTCGGCGTCGATGCCGAAATAGCTGATGTTGCGACGGAACGGACGAAGGCCAATCTTGCGGTCGGAATAATAGTCGCGCTTGCCGAGTTCGAGAAAGCGACCGAATGGCTTCACCAGTTCCAGGCTGCGTTCCATCGCTTCCGAGAACAGCGAGTTGAGTACCAGGTCGACGCCTTCGCCGCCGGTGACGCCGCGCACGCGGGCCACGAAATCCAGCGAGCGACTGTCGAACACATGGTCTGCACCAAGCGCTTCCAAGAAGCGGCGTTTTTCCACCGTACCGGCCGTCGCGATGACAACTGCACCCTTCAGCTTGGCGATCTGCAATGCGGCAAGGCCGACACCGCCAGCTGCGCCATGGATGAGGATGGTTTCACCGGGTTCGATATGGCCGAGCTGGACCATGGCGTAATAGGCGGTTAGGAATGCCACCGGAACCGTTGCTGCAGCCTCAAAGTCGAGGCGTGCGGGGAACTTCGTCACGCCGTCACGGCGAACCTTGACGTGCGTGGAGAACGCGGCCGGGCCGATGCCCATGACACGGTCTCCGGCAACGAGATCCGTCACCGACGCACCGACCGAGATGACGCGGCCGGACATTTCCATGCCGATGGTTGCGCCGGCAAAACCGTCTTCGAGCGCTTCTTCCGGAAGCAGGCCCATCGCCCACATGACGTCACGGAAGTTGAGACCGGCGGCTTCCACCGCGAGAACGATCTCGTCGGCATCGGGTACCGGCTCGGAGGCGCTCTCCCAGATGATGCTGTCGACGCGTCCATTCACCGTCTGACGGATCGTGGCTGCAGTGAAATCGGCGCTTTCTGTATCCTTCGGCCCGAACGGACCGCTCGATGCGCGGATTTCCGACAGCGAACCATCGCGCAGGATCCACTCACGGTTGGCACTGGCGGAGGCCAGGATCTCGCCGACATAGATGCCGAGTTCCGCGCTGTCAGTTTCGAGATCGAGAAGATGGGTGGCGACGGCATCGTATTCGTTCTGAAGAACGCGGGCGAACGTCCACAGCCCTGCGTTGACATCATCGGTCGTTTCAGCCGCAAGCGGCGAGCCGCCGGGCGCAACGATCACCAGACGGCACTGGTCGCCCGACGCGAGGCTGGCGCCATGGCGAGTAAAGGCTTCAACGATACGCTTGAGGTTTTCAAGACGTGCAAGCGCGACATCGGAGGCTTCGCGCTCACCCAGGCGTTCGGCGAGGAAGATGGCTTGCACGGGTTTGCCATCGAATCCGGCAAGCGACTGCGAAATCGCAGTCTCGTCCGCATCCGCGCTGAGCAGGACGACGGTGTCGCCGTCACCAAATGCTGCAGCACGGGCGACATCTTCAGCGAAGACGAGCGCAGACGGGATCGACGGCAGTGCCTGCAACTGGTCGGCCGCGGCCGAGGATGCGCCTGCAACGATCAGCAGCCCTTCGGCCACATCTTTCTCTTCGACAAGCGGGGCGGCAAAGCCGAGACCTGTCAGAAGGTCGGTTACCTGTTCGGTTGTCGCGAGACGCCCGACCGGGAATTCCGGCGACTGACTTGCAGCAAACCAGTCATCCGACAGGCCGAAGGCAAAGTCGTTGAACGCCGACGGTGCACGGTCGACGAACAGGAATGCAGCGCCTCTTGCGGCAGCGCCTCGGACAGCCGAACGAAGGCTATCGTCGGCGACCAGAACCGCCTGGCTTTCAAGTCCGGCGGCAACGATCACATCGATGCCGCGGAGATCGGTCAGGGCCTTCGGCTCGATCACCGAGACATGTGCATGCTGTTCGAAGGCAAGTTCGAGTGTACGGCGAACGCTTTCGCGCGGCTCGACGATGGCGAGCGTCGCCGAGTGATCGACGGCAAGGGACGCAAGCTTGCTGCTGACGGATACGGATGTGGAGCCGAGCTCGACAATGACCCGGGTCCGGACGCCATTGGCCCGACAGGCTTGCTCGACAAGATGCAGCGCCAGATCGGAGCGCTTGCGCCCAAGTGGCGAGTGAACAAGCACGTGTTCGAGCGTTGCTTCGCTGGTGTGGCGCGCTTCGGAGAAGTCTTCGCCGCTATGGAGGCCGGCAAGCGACAGGTGCTCCAGAGCATCGCGATAGGCATTGTGCAGCAGCACGGCCTCGGCGATACGTCCGGAATCCTCACGGTAGATTTCCTGCAGAAGGTCCGCCACAGGCGGCACGGTAAATTCGGATGGCACCCGCCAGCCGGATTCCTCGGACGAGGCTATCCCCACATCCTCCAGAATAAACAGACAGCTTGACAGAAATGCCCGGAAATTGGCTTCACCAGGGAATTCGGTGACAGAGACAAACCCATCTTGCGACGCGAGCGTGAGCGCGATTTCGTGGCATGCACGGTAGATCATCGCGTCCAGCATCAGCGAAGCAGTGTCCTTGGCTTCTGCATCGGTCGGTGCGGCAAGCAGGCTGTCGCCAAACTGGATCCGAGCAAAATCGCCAGACATTGTCGAGGGAACGACTTCGTAATGGAACGCCACCGAGGCCAGGGTGTGATGACGGCGCAACGAGGTGCGGCGGAACCGGCAGTCGTCGAACGACGCGACGATTTCGCCATCTTCCCCGAACATGCGGAAGTTGACCTTGATCGAGAAGCCGCTGAACCGTTCGATCTCGATCACTGCACGGGTAATCGGCTTGGCACGTGCCCCGACCCGAACCGAACCGAACCGAACGGGAATATAGGGAGAGCCGGCATCGCTGCCCGACAACTGATCGAACATGGCAACAAGGCCATGGAAGACGGCATCAACCGAGAAAGGGTTAAGGTTATAGGTGAGATAGGGGTGCGCCGGAGCCTTGGCAGACTTCAGATCGACCTCGACCGTGTTACGACCAAAGACGCGCGCTTCGCGCAGCAGCTGAAAGTGCGGGCCGTATTGGAGGCCGAACCGTTCGGCAGTGCTATAGACGTCCAGCGTGGAGAGCTTTGCGCTTTCGCCTTCGCTGGCACGCCAGATCTGGCGGTCAGATGCATGCTCTACCGGCTTGCGGCAGCGGGCTACTGCATGCACGGTCCAGTCGTCGCTGCTCAGTCGTTCGCGCGAACGGATTTCGATATCACCTGTCTCGGGCGACAGGATCGTCGATAGCTCGAGCAGCCGGTCGGTGCGAAGTTCGAGCGGACGCACGATCTCCATATTGGTCAGTTCGACGTCGTCTGACCCAAAATGCACCTGAGCGGCGGTGATGGCGATCTCGACAAATCCGCTCCCCGGAAGGATCGCACGCGAATCGACGACGTGCTCAGCCAAATCCGGGAAGAGCTGCGCGTCGACATGGTTCTTCCAGTGGGCGCTGTTGGGATCCGTGCGCCATCCGAGCAGCGAGTAGCTGCCGTGGTGTTGGCGGCCGAAGATATCGACCTCATCGGTCGTATTCGCCATCTTCAGCACAGACGGCTCGAGCGGCAAGACCGGTAGGCCGGCAAACGCATCACGCTTGCCGCTTTGACGCGACACGCTCGGTGCGATGCCGTGGGCGATGGCGCGGGCAAACGACTGCGCGACCGGGTCACGTCCCTCGATCGGGGTCTCTCGCTGCAGGGTGCCGATCACGACAGCCGAATGCGACGCATGCTTGGCGATTTCACTGACATAGTTCGACAGAATCGAACGTGGCGAAATCTCGATGAAGAGGTTGCAGCCGAGCTCCAGTGCTGTTTCGGCCGCGGACTTGAAGAGAACCGGATCGCGGACATTCCGCCACCAGTAATCGGCATCCAGGCCGCGGCAGTCGTAGATGCCGCCGGTGACCGTCGAAACATAGGTGCAAGCGCCACTCTTCGGCTCGATCGTCGGCAGGTCCGCGAGAAAAAGATCGCGCGCGCTGTCGATGATCGGGTGATGGAACGGGTAGTTGATGTCGAGAACATGGACGACGGTCTGCGCCTTGCGTGCCGCATCGCGAAACGCCTGGATCTCGTCAGTCGGACCGGAAATCGTGACCGAGTTCGGTGCGTTGATGGCGGCGACGCCGATCTCGTTCAGACCATGGGTCTTTGCGAAGGCAAGCGCCGTCTCCTCGTTCATCACAGCGGCAGCCATCTTGCCCTTGCCGGCAAACAGATCCTGCGACTTGGAGCGCTTGGCGACGATCGCCACGGCTTCCGCAGCCGTCAGGGCCTTGGCGGCATAGGCAGCTGCAATTTCGCCCACGGAGTGGCCGAAGACGACATCCGGGCGAACCCCGAGATTAGCGAGGCAATCCGAGATGGACGCCTGGATCGCAAACAGCATAGGCTGAGCGATCTTGGTATCGGCAAGCCTACTGCCGATATCGTCGGCAAACAGCAGATCCGAGAGCTTTTCGCCCAGGTGATACTCGAACAGCGCGCTGAAGGACTGGAAGCACTGGCGGAAATGGCGGCTTTCACGATAGGCCTCAACACCCATTCCAGCCCACTGCGCACCATTGCCGGAAAACACGAAAGCTGTCTTGCCGGCATGGGACGGCGCTTCTCCGCGCTCCCCCTGCGAAGCCGTTCCGGCCAAATGCGTTTCGATCGCCTTGAGAACCCTGCCCTCGTCCTTGGCTTCGACGGCGAAGCGATAACGCATCGGGTCGCGATTGGCGCTGGAGGCGGCGATCATCCGACGTGCCTTGACAGCATCGGAGCGTTCGAGGGCCGACTGGTAGTTTTCCAGAAGCGACTTCAGGGCGGTGGCGCTATGGGCGCTGGCAAAGAAGAACTGGCTGTCGGCCTTGGTGGGCAGCGCCGGCGTGTCGACCGGATCGGGATCGCCGATCACGACGTGGGCGTTGGTGCCGCCGAAGCCGAACGAGTTGATGCCGGCGAGCCGAGCGCCCTTGGCAGGCATCAGCTTCATCGCGGACATGTTGACCCGCACGTTGAGCGAGGCGAAGTCGATATCCTCGTTGGCTTTTTCGATATGAAGCGTCGCGGGCAGGAAATCGTTTTCCAGCGCAATCATCGCCTTGATCAGGCCGAACAGACCAGACACCGGTTCGGTATGACCGATATTCGACTTGATCGAACCGATCGGTAGCGGGGCCGGACGGTTCTGGCCGATGACAGTGCCAATGGCCCAGACTTCCGCCGGGTCGCCCACACGCGTTCCCGTGCCGTGGCCTTCGATAAAGGCGACGCGGTTCACGTCGATGCCGTTACCCTGGTAGATCGAGCGCAAAAGATCCGCCTGCGCTTCGCGCGATGGCAGACTGATGCCGTTGGTGCGGCCCGAAGAATTCACGCCTGTTGCGTGGATCTTGGCGTAGCTGCGGTCATTTTCCCGCTTCGCGCGATCGCTGCGACGAAGGACGATCGCCACCCCGCCTTCGGCGCGGACATAGCCATGGCCGTTGGTGTCATAAGCACGGCAAAGCCCTTCGGGCGACAGCATGCGCGCCTGCGCGAAGCCGACGAAGGAGAGCGGGTTGACCAGGATATTGACGCCGCCGACGATCGCGGTGTCGATATCACCGCGCTCGAGCGAGCGCACCGCCTGATCCAGCGCCACCAGCGACGACGAGCAGGCGGTGTCGATGGTCATGCTCGGCCCATTGAGGCCGAAGACGTGCGAAATGCGGTTCGAGACGATCGAGAGCGTGTTGCCCGTCATGAAATACGGGCTACCGGATGCCGGATCCTCCGACGACAGCGTACTGTTTTCGAGACTGGACGCGCCGATATAAACGCCGACCTTTTCCTTGGCGAGCGTGCTTGCCGGAAGATTGGCGTCTTCCAGCGCCTGCCAGACCAGTGTCAGAAGCACGCGCTGCTGCGGGTCCATCTGCATGGCCTCGCGCTGCGAAATGCCGAAAACGGCAGGATCGAAGTCATACAGCCTGTCGATAACGCCTGCGGCAAACGTATAGGTCTTTCCAGCGACACCCTGTGCCGGATGCCAGAAACGTGCCAAGTCCCATCGATCTCCAGGGATCTCCGAAACGGTGCAACGGCCGCCGCTCAGGATCGTCTTGAGTTCCTTGACGGAGCTTGCACCCGGCGCCACACAGGCTCTACCAATAATTTCGATCGTCATTGTCACTCTGTTTTCACAGCTAAAATGGCGGATGCGGAATGCCCGCATCGGACAACTTTAACAACATACTTATTAGCGGATGTCACGAGAAAAGCTAATACACATATGGCCCAAGGCAGGTTCAGGGGTTCGCAAAAAGCACAAAGTTATTGCATAAACAAGCCATTACATAACCTGCCTCCTGTTTATACTAGCATGGGTTGGATCGCCAGATACCTTACAGCAACAATCAACCATACAGTGAACAGAAAGCGGCACCACGCCTGCAAATGGAGTTGAGAAGGCGAGACAGCCTACAGCTCCGACCAGCGTAAACTCGTCCGCCAGGCGCTGATGACCGCCGGTCGAATCGAAAATATGGCGAAGCTCTAGATTTGAAGCCTGTTAGTAATGTGGTAAGCGCAGGCATCATCGCAGGCATTCCTCGATCGGAACAAGACTATGCCGCAAGAGGAGAGGCCCGCAATTTCGACCCCTGCCGAACAGCGTCGCCGACGCGGCGGCCGGTTGTTCGTTCTTGCGGTATTCCTTCTCGTTGTCTTCAGCGGGCTTGCGGCGACCGTCCTTTTCGTCAACGAAGGGCGCAACTACAAGCGTCTGGTGCGCCAGTTCGGCCTGCAAAACTATCTGCTTCCTCCTCCTCCCGCACCTTCTGTTCGCATCGGGCGCCAGCGACGGCTTGCGGCGAGTAGCAAGCAGCTGCCCAGACTGGTCCGGCCGCTGGCGCACGACACGTCGCGTCTCATCCCACCCGTTACGACATCAACCGAGGAACGCTGCCAGGCACTGGCGGGCATAGGCGGCGAACCGCCGAACTTCTTGGCGGGCGCCAATGTATGGGAGTGCACGTTCTTCCTGCCGCTGGGCCCGGGTGAAGATCCCGCGTCTCTGTTCATCCAAGCGAAAGGGGTTGGAGAGGATGACCTGCGTACCTTCCGGATCAAGCTCAGTTTCACGGATGAGCGCCACGACGGTGCGCTGTTGCAGACTGCACTGACCACGCTCGACGGTTACGGCCTGTCGCTGACACCGCAGAGCCGGTCATATCTCGAGGCAAGGCTTTCCGCCCGCACGGCGTTTAAATCCGATCTCGAAAACTACCGCGCCACCTTTGTCCCCGAAATGATGGACCAGAGACGGTTCAACCTGCTCCTCGTTGCCCATCCCGTTACCACGGCATGCCCGGTACCGACGCCGGAACCTGGCAGGGCGTCACAGCGAGCGATCGTCAGCACGCGGATCGGCTGCCTGACGCTCCCAGTGGGGCAAGTTTTTTCGCCGCAAGGCTAGCCACGCTACGCAACCGTCAGATTGCGTTAAAGCCTGATCAAATCCAGCCGCTCTCCGAGTTCGCGCTGCGCCGTTTCCACCAGGCTGAGCTGGTGGGTGAACAGCACCGTCTGGAACTTGTCGCCGGCAGCAGCCAGTGTGCGGATGCCGGCAGCGGTGCGTTCGTCGTCGAATGTCTGGAAGATGTCGTCGAGGATCAGCGGTGCCGGTTCGTTGCGGCTGCAGTAATCCTCGAGGAACGCCAGACGCAGCGCCAGATAGAGCTGGTCGCCGGTCCCTTCGCTGAGGCCCGATAGCGGAACCTGCTCACCGGTGTTTCGCTCGACAGCCAGCTGCAGCTCGTCCTTTTCGTCATAGAGCTGCACGAGCTTGGCAAACCGTCCGCCGGTGAGATCCGCAAAAACCTTGCCGGCCCTTTGCATGACTGGATCGGCCTGCTGCTCGCGGTAGGTTTCCATCGAGGACGACAGAAGGCTTGCGGCAAGCTTCAGCACTACCCACCGACGCGCAAGGTCCCTCGCCTCGGTTTCGGCCGCATGCTTCTGGAACACAGCGCGCTCGGCGCCGATGCCGCTTTCCAGTTCGCGGCGGCGGCGGGCATTGTCTGCCTCAGCGGTGCGCAGGGAAGAAATCCGGTCGATCTGCCTGCTATCGGCGCTCTCCAGCTGCTCGATCTCGAGCCCTGCGGTCACCTTGTCGAAAACGACCAGCGCCTCGCGCACCGCTGCTTCGTCGTCACCATCGGCGTGCTCGTTGAAACGGGAGCGGCACTGCAGCAGCTGTCCGTTCAGCCGGCTTCGCTGGCGCAGTTCTTCCAGCACCTGCTCGAGGTCGGCGACGTCTCGCGAGGCGGATGCGGCAAGGGCCGCAAGCTCGTCCTGCAGGGTCTTTTCGCGCGTGGCGTAGCGATCCAGAGAGAGCGTCGCACGCTCCAGGTCAGCCGACATCGCCGCCTTGTGCTTGGCGGCGGCATTGGCGTCCATTGCCCGGTCGTTGAGCAGGCCGGCGGCGACGTCTGCCGGCACAGTGATCAAGTCGGGTGCCACCTTGGTGCAGAGGCTGCGGATCTCTTCGTCGAAGGTTTCCATGTCGCGCTGCATGCCGCGCACACGGCGGCGGCGGTTTTCGCGCTCGGCCAGAATATCCGGCACGCTGCGCCAGACATCGAGCGCTGCCGCTGCCATGTCGACCGTCGCCTCATCCGGCAGGCCGGCCATGGTCGCAGCGTTGGAGAATGCGGCCCGCCAGCTATCGACCTCACGACGAAGAACGGTCTCGCGCTCTTCGAGGCGTTGCAGCGCATCGACAGCGGAATGGCGCTTGCCCTCCAGCGAGCGGCTTTCCGTCCAGCGTTCCGCTATCTCCGCCAGTCTGCGGTCGAGAGCGCGCGCCAGGGCCGCAGGCGGCAAGGCGGTTGCGGCAAGCCCGATCGCGTCCGCAAGACCGACCAGCACCGGCTTCAATCGCTCTTCCTTCAGCCGCGCGGTCTGCAGCGCGTCGCTTGCATCCTTCAGCGCATCGACCTGACGCGACAGGGCTTCGACGCCGCGGCGCCATTCGAGCATGCGCTCCGGCGATAGCGGCGAGACGGGCACCGAGCGGAACAGGTCCTCGAATTCTGTAATCGCATCCGACAGCGCGATATCGCTTTCGCGCGCTTCGGCGCGGGCGTTCGTCAACTGCTGCTCGATCTCGTGCTGGCGCAGGCTGAGCTGCGCGTGGCGGGAAACGCGCTCGGCGTCTGTCAGGGCAGCGTCAGCCAGTTCGTCAGCGTTCTGCACGGCCTTCTGGACATCGGCTAGCTGACCCGCTGATGGCTTTGCTCCGAGCGCGGCAAGACCCGCGTCGCGCTGTTTCCGGGCTTCAACAAGATCGGCACGCGAAACGATGCGGCCCTGCCCTTCCAGCGCCGCCATCTGATCCGCCACGGTCTTGGCTTCTGCCTTCACCGTCGTCAGCGTCTGGGTGATCCTCGCATGCACGGCGCGTGCATCGTCGATCAGCTTGCGGTGGCTGCTGAGCGCTGCGAGATCCGGCAGCGGGCTCGCAAGCAGGGCGTCGATGTCCTTGACCGGCGGATCGAGCCTTGCAACGGCGGCGGCAAGATCGCTCTCTGCCCGTGTGGCCCGGACCTGCAGGTTTTCGATGCCTGCGAGATCACTGAGTTCGGGGCGCAGCGCCGTGAGCTGCTCGGCCCATGGTTTCGGATCGATCAGGCGGCTGTCCGGATTGGCTTCATCCAGACGCCGCAGCGCCTCGCGCTCTTCTTCCAGACGGAGATGCAGCTGTTTGAGGCTGCGGTCGAGTTCGCTGCCTTCGTCGAGCAGCGTTTTCAGCCGCACCAGATCGGCATCGGCAGGCTGGTGGCGTTCCAGGTCGTCGGTCCTGACAAGACCTAACCTCCGCCCCAGCTGCACCAGCCGGGTGTCGAAATCCTCGACCTCGCCGCGAACCCTGGCGATATCCTCGCGGGCTTTCAGATAGACGCCCTTGTCGGCGTGGCGGGCGAGAATGCTGCCGGCAGCGGCGATCAGCGCGTCGTCGACATGGAGAGCCGCGATCTCATCGCCGAGGCGCGAGACTTCGGTTTCCGCCGCCCGATGAGCGTCGTCATTGCGGCGCGCCTCGTCCAGAGCCCGCGCGAGTGCGTCCTCAAAGCCAGGCGGCAGCGAGGCCAGCGCCTGATACTGCGCCAGCTGGTCCTGCTCGCGATCGATTTCGCGCAGCACCGGCTCCAGCCGCATCAATTTGCGCAGCCGTTCCAGCGTCTGCTTGGTGTTTTCGCGCTCGGTCTTGATGGTGGCGAGTTCCGCTTCCAGCTCGGCCTGTTCGGCGAGCAGCTTCTTCCAGTCGCCCGACTTCAGCTCGTTGTCGCGCTCGGCCTTGCGCGCCTCGTCATGGCTGTCGAGCACCTGGTAAAACAACCGGTCCTTGGAGCGGCGCGACGCGTAGATGGTGTCGGCCTCGGCATCGAAGCTCTTGCGCAGGTCGGAGAGGCCGGTAAGGCCCGACGCTGCGGAAAACAGCAGGCTGCCGATCTCGCCGCCGCTTTTCAGCATGCTCTGGCCGCCAGCCCGCAGCGAAGCCGAATCAAGACCGAAGGCGCGTTGAAACACATCGCGGTTCAGCGTGCCGAGAAAGGGTGCCAGCGCATCTTCGGGCAGCGCCTCTTCCGCCTCGCTTGCCGCGAGCAGCGTGTTCTTGCGGCCGCGACGACGGCGAAAGCCCAGCTTGCTGCCATCGCGTGTCTCGATTTCGGCGCCGACGCGAAGGGCCGTCGCATCGTGGAGAAAACTGTATTCGGCAGCGGTCGGAAAACCGAACAGCAGATCCGAGATTGCCGACAGCGCGGAAGACTTTCCGGCTTCGTTCGGGCCATAGATGACATGCAACTGCGCATCCGGCCGGAACGCAAGCGCGCGATCGGTGAGCGCGCCGTAGCGCAGGATGTCGAGACGGGTGAAACGCATGTGACTACCCTACCCTTGCCGCGCGCGACAGAAGCAGCTCGCGTGCTTCCGCCAACAGTGTTGCCGCATCATCACCTAGCGCCAGGTCACCGGCACCGATACCGCCCGGCAGACGCGCGGCAATTTCGGCAATGCGGGCCTCGGCTTCGCTGACCAGAAGCGGCGAGAACTCCGCCGTCGGCAGCAGGCCTTCGAGCCCGAGCAGATCGGTGGCTTTCCCAGTTGAGGCAATCTCGGCTTCGAGTTTGACCTCCAGCTTTTCCAGCCAGATATCCTCATGACCCCGATGGCACGCGGCTTGCACCTCGTCCCGGAAATCGGCCGCTCTCGCCAAGATCTCGTTGCGGAAGCGACTGCGGCCGCTGATGCGGATGCGCAGTGCCAGCGGCCGGCTTTCCATGGCATCGATCACAGAACCAAGCAGATCTTCCAGCCGCCGCAGGATTGCCGCCGGCGTCTCGTCCGGCTCGACAAGAACAGCGAGTTCAGCAAACCTTGCGCTGTCGGTCACGATACGCTCATAGGCGATGCGCCCGTCCTCGACAGTCACGAGGACGGCGCCCTTTGCCCCCTGCTCGCGGATCGACCGCCCCTGAAGGTTTCCGGGGAACACGACCAGCGGGTCTTCGGCGACGATTTCGAAATCGTGGACGTGCCCCAGCGCCCAGTAATCGTAGCCACGCGATCGGAGGTCTTCGACGGAACAGGGCGCATAGGCTGCGTGCGGCTCGCGGCCGGTCAGCGACGTATGTAGAACGCCGATGTTGAACCAGCCGGCCTCCGGCCTCGGATAGGCAAGCGCCAGGTTTTCATTGGCCGAGCGCTCGGCGAAACCCTGGCCGTGCAGCGCGACCTTCAGATGATCCAGCTTGAACGTACCGGGCTTTGCGGTCGGGAATTCGCTGACATTCTTCGGCAGTGTGATTGTCTTGGTGATGACGCTTTCGGCGTCGTGATTGCCCTTCAGCAGAAAGACCGGAATGCCGGCGCGTTCCAGCCGGGCGACTTCGCGGTTGAAGAACAGGCCGATCTTGTTGTCCTTCCAGTCGCCGTCATAGACATCGCCGGCGACGATAAAGAAGTCGACCTTGCGCTCCACCGCCTCGTCCACCAAGCCCGAGAACGCCTTGCGGCTTGCCTCGATGAAGATATCGGCGAGTTCGGCATCCTTCAGCGCCAGGCCCTGAAAGGGACTGCCTAGATGCAGATCGGCGGCATGGATGAAGCGGAATGAGGTCATCGACTCGGCTGCTGGAACACATCGGGAACGACAGACTTAAGTCACGCATCGACAATAAAAAAGGCCGGGTGCGAAAACACCCGGCCTTTTCCTGTTGATGAACGGTTTAGTTGGTCGCCTTGATCTCAACCGGGAAGAACAGCGTCTCACCAGAACTGTCATCGACGCCGTCATTGTCGGTGATGGCGAAGGCCTTGCCGGACTTGTCGAAGGCGAAACCTTCGAGCTTGTCGACCATGTATCCGTTGGTGGCGTTCTTCAGGTCGGGCAGGAAGTCGTGAACTTCCTGCTTGGTGACGAGCGGCAGCTCTCCGCCAAGCTTTGCGGGCTTCAGATCGGCGATTGCCACACGGTAGAGCTTCTTGAGCTTTGCGTTGTCGCCGATCAGGTTGTCGCGCTCGATGATGTAGAGGTAGTCACCGCGGGCGGTGATTTCCGACAGGCCGACCCAGCCTTTTTCGGTCTTTTCGAGCGGGTAGCGAACGGCGGCCCATTCCTTGGACTTCGGCTTGTAGGACAGAAGCTTCACCTGGCCCTTCGGATCGTCCTTCCATTCGCGCTGGATTGCCATCCAGAGTGTCAGGTCGTCGCCCGAACCCGTTGTGGTGATGCCTTCGAGACCGAAGCGGGTTTCACCTGCCAGAAGTTCTGCCGGCAGCGCGATCTCGGACTTGATCTCGCCCTTGGCGCTGACGTTGTAGATGCCGTGACCAACGAACTTGGCACTGTCGCCTTCGGAAGCCAGCCAGAAGCCACCCTTGCCGTCGAGTGCGATACCTTCGATATCGAGCTTCTGGGCCGGCTGACCGTTGCGGGTCACACGTACCACGCTGGTGATTTCGGCCGGCTTCTTGGTGGCGTCGATGGTGAAGATCGAGGGCTGCATGGCATAGACGCTATCGCTGACTGCATAGAGAATGCCGTCCTTTTCCGCATCCCCGACGAGGCCCGACATGGCACCCCAGCCGAGCGGCTTGCCGTCGACATCCTTGGAGACGAGCATCGGATAGGCCTTTGCGCCTTCGCCAAGCTCGTAGATCATGACATGCGAGCGGGCACCGCCGTCTTCGCCGAGATCGGCTTCGTTGGCGGAGGCGAGCAGGTTGCGGCCGGGAATGGCGACAGCGCCTTCAGGCGAGATGCCTGAGGGCAGAAGCTGCACCAGTTCCGGTTCCGCACCGGTATCCTTGTAGACCGCGATCATCGAACCGCGTTCCGACAGGACGAAGAAATATTTCTGACCGTTGAAAGTCGCAGCTTCCAGGCCTTCCGGCTCGATGCCCTTGTTCTTGGCACGCTTTTCCGGGAAGTGTCCGACGCGGGCGACAGCATATTCGAGCGACGTGCCGGCGTCATAGAGAACCTTGCCGGTACGATCGAAAATGGTGAAACCGCGCGAGCCGCCCTTGTAATCACCTTCGTTGGCGACAACGAAACGATCGGTACCGAGCCACTTTACCGCATCCGGTTCGCGCGGAATGGCCGTGAGCTTGCCGGAGAAGGTCAGTGCGCCGTCGGTCTTGATGTCAACGCCATCGAGATCAACCGTGCCGGCCGGGAAATGGGCGGTAACCTTTGCGGTCTTGCTGTCGACGATGACGATGTGGTTATTTTCCTGCAGCGTCACGACGATTTCGCCGTTGGCGTTGATATTGACGAATTCAGGCTCGGGATCCTCAGGAGCGACGGTGGACAGTCCCGTCAGATCGACGTGACGGATGCTGTCGCAGACGGGCACCCCATTGTTCAGGGTGACAATCTGCAATTCACCGGCCGGCAGCTGCGGAAGAGCGCCGTCGTTGAGCTTTTCGTCGCGCTGGTTCTCGATGGCAATGGCCGCAAACGTGCCATCCGGCGAGATGACGACCGAGTCCGGCTGGCCGCCGAGATCACAGGTGTTCTCGAGTTTCCGGGAGGCGATATCGACCACACCGAGCTGGCCTGCGGGCTTGGTGAGGTCCTTGGTCCGATCGATGGTGACGAGAACCTTCGCACCGACTGCGGCGACCGAGTTCGGCTCGCCGTCGATCTTGACCGAGCCGCCTGCCTTCGGCGCTTTTGCGTCGGTGATGTCGATAAAGCCAATCGTGCCGCCCGGCGCATCGGAATAGATGAGCGTGTTGCCGTCGGCGGTGGCCGTGATGATTTCCGACGAGGTCGCCTTGTCCTCGCCCTTGGGCAGATTCTGGGCGACCGGGAAGGATGCAATGCGGTTGAAGACTTGCTCGGCGCCGGCAGGAGCTGCAACGGAGCCGAGGAGGAGCGCGGTCAAAGCGGCGCGTGTCGAGAATGTCATGGGAAGCCTCCGTGAAACTACACTCGGCTTGTGCTGCACTGTCATGACAGGCGGATGACAGTTTTGGACGCAGAAAGAACGGACCTGCGGATAAGGCTCGAACACGCTTTCCGTTCAACGAAAAAGGCCCGGTTCTCACCGGGCCTTCTCAACGCTTTGCATCACGGCGGCAGGCCGCCAGATGCTTTCGATCAGCTGTTAACAGCTTCCTTGAGACCCTTGCCGGCCGAGAACTTCGGAACGTTGCGAGCCGGGATATCGACTTCAGCGCCCGTGGACGGGTTGCGGCCCTTGGATGCTTCGCGACGCGAAACGGAGAAGCTGCCGAAGCCAGCGAGGCGAATGTCGCCACCATTCTTCAGTTCGGCCTGGACAGTCTCGAAAACGGCATCGACTGCAGAGGCGGCATCAGCCTTGGAGAGGCCGGCTTTTTCGGCCACTGCGGACACCAGTTCGGTCTTGTTCATATTTCCACCCTTTCAACGGTTTTGGAACGACTCATTTGGTCGGCGCCGACAATAGTTTTGCGTCGGCACTTGGCAACCCAAAGGCTCCGAAAAAGCCTGAAAAACAAGGGGTCTTGGGCATTTTTCACAAAAAAAGCCGGCTTTCGCCGGCTTTTTTATCAGTTCGTGGCGGCTTCAAGGCACCGCTTAGTGAGCGATCGTTGTCGACGAGTCGTCGGCACCGTCAACCGTCGCAATGACCGGTGTCTCCACAGTGCCATCCCACTCGATCGGTTCGGGAAGGCGAACCAAAGCGTGCTTGATCACCTCGCCCATACGCGACACCGGGATGATCTCCATGCCGTTTTTCACGTTGTCCGGAATGTCCGCGAGGTCCTTCGCGTTCTCCTCCGGGATCAGCACAACCTTGATGTTGCCGCGCAGAGCCGCAAGGAGTTTTTCCTTGAGACCACCGATCGGCAGCACCCGGCCGCGCAACGTGATTTCGCCGGTCATGGCGACATCCTTGCGTACAGGAATGCCGGTCATGATCGAAACGATCGCGGTTGCCATGCCCACACCGGCCGACGGACCGTCCTTCGGCGTCGCACCTTCCGGCACGTGCACGTGGATGTCCGACTTGTCAAAGCGCGGCGGCTCGATGCCGAAATCGACGGCACGGGAGCGGACATAGGATGCCGCAGCCGAAATCGATTCCTTCATCACGTCCTTGAGGTTGCCGGTGACGGTCATGCGACCCTTGCCCGGCATCATGACGCCTTCGATGGTGAGGAGCTCACCGCCGACTTCTGTCCAGGCAAGACCCGTAACGACGCCGACCTGATCCTCACCTTCGGCTTCGCCGTGACGGAAACGCGGAACGCCAAGGTAATCCGAGATGTTGGCAGCGGTAACCGCAACCGACTTCGTCTTGCCCTTGATGATCTCGGTCACGGCCTTGCGGGCGAGCTTCATCAGCTCGCGCTCGAAGGAGCGAACGCCGGCTTCGCGCGTGTACTGCTGGCTGATCGCCATCAGGGCATCGTCCGACACCGAGAATTCCTTCGGCTGCAGCGCATGGTCCCGGATCGCCTTCGGCAGAAGGTGACGCTTGGCAATCTCGCGCTTCTCATCCTCGGTGTACCCGGCGATGCGGATCACTTCCATGCGGTCCATCAGGGGACCTGGGATGTTCAGCGTGTTCGCCGTGGTGATGAACATCACGTCGGACAGATCGTATTCGACCTCAAGGTAGTGGTCCATGAAGGTCGAGTTCTGCGCTGGATCGAGCACTTCGAGCAGCGCCGACGACGGATCGCCGCGGAAGTCCGAGCCCATCTTGTCGATTTCGTCGAGCAGGAAGAGCGGGTTGGACTTCTTCGCCTTCTTCATCGACTGGATGACCTTGCCGGGCATCGAGCCGATGTAGGTGCGGCGGTGACCACGGATTTCGGCTTCGTCACGAACGCCACCGAGTGCCATGCGCACGTACTCGCGGCCGGTCGCCTTGGCGATCGACTGGGCAAGAGACGTCTTGCCGACGCCCGGAGGACCGACGAGGCAAAGTATCGGACCCTTGAGCTTGGTGGCGCGGGCCTGCACGGCAAGATACTCGACGATGCGTTCCTTGACCTTGTCGAGACCGAAGTGATCCAGTTCGAGGACCTTTTCAGCCGCGTTAAGATCGGTCTTGATCTTCGACTTCTTGGACCACGGAATACCGAGCAGCCAGTCGAGATAGTTGCGCACGACGGTGGCTTCCGCCGACATCGGGCTCATCTGCTTCAGCTTCTTCAGCTCGGCGTCGGCCTTTTCCTTGGCTTCCTTGGAAAGCTTGGTCTTGCCGATGCGCTCTTCCAGTTCGGCCATCTCGTCACGGCCTTCGTCGCCGTCGCCGAGTTCCTTCTGGATCGCCTTCATCTGCTCGTTGAGGTAATACTCGCGCTGGGTCTTTTCCATCTGGCGCTTGACGCGCGAGCGGATGCGCTTCTCGACCTGGAGGACGGAGATTTCGCCTTCCATGAAGCCGAGCGCCTTTTCAAGCCGCAGCTTGATCGAGACCGTTTCGAGCATTTCCTGCTTTTCGGTGATCTTGATCGACAGGTGCGAGGCGACAGTGTCTGCCAGTTTCGAGTAATCCTCGATCTGGCTCGCGGCACCAACGACTTCCGGCGAGATCTTCTTGTTGAGCTTCACGTAGTTTTCGAATTCGGAAACCACGGAGCGCGACAGCGCTTCCACCTCGACGGCGTCCTCATCGGGCTCGGCCAGAATCTCGGCCTTGGCTTCGTAGAACTCTTCGCGGTCACTGTATTCGGAGATCTGGGCGCGTGCCTTGCCTTCGACCAGAACCTTGACGGTTCCGTCCGGGAGCTTCAGGAGCTGCAGCACATTGGCCACCGTGCCGACCTTGTAGATCTGCTCGGGCTCAGGATCGTCGTCGCTGGCATTGATCTGGGTGACGAGCATGATCTGCTTGTCGGAACCCATTACCTCTTCAAGCGCCCGGATGGACTTTTCCCGTCCGACGAACAGCGGCACGATCATGTGCGGGAAGACCACAATGTCGCGCAGTGGCAGGACCGGATAGGTCTCAGCGCCGGATGCCGCAGACGTTGAATTCGTCATGTCATTTCCTTTCCATCGTCCCGTTGCCGGGATGGCTTGAGAAATTACCCAAGCACTTCACTCCCGCTAAAAGTGGAGTTTTCACAGATCGTTTTCAAGCCTTGCAAGGTCGCTGCACTGCACCTTGTGCAACCAGCCGTCAGACAAAGCGCCCACGCATAACGCCTTACGCAAAATGTCAGCTCTTCAGCACGGACGCGCCACCGTCCTTGCCGACAAACCTTTTCGAGACGAGGTCCGAAATCAACGGCACACGCACAAAAGGTGCGAAGCAGCCGGAACGGAAAGGTTCATCCCTGACCCTGTCTAAATCAAGCGGATTATCTTGCAACTCTTTGCAGTGCAAAAATCGTGTAATACGGCCTAAAACAATAGCCGAGGCTAAAACGAAAAAGAGGCCCCAATGGGGCCCCTTCTCAATGTTGCTATGACCGCTGAGGATCAGGCCGAAACGTTGGCCTTTTCTTCCTGCCTGTCGGCGTAGATGTAGAGCGGACGTGCATTGCCCCGCACCACATCGTCGGAAATGACCACTTCGCGAACGCCTTCCAGCGCCGGCAGCTCGAACATCGTGTCGAGCAGGATCTTTTCCATGATCGAGCGAAGACCACGAGCACCGGTCTTGCGGATGATGGCGCGCTTGGCGATCTCGCGCAGCGCGTCCTCGTGGAACGTCAGTTCGACGTCTTCCATCTCGAACAGGCGCTGGTACTGCTTGATCAGCGCGTTCTTCGGCTCCGACAGGATCTGGATCAGCGCATCCTCATCGAGATCCTCGAGCGTTGCCAGAACCGGCAGACGACCGATGAATTCCGGAATGAGACCGAACTTGACCAGATCTTCCGGCTCCAGTTCGCGCAGCACTTCGCCAACGCGACGATCGTCCGGAGACTGGACGGATGCACCGAAACCGATCGAGGTCTTCTCGCCACGGGCAGAGATGATCTTGTCGAGACCGGCAAAGGCGCCGCCGCAGATGAACAGGATGTTCGTCGTGTCGACCTGCAGGAATTCCTGCTGCGGATGCTTGCGGCCTCCCTGTGGGGGTACGGATGCGACCGTGCCTTCCATGATCTTCAGAAGCGCCTGCTGGACGCCCTCGCCCGACACGTCGCGGGTGATCGAAGGGTTGTCCGACTTGCGGGAGATCTTGTCGACTTCGTCGATGTAGACGATGCCGCGCTGGGCGCGCTCGACATTGTAATCAGCCGACTGAAGCAGCTTCAGAATGATGTTTTCCACGTCTTCACCGACATAGCCGGCTTCCGTGAGTGTCGTCGCGTCGGCCATCGTGAAGGGCACGTCGATGATGCGCGCGAGCGTCTGGGCGAGATAGGTCTTGCCGCAACCCGTCGGACCGACGAGCATGATGTTCGACTTCGCAAGCTCGACATCGCCGCCCTTTGAGGCATGCGCGAGACGCTTGTAATGATTGTGGACTGCGACCGACAGAATACGCTTGGCCTGCTTCTGGCCGATGACGTACTCGTCGAGGACCTTGATGATGTCCTGCGGCGTGGGAACGCCTTCACGGGACTTCACCATCGAAGACTTGTTCTCTTCGCGAATGATGTCCATGCACAATTCGACGCATTCATCGCAGATGAATACGGTCGGGCCGGCAATCAGCTTGCGGACCTCGTGCTGGCTCTTTCCGCAGAAGGAGCAATACAGGGTATTCTTGGAGTCGCCGCCGTTGCCGCCGCTGACTTTGCTCATATCACTTTCCTTCCAGCACTCCGCCTATCCGCCTGTCCAGACGGTCGCGGTCAACTTTGTCGCTGTCGACACGCGCGGACGCCATGCCGCGCCTGTCTTCGCTCAAGGGGTACTCTACCGGCCTTAAACTCGCTTTCGCAGGTCCAGAATGACCGGCTGCAACGAAACCCCTAAGACGCCAATGCTATGTCATAAACACTCAACACAGCCTTAATAGGTACTAATAGCGCGTTCCGTGCCACTTGAAACCCCCGAAATCACTCAAATCCGGGTGAGCAGCACGGATGCCACTATTGCCTCAAGACGCCGAAACGCCTTCCATTTCCTGACGCGTGGTCAGGATCTTGTCGACGACGCCCCAGTCCTGAGCTTCGTCGGCGGTCATGAAGTGGTCACGATCGAGGGTCTTTTCAACTTCCTCAAGCGTACGGCCGGTGTGCTTCACGTAAACGTCGTTCAGGCGGCGCTTCATCTTCAGAATGTCGCGGGCATGACGCTCGATGTCCGAGGCCTGACCGGTAAAGCCGCCGGAGGGCTGGTGAACCATGATACGCGAGTTCGGCATTGCAAAACGCATGCCCTTCTCGCCGGCGCACAGCAGCAGCGAGCCCATTGACGCGGCCTGACCAATGCAGAGCGTCGACACGGCCGGCTTGATGAACTGCATCGTGTCGTAGATCGACATGCCGGCGGTGACGACACCACCTGGCGAATTGATGTAGAGCGCGATTTCCTTCTTCGGATTTTCAGCCTCGAGGAAAAGCAGCTGGGCGCACACGAGCGACGCCATGTAATCTTCCACCGGACCGGTGACGAAGATGATGCGCTCCTTCAGGAGGCGCGAGTAGATATCGTAGGAGCGTTCACCGCGATTGGTCTGCTCAACGACCATCGGCACCAAGGCCATTGCGGTATCAACTGGATTTCTCATGTCCGTCCTTTGTCAAATGCATCGCCGAAGGCGGCGATGCGCTCCGGAATCATTGGAATTGGTTATCTCCTACATAGAGTGTCACCGCCGGGTACTTCAAGACGGAGAGCCCGATATCCTTAATCGGCTTGGGATGCGCGAGGCTGACCGATAATGCAACAACTCTCATATACCAGAGGCAAAAGAGAAGTATCGACAGCCATCCAAGCATTTTTGATCGAGCAGGGTAAAGCAGATATGAAAAAATGACAGCATTCTAATCAAAATAACCGACGCAAAACAGCAACGCAGCCTTAAAGACTTAGCTGCATACTGAAGCGGCCGGGAATGAATGACGGAGCTGGACGTGGATATCTTGACGGGTCTGTTGATCTGGGCCGCTGAAGCGGTGACGCTCGCCGTCCTGCTCTTTTCACGCTGGTACTATGAGCGCGAACCACTTTATCTCAGCTGGGGCAGCGGCTTCGCTGTGCACGGGATTGGCGCAGCTCTGGTCGCAATGCGCGGCGACATCCCGGACTTCGTTTCGATCGAGATCGCCAATACCATGGTTCTTTCGGGTATCGGCCTGTGGGCTGCGGGCCTGATGCAGCTCGACCGCCGGCCCGTGGAACCCTATGTTGGCATTCCGGCCCTTATCTGGATTGCCGGGATGTTTCTAGACCCCGTCCGCGGCGACTTCGCCAGTCGCGCCATCCTTCACCATGTCGCGGCCATGGTCGGTCACGCCATGATCATCGGCATTCTGCTTTACCATCGCGGTCCGCGCAGTATCACCCGTCGCGTGTTTGCCAGCGTCATCTGGATACAGTCCTTCTCCTGTGCGCTGATTGTCCTGATGGTGTTCATCGGTAGACCGGATGCGCTTGTCGCTGCGTCGCATTCGCCGTGGCTCTATCTCCCGACGGCTTTCGTCTTTGTCGGCAGCATCGTCTGCGGGGCGCGACTCCTGACCGAGCGGTCGGAGCTGACCCTGAAGGAGCTGGCGCGGACCGACCCGCTGACCGGTGTGCTCAACCGCCGCGGTCTGCTGGAAGAGTTTCACCGGTCGAAGGGCGTTGATGCGGTGGATGGCAGCATGATTGCTTTCATCCAGTTCGATCTCGACGGGTTCAAGCAGATCAACGACGTCTACGGTCATCAGGCCGGCGATGACGTGCTCTCCGCCTTTGCACGGATTGGTGCGGCGGCTCAGCGCGGCCGCGGCTCGTTCGGACGCATGGGGGGCGAGGAATTCGCGTCGATCATCCGCGTCTCCGATATGGTCGAAGCAGCCAGTATCGCAGAGGCAATCCGCTCGACGCTCAGACGCCATCCAATCAGTGTCGGCGAACACAGGATAGCCGTGACGGTCAGCGCCGGCATCTCGCTGTGCTCCACAAAGGACGCTGATATCGACGTGTTGCTAACCGCTGCCGACAAGGCTCTTTACGTGTCGAAGACCAGCGGCCGCGACCGCACCGCCGTTCATACGGATCAGGAAATCATGATCATACCGTCGACGGATTTTGCGTCCCCAACCCCGTTTGCCGCAGAACCTTTCGAAGACATCAGCGTGTCCCAACAGGTGGCGTCGCTGAAACGCATCGTCGTCCTCAGCCAATAGTGCCGTTGCCCACGACCGCCTAAAGTCTTGCAATGGCGCGACAATGCTCCACACTCTCTCCGAGCAAACTCAAGAATGCGGAGAGACATGCCATGCTGAAGCAAATTTCCGGAACTGTTCTCGCCGGTTTCCTGACGATCTCAGTTGCCTCGGCGCAGCCGGCATCGGACACGACAGCGCCGGAAAAAGCTTCGGCAGTCACGTCGGCCAAGCGGGTGGAGACGAGGCGCTACATGGTCGCCGCCGCCAATCCGCTCGCCGCGGAAGCGGGCCGTGCAGTGATCGAGAAAGGCGGCAGTGCCGCCGATGCACTGGTTGCCGTGCAGACCGTGCTCGGGCTCGTGGAGCCGCAAAGTTCGGGCCTCGGCGGTGGCGCTTTCCTCGTCTATTACGACGCAGCCTCGCAGAAACTGACGACGTTCGACGGCCGCGAGACGGCGCCGATGGAGGCGACGCCGAAGCTCTTTCTCGACGATCAGGGGCAGCCGTTGAAGTTCATGGCAGCCGTGGTCGGCGGGCGGTCGGTCGGCACGCCGGGCACGGTGCGGCTTCTGGAAACCGTCCACCGCAAATACGGTAAGGCGAACTGGGCGGGATTGTTTACTGCCGCCGAGCGCCTCGCCACTGACGGCTTTGAGGTCTCGCCGCGGCTCGGCACTCTGCTTGCGGCCGAGGGTGACAAGCTGAAGACCGAAGACGCTACGATCCGCTATTTCTTCGACGATGGCGGCGCACCGCTGAAAACCGGCACTCTCCTCAAGAACCCGGCCTATGCCGAAACGCTGCGGACGATCGCGGCCGGCGGCGCTGATGCCTTCTATTCCGGCCCGATTGCGCAGGCGATCGTCAGGGCCGTGCGCGAAGCGAAGGGCAATCCCGGCGTTCTGTCGCTATCCGATTTCGCCAACTACAGGGTCAAGGAGCGGGAACCCGTCTGCCTTGCCTATCGCGCTCTCGATATATGCGGCATGGGCCCACCCTCCTCCGGTGGCGTTGCCGTCGGCCAGATGCTGGGCATGCTCGAAAACTTCGATCTGAAGGGGCTCGGGCCGGACAATGTTGAAAGCTGGAGGCTGATCGGCGATGCGCAGCGTCTGGCGTTTGCTGACCGCGAAAGATATCTCGCCGATCCCGATTTTGTGCCGGCACCGATCAAGGGTCTCCTCAAAAAAGAGTATCTCGGCGAACGGGCACGACTGCTCGACACGGATAAGGCGCTTGCCAAGGATGCCGTGAAGTCGGGTGAGCCGACCTGGGATCACGCGCTCCTGTTTGGCCGCGGCGAGGCGATCGAACTTCCCTCCACCAGCCATATCTCCATCGTCGACAGGGACGGCAACGTCGCCAGCATGACGACGACGGTCGAGAACGGTTTCGGATCGCGGCTGATGGTCAACGGGTTCCTGCTCAACAACGAACTCACCGACTTTTCCTTCAAGACGCATGATGGCAGCATGCCGGTCGCCAACCGCGTCGAGCCGGGCAAACGCCCTCGCTCCTCGATGGCGCCGACGATTGTGATGAAGGACGGCAAGCCGCTGATGGCGATCGGGTCGCCGGGCGGCAGCCAGATCATCGGATATGTGGCGCAGGCGCTCGTCGCCTATATCGACTGGGGCATGCCGGTGGAGCAGATCGTCGCCCAGCCGCATCTGATCAACCGTTTCGGAACCTACGATATTGAAGCCGGAACGCGGGCCGAGACGCTGATGGAGCCGCTGAAGTCGCTTGGATACGAGGTGAAGGCGGGCGAAATGACGTCTGGCCTGCAAGCGATCGAGATCACCGACCGGGGACTTGCGGGAAGTGCCGACCCGCGACGCGAGGGTATCGCCACAGGCGAATGACGGGCTTTCGTGGAACCGCGGATTGGGTTACCCATTCGGCATGACCGCGATCCCCGATTTCCTCCGCATCGATCCCGATACCCGCCGTGTCTCGCTGGATGGCCGCAACCAGGCCTTCTACAGCGATCCGAACCGCGTCTACGGGCTCTTGCATCAGCACTGTCCAACCTTCTTCTGGGAGGAGCAGCGGCAGTGGTTCTTCACCGGATATGACCATGTGAACCTTCTCCTGCGCGACCGCCGATTCGGCCGGCAGATCCTGCATGTCGCAAGCCGCGAGGAATTGGGCCTCCCGGAGCCGGAAGCGCATCTTGCAAATTTCGACCTCGCCGAGCGGCACTCGCTGCTGGAGATCGAACCGCCGGAACATACGCGGCTGCGGACAATGGTAAACCGCGCTTTCGTCTCCCGCCATATCGAGAAGCTGAGGCCGGAGATCACCGAGCTTGCGGAGCGGCTGATCGACGCGTTCGACGGCCAAGGCCGGGTAGAACTGCTATCGGCCTTTGCCGACATCATTCCCGTGACGATGATTGCGAGAATGATCGGCATTCCGGACGAGATGGGTCCGCAGTTGCTGAAATGGAGCCATGCCTATGTCGGCATGTACATGTTCAAGCGCTCGCGGGAAGACGAACATGCGGCGGACAAGGCCGCCGGGGAGTTCGCAGCCTATGTGAAAACGCTGATCGCCGAGCGCCGGCGTGAACCGCGCGAAGACCTGCTGACCCACATGATCCATACGGAGCACAAGGGCCAGTATCTGACCGATGACGAACTCGTCTCGACCACGATCGTGCTGCTCAACGCTGGCCACGAGGCGACCGTGCACCAGATCGGCAATTCGGTTCGCGTGATCCTCGAAAGCGGTCTAGCGCCGGTCGAGCTCTTCCGCGACGAGGCCGCGACGGAGCGGACGGTGGAAGAGACGCTGCGGCTGTGCGCGCCCGTCCATATCTTCCAGCGCTGGGCGCTCGAAGACGCGGAAATCGACGGCGTTTCCCTGAAGCGTGGCGACAAGGTGAGCCTGATCCTCGCCGCCGCCAATCTCGACAGCAAGAAATTTTCAGATCCGCTGACGTTCAAGCCGGATCGTCAGGAAGGCCAGAACCTGTCCTTCGGCGCCGGCATCCACTTCTGCATCGGCGCACCACTGGCGCGGCTGGAACTGAATACCGTTCTGCCCATCCTGTTTCGCCGCCTGCCCGGCCTCAAACTGGCCGGGGTACCGACGGTCAAGGACGTCTACCATTTCCACGGGCTGGAGCGGCTCGATCTGGTCTGGGGATAGGAGCAGCCGGAGGACCTGCCGTCAGGCTCAGAGCCTGATGACGTAGTCCTTGCGGGTCGTCTCCACCACTTCCCAGGTGGCGACCAGACCAGGCCGCAGAACCATGCTGTCGCCGGCCTTCAGATGCAGCGGTTCTGAGCCTTCTTCGGTGATGATCGAGTAGCCGAACTGGATGTGGAAATATTCCCACTCGTCATAGACGATCTTCCACTTGCCCGGCGTCGCTTCCCAGACGCCTGCATAGATGCCGCCTTCGGCCTCCTCGAAATTCCAGGTGAGGAATTTCGGATCGCCGAAGATGATGCGGTCGGGAGCGGGTGCGCCCTCCTCCGGTTCGATTGCGGTCAGATCGAATGTCAGCCAGTTCTTCATGAGTATCTCAAGTCCTTGCTAATGCTTGGTCCAGGTCGGAGAGCAGGTCTGCCACATCCTCGATGCCAACAGACAGGCGAACCACGTCAGGTCCGGCACCGGCGGCGATCTGCTGCTCTTCGGTGAGTTGCCGGTGGGTGGTGGATGCCGGGTGGATGACCAGCGAGCGGGTATCGCCGATATTGGCGAGATGCGAGAAGAGCTTGAGGCTTTCCACGAAGATCTTGCCGGCCTCATAGCCGTTCTTCAGGCCAAAGGTGAAGACAGCGCCGGCACCGTTCGGCGAATAGCGCTGCTGCAGAGCATTGTTCGGGTCGTCAGGCAGGCCGGCGTAGTTCACCCATCCAACCTTCGGATGGCGGCTCAGCCACTCGGCAACCGCAAGCGCATTATCGCAATGCCGCTGCATGCGCAGCGAGAGCGTCTCGATCCCCGTCTGGATCTGGAAGGCGTTGAAGGGCGAGATGGCCGGCCCGAGGTCGCGAAGGCCGAGCACCCGCGCGGCGATCGCAAAGGCGATGTTCCCGAAGGTTTCATGCAGGACCATGCCCGAATATTCCGGCCGCGGTTCGGACAGGACCGGGTAGTTGCCGGAGCGCGACCAGTCGAACGTGCCGCCGTCGACGATGATTCCGCCCATGGAATTGCCGTGGCCGCCGAGAAATTTGGTGAGCGAGTGTACGACGATATCGGCGCCGTGTTCGAGCGGCCGGACGAGATAGGGGCTCGCCATCGTGTTGTCGACGATCAGCGGGATTCCGAAACGCTGGGCCACCTCCGAAATCGCCGCGATATCGACGAAGGTGCCGCCGGGGTTTGCCAGGCTTTCGACGAAAATCGCCTTGGTGCGATCGTCGATCTCGTTTTCAAAACTTTCCGGAACGGCGCTATCGGCCCAGCGCACCTGCCAGCCGAAATTCTGAAACGCGTTGCCGAACTGATTGATCGAACCGCCATAAAGTTTGCGCGCCGCGACAAAGTTGTCACCGGGCTGCATGACCGTGTGGAAGACCAACAACTGCGCTGCATGGCCGGACGCGACGGCAAGGGCTGCCGTGCCGCCTTCGAGCGCCGCCACCTTTTCCTCCAGCGCGGCCTGCGTCGGGTTCATGATGCGGGTATAGATGTTGCCGAATTCCTTCAGCCCGAACAATGCGGCTGCATGTTCGGTATCCTTGAAGACGAAGGACGTCGTCTGATAGATCGGCACCGCCCGGGCGCCGGTCGTCGGATCGGGCTCGGCGCCGGCATGAACAGCGAGCGTTGAAAATCCGGGATTGCCGGAACTGCGTGAATTCGGGTTGGCCATGCCGGTCTCCTCTAGGGTCGTTTCATCACAGCAGAGCCTGCGGGCCGACGGCGATCAAGAAATATCGTTGCAGCATTCGCACCGATTGCGAAAAGAGTCCGCGAAATCAATCCGCGAATTACCTGCCCCGCTCCCTTACCCTATCCGAGAAGACGGGCAAGCCTCGGATATTCGATCGCCGGGCAGCGATCCATGATTACCTGGATACCGGCAGCCTCCGCCTTGACTGCGGCCTGATCGTCGCGGACGCCAAGCTGCGCCCATATGACGTTGGGCAGCTGATCCAGCGCCAGCGCTTCGTCCACCACACTGTCCAGATATTCCGAAGCGCGGAACACATCGACCATATCGACGGGTTCGGGCACATCCGCGAGGCTCGCATAGACGTCCTGACCGAGGATCTGCTTGCCGGCCTGGCCGGGATTGACCGGAAACACCCGGTAGCCGCGCTGCAACAGAAATCCCATGACGCGGTTGCTGGGCCGGTCGGGATTGGGCGATGCGCCGACCAGCGCAATCGTCTTCGTGCTTTTCAAGACGCCAGCGATGACGTCGTCGTCATACCGATCGTGAGCCATGGTTCTAACCTCCTCATGCAGTCACCTGGACATAGGAAAGCAATGGAAATCTTCCAACTCGGTTCCGGAATCACATTTTCCCACCAGCCAGGCGTCCGGCCTGCTGCGGCTCAAACCAAGGTATCCCTTCTCGATAAGTCGTGTAAGAGACGAAACACCGGCCGAATATTTGTGAGGTATTATTTTACCTCATCAGTAAGTCATTCTAAACGTTGAGCTATTTTTCCGACCGCTCCGGGCCGGCTGCTTGACGCTTTTTAGGCTCCGTCGTATAAGCCGCCCAGATCGCGGACCTCTCGAAGGCCCGCTTTCTTTTTTGTCGGCATAGCCGAGCAAATCAAGCAACAAAAAACGCCCTTACGGCCGGTCTTCCGGTGGTCTTGGGTTCAGATGAGAGAGAAAAACAATGTCAACCTTCGTTCAGAAGCCTGCAGAGGTGGAGAAGAAGTGGATCATCATCGATGCCGAAGGCCTCGTTGTCGGTCGCCTCGCCACCCTCGTTGCCAATCGCCTTCGCGGCAAGCACAAGGTCACCTACACACCTCACGTCGACGACGGTGACAATGTCATCATCATCAACGCTGAAAAGGTTGTCCTGACCGGCAAGAAATACACAGACAAGAAGTACTACTGGCACACCGGTTACCCGGGTGGCATCAAGGAGCGTACTGCACGCGCCATCATCGAAGGCCGCTTTCCTGAGCGCGTCGTCGAAAAGGCGATCGAGCGTATGATCCCGCGCGGCCCGCTCGGCCGTCGCCAGTTGAAGAACCTGCGTGTATACGCCGGCTCCAACCATCCCCATGAAGCACAGCAGCCGGTCGCTCTCGACGTGGCATCGCTGAACAGCAAGAACGTAAGGAGCGCCTGATCATGGCCGATCTTTCCTCTTTGAAGGACCTCGCTCCGGCTGAAAGCCAGGCACCGGTTCACGTCCGCAAGGTCGATGCACAGGGCCGTTCCTATGCAACCGGCAAGCGCAAGAACGCGATTGCCCGCGTTTGGGTCAAGCCGGGCTCCGGCAAGATCATCATCAACGGTCGCGACTTCTCGGCGTACTTCGCCCGTCCGGTTCTGCAGATGATCCTTCAGCAGCCGCTGGTTGCCGCTGCCCGCACAGGTCAGTTCGACATCATTGCCACCGTCACCGGTGGTGGTCTTTCCGGTCAGGCCGGTGCCGTTCGTCACGGCGTCTCCAAGGCCCTCACCTACTTCGAACCAGGCCTTCGCCCGGTTCTGAAGAAGGGTGGCTTCCTGACCCGCGACAGCCGCGTCGTCGAGCGTAAGAAGTACGGTAAGGCGAAGGCCCGCCGGTCCTTCCAGTTCTCGAAGCGTTAATCGCTTCAAGACTTTGCATTTCGAAAGGCGGGGCTTCGGCTCCGCCTTTTTCGTTTCGGGCTTTCTTCGGTCCGAGTCTTGTCTTACAGACATTCCCACTGCACTTTCTCTGCGATCCGGGAGAATGCAATGGCTTCAAAATCCATCGACAACGCCTTTACCGCCAAGTCCCTGCGCGATGCTGCCACCGACCCGACCTATGCGGGCGCGCTGTCCTTCATGCGGCGGCGCTATACCAAGGATCTGATCGGCGCCGATGCGGTCGTCCTCGGTATTCCCTTCGACGCTGCGGTCTCCAACCGGCCGGGTGCGCGGTTCGGGCCACAGGCCATCCGCCGGGCTTCGGCGATCTTCGACAACGACCCGCAATATCCGTTCTCGCGCGATCTCTTCGAAGCCATGTCGGTCATCGACTATGGTGACGTCATGCTCGACTACGGTCATCACTGGAAGACGCCGCGGCTGATCGAGGCGGAGGCGACGAAGATCATCGAGTCGGGCGCGTTTCTGCTGTCGCTCGGCGGCGATCATTTCGTTACCTGGCCGCTCTTGAGGGCGCATGCAGCCCGCCACGGTCCGCTTGCCCTCGTGCATTTCGATGCCCATCAGGACACATGGAGCGACGATGCGGACGAGACCGGCGACATAGAACGGATCGACCACGGCTCGTTCGTGGCGCGCGCCGTGCGACAGGGCGTGATCGAGCCGCAGCATTCGATCCAGATCGGCATCCGCACCCATGCGCCTGGGGATTTCGGCATCAGGATCATGCCGGGCCATGAGGTAGAGGATCTGAGCGCCCAGGCAATTGCCGACGCGATCCTTGCCCATGTCGGCGACCGCCCGTGCTATCTCACCTTCGACATCGACTGCCTGGACCCCGCCTACGCGCCCGGTACAGGAACGCCCGTTGCCGGTGGTCCGTCGAGTGCGAAAATCCTGTCGGTGCTGCGCAAACTCGGCGCCCTCGAGATCTGCGGCGCCGACGTGGTGGAGGTGGCACCGGCCTATGACCATGCCGATATCACCGCCATTGCCGGGGCAACGGTTGCGATGTATATGCTTGGCCTGCGCGCGGAGCGACTTTCCGCCCGTTGACAAATTGAATCAAGCAGCTGGCAAACTGATTCCGGCTCTCACCCCAAGGCACTGACATTTCAGGGATAATGACCATGACGGCAAAGATCTTCATCGACGGCGAACACGGCACGACAGGGCTGCAGATCCGCACCCGCATGGCCGACCGCCGCGACGTCGAGCTCTTGTCGATCCCGGAAACCGAGCGGCGCAATGCCGCAATGCGCGAGGACCTGCTCAACAGCGCCGACATCGCGATCCTCTGCCTGCCGGACGAGGCTTCGAAAGAGGCCGTGACCATGCTTGCCGGCAACAACAACGTGCGGGTAATCGATACCTCGACGGCCTACCGCGTCGATCCGAACTGGGCCTATGGTTTCGCCGAGCTGGACAAGGCACAGGCCGACAAGATCAAGGCCGCCCGCAACGTCGCCAATCCGGGCTGCTATCCGACCGGTGCTATCGCGCTGCTGCGTCCGCTGCGCGCTGCCGGTCTCCTGCCCGACGGCTACCCGGTCTCGGTCAATGCAGTCTCCGGCTATACCGGCGGCGGCAAGCAGCTGATCGGCCAGATGGAAGACGCTTCACGCGAGGACGCCATCTCCGCCAACAATTTCCTCTACGGCCTGACGCTGAAGCACAAGCACGTTCCCGAGATGAAGGAACACGGCCTGCTCGATCGAGCGCCGCTGTTTTCGCCATCTGTCGGTCGCTTTGCGCAGGGCATGATCGTACAGGTGCCGCTGTTCCTCGAAAACCTCAAGGATGGTGCCACGCTAGAGAGCATTCATAGCGCCCTCGTCGCCCACTATACGGGTCAAGATATCGTTACCGTCGTGCCGCTCAACGAGAGCGCGAAGCTTGCCCGCGTCGATGCCGAGGAACTGGTCAACACCGACAGGATGAAGCTGTTCGTGTTCGGCGCGGCTGGTAGCCCGCATGTCAATCTCGTGGCGCTGCTCGACAATCTCGGCAAGGGTGCCTCCGGTGCCGCCGTCCAGAACATGGACCTGATGCTGTCTGCCTGAAGACATCCGGATTTTTAAGACTTGAGGCCGCGGTGAACTCAGTTCGCCGCGGCTTTTCTGTCTTCAAGCGGGTATTCGCCGATATAGCCGCGCCAGTGGGTGATGGCATAGCCGAGCACGACAAGGGCGCCGCCCTGATGCGCGAGCGCCAGATCCAGCGGCACCCGATAGACCAGCGTCAAAATACCGATCACGGCCTGCAGACAGACCAGCAGGAACAGGATGACGGCACGCCCCGTATGGACCGAGCCCGGTGCCTTGGACAGTGACACGATCATGTGGATCAGTGTTGCGGCCAGAAGCACATAGGCGCCGCAGCGGTGAACGAACTGCACGGTCTTCGGGTTCTCGAACAGATTGATCCACCAGGGATCGCGCAAGAACAGGTCGGCCGGAACGAAGGCGCGATCCATCATCGGCCAGGTGTTGTAGCTGAGGCCGGCATCGAGGCCTGCGACGAGTGCGCCGAGATAGATCTGGAACAGCGCCAGAAACGCGAGGCCTCCAGCCGCGATATAGGAGTGACGCGTCGGGGCCGCCCCCTGCTTCTGGGGCGTGAGGCCGCGCATGATCCAGACGCAGGCGGAAAAGATCAGACAGGCAATGACCAGGTGTGTGGCGAGGCGGTATTGCGACACGCTGACGAGCTTGGTGAGACCCGACGACACCATCCACCATCCAATGAAGCCCTGAAATCCGCCGAGTGCCAGCGTGCCGACCAGCGGCCAGCGCAGGCGTTTCTCGATGCGACCGGTCACCCAGAAGAAGATCAGCGGCAGGGCGAAGACGAGGCCGATCGAGCGCGCCAGGAAACGGTGCGCCCATTCCCACCAGAAGATGGTCTTGAACTCGTCGACCGTCATGCCGGCGTTGACCAGCTGGTATTGCGGGATGCGCTGATAGAGCTCGAACTCTTCCTGCCATTCTGCCGCATTGAGAGGCGGAATGACGCCGTGGATCGGTTTCCATTCGGTGATCGAGAGACCCGAATCGGTCAGCCGGGTCGCGCCGCCGACCAGGACGAGGCAGAACAGCACGAAGACGACGAAGCCGAGCCAGATACGCACCGATCTGCGGTCGCGCTCGCGGCGTTTTGCTGCCGGATGGATGACATCGATGATGACGCTATCAGTCGCCGACATGCGGAAACTCCTGTCGCTCGAAGAAAGATCAGCCTTGCACGCGCTTGAGAGCACCATGCGGGCGGTAATCTTTCCGCTCCTGGCGTTGATTTGCCCCAAGGACACGTGCAAAACAAGCCCCGATGCTTTGCGGCATCGCGTCGCGGGAGGAGAAACGCGTTGGTCCCACGCCTGAGAAGTTTCATCGGCACGATCATGATCATCGTGCTCGTCATCGTCTACGCGCTGGCTGCAACCACGGTCGCGACGCTGTTGCTCGCGACATCGCCGTGGTGGGTGCATTTCCTCTACTTCCTGCTGTCGGGGCTTTTGTGGATCCTGCCGGCCATGCTGATCATCAAGTGGATGGCGGGCGCACGGCCGAAAGTCTAGGTTATGCCTGGGTTCACCCCGCATTAACCAGCCGTGATAGTATTGGCGGCGGGCGACACAGCAATAAACAGATTGTTGGTGCACGCTGCCTATTCTCCCCGCTTGAAAGACAGCGGAGCGCGTCATGCAAACCTCGAGACTGATTGAAGAGCTTGCGCCGGCAGGGACATCGGGATCGCCTTCCCGTGAGACTGTCCCGTTGCGTTTCGCGCAGATCGAAATGGCAGTCGCGACGGACATGGCGGATCTGAAGTCCGACTGGCACCGTCTGCAGGCGATCAAGCTCAATTCGCTGCATCAGGGTTTCGACTGGTGCGAAGCCTGGGCGAAATCCCACGGCCGCACGCTTGCAGTCGTCGTCGGTCGCATCGACGGTCGCGCCGTGTTTATCCTGCCGCTCGATATCGTGCTTGAAAAAGGCATCCGCGTCGCCCGCCTCCCCGGCAACCATTACAACAATCTCAATACCGGGCTGTTCGATCCCGCACTCGAGGTGGCTTCCGCTGCCGAGCTGAAGCCGTTCCTGCGCATGCTGCGCACGGCGCTTTCTCCTTACGCCGATCTCGTGGTGCTCGATTGCGTGCCGCTCTCCTGGCGCGGCAGTCGGCATCCGCTGAGTGCTCTCGCAACGACGGAGAACCAGAACCATTCGTTCCAGCTGCCGCTATTCCCGAATTTCGAGACGACGCTCGCACAGCTCAACGCCAAGACCCGCCGCAAGAAATTCCGCTCGCAGAGCCGCAAGATCGAAGCGGCCGGCGGCTATGACCATGTGATCCCGCTAGACGCGGACGAAAAGCACGCGCTGCTCGATACGTTCTTCCGCCAGAAGGCGGCGCGGCTGAAAATGTTCGGCCTGCCCGATGTCTTCCACGCGTCCGAGATCCGAGAGTTTTTCCATCGCCTGATAGACGCGCCGACGGATGGGACAGACACTTCGCTCACCCTTCACGCGATCCGCATGCGGGGTGAGCACGAGGGACATGTCGTGGCGATTGCCGGCGTGTCGCGCAAGGGCGACCATGTGATCTGCCAGTTCAGCTCCATCGACGACAGCATCTGCCCGGAAGCAAGCCCCGGCGAGTTGCTGTTCTGGCTGATGATCGAGAAAAGCTGCCACGAAGGCGCGACACTGTTCGATTTCGGCGTGGGCGACCAGCCCTACAAGCGCAGTTGGTGCAGCCAGGAAACCGTGCTGCACGATATTCTCATCGCCATCACGCCGAAGGGTTCCGTCCTCAAACCGCTGATGGTTCTGGCAACGAGGGCGAAGGCTGCGGTGAAGCACAACCCGCGCCTTTACGCACTCTTGCAGAAACTGCGGGCCGCCAAAACGAACAAGGCGGCATGAAAGCCGCCTTGTAGATCGTGGTTCATGAGGTGTGGCTCACGCCACCTGTCGTCCAGCCTTGCGCGGCGAGCTGCGGTCATTGGCGTCAGACATTACCAGCAGGTTGCGAATTCCCTCGCCTTGGAAGTCCTGGACAATCTTTGCGACATCCTCTTCCTTGAACTCAGGCACGGAGAGAATGACCTCCGCCTTTTCGTTGCGGGTCAGTCGCGACAGCATCGGCGCTTCCGCCGGGCCGCATTCGATCAGCACTAGATCATAGGCGTCTGCGAGTGCGTCGACGACCATCGGCAGCCGGTCTGCGCCCCGCATGGCGCGAACCGGATCGGCAGAACCGAACGGGATGATATGCGCATCCGAGAGACGGTCCGGATGGATGGCTTCCCCGAACGCAACCTCGCCGCACAGCAGATCGGTGATGCCGGCAAGCTTGACGTCCTGCGCCATCAGCCGTGTCGGGCAAGCCGAGCCGGTCATGTCGATCAGGGCGACGGTGCGACCGCGCTCCGAAATTTCACGGGCCAACATCACGGTCGCCGTCGAGCCTGCATCGCCACCGGGCGACACGACCAGGCCGATCGGCACCGCACGGCGCTGGAGGTAGCGGGCAACGGACGCGATCGTGAAGGATTCCTCCTCCCCGTCGTTCGCCGGCGGCGCCACGGCAATTTCTTCGACCGGTGGCTCGGCAGCGATCGAAGCCTCCTGCTTCTGATCAACTTCCGCGCCCTTCGCGGCAGCGGCATCCTTGCGGGAGGCAGCCAGCATTTCCTTTGCCGCCGCGAACAGTCTGTGTTCGCGCTTTGGCCGATCTGCAACAGTTTCTGCCGCAACCGGAGCTGCGGCGGGTGTTGTTGCAACCAAAGCGCCGGCAGGGGTCGGTTCGGGCTCGGCCGGGGCCGGTTCGACTGCAGGCGTTGCGACCTCGTGTGGTGTCAGCAGGAAATCGTCCTCGCGACGGCGATTGAGAGGGCGGAGCGCCCGGCCGCTGAACAGTTCGGCGATGATGACGACCAGGCAGCTGACGATCAGTGTCGCAAGCGTCGCCACGATGACGATCGGAATGACCTTCGGAAAGAAGGGTTCCGACGGTTCGACCGCGCTCGATACGATGCGGGCATCCGCAGGGCTTGAATTGGCGTCGCGGCGCGACGTCGCCTCGCGGTAGCGCACGAGATAGGTTTCGAGCAGCTGGCGCTGGGCGGACGCTTCGCGTTCCAGGGCCCGCAGCCCGACTTCCTCTTCACCGGCCTTGGCCGAATCAGCCTTCAAGCCGTTCATCTGCTGCGTCAGCTGACGCTCGCGGAGCCGTGCAATCTCTCTCTCGTTGTCGAGGCTTGCCAGGATCTTCTGGGTTTCACGCTCGATCTGCTGATTGATGCCGCTGAGCTGCGCGCGAAGTCCCCGAAGACGCGGATGGTTGTCGAGCAGGGATGTCGAGAGATCATTGATCTGCGCCTGCAAATTGGTCTGGGTTTCCTTCAGACGCTGGATGACCTGCGATCCCGCGACGTCCGCCAGCGTGTCCGAAGCGCGGCCGGCTCTCAAACCAGCGCGGACGTTTTCCGAACGGGCCTCGGCATTGGCGAGATCGGCGCGAACGCGGGCAAGTTCGGTCGAGATATCGTTCAACTGCTTGCTGGAAAAGCTGTTGGCTTCGCTGGTCTGGAAAAGTCCGTTCGAGGAGCGGTAGTCCGCCACCTTCTTTTCGGCATCGTTGACGCGGGTCGTCAGGTTGGCGATTTCCGGCTCCAACCAGCGGGCGGTTTCGGCATGGGTGTCGACCTTCGAGCCACTCTGGATCTGAAGATAGGCTTCGGCCATCCGGTTCGGCACATCCGCCGCGAGCTTCGGATCATGCGAGGCAAATTCGACGGCGATGACGCGCGAGCCCTCGACCGGATAGACCGACAGCTTTTCGCGGAACTTCTGGATGACCCGGTCTTCCGGATCGATCGCCATCGGATCCTGCTTCAGGCCGACCATCACCAGGAGGTCCGGCAGTGCCGACTGTCCAGCCGGGTCGAATTCCGGGCGATCGGAAAGCTTCAGATCGCGCGCAACCCGCTTGATGAGGTCGGTCGATTGCAGCAGCTGGGCCTGGCTGGTGATGTTCAGCGTGTCCAGAACCGGATCGTTGGAACTGCCTGCCCCTTCCCCGCCGGAGAGGTTCGGCGATCGCGATTCGATCAGCAGCCTGGTTTCGGCCTTGTAGCTGGGTTTGATCAGCGAGGCGCCGACCAGCGCCAGCGCGCCCGCCGCGATCGTCACGGCGAGGATCTTCGCCTTGCGTTCCCAGACGGCCGCGATGACCTGCCTGAGGTCGATATCCACATCCTGATGGCCGCCGTTTACGCCAGACATTGCCCGCTCCAAACTGGTCTATTTGGGCGGACAGTAAATTATCATGGTAACGCTACAGTTAATGAGCCGCGGCTTCGAAGAAAAACCGGACTCTGATCTTGCAGGCATTATTTCCGAGGGTCGTCTCGCCTCTCTTTACCGGGCATTAACCCTAATGGATCGATAACAGGCTCGAAATCGTCGAACCACCACCCCGAGCCTGGGACGCGAACATGCTATTCGCCCAAGACAAGAAAAATCCGACGCGCAACCAGCGCGCCAAAACCGTTCTGGCTCTTGCGGCGGCAGCCGTTGCGATGACGCTGTCGGGCTGCGCCTCATACAAGCCGGCTCCGAAAAGCTTTCAGGAAGCGACGATCCAGCCTTACCGGCTGGACAGCGGCGATCGGCTACGTGTCAGCGTCTTCGAACAGCCGAGCCTTTCCAACACCTATACCGTCGATCAGGCCGGCTATATCGCCTTCCCGCTGATCGGTCAGATCACGGCCCGGGGCCAGACCATGCCGACGCTCGAGGGTGCAATCGCCGCCAAGCTCAAGCAGGGCTATCTGCGCGATCCCGACGTGACGATCGAAATGGATCGTTACCGCCCGGTTTTCGTCATGGGCGAAGTCGGACGACCCGGACAGTATTCCTATGTGCCCGGCATGACGGCACAGAACGCCATCGCAATCGCCGGAGGCTTTACCTCTCGCGGAAACCAGCGCGATGTCGACGTCACACGCAAGATCAACGGCGAGGTCATCACGGGCCGTACGACGATTTCCTCACAGGTCCTCGCTGGCGACACGGTCTACGTCCGCGAGCGGCTGTTCTGACATCATCATGTCGGCTGAGGCCCCTCCCTTGCGCATCCTCCATTGTTTCAGGTCGCCCGTCGGCGGGATCTTCCGCCATGTGCGCGACCTGGTGGAAGAACATCGGGCTGCCGGCCACGAGGTCGGCATCCTCTGCGACAGCTCGACCGGTGGCGAGCACGAGGACAGGTTGTTCGACACGATCCGGCCGCAGCTTTCGCTTGGCCTGACACGAATTCCGATGCGCCGTTCGATCGCTCCTTCCGATCTTGCGGCACTCTACAGAAGCTACAAGCATATCAAGAGCTTGCGGCCGGACATATTGCACGGACACGGCGCCAAGGGCGGCGTTCTGGCGCGATTGATCGGCTCAGCCTTGCGGGTTAACAGGTATTGCGTGGCCCGCCTCTATTCGCCGCACGGCGGCAGTCTGCATTTCGACCGGTCCAGTCTTTCGGGCAAGGTCGTGCTGCAGCTCGAACGGTTCCAGGAACGCTTCGGCGATGCCCTGGTCTTTGTCTGCGATTACGAGCGCCGCACCTACGAGGAAAAGGTCGGAAAACCGCTCAAGACTGCGCGCGTGATCTATAACGGCATTGGCGAAGCCGAGTTCGAGCCGGTCCCAGCGGTCATTTCCGCGGTCGACTTTCTCTATATCGGCATGCTGCGCGACCTTAAGGGACCGGATGTCTTCATCGACGCCTTTGCCCGAACGGAACGCGCGGTCGGTCGGCCGCTCTCGGCGCTGATGGTCGGCGACGGTCCGGACCGTGAGCGCTATGAAGCCATGATTTCCGAACGTGGCCTTGGCCGCCGGCTGACGATGATGCCGGCCATGCCCGCCCGCAAGGCGTTCGCCCTCACAAATTTCGTCGTCGTTCCGTCGCGCGCGGAAGCGATGCCCTATATCGTGCTGGAAGCGCTTGCCGCCGGGAAACCCGTCATCGCATCGCGTGTCGGCGGCATTCCCGAAGTGCTGGGTGTGAAAAGTGCGGCCCTTGCCGTCCCCGGCGACGCCGCAAGCCTTTCCGACGTGATGACGCAGGCACTGCAGACACCGGAGTGGCATGACCGCGTCATGCCGAAGCCGTCCGATTTTAAGGCAGTGTTTTCCGCCTCCGTTATGGCGGACGACATGCTTCACTTGTACCAGGATCTACTCGGCCAAATCCCTGACCGAAGGTACAGCTAAAGGCTTCTTTAGCTTCTTTTTGCTACTGGACTGAGACTACTTCTGCGCCTTCGCGGCAGCTGAGTCGAGGATCCTGGCATGAGCCCGCTGAACAAGCCCGATGAATTCGACGTCGAAAGCCTTCGCCGCAAGGTCTCAGAGATGCGTGCGAGCGAGGAGAAGGAAGCGGGCGCGGTCCTCAATCCCTTCGCACGCCAGATCGCCCAGCAGTTCCGCGAAACCAGCTATTCGCCATCCCTGCTGGTCGGACTGATCCGGCTTACCGAATTTGCCGCGATCCTGATTGTCGGCCTCATCGTCGACCTGATCTACGGCGCGACCGAGATGTCGCTTTCCCGCCTGGTCATCATCACCTTCGGTTCTGCCATCACGCTTCTGCTTCTGCAGATTGCCGACACCTATCAGATCCCCTCCCTGAGGTCCGCCAACAGGACCTTGAAGCGGGTTCTCATCACATGGGCCTTCGGTTTTGTCCTGACCAATCTCGCGCTCAGCTTTGCCGCGGGCGGCTGGGTGCCCGTGACCGGTCTCATCGTCTGGTTCTCCGTCAGCTGCGTCGTCCTTGCCGCCGAGCGGCAGGCGATCGCGCTTGGCATCCGCCACTGGGCGCGCAACGGCGTGATGGAACGCCGCGCCGTAATTGTCGGCGGCGGCGAACCTGCCAAGCAACTGGTGCGCGCTTTGGAACGCCAGTCGGATAATGACATCCGCATCTGCGGCATCTTCGACGACCGCAACAGCGACCGCTCGCCAACCGTCGTTGCCGGCTACCCGAAGCTCGGTACCTTTGCCGAGCTTGTGGAATTCTCGCGCCTTGCCCGTATCGACATGCTCATCATCGCGCTTCCTGCCAGCGCCGAGCAGCGTATCCTGCAGCTTCTGCGCAAACTCTGGGTTCTGCCGGTCGATATCCGGCTCGCGGCGCATGCGAACCGCCTGCGCTTCCGCCCACGGGCCTATAGTCACGTCGGCACCGTTCCGATGTTCGATATTTTCGACAAGCCGATCCGCGACTGGGATTCGGTCGCAAAGCGCATCTTCGATATCGTCTTTGCCGTGTTCGCGATCGCCTGCCTCTGGCCCGTCATGCTGGCTGCTGGCATTGCCGTGAAGCTCAGCTCGAAAGGGCCGATGCTGTTTCGCCAGAAGCGCCACGGCTTCAACAATGAGATCATCAACGTTCTCAAATTCCGCTCGATGTACACGAGCATGAGCGACCAGACCGCGATCAGGGCCGTGACCAAGGGCGATCCGCGGGTCACGCCCGTCGGCCGGTTTCTGCGCAAGTCCTCGATCGACGAGCTACCGCAGCTGTTCAACGTGCTGAAAGGAGAGCTGTCTCTCGTTGGTCCCCGTCCGCATGCGGTCAGTGCCCAGACTGGCGAACGCAGATATGTGGACGTCGTCGAAGGCTACTTCGCCCGCCACCGCGTGAAACCCGGCGTGACTGGCTGGGCGCAGATCAACGGACTGCGCGGCGAGTTGGACAGCGACGAAAAGATCCGTGCCCGCACCGCCCACGATCTCGACTATATCGAGAACTGGTCGATCCTGTTCGACCTCAAGATCCTGTTCCTGACACCGATCCGGCTTCTCAACACGGACAATGCATATTGACGACGCTGGCCGCACATGAGACCCGGCCGTTCAACGTCCAGCTGGCCGTTTTTGCCCTCGTGGCCAATGGCATGCTGGCCTTCGGCGTGTTTCTGTCCGGCTTCGTCATGTCGGAGCCTGCCCCTTACGAACTGATGATGGTGGCCCAGATCGGCCTCTGGTTCCTGTTTGGGCTCAGGATCTCGCGCACCGTCGCGATGCTGATGGCGATGCTGCTGATCTTCAACATCAGTGGTCTGTTTTCCATCTTCGTAATGAAGGATTCGTCCGGCGCCGGCATGTATTATGCGGTCTCGATCTTTCTTGCGCTCACCGCCGTGTTCTTTGCAGCGGTCATAGAGAACGACCATCGGCGGCTGAAGATCATCTTTCATGCCTGGGTGGCGGCCGCCATCATCACGGCCACTCTCGGCATCCTCGGCTATTTCGACGCGTTTCCCGGGGCCCATGTCTTTACCCGCTATAACCGCGCGATGGGCGCCTTTCAGGACCCCAACGTGTTCGGCCCCTATCTGGTCGGCCCGCTCCTCTATCTCCTTTACCGCATGCTGACCGGCCCGGTCATCCGTACCCCCCTTCTCATCCTCGGCATGCTGGTGCTGGCGATCGGCATCTTCCTGTCGTTTTCACGCGCGGCCTGGGGCCTCCTGCTGTTCGGTGCCATTGCACTGATCGTCCTCATGCTCCTCAAGGAGCGCACGACGGCATTCCGCCTGAAGATCCTGGTCATCTCGATTTGTGCCGGCGTGGCTCTCGTGCTCGCCCTTGCGATCGCTTTGCAGATCCCGCAGATCGCCGACCTGTTTTCCAACCGTGCGAAACTGGTGCAGGATTACGACGGCGCGCGGCTTGGTCGCTTCGAGCGGCACAAGATGGGCTTCCTGATGGCGATGGAGCGACCGCTCGGCATGGGACCGATGGCGCTTGGAAAAATCTTCGGCGAAGACGAGCACAATATCTGGCTGAAGACACTCACGACCTATGGCTGGGTGGGTGCGGTGACGTATCAGATCATGATCTGGTCCAGCCTGTGGATGGGCTTCCGCTATATGCTGCGCGAGAGGCCTTGGCAGCCTTTTCTGATGATTGCATGGGTCCTGATCCTGGGACATGCGATGATCGGCAACGTCATCGACACCGACCACTGGCGGCATTTCTATCTCTCGCTCGGCATTCTCTGGGCGTGCGTCGCCCTGGAAAACCGCTATCAGCGAAACACCACTGCCGCGATGCCGCCGTTACAGGCCTGAGTTGTTGCCTCAAGCGCAAGTCCTTGACATTGGGTCGCCTTGCGCCAGATTTCTCGTATGTTGACCTCATCACAAATTCGCGCAGCGCGCGCACTCACCGGCATCTCGAAAGAGGCGCTTTGCGCCGCTTCGGGCCTGTCCGCCGTCGAATTCGACAACGCGGAGGCCCATGACGCCCTGCCCGACCCAACCATCAGTGAGAGACTGAGGGCATTCTTCGAGACAAGGGGCGTTATATTCCTGGCAGCCGGCGACGGCGGATCCGGAATGGGACCGGGTGTGAGACTGAAGCAAGACGGTCAGGAAGAGGGCATGCGCCCCGAAGATCTCAACGCCGCAAACGACGATTGAAAAAAACCTGAAACTCGCTGGAACATATTGAGCTCATAGGCGTTTCCCGGCCAGAATTGCATAGTCGGGGAAATTCATGACGCGTTCCAATAATCTGTACTTCATCATCGGCGCTCTCGTTGTTCTGGTCGTCGGTCTGGGGTTCTATGTCTACCGCGAAGAAACCAAGCCAAAGGGCGTAGAATTCAGCATCGGCCAAGACGGCGTCAAGGTCGAGGAAAAGTAGTTTCTCCGGGAAAACCGAGCTTAAGAATTTCTTTATTTAGAGTCGTTTTGTATGCACTGGATATTGGAGGATACCATCCTCCAATATCTGTGAGGGGGCACAATGTCGCATATTACATCCGTCGATCTTCAGCAGTGCGGAATGAAGAAGGTGTGGAGCGTAACTGACTTCGCCCGCCGTTACCGTCTCGACAAGGACGAAGAAAACCGTCTTCTGCAGCTCCTGGGGTCGTTTGCTTCCGAGCAGGAGCTTCTGATGAATGCGAGCCGGACAGCGCGTTTTCGCTAACGCGAACTACTATCGCGTCTGCTACGCCTATACTTGCTGATTGATCGCAGGCGGAACTTTACCACTCACAAATCAGTTACATCCCCGTGAATATCTTGCGCCGCAGGCCCTGCCACGGCTCCATACACGGAGGATACAATGATCAATGTTTTCGCAAAGGCAGGCCTGGCCTTGGCCTTGTCCGTCTGCACCCTTGGTGCGGCCACTGCCCCGGCATCGGCCCAAGACGTACAGCTGCGCATCGGACCTGACGGCGTGCGCCCGGTGATCCGCGACAGGGATCGCGATTACGACAGACGCGATCGCCGCATGGGCTGCAGCCCTGGCGAAGCACGCGCCGCCGCTCGCGACGAAGGCTTCCGTCAGACGGAGATCGTCCGCGCCACTCGCCGCAGCATCACCGTCCAGGGCATGACCCGTCGGGGTCCCGACCGGATCACCTTCGCCAATCGCCCTGGTTGCCCGGAAATCTAAGACTGACTGAAAAGGCCCCGCAAGTGCGGGGCCTTTTTTTGCTCGAGCTGTATCTCGACAACAGCGGCAAAAATGAAAAAGGGTCAGCTCGTGTTTCGGAGCTGACCCTTTTAGATCGAAATGCACTGGCCGTTACCGCCAGAAATCCAGAACTTAGAATACGAATGCGTAGAGCAGCACGATTACAAGGATCGGAACGCCCATCGCCCAAAGTACAACACCCTTCAACATCACATTCTCCTTTGTTTTCCTATCTGACAACGCGTCGGGAACACTGACGTTCCAGCCAAATGCAAATTGTAGTCAGATAAGTCGAACGCGGTTCGGGATGATCCATCATTCGTTCACAGGTTCTGGTGAGTGACGTGGCAACAGGATGGCGTGACGAAAGACGAGTTCACCAGTGGCGAGCTCAGGTCAAAGCGGCTCTGGGGGAGCCTGTCGCCGAAGGAAGAATGGTCGGAATGGCCGGATTCGAACCGACGACCCCTTGACCCCCAGTCAAGTGCGCTACCGGGCTGCGCTACATTCCGCCACATCGCTTCGAGCCGGCGGACCGGCGTCGCGTGAAGCATGCATTCCATACTGACATGATCTTCACCACGCAAGGAAAAAATCGGCTTTCAATGGATCTCGGATCGACGGTCTTGCTTCAACAAGAAAGCCGGCCCCATTGTCTGGAGCCGGCCTATCAGGACGCCTTGGCGACTACCCTATCAGTAGGGCGAGTAGCACAGCTGGCGCGGGCCGTTATAGGGCTGGAACGTATTGTCATAAGCCCTGTAGGACCGGTAGCGGTTGGCGCACCAGTTGACGTGCGCGCTATTGGCGTTCACGTAACGACGTGGCTGCACGTAACGCGGTTCGGCGTAGCGCGGCTGGGATGCAATGGCACCGCCAATCAGAGCGCCGGCAGCAAGACCGCCGATGATCGCACCTGAATTGTGGCCACGGTAGTGGCGACCGCGGTAATAGTCGCCGCGGCGGTAGTCGCGATGGTGACGATAGTAGCGACGACCTTCCCAACGATCACGATGCCGCCACTGAACCTGCTGGACCTGATCAACGCTCTGCGGCGCTTCGATGGTCTTCGGTGCGTTGACGACAGGGAAGGCGTGTGCCGGTACCATGCTCGTCAGTGCCGTCATGGCCGAGACGACAATGATTGCGAGTTTTTTCACGTTTGCATCTCCTCTTGTGTTTCCTCGTAGGTAAATGTTGTACCTTCGCGTTTGAACCAGAGGTGAACGGTAAATTTACAGTGAGTTCATGTAAGCAGGTATCGGATCAACGAACCTGGTCCAGCAGGCGCTTGCATTCCAGAAGGTCAAACAGTGCCTCCTGTAGCAGGGCACGGTCTTCCTTGCCGACACTCGATTTTCCAACCGAGACTTCCAACTGGTCCTCCCCGGCACCGCCGAAACCGAAGAACCGGCCGCTCGGCTTTACCTTCGGGCGCCCGACGACCTGATCTTCTTCCTGGGTGGAAATTTTCGGCTCGGCATTCTTCTCGCTGTTGGCCGCCATGATGGCTTCCATCGTGGCGATATCACCCGATGCGATTGCTGAGACGAACTTGTTGCCATTCGTCTTCAGGAGCTTCTGAACGCCCTTGATCGTGTATCCGTGGTCGTAGAGAAGGTGACGGATCCCCTTCAACAGGTCCACGTCCTCCGGGCGGTAGTAGCGACGGCCGCCTCCCCGCTTCATCGGCTTGATCTGCGGAAACCGCGTTTCCCAGAAGCGCAGGACGTGTTGCGGCAGGTCGAGATCGTCAGCGACTTCGCTGATGGTGCGGAATGCGTCCGGGCTCTTGTCCAAGTGTCAATCTCCAGGGATCGAACGGCCGTGCGGCGCGAAAGGGGTCAGCACGAAAGGCTGGACGAGGATTATGCGTCGAATCGCACATTTCTCAACGGCTTGCACCGAAAGATTCAAGTGTGTTCACAAGATTGGTGTTTTGGCAGGGGTGCCAGCGTGCAAAACGGGCGTGTCAGCTCGCAGGGCTTGCCGGCTTCTGCTTGACCTTGCGCAATGTGTGCGCTTTGAGGATGCGTTGCTTCAAAACATTGGATGCCTTGAAGGTCATCACCCGGCGGGGTGAGATCGGTACTTCCTCGCCTGTCTTCGGATTGCGACCGATGCGCTCGTTCTTGGCGCGCACCTGAAATGTCGCAAACGACGAAAGCTTGACCATTTCGCCGCGAACGATGGCGTTGCAGATTTCGTCGATTACCGTTTCGACGAGTTCCGCCGATTCCGTGCGAGAGAGGCCAACCTTGCGAAAAACCGATTCCGCCAGATCCGCGCGTGTGACTGTCTTGCCGGCCATGGTCCCCCGCCTGATTTAATGTGATATTATCAAAGCCCGCAAACAGTATTTTGGTTGTGCCCCACGGTCAAGCGCCCCCGGGCCAAGCATCTGTTCGGCATTGATTATTTCATAATATGGCTCAGGTTTTCAGCCGGCATCACCAGCGGATCAGGACGGCACCCCAGGTGAAGCCGCCACCCATGGCTTCCAGCATCACAAGATCGCCCTTCTTGATGCGACCGTCGGCACAGGCAACTGAAAGCGCAAGCGGGATCGATGCCGCAGACGTGTTGCCGTGAATGTCGACGGTGACGACGACTTTCTCGGTGGGAATGTTGAGCTTCTTGGCAGATCCATCAATGATACGACGGTTGGCCTGGTGCGGTACCAGCCAGTCGATATCCTCGGCAGTCGTGCCGGTCGCCTCGAATGCGTCCTCGATCACGTCGGTGATCATAGCCACCGCATGCTTGAAGACCTCACGGCCTTCCATCTTCAGGTGCCCGACCGTGCCGGTCGTCGATGGGCCGCCATCGACGTAGAGCTTGTCCTTGTGGGATCCGTCCGAGCGCAGATGCGCCGTCAGGATACCGCGGTCGGCAATCGTGCCCTCGCCTTCCTGAGCCTCCAGCACAACGGCGCCGGCGCCATCGCCGAACAGCACGCAGGTTGTGCGGTCGTTCCAGTCCAGAATGCGGGAAAAGGTTTCGGCGCCGATCACCAGCGCGCGCTTCGCAAGCCCGCCACGCAGGTGGAGGTCTGCCGTCGTCATCGCGTAAACGAAGCCGCTGCAGACCGCCTGCATGTCGAAAGCGTAGCCATGCTTCATGCCGAGCCGGTTCTGGATCTCGACGGCGGTCGCGGGAAAGGTGTTGTTCGGCGTCGAAGTCGCCAGAAGGACCAGATCGATGTCGTCAGGTGTCAGGCCAGCATTATCGAGCGCTGCCCGCGCCGCCTTCTCACCGAGCGATGCCGTCGTTTCGTCGTCGCCGGCGATGTAGCGCTGGGTGATGCCGGTGCGCTGGACGATCCACTCGTCCGACGTGTCGACCATCGTCTCCAGCTCGCGATTGGTGACGACCCGTTTCGGGAGCGCTGCCCCGTAACCGCGAACAACTGATCGAATCATAGTCAAATCACATCCTAACGTCATGCGGCTTCAGGGCCGGCCGGCGGCAGGCGTCTGGCATGATAAATCTTCAAATCCTGCGAAATTTTGGCGTTGAGGTCGTTTCGCGCCATGTCGTAGCCGACTGCGATCGCGGCCGCGATGCCTTCGGCGTTGGCGCTACCGTGGCTCTTGATCACAATACCGTTGAGGCCGAGAAAGACACCGCCATTGACCTTGTTCGGGTCCATCTTCTCGCGCAAGCGATCGAATGCTGGCTTTGCGAGAAGGTAGCCGATCCGGGCAAGCAGCGTGCGCGACATGGATTCGCGCAGAAGCGTGGCGATCTGGCGCGCGGTTCCCTCGGCGGTCTTTAGAGCGATATTGCCGGTAAAGCCTTCGGTCACCACAACGTCGACGGTGCCCCGACCGATATCGTCTCCCTCGACGAAACCGTGATAGGAGAGGTGCGGAAGGTTGGCTTCGCGGATCAGCCGACCGGCTTCCTTCACCTCTTCCTGCCCCTTGACCTCTTCGACACCGACATTGAGAAGGCCGACGGTCGGGCAATCGACTTCAAACAGAGCCCGCGCCATAGCGCCGCCCATCAGGGCGAAATCGAGCAGCTGCTGGCTGTCAGCGCCAATCGTCGCGCCGATATCGAGAACGATGCTTTCGCCCTTCAGCGTCGGCCAGATGCCTGCAATTGCGGGGCGTTCGATACTCGCCAACGTGCGAAGACAGAATTTCGACATTGCCATCAGCGCACCGGTATTGCCGGCGGACACAACGACATCAGCTTCGCCAAGCTTCACGGCTTCGATGGAACGCCACATGGTCGACACATAGCGACCACGGCGTAGCGCCGCACTCGGCTTCTCGTCCATGGCAACGGCCAGTTCACACGCATGGAACACGGACCGCTCGCGCAATTTCGGATAGCGCGCAAGCCACGGCTCGCATTCGGCTTTCAGTCCGTAGAGGAGAAAACTGACGTCGGGATGGCGTTCGAGCGCCTTCGCGGCGCCCGCCATGACGACCTCGGGGCCAAAGTCGCCACCCATGGCGTCAATCGAAATTCTGATCACGCGTCCCTGATCCTTGTTTTAACCGGCCGCACGCGCCTGCAACGAATGCCTGCGCCGACTTTTGCTTCTTCAGTGGGCACGCTCATGCGCCGCCCTGCCGGCGAAATCGTGGCCAAAATATAGGTTTTGTTTCTGCTTACAACCGGTCTCAGTCTTTTTTCCAATCCTTGAGCGCAGCAAACGGATTGGGTTTGGTCGCCGGATCGTTCGGGTCGCTCTCGATATGGTCCTTGAAATCGATGCCCGGCCTGCGCGGATAAGGGTCTATCGCCAGTGCCACGAACTCGGCAACGACCTCGCCCGCATCGATCGTATCGCCGACAAACATTTCCGGCAGGTCCGGACCATCAGGATCGACCACCATCTCGGCGCTTTCGGCAGTGACGACGCGCGCAAGCTTGGATCCCTCAGGCACGAAGACCTGATCGAAATCTTCTGAAATGGTCGACGAGACAGGATCAAGCGTCACCACGCAGGCCTGGGTGACGGCGGCCTTGACGTGGCCCTTGAGGCGCACGCCGTCCTTCTTCCAGCGGGCAATGTAGATTTCCGCCTTCAACGAATTGACCGATACGACGTCCCAGAGAACGGCCAAGCCCTTCAGCTCGTTTTCATCGGCTTCAACAGTGACAGTGACGGGATTGGCCGAAATGTTTCCGACCTTCACAGGATAGGAGAACGGAGGCTTGCCGCCTTTGGCCTTGCTGGGTTCTTGATCGCGTTTCATTGTTCCTCGCCTTCCCGGACCGGCTGCGGCACGACCAGCAGCCCACGGGAAATCGTATCTTCTGAGACCGCTGACATAGCGGTTTCGGTGGTTGTCATCCAGTGCGCAAGTGCGCTCATGTCTTGTATATCGGTGGCTTTAGGATGGATATTACGGTGCAGCGCTGCGGCAAGCGCGGTCTCGTCGCCGCTGTCGAGAGCTGCGGCATAGGTTTCGAGCCGACCGTAGAACATGCCCGCGAGCTTCTTCATCCGCTTCGGAACCCCCTGGTCGCCGATGCCGAGCTCGCGAATCGAATGGTCGATATCCTGAAAGAAGGCATCGACGATCTCCTGCGCCAGTTCCTGCCCGCTCGGCCCCGACTTCGCCGTCCGGCGAAAAAACAGGATCATCACGATGGACAGCATTTCAAACCGGCCCATCACGGTATCGGGTACGCCGAAATCCTCGTAGAACACGGGGATGCGCGCTGCCGACGTCAGGGCGTAGTATTGCCGGTTGACGATGGTCTGATTGCTGTTTTTCTTTTTGAACAGGCCGAATATCATCGTGTTTCCTGCATTTGCCTTCATGTTTGCGTCATGGTCGAAGCTGGCGATGTTGCATGCAAACGAAAGCTGGTTTACCGAAGCAGGCACGAATTGCAATGCATTCGCCATCGGCGGGCTTCGGTTCGGCTATCCGGAAGCGGCAGTCAGCTGTCCCCGGAATAGCCACAATGGTATGAGCAGCAGAGTAACCGGCTTCCGCCGGCACATCGACATGTGGGGGATACCGTTGAAGAAGCGGGTTTTCGGATACGAAATGAAAGCGTTGAGCAAAACGGCGGCGGCCCTTGTCGTTGCATCGATTGCAGTTTCCGGCTGCACATCCATGGAAATCGGCGACACGATGTACAACGGCTATGTCGTTGACCAGCAGTCGCTGAACCTGATCCCTGTCGGTTCAAGCCGCGAGCAGGTGATCCTGACCATGGGTACACCGTCGACGACCGCGACCTTCGATACGGAAGTGTTCTATTACATTTCCCAGAAGCGCCACCGTCGGGCAGCCTTCATGAAGCCGCAGATCGTCGAGCAGAGCGTGCTTGCCATCTATTTCGACAAGAACGGCGTGGTCGCCCAGCGCGCCAACTACGCACTTCAGGACGGCAAGGTGTTCGACACGATCTCGCGCACGACGCCAACCGGCGGCCGCGACCTTACCTTCCTGCAGCAGCTTCTGTCGGGTGGTTCCGGAGCAGCAAGCGGCGGTGCCGGCCAGATCCGCAACATGCTGCAGAGCATGGGCAACTAACAAGCGCATTTCCGAATATCAAAAAGCCCGCGATACCAATGGTACCGCGGGCTTTCTTTTGTCTGGATGAGACCTGGTTCTAGTGGGCGAGAACCGCGAGCAGCAGAAGGGCGACGATGTTGGTGATCTTGATCGCCGGGTTGACGGCAGGGCCTGCCGTATCCTTGTAGGGGTCACCCACCGTATCGCCTGTCACCGAAGCCTTGTGGGCTTCGGATCCCTTCATGTGGCGCGTGCCGTCCTTATCGACGAAACCGTCCTCGAAGCTTTTCTTGGCATTGTCCCAGGCGCCGCCGCCCGAGGTCATCGAGATCGCGACGAACAGGCCGTTGATGATGACGCCGAGAAGCGAGGCACCGAGCGCTGCAAAGGCGGACGCCTTGTCACCGCCGGAGACGAGAAGCACACCGAAATAGACGAAGATCGGTGCCAGCACCGGTAGCAGCGAGGGCACGATCATTTCGCGAATCGCGGCCTTGGTCAGGATATCGACCGCGCGGCCGTAGTCGGGCTTTTCCGTTCCTTGCATGATGCCGGGCTTTTCGCGGAACTGCCGGCGAACTTCCTCGACAATCGAGCTTGCCGCCTTGCCGACCGCCGTCATGGCGATGCCGCCGAACAGATACGGGATGAGACCGCCAAACAGCAGGCCCGCCACCACATACGGATTGGACAGGCTGAACGAGATCTGGCCTACCCCCTGGAAGTACGGATATTTATCGGCGTTTGCCACGAAGTACTGGAGATCGTTGGCGTAGGCCGCAAACAGCACCAGTGCGCCGAGACCGGCTGAGCCGATCGCGTAGCCCTTGGTGACGGCCTTGGTCGTATTGCCGACGGCATCCAGAGCATCCGTGGCTTTCCGAACATCCGGCGGCAAGTGCGCCATTTCGGCAATGCCGCCGGCATTGTCGGTGACAGGGCCGAAGGCATCGAGTGCCACGATCATTCCGGCAAGGCCGAGCATGGCGGTGACGGCGATGCCTGTGCCGAACAGTCCGGCGAGCTGATAGGTGGAGATGATGCCACCGACGATGACGAGTGCCGGCAACGCGGTTGATTCCAGCGAGACGGCCAGTCCCTGAATGACGTTGGTGCCATGGCCGGTCACGGAGGCCTGGGCGATGGAATTGACCGGCCGCTTGTTGGTGCCGGTATAGTATTCGGTGATCACAACGATCAGCGCTGTCACGACCAGCCCGACGAGGCCGCAGGCAAACAGTCTGGCGCCGGTGATGTCCATGCCGGCAACCGTGCCGATCGTTCCCCAGCCGATTGTGATCGACGTCGCGATTGCAAGTCCGACAATGGACAGCAGCCCCGTCACGATCAGGCCCTTGTAGAGGGCGCCCATGATCGAGCCGTTGGTGCCGAGCTTGACGAAGAACGTGCCGACGATCGAGGTGATGATGCAGGTGCCGCAGATCGCCAGCGGATAGAGCATCGCCTGGTCGATGACGGCGCTGCCGGCAAAGAAAATTGCGGCAAGCACCATGGTGGCGACAACCGAGACTGCGTAGGTCTCGAACAGGTCGGCCGCCATGCCGGCGCAGTCACCGACATTGTCGCCCACATTGTCGGCGATCGTTGCCGGGTTGCGTGGATCGTCTTCCGGAATACCGGCTTCCACCTTGCCGACGAGATCGCCGCCGACATCGGCGCCTTTGGTGAAGATGCCGCCGCCGAGGCGCGCGAAGATCGAGATCAGCGAGGCGCCGAAGCCGAGTGCCACAAGGGCATCGATCACTTCGCGTGAACCGACCGCATGGCCAAGCACGGTTGTCAGGATGAAAAAGTAGATGGACACGCCGAGCAGTGCGAGGCCCGCGACAAGCATGCCGGTGATGGCGCCAGACTTGAAGGCAATGTCGAGACCTGCTGCCAGACTATGGGATGCCGCCTGCGCCGTGCGCACATTGGCCCGCACCGAGACGTGCATGCCGATGAAGCCGGCAGCGCCCGAGAGAACGGCGCCGATGATGAAGCCGATGGCTGCCGTGCCAGACAGAAGAAACCATGTGAGACCCGCAACCAGCACACCGACGATGGCAATCGTCATATACTGGCGAGACAGATAGGCCTGTGCGCCTTCGCGGATATAACCGGCGATCTCCTGCATCCGCTGATTGCCTTGATCGGCGGCAAGTACGGAACGCGTCGCCCATGCAGCATAAATGATCGACAGCAGACCGCAGACGATCACACCTAGAATTACAGTCATGCGAATTTTCCTCTCCCTGACCGGCTGCGGCCGATGCCGCCCCGGCATTCTGCACCCTCCAGCAACGGCTTTCCCCTCCCAAGGAACGCAGCTGTTGCCATGCGCGGGTGAGATTGCGGTGAGGAACAACCGCCGTCAAGCGCTACGACGGTAATAGAACCGGGTCAGTTGGCTTTTGCGACGGGCCTGCGCAGCATCAGCGCCAGAATGAGAAGAAGGCAGAAGATCGCGACCGGCCAGATCACCAGGTTGATGAATGACCAGCCCCAGGTGACGAACACCTTGCCCGAGGAGAAGGAGGACAGTGCCACCGTGCCGAAGAGGACGATGTCGTGAAACCCCTGCACCTTGTCGGCCTCCTGCGGTCGATAGCTGGAGGCGACGATCGTGGTCGAGCCGATGAATCCGAAATTCCAGCCTATCCCGAGGAGAACCAGCGCCAGCCAGAAATTCCACAATTCCACGCCCATATGGGCAACGATCGCGCAGCCCATCAGCGTGACGAGGCCGGCGGCGACCACTTTTTCCGCGCCGAAGCGGGTGATCAGCATGCCGGTGAAAAAGCTTGGGCCGAACATGGCGAGCACATGCCACTGAATGCCGAGCGCCGCCAGTTCCGTCGGAAAGCCGCAGCCGATCACCATGGCGAGCGGCGCACCAGTCATCACGAAGGTCATCAGCGCGTAGGTGCAGATACCGCAGACCATGCCGGTCATGAACCGCTGCGTCACGACGATTTCCCGCAGCGACCGTGCCGGCGGCTGCTGGGTTGAGAGCGACGCATCCGCCTTGGTCGGCAGACGCAGGAAGGCCATGATGCAGATACCGGCAAGACAAAGCGGGATCAGCATCAGGAACGCACCGGCAAAGGTCACCGGCGCCAGCCAATCCTTTGCGGCGATGGAGAGCTGAGGCCCGACGATCGCCGAGACGATACCGGCCCCGAGGATCCAGGAGATGGCTCGCGGCTTATAGGCTTTGGGAGAAATATCGGCAGCGGCGAAGCGGATCTTCTGGGTGAAACCGGCGCAGGACCCGACCAGCAGCAGCGCGAAGGCAAACAGCCAGAAATCACCGCGAAACAGCGCAATTGCCGCAAGCCCGCCGCCGATCGCGCCGAGCATGCCGCCCGACATGAAGGCCGCCTTGCGGCCCAGGAACTTGGACGCGATGGCAATCAGCACCGCACCGACGGCCGTGCCGAGGTTGAACGCGGTGATCGGCGCTGTCGCAAGCGACTTGTCGTCGCCGAGAAGCTGGTAGCCGGCAAGAGCGCCGATCGACACTGTGAGAGGTGTGGCAGACCCCAGGATGGCCTGGGTGCCTGCGAGCAGAAAGACGCTGCGGCGGGCGGTGCTCAAGTCAATTCTTTGACGCTCGACCGCTTCGTCCATCTGATGCTCTTTCCGGGATGTTACTTCTTCGCGTCGCCGCGGATTTGCTTGGCAATGCGGTCGAGAACCGCATTGACGACCTTCGGCTCATCTTCCTCGAAGAACGCGCGGGCAATCTCGACATACTCGGTAACGATGACGGCCACCGGGACATCCTTGCGCTCGACGATCTCGAACGTTCCGGCACGCAGGATGGCGCGCAGGGTGGAATCGATCCGCGACAGCAGCCAGTCTTCCTGCAGCGCCGAGCGGATCAGCGGGTCGATCTTGTCCTGATCGCGTACGACGCCGGCGACGATCGAGCGGAACCAGGAGGCATCCGCCTTCAGATAGGTATCGCCATCGAGTTCCTGGCCGAGGCGATGGGCCTCATATTCGGCCACGACCTCGAGAACGCCGGTGCCGCCGACATCCATCTGATACAGGGCCTGAACGGCTGCCAAACGCGCCGCGCCACGCTGATTTGCCGGCTTGACCGGATGCTCGCCTTCTTTGGACATTCTATCAACCACCATTCAGCTTTTCGCGCAGTGCGATCATGGTGAGGCAGGCACGGGCCGCAAAGCCGCCCTTGTCCTTCTCGGACCGCTTGATGCGCACCCAGGCCTGCTCGTCGTTCTCGACGGTCATGATGCCGTTGCCGATCGCCAGCGATTCGGAGACCGCAAGATCCATCAGCGCGCGCGAGGATTCGTTCGAGACGATGTCGAAATGGTAGGTTTCGCCACGGATGACCATGCCGAGCGCGACAAAGCCGTCATAGGACGTGCCGTCCTGATCGCCAGCATCGAGCGCCATCGCGATTGCCGGCGGAATTTCGAGCGCGCCGGGAACCGTCACCACGTCGTAGGTCGCACCCGCATCCTTGAGAGCGGTCGTTGCGCCATCGAGCAGCGCGTCCGCCATGTCGTCATAAAACCGTGCTTCCACGATCAGGATGTGAGGTGCGTTTTCTTGCGGCATGATTTCACCTTGGTTACATCGGCGCGTTGGGCGACAAGCCGAATATTCGGCGGTCAAAACATGCCCGGCCGGGATTGGCAAGTGGTTTTCGCTGAACGCTGCGTTGCAGGGCGCGAATACCTATTCTGCAACGTCATCGGGGCGGAACAGGAGGAGCGCAGCTTGCCCGCGGCCGCCTGTTTCCGATTGTCGTCGGATCGACCTCAGCCCGTCGGGAACTGCGCCAGCCTTGCTGCGTAGCGGGCCATCGTATCGACTTCGAAATTGACGAAATCGCCGGCCTGGCGATCGCCCCATGTGGTGACGCCCAGCGTGTGCCTGATCAGCAGCACGTCGAAATCGGTGCCATCGACAGCGTTGACGGTGAGCGATGTGCCATCGAGCGCAACCGAACCCTTCGGCGCGACGAAGCGGGCGAGACTTTCCGGCGCCCGAAGGCGAATGCGGACTGCTTCGCCTTCGGAGGTCACGGACAGGATCTCCGCCTTGCCGTCGACATGGCCGGAGACGATGTGGCCGCCCAGTTCGTCGCCGATCTTCAGCGCCCGCTCCAGATTGACGCGGGTACCGGATGTCCAGCCAGCGATCGTTGTCAGCCGCAGCGCTTCTTCCCAGGCTTCCACCTCGAACCAGCGCTCATTGCTGCCGTCCTCAGGCAAGTTGGTCACGGTCAGGCAAACGCCGCCATGGGCGATCGAGGCACCCATCGCGATCGTCTTCGGATCGTAGCTGGTGGCGATACGGAGCTTGACGCCCTCGTCCATCGGGGTCGTCGCCGCTACGGTTCCGACATCGGTGACAATTCCGGTAAACATCGACGACCTCTATGACTGCTCGATTTTCTGAAAATCGTAGGAACGGTCGGGACCGAACGTATCCTCACGAACCAGCTGGAAACCCTCCGGCATATCGGATGGCGACAGAGGCGATTCAAGACCGCCCTCGCCCACCATCGTCGGCCCCTGCGACAGCACGATCCGATCGACGAGGCCGGCATCCAGAAAGGCCTTGCCAACCGTTGCGCCGCCTTCAACGAATAGAAGGGAAATTCCGCGTGTCGCCAACTGGTCGAGAAGTGCTGCGAGATCGCCTGCCTCGATCACATCGACACCTGCGGCCAGAAGTTTTTCCCGCTTTTCGGACTCTTGCGAGACCGGCACGCAGGCGACGATCACAGGCACGTCGCGGGCAGACTTCACCAGAAGGCTGTCGAGCGGCAGTTCGAGACGGCGGTCTAGAATAATGCGGACGGGCGATCTGTCGCTCATCTCGGGAAGCCGGACCGTCAGTTGCGGATCGTCGGAACGGACGGTTCCCATACCAACCAGGATCGCATCGCTTTCGGCGCGCATGACATGCACCTGGGCACGGGCGAGCGGCCCGGTGATCAGCACTTCCTCGCCACGGCGTCCCAGCATTCCATCGGCCGAGACGGCAAGCTTGAGCGTGACGAAAGGGCGGTGACGGATCTGGCGGGAGAGATAACCGGCGAGCGCGCGCTTGCCGTCATCTTCCATCAGGCCAAGCTCGGTCGCGATGCCGGCATCGTGCAGGATCTTCAATCCCTGACCGGAGACGCGCGGATCGGGATCGGCGACGCTGACGACAACGCGGGAAACACCGGCCGCCACGAGCGCATTGGCGCAGGGCGGGGTCTTGCCGTGATGGGCGCAAGGTTCCAGCGTCACATAGGCGGTCGCCCCCCTCGCCTTCTCGCCGGCAACGGCGAGCGCGCGGGCTTCCGCATGTGGTCGGCCGTCGCGGGCCGTGACCGCTGCACCAACAATGGCACCATCCCTGACGAGCACGCAGCCGACCGATGGATTGGTCATGGTCTGGCCTTCATGCCAGCGCGACAGCCTCAGCGCTGCGGCCATGAACCGCTGGTCGTCGGCCTCCGACATGGCGTCAGGACTCCAGCCCGGGATCGCGGGCAATCTTGGCGTTGATCTCGGAAATCACTTTCTCGAAGTCCTCCGCATGGGAGAAGTCGCGATAGACGGATGCGTAGCGCACGAAGGCGACGTCATCGAGGCTTTTCAGCGATTCGAGCACCTGGAGGCCGATCTCTTCGGAGGAGATTTCGCTCTCGCCCGAGCTTTCGAGGCGCCGGACGATGCCGGAGACGGCGCGCTCGATGCGGTCGGGATCGACGGGCCGCTTGCGCAGCGCAATCTGGAACGACCGCACCAGCTTGTTGCGGTCGAAAGGTACCTTGCGGCCGGTCTTCTTCGACACCAGCAGCTCGCGCAACTGCACGCGCTCGAATGTCGTGAAGCGACCGCCGCAGTCAGGGCAAATGCGCCGCCGCCTTATGGAGGTGAAATCCTCGGCCGGACGCGAGTCCTTGACCTGGGTATCCTCCGAACCGCAATAGGGGCAGCGCATCGCTTTTCCTTAGAGGTACGGGTACATCGGGAAGCGATTGGTGAGCGTCATCACCTTTTCGCGGACACCCGCTTCCACCACCGCATTGCCCTCGTCCGAATTGGCCGTCTTCAGGCCGTCAAGCAGTTCGACGATCAGGTTGCCGATTTCGGTGAACTCGGCTTCCTTGAAGCCGCGCGTCGTTCCGGCCGGCGTGCCGAGACGGATACCGGACGTGACGAATGGCTTTTCAGGATCGAACGGAATGCCGTTCTTGTTGCAGGTGATATAGCCGCGGCCAAGCGCTGCTTCGGCCCGTTTTCCGGTCGCGTTCTTCTTGCGCAGATCGACCAGCATCAGGTGGTTGTCGGTGCCGCCGGAGACGATGTCGAGACCGCCTGCCACCAGCGTTTCCGACAGGGCCTTGGCGTTCTTGACGATCTGAGCCGCGTAATCCTGGAATTCAGGCTGCAGCGCTTCGCCGAAGGCCACCGCCTTGGCGGCGATGACATGCATCAGCGGGCCGCCCTGCAGGCCGGGGAAGACAGCCGAGTTGAATTTCTTCGCCAGATCCTCGTCATTGGTAAGGATCATGCCGCCGCGCGGTCCGCGCAGCGACTTGTGGGTCGTGGTGGTCGCGACATGGCAGTGCGGGAACGGCGACGGATGCTGGTTGCCGGCAACGAGACCGGCGATATGCGCCATGTCGACCATGAGCCAGGCGCCGACTTCGTCGGCGATCTCGCGGAAACGCTTCCAGTCCCAGGTGCGGGAATAGGCCGTGCCGCCGGCGATGATCAGCTTCGGCTTGGTCGTGCGGGCCTTCTCGGCCACGGCATCCATATCGAGAAGGTTGTCGCCTTCACGAACGCCGTAGGACACGACGTTGAACCACTTGCCGGACATGTTGACCGGCGAGCCGTGCGTCAGGTGACCGCCCGAGTTGAGATCGAGGCCCATGAATGTGTCGCCCGGCTGCAGCAGCGCCAGGAACACGGCCTGGTTCATCTGCGAACCGGAATTGGGCTGGACGTTGGCGAAGTTCACACCGAACAGCTTTTTGGCACGTTCGATGGCAAGTTCTTCGGCGATGTCGACGAACTGGCAGCCGCCGTAGTAGCGCTTGCCCGGATAGCCCTCGGCATACTTGTTGGTCATGATCGAGCCCTGGGCTTCGAGCACGGCACGCGACACGATGTTTTCCGAGGCGATCAGTTCGATCTCATGGCGCTGACGGCCAAGTTCCTTCTCGATCGCGCCGAAAATATCCGGATCGGATTCGGCCAACGGGCGGGAGAAGAATGCTTCGGTATTGGACATGTGCGAGGCTCCTCGAAGGGTGGCAGGCGATGTGACGCGTCTTAGCCTTCCCTTCCGATCAGGGCAATACACGGAGCGACATTTGCGCGTCCAACTCCGTTTCGAGACAACGGCAAAAGGCCGCACCACCCTTTCGGGCGATGCGGCCTTTCAATCGACTTCGTCGTTCGTCAGCGACGTCCTGCTTATTGCGGCAGAAGATCCTGTTCGGTGATCGCACCGGAGGCACGCTCCACGCCGGTCGTGGTCTGCAGAGCCAGTTCCTGGTTGCCGTCGCGCTGGTAGATATCGTCGCGGAACTGGACGACCTGGTCCTTTGCCGACCATGCCGTGACATAGACGATATAGACCGGAACTTCCTGGCTGAGCTTGATCGGGTTGTTCTGGCGAGCAGCGATAACCCGTTCGATTTCCTGACGCGACCAGCCGGGCGTGTCACGCAGCAGCCAGGTCACGAGATCGCGCACGTTCTGGATACGCATGCAGCCCGAGGACTCAAAGCGCATCAGCTTGTTGAACAGGCCCTGCTGGGGCGTGTCGTGCATGTATTCGTTGTTCGGGTTGTGGAAGTTGATCTTCGTCGAGGACATCGCGTTGATCTTGCCCGGATCCTGGCGGAACATGAAGTTCGGCGCCTTGGGGGCATTCCAATCCACGGTTTCCGGCGACACTTCCTGGCCACGACCGTCGATCAGACGGATGTTGTTGCGCGTCAGGTAGGTCGGGTCCTTGCGCATCAACGGCACAATGTCTTTTTCGACGATCGAGCGCGGTGCGGTCCAGTAAGGATTGAGGATGACTTCGTAGATCTTCGAATTGATCGCATGGGTCGGGCGGTCGATACGGCCGACGACCGCATTGGTGCGCAGCGCCACGCGATCGTTCTCGACCGCTTCAACATAGGCCGCCGGGATGTTGACCATGACGTAACGCGAACCGAGATCACCGGACATCGACTGCAGACGGACCCGGTTGGTTTCGAGCTGCATCAGACGTGTCTGGGCCGGAACGTTCATCGCCTTGACGCTGAATTCGCCAAGCACGCCATCTGCCGGCAGGCCGTGACGGGCCTGGAAGCGCTTGACGGCACCGTCGACATTGCTGTCGAACGAGCTGGACATGCCTGCGGACTGATCGAGATCGCCGGCGATCATCAGGCGACGGCGCAGGTTCTGCACCGACGGATCAACGACGCCGAGCTGCAGGCGCACGGACGAATTGACATCTGGCCAGCCACCTGCAGAGACGATCTGCTGATAGAAGGCAATTGCCTGCTGGATGTTTGCCGGGCCTTCGGAACCAAGGATCGGATTGTTGGAGACGACACCGACGGCCGAGCGCGAACCACGCGCATCGAACTGGTCATCCCAGTTGCCACGACGAGGCGCGGTCATGATGCCATCGAGCGTCGACTGCGCCAAAGCCGGCGCGGCCAGAACGGCGGCACCCACGGAGACGGCCGAACGCAACATGGCGCGGCGGGAAAGCAATTCCGATCCGATCTTTTTCGACATCATCCTGTCCATCTGGTCCCAGAGGCTTCAAAACAAAAGCGCTACAGGGATATGGTTAATAAACGCGCAAAATTCCGCGGCTGGGCTGCTGGAAATGCTCGGGGGGCCATCTGGATTAGCACGAGTTTCCCGAACCTGTTCAAGCATGGCGGTCCCATAGCAATATGGCCAATTCGTGTCAGTTGCCGCAGCGTCACAAAGCCGTGTGAAAGCGTGACTTTTCGGCCTCCGACGATGTCAGGAGCCGAAAATGTGGCAGGCTCGATCTCGAAGCCATTTCGGGAGGTTGGGAGTGCGCTGTGGAGCGAGAGAACGCTGCGTTCCTGTGTTCTTAAAGAGCCTGCATCAGGCGACCATGATAGAGGACATCTGGAGCTCTGAAACGGGATCGGCGGAGCGTATTGCTACGCTCCGCCCGATATGTGTGTCGTGCCACTGCATGACTGGAGGAAATGCAGGCGCCGACAGTTGTCTTTGCCGTGCCGCCGTCGCGCCTCCGGTGGTTCAGGAGCGCGGCGCGGCGATGGCAGATATTACATGCGGTAAGCGATGCTGTCGTTCCAGAAGCGGTCGAGGCGCTGCAGCAGCTTGTTCATCTGCGAGAACTCGCCTTCTCCGATGCCGCCGACCTTTTCGATCGAACCGACGTGGCGATCATAGAGCTTGGCGACGGTTTCTGCGACTTCCTGGCCTTCCTTGGTCAGGCTGATGCGGACCGAGCGGCGGTCAATGCGCGAACGCTGGTGGTTGATGAAACCAAGGTCGACCAGCTTCTTGACGTTGTAGGAGACGTTGGAGCCGAGATAGTAACCGCGCGAGCGCAGTTCACCGGCAGTCAGTTCCGAGTTGCCGATGTTGAAGAGGAGAAGTGCCTGGATGGCGTTGACGTCGTCGCGACCCTGACGGTCGAACTCGTCCTTGATGACGTCGAGCAGGCGGCGGTGAAGACGCTCGACCAGGTGGAGCGATTCCATGTAAAGCGAACGGATCGGGTCTTCGTTGATGTCTGCTGCGACCGGTGCTTGCGGCTTCATTTTCGTGTTCATCATGACTGCCTCACTGTTTTGCTTGGCGGTGTGTTTGTTTATTCCCGCCTTGAGACAGACACTAACGAAAGCGCATAAAATTCGACTTAAAACAAAGGGTTAACAAAAGCTTGCAGAAGTTTTTCCAATCGTCGGCAGTCTAGCTGCCTCCCCCTCACCCTTATTTCCGCCCTATTGAAATCAATGGGTTAGGTCGAAATTTCAGGCCAAATAAAGGCGCCAAAGCTTTAGGGTCAAGGTGAATCAATCCTTACCCGCTCCGCCTTGCGCCGCTCTTCCAGCCATAAAGAGAGCCGAAACACGCCGTAAATGGCGGCCACGAGGCCGTGCAGGATGGGCACAAGAGTGTTCCGTCCGAAGATTTCTGGCCAGACGAGATACATCAGCACCTGCGAGAACGCTGCGATAGTCCAGAGCACCGCGCCCCAGGACACGGTGAGCCACAAACCGAGCGAGGCAACCGGAAACAGAACGGCAAGCGAGGCCGCCGCCACTTTCCATGGCGGCGCCAGAAGATCGAAGCGCGCCATGCCGTGCAGCGAATAGCCGACCAGCATCGCCCAGTACTGGATGCCGAACCATAGGCAGGCAACCGCGATAATCCTGAGGAAGACGACGAACAGGATTTCCGTCAGCGTGCGCTTGGGTACCGTGGGTGAATCAGATTCCATGCCTTCGATCATATCGGGAGACGTCGCGAGCCGCCAGCAGGCCGCATGGCAGCAATGCGCAGTAAGCCCCATTCATAAACAGTTTCTCGCGTGTTAGAGCGTTTGACCTGACACAAGCCTGCTCCGGCAGAATGTTTCAATCCAGCCAGGAAACACTCTCGTCAGCAGCGAGCAATAAGAACGGAGTATCCGTCATGGACAAGACCCACCTCGTCGACCACGTCACCGGTCATCGCCGCATGCGGCGCAACCGCAAGGCAGACTGGACGCGACGCATGGTGCAGGAAAACCGGCTAACCGTGGACGACCTGATCTGGCCGATCTTCATCGTGCCCGGCACCGGCATCGTTGATCCGATCAAGTCGATGCCCGGGGTCAACCGGATGAGCGTCGACAAGGCGGTGGAAGCTATCAGGGAAGCGGCCGATCTCGGCATTCCCGCTGTTGCACCCTTCCCCGACATCGAGATGAACCTGCGCGATGAGACCGGCTCGGCGATCCTTGATCCGAACAACCTGATCAACCAGTTCACCATCGCCGCGAAGAAAGCGGTGCCCAATATCGGCGTCATCACCGACGTGGCGCTCGATCCATTCACCAGCCATGGCCATGACGGCATCCTGCGTGAGGGCATCATCGTCAACGACGAGACAGTTGATCAGGTGATCAAGGCGGCGGTCCTGCAGGCGGATGCAGGTGCCGACATCATCGCGCCGTCCGAGATGATGGACGGTCGCATCGGCGCCATCCGCCGCGGGCTCGACGCTGCCGGTCACCAGGATGTCGGCATCATGTCCTATGCGACAAAGTTCTCCTCGGGATTTTACGGTCCGTACCGTGAGGCGATCAATACGAGCGGGCTCCTGAAGGGCGACAAGAACGCCTATTACATCTCGCCCGCCAACGGCACCGAAGCGATGCGCGACGCGGCACTCGACGTGGAAGAAGGCGCCGACATGCTGATGGTCAAGCCGGGTATCGCCTATCTCGATATCTGTTGGCGCGTGAAGGAAGCTTTCGGCCTGCCGACCTACGCCTATCAGGTCTCCGGCGAATATTCGCAGATCAAGGCGGCGGCGATGAACGGCTGGATCGACGGCGACCGGATCATGATGGAGACGCTGCTCTGCTTCAAGCGCGCCGGCTGCGACGGCATCCTGACCTACTTTGCGATCGAGGCCGCGAAGAAACTCGGCCGGGTTTAAAGCCTATGGTGGCAAACCTTGCTGTTGGGCTTGCCACCTCTTATATCGGGTTTGGTACAACTGGAGAACCACGCGAATGAGCTTCGAACCGAACCCGACCTATGCCGCACCGGACAATTGGCGCGCCTATAGCGGCGTTCTGTCACGCCGGATCTTCGCCTTTGTCATCGATTACCTGTTCGTTCTTCTGCTGTGCATCCCTGCAGCGGTGATCGTGTTCTTCTTGGGAATTCTGACGCTCGGGCTTGGCTTCATGCTCTATCCCGCGTTGTTCTTCATCGTCGCCCTCCTCTATTTCGGCCTGACGCTCGGTGGCGCCAGCCAGGGATCTCCGGGCATGCGCGCCATGGGGCTTGCCATGACACGGGTCGACGGGCGCCGGATGGATTTCCTGACTGCCATGGTTCACACGGTACTGTTCTGGGTGATCAATTCGGTACTGACGCCGCTGGTGCTCCTGGCCGGGCTGTTTATCGAGCGCTCGCGGCTGGTTCACGATCTCCTCCTCGGCACCGTCGTCGTCCGCAGGTCGTAAGACCGCAACAGTGATCTAGGGATGCGTCAACCGGCAAATGCGCCAGTTGACGTTTCCGCGTTATGCGCCATGCTAGGATCAGTAGCGCCACGAGCAAGACGACGGACCGGGCTGCACCTCTATGAACACACAGACAACGCCATCACCTCAGTTCTACCTGACGGCACCGGCGATTTGTCCGTATCTATCGGGTGAAATGGAACGCAAGGTGTTCACGCATCTCGTCGGCCCGAGGGCTGCCGAAATGAACGACCTTCTGACCCAGGGTGGATTTCGCCGCTCCCAGAACATCGCCTACCGGCCAGCCTGCGAAGCGTGCCGTGCCTGCGTTTCCGTACGAATTCTTGCAGGCGACTTCCAGCCGGCGAAATCCATGAGGCGCGTTCTTGTGACCAACAGCGACATCGTTGCGACCCTTGGTCCAGCGCAGCCGTCCACCGAACAGTTCTCCCTGTTCCGACGGTATCTCGACAGCCGTCACCAGCGCGGCGGGATGTCGGACATGTCCGCCCTCGACTACGCGATCATGGTCGAGGATTCGCACGTCAACACCCGCGTCATCGAATACCGCCGCCGCGAGCCGGGAGACGGTATCGCCGGCACGCCGAGGGGCGAATTGCTCGCCGTGGCGCTGACCGACATGATGAGCGACGGGCTGTCGATGGTCTATTCCTTCTTCAACCCCGATCTCGAAAAGCGCTCTCTCGGCACTTTCATGATCCTCGACCATATCAACCGCACGAAGACGCTCGGCCTGCCGCATGTCTATCTCGGCTACTGGGTGAAGGGCTCGCCCAAGATGGGCTACAAGACCCGCTACCAGCCTCAGGAACACCTGACGGCCCGCGGATGGGAACTTGCCGATCCGGCGCGCGACGTCTGACGCCCCCTCTCCCGACGGCATTGCAAATCGGCCATCCTCATGTTGCAACACGAGGATACGCGCATGAAGACCACCATCCGCAAGATCGGCAATTCCGAAGGCATCATCATCCCGAAGGAGATTCTGGAGCGGATGGGGTTGCGCGCGGGAGATAATATCGATCTTAGCGAAGAAGCAGGGAAGCTGGTGTTGAAGCCGCTCGATGACGATTTCAACCGTCAGCTAGAGCATGCGGAGCGCTTCATGGACAGATACAAGGTTGCCCTCAAGAAGCTGGCCGAGTGATGGCTATCCAATTTCTTTCACGAGCGCTGGTTGAACGCCTCCACCTGCGCCAGATCGAAAGATTCGGTGGGGCTTATGGTTTGCGCGATGAGGGCGCGCTGGAATCTGCGCTGATGCTTGCCGTCAACAAGGTTGCATATGGATCGACAGACCTCATCGAGCTGGCGGTAGCGTATCTTTACGTTCTTGCAATGAACAATGCTTTTATCGACGGAAACAAGCGGATCGCGATCGTCTCAGCCGGTGTCTTAATGATGGACAACGGGTATGCCATCGATACCGATGACGCCACGCTCTACCAATTCATCCTCTCCGTCGCAGCCGGCGAGATCGACGAGGATGGTGCAGCGCGGTTCCTTCGCGATCACACGGTCCCCTACCCCTGAACCGGTCCGCCCATCAGGGCGAACCGTCTCAATCCAAAGGCCTGATCAGCCGGCGAATTTGCCGCTGCGCGGAAAGCCCTTCGGAACGGTGCGGCCGGCGGAGGCGCGGTCACCCATCCATTCGAGAAGCTCATCCTTGCTGCGGTTGAAGGCGCGTCCGGCACTGTCTTCCCAGGCAAGCCCGGTATCGATTGCGAAACACTTGATGTCGGAGATGCCGCCGTCCTTGTAGCGCTGCAGGCGCACGCCCTTGCCGCGTGTCATTTCCGGCAACTGGTCGAGCGGGAAGACCAGCATCTTGCGGTTCTCGCCGACAATCGCGACGTGATCACCCTTGACCTGAACGACCAGCTTTGCCTCGTCCGGCATCGAGACGTTCATGACTTGCTTGCCCTTGCGGGTATTGGCCACCATCTCGCTTTCGGCAATGACAAAGCCATAGCCGGCGGTCGAGGCGATCACCATCTTGCGGCTGGCGTCGTGGACGAAGGCGGTCAGGATGTCCTGGTCGTTCTCCATGTCGACGATGATGCGGATCGGCTCGCCATGGCCGCGGCCGCCCGGCAGCTTGTCGGCGCCGAGCGTGTAGGCCTTGCCGCCTGTTGTCACCAGCAGCAGCTTGTCGGTCGTCTGCGCCGTGAACGCGATCTTCGGTCCGTCTCCTTCCTTGAAGACGAGGCCCGACGTATCGGTCACATGGCCCTTCAAGGCGCGGATCCAGCCCTTTTGCGAGATCACGACGGTGATCGGTTCCTTTTCGATCATCGCCTGCTGGATCGCTTCCAGATTGGCTTCCGGCGCATTGGCGAACTGGGTGCGCCGGCGGCCGAGCTCGGTCGCCTTGGCATACTGTTTCTTGACCTCCTGGATCTCCCAGGCGACGGTCTTCCACTGCTGTTCGTCGGAGGCGAGAAGCGCTTCGATCTCGCCCTTTTCCTTGGTCAGATTATCGTGCTCGGTGCGGATCTCGAACTCTTCGAGCTTGCGCAAATTGCGCAGCCGCATGTTGAGGATCGATTCCACCTGCAGGTCGGTCAGAGACCAGCGCGCCACCATGACAGGCTTCGGCTCGTCCTCCTCGCGGATGATGCGGATCACCTCGTCGATGTTGAGGTAGGCGATCAGCAGGCCGCCGAGGATTTCCAGCCGCCGGTCGATTGCTGCCAGACGGTAGCGGGAGCGGCGAACCAGCACGTCCTTGCGATGCGCCAGCCATTCGAGCAGCACCTCGTTCAGCGCCATCACCCGCGGCACGCGCCCCATCGAGAGCAAGTTCATGTTGAGCGGAATGCGGTTTTCAAGCTCGGTCAGCTTGAACATCGATTCCATCAGCAGCGTCGCATCGACCGTGCGGTTCTTCGGCACGATGATGATGCGGACGTCTTCGGCGGATTCGTCGCGGATGTCGTCGAGCAGCGGCAGCCTGCGGGCAATCAGCAGTTCGGCGATCTTTTCGATCAGGCGCGACTTCTGCACCTGGTAGGGAATTTCGGTGACGACGATCTGATAGCCGCCGCGGCCGAGATCCTCGATCTCCCACTTGGCGCGGACGCGGAAGCCGCCGCGACCTGTCTTGTAGCTCTCGAGGATCGACTCGCGGTTATCGATGATGATGCCGCCGGTCGGAAGATCCGGACCCGGCATGAACTCGAGCAGCTTTTCGACGCTGGCATCCGGATGGGCGATGAGATGCAGCGCCGCGTCGCAGACTTCATGGGCATTGTGCGACGGGATCGACGTCGCCATGCCGACCGCGATCCCGGAGGCGCCGTTGGCCAGCAGGTTCGGGAAGGCACCGGGCAGAACCGTCGGTTCGGAGTTGCTCTCGTCATAGGTATCGCGAAAGTCGACCGCATCCTCGCCGATTCCCTGCAGCAGCAGTTCGGCAACGGCAGTCATCTTCGATTCGGTGTAACGCATCGCGGCGGGGCTATCGCCGTCGATATTGCCGAAATTGCCCTGGCCGTTGACCAGCGGATAGCGCTGCGAGAAATCCTGCGCGAGACGGGCAAGCGCATCGTAGATCGATTGGTCGCCGTGCGGATGGTAGTTACCCATCACTTCACCGACGATCTTCGCGCATTTGCGGAAGGCCGAGTTGGGGCGAAGGCCCATCTCGTTCATCGCGTAGACGATACGGCGATGGACGGGTTTCAGACCGTCGCGCACATCAGGCAGAGCACGGTGCATGATCGTGGAAAGAGCGTAGGCAAGATAGCGCTCTTCGAGCGCTGCCTTCAGGTCAACCGCCTGAATGTGGTCGCCGCCGCCGTCTCCCGAGCCGTCGCCAGGTGGAGTTACAATTTTTCCCATGGCACTTGACTATAGAAATCCCTGATTCCCGGCAAGAAACCTATCCAAACGCCCTGTGGATGATCGGGCCGATGACACAAGTTTTCACTGTTTGGCGACAAACATTTACGCTGCCGCAATTATGCCGAAGCGAATGGACACTACGGCATGGACGTTTTGCACCGTCCGCCTTAACTCTTGCCTCAGCCAGACTGTAATTGATCCCGGGCCGTGCCGCCCGCCAGGAGGACCTATGACCCACTTTTCCACCACGGCGCGCCTGCTTGCCGCCGCCACAGCGCTGTCGGTGTTTGCCGGGCCGGCCTTGGCTCTCGACGGCAACGATCTTCTGAAGAAGATCAACGCCGCGCTCGTCATCCAGGGCGGCGCGCTCGAAGCCCAGTCGGTTGCCGTCGACGGGTCGAAGGTGACGCTTACAGGCGCGACCTACAATCCCTCAGGGGCTCCGCAGAAGATGCCGATCGGCACTGTGACGATGGATGGCGTCGAAGAAGCCGAGGGTGGCTACACGATCGACAAGGTGACCTTCCCCAACATCAACGTTTCGCATGAAGCCACCACGATCAGCGCGTCCGACATCACGATGAGCGGCGTCACGGTACCGGCGGACGCCACGAAGAACACAATCGAGTCGCTCCTGCTCTACGAGGAAGCCAAGACCGGCGCCACGACCGTCGCAGTCGGCGGCAAGACCGTTCTCACAGTCGGCCCGAGCAGCGTCACGACGGAGGTTGCGGACGACAATTCCGGTATCGACTTCGATATGGCGCTGAACGAAATCAAGGCGGATCTCAGCATCATCGACGACCCGCAGTCGCGCGAGGCAATCCAGGCGCTTGGCGTCAACACTCTGGATGGCAGCATCAACCTCAACGGCACATGGACGCAGAACGACGGTACTGTCGCCGTCGAGGAATATGCCATCGACTTCGACAAGGTTGGCCGCCTCGACCTGTCCTTCAGCTTTTCCGGCTATACGATCGACTTCCTGAAGTCCGCGCAGGAAACCGCAAAGGCGCTGGAAGCCAACCCGAACAAGCAGGAAGCGCAGCAGGCGGCAAACCTTGCCATGCTCGGCCTGATGCAGCGGCTCACCTTCAACGCCGCCCAGATCCGCTTCGAGGATGACGGCGTGACGGCGAAGGCGCTGGATTATGCCGGCAAGAAGCAGGGTTCGAACGGCCCGCAGATGGCACAGATGATCAAGGCGATGACGCCGATCGTGCTGTCGCAGTATAACATTCCGGAACTGCAGAACATGCTGAGCCAGGCCGTCAACACCTATCTCGACAAGCCCGAGAACCTGACGATCACGGCAGAGCCGGCAAACCCTGTTCCGTTCCCGATGATCATGGGCGCGGCAATGGGCGCACCGAACACGCTGCCGAACGTGCTGGGCGTCAAGGTCTCCGCGAACGACTGATCGCTTCCCTCTACGGGATGAATGAAAAAGCCCCGGCAAGCGATTGCCGGGGCTTTGTCTTGTTCAGGATAGGTGCGCCGCTTCAGTGTCCGGGGGTTGCCGAAAGGGCTGCGTGTTCCTTGTCGTGCAGCGCGAACCGGTCGATCATCGAGGCGCTTGCCTCGTTGGCACCGATCACCTCGACGGCGATGCCGCGGCTACGGAATTTCATCACTGCACGGTCGAGTGCGCCGACGGCCGAGATATCCCAGAGGTGCGCACGGCGAACGTCGATCGTGACGCGTTCCAGGCTTTCGGCGAAATCGAAGGCGTCAACGAGAGCGTCTGCCGAGGCGAAGAAGACCTGTCCTTCAACCGCATAGGTTCTTGCCTTGCCGTCTTCGGAAAGGCTGGAGGACACGCGCACCATCCTGGCCACCTTGCCCGCAAAGAACACACCCGACAGAAGCACGCCGACGATGACGCCCTTCGACAGATCGTGCGTTGCCAGAACAACCGCGACGGTCGAGAGCATGACGATCGAGGATGTACCGGGATGCCGCTTGAGATCGATGACCGACTTCCAAGAGAACGTGCCGATCGCCACCATGATCATGACGGCCACGAGTGCTGCAACCGGCACAATGCGCAGGATATCATCCAGCACCAGAAGCAGGATCAGCAGGTATATGCCGGAGGCAAAGGTCGAAAGCCGGCCTCGCCCGCCTGACGTGACGTTGATCACCGATTGGCCGATCATGGCGCAGCCGCCCATGCCGCCGAACAGGGCTGCAACGATGTTGCCGCTGCCCTGACCGAAACATTCTTTTGTCTTGCTGCTGGTCGTGTCTGTCATTTCGTCGACGATCTGTGCGGTCAGCAGCGATTCCAGAAGACCGACGGCTGCGAGTGCCAGCGAATACGGAAAGATGATCCGCAGCGTCTCGAAGGTCAGTGGCACATCGGGCAACAGGAAGTCCGGAAGCGCAGTCGGCATCGCGCCGAGATCGGCAACGGTCGGAACCTCTATGCCGAAGGAGAGCGCCAGAATGGTAACGGCAGCGATCGCCACAAGGGGTGACGGGATGGCTTTGGTTACATAGGGAAACAGATAGATGATGCCGAGCGCCAATGCGATGAGCAGGTAGGTCACTTCGGGAACGTTGATGAGCTGCGGCAGCTGAGCCAAAAAGATCAGGATCGCCAGTGAGTTGACGAAGCCGGTCATGACCGATTTCGACACGAACCGCATCAGGCGACCGAGTTTCAGCATGCCGGCGAAGATCTGCAGGATGCCCATCAGGATGGTTGCGGCAAACAGGTACTGGATGCCGTGATCGCGTACCAGGGGCCCCATCAGCACCGCAGTGGCAGCCGTGGCGGCCGAAATCATGGCCGGGCGGCCACCGGTGATCGCGGTGGTGCAGGCAATGGCGACCGAGGCGAACAGGCCGACCTTTGGATCAACGCCGGCAATGATGGAAAAACCGACAGCTTCGGGGATGAGCGCGAGCGCGACGACGATGCCGGCAAGGAGATCGCCGCGAATGTTCGAAAACCATTCGCGCCGATAGGCGGAAATTGACTGTGTCATGTATTGGAAACTTCGCAAATAAAGCGCATCCGCCGGGAGGTATCCTCCAGGGTGAGAAAGACGGCTGATGCTTTGCGTTGTCCGGCGGATCGGCGGCCGGAAGAGCCACTCGGGAGTTTCACCTGAGTCCTTGTGATGGGCGACCTATAGCGGAGAGAATTGCAGATGCCAAGCGTGGTACGGGAATATCTGCGAGACGGCGGCGGTAGCGGCCCCGAAGCGATACGGACTAAAAGCTCCGACGCAAAAAGACCGGAGCTGCGGTGGCAGCCCCGGTCTCTCAAATACTATCCGAAATCAGGCAGGTACTATTCCAGGACCTGAATAACCGTGCGCGTCTGCGGGTCGACGATGACGCGGCGATCGTTCACGACCGTGTAACCGTAGGAGTCATATCCCTGCACAGGACGGACCTGGACGGCTTCCGGCAGCACGCGGCCGACCAGGACGTCGCCTTCGTACGGCACTGATTCAACCGGCTGTTCCATCACGTAGGTGCGGACTTCGCCTGGCATGACAACCGTTGCGGGTGCCATTGCTGGTTCCTGCGTGATGATCGTCGTCTGGGCGAAGGCTGCACTCGAAAGCGCCATGAATGCCGCCGAAGCGGTCAGTACGATCTTGCGCATAGTCTTACTCCATTTGTTTATTCTGCCTCTACAACTCGAAATACGCGGCGATGGTTCCGTCCGACCAAGGTCTGATCGCTGCACTGCAACGAAGCCCTGCCCTGCTGAAACGGGAAAGCCCGGCCTCCTTCGAGCGCCGGGCTTTCCAATCTCGTCACAGAAATAGAACCGAAGATCAGTCCTTCTTGACCGGCGGGATCGGGCGGATCGCCAGTTCGCGCAGCTGCGAGGGGCTCGCTTCCGATGGCGCGCCCATCAGAAGATCCTGGGCCTGCTGGTTCATCGGGAACAGCGTGATCTCGCGCAGGTTCTTTGCACCGGTCAGAAGCATGACGACGCGGTCGACACCGGCTGCCATGCCGCCATGCGGCGGTGCGCCGTACTGGAATGCGCGGTAGAGGCCACCGAAGCGATCTTCCACGTCCTGCTGCGAAAGGCCGACCATTTCGAACGCCTTGACCATGACTTCCGGCAGCTGGTTACGGATCGAGCCAGAGGCGATTTCGAAGCCGTTGCAAACCATGTCGTACTGATAGGCCTTGATCGTCAGCGGATCCTGGTTTTCCAGCGCGTCGAGACCGCCCTGCGGCATCGAGAACGGGTTGTGGGCGAAGTCGATCTTCTTGTCTTCCTCGTTGTATTCGAAGAACGGGAAGTCGACGATCCAGCACAGGGCGAACTGGTTCTTGTCGGAAAGGTTCAGCTCGTCGGCAGCGCGGTTACGGGCTTCGCCGGCAAACTTGTAGAACTTGTCCGGATCGCCAGCGACGAAGAAGCAGGCATCGCCCGCTTCGAGGCCAAGCTGGGTGCGAACGGCTTCGGTGCGCTCCTCGCCGATGTTCTTGGCGAGTGGACCCGAGCCCGCGATCTTGCCGTCTTCTTCCTTCCAGAAGATGTAGCCGAGACCCGGCTGCCCCTGGCCCTGCGCCCAGGCGTTCATACGGTCGCAGAACGCTCTCGAACCGCCGGTCTTGGCCGGGATCGCCCAGACTTCGACCTTCGGGTTGGATGCGATCATGTTTGCGAACACCTTGAAGCCGGAGCCGGCGAAATGCTCGGTGACGGCTTCCATCTCGATCGGGTTGCGCAGATCCGGCTTGTCGGAGCCGTATTTGCGCAGCGCGACGTCGTAAGGGATCCGCGGAAACTCCTTGGTAACCGGCTTGCCTTCGGCAAACTCTTCGAAGATGCCGCGCATGACCGGCTCCATCGTCTCCCAGACTTCTTCCTGGGTAACGAAGCTCATTTCCAGGTCGAGCTGGTAGAATTCGCCTGGCAGGCGGTCGGCACGCGGGTCTTCGTCGCGGAAACACGGTGCGATCTGGAAGTAGCGGTCAAAGCCCGCCACCATCATCAGCTGCTTGTACTGCTGCGGCGCCTGCGGCAGCGCGAAGAACTTGCCGGGATGGATACGGCTTGGAACCAGGAAGTCGCGCGCGCCTTCGGGCGACGATGCGGTCAGGATCGGTGTCGAATATTCGGTAAAGCCACAGGTAGCCATTTCGCGGCGCATGGCAGCGATGATCTGCGTGCGCTTGACGATGTTCTTGTGCAGCGTTTCGCGGCGAAGATCGAGAAAGCGGTACTTGAGGCGCACGTCTTCCGGATATTCCGGCTCACCGAAGACCGGCAGCGGCAGTTCCTTGGCAGCGGACAGGACTTCGATCTCCTGTGCGTAGAGTTCGATCTCGCCGGTCGCCATCGTCTTGTTGACGGTCTCGTCGGAACGCGCCTTGACGGTGCCGTCGATGCGGATGACCCATTCGCCACGCACGACTTCGGCCGACTTGAAAGCCGGGCTGTCCGGGTCGGCAACGACCTGGGTCATGCCATAATGGTCGCGAAGGTCGATGAACAGAACGCCGCCATGGTCACGGACGCGATGAACCCAGCCGGAGATACGGACATTGGAGCCGACATCCGACTTGCGGAGGGCTGCACAGGTGTGGCTGCGGTAACGATGCATTGTCTTTTATCCTGGACTGATGCTGAAAGCGGCTTCATCGGCGCGCGAAGCACAGCCGTACGAACCCATGAAAATCGGCCGGAAAAGCGCATGGTGGGCCTGCTTTGTCAAGACTTGTCACAGTCTCCCGCGGCGCTCGAGCCCTTTCCCCCGCTTTTACGGCTAGAGTTGCATAGGAGGATGTCATAACCAGAATGGGTCGATACGGCCAGCGCGCTGGCTGAGTCTCTGCGCCTGCCGACCATGCCCGAAAGCATCCGATGAACCAGATCCGCCCGCTGATACCGCTTCTGATCACCGCAGGGATCCTGATCGGCGGCAACGGGCTCCAGGGCACTTATATCGCGCTGCGCGGTTCGGCCGAGGGTTTTTCGCCGTCGGTCATCGGCCTGATCGGTGCCGGCTACAGTGTCGGCTTTGCGATCGGCTGCATCTATGTGGCAAGGCTGCTGCGCTCGATCGGCCATATCCGCACCTTTGCGGCCATGGCGGCAATCGCTGCGTCCGCCTCGATCGCCCTATCAATGGTCATCGACCCCGTCTTCTGGTTCGCCATGCGTTTCCTGATCGGCATCACTATCGCCAGCCTGTTTGCCACCGTCGAGAGCTGGATCAACTCGCAGGTGACCAACGAGAACCGCGCGCGGACGCTGTCGATCTACCGTTTCGTCGATCTCGGCTCGGTCACGATCGCGCAATACCTGATCCCGACCTTCGGCATCGACGGACCTGTCATCTTCAACATCATCGCCATCGCGCTGACGCTTTCGCTTGTGCCGATATCCATCGCCGACAAGTCGGGGCCGACGCCACCGGCCTCCATCTCATTCGATCTGAGAACCGTGTGGCGCATTTCGCCGCTCGCTGTGGTCGGCGTCGTGGCGGTCGGTCTGTCGATGGCGGCCTTTCGCAATATCGGGCCGATCTACGCCAAGGAGATCGGCATGAGTATCACGTCGATCGCGACCTTCATGAGTGCCGGCATCATCGGCGGCGTGGTACTGCAATATCCGCTCGGCGTCTATTCGGACAAGCTCGACCGGCGGCGCGTCATCCTGTGGACGACGATCGGGTCCGTCATCACCGGCGCCTATCTGTCGTTCGGCGCGGGCAGCAACGAGACGGCCAATATCATCAGCGTCTTCCTGTTCGGCGCCTTTTCGATGCCGCTCTATTCGCTCTGCTCGGCGCATGGCAACGACCACGCGAAACCAGGCGAGCACGCGGTGATCGCGGCAGGCTTGCTGTTCTTCTGGTCGGTCGGCGCCACGTTCGGACCGCTGCTTGCCGCGGCGCTTCTCGAATTCTACGGCCCGCGCGCATTCTTCCTCTACACGTCCTTCATCTTCGCCGGGTTCGCGATCTACACGCTGCGCCGGATGCAGGTGCGGGCACCGGTGCCGCCGCAGCAGCGGAGTTCGCGCTTCCGGGCCCTCCTGCGCACGTCGGCCTATTTCAACCGGCTTGCAGACCCTGCGGACCGTGGTGGCGACAAGGACAGGGACGCTGACGGCAACAACAGGAAATAGCCGGCTGCTGCGGGGAAAGGCTGGCCGTTTGTCTTGACATCTGCGGCGGGAAGGGAAAGGAAGGTTGACCACCTGCACGTGAATGAGACGATGATCGAAACAACAATTGCCCTTCAGGAAGCCTGCGAAAAGCTGGCTCAGTCAGACTTCATCACCATCGATACGGAGTTCTTGAGAGAGACGACCTTCTGGCCGGAACTCTGCCTGATCCAGATGGCGAGCCCGACAGTCGAAGTTCTCGTCGATCCGCTGGCAAAAGGGCTCGACCTCAAGCCCTTCTTCGAGCTGATGGCGAACACGGCGGTCACCAAGGTGTTTCATGCCGCGCGCCAGGATATCGAGATCATCCACCATCTCGGCAATCTCGTGCCGCACCCGATCTTCGATACGCAGGTCGCCGCCATGGTGTGCGGCTTCGGCGACAGCGTCTCCTACGACCAGCTGGTCAACCGCATCAAGGGCGTGCAGATCGACAAGTCGTCGCGCTTTACCGATTGGAGCCGCCGGCCGCTTTCCGAAAAGCAGCTCGACTATGCGCTGGCTGACGTCACCCATCTGCGCGACGTCTATCTGTCTCTGAAAGAACAACTGGAACGTGAAGGCCGTGCCCTCTGGCTGACGGAGGAAATGGCGGTTCTCGAGAGCGCGTCGACCTATGATCTGCATCCCGACGATGCCTGGCTTCGTCTGAAGTCGCGGCTGAGGAAGCCAAGCGAACTGGCGATCCTGAAATTCGTCGCCGCATGGCGCGAACGTGAGGCGCGCAGCCGCAACGTGCCGCGCTCGCGCGTGTTGAAGGACGATGCGATCTACGAGATTGCCCAGCAGCAGCCGAAGGATACCGAAGCTCTCGGACGTCTTCGCACCGTGCCGAAGGGCTGGGAACGCTCATCCTCAGGCGCCGCGATCGTCGAGGCTGTCAATACGGCGCTGGCGCTGCCGAAGACCGAGATGCCGCATGCTCCGAAGCATGTGCATCTGCCAGAAGGCACGGGCGCTGCCGTCGAACTCTTGAAGGTTCTGCTGAAGCTCATTTCCGACAAGCAGGGCGTTGCCGCCAAGGTGCTCGCCAATACCGACGATCTGGAAAAGATTGCTGCCGAAGGCGAGTTGGCCGAAGTGGCCGCCCTTTCCGGCTGGCGTCGCGAACTGTTCGGCGACACGGCGCTCAAGCTGATTCAAGGCGGCGTGGCGCTGCGCTTCGTCAACAAGAAGGTCGAGGCGGTCGAGCTGTAAGGCTCGTCCTCACCGTCATTCATCATACAAGGGATCGGCCACCGGAGCTCCGGAGCGCGATCCCTTTTCGTTTAAATCCCAGTTATTTGCAGCGTTCCAGGCCGGCTCCGCGACGCTTGAACTACCTGCTCTGGCACCGTCAAGAAACCGACGTAAAACCTTCATCCAAGCGTCAACCGATCATCACCCTACCGTCATGCGTCCCGCCTATCGACGTCGCGTGTTCTTCTCATTCGAACAGGTGATTTGATGACCAAAACCTTTTTAGCCTCCGTCTTCGTAAGTGCCCTCCTCGCCGGCACGGCATTGGCCGACGACAAGGAGTTTCCCGCAAAGCTCGCGGGCCAGGCAATCCTGCCGGCCAATACGGTGACTGCTGCTCCAACCGATGCGCCTGAGTTTCTCAAGACCTCGGGCAAGTTCACGACGCCGGACCGCAAGCGCACGGAAAAGCTCGGATCGATCGACGGCAAGGACGGTGTTCGCGTCACCGACGTCAAGCTGCCGTTCAACGGTCAGCCGATCCAGGGCTTTTCCGGGATCAAGGCGATGGCAGACGGCACGTTCTGGACGCTCTCCGACAACGGTTTCGGCTCCAAGGCCAATTCCTCCGACGCGATGCTGTTCCTGCACCAGGTGAAGTTCGACTGGGCGACCAACAAGGTCGATGTCGTCAAGAACATCTTCCTGTCGGACCCGAACAAGATCGCCCCCTTCCCGATCGCCATGGAAGGCAGCGACAAGCGCTACCTGACCGGCGCCGATTTCGACATCGAATCGATCCAGCCGGTGGCAGACGGTTTCTGGCTCGGCGAGGAATTTGGCCCCTATCTGATCAAGGTCGACATGCTCGGCCAGCTGACCGATGTCGTTGCCACCACCGTCGACGGCAAGAAGGTCACCTCGCCTGACAACCCGACCCTTTCGATGCCGGCCAACCCCGCCGCCAAGATGCCGGTCTTCAACCTGAAGCGTTCGGGTGGCTATGAAGGCATGGCACTATCGAAGGATGGGCAGAAGCTTTACGGCCTGCTGGAAGGCCCGATCTTCCTCGACGACGGCAAGGTCGAACAGGCCGATGGGCGCACCGCGCTGCGCGTCATCGAATTCGACATCGCTTCGAAAAGCTGGACCGGTCGTTCCTGGCTCTATCCGCTGTCTGAAAAGGGTGTCGCGATCGGCGATTTCAACATGCTGGATGCCACCACCGCGCTCGTCATCGAACGCGACAACGGCGCCGGCACCAAGGACAAGGCCTGCGCCGATCCGAAGCAGCCGAAACCGGATTGCTTTGATGCGCCGGCCGAACTGAAGCGCGTCTACAAGATCGAGATGACCGACGCCAATGTCGGCGCGGCCGTCCGCAAGATCGGCTATATCGACCTTCTGAACATCAAGGACCCCGACAACAAGAAGAAGGCTGGCTCGAAGGACGGCATCTACGACATGCCGTTCGTGACGATCGAGAATGTCGACCAGATCGACGCGACACACCTGATCATCGGCAATGACAACAACCTGCCCTTCTCCGCCGGTCGCGCCGTCAACAAGGCTGATGACAACGAGTTCAGCCTGATCGAAGCCGCCGAGTTCCTCAACGCGAAGTAAAGCAGTGAGGTCGTGATCCGCAGGCCTCTAGAGCCCGGACATCACCACGACGAAACCGAAAAGGGTATCTGCATCGGCAGGTACCCTTTTCGACTCCATGACACTTCGAACCTGGACGTATTAAAGCTCAGGTATCGCCCGGATCTACCATTTCAGGACGTCGTTAAGCGACGATGGCGCCTTCAAGCTTCTGTTCAAATTCGTCGAAGGGTCGTTGAGTTGGCGAACGATGTCGCTCTTTTGCGACGAGGAAAGATTGCTCCCCGACTGCCGCAGGATCAGGATCTGGTTATTGGCCACACCCTGATCTGTCGTATCCTTGGCAGCGTTTACGCTCAGCTCCACGGCCCGCGGATCCTGCAGGCGGTACAGAAAATCGGCTGCCTGGTAGCGAATGGTCTTGTCCGGATCTGCGGCCGCCTGAATCAGCAACGGAAAATCCTCAGCGGCCAACTTTTGCGACAGAGACGACGCCAGGTTGGGGTCGGAGCGGATCATTTCTGCCAGGGCATAGACCACGCCGAGCTTGACGCGGTAATCGTCCGGCGATGCGTGCAGCGCAGACAGCATCATGGGCACTGCGACAACTCCGGCAGAGACCAGAAAGTCGCGGGAATTGCGCCTCAGGAACGTATCCTCGTTCCGTAGGCCGGCAAGCGCCTTCTGAATTTGGTCGACCGATGCTTCCGGCCGAACCGCCGCCTGAGCGAACGCGCTCAGATCCCACCATGCACCTGTCGTGCTGCCGCTAACCTCCGCTGTCGGCCCAGGTGAAAGCGTATCCAGTTCGGACAGGAGAACCAGCGAGCCGTTCTTGACCTGCCGCGCATTATAGTCGAAGCGCCACTGGACCGGCCGGCCTTCGGCGAAAATTGCCCGGATTTTCTGGGCATCGCCGATAAGCTCGAAATACTCTTTGCCAGCTTCCTTTTCGATTGTATCGACCTGCATCCGCATCTGCGTGCTTTGTAGCGATGTACCGAGGCCAAGAAACTTGATCCGTCGGACCATGGCATCCTTGTAGATGTAGAGCGGCTCGTCATCGATTATGCGGATATCGGCGACATGCGAGAAGTCGCCGCTGATCTCGCCTTTAAACAGCGCCGGCGTGCCAGGCGGCGTAAATTGCTGGAGCATTAGAAACAGAACGACTGCCATGGCGCCGGCCCCGGTCACCGACCAGCCGGCCCAGTTCCCTGCAACCTTTGCACCGAACGCCGCAAGCACCAGCCCGAAACCGACGCAGATGGTCAGCGAGGAGGCGGTCTGGCTGCGTCCCAAGAGAAGGATCGCAGTACCCAGCAGCACGAGAAAGAGCCCGACGGCCACGCCGGCAACAAAGTATTTTTCCGGAAAATTGTTCTCGGGCGCCAGCGCGTTATTGGCCCCACGGTCCGCATGATTGTTCGCGCCTTGATCTGCCACTGCCATGTTCGAGCCCCCCTCGAAGCCAACACCAACATAAGGCATGCCTGTTCAACCGAAGATAAGCCGAAGCCCGCTCGGTTGCAACCGTCTAGATCTGATGCATCTGTTCTCGCAACAGCTGCTATTCGAACACGAAGGCGAGCTTCTTGCCGGTCAGCTTGGCAAGCTGCTGCAGCCGACCTTCCAGCCGCTCGCCAGCGAAGTTGCGGTAAGCGTGCGGCACGACGAATTCCATGTCGAGATCGGGCGAACTCGACTGGCGGAAAGTCAGGTTATTGACGATGCCGGGCATCGAAGCCGAGAACAGATAGACGACCCGCAAAAGCCCGCCGAGCAGTTTGGCGAGCTCAAGAAGCCGCGGTGTCGCGATCGTCGAGAGCGGACCGGTGGCACCGTCGTCGCTCAAACCCTCGAACCGGTAGTAGTTGGCGAGCGCCAGATAGGCGCGGCCCGCATGGGTAATCCCGACGAAGGACGAGTGGGCGATGACGTTAAGTGCCTGGGCGCCGCGGTAATCGGGATGCGCACGCCAGCTGATATCGGCCAGCAGGCAGGCAGCCCTGCGATAGCGGCTTTCTTCCTCGGTCTCGGTAATGCCGAAGAACGGCACCATGCGGCCGGTCCAATCGGCAAGCTCGCGCGCATGTTCCGGCGAACGCGCGCGCAGGATGGCAAGCTGATCGGCAGCCACGACCAGCGGATCGGCCTGCTTTTCCTCATCCGGCATCAGATGATAGAGATAGCCTTCCCGCACGCCCTGCGCCGAAAAGCTGACGACCGACGGCTTCATGACGGAGAGCACTTCCTGCAGGGCCACGGCGCCGAAGGGCAGAAGCGAACGACGGCTTTTCGAGACGGCCTGCCAGGCAGGATCCTTGGAATCCTTGGCATCGATCACGTCCTCGAGGAATTTCTGGATTTCCTCGAAGGTCAGTTCATACCCCTGCATCATGTGCAGCGGATATTTGGTGATTTCCATGTGCAGTTTGGCGATGTTGCGCCATGTGCCGCCAACGGCGTAGAAGGTGCGGCCCTCGCCCTTTTCCAGGAAGCGGGCGGTATTGACCTGCTTGCGGGCAAAGGTGCGCGCCTTGGAAATGGAGCCACCTGATGATTCCGACAGGCGCAGGCCGCCGAGAGGCAGGGTGATCCCCTTGCCGAACTCATGTCCCTTGATGTCGATCAGTTCAAGCGAACCGCCGCCAAGATCGCCGGCAACGCCGTCGACCTCGTGGAAGCCGCTGATCACGCCGAGAGCCGAATACTTGGCTTCTTCCTCGCCGGACAGAAGCTGGATTTCCTGGCCGAGAATTTCCTCCGCCTTGGCGATGAAATCCGGGCCGTTGGAGGCTTCGCGGGCGGCGGCCGTTGCAAGGACGTAGATTTCCGTCGCCTGCGCCTGGTCGGACAGCGCCTTGAACCGTCTGAGAGCGGCGAGCGCGCGCAACACGCCCTCGTCGTCCATCCGGCCGTTCGAGCCGAGACCCTTGCCAAGACCGCACAGAACCTTCTCGTTGAAGAGAACGGTCGGTGCCCTGGTCAGGCCTTCGTAAATCACCACGCGAACCGAGTTCGAGCCAATGTCGATGACGGAAACAGGGGCGATGCCAGGCAGGCGCCCTTGAGCTTCAGATCGTACCATGCTGCCTATTTCTTGACTGTTCTTGCCGGCTACTTTTTGCGTCCGGACATGACGCCGGCAATCAGTTTCGGAGCGCTGGATTTCAGGGCTTCACCACGCCCCGAGAGGCTAGGATTGGTCATGAAATAATGCTGCGCGTTGAACGGTTCTTCACCCTTGCGCACTTCCATGCGCCTTGACGTACCGTCCGCCAATATCTCGTAGCTCTGTTGATTGTCAATGAGATTGCCCAGCATGATCTGTGAAAGAACCTGCTCGTGCACGGTCGGATTGAGCAGCGGCACCAGCGTTTCGACGCGGCGATCGAGGTTTCGGGGCATCATGTCGGCGGACCCGATGTAGAGCAGAGCCTTGTCCGAAGGCAGGCCGTAACCGTTGCCGAAGCAGAAGATGCGGCTGTGTTCGAGGAAGCGCCCGACGATCGATTTGACGCGGATATTGTCGGAAAGACCCGGCACCTGCGGGCGCAGGCAGCAGATGCCGCGGATGACCAGATCGATTTCGACGCCGGCGCGGCTGGCGCGATAGAGCGCGTCGATAATCTCGGGATCGACCAGTGAATTCATCTTCATCCAGATCGCGGCCGGAGCTCCCGCCTTCGCGTGCGCGATCTCTTCTTCGATGTGTTTGAGAATGCGCGGTCGCAGCGTGTAGGGCGACATGGCGATCTTGGTGCTTTCCTTCGGCTCGCCGTAACCGGTGATAAAGTTGAAGATATTCGCCATGTCGTGGGCGATCTTCGGGTTGCAGGTGAAGAAGGAAAGGTCCGTGTAGATCTTTGCGGTGATGGGATGGTAGTTGCCGGTACCAAGGTGGCAGTAGGTTCTCAGCTTGCCGTCCTCACGGCGCACCACCATCGACATTTTCGAATGTGTCTTGAGCTCGATAAAGCCGAACACGACCTGCACGCCAGCGCGCTCCAGGTCCCGCGCCCAGCGGATGTTGGCCTCTTCGTCGAAGCGTGCCTTCAACTCGACCAGCGCCGTCACCGACTTGCCGGCCTCGGCCGCATCGATCAGGGCTCGGACGATGGGGCTGTCGTTGGAGGTTCTGTAGAGGGTCTGCTTGATGGCGAGGACGTCGGGGTCGCGTGCTGCCTGAAGAAGAAACTGCACCACAACGTCGAAACTCTCGTACGGGTGGTGGACCACCATGTCCTTTTCGCGGATGGCGGCGAGGCAGTCTCCGGCGTGTTCGCGGACGCGTTCGGGAAATCGGGCGTTGTAGCTTTCGAACCGCAGATCGTCGCGCGGCGCCTTGGTGATTTCCGACAGCGTGTTGAGTGCCAGAAGACCCGGCAAGACCGCGACGCGGTTGTCCGGAACGCCGAGTTCCTGCACCACGAACTGGCGCAGTTCCGCCGGCATTTCCGAATCGGTTTCGATGCGGATGACCTTGCCGCGACGGCGGCGCTTGAGCGCCGTCTCGAAGAAGCGGACCAGATCTTCGGCTTCTTCCTCGACTTCGAGATCGCTGTCGCGGATGATGCGGAACGTACCGCCGCCCTTGACCTCGTAACCGGGGAAAAGCCGGTCGGTAAACATGGCGACCGCATCTTCTAGCGTGATGTAGCGGATCGTGTTTGCGTCGTCGGGCAGACGGATGAAGCGGTCAAGCGTCGTCGGCAGGCGCAGAAGACCCGTCATCGGCTCCTTGCCGTTCAGGCTGTGCAATTGCAGCCCCATCGAGAAGCCAAGATTGGGGATGAACGGGAACGGATGCGCCGGATCGATCGAAAGCGGTGTCAGGATCGGGAACAGCTCGTCGTCGAACGTCCCGGACAGCCAGTTACGGTCTTCGTCCGAAAGCGCTGCCGGACGGACGATCAAAATCTCTTCCTGCGCCAGATACTGCTGTAGCACGGCGAGCGAAGCCTGCTGCTCCATCTGCAGATTGTCGATTTCCTGCAGGATCGCATCCAGCTGTTCTGCCGGCGTCTTGCCATCGGGGCTCTTGATGACGATGCCCTGGCGGACCTGCCCCTCGAGACCGGCAACGCGCACCATAAAGAATTCGTCGAGGTTTGCAGCCGAGATCGACAGGAAGCGGATGCGCTCCAGAAGCGGATGCGACGCGTTCAGCGTTTCCTCGAGAACGCGGCGGTTGAACTGCAGCCAGGAAAACTCGCGGTTGATGAACCGCTCGGGGCTGGAAAGCAGCGCCTCACCCATATCCACCGCTTCGTCCCTGCTGGCTGCCTCGCCCTTTTTGGGCTGCTCAATCTCGGTCGTCATCGATTCCATCTTCATCCATCCCAGAGCCAGCCCCATAACCGGTATGCGTGGGGCCGTACGATACGTTTGACGACGCGACAGTCATAGTCAATTGCCGGCGCAGACGTTGCTAATCATTCGGTCCGGCACTGCCGAAATCCTTGAGGACTTCGGTTGCCAGAGGACGGGTGATCCGGGTCCCGCGCGCCAATGCCAACCGGTCAAGCCGGTCGACGATGGTCTGCGCAGCGCCCAAAGATCGCTCCATCCTGGTGACGATGTAACTGAGAAGTTTGTCATCAATATAAAGCTGACGATCGGCAAACAGTTTTACCATCACCTGGGCCAGCAATTCCTCATCGGGCTCGCCGATTTCCACCACGGTTGCAGCCTTCAGCCGTGATTTGAGGTCCGGCAGCGTCACGGACCAGGACATCGGCCACAGCCGCGATGTCATCAACAAAGTGCGGCCATTCTGGCGCACGGCATTGATGACGTGGAAAAGCGTCGTCTCGTCGAAGTCGCGCCGATCGGCGTCCTCAAACAGCACCGGGCCGTCCGCTGCGACAGTTGCTGCATTCGAACCCGCGATCGGCTGGATCTCGGCAGCCCCTGCCCGCTCCCGCCAGATATAGGCGAGATGCGACTTGCCGGAACCGACGGGACCCGCAAGGATCACGACCGGCGATGGCCAAGCCGGCCATTCATCGACGATCGAGACCGCGGCGGCCAGCCGTTCGGAGACCAGGAGATCATCCCGGCTCTGCGCGGAATCATGGGTGAATTGCAGCGGAAGCTGTTCGCTTCTGCGCTGGTCGCGTTCGCTCGATCCGGTCATTCGCTTTTCAGATGTCTTTCTGGTCGCTCTTGGGAGCATCGAGACGCTGCATGCCGGTATTTTCATTGACCACGGCCTGTGGCGCCCCTTCCCACGGCAGATCTACCGATCGGCCGTAATAGAGATCGCTGTCAAGATACCGTGAGATCGCGAAGCGGACAAGCACGCCGACGACTGCCGCTGCGGGCACGGCCAGAAGAAGACCGACAAAGCCGAACATGGCACCGAAGGCAAACAGCGCAAACATCAGCCAGACCGGATGCAGACCAACGCTTTCGCCGACCAGCTTCGGCTGCAGGATATTGCCTTCCAGGAACTGGCCGGAAAAGAACACGGCAGCGACCGCCATGATCCACAGATAGTCCGGCCAGAACTGTACGAGCGCCACACCGATCGCCATGATCAGACCGATCATCGAGCCGATATAGGGAATAAACGAGATCATGCCGGCGACGAAGCCGATCAGCAGGCCGAAATTCAGGCCCACCAGCGACAGACCGACGGCATAGTAGATGCCGAGGATGAGGCAGAGCGATCCCTGCCCGCGAATAAAGCCGGCGACGGATCCATCCATGTCGCGGGCGATATCGCGCACCGTCTGGACCTGATCGCGCGGGATCCAGCTATCGACCTTCGATACCATCCGGTCCCAGTCGAGCAGCAGATAGAAGGCGACGACCGGGGTAACGATCAGAAGCGACACGACGTCCACGATCGCCTTGCCGGAGTTCCAGATCTGCGCAAACAGGGTACCGATGAAACCGGCGCCCTGGCTCAGCACTTCGGAGAAATTCTGTTTGACGGTCTCGATCTGGCTGGAGACCCAGCTCGGCAGGAACGAGTTCTCCGGGTTGGAAATGATCTGCTGCAACTGGGTGATGTAACCGGGCAAAGCGGCGGCGAACTGGGTGAACTGGGTGACGATGATCGGGATGACCAGCATCAGCGACAGCGCGAACACCGTGACGAACGAGACCAGGATTAGCACGGAAGCCATCATCCGGCTTAGTCCGCGGCGCTGCAGCCAGTCTGCGACAGGATCGAGGAAATAGGCGAGCGCCATGCCTGCGACGAAGGGAAGAAGGATGGAGCTGAAAAACCACAGAAACAGCGCGAAGATGAAAAGAACGGCTGCCCAGAAGAAGACATGGCGGCGAAGGCTCGCTCCGCTGATATGATAGGGCATCTTTACGTCCTTTTTTGCACTGCATTCCCGGTATCACGCATATGAGCCCGGACCGGGTAAGGTCAAGATCGGCATCGACTTCGCCGCGTCGCCAGAGGCCGGGCCTGTGAAAAGCCTTGAAAGCCCACGCTTCTGCTTGCATCCTCCGCCTTGTCATGCAATGGCGGGCCGGAGATTTTTGCGCAGCCGCACCACGCCGAAAGGTCTCGATCTTCGGTTCGCGCGGCATGTCCCAACGGAGAATTACGATGAGCGAGACGGGCAAGAACGGTCTCACCTATAGCGATGCCGGCGTCGATATCGACGCGGGCAACCTGATGGTCGAGAAGATCAAGCCGGCGGTACGCTCAACCCGCCGTCCCGGCGCAGACGGCGAAATCGGTGGCTTCGGCGGCCTGTTCGACCTGAAAGCAGCAGGATTTACCGATCCGATCCTGGTGGCTGCCAATGACGGCGTCGGCACCAAGCTGAAAATCGCGATCGATGCCAATTTCCACGACACCGTCGGCATCGATCTTGTCGCCATGTGCGTCAACGACCTCGTCGTGCAGGGCGCAGAGCCGCTGCTGTTTCTTGACTACTTTGCCACCGGCAAGCTTGATCCGGACCAGGGCGCTGCCATCGTCAAGGGCATCGCTGCGGGCTGCGTGGATGCAGGCTGCGCGCTGATCGGCGGCGAGACGGCGGAAATGCCGGGCATGTATTCCGATGGCGACTACGACCTTGCCGGCTTTGCCGTGGGTGCAGCCGAACGTGGCCAGCTTCTACCGGTCGGCGACCTGGCCGCCGGCGACGTCATTCTCGGCCTGACCTCCTCGGGCGTGCATTCCAACGGTTTCTCGCTGGTGCGCAAGATCGTCTCGATCTCCGGCCTCGGCTGGGACGCGCCTGCGCCGTTCTTCGACGGCAAGTCGCTCGGCGAAGCGCTTTTGACGCCGACCCGCATCTATGTGAAGCCGCTGCTGAAGGCGATCCGCGAAACCGGCGCCCTGAAGGCGCTTGCCCACATCACTGGCGGCGGCTTTCCCGACAACATTCCGCGCGTGCTGCCGAAGAACCTGGCGGCCGAAGTCGATCTCGACTCGATCCCTGTTCCGCCCGTGTTCTCGTGGCTGGCAAAGACCGGCGGCGTGGAGCCGAAGGAAATGCTGCGCACGTTCAACTGCGGCATCGGCATGATCGTCGTCGTTTCGGCTGAGAATGCGCAGACGGTGACGGATGTGCTCACCCGCGAAGGCGAAATCGTCGTCCCGCTCGGCCGCATGATCGACCGTGCAGAAGGCGAAGCAGGCGTCGTCTACAAGGGCACGCTCGGTCTATGAGCGAAGCACTCGCCAGCGTGCAGAAGAAGCGCGTCGTCGTGTTTATTTCCGGCGGCGGCTCCAACATGCTGTCGCTGGCGGACGCCTGTGAAGATCCAGGCTTCCCGGCCGAAATCGTTGCCGTCATCTCCGACAAACCGCAAGCCGGCGGGCTTGCCAAAGCTCAGGCGCGGGGCATCCTGACGCTCGCATTCGAGCGCAGGTCCTTTGCCGGCAAGGCCGAACACGAGGCGGCTATTCTCGAGACGCTCGCGGATATCCAACCGGATATTATCTGTCTTGCGGGTTATATGCGGCTGATTTCGGGAGAGTTCATTTCCCGCTACGAGGGCCGGATGCTCAACATCCACCCATCAATCCTGCCGTTGTTTCCGGGCTTGCACACGCATCAGCGCGCGCTCGATGCCGGGATGAGGGTCGCCGGTTGCACTGTGCATTTCGTGACCGAAGGCATGGACGAAGGCCCGATTGTCGCGCAGGACTGCGTGCCCGTTCATATCGACGACACGCCTGATACGCTCGCCGCACGGGTACTGACCGTCGAACACCGGCTTTACCCGGAAGCGCTTGCGCTTCTGGCAACGGGAGGCGTCAGTCTCAAGGCCGGCAGGGCAAAATTCGACCCAGAGGGTTAGTACACTTCCGCGCCGCACGCCGGCGATACCCATCCGGCGTGCAGCGTTCATCACTTAGCTACGCAGGAACGCCATCAGGTCGTCCGTCAGCTGCTGCTTGTTCGAGGCAAACAGCCCGTGGGGCGCGCCGTCGTATTCGATCAGCGTCGCGCCGGGGACCGCGGCAGCGGCGGCACGGCCGGACGTCTCGATCGGCACGGTCTGGTCGCCTGTTCCGTGGATGATCAGCGTCGGCACCTTGAAGCTCGGCAGGTCCGGACGGAAATCCGTCGAGGAGAAGGCCTTTGCGCAAGCAAGCGTTGGCCAAAGACCCGCCATCATCGTCTGCTGGAACGACCAGTCGAGCACGGCTTCGCTCACCGACCCGGTGAACACGCCGACGCCGTAGAAGCTTTTCAAAAAGCCGTGGAAGAAATGCGCCCGGTCTTCCTTCATGCCGGCCGTCATCTCGTCGAACACCGACTGCGGCACACCATCAGGGTTGTCGGGCGTCTGCGCCATATAGGGCACGACCGACGCGATCAGCGCGGCCTTGGAAACGCCCTTGCCACCGTGGCGCGACATATAGCGGGCAACCTCGCCACCGCCCATGGAAAAGCCGAACAGTGCTGCATCCTGCGCGCCGGTCGCCTCGATGACATCGGCAAGATCGTCGGCCAGCGTATCGTACTCATAACCGTCCCACGGCTGCTCGGAGCGGCCGAACCCGCGTCGGTCATAGGAAATGGCGCGGAAACCGGCGTTTGCTGCCACCACCGCGAAGTCGTCCCAGGTGTCCGACGTCAGCGGCCAACCGTGCATCATGATAACGGGACGGCCGGTCTTCGGACCCCAGTCCTTGACATAAAGCTGCGTTCCGTCGCGGGTGGTGATCATGGTCATCTTTGCATCCCTTCTTCTGGCAATGGAACCAGTCTAACGGGAGGTCTCTGGCAATTGTTCCCCGACATGGAAGCGATGCATCCCTCCCAACGACCAGCCATTTGACGACCGGCTTGGCGCGGACTACCTTGGATTGAACCGGAGGTGTGAGATGACGATCACGGTCAAGCTGGGTGATGCGAAAACCGAACTTTCCGAGCTCCTGCCCCTCGTCGAAGCCGGCCAGGAGGTGGTGATTGCGCGTGGCGAAACACCGGTCGCGCGGCTCAGCCCGATCGCGGCCACGCCCGGTATGAGTGCTGAGTTCACCGAAGAACAACTCGCGCGGCGGCGGGCCCTTATTGAGACGATCATATCTGAGCGCGACGCTCGAATGTCCGCCACTGCCGAAGAAATCGACGAATGGAAAAAAGAAGGTCGGCGTTAGTGCAGACTTTCGTGGTTGATGCCTCGGTTGCAGCCGGCTGGTTCATAGCTGATGAGGCCAATCCATATTCGAACCATGTCTTGAAAGTCTCAGTGGCGTTGGGCGCGGTTGTGCCTGACCTTTTCTGGCACGAAATGCGCAGCCTGCTGACTATCGCCGCCCGAAGGAAGCGGATCGTCTTGGAAGATGTTGCTACATCGATGACACGCTTGCGAGAGCTGGAAATCACGACCGTCACAGGGCAAGAGGACGGGCGTATCCTCGAGCTGATAGCCCGTTACCAGCTATCCGCCTACGACGCAGCCTATCTTGCGCTGTCGCTCGAGCAAAACCTCGAACTCGCAACGCTCGACAAGCAGTTGATCGCGGCAGCCCGGTCGGCCGGGTGCAGCCTCGTGCGGGCCTAAAGCGCCGCCCGGTTAAGCACGGCCCACTGCAGCAGCATGATAGTCTTGGCATCGATGATCTCGCCGTCAGCGATCATCGTGACGGCCTTGTCGAGCGGAAACTCCAGCACTTCTATATCCTCGTGCTCGTCGGCGAGCCCGCCACCCTCGTTGATCCGGTCGGAAAGATCAATCGAGGCGTGGAAGAAGTGGATGACCTCGGTCACGGAGCCCGGCGACGTCAGTGCCTTGAAGACGAAACGCACGTCGCGGATCCGGTAGCCGGTCTCCTCCATCGCCTCGCGGCGGATCGCGTCTTCGGCGTCTTCGCCATCAAGAAGGCCGGCCGGGACCTCGATCATGAAGGACGGCTCGCCGATGAGATGCGCGGGCAGCCGGAACTGTTTGACGAGGACGACGATATCGCGTTCGCGGTCATGTAGCAGGATGCAGGCGGCCGGCGTGCGATGGAAAACCTCGCGCTTGATCCGCTGCGTCTCGCCGTTGCGATCAGTATAGTCGAGTTGATAATCGGAAAGCCGCGTCCAGCCCTGCGACAGCGTCGTATCGCTGACGATCTTCACCCGGTCATTCACGTCGCTCATGCGATTTCCCTGCGTAGCCAGACCTTGTTGTCGTGCACGGCAGCACCTCCGAAAGGCGCCACCGGATCGGCGCCGGTGAGGACGTTGATCCCCTCGCCGTCGAGATGCGCGTCGTTGGGCCACAGTCCTTCGGCGATCAGCACGCCGGGTTTTGCGCCGGCCACGAGTCTCGCATGCAGACGGATCTCGCCCCGACGGTTGCCGAGCGTCACGATATCGCCGTCGACGATGCCGAGACCTGCGGCGTCGGTCGGATCGATCATCACGTCCGGCCGCCCTTCCTTCTCCACCGAGCTTCTGGTCTCGGCAAAGGATGAATTGAGGAAGCTGCGCGACGGCGAGGTCGCGAGGCGGAACGGATGCTCGGCGTCGGCCGTCTCAATCACATCGACATGATCGGGAAAACGCGGCAACTGTGCGTGTGGCCCGAGCGGGCCGACGCTGTCGGGCGTCCGATCCGGCGATGGGCCGTTGATCCAGTCGGGACTGAAGCGGAATTTGCCGTCCGGGTAGCCGAACCCGTTGATGTAATGCGCGGTGTCGAAATCCGGCTGCGCATCAATCCACTTGTCGGCCTTCAGCGCGTCATAGGAACCCCAGCCGCTGGCAGTCAGGATACGATCGATATGGGTGCGTTCGTCCATGCCGAAGCCGGCGAACCCGTCGACGCCAAGACGCTTGGCCAGTTCCTCGATGACGAAAAGGTTGGTGCGCACCGTTGCCGGCGGTTCGACCAGTTTCGGGCCGAGCAGGATATGCTGATGCCCGCCGCCGCGATAAAGGTCGTCATGCTCAAGGAACATGGTCGCGGGCAGAACGATATCGGCAACCTTTGCCGTATCGGTCATGAACTGCTCGTGGACGGCGGTGAAAAGATCGTCGCGCAAAAAACCTTCGCGCACGAGGCGCTGTTCCGGCGCAATATTCATCGGATTGGTGTTCTGGATCAACAGCGCCGTCACCGGTCCGCGATGACGCAGCGCTTCCGCGTCGCCGGTCAGCACACGGCCGATCTGCGACTGGTCGAGCATGCGGATGTCCGGATCCTTGTAGGCCGTGCCCATCAGCTCGGCCTTGTTGAATCGATATATCTCGCCGTTGTTGTGGAAGGCGCCGCCGCCTTCGTGTCGCCAGGAGCCAAGCACGGTCGCGATCGACAGCGCCGCGTGCATCGCCGCCGTACCGTTGCGCTGACGGGAGAAGCCGTAGCCCAACCGGAAGAAGCTCTTCGGCGTGGTGCCGACGAGCCTGGCGAACCCCTCGATTTCCTCGACGGCGAGGCCTGTGATCGCCGACGCCCATTCCGGCGTGCGGCTTTTCAGATGCGCTTCGAGGCCAGCCGGATCATCGGCATATTTCGCCATATAGGCGCGGTCGGCATAGCCGTCACGGAAGGCGACATGCATCACGGCGCAGGCGAGTGCTGCATCGGTGCCGGGGCGCAGCACCAGCTTGACGTCGGCCTGCTTCATCGTCGGATTGTCGTAGATGTCGATGACGACGATCTTGGCGCCGCGCTGTTTGCGGGCCTTTATCGCATGGGTCATCACATTGACCTGGGTGGAGACGGCGTTGGTGCCCCAGATCACGACGCAATCGGATTTCGCGATCTCGCGCGGATCGGGGCCGCGCAGGGCGCCGGTGCCCATCACATAGCCGGTCCAGGCCATGTTGGTGCAGATTGTGCCCATGAAGCCGGAATATTTCTTGGCATGGCGAAGGCGCTCGATCGAATCGCGCTGCACCTGCCCCATCGTTCCCGCGTAGAAATAGGGCCAGACCGCTTCGGACCCGTGCTTCGCTTCGGCCTTGACGAAAGCGTCGGCGATCTCGTCAAGCGCCGCTTCCCAGGAGATTTCCTGCCAGAGCCCTTCGCCCTTGGCACCCATGCGGCGCTGTGGCACCATCAGGCGGCCGGGATGATAGATGCGCTCGGTATAGCGCGCGACCTTGGCGCAGATGACGCCGGCCGTGTAGCTGTTGTCGGACGAGCCGCGGACACGACCGATCCTGCCATCCGCGGTCAGATCGACATCCAGCGCGCAGGCGCTCGGACAGTCATGCGGACAGACGGTATGGCCGACGGAAGTGTGACCGACGACGGGGCTTTCGGGAATGGGGGTCGCAACGTTCATGGCTTTTCTATATGGCATGGCGACGGCTGCAAAAAGGGCCATTTGCAGCGCATCAATTTTATTCAAGCGAGACACAAGCTGAGATGAACTATCGGCACATCTACCACGCAGGCAATTTCGCCGACGTCCTCAAGCACGCCGTCCTGTCGCGGCTCGTTCTTTATGCACAGAACAAGGACAAGGCGTTCCGCTTCCTCGATACGCATGCGGGCATCGGGCTTTACGACTTATCCTCCGAAGAAGCGCAGAAGACCGGCGAATGGCTCGACGGCATCGGCAAGCTGGTCGATGCCGAGTTTTCTCCCGAAGTGGCCGAAATCCTTGCGCCCTATCTCGGTGCCGTGAAGGAACTGAACCCGAAGGGTGGCGTCAAGTTCTATCCCGGCTCGCCGAAACTCGCGCGCATGCTGTTTCGCCCGCAGGACCGTCTCTCGGCAATGGAACTGCACCCGGAAGATTTTGCCCGCCTGTCGCGCCTGTTCGAAGGCGACTACCAGGCACGTGTGACCGAACTCGACGGCTGGCTGGCGCTCGGTGCGCATCTGCCGCCGAAGGAAAAGCGCGGCATCGTGCTGATCGATCCGCCCTTCGAGGAAGAAGGCGAATACGACCGGATGGTCAGGGGTCTCGCCAATGCCTATCGCAAGTTCTCCGGCGGTACCTATTGCCTTTGGTACCCGATGAAGAAGGGCGCGCCGATCAAGGACTTCCACGAGCAGCTGAACGCGCTGGATATCCCCAAAATGCTCTGCGTCGAGCTGACCGTGAAAAGCGACCGCGATCTTGTCGGCCTAAACGGCTCGGGCCTCGTCATCGTCAACCCGCCTTTCACGCTCAAGGATGAGCTGCATACGATCCTGCCCGCGATTAAGACGGCGCTGGCACAGGATCGTTACGCCTCGCAGCGATGCTTCTGGATAAGAGGTGAACACACCGACGCCGAGGCTTGACCCGTCGGCGCATCCCTTTCATGGTGCGGCGCGACTGGAGGCCGCCCACCATGAAACGCTTGTTCGCCGCCCTTGCAGGCCTCGTCGTCCTTCTCGCCTTCACTACTGCGTCGACGGCGCAGGATCGGCAGCGCAACCGGAGCCAGCAAGGCTCCGAGGACCGTGCGGGCGCTTTCGATTTCTACGTCCTCTCCCTGTCCTGGTCGCCGACCTTCTGCGCGTCCGATGACGGAGGCCGAAACCGGCAGCAATGCGGCACCGACAAACGTTTCCGCTTCGTCGTACACGGGCTCTGGCCGCAATACGAAACCGGTTTTCCGGATTTCTGCCGATCGTCGGAACCCGATCGCGTGCCGCGCCAGCTTGGTGAGAAACTGTTCGACATCATGCCGTCGATGGGCCTGATCGGTCACCAGTGGCGCAAGCATGGAAGCTGCACCGGCCTCGACCAGCCAACCTATTTCGACACTGTCCGCAAGGCTTTTGAGCACGTCAAACTTCCGGCGGACCTTGCTGGCGGGCAAAGCCCGCTTAAGCTTTCCCCAGATGCCATCGAGCAGGCCTTCATTTCCGCCAACCCGGGTCTTTCCCGCCGCGGTATCGCTGCGAGCTGTGAGGGCGAAAAGCTCGATGAAATTCGTATCTGCCGTAGCAAGGATCTACAGTTTCGCGATTGCGCGGAGGTCGACCGCCGAGGCTGCCGGATTGGCCAGGTTACGCTTCCTCCGGCCCGCTGAAATCCGCTTGCTCAAGATGACACCAGCGGCCCTCGATATCAGAACAAGGACATACCGATGAAGATCCTCCACTCCCCGGCCTCGCCCTACTCCGTCAAAGTTCGCATGGCCGCCCGCCATCTCGGTCTCGACGTGACCGAAGAAAAGACCGACACGAATGCGGCGCCTCCCGAACTCATCGACAACAATCCGCTCGGGAAGATCCCGGTTCTGATCCGCAAGAACGAGCCGCCGGTCTATGACAGCGTCGCGATCATGCACTTCCTCGATCGTCACTCCGGCGGCAAGCTTTACCCGAAGAAGGACGTGAAGCGGACCGAGGCGGAAGTGCTCGAAGCGCTCTGCGACGGCATTACCGATAGCCTTCTCGCGATCGTCTACGAGCGTCGCTCGCGCGAGGAGGAAAAGGTCCACCAGCCCTGGATCGACAAGCAGTGGGACAAGGTGGTGCGCGGGCTGGACTATCTGGAAAAGAACCTGCCGAAGACCGGCAAGAAGCTGCATGGTGGCCATTTCGCGCTTGCCGCTATGATCGGTTATCTCGACCTGCGCTTTAACGGCCAGTGGGCCGAAGGTCGTCCGGAACTCGCCTCCTGGCCTGACACGTTCTCCAAGCGCTTTCCGGCCTATATGGAAATGAAGCCCTACGCCTGAACCGAATGAGGTCCGCGGCCGCCCTAGAACTCTTGGGTTGCCGCGGATCCCGGCACAACCTGCCGGTCGTTCGAGACCTTCTCCCATTTGCACAAGCAATTGAAACGCTTGCCCTCCGGTTTTCCTCCGCTACTATGACGAGAACGGCGGGAGGCCGTTTGAAGCAATTCGGAGGAATTTCATGAAGCGATCAGCGTTGACGCGGCGAACCGCCCTGCGCCTTTCCGTAGTCCTTGCAGGCTCGGCCCTGTCCCTGATGTCACTGGGACTTTCAGCCACCGGGGCTGCGGCCCAGTCGTTTCCCGACCAGACGATCACCCTCGTCGTGCCGTTTGCAGCCGGCGGATCGACGGATGTTGTCGGTCGAGTCGTGGCGCAGAAGATGGGCGATATCCTCGGCCAGCAGATCGTGGTTGAAAACGTCGCCGGTGCCGGCGGCAATCTCGGGGCTGACCGCGTCGCGCGTGCGGAGCCGGACGGTTACACAATCCTGATGGGCACGGTTGCGACCCACGCGCTCAACCCGCTGATCCTGAAGCAGAAGCCCTACGACCCCGAGAAGGATTTTGCGCCCGTCTCGCTACTGGTCATCGTGCCGAACGTTCTGGTCATCAATCCGAAACTGCCGGTCAACACGGTGGCGGAACTGGTGGAGCTCCTCAAGAAGGAGCCGGAGAAATATTCTTACGCGTCGTCTGGCAACGGCACGCCGCTGCATCTCTCGGGCGAATTGTTCAAGGCGATGACCGGCGTCAAGATGGAGCATGTCCCATACAAGGGCGCGGGTCCTGCCCTCAACGACCTGATCGGCAACCAGATCTCGATCATGTTCGACAACCTGCCCTCCTCGTCTCCGCATATCAAGGCGGGAACTCTGAAGGCACTGGGCGTCACCACTGCCGAGCGGGCAGCTTCTTTCCCGGACGTGCCGACGATTGCCGAGACGGTACCGGGTTACGAGACCTACACCTGGAACGCCCTGTTCGCACCGGCCGGCACGCCGCCTGAAGTGGTCGCAAAACTGAACGACGCCGCCAACAAGGCGCTACAGGACCCGGCAGTTGTCGCGAGGATGAAGGATTTCAGCGCCAAGATCGTCGGGTCTACCCCGGAGGAACTCGGCAAACACGTGACAGCCGAACTCGCAAAATGGACCCCGGTCGTCAAGAACGCCAATATCCAGATGGACTGACCTTTATACCGACCGAAAACCACGCATAAAAAAGCCCGTTGGTGACAACGGGCTTTTAGATGAGAAGCCGGGAAACGCTCCCGGCTTTTTGTTGTTCTTATTAGAACTTTACGCCGATACCGACCTTAACGCTGTGATCGTCGAAGCCCTTGGAGACGTTGCCGCTGTCGAGGCTGTAGTCCTTGGCTGCGAAGTCCGTGTAGCGGTATTCGATACGGGTCGTGATGTTGCTGGTGACGAATGCTTCAGCACCGACGCCGACCGTGTAACCAACGGATGTCTTGTCGTCAGACGACGTTGCATCCTTGAGTTCGTTGTTCTGCAGCGCGACACCAGCCGTACCGTAGATCAGGAAGGGGTTGAGGTCGTAACCGACGCGGCCGCGGACCGAACCGTCCCAGCCAGCTTCGCCACGGTAACCGCCGGACGTTCTGCCGTCCTGGCCGTTGTAGCCGACGTCAGCTTCGATACCGTACACAACCTGGCCGCTCTGCCAGTTGTAACCGGTATAAGCACCGCCGCCTGCACCCTTGGCATTGTAGTCGCCACCGCCGAAACGGCCCCAGTCGTAGGAACCGGTGGCGCCGAGGTAGAAGCCCTGCCACGTAGCGGCCGGTGCGACTTCTTCAACAGCCATAGGAGCTGCAGGGATCTGGTCGACGGCGTCAGCAGCGCTGGCCGAGGAAATTGCAATAAAGCTGGCAGCCGAGGCCATCAGAGTCGCGACGAGAATACGCATACCTTTTTCTCCGTTTGGCGCATCGGCTCAAAAACCACTTCGGGTTTCGGAAGGTCCGACACGAGTATTCCTAATTGCTACAACGTCCCTGCGCACCCTTTCGGGTATCGGCGCTGTAGGCTGCCGGGCAAGTGTCACATCAACAGAGTTGACGACAGCTTTGTTCCCTGCTGGCTGAGGACGAATTTGGGGGGCAATTGAGGAATTGAAAGAGCCGAAATGTGAATTGTTTGTGGCAGCTAGACGGCTAAATTTCGATGTTGCTTCATCGCCACAGGTATATCGTTAAGGATAATCAGACGTTAATCGCACTATAGAGCATTTTACATTTCTTGATCGTTTCTTAACATTGCGAACAAACGCTGTCAAACAGCCTCGACACATATCACGACTCCGAGAGGCGCGAGATTTAGCCTCCTTTATTCGAGTTTAACTCAAATTTAGCCGAGCAACGCATCAACGCCATCACAGCATCCTGCAGAACTCCTACTTGCAAATCGTCATTTCCGGTCGAAACGAGGCCGAATTCCTGCCGTATTCGCTTCCAGGACCCCGCGAGCACGTTTGCTGAGAGAGAAATGCAGGCGTGGTGGCACGCTTCCAAAGCTGCCGGCAAAACACTATCTGTTGGTGAACAGCTTCAGCCCCGAGTCGCCGATTTCTTCGGGTTGGATGATCACAAAGACGAGATGAGCCCGCAGAAATAGTCGTCTGAACTGATTCTGCCGGCGGAGACATGCGATGAACGCGAAGAATGTGCCCGATGGCGGCGTTCTTTATGACGGAAACGAAGAAGACGACGACGATGCCCTGGCACCGGAAGCGGTCGCTGCGGCTATCACCACGTCCATCGACTGGAACGAGGCTGTCCGCCACGACACGGGCCTCAAGGGCGCCGACCTGATCGCCGAGTTCGTCAAGCACCTTCCGAACGCGCCGGGCGTCTACCGGATGTTCAACGAGGCCGGCGACGTGATGTATGTCGGCAAGGCGAAGAGCCTCAAGAAACGCGTCAGCAATTATGCGCAGGGCCGACTGCATTCCAACCGCCTCACCCGCATGGTGCGCGAAACCACGCATATGGAATTCGTCACGACGCGGACGGAGACCGAGGCGCTGCTGCTTGAAGCGAACCTCATCAAGCGGTTACGTCCGCGGTTCAACGTTCTGCTGCGCGACGACAAGTCGTTCCCATACATTCTCATCAGCGGCGATCACCGTGCCCCTGCCCTGATGAAACACAGAGGCGCCCGCGCCCGCAAAGGCCAGTATTTCGGACCGTTCGCATCGGCGTCTGCCGTTGGCCGCACGATCAACTCGCTACAGCGTGCGTTCCTGCTGCGCACCTGCACAGACAGCGTGTTCGAGAGCCGCACGCGTCCCTGTCTTCTTTATCAGATCAAACGCTGTTCCGGCCCCTGCACCCATGAAGTCAGCGACGAGGGCTATGCCGAGCTCGTCAAGGAAGCCTCGGACTTTCTTTCGGGCCAGAGCCAGAACGTGAAGACCGTCATCGCCAGGCAGATGTCGGAAGCCTCCGAAGACATGGATTTCGAGCGCGCCGCAATCTATCGCGATCGGCTGGCAGCGCTCAGCCACGTCCAGAGCCACCAGGGCATCAATCCGGCCGGCGTCGAGGAAGCCGATATCTTCGCCATCCAACACGAAGGCGGGCTTACCTGCATCCAGGTGTTCTTCTTCCGCACCGGCCAGAACTGGGGCAACCGCGCCTATTTCCCGAAGGCCGATCCGCAGATGGCGGGAGCGGAAGTCCTCAACGCGTTTCTCGCGCAGTTCTATGACGACAAGCCGGTTCCCAAGCAGATCCTGCTGTCGGAAACGGTCGAGGAGCAGGAACTGCTGGCGCTCGCGTTTTCCGAAAAGGCGGGACACAAGGTCTCGATCCTGGTGCCGCAGCGTGGCGAAAAGCGCGATCTCGTCGATCACGTCGCTGCCAATGCGCGCGAAGCACATGGCCGCAAGCTGGCCGAAACATCGTCGCAGGCGCGCCTTCTCAAGGGTCTCGCCGAAACTTTCAGCCTGCCCTACCAGCCCCGGCGCATCGAGATCTACGATAACTCGCATATGATGGGCACCAATGCCGTCGGCGGCATGGTCGTCGCGGGTCCGGAAGGATTTGTGAAGGGCCAGTACCGCAAGTTCAACATCAAATCAACCGACATCACCCCCGGCGACGACTTCGGCATGATGCGAGAGGTCATGACCCGGCGCTTCTCGCGACTGATCAAGGAAGAAGGCATTCCTGATCGCAGCATCTCGACGCCGAAACCCGTCGAGGCGACCAGCGATGACATCAACGATGCCGCGTTTCCGGCATGGCCCGATGTCATCCTGATTGATGGCGGCCAGGGCCAGATGACGGCTGTGCGCACCATCCTCGACGAACTTGGCATCCGAGACGTGGTGACGGCGATCGGGGTGGCCAAAGGTGTCGACCGCGATGCCGGCCGCGAACGCTTCTTTGCCGATGGCCGCAGCGATTTTTCTCTGCCGCCACGCGATCCCGTCCTCTACTTCGTCCAGCGCATGCGCGACGAAGCGCACCGGTTCGCGATCGGCTCGCACCGGGCCCGGCGCAAAAAGGAGATGATCAAGAACCCGCTCGACGAAATCGCCGGCATCGGGCCGGGCCGAAAGCGCAAGCTGCTGCAGCATTTCGGCACCGCAAAGGCCGTGTCCCGCGCAGGTCTCAACGATCTGATGGCGGTCGAAGGAATTTCCGAAGCGGTGGCCAAACAGGTCTATAATCACTTCCACGAGAGCCGAAGTGGATGACGATGAACGACATGCATGGGTCATCAAAACAGCGTATGCATCTCAACCAACTGTAAAAAAGCCGCGAAAACTGTTGACGCTGGCGTCTCGAAACCTCAACTAGAGGCAACCCTCAAGCACAGGTCCATCATGGCTTCCCGCGCGTACAACATTCCCAATCTTCTGACCTATGCGCGCATCCTTGCCGTACCGGTGATCGTTCTGTGCTTCTTCATCGAAGGAAAGCTGGAAAGTTCGGATTTTGCCCGCTGGGCCGGATTCTGGATCTTCGTCGTGGCGTCGCTGACCGACTATCTGGATGGCTATCTGGCCCGTATCTGGAACCAGACCTCGAATATCGGCCGCATGCTGGATCCGATCGCCGACAAGCTTCTGGTTGCCGCCGTGCTTCTGCTGCTTGCTGCCGACCAGACGATTGCCGGCTGGTCGCTGTGGGCTGCAATCACGATTCTCTGCCGCGAAATTCTCGTCTCGGGCCTGCGTGAATATCTGGCGGCGCTCAAGGTCTCGGTGCCGGTGACCCGCATCGCCAAGTGGAAGACGACGATCCAGATGGTGTCGATCGCGTTCCTGCTGGCCGGACCTGCCGGCGACAAGTTCCTGCCGTTCACGACGCAGATCGGCATCGGCCTTCTCTGGGTCGCCGCGGCCCTCACCTTCTACAGCGGCTACGACTATTTCCGCGCCGGTCTCAAGCATCTCGTGGATGACGAGGGATGACAAAACTCGTCTATTTCGCCTGGGTGCGCGAGAGAATCGGCAAGACCGAGGAGGATCTCGACCTGCCGCCTGAGGTCGTTACCGCGCGTGATCTCCTCAATCACCTGAAGACGCTCGGCGAGGAATACGAGAACGCGCTGCAATATCCCGAGGTCATTCGCGTCGCGATTGACCAGGAGCATGTGGAGCATTTTGAAAAGATCGCCGGAGCACGAGAGATCGGCATTTTCCCCCCAATGACAGGCGGGTAAACGGAAGACAATCTGATGACGATGCCCACGATCCGCGTCCAGACCGACGATTTCGATCTGCAATCGGAGATCGATCTCCTCACTGCCGGCCGCATGGATATCGGCGCGGTGGTCAGCTTTAGCGGTCTTTGCCGCGACGAGCAGGGAGCGCTCTCGGCGCTGGAGCTCGAGCATTATCCGGGCATGGCAGAAGCCGAGATGAACCGCATCGCCCTCCTTGCCATCGACCGCTTTTCGCTTCTCGGACTGACCGCCATCCACCGCTACGGCAAGATTGCCCCCGGGGCCAACATCGTCCTGGTCATTGCCGTCGCCTCGCATCGCCAGGCAGCCTTCGACGGCGCCAATTTCGTAATGGATTTTCTGAAGACATCGGCGCCGTTCTGGAAAAAGGAACACGCGGCTGATGGTTCGCCCCGGTCCTGGGTCGATGCCAAAGACGCCGACGATACCGCACGCGACCGTTGGCGCTGAGGTTTACAGGACCACCCTTTCCCGCCGGCTGATGACAAGAACCGCAACCAGCACCAGGCCGATGGCGAAATCCCGCCACAGGATCGGACCGTAACCGCTCCACAGTGTTTCGGCGAAACCGACAGCGGCGGCACCGGCTGCCGACCGCAGCGGATGCGAATGGCCTCCGGCTGCAGCAATCAGGACGAGCTTGATGCTGATCAGCAACCCGGCGCCGAAGTCCATCGTTCCGTAATACGAGGTCGCCAACACGCCTGCGACGGAGGCGTACAGAGATGCTGCCGCGTAGGCGAGGACGAATACCAGACGGGAACTGATGCCGCAGAGTTGGGCCACAATCTTGTCGTCGGCCACCGCCCGCCAGATGCGCCCGAGGCTTGTATGATCAATTACCAGCCAGCCGGCCGCGATCATTGCCAGCATCAGGCCGGTATTAAGCAACTGGATCAGCGTCAGGGTTATTGCGAAACTGTGACCCGCCCAGAGCGGAACGGCACGGTTCAGAAACGGCGACAGCCAGATCTCCCGGGAGCCGGAGGCAAGCCGAGCGCCCTCCATCAGCACCAGCAGCACGCCCAGCGCGGCGACGATCGGCGCGTTGCGCGCATGCCTTTCGATCAACCGCAGGGTCAGCCCGCCGACCACGATCCCGGTCGCGACGCCGCCGACGATCGCCGCGCCCGCCCCCATCGCCAGTGCCGCCGGCAGGACAAGCCAGAACTCGTCCCAGCCGAGCTGCGCGAACAACACGTAGAGATGGCCGGAAAAAGCAAAGATGGTGCCATAGGCGATGTCTGCGCGCTTCGTCAGCGCAAAGCCGATCACGTAGCCGAAGGCAAGCGTTGCGTAGAGTACCGACAGCGGCACAGCATTCGCCAATTGCTGGAGCAGATAGGCCATCGGCAAACCCCAAAAGGATGACACGAATATAACTGGTAAACCGCGTTACACCAGTTATAATTCTGGGATGGATTTCACCTGGACCCCGCATCGTTTCGTCGGTGGCGCCTTGGCGCTCGATGTCGCCAACAGCGTCATACTGCGCATCGATCCGTCACGCCGCATTGATCGCTTCGCCTCTCCGCAGCAGATGGATGCCTTTCCCGAGGCGGCCGGAGAATTCTCGGCGGAGCGGGCGTTGTTTGGAGAAGTGACGCCAGTCGCCGCGGAAAGACGCGCCGATTTCCTCGTGCTTCGGGAGGCGATCGACCGGTATTTCCGTGCTCGAGCGGATGGCGAGGATGACCCGCACAAACTGGCGGATCTGCTTGGCGCGGCGGCTGTGGCGTTGCGCGGAACCGGCACCGGCTCGCTCGAGGCTGCCACCGCTCGCTCGGCCTTGCGGCTTCTTGGCGACGATCAGATTTCCCGCCTCAAGAGCTGCCGCAATTGCGGCTGGCTGTTTATCGACCGAAGCAGCAACCGCAGCAGAAGCTGGTGCGACATGACCGTCTGCGGCAACCGCGTGAAGGCGAACCGCCACTATCGCCGCAGCCGCGATGGCGGACCTTCGGCTGGAGACCCGTCATGATGTGGAGGGCAGCGATATCAGCCGGGCTCTGCATGATGGGCCTGATTGTGACTGGCTGCCAGCGACCGTCGGAAGGTGTGTATTTCGAACTGTCCGGCCGGATTTTCGTCTTCAACTACCGGGTGGCTACCGCTAACTACCTCGTCACGCTTCGAAAGGTCGCCGCCACCCCTAAGGAAAGCCGCGCTAGAGCGGAATTCGAAGATCCGCAGGGCGGACCGGCGCTTTTCACCGAAGAGAAAGTTCTCGATGTCGACGATGTGCTCACGCTTGCCAGCCCGTTCGTCCAGTGCGTCCGGAAGGACAGGCCCTACCGCGTGGCCATCACGCTGAGAGGCGCGTCCGGCGAGGTGCTGCAGGTGATCGAAACCACCGTGACGTCGGATGTCGATCAGTCTGTGATACCGGCGGCACCGCTGGTCGTCGGCCCGGCCTACACACCCAACCCCGACATGTTCAAGGCCGATGGCTCGACCGACTTCTCCGGGCGAACCGGCTGCCCGGCGACTCCATGACCTTGCCGCAAACACCAAAAAAGGCCGGAGCGAATGCCCCGGCCTTTTTTAGATCGAACCGATCCGTCAGCAATCAGCCGACGATTTCGGTTTCGGCGAACCAGTAAGCGATTTCCTGGGCAGCGGTTTCCGGAGCATCCGAACCGTGAACCGAATTTTCACCGATCGACAGGGCGAACTGCTTGCGGATCGTGCCTTCGTCGGCGTTGGCCGGGTTGGTCGCGCCCATGATTTCGCGGTTCTTCAGGATGGCGCCTTCGCCTTCGAGAACCTGAACGATGGTCGGGCCGGACGTCATGCCGTCGACGAGTTCGCCGAAGAAAGGACGTTCCTTGTGAACGGCGTAGAAGCCTTCAGCTTCGCGCTTGCTCATCCAGACGCGCTTGGATGCGATGATGCGCAGGCCGTTGTCTTCAAATACCTTGGTGATGGCGCCGGTCAGGTTGCGCTTCGTTGCGTCCGGCTTGATCATCGAAAACGTGCGTTCAATCGCCATTGGTCTCATCCTTTGTTTCCACGGAAAGTGGGCGGTGTTTAACCGCCCCTTTCGCCGGAAACAAGGGGGATGGGCCTAATTTCACGCAGCCGTCACAACGCGTCCTGCGCTGTCATGAAGGTCGAGCAGACGCTCGAACCACGAAGCCAGCAGGCCGTCCTTGCCCAGCACGTCGGCACCATCCGTCACCCGCAGCCACTGCAGCGCGCCGAAGAGAATGTAGTCGGCAAACAGCGGCGCCTCGCCGCCAAGGAAAGGCTGGAATTTCAGCGTGTGCGTAACCGGCTTCAGTTTCTCGGCGAAGGTGTCGATTTCCCTCTGCCGGTCGGCGGCGACCTCTTCCAGCGACCGGCCGAATATGGCCTCGCGGCTGCTGCGGAAATAGGCCTGGTCGGCCGGCCCCAGCGTATCGTGCACGCTCTTGATTGCGATCCTTGCGATTGCGCCGTGTACCACCGTCTGCGAAAAACCCTCGACAAACCGGGAGAGCGCCTTGCCGCCTTCCCCGCCGAACAGGGTCGGACGGTCGGGATAGCGCTCGTCTAGATAGACCGCGATGTCGAAACTGTCACGGATCAGTTCGCTTCCGTCCCGCAGGATCGGCACGGTCTTGGAAAACCCGTTCTCCAGGTTGGGGATCTGCGTAAACGGTGTCGGCTGCTCCGTGTAGTCGAGCCCCTTGTGCTTGAGCGCCATTACCACCTTCCACGCATGCGGCGAAAATGGCCGGTGCGCGTCAGCGCCGCAGAGGGAATAGAGAATGCGTGTCATCATGGGCTCCTGATCTGTCACTCACCGCACATGATGGGATGGCAAGCCCCACAAATCCAGTCAGGAAATTTCATGGGTGGTATCAACCCCTGCCCCTCGGGTTGGCCGACAAATCCGGTATGATTACACGTGAACAACCGGAGACGTTTTGAATGCTGCGCCATTTCCAGATGCTTGCCGCTTACAATTCCTGGGCAAATTCACAGGTCTACGATGCCTGTGCCGCGCTGACGGACGCCGAATACCGCGAAGATCGTGGCGCCTTCTTCGGATCAGTCCACCGCACGCTCAACCACATCCTCGTTGCCGACCGCATCTGGATGCGCCGCCTGACCGGAGACGGCACGGCGCCGACGGATCTGGGGGCCGTTCTGTTCGAGGATTTCTCTGACCTGCGCACGGCGCGTGACGCTGAAGATGTGCGTATCACCGACTATCTCACGTCGCTGAGCGACGGCGCACTCAGTGCCACCATCACCTATACGCCAGTGACCGTTCCGACGGAGGTCACCGAACCAGTGGCGCCTGTTCTCGCCCATCTCTTCAACCACCAGACCCACCACCGGGGACAGGTGCACGCCATCCTCACCTCGCTCGGCAAGCCCTCCGTAGTGCTCGATATGATCGCCTTCCTACGCGGGCATGGAAAACAGTGGATGCAGGTTTAACGTAATACGGCTTTAGGACAAATAGGGGTTGTGAACTCAGCCTTAACCTTATTCGCAACGAGACGTCTTCAAACGCCTGACAAAAGCCAACGTTTCAGGCGTTCTTAACCCTCGATCTCGCGTACTGTTTTCCTGAAACGAGACAGTAACGAGACCCTAAGGAATAGGTGGATCATGTCGGCGGACAATGCACGGCAATCGCGTGACAGGAGCCTGGCTGTCGTAGCGCAGCAGATGGCAAAGCAGGACGTTGCCGGTCTTCCTCGCAATTACACGCTGTTCCACGAAGCGCTGTCGGGGTCCGATCCGGCGCTTACCCGCGACGTCGCCACGCTTCCGGCCGGCGCTACCCAGGCCCAGATCGACGAGATCGGCCTGCGCTACCAGCTTCCCGGCTTCGTGGTTCTATCGATCGCCAACCGGGACGAGGAAACGAGACGCGTTCTCGATCTCGTCGGCACGATTGCCCAGGCCACGCTGAAGAAGCAGAATTTCGTGCGTGCGCTAGAGACGGCGGCCGAAAGCCTTCGGAGCGGAAGTGCCAGCGGTCTCGCCGACATCCAGGCCGAGCTCGATCATCTTCAGGCGAACCTAAGCGAAACGCTCTCCGCCGAGATCGGTCTCACCAAATCTCTGGAGCTTGCCGCGGACCGGCTGCTGATGTCGAGCAATCTGGCGGAAGCGGCCCGAACCAATTCTCTGTCCGACCGGCTGACCGGGCTTCCCAACCATGTGGCGCTGGCGGAAAAGCTGGATCTCCTCTACGCCCCTTCCGCCGAGCACCGCCCGGCCGCGCTGTTTGTCGTCCGCCTCGTCGATCTCGGCGAGATGGCGCAGACCTATGGCCAGGTGACTGCCGGCCGGATCGTCAAGCGCGCCGCCGCGATTTTCCGCAAGGCGATCAAGAAGAACGACTTTCTGGCCCGGACCGCGACCGACAGCTTTGCGTTTCTGTTCGAGGATGTCGATCGGAGCGGTGCAAAAGCGATCGCCGATCGACTCGTAACTTCGATCGCCGACAGCCTCGTGTTTGCAGGTTCCGGTGAAGGGCATTACCCCCACATGCGGCTGTCGACCGGCGTGGCGCTCTCGACCGAGGCATTCTCGCCGCAGCAGATCAAGCTGCATGCGGCAACGGCACTCGAAAGTCTTCGTGCCCAGGGTTCAGGCGCCGGAACCGACACCGTGGCGATCTTCGGCGATCCAAGCCGTCGCGTTTCCTGAACGCATCGACCGATCCCCCATACGACAGTGACGCGGCGGCCCGTCCGGGCGCCGCGTCCTGCATTTCAGCAAAAAGTCGATCGCGTCGGCGTCAGGCGGGAACGAACTGGTTTTCCTGCGTGAAGCGGATCGTCTTTCTGGTCACGCCCTGAGCGAACTGGACCGGAAACGCTGCAGACGAGATGGCAGTATCGATCACCTGCCCCTCGATGAACGAGCCGGCGATGATGAAATAGCTTGGCTTCGGTGTGAACGTGTAGTCGAGGTTTGGCTCGAGCTGTACGGCGACGGCCGGTTTGCCGCCCATCGCAAGACCCACATTCAGCGACATCCGGACACTGGCCTGCTGCAGAACCGACGGGATCAGGTTGTTCGCCCGCACGAGAAACACACCGGCCGGGCCGGCGGTCGGATTTGTCGGAAACGCCGGAGCACCGTTCGGGAACGCGCCCTGGTAGGTGATCGCGACGTTGTTGAGACCCTCGAGCATGACGTCGCATTTGCTGGCGGTCGCAAAGGCCCGCGGGCTGAGCGTCGACCCGAGTTCCTGGATGTAACCGGCGCTGATCGAGTAGTCGATCGTCCAGCTGAATGTCGACATGCTCGGGTTTTCCGGGCTGCCCGAGGCCGCGTTGCCGATCATCCATGCCAGGGACAAAGGGCTCTGAGACGCGCCGACCACGTCCGGTATCGTCTGGAACAACGCATAACTCTGGAACTTCGGGTTCTCGTTCATGACCGTAAGCGTATAGGGCGTCCCCAGATCCTGTTTCTCGAAGATCTCGATCGCTTCCCTTCCCATCATAACACGCATGCTGACCTCTCCTCTTTCACATTCTTGCCGCCGCGACATGCGGACCGGACCGAGCGGTCCGTTCGGCTACCAACGGCAACTCCTGCCGTGAGCACAACCTAGAATGATTTATCGCTGGAGAATGTCACGCATGTAACAACTTTTGATTGCATTTATTCGTATCACGGCTCAGACGGCAAGCGACACCTCAGCGTCCGAGTGGGTTTATGACATCGAACCTTATCTCCAAGATCAACAACGACATCCGACATTCCGCGTGGTTCGACGATCTCGACGACGACACGTACTCGCGTCTCGTGTCGGGGTCGGCGAGCCGGCTCTATAGGGACGGCCAGACGCTGTTTTTCAGCGGTCAGGCCTGTGACGCGCTGTCGATCATCGTGTCCGGTTGCGTGCACCTCTATTTCATCTCGGAGGATGGGCATGAGGTGATCTTCGCCGAGCTCGGCGCCGGCGACGTTCTGGGAGATGTCGAACTCACCCTCGGCTGCACCCACTTCGCGAACGCGGTCGCGGCCGGTGAGACCCGCGTGATGGTGGTCCGTCGCAGCGCATTCAGTGAGATCACCCGCATGCCCCAGATGTCGGCTTTTCTGATGAAGACATTCGCACGCAAGCTCAGAAAGACGATGGCCTTTGCCGAAGGCATGGCACTGCATACGCTGCAGACCAGGCTTGCGCGTCTTCTCGTCGATCTCGCCCGCCTGCACGGCCGCAGCACAGCGGAGGGGCTGCTGATCGACAGAGCGATATCGCAGGAGAGAATGGGGCAACTGATCAATGCCAGCCGCCCACGAGTGAACGCGCAGCTTCAGGCTTGGAAGGGCGACGGCGTGCTCGGCATGCGGCGCGGCCGCCTGATCATCCTCGACTACCGATCGCTGAAGATCATGTCGCGCGAGGGGGCGACCGACAATTGACAGGGTGGTCCAGGCCGCGACGCCGAGCGCGACGGATTTTGAGTTCCGTCGCGCAGGTCGCCTGCCCTTTTGCGATCGCTACTTGCAGCCACCCTTGACGTACTCGATCATTTCCTCGGTCTCATGCGTGAAATGCGGCCCCTTGACGTTACTAGGGCTGCCATTCGACACGACGCTGAAGATTTCGAAAGCCTTGTTCTCAGCCGGCAGGAACCACGCGCCGCCACTGGCACCGCCGCCGTACATCGGATGCGGCTTTGCCTCGTAAGCCGTCGCATCGCTGACGCTGATCGACGGGTCCTCCAAGAACATGTACTCGCCACCATCCAGCCGTCCGGGATATCCCATCAGGGTGAGTTCGGTTTTCTCAGGCACCTTAGCGAGACGCAGCTGGAATTTTCCAGACGTCGAGGCCTTGGTACTGCGCATGACCGCGTAATCGACTGCGGCCGCGGCAAGGCCCGGGACTTGCGGTATCTTCGTCCACGCCGTCAGGACGGACGCCATTTCGATAGGATAAGCCTCGCCCGGCGCTCCGTCATAACCCGGATAGAACACCACGTTGCTGGCCTGGTCTCCATTCAGCCACATGGCGTGTGCCGCCCCGATAATGATCTTGTCGTCGGAGACGAACTGGGCGCTGGCCGCTTGATCGATTCCGCCTAGGCTAAAGAACAGCTTGCCACCGAACTTGAACGGAGCCTCCTTGATCGGTGCCAGCTTGACCTCGGTACCTTCGAGGGAATGTACGTCGCCACCTGGCATGCCGCTCTCCGGCAGTAGGCCGGGAGCGGGGATTGCATTGCGACGGCGCTCGTCCGTCCAGTAGTCTGCGGTAAAGGCCGCCTGCGCCGCGGTCGGCGCCCAGCAGGTGAACCGGTCATCGGCGAATGCGCCTGTCGGTGCAAAGGAAACCGACACCAAAAGTGTCAGGCATGACGCTTTCCAGAACTTCATCTCTCAACCCTCCTTGTTCGAACATCCGTCAGGGATGCTTCGGCCGAGTGGCCAGGGACGAACCTAGATGGGCGCGGTCTGGAGGGCTGTTCCCGGAGGAACAGGGGGAGATCCTTGAGAGATTGTCCCTTCGCAGCGCACAATGCCCGCAAATCGCGACGGCCGCCGTCTTGCCTTCACGCCCGGTTTCGGCCAAAACCGCGGCCATGATTACCATTACCGACCTTTCCGCCCGTATTGCCGGGCGCCTTCTCCTCGACCATGCCAGCGTGACGCTGCCCGCCGGCACCAAAGCCGGGCTTGTGGGCCGCAACGGTGCGGGCAAATCGACGCTGTTCAAGCTGATTACCGGCGAGCTCAGCTCGGAGACCGGCTCGGTCTCCTATCCGAAGAGCGCCAAGCTCGGACAGGTGGCTCAGGAAGCGCCCGGCACCGAGGATTCGCTGCTGGAAATCGTGCTCGCCGCCGACAAGGAACGCGCAGCACTGATGACCGAGTCGGAAACGGCCACCGATCCGGACCGGATTGCCGACATCCAGATGCGCCTCGTCGACATCGACGCCCATTCGGCGGAGGCGCGCGCCGCCAGCATTCTCGCCGGCCTCGGCTTTTCGCAGGAAGCCCAGCTGCGGCCGGCCTCGTCGTTTTCCGGCGGCTGGCGCATGCGCGTGGCGCTTGCCTCGGTTCTGTTTGCCGAGCCGGACCTGCTTCTTCTCGACGAGCCGACCAACTATCTCGACCTTGAAGGCACGCTCTGGCTGGAAGATTACGTGCGCCGCTATCCGCACACTGTCATCGTCATCAGCCATGACCGCGACATGCTCAACAATGCGGTCACGTCGATTGTCCATCTCGACCAGAAGAAGCTTACCTTCTATCGCGGAGGCTATGACCAGTTCGAACGCCAGAAGGCGGAAAACGACGAGCTGCAGACCAAGGCCAAGGTGAAGAACGATGCGGCCCGCAAGCATTTGCAGACCTTCATCGACCGCTTCAAGGCCAAGGCCTCCAAGGCCAAGCAGGCGCAGAGCCGCGTCAAGGCGCTGGAGCGGATGGGAACGGTCGCCTCTGTCATCGAGGATCATGTCCAGCCGATCACTTTCCCCGAGCCCGAAAAGCAACCCGCCTCGCCGATCATCTCGGTGCAGAACGGTGCCGTCGGGTACGAGCCGGGCAAACCGATCCTCAGGAACATCACGCTCCGGATCGACCATGACGACCGCATCGCCCTCCTCGGCTCGAACGGCAACGGCAAGTCCACCTTCGCCAAGTTCATCGCCGGCCGGCTTGCCGCCGAAAGCGGCGAACTGAAACTCGCGCCAAGCCTGAAGATCGGCTTCTTCGCCCAGCACCAGCTCGACGACCTCGTCCCGGGTGATTCTCCCGTGGAGCACGTCCGCCGCCTGATGCCGTCAGTCCCGGAAGGCAAGGTCCGCGCCCGCGTCGCCCAGATGGGGCTTGCGACAGAAAAGATGTCGACACCCGCCAAGGATCTGTCGGGCGGCGAAAAGGCTCGCCTGCTGATGGGTCTCGCCGCCTTCCACGCGCCGAACCTTCTCATCCTCGACGAGCCGACCAACCATCTGGACATCGACAGCCGAAGAGCCCTGATCGAGGCACTCAACGACTATCAGGGCGCGGTCATTCTTATCTCCCATGATCGGCATCTGATCGAGGCGACGGTCGATCGTCTCTGGCTCGTCAACAACGGCACGGTGCAAACCTTCGAGGGAGATCTCGAAGAATACCGCGACCTGATTGTCAGTTCCGGTAAAAAAAAAGAAGAAAAACCGCAGCTGATTGACGATTCGGCATCGAAGGTCGAACAGCGTAAGGCGAGTGCGGAAAGGCGTGCCTCGCTCGCCCCCTTGCGCAAAAAGATCAACGATGCCGAGGCCTTGACGGCCAAGCTTGAGAAGCTGATTCAGGCGCTTGATAAAGAGCTTGCGGACCCGGCACTCTATGAAAAGACGCCGGCAAAGGCCGCGACCAAGGCCAAGGAACGGGGCGAAGCCGCGGCCAAGCTCTCGGCCGCCGAAGAGCAATGGCTGATGCTGTCTTCCGAATACGAGGAGGCGATGGCCGGCTGAGTTTCGAAATCCGGTTGCCCCTACTCCGCTGCATGCCTAGCTAAGTGGCTGCAGACACAGGAGGCCTTCGATGGATCTTTATCTCGAAACCGACGACGACGCCCGCACGCTCGCGTTTATCGCCGAGCAGAACGCAATCTCGGCCGAGGCGCTCGAAACACCCCAATTCGAAGCGGACCGCGACACGCTGAAGGCGATGTTTGAGCGCGAGGACCGGCTGATCGTGCCGGCGCGGCGCGGACGCTGGCAGTTCGACTTTCATCGCACCAAGGACAATCCCCTCGGTCTCTGGCGCCGACTACCGGCAGCAGACGAGCCGCGCAACGACGCGGCCTGGGAAACCATTTTCGATTTCGACGCCTTTTGCGTTACTGAAGGCAAGCGCTGGATCTATAGTGGCGCCGTCACCTCCCCTTACGAGCCGACCCGCGTTCTCGTCATCCTGTCCGACGGCGGATCCGACCAGATGCGATTGCTGGAGTTCGACACGGAGCCGAAGGCGGTCGTCGAGGGCGGTTTCGACACGCCGGTGGCGCGAGCCCATGCAAGCTGGATCGGCCCGGACGAGATTGCCTATTTCGGGTCGATCGACGAATTCTCCGCCACCCGCTCTGGCTGGCCCCGCGTCGGCCGCCGGCTGAAGCGCGGCATGGATCCGAAAGATGCACCGATCCTGTTCGAGGCAGGCCCGGACGACGTTCAGGCCACCGGCGGGATCATCGATCCACTGTTCTGGAACGGCGGACCGGACGAGAAGCCGATCGAGTTCTTTACCGTCATCCACGAGATCGACCGGATGAGCGTCCATGTCCGCGATAGACAAGGTGCGCTCCCGCGTCTCGATCTGCCCGACAGGATCGATGTCACCGCCAACCATCGCCATCTGCTCTGGCGCGCCAAGAGTGACGAGCGCTATCCGACCGGCAGCCTGATCCTGCAGGATTTTATCCCGTATTCGGATGAGCCGCTGGGTGCTGCCCGTGTTCTCTTTAGCCCTGAACACGGGCAGACCGTCACTCAGTTCACGCTGTTCAAGACCTGGGGCGCATTCGTCGTCAGCGACGTGATGGTGCCGCGGTTATTCCTGATCGACCTCACGAAACCGGATGCGCAGCCGCAGGAACTGCAGCTGCCGTCCACTCTGCAGACCGTCGGATTCCGCACGCTCGATGCCGACCTCACGCGCGGCGAGGAAATCCTGACCGTCATCGGCCAGGGCTTCCTGCAGCCTTACGGGACATGGCGTCTCGACCTGACGGATCGCGCCCGCTTGCCCGATTTGGTTCCGACAGGCGTCTCTCCCGCCTATTTCGATGCGCAAGGGATGCAGTCCGAGCTTCTGCAGGCGACATCGGAAGACGGGACGAAAATCCCCTATCACATCGTCTATCCGAAGACGTGGGAGAAGGGCGAACTGCCGGTCCTGATGTATGGCTATGGTGGTTTCGGCTGGCCGCTTGCTCCCTACTACTCGGGCAATACCGGCGTCTGGCTCGAGCATGGCGGCGCCTATGTACAGGCCTATATCCGCGGCGGCGCGGAATTCGGCCCCGACTGGCACACGGTCGCCAAGGGCAAGGGCCGTCACAAGGCGTTCGAGGATTTCGTCGCAGTCTCCCGCGATCTTGTCGCACGTGGCATCACAAAACCGTCGCGCATCGCCTGCCATGGCGGCAGCAATGGCGGTCTTCTGACCGCTGTCATGGCAACGCGCTATCCACAAGATTTCGGCGCAATCTGGACCTCGGTCCCCGTCATCGACATGTCGCGTTTCCACGTCTTCCCAGCCGGCAAGGCCTGGATGGACGAATACGGCAACCCTGACGTCGCGGAAGAGCTTGCCGCGATGCTGACCTATTCGCCGCTCCACAATATCGACCCCGCGACTGAGGTGACCTATCCGCCGATCTACATCGAGAGCTCGACGAACGACGACCGCGTGCATCCATCGCATGCCCGCCGCTTTGCCAAGAGACTGATCGACGCCGGGCATCGTCCTCTGTTTCACGAATACGGCTCGGGCGGCCACGGCGGCGCCGGCGATACGCTTGAACAGGCGGCGCGATTGGCAATGGGCTACAGTTTTCTGCGCGAGACGATCGTGAAGGCGTGAGCGGAAGCCATCGGTTGTGCCAAATCCGCGGATACACTACCGTCCGTTTGCAACCCTGTGAGGCATGACCATGACGCTTCATATCACCGACCCGGTTCTCGATGCGCTTGCCGAACAGGCGCAGAAAATCCTGAATGCTCCGAGCAAGGAGGATACGGTTCGCCAGGCGCTGGAGCGCGTGGTGGGAGAGGTTCATCAACGAACTGAACCTGTCTCCGACAACACGACACGAAGCGAACGACTGCAGGCTTTGCGAGACCGGTTGGAGCGGCTGAGGCAAGATTTCAACATGCCACCCAATGAGTCGCTGCCCCCGTTTGATGAAAAGGCTTATCTCGACGAGATGTGGGGCGAGAACGATGTTCATCGATAGCTCGGTCGTCGTTGAAATCCTGATCGACGGCGACAGGGCAAACGAGCTTCTGGGGCGCATGGCAGAGAGCCGGTCGATTTGCACGGGACCGACCGTGATCTACGAATCGGCGACTGTGCTGGCGACCCGGCTTGGCAGGCAACCCGAAGAAACAAAGCTGCTGGTACAGCGCTTCGTCGAACGCTTCGAGATTTCTGTCCTGCCAGCATCCTACGATGTCTCGTCTGCCGCCATAGACGCCTTCGCCCGCTACGACAAGGGCCGCCATCCGGCAAAGCTCAATTTCGGGGATTGCTTCTCCTATGCCGGCGCCCGCCAGTCGGGTCTGCCGCTTCTCTATGTCGGCGGAGATTTTGCGCGGACCGACCTTGCCTGATCAGGCCTTTTTCACCCAGCGTCCCTCGGGCGATTGCTGCCAGTAGGTCAGCGCATGTCCATCGCCCTTCAGCTTCTTCCACTGGGCGCGCGCGCCTTCCAGCTGAAGCTGATCGTAGCCATCGAACATGAAGACGACGCGCTCATAGGGGTCGAGCGGCGGCGGCTCGGCGCCGTCGACGACGAAACGCACGGTTGCGGCATTCTGGTTCTCGGGAGTCGCCGTCAGCAGGACCGGTTGCTCCTGCGGCATCGGCGCTGCATCGGTGCCATGCGGCAGAAAACTGTCATCGCGAAACGTCCACAAATGTGCGTCGAGAAAATCCCGACGCACATCTTCGGCTGTCTGAACGACCACCTTCCAGCCGCGCTCGACGCTCTTTTCGAGAAGCGCCGGCAGCGCATCTTCGAGCTTCGATTCGGTCAGGTGATAGAACAGTACTTCGGTCATCAGTTCTCGTAGTTCCTGCGGACAAGTTCGTCCAGCAGGCGTACGCCGTAACCGGATGCCCAGGACTGGTTGATCTCGTTCTGCGGCGAATTGAGCGCCGTTGCCGCGATGTCGAGATGCGCCCAGGGCGTATCGCCGACGAAACGCTTGAGGAACTGCGCCGCGGTGATCGAGCCGGCCTGCCTGCCGCCGCTGTTCTTCATGTCGGCAAAGCGGCTGTCGATCATCTTGTCGTAGTCCTTGGAAAGCGGCATGCGCCAAAGCTTCTCGCCGCTTGTCTCGCCCGCCTGCGTCAGTTCGTCCGCCAGCGCGTCATCGTTGGAAAACAGTCCGGCATGGAGGTTGCCGAGTGCGACGACGATGGCGCCGGTCAGCGTCGCGAGATCGATCATGAAGCGAGGCTTGAAGCGTTCCTTGCAGTACCAGAGCGCATCGCCCAGCACGAGACGGCCTTCCGCATCGGTATTGACGATCTCGATCGTCTGGCCGGACATCGAGGTGACGATATCGCCGGGTCTCTGGGCGTTGCCGTCAGGCATGTTTTCGACCAGGCCGATAATGCCGATCACGTTCGCCTTGGCCTTGCGAGCGGCGAGCGTGTGCATCAGGCCGGTCACGGCGGCAGCTCCGCCCATGTCGCCCTTCATGTCTTCCATGCCGAGGCTCGGCTTGATCGAGATGCCGCCGGTATCGAAAACGACACCCTTGCCGACAAAGGCGACCGGCTGATCTCCCGGCGTGCCGCCGTTCCAGGTCATGATCGCCAGCCGCGGTGGCCGGGAAGAGCCCTGGGCGACGCCGAGCAGAGCGCCCATGCCGAGTTCCGTCATCTCGGTCTCGGTCAGGATCTCCACGTCAACGCCAAGCGATTCCAGATCCTTCGCCTTCTGCGCAAACTCGATCGGGCCAAGCACGTTGGGCGGCAGATTGACCAGGTCGCGGGCAAGAATCACACCCTCGGCAATGGCCTTCGCCGAGACGAATTGCTCAGTCGCCGCATCGGCTTTTGCGGTTACGATGGTGACGGTCACCGTCTTCGGCGACTTGTCCTCGTCGTCGTCCTTCTTCTTGGTCTTGTAGGTATCGAACTTGTAGGCGCGCAGCAGCATGCCGGTCGCGAAATCCGCAGCTTCGGCCGCGCCGACGTCGGCACCGGGTGCATCGAGGAACACCGTCACCTTCTCCATCGTCTTGACCGCAGCGGCCGCGACGCCACCCGCCTTCAGCCAGTCGTAGGCTGTCAGCTTGTCGGCCTTGCCGAGACCCAGCACGATAAGCCGATCGGCCTTCGATCCGGCCGGGGCCAGAATATCAAGCGTCGACAACGCCTTGCCTTTGAACTTGGCGATGCCCGCCGCCCTTACCGCAACAGCCTGCGGATCGACTTCGGCGACACTGGCGGCTACGGCATCTCCCGAAAGCTTGAGCTGAATCGCAAGTCCTCCATCGATGACGGCGGAGGCGGAAAAGGCGATATCGAATTTCATGGACATTACAGCTCCAGGCATTGTGGTGCGGAAGAAAGGCCCGATCTTCACCCTTTCGGTCGCGAACGCAAGCGCGCAGGATCGAACTTCTCGCCTTCCTAAAGCCCGTATTGATGTCCAATCCACTGTTTCCAAATGTCACAACGCCGAAGAAAACCGGGGTTGCCAACATTTTGTGACAGGGGCCCTGTCGCAATGCCGTTCCCAATCGCTTAGATAGGCGCGGCTACCATCGATCGAATGCGGGACGAAAGCCCCTTAGGACCTGAGGCATAATGCGGGAATGAAGCTTCTCGAACTCTACATATTGCGCCGAATCCTGCAGATGTTCCTGGTGGCACTCGTTCCGGTGCTCACGATCATCTGGACGATTCAGGTGCTCGGCCGCATCAACCTGGTCACCGACACCGGCCAGTCGATGGGCTCGTTCATGCAGCTCGCAAGCTATATCCTGCCGACCATCATTCCGGTTGTCCTGCCCTTCGCCTTTGTCATCGGCATCACCCAGACGCTGACGGCGATGAACAATGATTCGGAACTGCCTGTGATCGACGCGGCCGGTGCGGCCCGCAGCATCATCTACAAGCCGGTGATCTTGCTCGCGGTCGCGCTCAGCCTCGTCTCCTTCACCATCACCAATTTCATCGAACCCAAATCACGGCTCGGCGCGCGCGAAATGGTCGCAGCTGCCTATGCTGACCTTCTATCTTCCGTGATTGAGGAAAAGACCTTTCGCAGCATCGAGGACGGGCTTTACGTCCAGATCTCCGAGCGCCATTCGGGCCGGGTGCTGAAAGGCCTGTTCATCGTCGATTACCGCGATCCGAATTTCGGCCTGATCTATTATGCCCGCGAAGGATCGGTCGATCCTGGCGGCACATCGCTTACCATGCGCGACGGCGAAGTGCATCGCAAAGGCCCGGACGGCCGGATCTCGATCGTCAAGTTCGCGTCCTACGCGTTCGATTTGTCAGCGATGACCCAATCGGATGAGGGCGGCCTGCCGCTTTACTCCGGTGACCGGCCGCTGAGCTTCCTGCTCAACCCCGACAAGACCGATCCTGCCTATCAGAAAAAGCCCGAGAGCTTCCGCAGCGAGCTGCATCGTCGCCTGTCCGACTGGCTGTTCCCGATCACCTTCGCGCTGGTGTCTCTGCTTGTGGCCGGCAACACGCGGTCGCACCGGTCGGCACGGCTGCATCCGATGATCTATGTGCTGCTTTTCGCCTTCCTGCTGCGCTGGCTGGGCTTCTCGGCCACCAATCTGACGGAACGCAACGCGGCCTACGTGCCGCTGGTCTACGCGATTCCGCTGGTGACCTGCCTGGTGACGGGCTTCATGCTGGCCACCAACCGGCAGATCCAGATGCCTCGCCTGTTCAGCCGCAGCATCACGAAAGCGACAACCGTCGTGCAGAAGCGCCTTTCGCCGACGGGACGGGGAACCACGGGAGAGGCGAAATGATCTTCTCCACACTCGGCCGCTATTTCTTCAAGCGCTATATCAGCACCGCATTCTGGTTCCTGCTCGGTGTCAGCGCCATTATCTTTCTCGCCGATTTCAGCGAGACGAGCCGTCGCCTCTCGGGCCTCAACGGCTACAGCCTCTACGGCGCGCTGGCGATGACGGCATTGCGCGTGCCGCAGATCCTGCAGCAGGCCATCCCGACGCTGAGCCTGTTTATCGGCATGACGGTGCTGATCGCGCTCAACCGTCGCTACGAACTGGTCGTCACCCGTGCAGCCGGAATTTCTGTCTGGCAGTTCGTCGCACCTTTCATTGTCGGATCGTTTCTGCTCGGTCTCTTCACGCTGTTCGTCGTCAACCCGATCGGCGCCTGGGGCCAGCGCGAATCAATCTCGCTCGAGACCACGTGGCGGCAGGCCAGCAACAAGTCCAAGTCGTCCAAGTTCGTGCCGTGGATCCGCCAGCTGTCCGGCGACGAAGACGTGATCATCGGCGCCAAGACCTATCGCGAAAGCGGTACCGAGCTCCTCGACGTGGTGGTTTTCCACTTCGACAAGGACGACGTCATCACCATGCGGCAGGACGCCAAGACCGCTAAGTTGGAAGATGGTTACTGGCTTCTTAACGACGTTCTGGAGAATCGGCCGGGCGAAATTCCGACCCGTCTCGAGACGGCACAGGTCAAAACCAATTTGAGACGCGAGTATCTTCAGGAGAGCCTTGCTCAGCCGGAAACCGTTGCGTTTCTTGGTCTTTCCAGAAAGATCGAGATCGGCAAATCCTTTGGAATCTCGACGAAGGCGCTGGAAACCCAGTTTCACTCCCTGCTTTCACTGCCGCTGCTGCTCGTCGCCATGACGATGATTGCGGCAACAGTGTCGTTAAAATTCAGTCGCTTCGCGCAGTCCAGGTCGATGATTCTGGGTGGAATAGTTTCGGGCTTCGTGCTTTATGTCGTCTCGGTGCTTGTGAAGGCATTCGGGAGCAGCGGGGCGATTCCTCCTTTCGTGGCGGTCTGGATTCCAGTCGTCGTCGCGACTGCCCTGGGCGCTACGATCTTGCTTCATCAGGAGGATGGCTAGTGGCGGTAAGTAACCGCGGAAATATCAGTCGGCTCGCCGCCGCCCTGCTGACCGGTGTGTCTGTATGTGTCTCTGGCGTCGCTGCATTGACGGGCGGCGCGTATGCGCAGGGCCTCGTGCCGGCTGCTGAAGACGGTGCGAAGATGCTTCTGCGCGCCAACGAACTGACCTACAATCAGGACAACAAGCGCGTCACCGCGACCGGTGGCGTCCAGATCTATTACAACCGTTACCGCATGGTCGCGCAGCGCGTTGAATACGATCAGAACACCGGCCGCGTCATGGCGACCGGCAATATCGAGTTCATCGAACCGTCGGGCAGCCGCGTCTATGCGGAAGAGCTCGACGTGACCGACGATTTCGGCCAGGGCTTCATCAATGCCCTGCGCGTCGAAACCACTGACAACACCCGCCTTGCGGCTGAAAGCGCCGAGCGCCAGACCGGCGATATCATGGTGCTCAACAACACCGTGTACACCGCCTGCCTTCCATGCGCCGCCACACCCGGCAAGGCGCCTCTCTGGCAGGTCAAGGCACAGCGCGTCATTCGCAATGGACAGAAGCATACGATTCGCCTCGAGAATGCACAGTTCGAGTTGTTCGGCTTTTCGCTTGGAAAGCTGCCCTTCCCGATCGAAGTTCCCGACGAGACTGTCGAGCGCAAGTCCGGCGTTCTGTTTCCGAAGTTCATCGTCAGCGACAACCTCGGGTTCGGCGTCACCGTCCCCTATTACCATGTCTTCTCGCCAAGCATGGATGCCACGATCAGCCCGACCTACTATTCGAGCCAGGGACTTCTGGTCGAAGGCGAAGTGCGCAACCGGTTCGACAACGGCGACCACACGTTCCGTTTTGCCGGCATCGATCAGCGCGATCCCGGCTCGTTCGACGCTGGCACAAGCGACCGCGAGCAGAACAGCCGCTTCATGGCCGCCTCCAAGGGCGAGTTTCAGATCAACCCGCGCTGGGCCTTCGGCTGGAACGTCATGGCCCAGACGGACGCGAACTTCTCGCGGACCTACAGCCTGACCGATGTCAGCCAGGATACGTTCACCAACGACGTCTACCTGACCGGCCTTGGCAAGCGTAACTATTTCGACCTGCACGCCTACTATTTCGACGTCCAGGACAATGGCACGTCGAACACGCTCGAGCGCCAGCAGGCGATCGCCTATCCGTCGTTGGACTACCAGTATATCGCGCCCGAATCGGTGTACGGCGGTGAGCTTTCGTTCAACGCCAACCTGACCAACCTGTCGCGTCGCGAAGAGGATTCCTACTTCGAGGGCACCACATACCGCTTCCCTGGTCTCGAAGGCGATTACGCCCGCGTGACGACCGAAGCCGAATGGAAGCGCACCTACACGACATCGGGCGGCCTGCTGCTGACGCCGCTGTTTGCAGCACGCGCCGATGGCATCCGCCACGATGTGTCCAATCCGAACTTTGCCTATGACGGCAATCTGGAGCCGAACGGTACGAACGGCCGATACATGCTGACGGCTGGCCTCGAGGCCCGCTATCCGTTCCTGATCACCAGCGAAAACAGCAGCCACATCATCGAGCCGATCGCGCAGATCTATGCGCGTCCGGACGAACAGATGTCCGGCGGCCTTCCCAACGAGGATGCGCAGAGCTTCGTGTTCGATGCCACTTCGCTGTTCGAACGGGACAAGTTCTCCGGCTACGACCGTGTCGAAGGCGGCACCCGTGCCAATGTTGGCTTCCGCTATACCGGCTCGTTCAACAACGGCATCGGCGTGCGCGGCATCTTCGGCCAGTCCTACCAGATTGCCGGCGAGAATTCCTTTGCCAGCGACGATCTTGTTCAGGCCGGGGCCAATTCGGGCCTCGAAACATCGCGATCCGATTACGTCGCCATGGCGGCGATCGACCTGCCGCAGGGCTTCTCGCTTTCCAACAACGTACGGCTCGATGAAAAGTCGCTCGATATCCGTCGCACCGATACAGCGTTCAGCTATTCCACACCGCGGGTCAGCGGCAAGCTGATCTACACTAAGGTCGATGCGCAGGACGAGTACGGCGACAGCGACGCGACGGACGTGCTGAAGAACAGCATGTCGCTCCGGGTCAACGAAAACTGGTCGCTGGCCGGTTCCGCCACGTGGGACCTGACAGACAGTTCGCTCATCCGGCGCGGCGTCGGTATCAGCTACGCCGACGAGTGCACGATCTTCACGCTTGCCTATACCGACAAGCCTTCGGAAGCCGATGCGAACGACTGGACGATCAGTGCGCGCCTGAGTTTCCGCACGCTTGGCGACGTCAATATCGGCACGACCAAGGATTACGATCAAACCTTCCGTTACTGAGACCGGTAACGGAAGAATCGTCATGGTTTTGCCGCAACGATTGTGCAATCGGACGCCAATCGGCTAGTATGGCGGCCGAAAGCGCGCAAAGTCGCGCGACAAGTGCCCGGGCGGAAAAAAGGGATTGGTTTCATGTTTGCAATGACCGCGACACGCAAGATCGTGCTGGCAGTCTCCGTGCTCGCCGCGACCACGGTCGCCACGCCGGTGATGACACCAATCGTGGCAATGGCACAGTCGACGAGCGGCGTCGCAGCCGTCGTCAACCGGTCGGCGATCACCACCGCCGACGTTGCTCGCCGTTCGGCCTTCATGCGCCTTCAGCGTCAGAAGCCGAGCAACAAGGTAGCTCTCGATCAGCTGATCGACGAAACGCTGAAGCGCCAGGAAATCTCGCGCGTCAAGATGTCCGTCAGCACCGAGGACGTCGATCGTTCGTTTGCCCGCTTCGCGCAGGGCAACAAGATGACGCCCGAGCAGTTGAGCAGCGTGCTCAATCAGGCCGGCGTCACACCGGACCATTTCAAGGCCTATATCGCCGTGCAGATGAGCTGGCCGCGCCTAGTCAACGCACGTTACGGCGGCGGTCGTCAGCGCATGTCGACCGACCAGCTTGTCACCCGCATGATGGAAAACAAGCAAAAGCCCGTCACCACCGAATATTTTCTGAAACAGGTGATCTTCGTTGTTCCCGCGGCAAAGCGGAACGCCATCCTCAACAAGCGCAAGGCGGAAGCCGACGCGTCGCGGTCGCGGTTCCCCGGCTGCGCCGAAGCTAAAACCTTTGCAGCCACGATGCTGGACGTTTCCATCCGTGATCTGGGCCGCGTGCTTGCGCCGGATTTGCCGGAAGACTGGAAGCCTCTGATCGAGAAGTCCTCCGGCAACACGACCGGCACGCGCGTTACCGAGCGTGGCGTCGAGTTCCTGGCGATCTGCGAGCAGCGTCAGGTTTCCGACGACGTGGCGGCCGAAGCCGTGTTCCGCGCCGAGGATCTCGGCAAGGCTGAAAAGTCCGGTGAAGACCCGAACAGCAAGAAGTACATGGACGATCTGCGCGCCAAGGCCCAGATCGATTACATCCAGAAGTCGTAAAGCCCAAAAGGGCCTGAACGGAGACCGCATGCCTTTTGATCGTCCGCTCGCGCTGACCCAGGGCGATCCTGCCGGCATTGGTCCAGACATCACGCTCGCCGCATGGACGGCGAGACGGACACACGGCATTGCGCCGTTTCTCTTCCTCGGCGACCCGGCGGTGCTTGCATCGCGCGCGGCCCTGCTTGGCCTCGACGTTGTGATCCGTGAAACCGACGCGGACGGCGCCGTTTCGATCTTCGAAAACGCGCTTCCCGTTCTGCCGATCCCGGCCGGAGCCGAAGTCGCTGCCGGCGAGCCGCATGTCGCCACCGCCCGCGGGACGATCGAGGCGATCGAGACCGCCGTGTCGCTGTCGTTTGCGGGCAAGACGCTCGGCGTCGTCACCAATCCGATTGCCAAGTCCGTTCTATACCAGGCAGGCTTCGGCTTTCCCGGCCATACGGAATTCCTGGCGGACCTTGCGCACAAGCATACGGGCACCCCCGTGCGCCCCGTCATGCTGCTGGCCGGACCGAAGCTGCGGGCCATCCCCGTCACGATCCACATTCCGCTCAAGGACATTCCAGCGGCGCTCACCGAAACGCTGATCCTTGAAACCTGCCGCGTGACCCATCACGACCTGAAAGTCCGGTTCGGCATCGACCAGCCGCGCATCGCGATTGCCGGTCTCAATCCGCATGCGGGCGAAGACGGCACGATGGGCACCGAAGAACGCGACATCATCCATCCGGCCATCGTCAAGCTGCGCGCAGAGGGCATCAACGCCTTCGGGCCACTCCCGGCCGATACGATGTTTCATGACGAAGCCCGCAGCCGTTACGACGTGGCAATCTGCATGTATCACGATCAGGCGCTGATCCCGGCCAAGGCGCTGGGTTTTGACACATCCGTCAACGTCACGCTCGGCTTGCCCTTCATCCGGACCTCTCCCGACCACGGCACCGCCTTCGGCATCGCCGGCAAGGGTGTCGCCCGCGAGACGAGCCTGGTCGAGGCAATCCGGCTTGCAGGCGCCATGGCCGGAACAATGACACCGAGCCTTGCGGGGCGCATCTGATGGCGACGCTCGATGGGCTGCCGCCGCTGCGTGACGTCGTCCAGCGTCATGGACTGGACGCCAAGAAATCGCTTGGCCAGAACTTTCTGTTCGATCTCAACCTCACCCAGAAGATCGCCCGCGCGGCCGGACCGCTGGAGGACGTGACCGTATTCGAGGTTGGGCCGGGTCCCGGCGGCCTTACCCGCGCCATCCTGTCGCTCGGCGCCAAGAAGGTGATCGCCATCGAGCGCGACGCCCGCGCGCTTCCTGTGCTTGCAGAAATCGCCGACCACTATCCGGGACGGCTTGAGGTCATCGAGGGCGACGCGCTGCAGATCGATTTTGCCGCGCTCGCGGCCGAGAAGGCTTCCGGTGGACCGGTCAAGATCATCGCCAACCTGCCCTACAATATCGGCACGCAACTGCTGCTGAACTGGCTTCTGCCTGAGGACAAGACCTGGCCGCCATTCTGGCAGAGCCTGACGCTGATGTTCCAGAGGGAAGTGGGTCTGCGCATCGTTGCCGACCAGGAAGACGACCACTACGGCCGCCTCGGTGTCCTCGCGGGCTGGCGCACCGATCCCCACATGATGTTCGACGTGCCGCCTCAGGCCTTTTCACCACCGCCCAAGGTGACATCGACTGTCGTGCATCTGATCCCGCGCGCCAATCCCCTGCCCTGCGATGTCTCCAAGCTGGAACGCATCACCCACGCCGCCTTCGGTCAACGTCGCAAGATGCTGCGCCAAAGCCTGAAACCGGTCGGTGGCGAAGCCCTGCTTGGCAAAGCCGGCATCGACCCGCAACGCCGCGCCGAAACGCTGTCGGTGGAAGAGTTCGTAAGACTGGCAAATCTGCTCTGAAGGGCGTCACCTATCGCTTGGCGCGATGGGGCCACCTCGACTTGTGGGCGCGACGAACGCGCGCCCTTCCAACCAAAACCTAAAGCGTTGGCTCTTCCGTCAGGAGGTTGCTCACGAACTCGAACAGGCCGTGCCTGCGGTCGCGGCGGACGCGTTCGGCGTTGACGATGCAGCTGACGTTGTGGAAGGCTTCGTCGAGATCGTCGTTGACGATGACGTAGTCGTATTCGCGCCAGCGCTCGATTTCCGAGCGGGAATTGGCAAGCCGGGTGCGGATCACCTCTTCGCTGTCTTCAGCGCGGCGGTGCAAGCGTGACTGCAGCTCGGTCATGGTTGGCGGCAGCACGAAGATCGAGACGACGTCCGCCTTCATCTTTTCCTGCAGCTGAAGTGCGCCTTGCCAGTCGATGTCGAACAGCATGTCGCGTCCCTCGGCCATCGCCTTTTCGACCGGCTCGCGCGGCGTGCCGTAGAAATTGCCATGCACCTCGGCCCATTCCAGGAGGTCGTCGGCATCGCGCATGCGCTCGAACTGCGGCACGGTGATAAAGTGGTAATGGGTGTCGGCGATCTCGCTCGGGCGCTTGGCGCGGGTGGTGACACTGACCGAGATCTCGAGGCTATGGTCGCCGCGCAAGAGATTGCCGGCGATGGTGGATTTGCCAGCGCCTGACGGCGACGACAGCACCAGCATCAATCCCCGGCGCGCGATCGTCGTCTTCATCTTCGAGGGCGACGAGGTTTTCGGTGTCGAGGGGGCCGGGCTCATGGTCGTGTCACTCCAGATTCTGAACCTGTTCGCGGAACTGGTCGATCACGACTTTCAGTTCCAGTCCTGCTGCCGTTACAGCAGCGGCGTTGGATTTGGAACAGATCGTATTCGATTCCCGGTTAAATTCCTGTGCAAGGAAGTCGAGACGGCGCCCGGCAGGCCCGCCCGTCTGCAGAAGCTCGCGGGCTGCGACGACATGGGCCTTCAGCCGGTCGATCTCTTCGCGCAGATCGGCGCGGGTCGCAAGCAGTGCTGCCTCGCCATAAAGCCTGTCGCGGTCGAGGGTCGGCGCCTCCGCCATCAAGGCGGCGAGCTGCGTGGAAAGCTTCTTGGCAATCTCTTCCGGCGAGCGGGACGGGTCCTTCTCCACCAGCGTCGTCAGTTCGGCGATGCGGTCCACATGGCGGGTGAGAATGTCCCGCAGTGCCGACCCTTCGTGCTCGCGCATCTCTTCAAGTTTGAAAAGCGCGTCGCCGAGACAGTTGAGAATGGCGGCGTCGCGCGCCGTCACCGCCTGTTCGTCATCCTCGGCCTCGCGGATCTCGACGAGACCACGGATGCCAAGCAACGTGTCGAGACGCAGCGGTGCCGGATCGACCAGATCGCCCAGTTCAGCACGGAGCGCCATCACGGCGGCCAGTGCATCGCGGTTCAGCACCGCTTCCACCTTTGCGTCATCGGTCGAGAGCGACAGCGCCACCTGCAGATTGCCGCGCGAAAATCGTTCGGAAATCCGCTTGCGGACATCCTGCTCAAGACGATCAACGCCGGAGGGCAGCCGCAATCGCATGTCGAGCCCCTTGCCGTTGACCGAGCGCAGTTCCCAGGCAAAGCGATTGCGGCCGCTTGTTCCTTCGCTGCGGGCAAAGCCGGTCATCGACTGCAGGGATTTCGGGTCAGACGGCAGGCTCATACGCTTCTCCGGACTGCCTTCCCCAGAGGCAAGGCGTCAGTTGCTTTTCGGTGGCTTTTCGGCGTCGTCGCCATCCGGCTGGCCATCGACCACTTCTTCACCGCGGGCTGCCGCATTGCCGGTTGACCGTTCGGCCTCGATCCGGCGCCAGCGACGTACGTTGGCATTGTGCTCTTCCAGTGTGGCTGCAAACACGTGCCCGCCTGTGCCGTCTGCCACGAAATAGAGATCGTTGGTGCGCCACGGATTGGCAACAGCCTCGAGTGCGGCGCGGCCGGGGTTGGAGATCGGCGTCGGCGGCAGGCCCTTGATCTGATAGGTATTGTAGGGCGTCTGCTTGGTCAGATCGGACTTGTAGATCGGCCGATCGGACGGTTTGCCCTCACCGCCGAAGATGCCGTAGACAATGGTCGGGTCAGACTGCAGTCGCATGCCCTTGTTCAGCCGGTTGATGAAGACCGAGGCGACATGGGCGCGCTCGTCGTCCTTGCCGGTTTCCTTCTCGACGATCGAGGCCAGCACCACGAACTCTGCCTTGGTCTTGACCGGCAGGTCGGGGTCGCGCTTTTCCCAGATCTGGTCGATCGTCTTCTGCTGAGCGGCATGCATCTGCGAGAGGATTTCCGACCTCTTGGTGCCGCGCGAGAACTTGTAGGTATCGGGCCGCAGGCTGCCTTCGGCGGGAAGCTCCGCCGGCAAGTCGCCTTCCAGCACCGCATCCTCGTTGAGACGCAGCATCATCTGGCGCACGGTCAGGCCTTCCGGGAAGACGACGGAATAGAGGATGGACTTGCCGGAGATCAGCGTCTCCATCACGTCCTTCATCGAAGCCTTCGCCTTGATGTCGTATTCGCCGGCCTTCAGCGTCTCGCCGCCGCGCAGATAGGTCGCGGTCACGTAGCGGAACACGCGCGCGTCGGACACGACGCCGTTGCGCTCGAGATTGTTGGCAATCTCCGCCAGGCCGTTGCCGGGACGGACCATGAAGTGGGCGTTCGTTTCCAGCGGGCCCGGATCCTGAAACGTCCGGATCATGTAATACAGGCCGCCGATCACCACGATGCAGACGAGCACGACCATGGTCATGACGAAGTTCAGGAAGATCACCAGCTGGCTGCGCGCCTTCTTGGAGCGACGCGGCGGTTCCGGCACCCGTTCGGGCTTCAGGGCCTCGTTCGGCGATTTCGGAATGATCGGACCACGGGTCGTACCGTTGCCATTGCCGCCATGGCCGTTTCCACTGCCATAACCCGGCTGATCATTCGATGAATTCATGTCGCTCAACCGTTTCCCCTCGACTCTGGACTTTCAACCGGCTGTTTGGCCAAGCAATACGGCAAAAAGCAGGTTCGGAAAATGATATCGGCCGGACTGTCGAAGTCCAGCCGAGAAGCGAAGGCCGAATGTGCGTCAGGCTTCGTAGCGCTTGAGCACCAGAGACGCGTTGGTACCGCCGAAACCAAAGGAGTTCGACAGCGCCACGTTGATTTCGCGCTTGCGCGCGGTATGCGGAACAAGATCGATCACAGTGTCGACATCAGGGTTGTCGAGGTTCAGCGTCGGCGGCGCGATATTGTCACGGATCGCCAGTGCGGAGAAGATGGCTTCGACAGCGCCGGCTGCACCGAGAAGGTGACCGATTGCCGACTTGGTCGACGACATGGAGACCTTGGAGGCCGCATCGCCAACCAGGCGTTCGACAGCACCGAGTTCGATCGTGTCGGCCATGGTCGATGTGCCATGCGCGTTGATGTAGTCGATGTCGGATGCGCCAAGACCAGCGCGCTTCAGGGCCGACGTCATGCAACGGAAAGCACCATCGCCGTCTTCGGAAGGAGCCGTGATGTGGAAGGCATCGCCGGACATGCCGTAACCGACGACTTCGGCGTAAATCTTGGCACCGCGCGCCTTGGCGTGTTCGAGCTCTTCCAGCACGACGATTCCGGCGCCCTCGCCCATCACGAAACCGTCACGGTCGCGGTCGTAGGGGCGCGAGGCGCTTTGCGGGTCGTCGTTGCGAAGGGTCGACAGCGCCTTGCAGGCAGCAAAGCCCGCCAGCGCGATCCGGCAGATGGGTGATTCGGCACCACCGGCCACCATGACCTCCGCGTCGCCCAGCATGATCAGCCGGGCGGCATCGCCAATCGCGTGTGCGCCGGTGGAACAGGCGGTGACGACCGAATGGTTCGGGCCGCGCAGCTTGTGCTTGATCGAGACCTGTCCGGAGACAAGGTTGATCAGGCGGCCGGGAATGAAGAACGGCGAGATGCGGCGCGGGCCTTTGTCTCGCAAAGTGTAGCCAGCCTCGACGATACCCTCGAGACCACCGATGCCGGAGCCGATCAGGACGCCGGTCTCGATCTGGTCCTGGTCGGTCTGCGGGTGCCAGCCGGCGTCGGCCAGCGCCATGTCGGCGGCGGCAACACCATAAAGAATAAATGGATCGATCTTGCGCTGTTCTTTCGGCTCCATCCAGTTGTCGGCATTGAATGTGCCGTTGGAACCGTCGCCGACCGGAATGCGGCAGGCGATTTTGGCCGGAAGATCTTCGACTTCAAATTCGGTCACGACCCGGGCGGCGTTGTCGCCGGCCAGCAGACGTTGCCAGCTGACTTCCGTTCCGCATCCCAGAGGAGATACCATGCCGGTACCGGTGATAACGACACGCCTCATCGCCAGTGCCCCACCCTGTAGTAGTATTGTCAGTTAGTTGCTGAAACGGCCCGAACAAGCGGGCCGTCATGAGAGATCGCGGCCTCGCAACGAGGCGCGCGTCCCGAATATGGTTCGATCAGGCCTGAGCCTTTTCGATGAACTTTACAGCGTCGCCGACCGTCAGGATCGAGTCAGCTGCATCGTCCGGAATTTCTACGCCGAATTCTTCTTCGAACGCCATGACCAGTTCGACCGTATCGAGCGAGTCCGCGCCGAGGTCGTCGATGAAGCTAGCGCCTTCGACAACCTTTTCGGCGTCGACGCCGAGATGATCAACAACAATTTTCTTAACGCGTTCTGCGATATCGCTCATGTCGGTTTCCTCGACCTTTTGTCTTCTCGAATGCCTGAATGGCATCCGTATCCTGTTAATACCTGCCGCCGGCACTTCATGGTGCCGATGCGGGCAAACCCCTTCGCCCCTCTTCAGGTTCCAGTCACATGCTCACGCATTATGACGCCCTGAATTTCGGGGTGACTTCGTGTAGTCAAGGCCCGCTTAACACGGTTTCCGTGCTACGCAAAGCCAGAATCTGTTCCGCCGCACAGCCGCCAACAGCCGATTTTACTCGGATTTGCTGCGCCCGTGCCCCCGATCAGATCATCGCCATACCGCCATTGATATGCAAGGTCTGTCCAGTCACATATCCCGCTTCATTCGAAGCGAGGTAAAGAACAGCGGCGGCAATGTCGGATCCGGCGCCCATCCGCTTCATCGGAATGGCACCCATGATGGCGTCTTTCTGCTTGTCGTTGAGCTTGCCGGTCATGGCGCTCTCGATAAAGCCTGGCGCGACGCAGTTGACCGTCACGTTGCGCGTGGCGATTTCCTGCGCCAGCGACTTCGAGAAGCCGATCATGCCGGCCTTGGAGGCGCAATAGTTGGCCTGGCCCGGATTGCCGGTGACGCCGACGATCGAGGTGATGTTGATGATGCGGCCGAAGCGACGGCGCATCATCGGATGGGTCAGCTCGCGGGTCAGGCGGAACACGGAGGTCAGGTTGACTTCAAGGACTGCGTCCCAGTCCTCGTCGCTCATGCGCACGAACAAGCCGTCCTTGGTGATGCCCGCATTGTTGACGAGAATGTCAACGCCGCCGAGTTCGGCTTCCGCCTTTTCACCGAGCGCCTTGACCGCGGCGCGGTCGGAGAGATTGGCCGGAAAGATGTGGACGCGATCGCCGAGTTCGGCAGCGAGTGCTTCGAGTTTCTCGACGCGGGTGCCGTGCAGGCCGACGGTTGCGCCCTGCGCATGCAGCATGCGGGCGATTTCTTCGCCGAGGCCGCCGGTGGCACCGGTGACGAGGGCCTTGCGGCCGGTCAGGTCAAACATGTTGAATTCCTTCTCTTCAGCCGAGGATGGCAGCCAGCGCCGCGTCGATATCGGCCGGGGTGTTGAGGGCTATGCCAGAGATATTCTTGTCGATGCGGCGGGCAAGACCCGTCAGCACCTTGCCGGAACCAATTTCGTAGAGCGTCGTCACGCCATTGGCGCCGAACCACTCGACGGTTTCGCGCCAGCGCACCTGTCCGGTCACCTGCGCCACCAGCAACGTCGCGATCTCGTTCGCGTCGCTGACCGGCGTTGCGCGCACATTGGCGATGACAGGCACGACCGGATCGTTTTTCTGGACGGTGTCCAGCGCATGGCGCATGGCGTCGGCCGCCGGCGCCATCAGGTCGCTGTGGAAGGGCGCAGAGACCGGTAGCATGATCGCGCGCTTGGCGCCTTTTTCGGTCGCCAGAGCCGCTGCTTTCTCGACAGCAGCCTTCGAGCCGGAAATCACCAGCTGGCCGCCGCCATTGTCGTTGGCGATCTGACACACGCCTTCCGACTTCGCCTCCACACAGATCGCTTCGACATCGGCATGATCGAGACCGATGATCGCAGCCATCGCGCCCTGGCCGACCGGAACGGCGGACTGCATCGCGTCACCGCGAATGCGCAACAGCCGTGCTGTGTCTGCGAGAGAGAACGTGCCGGCCGCACAAAGAGCCGAATATTCGCCGAGCGAATGGCCGGCGACGAAACCGACCTTGTCGGCGAGAACGAGTCCGCGAGCTTCGAGAACGCGCATAGTCGCGATGGAAACGGCCATGAGGGCCGGCTGCGCGTTGGCGGTCAGCGTCAACGTTTCTTCCGGCCCGTTCCACATTGTTTCGGACAGTTTCTGGCCGAGCGCCTCGTCGACTTCATCGAACACGGCACGGGCTTCGGGAAAGGCGTCGGCCAGTTCCTTGCCCATGCCGACGGCCTGGCTTCCCTGACCCGGGAATGTGAATGCGATACTGCTCGCCGGACTACTCATAAGGTCGTTTCCTTTCCCTATTTTTGCCCTTTCCATTCACATTCCCGCCTTGCAAGTCAAGGGTTTCGGGCATTTACCCCGCTTTTGGCCGGTGCTTACCCCCTGTTATCAGCCCGAAATCAGGCTGATCACTTCGTTGACGCAAAGAACGACGAACAGCAGCGCTGCAGCGCCGAGCAGGCCGTTCGACAGCCAGCCATTGCGCCATTCCTTCGGGACGCGGGCAGAGTTCAGCAGCCAGATCAACGTGACCGCCAGGAACGGCATGAAGAAGGCTCCGAGCGCGCCATAGATGATGACGAGCGTGAACGGGCGGCCGAACCACAACAGCGACATCGGCGGGATCGTCAGCCAGAACAGGTAGAACTTGAAGGCCGGCGTCTTTTCCAGTCCCTGCCGCGAGCCACTGGTTTCGCCACGCACGGTGCGGACGAAATCCGCAAACAGCAGCGACACGCCATGCCAGACGCCGAGGATGGAGGAGATCGTGGTGGCAAAGAAACCGACCAGGAAGGCCTTTGCGACAAACGGACCGAACCGCTCCTGGAGCACCGCGTCGAGATCGAGCAGCCCGCGGTCACCGGTCGAGAGCGCGATCTGCGCCGTGTAGAGAAGCTCGGCGCCGACGATCAGCATGGCGATGACGAAAATGCCGGTCATGATGTAGGCGACGCGATTGTCGAGGCGCATGACGCCCATCCAGGACGGTGTGCGCCATCCCTTGGCATTCACCCAGTAGCCGTAGGACGCCATTGTGATGGTACCGCCCACGCCGCCGATCAGGCCGAGCGTGTAGATGGCCGAACCCTCGGGAATGGTCGGGATCAGACCGGTCAGCGCATTGCCGACATCAGGCACGACGAGGATGGCGATGCCGACGACGATGGTGAACATGATGGCGATGAAGATCTTCATCACGGTCTCGAAGACTTCGTAGTTGTTGAAGGCAACGAAGGCCGCGCAGACGAGGCCTGAGATCATGGCCCAGGCCCAGAGCGGCAGGAACGGGAAGAGAGCCGCCAGCGGCAGTGCCGTCGCGCTCATGGCGGTAGCGCCGTACACGAAGCCCCAGATCATGATGTAGATGCCAAAGTACCAGCTCGTCCATTTGCCGAGCGACCGCCAGCCGTCGAGCATGGTCGAACCGGTCGCGAGGTGATAGCGGGCCGATCCCTCGGCAAGCGCGATCTTGACGATACAGCCAATGACCGCTGCCCAGAGTAGCGCATAGCCGAAACGCGAGCCGGCAATCAGCGTGGCGATCAGATCGCCTGCGCCAACGCCGGTAACGGCAACCACGATACCGGGACCGATCAGTTTCCATCGACCCGTCTTCGGCGGTTCGCCGGCGTCAGGAAACCCCTTGTCGTCGTATTGTGTCGTCTTATGCTGCGTCGCGTTATCGACCATTCAAAATGCCCTCCAAAAATTTGTTCTGCGCCAGATGCAAATCCGGCCGCAAAATTGCCGTATCGGGAACAAGTTGGAAAAAATTCTCTCCCGTCCAGCAAACTCTTGATAAATTTTACGCTACCGACGCGCGAAACCGGCACCGATCTGCTCTTGCACTGCGTCAAATCCGATCTAAAGTCCGGCCACTTTTTCAGACGGGATCGATCTTTATGAAATACAATAAACTGGGCCGCACCGACCTCTCCGTTTCGGAGATCTGCCTGGGCACGATGACCTGGGGAACGCAGAATTCCGAGGCCGAAGCCCATGAACAGATGGACTATGCCTTCGACAACGGCATCAACTTCTTTGATACGGCCGAACTCTACCCGACGACGCCTCCGGGTGCCGAAACCTACGGTGACACGGAAACGATCATCGGCACCTGGCTGCAAAAGAGCGGCAAGAGACAGGACCTGATCCTCGCCTCCAAGATCGCCGGCAGCGGTCGCTCCTACATTCGCGACGGCCGCCCGATTACCCGCGAGACGATTCGGGAAGCACTCGATGCCAGCCTCTTGCGCCTCAAGACGGATTACCTCGACCTCTACCAGATCCACTGGCCGAACCGCGGCACGTTCCACTTCCGCAATTCCTGGAAGTTCGATGCGTCGAAACAGGATCGCGAACAGGCACGCACGAGTTTTCTGGAAAAACTCGAAACGCTCGGCGAACTGGTGAAGGAGGGCAAGATCCGCGCGATCGGGCTTTCCAACGAAAACACCTGGGGCACGATGCGCTATCTCGATGTGGCAGAGGAGAAGGGTCTGCCCCGCGTCGCGACGCTGCAGAACGAATACAATCTTCTCTACCGCCAGTTCGATCTGGATCTTGCAGAAATGTCCCATCACGAGGATGTCGGCCTGCTCGCCTATTCGCCGCTCGCAGCCGGGCTGCTTTCCGGCAAGTATCAGGGCGGTGCACGACCTGAAGGCTCGCGCGGCTCGATCAACCAGGATCTCGGCGGTCGCCTTCAGCCGCGACAGGAGCCGGCGGTCAAGGCCTATCTCGACATCGCCAAGAAGCACGGCCTCGACCCGTCGCAGATGGCGCTCGCCTTCTGCCTGACGCGCCCCTTCATGGCCTCCGTCATCATCGGTGCAACGACGATGGACCAGTTGACAACCAACATCGCCGCTGCCGACGTGACGCTGTCGGATGAGGTTCTGAGACAGATTGCCGCGGTCTATCGCGACTATCCGATGCCGATCTGAGGTCGCGACAGATTGCGGATGACCGGCTGAAACACGCTGTCGTCATCCGCAAACTTGCGCTATTTCTTCCGGCGGAGGACAAGCCATGATCGACATTCCAAGGCCCGGAAGCCCGTTCCACGAGGCCTATCTGGTCGCAGCCGCGCAATGCGGTCAGCTGCCGATTACCGAGATATCCGACACGAACGAGAACTGCATCGTCAGCTCGATCGCCTGGATCGCCATGCGCGACCAGGTCAGGGCGGACCGGACCTTCGTGGCGGAGGCTGGATTTCCGCTCGCCGCCCTCCTCATCGTGATTGCCGTGGTCAGATACCGGAAAAGCCGGGCGGCGCGGTAGGTCAGCATAAAGGTGGCCGGAACGATAAGTCCCGGCCGCCGGATATATCTCTGTCGCCGCTCAATCGCTCGGCTATTTCACGACAACTCAGCCGGCGGGTTTGCGATCAAGGATGGTGCCGACTGAAGGAAGCTGATCGATGGAGCGAAGAAGTACTCGCCGCCCATCAAGGTCACCGTCTGCACGAAATCCATCACGCCGACCTTTTGTGGCTGACTATGGCCATCGATCCATTCCTTTTCGGACGGATCGCCACTGTTTGCGACCTGGCTGATGATGAAGTCGACACCTTTCTTCGCCGGAACCGCCGGCTGGAATGGAAACGACGTATTGTTCGCCCAGGCACTCTGGGTGAACTCGAACTGCTGATTGACGTCGGCCATATAGGCCATGAAGATCAGACCGACGCCTGTCTCCGGTTCATCCGAGAAGTCCGGCTTGCGCGGTCCGTAGGTAATCCCCCGGCGCGCCATGATATGCGAGCGCTCGGACTTGTCGCCCGGCGTGCGCGGATTGGTCTTCCTGACATGCGCTCGAACCGGACATTTCAGCCCGACCGGGTCGAGTGTGTAGTCGAAGTCATTGGTTGGCGCGCCCGCCACTGGACCGCTCTGCAGTGCCGGTGTTCCGTCCTCGAAGCGACCGACAACCATCGCACCCGCGCGGTCCTCATCGGGGTTCTGTGGATCCACCGACTGCGCAAGCAGACGTTCCCTCTGCTTGGACAGCTTCACGTTCTGCTCGAGCTTGCGGTAGACGAAATAGCTGCCGCATGAAAATGTCGTGGGATTGCCCGGATCCGATACGACAAACTGGGAGGCCTTGAACTCCTCGTCCCATTTGCCACGAGGTTTGGGCATTCCATTGTTGTCGAGGAAGTCTTCGGTCAGAAACAATGGCTGGCTGATGCCATCGACATAGCCGAAATGCTCGATGCCTTCGCCTCGAACATCGCCGCCCGCCTGCTTGCGCCTCTGCGCCAGGCCGATGTCCGAACCCAGAACCGTTGCGCCGTGCTTTGCGAAAACCTTCTGCAACGCGCTGTAGGAATTGCCCACAAGTGAGGCCTGTTCGTCTGCAATCAGAACCATGGCGTCGGGGTCGTCCTTGGCGCTGTCCCAAGCCTCACCCTTTTCCCAGTGCTCCTTTTCCGGATCATTGATTGGAGGACCGGCAAACGGAAGCGGCATCGGATTGAGCCGTCCGCGGTTCCGCATCCCGGCCCTGAATGAGGCATCGGCGGGAATGTTGGCATCCGGCAAACTAAGGGCTGCATACCCTTTTGCGCTGAGGAAGACGCTGACGACCGTTCCGCCGCCGAGTTTCGTTGCCTTGAATGCTTCTGCCTCGCGCAGTTGCGTCAGCGCGGATGTCGTCACGAACGAAAGATCCCGCAGCAGGCCGGCGACCGCATCAGACTTCATGCCAGCGAAACTAAGAAAGACATTCTTGGTATGGTCTCTGCCGTGCCCCTTCAGGATATTGGCCTGCAGGTCCGACAAAAGCGAAAGAAGATCCGCATCCGACGTCCAATTTTTCCAGGTGATGGTAGTATTCAAAATAGTATCGAGCTTAGCCATGCCTCCTGCTCCTCTTGGCAAAGGGTCGAATTGACCCGAACCCAAATTACAACCCAAGGTGCTATGAAGTCCATTCAACTATTTTTGCGAGCGCTGCGCCCCTCCCTCTTGCCTTATCCCCAAAAATCCGTATAAGCCGCCTTGTTCGAAACACCCGGTCTTCTGGCTGGTGGCTGAACGGAGGGTAGGTCGCGTGAGCGGCCGTAGGAACGAAAAGCGTTCCGGCCTCCCGTGTCTCCGCTCTCGACCGTCTCGATACAACAGCTTTTCTTGCCTGGGCTTGTCCCATTCCAAGAGCAGTCGTTGAGGCTTAGCCGCCGAACCCGGGTGACAAAACAACCGCAAGAAAGGCAAAGCTTACATGGCTCTTTATGAACACGTATTCCTTGCTCGACAGGATATGTCCGCACAGCAGGTTGATGCCCTCGTAGAACAGTACAAGGGTGTCCTCGAAGCAAATGGCGGCAAAGTCGGGCGCGTAGAAAACTGGGGCCTCAAGTCCCTCACATACCGCATCAAGAAGAACCGCAAGGCGCATTACGCCCTTATGGACATCGACGCACCGGCAGCTGCCGTGCACGAGATGGAACGCCAGATGCGCATCAACGAAGACGTTCTTCGCTACATGACGCTTGCCGTCGAGAAGCACGAAGAAGGTGCGTCTGCAATGATGCAGAAGCGCGATCGTGACGACCGTCCGCGCCGTGATGGCGACGACCGTGGTCCTCGCCGCGACTTCGGCGATCGTGGCCCGCGCCGCGATTTCGGCGATCGTCCCCCGCGTGAAGGTGGTTTCGAGCGCGCACCGCGCCCGCCACGTGACGCTTAATCGGTTCGAAGGAGAAAACACCAATGGCTGACTCATCCTCCTCCGCGGCACGCCGTCCGTTCCACCGCCGTCGCAAGACCTGCCCGTTCTCGGGCGCGAATGCACCGCGGATCGACTACAAGGACGTTCGTCTTCTGCAGCGCTACATTTCCGAGCGCGGCAAGATCGTACCTTCGCGTATCACGGCCGTTTCCCAGAAGAAGCAGCGCGAACTGGCCCAGGCCATCAAGCGCGCTCGCTTCCTCGGCCTGCTGCCTTACGTTCTTTCGTAATCTGATATCGGACCTGCCGGCTTTAGCGCCGGCGGGTCCATCTTCCCTTCCGCGTTGGGCGCGGATCGGCAAAACCAAAACCCCATGTTGGGGATCAAGGCCATTGCGACATCCGTCCCGGCCTATCCCCTAACTGCTTGATGTGGCAGGACAGCGAGACAAAGTGACGAACAAGTTCCAGACAGTGCTGCCGACCGGTATCCTTGCCGGTGTTATCGCCACCGTGCTTGTCATGGGTGCGAGCGCACAGTCGTCGTTTGCCTCCATTCTCTATGCCGCTTCCGCTCTTCCCATCCTGATTGCCGGCCTTGGCTGGGGCAATCGCGCCGCCATCGTCGGTGTCGTCACCGCAGGCGTACTTGGTGCACTTCTCGTGTCGCCGATGTTTGCGCTTGCCATGGCAGTGTTCACGCTGATCCCCGCCGGCTGGTTGTCGCATCTTGCCAATCTTGCCCGTCCCGCCTCCGAACTCGGCGGCCCGGACAATCTGATGGCCTGGTACCCGATTTCCGACATTCTGCTGCATCTCTGCGGCCTCGTCACGATTGCCGTGATCGCGCTCGGCTTTGCGATCGGCTATGGCCCGGAACTGATCGACCAGATGGTCGATGCGATGACGACAGCGCTTCAGGCGCAAGAGCCGACGCTCGCCCCCGATGTCGCGAGCCTTTCCCAGACCAAGTCGCTGCTGGTGCTGATGCTGCCGATGTTCCAGGGCGGCATCTGGGTAACGCTTTTGTTTGCGGCCTTCTACATCGCCGTGCGCGTCGTCTCGCGGTCGGGCCGTGCGGTTCGCCCGCGCGAGGACATGCCGTCGGCGCTGCGCATGAACCGCAATGCCATCTTCATCTTCCTCGCCGGCACCGTGATGACTTTCTTCGGCGGCGCTCCGGCGATGATCGGCGCGGTCGTCTGCGGCACGTTCGGCGCCGGCTTTCTCATGGCGGGCTATGCCTCGCTTCACTTTCGGACACGCGACAAGGACTGGCGCCTGCCGGTTCTCGTCCTCTGCTACCTGTCGTCGATGCTTATCCTGCCGGCGATCGCCATTGTCGTGCTGGGTCTTTCCGACACACGCCGCACCATTGCCCTGACGCCTGCAAAACCTGCAGACGGCAGTGACGAACCACCTACGAATTGAAACTTGAAAGGAACCACAACATGCAAGTCATTCTGCTTGAACGCGTGGCCAAGCTTGGCCAGATGGGCGAAACGGTAAAGGTCAAGGACGGCTTTGCCCGTAACTTCCTTTTGCCGCAGGGCAAGGCGCTGCGCGCCAACGAAGCCAACAAGAAGCGCTTCGAATCCGAGCGTGCAACGCTTGAAGCCCGTAACCTGGAGCGCAAGGGCGAAGCCCAGACCGTTGCCGACGCGCTTGACGGCAAGACCTTCGTGATCGTCCGCTCGGCTGGCGAAACCGGCCAGCTCTACGGTTCGGTCGCTGCCCGCGACATCCTCGAGGCACTGGCTGCCGAAGGCTTCAACGTCGGCCGCAACCAGGTCGATCTCAACACCCCGATCAAGGCAATCGGCCTGCACAAGGTCGTTCTGCACCTGCATTCGGAAGTCGAAACCGAAATCGCCGTCAACGTTGCCCGTTCCGCTGAAGAAGCCGAGCGCCAGGCCAAGGGCGAAAGCCTCACCTCGGCTGACGCCATCTACGGCGTCGACGAAGACGCGCTTCGTCCGGAAGACTTCTTCGATCCGGACGCAGACGGCAACGCTGAAGACGACGAATAAGCCGTCATCGTCTAACCAGTTCGAGAAACGCCCGGGTCATCAGCCCGGGCGTTTTTTGTCTTCTTGGGCTATACTGATGCGACCAATGACTGAGTCGCAGCGAAACACAGTCAACCGGATTCATCGTTTCACTGCGTTCTTTCTGGCACCGGCAAAATGGCGCTGTGGATAGCTGTGGAAAAGCCGCTGGGGCAAAAGGCCGGTTTCAGCACGGCGCATTTACCAGTAGAACCGGCAACTTCGACGGACAGGACGGACAGAGATCATGAACGAAGTCGCGCGCAACATCGCATCGCTGAGCAACAAGGATGCAGCGCCGCACTACCGTGAGGCTCCCAACAACATCGAAGCCGAGCAGGCGCTGCTGGGTGCGATCCTCGTCAACAACGACGCCTATTACCGCGTTTCGGACTTTCTGAAGCCCACCCATCTCTACGAGCCGCTGCACCGCAAGATCTTCGAAGTGGCGGGCGACATCATCCGCATGGGCAAGACCGCCAACCCGGTCACCATCAAGAATTTCGTGCCCGCGGACGAGAAGGTCGGCGACATGACGGTGGCGCAGTATCTCGCCCGTCTCGCTGCCGAAGCCGTGTCAATCATCAATGCCGAGGACTACGGCCGGGCGATCTACGATCTGGCGCTGCGCCGGGCGCTAATCACCATCGGCGAGGACGTCGTCAACATCGCCTATGACGCGCCGCTCGACATGCCGCCGCAGAGCCAGATCGAAGATACCGAGCGTCGCCTGTTCGAGCTTGCCGAAAACGGCCGCTACGACGGTGGCTTCCAGTCGTTCAACGACGCGGTGGCGCTGGCGATCGACATGGCCGGCCAGGCCTTCGAGCGCGACGGCCATCTGTCCGGCATTTCCACCGGCATCATGTCGCTGGACGGCAAGATGGGCGGGTTGCAGCGGTCCGACTTGATCGTGCTTGCCGGTCGTCCCGGCATGGGCAAGACCTCTCTTGCCACCAACATCGCCTACAATATCGCCGCATCGTACGAGCCGGAGGTCCAGCCGGACGGATCGATGAAAGCCAAGAATGGCGGCGTCGTCGGTTTCTATTCGCTCGAAATGTCGTCCGAGCAGCTGGCGACCCGTATCATCTCCGAACAGACCGAAGTGTCCTCGTCAAAAATTCGCCGCGGCGATATCACCGAGGCCGATTTCGAAAAGCTCGTCGCCTGCTCACAGATGATGCAGAAAGTGCCGCTGTTCATCGACCAGACCGGTGGTATCTCGATCGCCCAGCTCTCTGCCCGCGCCCGCCGCCTCAAGCGCCAACGTGGCCTCGACTGCCTCGTGGTCGACTATATCCAGCTGATGACGGGGTCAGGCAAATCCGGCGAGAACCGCGTGCAGGAAATCACCCAGATCACCACGGGCCTCAAGGCGCTCGGCAAGGAACTCAACGTTCCGATCATCGCGCTCTCTCAGCTTTCGCGTCAGGTGGAAAGCCGCGAGGACAAGCGTCCGCAGCTTTCCGACCTTCGCGAATCGGGTTCGATCGAGCAGGACGCCGACGTGGTTCTGTTCGTGTTCCGCGAGGAATATTACGTGAAGAACTCAGAGCCGCGCGATATGGCCGATCCGAAGTATCCGGAATGGGAACAGCTGATGGACAAGGTAAAGGGGACGGCCGACGTCATCATCGCCAAGCAGCGCCACGGACCAACCGGCACCGTCAAGCTCGCCTTCCAAGCAGAATTCACGCGGTTTGCGGATCTCGCCGAACCAAGCTTCACGCAATACGAAGAGCATTGATGAGCTCAGTGCGGCACAAGCCTCTGTGATAAGATGGTCGATGCCCGCCGCCGCAGAGCGGCCGGCATCGACCAGTCGAGGGTCGCTGATCGACTACTGGGTCCGGCAGCGTCCGGTCCGGGTGCTTTCCTTGTCGCCGTCATCATAGGCGATTCCGATTTTCTCGCCTGCCAGCGCGGTGATCTTGCCCGGGTACCAGTCGCCGGCGCCCTTGTAGTTGCATTCGACCTTCATGCCGATCATCCAGTCGTACGGACGCACCGCGCTCGAAGCCACCGTTTCCCGGTCACCGTCATCGTAGCGGATGGTAACGCTGCCACCGCCGATCTTTTCGATGACACCCGGAAACCAGTAACCAGCGCCCTTATAGTTGCCGAGAACCCAGTCGCCCTTCGTCTGCGCCAAGGCTGCAGACGCGCCGGAAGCAAGAAAGCTTGCTGCCAATATGATTGAAAGTACATTTTTCACATTAGTCTCCCCAAATATATTTCTGCCCTCCCCCTGCCCAATGACGCGGGGAAATTCAATTAATTGAACAGTAAATCTGATACACAATACAATCTGAACACTGAATTAATACGTTGTGGATGTGTCTGTTTTTATCGGATTGCTTGGAATGTTTGAAAAAAAGCGTGCAGCGCGCAAAATCTCGCCCGTACGTCTTTTTCCGGCCGTGGAAACGGGTAAGGATTGGCGTCGATCCGATCCATTCTGCTGAGCGCTCATGACAGATTTCGACGACGACGCCCTGCCTTTCGACGAATTCGATATCGCCCCTGCCCGGCTGACCATCGATCTCGTAGCGCTTGCCGACAACTGGCGGGAGATGGCTGATCTCTCCGGCAATGCCTCGACTGCGGCCGTGGTCAAGGCGGATGCCTATGGGCTGGGTCTCGAGGATTGCGGTACGGCGCTTTACGAGGCCGGCGCGCGCGATTTTTTCGTGGCCGTGGTTCAGGAAGGCGTGACGCTTCGAACCTATGCGCCCGATGCCCGGATCTATGTGCTGTCAGGCGTCTGGCCCGGTCAGGAACGCACGTTCTACGAACATGGACTGGTTCCAGTCCTCGTTTCGGAAGAGCAGCTGAGCTTCTGGATGGCGGTGACCGCAGAACACGGCGATCATCCTTGCGCGCTGCATATCGATACCGGCTTCAACCGGCTCGGCATTCCGCTCGAGGACGCGCTCGCTTTTGCCGACGACGTGTCGCGGCCTGCGAGTTTCTCGCCCGTCCTCGTGCTGTCGCATCTGCACAGCGCCGATACGCCCTCCTCGTCCTTCAACCGCCAGCAGCTTGAATCATTCCAGAAGGTTGCGGCGGCTTATGAAGGCATTCCTGCAAGTCTTGCGGCGTCTTCCGGTATCATGCTCGGCTCCGAATACCATTTCGACCTCACGCGCCCAGGAATTGCCGTCTATGGCGGCGAGGCTGTCGGTGGCGTCAGCAATCCGATGCGGCCGGTCGCCAAGGCCGAGGCGCGCATCATCCAGATCCGCAGCGCCAAGACCGGCGAAACCGTCAGCTATGGCGGCACACACCGCCTGACCCGCAACAGCCGGCTGGCGATCGTCGCGGCGGGCTATGCGGACGGCTACAAGCGGTCGCTGTCTGGCTCCGGCGTTCCGATCCGCGACAGCATTCACGAGGGCGGTTTCGGTTTCATCGCCGGCCACCGGGTGCCGGTCGTCGGACGCGTCACCATGGACCTGACGATCTTCGACATCACCGACGTGCCGGAACGCGATGTTCGCACCGGCGATTATATCGAGCTGTTCGGTCCCAACATGCCGCTCGACGACGTCGCGCGCGCGGCCGGCACGATCGGCTACGAACTCCTCACCAGCCTTGGCCTGCGATACGAGCGACGGTATCTTTACGCCGACGAGTGAGAGCGGAAGCGCATGCGGAGATCCCCCTCTTTCGCGGGCGATATCTTCGTGCTAAATGAGAACAAAAGGAGATCGAAATGACCGAGATCCATCTCAATGACGAGGCTCTGGCGTTTATCGAAGAGCAGGTGAAGACGGGCGCTTATGAAAGCGCTGAGGATGTCGTCGCGGCGGGACTAAGCCGTCTTGGAAGCGAAGACGAGCTCTTGAGGACGATGATCGCCGAGGCGGATGCCCAGCTGGAGAGAGGCGAGTTCGTGCGTTTCGACGATGCCGACACACACGCGGATTCGATCATCGAACGGGGGATGCGCATATTGAACCGAAAGAGCTGATTTATTCCCCGCTGGCCGATCAGGATCTCCTCGACATATTCCTGTACATCGCCGTCGACGATCCGGTCGCGGCCGGCCACTTCGTCCGAGATCTCACACAAAAGGCTGCGTGGATTGCCTTCACCGGTTTTCCAGGTTCGCCGCGCGATAATCTCTCACCCGGTCTCAAAGCACTCCCATACCGCAAACGCTGGATCTACTTCCGCCGAACGGAAACGGCTGTCCGCATCGTCCGGGTCCTGCACGGCCACCAAAACCTTCATCCCGACCTCTTCAAGACTGACGAAACCTGATCTCATGGCAAAACCTAAAACTCAATTCGTGTGCCAGAACTGCGGCACGGTGCACAGCCGCTGGGCTGGCAAGTGCGAAGGCTGCGGCGAATGGAATACGATCGTCGAGGAAGATCCGATGGGCGGCATCGGTTCCGGGCCTGGCAAGGTGCCGAAAAAGGGCCGCGCCGTGACGCTGACGGCTCTTTCCGGTGAAACCGAGGAAGCACCGCGCATCCATACCGGCATTTCCGAACTCGACCGTGCCACCGGCGGCGGGTTCGTGCGCGGGTCGGCGGTGCTGATCGGTGGCGATCCGGGCATCGGCAAGTCGACGCTTCTGATGCAGGCGGCGGCCGCCCTTTCGCGTCGTGGTCATCGCATCATCTATGTGTCGGGCGAAGAAGCCGTCGCCCAGGTTCGCCTTCGGGCCCAGCGGCTGGGTGCTGCCGATACGGAAGTGCTTCTGGCGGCCGAAACCAATGTCGAGGACATTCTCGCCACGGTGTCGGAAGGCAAGCGGCCGGATCTCGTGATCATCGATTCGATCCAGACGCTGTGGAGCGATACCGCCGATTCGGCGCCGGGCACCGTCACCCAGGTGCGCACCGGCGTGCAGGCGATGATCCGCTTTGCCAAGCAGACGGGTGCCGCCATGGTTCTGGTCGGCCATGTCACCAAGGAAGGCCAGATCGCCGGTCCGCGCGTGGTCGAGCACATGGTCGATGCGGTGCTTTATTTCGAGGGCGACCGGGGCCATCATTACCGCATCCTGCGCACGGTAAAAAACCGCTTCGGCCCGACCGACGAGATCGGCGTGTTCGAAATGTCCGACAAGGGTCTGCGCGAGGTCACCAACCCGTCGGAACTGTTTCTCGGCGAACGCAATGCCAAATCTCCGGGGGCTGCGGTGTTTGCCGGTATGGAAGGCACACGGCCGGTCCTGGTCGAGGTTCAGGCGCTGGTGGCGGCAACCTCGCTCGGCACGCCGCGCCGCGCGGTGGTCGGCTGGGACTCCTCGCGTCTCGCCATGATCCTTGCGGTTCTCGAAGCCCATTGCGGCGTGCGGCTCGGTCAGCACGACGTCTATTTGAACGTCGCCGGCGGCTATCGCATCTCCGAGCCGGCCGCCGATATGGCGATCGCCTCCGCGCTTGTTTCTTCGCTTGCCGGCATCGCTCTTCCGGCCGATCATGTTTTCTTCGGCGAAATCAGTCTCTCCGGTGCGGTGCGCCCCGTGTCGCAGACGGCGCAGCGACTGAAGGAAGCTGAAAAGCTGGGCTTTTCCGGTGCCATGCTGCCGGCCACATCCGCCGAGCTGCCGAAGGGTTCCAGCGCCCGCTGGACGATGATCGAGGACCTGCCGGATCTGGTGTCGCGCATCGCCGGTTCGGTCAAAAAACTGGGGAAGCAGGAGGAAGATGATTGATCTTCCGTTAACGCCACGGCTGATGTAAGACACGCGCTCGACGCTCTGGATCAGGTTGGCAACTCCGCCCTGATCCAAGCACGAAAACGGCTGGCCCACATTGGCTTCACCAAGACGGCAGGCATGCAACGGCAGGTTCTGGAGTAGAGTTTACATGCCCATCACCATCTTCGACGGTATTGTCATCGGCGTCACCCTGTTTTCGGCCGTGCTTGCCATGGTTCGCGGTTTCTCCCGCGAGGTTCTGTCGATCGCAAGTTGGGCCGGCGCCATTGCCGCCGCCTACTATCTCTACCCGCTGCTTGTCCCTTACGCGGAAAAGTACACATCCGATCACCGCATCGCCATTGCCGGTTCGGCTGGTGTCATCTTCCTCGTGGCGCTGATCATCATCTCCTTCATCACATCCAGAATTGCCGACTTCATCATCGACAGCCGCATCGGTGCGCTCGACCGCACGCTCGGCTTCCTGTTCGGAGCTGCCCGCGGCATCCTGCTTCTCGTCGTGGCCGTTGCCTTCTGGAACTGGCTGGTCGCTGAAAGTGCCCAGCCGACCTGGGTCACCAACGCCAAGTCGAAGCCGTTCCTCGATACGCTGGTCGGACGCCTCGAAGCCGTGCTGCCAGCCGATATCGAGCCGCAGATCCGGGCCCGTATCCTCGGCAAGGAAGAAGCACCTGTGGATGGCGCTGTTGGTACCGACCAGACGCCGGCCGAAGATGCACCGGTTACAAATAATTGACGCTGTGTTGCGCTTGATGCAGCGCACACCATCACCATTTGTGGTAACATTCGAAATCTGATGATAGACGGGCTGGTCTCCGGGGGAAATCTCCCCCGGCCAGCCTTTCCATTTTTCCTGAAAGGGTACGGCCAGATGCAGCAGCCGGGATCGCAAACATTCGATGTCAACCGCTCCAACGTATGGGACGAAGACACCCTTCATGAAGAATGCGGCGTCTTTGGCGTCCTCGGCCACCCGGATGCGGCAACGCTGACGGCGCTCGGCCTGCATGCCCTGCAGCATCGCGGTCAGGAAGCCGCCGGTATCGTCTCGTTCGACGGTTTGCGCTTCCATTCGGAGCGCCGGATGGGCCTGGTCGGCGATCACTATACCGACCCGGTCACGCTCGCGAAGCTTCCCGGCAATATCTCGATCGGCCACAACCGCTATTCGACGACCGGCGAAGTCGCTCTTCGCAACGTCCAGCCGCTGTTTGCGGAACTGGAAGTCGGCGGTATCGCGATTGCCCACAACGGCAATTTCACCAACGGTCTCACGCTGCGCCGGCAATTGATCGCCGGCGGCGCCATCTGTCAGTCGACATCCGATACGGAAGTCGTCCTTCACCTCATCGCGCGCTCGCGCTACTCCTCCACCGCAGACCGCTTCATCGATGCCATTAGGCAGATGGAAGGCGGTTATTCGATGCTTGCCATCACCCGCACCAAGCTGATCGCGGCGCGTGATCCGACCGGTATCCGTCCCCTCGTGATGGGCGAACTCGACGGCAAGCCTGTGTTTGCCTCTGAAACCTGCGCGCTCGATATCATCGGTGCAAAATTCATCCGCGACGTCGAAAACGGCGAAGTGATCATCTGCGAGATCCAGTCAGACGGCTCGATCTCGATCGATGCCCGCAAGGCCGGCAATGGCCAGCCGGAACGGCTCTGCCTGTTCGAATACGTCTATTTCGCTCGTCCCGATTCCGTTGTCGGCGGTCGCTCGGTCTATGTGGCGCGCAAGAACATGGGCATCAACCTCGCCAAGGAAGCGCCTGTCGAAGCTGATGTCGTCGTGCCGGTTCCCGATGGCGGCACGCCGGCAGCTCTTGGGTACGCCCAGGAGAGCGGCATTCCGTTCGAATACGGCATCATCCGCAACCATTATGTCGGTCGCACCTTCATCGAGCCGACCCAGCAGATCCGCGCTTTCGGTGTGAAGCTGAAGCACTCCGCCAACCGAGCGATGATCGAGGGCAAGCGCGTCGTGCTGGTCGACGATTCGGTCGTGCGCGGCACCACGTCGCTGAAGATCGTCCAGATGATCCGCGATGCCGGCGCCAAGGAAGTTCACCTGCGCGTCGCAAGCCCGATGATCTACTATCCCGATTTCTACGGCATCGACACGCCGGACCGTGAAAAGCTGCTGGCCAACCAGTACGACAGCCTCGAAGCGATGTGCAAATATATCGGCGCGGACTCGCTCGAATTCCTGTCGATCAACGGGCTTTACCGCGCTGTCGGCGGCGAAGACCGCAACGATGCACGGCCGCAGTTTACCGACCATTATTTCACCGGCGACTACCCGACGCGTCTACTCGACAAGGACGGCGAAGCGGTCGGCCGCAAGGTGTCGCTTCTGGCCAGCAACGGCTGAATGGTTTTCAATCGATCATGAACGTTTTAGAAGGCTGCGGGAACGCGGCCTTCTTTTTTGGTCGCGACTGGCAGGGATAGAAAAATGACGATCGACTTGAAGGGTAGGATTGCGCTGGTGACCGGCGCCTCGCGCGGCATCGGTTACTTCACGGCACTGGAGCTGGCAAAGGCCGGCGCGCATGTGATTGCCACCGCTCGCACCGTCGGCGGGCTGGAAGAGCTGGACGACGTGATAAAGGCTGCAGGCGGCTCGGCAACGCTCGTGCCGTTCGATCTCACCGACATGGAGGCGATCGACCGGCTGGGTGCCTCGATCTTCGAACGCTGGGGCAAGCTCGACATCCTGGTCGCCAATGCCGGCATCCTTGGTACAATTTCGCCGCTCGGGCATATCGAGGCGAAAGTGTTCGAGAAGGTGATGCTGACCAACGTCACCTCGATGTGGCGGCTGATCCGCTCGGTGGAGCCGCTGCTGGTGCGATCCGATGCGGGTCGCGCCCTGCTCTTCTCGTCAGGCGCTGCCGCAAAGGCACCGGCTTTCTGGGGTGCCTACGCGATCTCGAAATCCGCTGTCGAAACCATGGGCCGCATCTGGGCTGCGGAAAACACCCACACGACGCTCAAGGTCAACATGGTCAACCCGGGCGCCACGAGGACCGCGATGCGCGCGCAGGCCGTGCCTGGCGAAGATCCGCAAACGCTGCCGCACCCTTCAGAGGTGGCGCAGAAGATCCTCTTCCTCGCCTCGCCAGAGCTTACCGACAGCGGCCGCATGTTCGTGGTGCGCGAAAACCGGTTCGTCGATTTCAGAATGCCGGAATAACCGGATACACCGACAGCCCGGACGTTTGGGGGAATCTAGTCATGAGCCTGGAACAGTTGATCGGTGAGTATGGACCGGTGGCCGTGTTTCTGGGAGCGGCTGTCGAGGGCGAGACGGCAGCGTTTCTCGGCGGCGTGATTTCCCACCGCGGCCTCATGCCCTACTGGCAGGCCGCGGCGGGTGCCTTCTTGGGATCGCTGATCGCTGACCAGGCGCTGTTTTTTGCGGGCCGCCATGCAAACCGCTTGGCAATCGTCCAGCGGATGATGCGGGTAAAGGCTGCAGAACGCGTCCGCACCCTGCTTGCGGCGCATCCGACGGGCTTCATCCTCTCGTTCCGTTTCGTCTACGGCATCCGCACCGTCAGTCCCTTGATGATCGGACTTTCCGGCATCTCGCCTCTTCGCTTCTTCTTTCTCAATCTCATCGCCGCATTCGTCTGGGGCGTCGGTATAACGGCGATCGGGTACCTGTTCGGCAACGCGGTCGAGGCGCTGTTTGGACATTTGAGACTGCATGTTCACATGCTCGCAGCCCTCGGCGTAATCCTTGTTGCGGTTGCCGTCACCGCATTTTTGGCGCGCAAGACGTTGGCACGCGTGTGGGCGGGAACCCGGAATTAGGTCGCACGCCGTTCGGACATCTCAGTTGCTCGTGAGAGCCGAATGGGTGCTCAGCACCTTTTCGAGAAGAACATCGTCGTCGCGCACGCCGAGCTGGTAGAAGCGGATTGCCATGGCCGCCAGCCTGGCTGCGGACGGATCGTGCCTGGAGCGACCGGTCATCCAGCGCGCGACGTTGTATATTCGCGCCAGCCGTTCCAGCTCACCCGGATCTAGCGGCTTTCCCACGAAGGTCGTTCTTACGTCCATGACCCTGCCTCCCACTCTTCATCAGTGATTTCTAATATTAGGCAGAATGGACAAAACGCAAAACACAGGTTTTGGTTAAGATTAACCGGTAACTAAACGCGTGTGAAGAAAACCTCTTTTCAACAGCTTTTTCGATAGGACTTCGGACCGGGAACGCATCAGCAAATCTCTTGACCAAACAGTGGCCTCGCGCCATAAACGACGGATGAACACGGCGATTTCCATCTGCGGGATCATTATTCGCTCAGCGTAAAGCGCTGGCCTGGCCGTTTTCGTCTCTCGAAAAGCTTTGAAGACAAACGCTCTGGTCCGCTCGCCATGGATGCATGCGACGTCAGGATGTTGGGAGATTTTTCGATGAGCGTCACGCTCAAGCTATACAATACCTTGATCCGCGCGAAGACGGCGTTCGAGCCCATCGATGCCGACAACGTCCGCATGTATGTCTGCGGCCCGACGGTCTACGATTTCGCCCATATCGGTAACGCCCGGCCGGTGATCGTGTTCGATGTGCTGTTCCGGCTGCTGCGGCACGTGTATGGCGACGCCCACGTGACCTATGCGCGCAACATTACCGACGTGGATGACAAGATCAACGCCCGGGCGCTGCGCGATTTTCCGCATCTTGCGCTCAACGATGCGATCCATGCGGTGACCGAAAAGACGGCAAAGCAGTTCCACGACGACGTCGCGGCCCTTGGCTGCCTTGAGCCCAGCATCGAGCCGCGCGCCACGGACAATATCGCGCAGATGATCGCTATCATCGAAAAGCTGATCGGCAACGGCAACGCCTATGTCGCCGAGGGCGAAGTGCTGTTCGACACCAAGTCGATGGCCGATTACGGCCAGCTTTCCAAGCGTCCGCTGGATGAGCAGCAGGCGGGTGCGCGCGTCGCTGTTGATGCGCACAAGAAGAACCCGGGTGATTTCGTGCTGTGGAAGCTTTCCTCCCACAACGAACCCGGCTGGGACAGCCCCTGGGGACGCGGTCGCCCCGGCTGGCATATCGAATGCTCGGCGATGAGCGGCCGCTATCTCGGCGAAGTCTTCGACATCCATGGCGGCGGGCTGGACCTGATCTTCCCGCACCATGAAAACGAGATTGCCCAGTCGCGCTGCGCCCATGGCACCGACGTGATGGCGAATGTCTGGATGCATAACGGCTTCGTGCAGGTCGAAGGCCGCAAGATGTCGAAGTCCGACGGCAATTTCATCACCATCAACCAGTTGCTGGATACCGATACTTTCGGCGGCCGCAAGTGGCCGGGCCAGGTGCTGCGTCTCGCCATGCTCATGACGCATTACCGCGAACCGATCGATTTTTCGATCAAGCGCATCGAGGAGGCCGAGCGGCTTCTTGCCAAATGGCCGGCCGTCGACCTCGCCGACATTCCTTCGAGCACGCAGCCCTGCCCGATCGTCCTCGACGCGCTCGCCGACGACCTCAACACGGTTGCCGCGATCCAGCGCATCCACGCACTGGCGCAGGAAGCCAATGCCGACAGCACGCTGCTGCCGATGTTTGCCGCCAGTGCCGCCCTTCTCGGCGTCGCGCCGGAAAAGACGGAAGTCGACGGGGCGCTTGCAGAAGCGGTGGATGTGCTCGTCGCGCTGCGTCTCGAAATGCTCAAAGCGAAGAACTTCGCCGAAGCCGACCGCATCCGTGACGAACTGTCAACCAAGGGCATCCAGCTGAAGGATGGCAAGAACGCCGAAACCGGCGAACGGGTGACCACCTGGGAGGTAAAGCGCTAACGCTTGCCGCATGGGCGGGGTGGTCCTATGCTTTTCGCACGGGACCACCCAAAGGATGAGGGAGGATGACATGAGTGCAGAGCGCCAAGCAAACCCTGTGGGCAGTCGCGACCGTCAGACCTCGCTACGGGGCAATGCATGACGAGCCATGACATTTACACCGGCGGCTGTCAGTGCGGCGCCCTGCGTTTTCGCCTCGACGGCAAGCCCGACCATGTCTCGATCTGCCATTGCCGCATGTGTCAGAAGGCGTTCGGTGCCTATTATGCGCCCCTCGTCTCCACCCGCGGCACCGGCTTTTCCTGGACGCGCGGACAGCCGAAATACTTCCACTCTTCGAACCATGTTCGGCGCGGCTTCTGCGACAATTGCGGCACGCCGCTGACCTATGAGGCGGCGGACGGTATCGCGGTTTCGGCCGGTGCTTTCGACGATCCGTCGGCGCTACCGCCGTCGGTCCAGTACGGCGCCGAAGGCAAGATACCCTTCGTGGATCATCTGCACACCCTGCCCGGGCACGATACAATGGATGATATCGACGAGGCGCCGTTCCTTTCCGATATCGTTTCCAACCAGCACCCGGATCACGATACACAGACATGGCAACCAGTTCCCGCCGATCGCGGAATGACGAAGGAGGACGACGCATGAGTGAAACGGAAAAAGCCGGTCAGCCGAGAACCGGCGGGTGCCAGTGCGGCGCCGTGCGTTTCAGGATCAACGGACAGCTCGGTCGTGCCTCCATCTGCCATTGCCGGATGTGCCAGAAGGCGTTCGGCGGTTTCTTCGGACCTCTCGTCACGGCACCGCAGGACGGTGCTGAGAGTGGGGTTGAATGGACCCGCGGGGAGCCGAAATACTTCCAGTCCTCGATCAATATCGACCGCGGCTTTTGCGCGGAATGCGGCACGCCGCTCACCTATCGTACGCCGACCAGCCTCGATATCGCCATCGGTGCCTTCGACGAGCGCGACGACCTGATGCCGCAGGTGCAGGTCAACCACGCTTTCCGGCTGCCCTGGGTGGAAACGATCTTCGACGCTCCCGTTCATGGCGATACAGACTACTATTCGAAGCAGGAGCAGATCATCTCCTTCCAGCACCCCGATCACGATACGGAAAACTGGCCCGCGAAAGGTCTGCATCTATGACGGAAGTGCTGCGCACGCTCTACCCGGCAACGACTGCCTTTGAGACCGGTACGCTCGATGTTGGCGACGGTCACTCGATCTATTTCGAACGGCATGGCACGAAGGGGGCAAAACCCGTCGTCTTCCTGCATGGCGGCCCCGGAGGCGGCATCACGCCGATCCAGTCACGGCTGTTTGATCCTGAACTCTACGACATCCTTCTGTTCGACCAGCGCGGCTGCGGCAAGTCGACGCCGCATGCAAGCCTTGAGGCCAACACGACGTGGCATCTGGTCGCCGATATCGAGCGGCTGCGCGAGATGGTCGGCGTCGACAAGTGGCAGGTGTTTGGTGGATCCTGGGGTTCGACGCTCGGCCTCGCCTATGCCGAGACACACCCCGATCGGGTGACCGAGCTGCTGGTACGCGGCATCTATACGCTCACCAGAGCCGAGCTCGACTGGTACTACCAGTTCGGCGTCTCGGAAATGTTTCCCGAAAAATACGAGGCGTTTCTCGCGCCGATCCCCGAGGACGAGCGCCACGAGATGATGGCCGCCTATCATCGTCGTCTGACAGGATCAGACACGGCAGCGCAGCTTGAGGCGGCCAAGGCCTGGAGTATCTGGGAGGGATCGACGATCACCCTGCTTCCCGATGCGGCGCTGACCGAAGGCTTCGGCGAAGACCATTACGCCATCGCCTTTGCCCGCATCGAAAACCACTTCTTCATGAATGCCGGCTGGCTTGAGGAAGGCCAGCTCTTGCGCGATGCGACGAAGCTCAAGGGCATTCCGGGCATCATCGTGCACGGCCGTTACGACATGCCCTGCCCGCTCAAATACGCCTACCAGTTGTCGAAGGTCTGGACTGACGCAGATTTCCACATCATCGAAGGCGCTGGACATGCCGTATCGGAACCGGGGATTACGGATCAACTGATCCGGGCGACGGATCGGTTTGCGGGGAAGGCATAAATGCGAAAGCTTGCGGGGCGTCTCGCCCCGCATTCGGCTCCCGCCAACTTCTCCCTGCGGGCGGGGAGAAGCGATATGCCTCACCCCTCCCGATCAACATCCCGTTATGCCGGTTGAGATTAACCGCCGGCCGGCACAGTTAGGGCTCCCTGCCTTATCGCATCCTCCTGAAGCCGAGCCTCATCGACGTGTTTCATCTCGCCAAAGCCCTTCTGTGCCTCTACGTCGTCCTCCGCTTCCTTCTGCCGCTGCCGTGGCCCCGCTGGGCGAAGGGGTTGATCGCGGTCGTGCTGATGGTGGTGTTCCAGCACAGTCTGATCAGCCGGATCGTGTTCGGCACGATGTTTTCGCCTGAAGTGCCGCGGATGACGATGATCGTCGTCAACTGGATGGCGGGCACGATCCTGCTGCTTAGCATATTTCAGCTTGTGCTCGATCTGGTCTCCCTCGCCACGGCAGCACTTCGCCGTCGCCGGATCCGGATACCGGTCGGGCTGCGCTACGGGATCGGTGCACTCGCCATGTCGCTTGCGGCTTTTGCCGTCAATCAGGCAATCCGGGTGCCGCCGGTCAAGGAAGTCGAGATCCGGATCCCCGACCTGCCGGCGCAGTTTGATGGCTACCGGTTGATCCAGCTGACGGATCTTCACATCAGCCGGCTGTTTCAGGCGCCCTGGGTCGAAGAGACGGTAGCCAAGGCCAATGCCCAGAATGCCGACCTCATCGTCATCACCGGCGACCTGATCGATGGCGATCTGCAGGCCCGCAATCTGGATGTTGCCCCGCTTGCCAAACTGCGCGCTCCAGACGGCGTCTTCACCATTCCGGGCAATCACGAATATTACTTCGGCCATGACGACTGGATGCGGCAATACGAGACGCTTGGCCTTCGCACCATTTCCAACGGCCACGTGGTGCTGTCGCGCGGCGGTGCGCAGATGGTGCTGGCCGGCGTCAACGATCTCAACGCCACCCGGTTCGGCCTGGAAGGCCCTGACGTCGGCAAGGCGCTATCAGGTGCGCCAGCTGATGTTCCGGTCATCCTCCTCAACCACCAGCCACGCGATGCGAAGCTTTCGGCGGATGCCGGGGCCGATCTGCAGCTGTCCGGCCATACCCATGGCGGCATGATCTGGGGGTTCGATCGCCTTATCGCCCGCTTCAACAACGGCTTCGTGTCCGGTCTCTACGACGTCGATCAGATGTCGCTCTATGTCAATAACGGTACGGCCCTGTGGATCGGTTTTGCGCTGAGGCTCGGCGTACCCTCGGAACTGACCGTGATCACGCTGAGGCCGAAGTGAGTTGCGGCATCCGGTGAGCGGGTCGGTCGGAGCGGTCGCGCGACTGATCCATGCTTCACAGAAATGAATTGGCCGGGGGCTCTGCCTTGGTGTATCCCGCCAGCCAACGATAACAAATTGCCGGAAACGCCCTGATGGCCACCGATACCGTTCCCGTCGCCGCACAACCCGCGGGAGCGAAGAACGAGGACACGCCGCGCGGCTTTGCCTTCGGCATCACCGCCTATCTCCTGTGGGGCGTCCTTCCCTTTTACCTGAAAGCGGTCGCGCATCTTCCGGCGCTGGAAGTGCTGGCGCACCGCGCCATCTGGTCGGTGCCGATCGCCGGTCTCGTGCTGATCATTCTTGGCCGTACCGGGGATGTGAAGACCGCGATCCGGACGCCGCGCATGCTCGGCATGGCCTGCGTCACCGCCGCCTTCATCACCGCCAACTGGGGTATCTATGTCTGGGCGGTCTCGAACGGTCATGCGATCGATGCCGCGCTCGGCTATTTCATCAATCCGCTGTTCAGTATCCTGATGGCAGCGCTGGTGCTGAAGGAAAAGCTTTTGCCGATGCAGAAAGCAGCGATCGGGCTTGCCGTGGTCGGCGTCGCAATCCTCACCTGGGGTTCGGGCGGACTGCCGTGGGTGTCGCTGGCGCTGACATTTACCTGGGGTTTTTATGCCCTCTTCCGCAAGACGCTGCCGATCGGTCCGAACCAGGGGTTTTTCCTCGAAGTGCTGCTGATCAGCATTCCGATGCTGCCCTACCTCATCTGGCTGGAAGCGACGGGCCAGGGCCATTTCCTGAACGGTGTCGGCTACGATGCGGCCCTGCTTGCCTTTGCCGGTATAGCGACAGCCGTGCCGCTGATGATCTATGCCAATGCCACCAAGCTGCTGAAGCTGTCGACCATCGGCATCATGCAGTATATCGCACCGACAATGATCTTTCTGACCGCTGTGTTTATCTTCAAGGAGCCGTTGAGCGGCATCAAGCTCACCGCCTTCGTGTTCATCTGGTCGGCACTTGCCGTCTATACGCTGGCGATGCTGCGGGACCTTCGCAGCCGCTGACCGCCCATCAGGAGATTTCGTTCATGCAGATGTCAGATATCCCCTTCGGCACGACGGACTGGTCGCAGATTGAGCCGACCGTCCACAAGGGTGACACCGGACACTCGACCTGGCGCACCCGCCATTTCGGACCAATCCGGGTGCGGATGGTGGAGCATTCGCCGGGCTATCTCGCCGACCACTGGTGCGAGAAAGGCCATATCCTGCTGTGCCTCGAAGGCGAGATGACGACCGAACTTGCCGACGGACGCGTCTTCGTGCTGAAGCCCGGGATGAGCTATCAAGTGGCCGACAGTGCCGAACCGCACCGGTCCTCGACGACACTGGGCGCCAAGCTCTTCATCGTTGACTGAGGCTCGTCTCTAGCTTCTCTGCAGCGCGAGATGCGCGCCGAGACCGACCAGGATGGTCCCGCCTGCCCGCTGGGCAAGCTTCTGCGCCGTGCTCGATCGGTTGAGCCGTGCCATCACCAGGCCGGCAAGGGCAACGGCGAAAACATCGGCGATCGTGAAGATGATGCTGACAGCCAATCCCAGAATCACGAATTGAACCCAGACCGGAAACATTGCTGCGCTGTCGATGAACTGCGGCAGGAAGGCGAGGAAGAAGATCGCCGTCTTCGGGTTGAGAACCTCGACGACGATGCTTTCGGCAAATGCCTTTCGGGCAGATCTCGGTGTCTCCGCCTGCAGATCGCCGGCACCCGCAGCCTTCGCGCGAAACAGGGAAATGCCAAGCCAGATCAGGTAGATCGCGCCTGCAAGCTTCACCAGCGCATAAACTACTGGGACGGCGTGAAAGAGAACCGAGAGCCCGGCAGCTGCCGCAACGATATGGGCGTAGGATCCGAGATGGACGCCGAGCACCGCCATCATGCCGGCGGTGCGGCCGGCCGCGATCGTGCGGGCTGCCACGTAAAGCATCGCGGGTCCCGGAATGAAGGCGAAGACCGACGTCGTCACGAGGAAGGCGAACAGGATATTCCAGTCTGGCATGCGGTGCTCCTGTTCCATACCCTCGGCGGAAGCCTTAAACCCTAGAGTTTCGAGATGACGGCGGCTTCGCCCTTTGACGCGGCCTGCTGTTCGTCGCGGTCGAGAATGGCCGGCACGATGTCATCCACGTCAGGGATCACCATCGGCTGTACCAGATGCCCCCGGTGGATGAAGCCTTCCTCGCGCATATGGGTGACGAGCGACAGCATCGGATCCCAGAAACCGCCGATATTGGCAAACACCATCGGCTTCTCATGACGGCCGAGCTGGCCCCAGGTCATGATCTCGACGATCTCTTCCAGAGTGCCGATGCCGCCCGGAAGTGTGACGAAGGCATCGGAGCGTTCGAACATCTTGTGCTTGCGCTCATGCATGTCCTTGGTCACGATCAGTTCGTCGAGCTGGCCGAGCGAATGGCGGGTTGCCTCCATATCGACAAGAAAGTCCGGAATGATGCCCGTGACCTTGCCGCCATGCGCCAGAACGCCTGCGGCAACCGCACCCATGATGCCCTTGGTGCCGCCGCCATAGACCAGCCGCAAACCGTGGGCTGCAATGGATTTTCCGAGCGCGCGGCCGGCCTGGATATAGGCGGGATCGCGCCCCGGCTGCGAGCCGCAGTAAACGCATATGGATCGTATTGGCACAGTTTTCTCCATCAGGCACTTCAAAGGGTTGGCACGCGACGCACCAACCACGAGATTTGGCTGGAAATACTGCGCAGAGCAAGGCTGAAACACTGGTAAAGCTTGTTATGACTAGAGGAAACGGATAATCCGGAAAGACGATGGAGGGTCCATCGGGAAAAGGCTTTGCTCATGAAAAACCGCGCCGGTTGGCTCGCTCTGGTCGTACTCGCCATCGCATCGCTGCTGATGGTCTTTTTCGTGCTGCCGCGGATCAATCATGATGCCAAACCGCTCGGCGATGCGATCAACGCTGCCGGCGATGCGGTCAAGGACGCGGTCGAGAGCACGAAGCAGGCGGTGAAGCCGACAGACGCACCGAATTCTCCGGACGCGCCGAAGCCGCAGGAGCAGGCATCCGTGCCCGCGACGACGCCGGCCGCTCCCGTATCTCCCCCGGCAACCCCTTCCGCTCCGGCAGCGCCCTCCGCTCCGGCCGCACCCGCAGTAACAGCTGCACCGAGCGCGACAAGCCCGGTCACCGCCCAGCCGAACGCTGCCCAGACGCCAGCCAAGCCCGCCTTTGACGTGCTGCGCGTCGAGCCCGACGGTTCGGCCGTGATTGCCGGCCGCGCGCTGCCCAATTCGACACTCGAAATCTCCAGTGGCAACTCGGTCGTCGCCAAGATCGACGTCGGCCCGAGCGGCGATTTTGCAGCCGTTCTCGACAAACCTTTGCCGCCGGGCGATCACCAGCTGGTTCTCAAGGCCACCGGCAAGGACGGCAAGACGGTCGTCTCGGACGAGACCGCGACGGTCTCCGTACCCAGCGATCCGAAGACCGGCAAGCTGCTTGCCATGGTGACGACGCCGGGCAAAGCGAGCCGGGTCATCGCGACGCCGAACGCGTCTGCGCCTGCCGCACCGAATGCCGCGACATCACCGACACCCCCTGGCCCTGACGCTGCGCCGTCCACTGCAGGCCAGACGGCTGCGGGTCAGTCTCAGACGCCAGCCGTCAATCCGGCCTTGCCGCAGTCATCGTCGCAGATCGCATCCAGCGCGCCAAACGTCTCTGCTCCGTCCTCGACCGCGGCGCCCGACGCGACGCCTGCGCCGGCTGGAACACCGGATTTGCAGATCACCGCCGTCGAGCTTGAAGGCTCAAAAATCTTTATCGCCGGCATCGCCCGCTCGGGTGTCACGGTGCGCGGTCTTGTCGACGGCGAGCCCGTCGGCCAGTCGCGCGCAGGCGGAAACGGCCATTTCGTCATCGAGGGCAACACGCAGCTTTCGGTCGGCGATCACCGGATCAGCGTCGAGGCACTGAACGGTGCCGGCCAGCGCACCGTCATGGTCGAGGTTCCGTTCAACCGTCCGGCCGGCGAACAGGTGGCGGCAGTCGCAGCCCCCGCAGTTTCAAGCCCGATGTCGACGATCGATGGCGGCGCCTTCGAGAAGCTTCGCAACGAAGTGGTACGCGCCTTCAACCTGCTGCAGAACCTCTACGCCGACGGCAAGGTGCCGAGCGGCGAACAGATGGCGGCGGCACGTTCGTCCACATCGATCACGCTCAAGTCTTTGACCGAATACCGCCTGCCGGCCGACGCTTCCGTTTCCGCCCGCTCCGTTGCCGACAATGCCGCCAAGGATGCAGCGTCAGCACTTGCCGCACTCGACAAGGTTCCAAACGACGTTGCCGCCGTTGGCGCAGCCCTCAAGGACCTCGGCGCCAGGATCGCCCGCGCCGTCGGGCCCGCCATGGCACGGCAGATGGATGGTGGCAACGAACAGGAGATGGCCGGCACGCCGGCTGCTCCCGCCACCGGCGTCGACGGCACAAAGACGTTCCAGCAGGCGCCACTGACGCAAAGCGAACGCAACTCGGTGATCATCCGACGTGGCGATACGCTGTGGCAGATTTCGCGCCGGATGTATGGCCAGGGCGTGCGCTACACGACGATCTACCTCGCCAACGAGGATCAGATCCGCAACCCCGACATCATCCAGCCCGGCCAGATCTTCGGCGTACCGGAGGAGTTCCGGCCGGATTCGGAAGAGCTGCACCGCGAACGGATCCAGCATCGGAAATGATGACGCGGCCCCAATTCTCCTGAAAACGACTTAAAACCGCAGGGCCAATGCTTCGGGTTCCCCAATCTCCACATTGCTGTGCTCATCACGGGAATGCGGGGAGGTTGAGCTTCACGTCGCGGCGGCGGCTATCGGTGCAACACTCTGCAGAAAAACAGACTTACGACCGATCGCCGATCATCAGTTGCGACGGCGTGACTGCCAGTGAATGGGCGGCAACGTGCAGTGAAAGACTGTTGCGCTCGACAAGTGCTGTGACCGTTTCCAGTATATTCAGATGCGGTACATGCTTGACCACCGTATAGGCAGTGAAAGCCGCGCCGGCCGAGGCTCCCCACAGAAGAGTGCTCAGGGCAGTCGCAACGGCAATCGTCTTGAAGCGCATGATATTCCTCCCAATGCGAGCTTCCCTCGAATAGCCAGACCTCCTCCGCCTCGCAATTCGGACTTATACACTCCGTAGTCATACCTACTTTCGACCGATGAGGCCAGATGAGGTTTCATGCGAGTTTCATTTGCAACATGGCCCTGCGCAGCCTATTTGCCGGGAAGGCGTTTCTTCGCCCTCAGATTCAGGTAAAATCCATGGCAGCAAAAAAGAAGACCGTATCTGCGGATAGCGGCAATCCCTTCAGCACACTCGTCAACCTGTGGCCCTATATGTGGCCGGTCGGACGCGCGGATCTGAAAGCGCGCGTCATCTGGGCGACGGTGTTTCTGCTGCTGGCAAAGCTGGTGCTCATCTCCGTCCCCTATTTCTTCAAGTGGGCGACGGATGCGCTAAACGGCAAGCTCGACATGGCGGGCATCCTGCCGGTCTTTCTGCTGGGCGCCGTCGTGCTGGTCGTCGCCTACAACTTTACCCGCATCCTGCAGGTGGGTCTGAACCAGCTGCGTGACGCGCTGTTTGCCTCGGTCGGCCAGCACGCGGTGCGCCAGCTTGCCTACAAGACCTTCGTGCACATGCATCAGCTTTCGCTGCGCTTTCACCTGGAACGCAAGACCGGCGGCCTGTCGCGCATCATCGAACGCGGCACGAAGGGCATCGAAACGATCGTTCGTTTCACCATCCTCAATTCGGTGCCGACGGTGATCGAATTCCTGCTGACGGCGATCATCTTCTGGGCCGCCTACGGGTTCGCCTACCTCGCCGTCACGGCTGTTACGGTTGCCGCCTATATCTGGTTCACGATCAAGGCCAGCGACTGGCGCATCTCCATCCGCCGGACGATGAACGACAACGATACCGAGGCGAACACAAAAGCCATCGATTCGCTTCTGAACTTCGAGACCGTGAAATATTTCGGCAACGAGGACATGGAAGCAAAGCGCTTCGATTCCTCCATGGAGCGCTATGAAAAGGCGGCGACCGACGTCTGGACCTCGCTCGGATGGCTGAACTTCGGCCAGGGCGTGATCTTCGGGCTGGGACAGGCCGTGATCATGATCATGTCGGCGCTTGCAGTGCAGCGCGGCGACCAGACGATTGGCGATTTCGTGTTCGTCAACGCGCTGCTGATGCAGCTCGCGGTTCCGCTTAACTTCATCGGCTTCGTCTACCGCGAAATCCGCCAGGGGCTGACCGATATCGAGCAGATGTTCGACCTTCTTGAAGTCGAAGCAGAAGTCGTGGACCGGCCGGACGCGAAGGATCTTGTCATAGGACAGGGACCTGAAAAAGGCGCCATCGCCTTTCGCGACGTGCAGTTCTCCTATGATCCGGCACGACCGATCCTCAAAGGCATCTCCTTCGACGTGCCGGCCGGGAAGACGGTGGCGATCGTCGGCCCTTCGGGTGCTGGTAAATCCACCATTTCGCGCCTGCTCTACCGCTTCTACGATATCCAGGGCGGATCGATCACCATCGACGGCCAGGATGTGCGCAACGTGACGCAGAAGTCGCTGCGCTCGGCCATCGGCATGGTGCCGCAGGATACGGTCCTGTTCAACGACACGGTCGTCTACAACATCCGCTACGGCCGGCCGGGTGCCTCGGATACCGAAGTCCAGGCGGCGGCCGAGATCGCTCAGATCGACCGGTTCATCAAGGCTCTGCCGGATGGTTATGAGACAAAGGTCGGCGAACGCGGGCTGAAACTCTCGGGCGGCGAAAAGCAGCGCGTGGCGATTGCCCGCACGGTTTTGAAGAGCCCGCCGATCCTCATTCTCGACGAGGCGACCTCGGCGCTCGATACGACGACCGAGCACGAGATCCAGTCCGCACTCGATCTCGTTTCGAAGAACCGGACGACGCTTGTCATCGCCCACCGCCTCTCGACGGTTATCAATGCCGACGAGATCATCGTTCTGCGCGACGGCCAGATTGCCGAGCGCGGCACCCATTCGGGGCTGCTGCAGCAGGAAGGCCTCTACGCCTCGATGTGGAACCGTCAGCGCGAGGCGACGGAAGCGGAAGAGCAGTTGAAGAAGGTGCGCGAGAACGACGATCTCGGCATCGTCCGTCGCGGCGCACCTGCTGCTGAGTAACGGCAGCAGAATAACAGGAGAACAGCATGAGACGATATACGAACAGGCGGATGCTGGTACTCGGCGGTATCGCCATCATCTATATGCTGGTGCTGGTCTTCTACGGCTCGCCTCTGCTCGCCTTCTCGACCTGGATGGGCTGGGTAGACCCTGAGGCGGTTCGCTGAGGCGAAGATTTCTGTGGCAATGCACCGCGTCTGCGAGTGTCAGAAGACGAGGATGGGCCTTCGGGAAACTGACGCGTCAGGGATAAACCGCGTTCAAGCAGAGGTCGCTGGGCGCTTCAAACGGTGTATTCCGTCAATTATACCGGGAAGTTGTATGACGTCATGGGCGCATCGACGGAACCGGATTGCCGCAAATAGGGTTTTTCTATAGGCAGGCAGCACAGACCATTGAGGAGAACCAAGGGTTGATCAATCTTTTCGACACCATCCGCAACACGCTCGTGCCGATCCACAAGGAAGGCTACGTTTTCGTCGTCATCTTTTTCGTCGTCTCGCTGATCCTCGGCTACTTCGCCGAGCCGCTGTTCTGGATCGGACTGGTACTGACGCTCTGGTGCGCCTACTTCTTCCGCGATCCGGAACGGGTCGTACCGCAGGATGACGATCTCGTCATCAGCCCTGCCGACGGCCGCGTCAGCCATGTTGCTCTGGTCGTGCCGCCAGCCGAACTGGATCTCGGCATCGAGCCGATGCTGCGCATCTCGGTCTTCATGAACGTGTTCGACTGCCACATCAACCGCGCCCCTGTTCGGGGCCAGGTGACACGCATCGAGTACCGCGAAGGGCAGTTCGTCAACGCGGAACTCGACAAGGCGTCCAGCGACAACGAGCGCAACGGGCTTGTCATCGACACCCCACACGGCCGCGTCGGCGTTGTACAGATCGCCGGTCTTGTGGCACGCCGCATCGTCTGCTGGGTCAAGCCAAACGAGCCGGTTAGCGCCGGTGAGCGCTTCGGCCTGATCCGCTTCGGTTCGCGCCTTGACGTCTTCGTTCCGGCCGGTGGCCAGGCGCGCGTCGTGGTTGGCCAGAGAGCGGTCGGCGGCGAAACCGTATTGGCCGAATTCGGCTCCACCAAGGGACCGACCATCGGCCGTCGTGCCTAACTAAACGCAAGGAGATCATCTGATGGAGACGCCCGTCTCGCCGCCGGAACAGAACCATACGACCGACGAGGCCCGTGGTCCGCGCCTGCGCGAGATCCCGGTCCGCCTGATGATCCCCAACCTGATCACGGTGCTGGCGATCTGCGCCGGCCTCACCGGGATCAGACTTGCCTTCGAGGGACGGTTCGAGCTCGCTGTCGCGATGGTGCTGCTGGCAGCCTTCCTCGACGGGATCGATGGTCGGATCGCACGGCTTCTGAAGGCAACGTCGAAATTCGGCGTACAGATGGATTCGCTCGCCGACATCATCAATTTCGGCGTCGCGCCCGTTCTCGTTTCCTATGCCTTCCTGCTCGACGGAGCGAAATCGTTCGGCTGGATAGCGGCACTTCTCTATGCAATCGCGGCTGGCCTGCGGCTTGCCCGGTTCAACGTGATGGAAGACCGCGGCATCAAGGCTCCCTGGCAGTCGGAGTTTTTTGTGGGCGTTCCGGCGCCCATGGGTGCGCTTCTGGTGCTTCTGCCGGTCTATCTCGGCTTTCTCGGCGTCGAACAGACGAAGTTCTTCGTGTATGCCAGCGTTCTCTACACGCTGTTGATCGGCTTCTTGTTGGTCTCGCGTCTGCCGGTCTGGTCGGGCAAGTCGGGCCGCATCCGCCGTGACTTGATGCTGCCGATCATGCTTGTGGCCGTTCTCTATGTCGGCCTCTTGATGAGCTACACCTGGGAAATCCTAGCAATCACCGCGATTGCCTATCTCTGTGTTCTGCCGTTTTCTGCCCGTGCGTGGAAAAAGCGTTATGGCACGATCACCATCGAGGACGAGCGCACGCACGTCTAATCGTCCTGCCCTTGCGACTGATGCTGCGGCGCACAGGAATTGTTGCGTCGCAGCCCCAGCTTGCGGCAAGTTGGCGCGTCCATTCTTTCTCTATCGCATCGTAAAGCCGCAGCCATGATTCCGCCCGGATTGGCGGCGAAATGCGCCGGCCCGCCCTTGAGCGGAACAGAGATTCGTGAGGAGACAGACGTGAGCAGCGAAACCAACAAAACCAACATCGAGACCAAGCCGGACCTCTCCAGCCATTACCGTCCGCTCGGCCTCAAAGCCGTTGCTGCTGCGGCGATGATGCTGAAGCGCAAGCCAACGCTCAGCCCGGCTCGCTGATCCGTCTCAGGCGCCGCGTAGGAAGCTTATGAGAAGCCCGAGCGCAAGCAACCCCATGACAACGCCGATCAGGCCATCCAGCACCCGCCACGCGGCGGGTCTGGCAAATAGCGGCGCCAAATAGCGGGCGCCGTAGCCGAGGCCGAAGAACCAGGCGAAGGATGCGATCACCGCGCCCGCGCCATAGGCTACCCTTTCCGGACCTTGATAGGCCGCAGACAGGCTGCCGAGCAGCACGACCGTATCGAGATAGACATGCGGGTTTAGAAATGTGAAGGCGAGACAGGTCATCACCGCCGCCTTCAGTGCCATGCTCTCAGGCGCGCCAGCGACCATGGCACCGGGCTTTACCGCCCGCCGGAATGCCATGGCCGAATAGGTGGCGAGGAACAGCGCGCCGCCCAGCGTCACCACCGAGATCAGCAGCGGCGATTGCGACACGATCGTTCCCAGCCCGCCGACGCCGGCTGCAATCAGCAAGGCGTCGGATATTGCACAGATCAGGCAGAGCACGAAGACATGGCTGCGGATCAGCCCCTGGCGCAGGATAAACGCATTCTGAGCGCCGATCGCCACGATCAGCGAGCCGCCCAGCGCAAAGCCGGAAAAACCGGCGGATATCAGGTTCATAGGGAGATCCGTTCAGGACGTGATTCGATGGCTGGATGGTGTGACGCGGTCGGAACGGATCAAAACAGCGACATCTGGCCGCTGCTGCCGGATGCCTTTGGCGGCTTCTCCTGCGGCTGTGCCACCGCGACCGGTTTCTGCAGATCCTTGCCCATGTTGGACACCTTGTTGACCAGATCTGATACCGGAAACGCCTCGAAGAAATCGTCCTGTACCGGCCGCATCAGATCCGCCACGTGGCGTGGCTCACCGTTCTTGCAATCCAGCCAGCGCTCGAAATCCTCCGGCGCGATGACGACGGGCATGCGGTCGTGGATCGGCCGCAGGGCGTGATTGGCAGCAGTCGTGAGGATCGCCGCGGTATCGACTTCCGAGCCATCGGCAGATGCGTAGGTTTCCATCAGTCCCGCAAAGGCGATGACGCCACCATTCTTCGGGCGGATCCAGAAGGGCTGTGAGGGCAGTCCCGTCTCCTTCGGGGGCCGGCGCCATTCGTAGAAACCGGAGGCCGGAATGAGAACGCGGCGGTGACGCATGGCGGCCCGGAACGACGCCTTTTCGGCCGCCGTCTCGGAGCGCGCGTTGATCATCAGGGGAAAGTCCTTGATATCTTTGACCCAGCCCGGAATCAGGCCCCACCGGGCAAGTACGGCGCGACGCGGCGGAAGATTGCTGCCGGGCTTCACATGCTCGTTCTGCATGACGATCAGGATCGGCTGCGTCGGGGCAATATTGTAGCGGGCCGGGAAACCTTCCTCCCCCAGCGCCTGCATGACCTCCAGAATTTCCTCAGAAGTCGCCGTCAGGGCGTAGCGTCCGCACATGCGAGATTAGATGGCACTGGGGTAGGCAGACGTCAAGCGGATCAGGCGCTGCGGGGACCGAAGAGGATGATCGCGCCGCCGAGGAGGCACACGGTGGTGCCGATCAAGTCCCAGCGGTCGGGCATCCGGTTCTCGACGCCAGCGAGCCAGAGGATGGAGGCCAGAATGTAGATCGATCCATAGGCGGCGTAGGTCCGCCCGGCCGCGTCGCTTGGCACGAAGGTCAGCACCCAGGCAAACAGCGCGAGCGACACCATACCCGGCACCAGCCACAGAGCCGGCTTTTCCAGCCGCCACCAGGCCCAGAAGGCAAAGCAGCCGGCGATCTCGAACAGGGCGGCGAGCGAGTAGAGGAGATAAGTTTTCATGCTGTCCAGCCGTTGAGGTTCACCGGCATGGTTCGGGCCGTGTCATGCCGTGAGAGAGGGTTTTTGCGCGCGACATGATATGTCCTTGATGGGCGGCTATTCCCGCCTACACTATCCTGACCTTATCGCTCTTCAAAGCTTCAGCAGTCCATGACAACAGCCACGCCCTCCCCGCAAGCCGCGTCGTCGGCCATTCTCGAACGTGACGGCAAATTTCTGCTGATCCGGCGATTGAACCCGCCCTCGGCCAATCTGTTTGCCTTTCCAGGGGGTCGGGCCGAGCCCGGCGAGACGCCATCGGAGACGGCGGTGCGGGAATTCTTCGAAGAGACCGGCATCGCTGTGCGCAATCCGACCCTGTTTGCCACCTACGACCTTAAGAAGGACAAGGACGACAACCGCCATTTCTCGCTCTCGGTGTTCCGTGTCGAAGCGGACCCCGAAGGAGAGGCGATTGCCGCCGACGATGCGGCCGATCCGGGATGGTATTCGGTCGAGGAGATCCGCAATCTTCCCGTGCCTGCGAGCGTGCTGGAATGCGCCGAAAGGCTGGCGGCGGAACTGAAACGCGGTTAGGAGTTCGTATGCACCGCCTGATGTCTTTCCTCACGTCTTCCCACCGATTCGCGATCGTTGCTGCGATCGCGCTGAGTTGTGCCGCCGCGCCGGCTGGCGCCCAGTCGCAGAAAGCACCGTCGAAGCAGGCGCCGTCTGCGACAACGGCCGCGCCACAGACGGAAACCGAATCAAAACCGGCTCCGTATGATTCGCAGATGATGCGGCTTGCGGAAGTGCTGGGATCGGTCACTTATTTGCGGTCGCTTTGCGGTGCAACCAGTGACGATTGGCGCGGATCCATGCAGAAATTGCTGGATTCTGACACCGCCAGCGAGCCTAAACGGCGGGAACGCTTGACCGCCGCCTACAACCGCGGCTACCGCTCGTTTGCCGCGGTTCACACGTCCTGCAATGAACCCGCACGCATGGCTGAGGAACTCTACCGTGCCGAAGGCGCAACACTTGCCGCCGAAATAGCCAGTCGCTACGGAAATTAGCGGTTTATTTACCTCTTTTGACCTCAAGCCGTGTCGTTTTGATAAAAGGCTGATAAAGTTCTTAATGGGTCAGTAATTGATACGGGTACCGAGGATCAAGAGTATGCAGACAGGCCGCAACGAAATCGATGACATGATCGTCCACGAGAAGATGCAGGCTGCGTTGGAATATCAGAATGAAGCCTGGGCCGATGGCCGTGCCGATGGCATCGAGGCTGAAATCATTGCTGATGTCGCGATGGCCTGTGCCATTCGCGAGACGATCCGCCTGCTGGGCGAAACCGGCGCCGAAGCACTGCTGGATTCGCTGAAGAACCGCATGCTGGCCGGAGAGTTTTCGCCGGAACGGATCGTTCAGTAATCTCGCACATCCTTATCAGGCATCAAGAAAAGCCGAGAATTCCCCTTCGGAAGGCGGCCGGAATGCATATCATGACAAACTTCAACGGTCTGCGTCTGGCGCTTGCCGCAACATGTTTTTGCGGCTTGCAGGTTATGGCACCGGCTTCCGCGCTGGCGCTGAGCACCACAGCGCAGAGTGAAACAGGCGGCAGCAAGCCATCGTCCGGCGTCATGCAGGCTTTCGAGGGCCCGCAAGTGCCGGCGACCGGGTCAGCCCAGGCGCCCGTAGCAGCGCCCGCTGCACCCGCCGCCGGCCAGCCAACGGCTGCGGCGACCGACACGATCCAGGCCGACGTCATCCGCGACATGACCACGCTGCCGGAGCCTGTCAAGAAAATGCGCGCCGCCTTGATCGAGGCCGCAGCCTCCGGCGATATCGAACGGCTGAAGCCGCTGACCAATCCCGGCCCGAACCAGACCCAGGTTATGGACTATCAGGGCGACGATCCGGTCGGCGCGCTGAAGAACTTTTCCGGCGATCCAGACGGCCAGGAAATCCTGGCGATCGTCATGGACCTTCTCTCCGCCAGCGCCGTGAGGCTCGAGGCGGGGCAGCCGGAAGAGGTTTACGTCTGGCCGTATTTCGCCGGCAAGTCGATCTCTGCCCTCACCCCACCCGAGCGCGTCGACCTGCTGCGGATCGTCACGGCCGGCGATATGATCGGCATGGAAGAAAACGACGCCTATAATTTCTACCGCATAGGCCTGTCGCCCGACGGCCAGTGGAAGTTCTTTACCGGCGGCGACTGAAGCTTGCGGCACCGCGACTGCACTTGTTCGCGCGGTCGGGAGGGCTTACCTGTCGGGTTCGACTTTCCGGCTCAACAATCGGACCTTCCGCCATGCCCGCCGTCCATCTTTCCTCGCGCCAGCTGATCCGGGTTTCCGGTGTCGATGCACGCGAGTTTCTCCACAGCCTGATCACGACAGATATCGAATCCCTTCCTGAACGGACGGCCCGTCCCGGCGCGCTTTTGACGCCGCAGGGCAAGATCCTGTTCGACTTCATGATCTCCCGTGACGGCGACGATTTCCTGATCGAGACCGATGCCGCCCAGCGCGACGCGCTGATGCGCCGTCTCACCATGTACAAGCTGCGGGCGGCCGTGACGATTGCAGCCGACGATGCCGATGGCGTGACGGTAACCTGGGGCGACGGTTCGGTTACTGGCGCGGCGGATGCGGCGTTTGCCAAAGCCGGCGTGACTTTGTCGCGATATCCGGGAAAGCCCGAGGGCATCGCGATCGACGCGTCGGAAGCCGAGTACGAGACGCTGCGGGTCGCGTCCGGCATTCCGGCTTCCGGCTTCGACTATGCCCTGCAGGATGCCTTTCCGCACGACGTTCTCCTCGACAAGACCGACGGGCTGTCGTTCCGCAAGGGTTGCTATGTCGGGCAGGAAGTCGTCTCTCGCATGCAGCACCGTGGCACGGCACGGCGGCGTGTCGCGCTCGTCACAAGCGAGACTGCCCTGCCCGTCTCAGGCACGGACATCATGGCCGGTGGCAAGCCGGTCGGCACGCTCGGATCCGTCTTGGGTAACAAGGGGCTTGCAATCGTGCGGATCGACCGGGTCGGCGATGCGATCGCCAATGGTATTCCCCTGACGGCGGGCGATGTGACCGTCCTTCTCTCGCTGCCGGAATGGACCGACCTGTCGTTCCCGACAGCGACGCAAGAGGCCGAGCCGTGAGCGGATCGAAATCCATGCGGGCCTGGCAGCGGATGCTTTCCGGCCGTCGGCTCGACCTGCTGGACCCCTCTCCGCTCGATGTCGAGATTGCCGATATCGCCCACGGGCTTGCCCGCGTTGCGCGCTGGAACGGCCAGACCAAAGGCGACCACGCGTTTTCGGTGGCGCAGCACAGCCTCATCGTTGAGCAGATCTTCTCTCGCACCAATCCCGATGCCTCCAGCGAGGCGATGGCGATGGCGCTGTTGCATGACGCACCCGAATACGTCATCGGCGACATGATCTCGCCCTTCAAGTCGGTGGTCGGCGGCGGTTACAAGGCGGTCGAATTGCGGCTCGAGGCAGCGATCCACATCCGCTACGGTCTCCCGCCGCATCCGACCAAGGAGCTGAAGGTGATGATCAAGAAAGCCGACACCGTTGCCGCGTTTTTCGAAGCGACCGAGCTTGCCGGGTTTTCCGTCACCGAAGCCCAGAAATTCTTCGGCGTGCCGCGTGGCATAACCCGAGACATGCTGGAACTGAAGCCGATGCCGGCGCTGGATGCTCAGGCGCGCTTTCTCGAGCGCTTTCATGCGCTTGAAGCCGATCGCGGTGTGACGGCATGAGCCGGATCATCGTCTGTCCGCTCGACAAGATCGCTGAACTCTCGGTCCGCCACGGCGCCCGTGAAATGGTGAGCCTGATTGCCGAAAAGCAGGATTTCCACCGGCCTGCCGTGATTGCCGCCGCGCGCCACCTGAAACTCAAGATGAACGATATCGGCTTTGCCGGCACCGGCACTCTGATTGCGCCGAGCGAGGCGCATGTGGAGCAGCTGATCGCTTTCGTCAAAGACTGGGACCAGTCCGCACCGCTCGTCGTGCATTGCTGGATGGGCGTGTCCCGCTCTCCGGCAGCGGCCGTCATCGCGTCGCTGGCACTTTATCCTGAACAGGACGAGGTCGAGCTGGCGACAAGGCTGCGCAAGGTCGCGCCGCATGCGACGCCGAATACAAGGCTGATTGAGATCGGCGACCGTCTTTTGCAGCGTGACGGACGGCTTGTGCAGGCGATCAAGCGGATCGGGCGCGGCGCTGAAACGGATGGTCGGGCCTCGTTCGTGCTGCCTGTTACGGCACAGGCCGAAATCGAAAACCGCGCGTCCTGATCCCCTGCGGCGGGTGAGAAACGTCGCTCCGTTTGCCTTGACCTGACAGTCACCCGCGCCAATTAGCCTCCTCTTTACAGCAAAGGATCAGGCCCCGAATGGAACAGGCATCGGCTTTCGTCGTCGCAACTCGTACGGCACTCTCACAGCTCACAGCCCTCGGCATCCAGTATTCATTCTCGGTCATCGGCGCCATTCTTCTTCTGATCGTCGGATGGGCCGCCGCCCGCCTGCTCAGTCGCTGGGCGCACAACGGTCTGTCGCGGGTGAACGGCATCGACGCAACGCTGGCGCAGTTCTTCTCCAACATCATCCGTTACGCGGTGCTGATCATCGTCGTGGTGATGGTGCTCGGCCAGTTCGGCGTCCAGACGGCATCGGTCCTTGCGGCACTGGGCGCGATCGGCCTCGCGGTCGGTCTTGCCCTGCAGGGCACGCTGCAGAATATCGCAGCCGGCATCATGCTTCTGGTTCTGCGCCCGTTCCGCGTCGGCGAATCGATCGAGACTGGCAATGTCAGCGGCACGATCGTCGATGTCGGCCTGTTTGCAACCGAGCTTCGCACCGCCGAAGGCGTTTATCGCCTGGCGCCGAATTCGACGCTTTGGAACGTGCCGATCACAAACTATTCGCGCCTGCACACGCGCCGGCACGAGATCTCGGTGACGCTGTCGGCCGACCAGAGCCTCGACGAGGCCGAAGCCAAGCTCAAGTCGATCGCCAAGGCGGAAACGCGGGTGGAGAGCAACCCGGCACCGACCACCTATCTTGCGGATTTCGATGCCGGCAGCGCCAAGCTGACACTGCGCTACTGGATCAAGAGCGCCCAGTGGTGGGCGGTCAGCCGAGACATGACCAAGGCCGTCAAGCTTGCCTTCGACAAGGTGGTCGAGGAAGAGGTGCCGGCCGATGCGCAGGACGAGGGTCCGGCGTCATACATCCCATAACGGTATCGACGGGGAGATCGGCTTTTCTTTGCGGACCAATGGTATAACGTCCGCTGACCTTCTCAACCGAGCCCGCTAGCATATGATCCTCCAGCTTCTGCTGATCGTTCTCATTCTCTCCCTCGTCGTCTCGCAGCGAAAGCTGTCGGGCCGGGTCGCTTCGCTGGAGAAAGAACTTTCGGATGTCCGGGCGCGCCTGCTGACCGGCGTTCCCGTCACTTCCGAGGTGGTCGTGTCGCCCGAGACGGCACTTGCCGATATCCGCACCGAAGCCGCGGCTGACATGGTCGAAGACACGGACCTTGCAAAGGCTGCAGCAGAACCATCGAAGACCGAAGTTCTGGCAGAGATCACGGCGCCCGAGGTGAGGACGTCCGATCAGGCAGCCGAAACACCACCGCTCCCCGCGCCCGCTCCGCGCTTCCGCCGTGAAAATCTGGAAAGCTATCTCGGTGCTCGCTGGCCGGTCTGGGTGGGTGGCGTGGCACTCGCCTTTGGCGGCATCTTCCTTGTCCGCTATTCGATCGAAGCCGGTCTGCTCGGCCCCGGTGCCCGTCTGTCGCTGGCAGCGATGTTCGGCTTGGTGCTAATCGCCGCCGGCGAGCTGGTGCGCCGTCGGGCAATGCCCAAGATGTCGGAGCTCTACGCCAATGCGATGATCCCCGGTGCGCTGACGGCCGCCGGCAGCATCACGCTGCTGGGCGCGTCCTTCGCGGCCTACGCCTTTTACGATTTCATCGGCTCCGGCACCGCCTTCATGCTGATGGCCCTGATTTCGTTAGCAACAATCGCGCTGTCGCTGCTGCACGGGCAGACGCTGGCCGGGCTTGGCCTGCTTGGCTCGCTGATCACGCCGCTTCTGGTGACGACCGACGACCCAGACGTCAACGCGTTGTTCCTGTTTCTCGGCGTGAGCTGGCTGGCATTGAACGCCGCCTCGCGCATCCGCCGCTGGACCGTGGTGCCAATGATCGCCAATTTCGGGATCGGCCTCTGGGTTCTCGCCTACACGTCACAATCGCTGCCGATCGACATGATGCCGCCTTCGCTGGTGCTGCTCATGATGATTGCCGGAACGATCCTCATCTGGCCCGGCCGCGTTTATACGCGCGGCTCGACAGGAAGCGGCGGCTGGCGGGCGCTGCTGAAGAGGCCACCGCTGCGGATCACCCTGTCGTTATCAGTCACGGTCGCGATTTCGGCGCTTGTCATGCTGGTCGCCACGCCTGGGGGCTCTCTTCATCCGCTGTTCGTCTTCGTCGCCCTGATCGGCGCGCTGGCCGCCGTCGGCAGCAGTCGCAGCTACGGGGTGTGGACGGTCGTGGTTGCAGCGCTCGCCGCGCTTGCCGGTATCGCGACCGTTGCGTCGACATTGCTCGCCTATGTGATGCCCGAACCGGTGACCGGCACAACCGCGCCTGTCGTTGCCGCTTTCGGCCACGAGATTGCAGGCTTCCTGCTCCTCGGCGGCATCTTCACGCTGCTCGGGGCCGGGTTCCTCAGGCGCTTCCGTCATGAGGAACCGACGTTTTCGGTACTCTGGTCCTTTATGATGGGGGCAATGCCGGTCACGATCGGGTTCATCTCGTTTCTGAACTTCGGCAATTTTTTCCGCGACTGGACGCACGGCCTCTACGGCATCGGCATCGGACTTGCGATGCTCGCGGTGGCGGAGTGGCTGTTTCGCGGACGTGATGAAAGCGATGGCGACGGCATCGATTGGCCGGCAAATATCGCTGTGCTCGGCTCCTTCGCGGGCTTCACGCTGGCACTGCACGCGCTCACCAACGGCATCGTCACGACGATCCTTCTCTCCGGTCTCGGCTTTGCCTATCTGATGGCGATGCGAGTGCGGACATGGGCTGCCCTGCCCTGGATGATGGCGGCGGCAATCGCGATCGTGTTCGGTCGCATCGCCTGGCAGCCGACGCTGGTCGGGCCGGACAGTCTCGGCACGACGCCGTTCTTCAATGCGCTCCTGCCGGGCTACGGCGTTCCGACCCTGCTCGCGATCATTGCGGCCTGGATGCTGCGCAAATCACCCGATGTCCGTGTCCGCAACGTTTTGCAGGGACTGGCATCGCTTGCAGCCCTGCTGACACTTGCCGTGCTGATACGCCACGCGATGAATGGCGGCGTGCTCGATGCCCGTACGCCGACGCTTGGCGAGCAGTCGATCTACACGCTCTTGACGATCGGCTTCTCCGGCATTCTGATGACGCTCGACCTGAAGAGCCCGAGCCCCGTCTTCCGCTACGGCTCGATGATCGCGGGCGCGATCGCGACGGTGAACGTGCTCTCGGCGCATGTGTTTGCGCTCAATCCGTTCTTTTCAGGGGAAAGCACCGGCTCCTGGCCCGTCCTCAACCTTCTGCTGCTCGGTTATCTTCTCCCGGCGCTCGCCTATGGACTGACCTCGTACTTGGCGCGCGGCCGGCGGCCAGCGCCCTATGTGGCGATGCTCGCCGTCTCGGGCGCCCTGCTCGGCTTTCTCTGGGCGACGCTTTCGGTTCGACGCTTTTTCCAGGGCCAGAATATTGCCCAGTGGAAGGGCTTTCTCGCTTCCGAAACCTATGCCTATTCTGTGGTCTGGCTCCTGATCGGCATCGGCCTTCTGGTAGCGGGCTCGAAATGGAACGCCAAGAGCCTGCGGCTTGCTTCTGCAGTGCTGGTGCTGGTGTCCGTGGCGAAGGTCTTCCTGATCGACATGGCCAATCTCGAAGGCATTATGCGGGCCCTGTCCTTCATCGGGCTGGGGGCAGTTCTGATCGGAATCGGGCTTTTCTATCAACGGATTCTGGTCAACAAGAACGACACATCTAATACAGACGATTCTCACGAACACTCGTAGAAACCAAGCATGACCGCGTCACTCGCAGAAGCCTTTTCGCCCCACCAGGATCTGGCCAGAAGCCTCATTCCGCATGCCAGTGCTGGCGACGATGGAAGCCACGATCTGGCTCACATCGCCCGCGTCTTCAAAAACGCGATGCGCATTCATCAACACGAAGGCGGCGACGGGCGGGTGCTGGCAGCCGCGGTGCTGCTGCATGACTGCGTTGCGGTGGAAAAGAACTCGCCGCTGCGGAACCAGGCGTCTCGTCTTGCCGCGGAAAAGGCGGCGGGCATTTTGGGCGAGATGGGTTGGAGCGATACAGAGATCGATGCGGTCTCCCATGCGATACTCACCCACAGTTTTTCGGCAAATCTCGAGCCGCAGACGATCGAGGCGAAGATCCTGCAGGATGCCGACCGGCTCGATGCAATCGGCATAATCGGTGCGGCACGCTGTTTCTACATTGCCGGGCGGATGGGTTCCGCGCTTTACGATCCGGCCGATCCTCTCGCCAAGCATCGACCGCTGGACGACAGGACGTTTGCAATTGATCATTTCGAGACGAAGCTGTTCACGCTCGCCGACGGCTTCAAGACGCAGGCCGGCCGGCAGGCGGCAAACGAACGACACCAGCGTCTGAAAAGTGTTCTCGACCTCTTTCTCGATGAAATTTGAGGAAAAGCCATGCATGTCAGCGAGATCAACTACTACCCCTTGAAGAGCGGCCGCGGCATTTCGCTGACTGAGACGCAGATGACGTCCACGGGCATACCCGGCGATCGCAGCTTGATGCTGGTCGATACCAGGGGGCATTTCGTCAACCAGCGCGATCTTCCACAAATGGCGCAGTTGCAGGTCCTGCCCGACACGGACGGGTTCCGGTTTTCGATGGAGAGCAAGGGCGAGATCACCGTCACCCGGCCGCCGGGTTACCGGCGTACCGATGTGGTCGTTTGGAATTCGATCGTCAGCGCCGCGCTGGCCGACAAGGATGTCAACTCGACCCTTTGCGACTGGCTGGGCTGCGACGTGCGGCTTGTTTTCTTCGATGAACGTTCGAAGCGGACCGCAAGCGACGACTGGGCAGGACCCGATACGCCGGTCACATTTGCCGACGGATACCAGGTCCTGGTCACGACCACCGGCTCGCTCGAGGCGATCAATGCCGACATGGAGAAGCATGGAGAAGGCGCCGTCGGGATGGACCGGTTCCGCGCCAACATCGTCATCGACGATGGGGACGCCTTTGGCGACGACCATTGGGAGGCGATCGAGATCGGCGGCGTTCGTCTCGATCTCGTCAAACCCTGCGCCCGCTGCATCATGATCACCCAGGATCAGGTGACCGGTTCACGGGATGTCGCCAACCCGATGCCGGCACTCGGTCGCCTGCGCATGTCGGCCGACCGGCGTGTTCCCGGCCCGCTGTTCGGATGGAACGCCGTCCCGCGCGGTGGCGGCATGATCGCAATTGGTGACGACGTGAAAGTGGTCTCGACACGCGGCGCGTGGGCCATCAAGCAGCGGTAAAGAACAGTGGCCATGTTGTTGTCTGGCCGCGTCCCCTTACCGGACTTGAGAACTGTCGTGAGCTTACCGCGCCAGGCGCATTGCCTGGCCCTGGCAATCCAGCACCTCGTCGATGGCGTGACCAATTTTTTCGATCAGTTCCTGCAGGTTCGGGTTTTCCGGATCGAGAAAATCGCCAACGAAGGCGACAACATTATCCGCCGTCAAAGGAAAACCGCTGATGCTACACTTCAGGATTGCCTGGTTTGCAATCGTGGTCGCGGTGATGCGCTCCAGAAATTCGTTTCGCTGGTCTTCCGTCATCCCAGTGAGCATCGTTTCTCCTGATTTGCTTGCCCAAGTCTAACTCAACCTTGAGAACATATGTTCCAGTCGCCAGTACGGGGAAGACCTCAAGTGCAGGTCTCCAGAACTATTTGCAGTTTCTCATATACCTTTTTCGGATCTGAAGGTTCCCTCTGACGGCACCGCATGGCAGACATGTCCAATCGGCGTTTGTTGACAAAGGTCAAAACCGGTCAAGAACACCGATCTCACAAACGTAGGGCGTCACGGCGGCGCTTGCGCGCTCCGCACTGGAATCGATCACCATCATGACATCTCGGTCTACGGGACTTCTCTTCGCGTTGACTGCTGTCATTATCTTCGCGGTTCAGGACGGCATCTCGAAACACCTGGGCGGCGCCTATCCTCCCATTTTCGTGGCGATGATCCGCTACTGGGCCTTCGCAGGTTTCGTGCTCATCGTGGCCGGTCGCTCGTCCGGCGGTGTCAAAGGTGCAGCGTCCGCGAACAGGTTGTGGCTGCAGATTGCCCGCGGGGTCATTCTGGTTTTCCAGATCGCGCTGTCGATCTTCTCATTTGCCGAGGTCGGTCTTGCGGCCACCCATACGATCTTTGCTGCGACGCCACTGCTCGTTGCCTGCCTTTCGGTGCCCTTGCTTGGCGAGAAGGTCGGGTGGCGGCGCTGGACCGCGATCGGCGTCGGCTTTGCCGGCATCCTGATGATCATCAATCCGCTGCATGCAACATTCGATTTCCGGATCGTCATCCCGCTGATCGGCACCACGATGTTTGCGCTCTACTCGGTGCTGACCCGGCTCGCGAGCCGCACCGACACGGCCGATACCGCGTTTTTCTACACGGGTATTGCCGGTGCTGCGGCGATCACGCTGGTCGGTCCGTTCTACTGGTCGCACATCACGCTCTCCGACTGGTTCTGGATGCTGACGCTTTGCATTACCGGCATGACCGGGCACTATCTGCTGATCCGCGCCTACTCGCTCGTCGACGCCGTCGCGGTACAGCCGATGTTCTACGTACAGTCGGTGCTCGTCTGCCTGATCGGTGTGATGCTGTTTGGCGAGATGATGACCATCAACATGGTGGCCGGGTGTGCGATCGTCATCAGCGCCGGCGCCTTCACGCTCTGGCGCGAATCGCGGCTTGGCAAAGTCCCACCGCCCCCGATCGAGCCGCCCGGCGCGCTGTAGAAAAGGCTTTGTCGCATCAGCTGTTGTGATGCATCGCGTCAGGAAAAGTCGTTTCCCATTTCACACCTGCGCGGCTATGGATAATGCCTGATTTCAGGAGGCAAGCATGTCCAACCCCGCGCGCGCATCGATGCCCTGGCTGATCATCACGGCCGGTGCCTTGGTTGCGATGCTGACCTTCGGCCCGCGTTCGGCAATGGGCTTCTTCCAACTGCCGATGTTGTCCGATCGTGGCTGGGATCGCACCACTTTCGGGCTCGCGATGGCGATCCAGAACCTCGCCTGGGGCCTTGGCCAGCCGATCTTCGGAGCGATAGCGGACAAATACGGTACCGGCCGCGTGCTCGCCCTGTCCGGTCTCCTCTATGCGGGCGGACTGTTCCTGATGTCGTCCGCGCAATCAATTCCCATGCTGCACCTGTCCGGCGGCCTGATGGTGGGGCTTGCCGTCGGCGCCGGTTCGTTCGGCACGATCCTGTCAGCCTTTGCCCGCAACGTGACGCCCGAACAGCGCTCCTTCGCGTTCGGGATCGGCACTGCCGCCGGCTCTGCCGGGATGTTTCTGTTTGCGCCGCTCAGCCAGGCGCTGATCACGGCCTACGGCTGGTCGGACAGTCTGATGATCATGTCGGCGATGATGCTTGCTGTTCCGCTGCTTGCCATCCCGCTCCGGGGCAATGCCAGCTCCGGCACGCAGAACCAGACGGAGTTCAAGCAGACCGCGGCGCAGGCACTGCGGGAAGCCTTCGGGCACAAATCGTACCTGTTGCTGACCTCGGGCTTTTTCGTCTGCGGTTTTCAGGTAGCTTTCATCACCGCGCATTTTCCGGCCTATCTTCGCGATATCGGCATCGAGGCTCGCTATGCGGTGATCGCCATGGCACTGATCGGTTTCTTCAACATCATCGGCTCGCTTGGCGCCGGCGTGATCGGGCAGCGCTACTCGAAACCCTATCTGCTCGCCTATATCTATATCGGTCGCTCGATCGCCGTCACGGCGTTTTTGCTGCTCCCGCAGTCTCCGACCTCGGTCATCATCTTTGCCGCCGTGATGGGTCTCTTGTGGCTGTCCACGGTGCCGCCGACCAACGGACTGGTGGCGATCATGTTCGGCACGCGGCATCTGGGCCTGCTTGGCGGTTTCGTGTTCCTGTCGCACCAAGTGGGGTCGTTCCTCGGCGTCTGGATGGGCGGCGCGCTTTACGACAGGCTCGGTTCCTATGACATGGTCTGGTGGTTCGGCGTTGTGTTCGGCCTGTTTGCCGCGGCCGTACACTGGCCCATTCGCGAAAAGACGGTGAACCGCCAACCGGTCATGCAGCCGGCGGAATGATACCTGATCCTTGCGGCGTCTTATCGTCAGGGGCTCTCGACAGCGCCTTCAGCGCCGCCTGAACAAACCCGTCGCGGGCGGTACTCTGGGTCATTCCTCGCGGTTCATAGACATGCCGGGATAGGAAATGGCCGGTCAGACGGAAGGCCGCGGCCATGCCGTCGCGGTCAGCAGTCCTGGATGCCCCCTCTCCCAGAAAATCCGGCAGGGCCAGCATGCGGTCCGCATAGGGAGCGCCGGCATCGCGGCTCACGGCGCGACCGGACTTCGGCGACACATAGACAAGATCGCTGCGTGTGCCGGTCGCCGCACATTCCGAAAGATCCAGTCCGAAACCAAGATCGTTCAGCACCGCGAGTTCGAACCGGACGAAGAGTTCGCCCGCATCGGACGGATCATCCATCGCATCGAGAATGATATCGAGAGCTTCGAACAGGTGCGGATGCGGATCACGCTCGGGAAGCAGCCGAAGCAGAGCCCCCATCGCTTGGACACCGTAGACCGCCGTTGCGGTTTCCATCAGCTTTGCTGCACGCAGTTGCAGCGGTTCGAGCTTGAATTCGCCGAGATGCTCGTCGAGACGCGCGCGCCAGACCACCTCCACGCGGTTTCCCGGCTGCAGCACCGGTTGCATCGCGCGCGAGCGGCCGGAACGGACGATGCCGAGATGGCGGCCACGTTCGCGCGTCATCAGTTCGGCGATGACACTCGTCTCGCCGTGGCGTTTCACGCCGATGATGATTGCCTCGTCCTGCCACTGCATCGATAGGTGAACTTCCTGTCTGCGTTGATCAGTTCTACCGTATAACCTCTTGGGACTGAATCGGTTTCTGCGTCTTTCCGGCACGGTTTGCGGGCTCTGTCGGTGTCTAGGTGTGGCTGTCGCGCCTCCCTCGATTTATCTCTCGATCGGGCTGGAACAAATTGCCTTCGCCGCGGATTTCTCCGCCGAACAGCCAAGAGCAATACGCTGCCGGAGATCACATGAAAAACGCCCTGCTCGCTACCGCTATCATTGCCGCGATGCCCTTTGGCCTCGCCTTGCCAACGCCTGCGGCCGCGCAGTCGCCGCAGCTTGAACAGGCCTGCGTCGCGGTTGCCAAGAACTTCCTGCTCATTCCAGACGTCAAGACCGGCATTGTGCAGTCCTTCCCGGAACTCGATCCGCCGGGCGCACGTCTGACCTATTCGACCCGCCAGGACGCCAAGCCGACCGATTTCACCAACGAGATCGATTGCGAGTTCGGCAAGGGTGGACCTCCATTCACGCTGCTGCGCTTCTGCATCTCGAAGACATGCTACGGCCCGGGTGAGCAGGAACCCGAAAATCGTCGTCGCTTCGAAGAGGTCAAGGCGCTGATGGAGCGCAAGAAGTAAGATCTCCGTCTCAGCCGAGATCCGGCGTCAGCATGTTGAGTGCTGAAGACAGATATCGCGCGGCCAGAGCATGGCCGCGCGCTGAAGCGAGATCCAGCGCTGCCCGGCAGTGGCTCTCGAGCGGATCACTGATCTGGATCGGTTCGGCGAGCGCTGGCTGCACGATGACAGTGCCGCTGTAGATCGAAGGCAGCCCATCGACATCGCGCAGACAGCGCCCGTTCGCGCGAACGCTAACCTTATGGCCATCCGGATGGGTCAGGCTGTATTCGGCATTGTAGGCTGCACCATCGACGATCGCCATGTGGATAGCCTTGGCCACACGCTGCTTGTCGCCTTCGTCGATGTAGCGCACCAGGACGTCGATCGGCATTCCGATCGACAGGTCCTCGATCGAGAGACCAAACACATGGGCGATGACGTCGTCACCATAGACGCGGTTTTCTGCAACATTCCAGCTGTAGAACCCCACCGCGTTGATGAAATCCTGATCCGCTTCGTCAGAAGCGATCGTTCCGCGTGCCATGTCCGCTCCCTATGCCAATACGACGCGTAGTTGTACCATCGCCATCGCGTTAGCAATCGCGTACATTGATAGATGACAAGTTGCTACGGGGTTCTACGTAACGAATCACGACCGCCCTTTGGCTGACAGGAATGTCCAATGGAGCGATTCTGCAGCCATCGTGCACGACCGGAGGATGCAGCCGCAATTTGCACGAACCATGGATGCTTTACGCTTTTTTGCCGCCATCCAGCACGTTGAGTGCGGAGGACAGGTAGCGGGCCGCAAGCGCGTGGCGGCGGCTGTTGGCGATTTTCAAAGCCTCGAGACAATGGGTCTTGAGTGGATCGCCAGAATGAGCACCACTGCCCACTTCGACAGCGGTAACGGAGCCTGTGTAGATCGACGGCAGGCCGAGCTTGTCGCGAAGGCATCGTCCCTGCCCTGTCACCGTGACGCGGCGACCGTCCACATGGGTGATCCCATAACTCTGGTGGCACTTTTTGCCAGAAATGATGGACTCGTGCAGGGCTTTTGCGACGCGCTGCTTGTCGCCATCGTCGACGTTGACGATGACCTGTTCGATCGGCGCGCCGCTCTCGAGGTCCCTGTAGGGGACCCCGTAGATGAATGCGAAGACCTGATCGCCGTAGACCTTGTTCTCCTGAACGTTCCAGCTGAAGAACCCAACCGCATCGCTGAGATCCATACCACTGAAGGCATCAAAACGTCTTATATCGCTCATGCCTGGCACCACCTCCACGATTTGCCGAGATCGCCTCAGTCCTTCAATACAACCAGCGTAACCCGTCGGCGTATTTTAGGAAATAACAATTAAGCATTTCCGAATTTACTAACATTCGAAATTACACAGCAGTTCCTTCTCCCGATATCAAGCTAACGCATCGGAAGGAGTCGGCAAGCCAAAAACGGTCAAACATTCAGTTTTTCGGGAATTCCAGGCCCATTTCGCGGAAACGTTGTGGATCGTCTCCCCAATTTTCCCTGACCTTCACAAAAAGGAACAGGTGAACGGGCTGTTCAAGGATCTCGGTCAGTTCCTTGCGCGACGCTGTCGAAATTGCCTTGATGGCGTCGCCGTTCTTGCCGAGAGCGATCTTCTTCTGGCTTTCACGCTCGACATAGATGACCTGTTCGATCCTGACGGAGCCATCCTTTCGCTCTTCCCACTTCTCCGTCTCGACATGCGAGGCGTAGGGAAGCTCTTGGTGGAGCCTTAGAAAGAGCTTCTCGCGGGTGATTTCGGCAGCAAGCTGGCGCATCGGCAGATCGGAAATCTGATCCTCCGGATAGTACCAGGGGCCTTCCGGCAGGGTCGTGGAGAAATAGTCCATCAGATCGTCGCAACCCGAACCGGTCGTCGCCGAGATCATGAAGGTGCGCACGAAGTCGATCTTTTCGTTGGCCGCAGCAGCAAGCGCCAGAAGATCCTCGCGCTTGACCTGATCGATCTTGTTCAGAAGCAGCAGTTTCGGCTGATGCACATCCTTCAGACCCTCGAGGATCGCGTCGGCATCGCCGCGCAGGCCGCGTTCGCTGTCGATCAGGAGCGCGATCATGTCGGCATCCTTGGCGCCGCCCCAGGCGGTGGTCACCATGGCGCGGTCCAGCCTGCGGCGCGGCTTGAAGATGCCGGGCGTATCCATGAAGACGATCTGGGCGTTGTTGTGGATTGCGATGCCCCGAACGATGGCGCGGGTTGTCTGCACCTTGTGGCTGACGATCGACACCTTGGCGCCGACGAGACGGTTGACCAGCGTCGACTTGCCGGCATTGGTCGCGCCGATCAGCGCCACGAAACCGGAATGGGTCGGACCGGCTTCAGCCTGTTCCGCCGCCGCCTCGTCGACCGCGGTTTCCGGCTGAACGGCGTTTACGTCTTCGTCTTTGCCTTCGATGGTGTTGTCTTCGATCATGATGTCCAATCAGTCTTCAGCAGAGGTCTTCTGCCAGACGCCTTCGCGTTCGAGTATCCTGGTGGCAGCCACCTGTTCGGCTGCACGTTTCGACCGGTCGGCGCCCGTTTCGGGCGAAACACCGGGAATCTCGACCGTCACGGTAAAGCGCGGGTCGTGATCCGGGCCGGAGCGGTCGTCAATGCGATAGGAAGGCGTCACGCCGAATTTGGCATGTGCCCATTCCTGCAATTCCGTCTTGGCGTCGCGGCGGGCGCCATCGGCGCGGGTCGCACGCCCCTTCCAATGACGCAGAATGAAACCGCGGGCAGCTTCCAGTCCGCCATCCAGATAAAGGGCGGCAATCAAGCTCTCCACCACATCGGCGCGGACGTTCATCATCCGCTTGCCGGTGATCTTCTTGACGTCGGCGCCGGTTCGGATGAAACGGTGCAGTTCCATCTCGTCTGCAACAATGGCACAGCTTTCGGCGCTGACCAACTGATTAAGGCGCACAGACAGCTCTCCTTCCGGTGCGGACCGGAAGGTGGTGAACAGAAGTTCGGCAACGCAGAGCCCGAGCACACGGTCGCCCAGAAACTCCAGACGCTCGTAATTGGCATCCTTGGCAAGACCGACGCTGGCGTGGGTCAGGGCCCGGTCAAGCCACTGCTTCTCGGAAAAGACGTGGCCGATTATCGTCTCGAGACGGCCGCGTTCTTCATCCGAGAGTGAGAGCGGTTTCATCAATGAACGCCCTTGAAGAGACGGTCCCAACGCATGTTGGACGGCCATTTCCAGATCTCGCGGAAGGACGTGTCGTTGCCGAGCGAGAAGAAGATGACGCTGGCGCGACCGACGAGGTTTTCGGCCGGAACCATGCCCGGACCTTCGTCAAAGCGGCTGTCGAGCGAGTTGTCGCGGTTGTCGCCCATGAAGAAATAGTGTTCCGCCGGCACGACGAACTCGCGGGTGTTGTCGCCACGCGAGCTTGGGGACTGGTCGAGCGTGTCAAAGGTCACGCCGTTGTCGAGCGTCTCGCGGAAGACCGGAACGTTGGTGCCGGGATCGGAGCGGTAGTCGGATGTGAAAGCGCCGTCGCCCTGCTTGGGCACGGCTGTTCCGTTGACGAACAGGACGCCGTCGCGAACCTGGATGCGGTCACCGGGAAGGCCGATCAGGCGCTTGATGTAATCGATCTCCGGCTGCTGCGGCAGGCGGAACACGATCACGTCGCCGCGCTTCGGCTCGCTGAACTGAAGGACACGGCCTTCAAACAGGTCCGGCGAAAACGGCATCGAATATTTTGAGAACCCGTAGGCGAACTTGTTGACGAAGATATAGTCGCCGACCAGGAGCGTCGGCATCATCGAGCCGGACGGAATCGTGAAGGGCTGGAACAGGACGGTGCGGATCACCATAGCCAGCAGCAAGGCCTGGATGATGACCTTGATGTTTTCCCAAAGGGCATTCTGCGGCTTCGTCTCGGCGTTATCGGACACGTATTTCAATCTCTCTCTTCACGGCGGATGGCTACCTGTGTGAAACGTGCCGCAATCTTCGAGAGATCACGCCCGCCGTTCAGGTCATTCCTGCGTGGCACCTTGTAGCTACAAAACCGCTGCGCGCTTTTGCGGGACATGCTTTAGCGTCTTCACAGAGCGGCGGCAATGGGCCACCGCTTCGCCAAATTCGGGTACGCTCACGGAGCGGCCACCGGTCGCGCCTCAATGATCACGAAGGCCTGCGCATAGGGATACTCGTCGGTGATCGTGACGTGGATGAAAGGCTCCTGACCGGCGGGCATCAGTTCCGCCAGCCGCTCGCCCGCGCCACCCGTCAACACCATGGTCGGCTTGCCGCCCGGCAGGTTGACAACGCCCATGTCTTTCCAGAACACGCCGTTTGCAAGGCCGGTGCCGAGAGCCTTGGAGCAGGCTTCCTTGGCGGCGAACCGCTTAGCATAGGATTCGGCGCGGTTCTTCCGACGATCGGACTTTGCGCGCTCGATATCGGTGAAACAACGATGGGTGAACCGTTCCCCGAAACGTTCGATGGATTTTTCAACTCGACGGATGTCGATGAGGTCACTGCCCATGCCGATAATCATCAAAGTCCCTCTTTCTCAAGCATCGACTGACTTGCGGTCTGCCGGCTGCGCCGTCAAGTTCCCCGGCTGATATTCCCGCTCATAGGCCTGCTGATATTCGCTGCGGCGGGCAAGGCGACGCTCCGTCTGGCTGTTGCGAAAACTGCGGATTCCGAAATAGGTCGCGACATAGACAAGCAGTCCGCAGAACAGTCCGGGAGGCAGCGAGCCGATCAGCATCGGCTCCAGGATCGGGTCCCAGAGTTCCGATAGCTTGAGCTGGGAAAACAGCGCCGCTAGATCGACCGGCCGCGCTTCGCCGCCGCCAGCGCGGCCAAGGATGAACTGGCCGATTTCCCACGTAAGGGGCCAGATGATGGGACAAGTAACGGGATTGGCGAAGGCCGTACCAAGCGCCGCAGCGACCATGCTGCCGCCCAGCACCCAGGCAAAAGGTATCGCAAAAAGGATGTGGAAGCCGAGAAAGGGTGTCCAGGCGCTGACCATGCCGATCGCAAGACCGGCAGCAACCGCATGCGGCGAACCGCCGATGCGCAAGATCTTGAGCCGGTAATATCCGAGCACACGGCGGAACCCCTTCGGAGGGAATATTGCGCCATGCAGCTTTTCTCGGAAGGTCGGGGCTTTGCGGCGCCGAAAGGGCATGAAGCAGCTTCTTTCTGGTCCGGTCCGGTCAAGGATCCGAGAACCATCATCTCAGTTCGGAAACGGTCTTCGTAGCGGAAGCCCAAGATGATGGCGAAAATTGGCCGCTGGCATCGGGCCGCTTCGCGCACGGCCCCCGGATAGATCTACTGCACGACAGACGACCGGGCCGCTGTCATGTCATTGAATTCAGATGGACTTGCGGAACATGCCACGGTCGATCTGGCGAACGCGGTGCTCGAGATCGAAGCGATCGCAGGCTTCATTGAGGTATGCCATTTCGCGTTCCTGGACGGAAGGACCGCGCAGGACGCGGGCGAACTTGCGGACGGAGGTAAACATCTGACGTCTCTTTCGGTAAATGTTGCGGTGCAGCAGATATAGGCTGAACCAGCGGGCTTTACCAACGCAAGGGTTACCTCCCAGCCCTGCATTGAATGCATACCCGTTCCAGGGGAGCGCACTCAAAACAGGCAGTCCGCGTCGACGGTCGGCTGGGGTTAGTCGTAGACACGCTTCAGGTTGGAAACGCAGTCCAGTTCCTTCAGCTGCGTCAGGAGCTGATTGAGCTGGCGCACGTCCCAGACTTCGACTTCCATGGCGATCTCGGAGAAATCGGCGGCGCGATTGCTGGCCATCGACAAGGATCGGATGTTGATGTCGAGACCGCCGATTGTCTTCGCGACCGTCGCAAGGGTGCCTGGCTCGTTGATCGTGTTGACGTCGATACGGGCCAGAAAACGCGACTTGTTGGCCTCGTCGAGATCCCAGCGCACATCGATCCAGCGCTCCGGTTCCTCATCGAAGTGCTGCAGGATCGGGGCCTGGATCGGATAGATGGTGATCGCCTCGCCCTTGTCCATGATCCCGACGATACGGTCTCCGGGCACGGCGCCGCTCGGTGCGAAACGCACCTGCATATTGCCGGCAAGACCGCGGATCGGAACCGGTTCCGGGCTCAACGCAACGACATCGCCGGCATTGACGGCCTGGGCATCCTCCAGCGGTGCCTTTGGCTGGTTCGGCAGCTTGAACATCATGCCGGACGCACTGCGCATGTTGAACCAGCCGTCATCGGCCGATGGCTTCACGGTAACGCGTTCATCCTTGAAATCAGGGAAGACGGCGCGCAGCACGTCGAGCGACGACAGCTCCCCTCGCCCGACGGCAGCGATCGCATCCTCGACATCCTTGTGGGCAAGCCGATGCAGAGCAGGCTTCAGCGCCTCCCGGGTAAAGGTCTTTGCGGCGCGATCGAAGGTGCGCTCCAGAATGCGATAGCCGAGGCCGGCATACTGTTTGCGGATCGCCATGCGGGTAGCGCGGCGGATGGCCGAGCGGGCCTTGCCGGTGACGACGATTTCTTCCCAGGCGGCCGGCGGAACCTGCACGCCCGAGCGGATGATTTCCACCTCGTCGCCGTTGTTCAGACGGGTGACAAGCGGCATGATACGGCCGTTGATCTTGGCGCCAACCGTGGTGTCGCCGATATTGGTATGAACCGCATAGGCAAAGTCGATCGGCGTGGCACCGCGCGGCAGCGCGATCAGCTTGCCCTTGGGCGTGAAGCAGAAGACCTGATCCTGGAACAGTTCGAGCTTGGTATGCTCCAGGAATTCTTCCGGATTGTCGCCTTCGGCAAGCGACTCGATCGTATGGCGCAGCCAGGAATAGGCGCTCGATTCCTTGGGCAGAAGATCGTCGCCCTTGGCGCCACCCGACTGGCCGTCCTTATAGAGCGCATGCGCGGCGATCCCGTATTCGGCAATCTCCTGCATCATCTCGGTACGGATCTGCAATTCGATGCGCTGCCTCGAGGGGCCGACGATCGTCGAGTGGATCGAGCGATAGTCGTTCTGCTTCGGGTTGGAGATGTAGTCCTTGAAGCGGCCCGGCACGACGCGCCAGCGGGTATGAACGATGCCGAGCGCCTTGTAGCAGCAGGCGACGTCGTCGACGACGATGCGGAAACCGTAGAGGTCGGAAAGCTGCTCGAAGGACAGCGACTTCGACTGCATCTTGCGGAAGATGGAATAGGGCTTCTTCTGGCGCCCCTTGACGGCGGCGTCCGGCAGGCCGTTGGCGACGAGAAGATCGCGCAACTCGTCCTCGATCTTCTTGATCAGCCCTTCGTTGCGGGCCGAAAGATCGGCCAGCCGCTGGGTGACCGTCGCATAGGCTTCCGGGTTGATGTAGCGGAAGGACAGGTCCTCGAGCTCGTCGCGCATGTCCTGCATGCCCATGCGGCCGGCAAGCGGCGCATAGATATCCATCGTCTCTTCGGAAATGCGGGCCTTCTGCTCGGCCTTCATATGGTCGAGCGTGCGCATGTTGTGCAGCCGGTCGGCAAGCTTGACCAGCAGGACGCGCACGTCGTCGGAGATCGCCAGCAGCAGCTTGCGCAGGTTCTCGGCCTGCTTGGCCTTTTTCGAGACGAGATCGAGACGCTTGAGCTTGGTCAGGCCTTCGACGAGACGACCGATATCCTCGCCGAACAGCTCGTCGATCTCGGCGCGGGTCGCGGTCGTGTCCTCAATCGTATCGTGCAGCAACGCGACGGCGATCGTCGACTCGTCGAGATGCATGTCGGTGAGGATGGCAGCCACTTCGAGCGGATGCGAGATATAGGGATCGCCAGAGGCGCGTTTTTGCTGGCCATGCTTTTGCATGGCGTAGACATAGGCCTTGTTGAGAAGAGCTTCGTTGGCCTCGGGCTTGTACTTCTGCACCCGCTCAACAAGCTCGTACTGCCTCATCATCCCGTGAAATGCCCTCGATACCGGGTCCAACAAAATAAAAATGGCGCGCCAACCATCAGATCAGCGCGGCCATCATAGATATCAAGTCAGATTAGGGCGAGAGAATGAACGGTCCCTTGCCCAAACAATGCATCAATCAGTAATCGTCGCTCTTTTCCGGCGGCACAAGGCCTTCGATACCGGCGAGAAGGTCTTCTTCCGACATCTGGTCGAAATTGACGGTTTCCGCGGCGCCGTCTTCCTCGTCGTTGCCAGAGGCTGTCGACGTGCTGCCGGCAGCAATCAGGGTTGCCGGATCGGGCTCGGGCTCGTCGATTTCGACATGCTTCTGCAGCGAATGGATCAGGTCTTCCTTCAGGTCGTCGGGAGAGAGCGTTTCGTCGGCGATTTCGCGCAGTGCGACGACCGGGTTCTTGTCATTGTCGCGATCGATGGTGATCGCTGCGCCCTGCGAGATCTGGCGGGCACGGTGGCTGGCGAGAAGCACCAGCTCAAAACGATTATCGACTTTGTCAATGCAATCTTCTACTGTGACACGGGCCATTGCCTGTCCTTTGCGGTCGTTATTTTCGGAATTGCTACGCCCGATACAGCCATTGCCGGCGAAATTCAAGTTTATTCATGCCGACTGCCGCATGCCGCCGACCGTGGTGGCGATGACTCTGGCCAGATTCAACGAAAGGTTGCTTGGATAAAAGCGAATCCTACCATAAATGACATTTATATGATTAGCTGGTAATTTAACCGATAAATACCTAAGCGATCGGCTCAACTTTTCATTTGACGGGTCCTTGGTCAAGCAGCTTGAAGGGGATGGAGACATATGTTTGACCCAAGAGAGAAGATAGCTCTCTTTATCGACGGTGCTAATCTTTACGCGGCCTCGAAAAGCCTTGGTTTCGATATTGATTACCGTAAGCTTCTGAAGGCTTTTCAGAAGCGCGGCTATCTGTTGCGTGCCTATTACTATACGGCGCTGATCGAGGATCAGGAATATTCGTCGATCAGGCCGCTGATCGACTGGCTGGATTACAACGGCTACAAGGTTGTGACAAAGCCCGCCAAGGAATTCACGGATTCGCTTGGCCGCCGCAAAATCAAGGGCAACATGGATATCGAGCTCGCGATCGATGCGATGGAACAGGCCGAGACCGTTGATCATCTCGTGCTATTTTCGGGCGATGGCGACTTCACCAATCTTGTCGAAGCGCTGCAGCGCCGCGGTCGCAAGGTCTCGGTCGTTTCGACGATGCAGACGCAGCCGCCGATGATCGCCGACGACCTGCGCCGGCAGGCCGATCATTTCATCGATCTGATGACACTGAAAGCCGAAGTGGGCCGCGATCCATCAGAACGCGCACCGCGGCCGACGGAACCTGCTCCCGAACCGGCCGAAGGCTGAGATCATCCCTGAAATGAAAAAAGGCGCCGTTCGACGGCGCCTTTTTTGTTGGGGAAAACGACTACGCCGAATGCGGCTCCGGCGTCACCGAAGATGACGCCCCCTGCCCGGCGCTGCGCTTTCGTGCACGAAACACGCCCTCGACGATCAGGGCCAGGGGAAGCCCGATAAAGAACGGAATGAAGAAGTAGATCACTCGGAACGCGACAAGCGAACCAATCGACGCCTGGTCGCCCATCACGTGGCGAACGGTTGCCTCGAGGACTCCAAGGCCACCCGGCGCATGGGTAATGAGGATTGCCAGATTGGCGAGCACGAACGCGGTCGCGGCCTTCAGGTAGCTGACATCGGCGCTCGCTGCCATGACTTCGCGCAGACAGGCGGATACGAGCGCGAAATTGATCGTGCCGATCACCACCTGTGCGATGGCGATCCTGAGCGTCGGCATCTCAAAGCTCCAGGAGCGAATCTTCAAAGGCGCGCGCACCGTTGCCGCGAGGATGAGATATACACCCGTCACGGCGAGGCAGGCAAAACCAATCCCCATGACCATCGCCTCCGACAGCCCCAGGACTGTTGCGGCATCCTTCGGATTGATGATCATCACGATACCCGACAGAACGGCCATGCCGATGCCGACAGTGACACCAGAAAACAGAACGATCTTGGCAACGTCCTCGGTGCTCATGCCCCAGTGATGATAGTAGCGATAGCGCAGCGCGCCGCTGCTGAGACCCGACAGGCCGACACTCTGGCCGATCGACAGCGCAATGAAGGAGGCAAGGCCGATCTTGGGATAGGAGAGGTCGTTCTTCACGTAGCGCACGCCAGCCCAATCAAAGCCGGACAGGCAAACATAAGATCCGGCGGCAAACAGGCCCGCCATGACGAGATTATAGGTCGGGATATCCCGGACGGACTGGACTATGTCGCTGAGCGAGTATTCGCGGAACGTGTGGTACAGAAGGTAGCCGGCGGCGCCGAAGCCGATGACAATCGTGATGTAGGTAAAGATCTGCTTCTTCGTCATCGCCCACTTGCCCCAAAATAACGAGCTGAAACGGGCGATGTGTGGTTTTGTTCCGCAGTGAGGGTTCTCCAGCTCGCTCGAGCACGCGCTTAACGCGACGCCCGACCGGTCAGCCTCAACCGGCCTTGAAAAGGCGCGACTTCTCGCGGTTCCAGTCGCGTTCCTTCTCGGTCTCGCGCTTGTCGTGCAGCTTCTTGCCCTTGGCGAGCGCCAGTTCGAGTTTCGCGCGACCCTTTTCATTGAAGTAGATCTTCAACGGCACCAGTGTCATGCCTTCACGGTTGATACCGACACGCAGGCGGGAGATCTCGCGCTTCGACAAAAGCAGCTTCCGGCGACGGCGGGGCTCGTGGTTGAAGCGGTTGGCCTGCAGATATTCCGGAAGATGGCTGTTGATCAGCCAGATTTCATTGCCTTCGTCTGAGGCGTAGGACTCGGCGATATTTGCCTTGCCGTCACGCAGCGACTTCACCTCGGTGCCGGTCAGCATGATGCCGGCTTCGTAGGTATCGAGGATCTCGTAATTGAAGCGGGCCTTGCGGTTTTCCGCGACAATCTTGTTCACCGTGCGCTGGCTGCCTTTGGGGGCCATTGAAATCTTCCGTCGCCCTTCATCTGAAACACAATCCCCGCCCATGGGCGATGAGCGGGGTTCGATTTCTATGTAATGCGCCAGGCAGCAAAAGTGAAGCGCTGCGGCTTCAGTTCAGGATACCCGCATGACGCAGTGCTGCATCAATGGCAGCTTCCGTCGCCGGTTCCAGCGTCGACATCAGCGGAGAGCGGACAGCGCGGTTCAGGCCGCGGACCTTGTAAAGTCCGTATTTCGAACCGCAGACGCCGGGCTCCATGAAGATCGCCTTGTGGAGCGGCATCAGGCGATCCTGATACTCGAGTGCCTTGGCATAATCGCCGGCAAGCGTGGCGGCCTGGAACTCGGCACAAAGCCGCGGCGCGACATTGGCCGTCACCGAGATGCAGCCGACGCCACCATGGGCGTTGAAGCCAAGTGCCGTCGCATCCTCGCCGGACAGCTGCACAAATTCCGACCCGCAGGTGATGCGCTGTTCGGATACGCGCTCGATCTTGCCGGTCGCATCCTTGACGCCGACGATGTTCTTGTAGGCCTTGGTAAGGAAACCCATCGTTTCCGGGGTCATGTCGATGACCGACCGGCCGGGAATGTTGTAGATGATGATCGGCAGATCCGTGGCTTCGGCGACCGCGGAAAAATGCGCGATCAGGCCCTTCTGGGTCGGCTTGTTGTAATAGGGTGTGACCACCAGAAGCGCATCGGCGCCCGCGGTCTGCGCATGCTGGGCAAGCTCGATCGCTTCGCGGGTGTTGTTGGACCCGGCGCCGGCGATGACAGGGACGCGGCCGCGGGCGGCCTCGACGCACAGTTCAACGACCCGCTTGTGTTCGTCGTGCGAGAGCGTCGGAGATTCGCCGGTCGTGCCGACCGGGACCAGACCGGAACTGCCTTCCGAGATCGTCCACTCCACATGCGCGGCGAAAGCATCCTCGTCCACCGCGCCGTCGGTGGTGAAGGGGGTGACGAGAGCGGGGATCGATCCCTTGAACATGCAAAACTCCCAAAGGCCGAAGGGCATGGTACAATCCATGCTTCGGCCGTAATCCGCGACTATAAGGCTGGGCACCATAAATCGGCGACCGGGCGGCGACAAGCGGAAGTACATGGGTTTTCAGCGTAAATTCCACTTAAGAATTCGCGCGATCGTGACCGCTGTGGTAAGGTTTTGTTAAGCTTGTCAGCAGCTAATAAGGGGTCTGAAACATCGTTGTCGCGAGTTGCCGGATGAGCAAACCCGTTGTAATCCTCAAGACGCTCGGGGCAGCGCTGTCAATCAGCGTCGCGGTCCTGCCGGCTTACGCTGCACCTCCAGGTTCCAATGCAGGCGTCGCACCGCTGCCATTCGTGAGGCCGGACGCTCCCGCTGCAATTCCGGGCTTCACCACCGTTCCGACGCCCGTCCCTGCGCCACCGACAACACCGCCGGCCATTCCGGCGCTGGTTCCCGTGCCTGACATTACCGGCGCAATCCCCAGGATGAACCGGCCGCTTGCGACGCCCGCTCCCGCCCCTGCTCTCAAGGCCGGTCTCGATGCACTCTCCGACAACGATGCCGCACAGGCGATCGCCATGCGCGACAGCCTGCAGGAAGGCTCGCTCGACGAAAAGATCCTGACCTGGGCGATTGCCACCTCGGGCGCCCGCGGTATTCCTTCGAGCGAAATTGCCGCTGCGCAGCGCAGGCTCGTCGGATGGCCGGGGCTTTCCACCCTGCGGGCGCAGTCCGAACGCGCGCTCTACCGCGAAAACCCGACGCCGGCCAAGGTGCTTGCCGCTTTCGGCACGACGAAACCGGAAACGCCGGAAGGTGCCGTCATTCTATCGAGGGCGTTGGTGGCAAGCGGCAAACATGCCGATGCCGGGCGCATCCTGAAAAACATCTGGGCATCCGAGCCGCTGGACAAGCCGATGGAAGACCGGATCCTTGCCGAGTTTTCTGCGCTTCTTTTGCCTGCGGATCACCGGGCGCGGATGGATTACCTGATGTACCGCAGCCGCGGCGCGCAGGCGAAGCGCTTTGCCGAGCTCGGCGGTTCGCAATCGCTCTACAAGGCGTGGAACGCCGTCATCGTCAACGCAAAGACGGCAGGACCGGCGATCGAGGCAATTGACCGTTCGCTGGCAAGCGATCCGGCTACCCTGTTCGTGCGGATCGAATATCTGCGCCGCCAGGACAAGTACCAGGAGGCCGCAGCGCTTCTTGCAAAGGCTCCGCGCGAAGCGGGCCGTCTGATCAACACCAGCGAATGGTGGAACGAGCAGCGAATCGTTGCCCGCGGGCTCGCCGATCTCGGCGATGTCAGGCTGGCCTACCGGACGGTGTCCGACCCAATGGCGGCTCTCTCCACCGACAAGGTGGATGCGGAATTCCATGCGGGCTGGTACGCGCTGCGGGCGCTCAACGATCCGGCCACAGCCGAAAAGCATTTCTCGAGGATTCTTGCCGCCTCGAGCCGTCCGCTCTCGGCATCGCGCGCGCTCTACTGGCTCGGACGCGCCGCGGAAGCTGGCGGACCGGGTTCCTCATCGGAATTCTACAGCCGCGCTGCCCGGTTCCCCGGCACATTCTATGGCCAGCTCGCCGCCGCAAGGCTGGGCACGCGGACGCTCGATGTCAGTTATCCGACGCCATCGGCAGCCGACCGGCAGATGTTCGAAAACCGCGAGGCCGTTCGGGCTATCGCAAGACTGGACGCCGCCGGCCACGATCGCCGGTCGGCAGCGCTTTACAAGGCACTTGGCGAAGAGCTGACAAGCCCCGGTGAACTCGCGCTGCTTTCGTCACGCGCGGAAGCGCAGGGCGACCATGCGCTGTCGCTCTCGATCGGCAAGAGTGCCTTTTCACGCGGCATCGACGTTGCAGCGCTTGCCTATCCACTGGGCGTCATTCCAACGGCTGCCAATATCGAGGGGTCCGGCAAGGCGCTTGCCTACGCGATCGCCCGGCAGGAAAGCGCGTTCAATCCGACAGCCGTGTCACCGGCCAACGCCCGCGGGCTGCTGCAAATCCTGCCGACGACCGCCCAGGGCGTGGCGAGGCGCCACGGGCTGGCCTTCAAGGCCGACCGATTGACAAGCGATGCCGGCTATAACGCGACGCTCGGCGCCCATTATCTGGGAGAGCAGATCGAGACGTTCGGCGGCTCCTACATCATGACATTCATCGCCTACAATGCGGGGCCGAAACGGGTGAACGAGTGGATTGCCCGCTATGGCGATCCTCGCGGCAAGCCTATCGACGAAGTCGTCGACTGGATCGAGCGCATCCCCTTCCCCGAAACGCGCAACTATGTGCAGCGGGTAATGGAGAACTATCAGGTCTACAAGATCAGGCTCGGCCAGACATCGGATATCGTCACTGACCTGCGGATGGGGCGAGGATAGTCTTCCCCGCGAGAACTTTCGTTTCTTGGCTTTCCTGTTCACGAATACAAAAAAGGCCCGGCGATGCCGGGCCTTTCGCGTTTGATCGTCGTGATCAGAACGTGCGCTGGAAGCGCAAGAGACCCGACCATGCATCGTCGTCGAGCGTGGCGTTGTTCCACTTGGTGTAGGCAACTTCCGGCTGGATGAGGAAGCCCTGGATCGGCGTCCACTGCAGGTTGGCGACAGCCGAAAGAACGTCGCTATCGGAGTAGGAAACCTGCATGTTGGCAGCGAGGTCTTCGTTGAACTCGTAGCCGGCACCACCCCAGACAGCCCAGTCACCCCAGCCGAAGCCGTCAATGATTTCAGGTGCATAGGAGTTGAAGCTGTCGCCGTCGCTGTTCCAGCCCCCCATCAGGAAGGCGGTGAAAGCGCCGAACTTGCCGCCGACACGTGCCTTGACGGCACCTTCTTCAGCCGATTCGTCGTAACCACCGGTTACGCCGACCATGAGATTGCCTGTGTCGTATTTCAGACCAGCGGCAACATTCGGCCAGTCGCTGGCGCCACCGGCGGTGTCGTTGTCGTTCTGGCCGTCGTCTTCGAGAGCGGCGAATGCCGAGAAGCCGTTGCCACCCTTGTAGGTGTAGGCAACCATGTTGACTTCGCTCGGGCCGTAATTGATGACGTCGTCGCTGTCGACGTTACCGGCGTAATCGATGAAGGATTCATAGAGCGAATCCTGCAGGCCGACCGCAAAGCCGCCGAGTTCGATCGTCGCAACCATCAGGCGTGTACGGGTATTGTTACCGTCGATTTCGGAAACGTCGTACCGCGGATCGTAGTCGAAGCGCGCCGTAAGATTGGTCTTCAACGTGCCCATTTCGGTGTCCGAAGCGGTGCTGAGATAGAGTTCGGCGCGGCTGTTGGTGTAGAGACCATCGGCATCCGGGCTGTATGCGCTGCCATAGGCTGCGTCGAAACGGACGCGGCCGCCGACCTTCAGGCAGGTTTCGGTGCCCGGGATGTAGAAGTAGCCGGTGCCGAACGCGTCGCAGACGCGGACGTATTCCATGGGTTCCGGTTCGGCGGCGACGATGGCGTCGGCGGCCTGAGCGCCGGAAACTGCTGCGAGGGCGGCAGCGGAGCCAAGAAGAAGGCTCTTGATGTTCATTTCGTAATCTCCAAACAAACGCAGATGAAACAATGTATGTCGTAAAACAAGGTCGTCCATGGAAGCAGGAATCACCCCGAGTCGCGTGGTCGGCTGCCGAGACGCTAGTCGTCGATCAACTTTGCGGCAACGAAATCGGCACTGTTGTGTCCATTAGCACCTCAATCGAACCGGTCGGTGTTGCAAGCTTTCATCAGTTTGTTCGTGTGTTCTAAATCGCTGAAGAGCGAACGATGCTGCCTTGCAGCGAATCATCAAGCGGCGGGCCGAATCGAACGCCGAAACGCAAAAGGCCCGGCAGAAGCCGGGCCTTTCGTAAAACCAAATCCCTTTAAAGGATCAGAACGTGCGCTGAAGGCGAACCATACCAGCGAACTGGTCTTCGTCGATTGCATCCCAGCTGGTGTAGGAGATTTCTGGCTGGATCAGGAGGCCGGAAACCGGGGTCCACTGAACGTTACCAGTTGCTGCGAAGGTTTCGTTGTCCGTGTAGGAAAGCTGTACGTTTGCAGCAACCTTGTCGGTGAACTTGTAGCCTGCGCCACCCCAAACAGCCCAGTCACCCCAGCTGATGCCCTCGCTATCGCCAGGTGCGTACTTGTTTACGCGATCGCCATCAGAGTTCCAGCCACCGAGGAGGAAAGCAGAAAACGCACCGAAAGTGCCTGAAATGCGAGCCTTGACTGCGCCTTCCTCTTCGGACTCATCGTAGCCGCCGACAAGCGATGCAGCGAACGTACCGCTGTCATACTTGATACCAGCAACGACATCCACCCAATCGCTCGCCGAACCGCGAACGAGAACGCCGCCGTTGCCGCTGTTTGAAAGATTGTCGTCCTCGATGTTGCCATCGTCTTCAAGCGAAACCATGGCCTTGAAGCCATTGCCGCCGTCAAACGTGTAGGTGGCCTGGTTGAGTTCGAAAGGACCGTAGGAGATCACGTCATCGTTGATGACGTCGCCGGCGTAGCCCGAGAACTGCGAATACTGCGAGTCAGCGAGACCGACCAGGAAGCCACCCCAAGTGATGTAGGCTTCGATCAGACGTGTGCGGGTGTTGTTGCTGTCGATCGTAGACACATCATAACGCGGGTTGTAATCGAAGCGCGCTGTGATTCGGGTCTTGAGTGCACCCCATTCAGTGTCGGACGCGGTATCGAGCGAGATGTGGGCGCGCGAGTTTGTGTACGTGCCGTCGCTGTCTGAACGGTAAGCATCAGCATAGCCTGCGTCGAAACGAACGTAACCACCGATCTTGAGGCAGGTTTCCGTGCCCGGGATGTAGAAGTAACCCGTGCCGAAAGCGTCGCAAACGCGAACGTATTCCATTGGCTCCGGCTCAGCAGCGACGATAGCGTCAGCGGCCTGGGCANAGCTGCAGCGGAGCCGAGAAGAAGGCTCTTGATGTTCATATTTGACCTCCAGTCAAAGTTTCAAAAGGGGTGAGTAGCTTGCTGGAGCCAGCACATCTGCCCCTCCCCGCGACTCAAGAAACGGCGACGAACCGACGCGCTTCATGTCCCGAAGCTACGAGACCTTCCCAATTGTGACAAGTAAATCACAAGCTTCGATGCGCGTTTTTGGTGTTTATTTGCAAAAGTGTTGCAACGTTTCATCGCATTGGTTTCGAGCGTAAACGAACACTTAATAAACGGGCCGGGAACCAGCGACCCCGGACGCTTCGAGGAACTGGTGACCACCTCAGTCGCGAGAGAGAATCACCAGACGGCCGCGACCGATCGCAACAGAAACAGCCTGCAGTTTCATTGGACAAAACGACAAAAGGCCCGACGTGAGCCGGGCCTTCCGTGAAACAATCCTGAGGTAAGGATTAGAACGTGCGCTGAAGGCGAACCATACCGGTCCACTGATCGTCGTCCATCTGCGCGTTGTCGACGCTCGTGTACGAAACTTCTGGCTGGATCAGGAGGCCCGAAACTGGGGTCCACTTGACGTTTGCCGTAGCAGCAAGAACTTCGGAGTCGGTGTAGCCAACCTGTACGTTAGCAGCAACCTTGTCGGTGAACTTGTAGCCTGCACCACCCCAAACTGCCCAGTCACCCCAACCAACAGTGGCAGCACCGTAGTTCGTGCCTGGAGCAAACTTGTTGAAGCGGTCGCCGTCAGAGTTCCAACCGCCCATGAGGAAGGCCGAGAGTGCGCCGAACTTGCCGGAGATGCGGCCCTTTACAGCGCCTTCTTCTTCCGATTCGTCGTAACCACCGACCAACGACGCAGCGAATGTTCCGTTGTCGTACTTGACACCAACTACAGCATCAACCCAATCGCTAGCCGAACCGCGGACGAGAACGCCGCCGTTGCCGCTGGTGGAGAGGTTGTCGTCTTCGATGTTGCCGTCGTCCTCGAGCGAAACCATAGCCTTGAAGCCATTGCCGGCGTCGAACGTGTAGGTTGCCTGGTTCAGTTCAAACTGACCATAGGAGATCACGTCGTCGTTGATGACGTCGCCGGCATAGCCGGAGAACGAGGAGTACTGCGAGTCAGCGAGACCCACCAGGAAACCGCCCCAAGTGATGTAAGCCTGGTTCAGACGGGTGCGGGTGTTGTTGCCGTCGATTTCCGAAACATCGTAGCGCGGGTTGTAGTCGAAGCGAGCCACAATCTTGGTCTTCAGGGCGCCCCACTCAGTGTCGGAAGCCGTGTCGAGCGAGATGTGCGCGCGAGTGTTGGTGAAGGTGCCTTCGCGATCGAGGCGGTATGCGTCGTTGTACTTAGCGTCGAAACGAACGTAACCACCAACCTTGAGGCAGGTTTCCGTGCCCGGGATGTAGAAGTAACCTGTGCCGAAAGCGTCGCAAACGCGAACGTATTCCATTGGCTCCGGCTCAGCAGCGACGATCGCGTCAGCAGCCTGGGCGNNNAGCTGCAGCGGAGCCGAGAAGAAGGCTCTTGATGTTCATATTTGACCTCCAGTCAAAGTTTCATATGGGGATGGGTCTTTTGCTAAAGGCCAGCGTTCCCTGCCCGTCCCCGGGACTTTGAAAACGGACGAACCACCGCCGCGCTTCCGTGGTTCAAATTACAAATGCAGGCCGCGCATGCAATCGCGAACTGGCCATCAGCACCTTCTACCCACCTGCTTCACAAACCCGTGTTGCCGAAAGAGCACAAAAGCACCCCGGGCGACCGTTAAAAGTTTACACATCGTTAAGAAACACATTGGAAAGCAGCCACTTAGGCTTCGCGCAAGGTTCAGCGAACTACGCGCGCATCAGCGAGTCCAGGATCGCAAATCGATTGGGATTTTGAAGTTTGGGAATGGCGGAGAGGATGGGATTCGAACCCACGATACGGTTTTGCCGTATACTCCCTTAGCAGGGGAGCGCCTTCGACCACTCGGCCACCTCTCCGGTCCGGCCTGATTATTTCGGAACGTTGCCGATTGCAAGGTCTTTCGCAGGCCGATCCCGATTCGAGACCGGAATAGGCGTGGAATCAGTAGCTGGCAGGCCCTGCTCCGCCCGAACCGCGTCCATAGCGACCGGCGAGCGTCTTCAGCGCATTGGAATAGAGAGCGACATCGGCACCGACGGCCACGAACGTTGCCCCGAGATCGAGATAGCGGCGGTTGAGATCTTCGTCGAAGGTCAAGATGCCGGCCGGTTGGCCGGCGGCGACGATTTGGCGAATCGCGTTCTCGATCACGTCCTGCACTTGCGGTGCACCGATCTGGCCGCGAAACCCCATGTCGGCAGAGAGATCGGCCGGACCGATGAAGATGCCGTCAACGCCTTCGACCTCCGCGATTCGCTCGATGTCATCGATCGCCGCCATGGTTTCGACCTGCACCAGAAGGCAGATCTCGTCTGCAGCCGTGTCTGTATAGTCTGCGATCGCGTTGAAGGCGGACGCGCGGGCAACGGCTGCACCCACGCCGCGCTTTCCCTCCGGCGGATAGCGGACGGCATCAACCAGTGCTTTCGCCTGCTCGGCCGAATCGACCATCGGCACCAAAAGCGTGCGGGCGCCGATGTCGAGCAGTTGCTTGATCATCCAGGTTTCGCCCATCGGCGGGCGAACGACGGCTTCCGATGAGGAGGAGGACAGGGCCTGCAACTGCGCCATGATGCTGCGAAGATCGTTGGGCCCGTGTTCGCCGTCGATGACCAGCCAGTCGAAACCCGCATGGCCGGCAATCTCCGCCGGCAGCGGCTCGGCCATGTTGAGCCAGAGGCCGATCTGCGGCAGGCCGGCTTGCAAACGAGCCTTGAAGGCGTTTTTCGGTGCCGGCATGGTATCTCCTTTTAAAAAATGCTGTCTTTATTACGCGAGCAACTGCTTGAGGTCGGTCGCCGGATCGGCGATCAGCGCCTTGTCTGCCGTCAGGCCGTTGTCCAGCAGCTTCTTGCCGGTCACATAGGCCTTGGCGTCGTTGATCGCATCCACGGCGATCAGGCGACCCTCGCGGTAATACCAGATCGACACGCTGCCCTGTCGGGTACCGGGCCGCATCACCGTCTCGTCGTAGCCGAGGTTGAACCCGGCGATCTGCAGCTTCACGTCATACTGGTCGGACCAGAACCACGGCTTTGCCTCGTAGGGCTCGGCTGACCCGGTCAGGGTCGCGGCAACCGATTCGGCCTGGTCGACTGCGTTCTGCACCGACTCGAGACGGATATTGGTGCCCTTCCAGGGCAGCATGGCGCAATCGCCCATGGCAAAGATTGCCGGATCGGACGTGCGAGCATAGTCGTCGACGAGGATGCCATTGCCAACGTCGAGGCCGCATTGCTGCGCCAGCCGGTCGTTCGGCGTGACGCCGATACCGACGATGACGAAATCGATATCGATGACCGTGCCATCGGACAACTCGGCCCCGCGAACCCGGCCGTCCTCGCCGATCAGGCGGGTGAGGCCTGTCTTTTCCCGGATGACGACACCATGCTCGGCGTGAATGGCCCGCATCACGTCGGCGGTTTCCTTCGACGCGACTCGCTGGAGAATGCGGTCAGCCATCTCGATGAGCGTCACTTCAAGCCCGAGATGGCGAGCGACAGCTGCGGCTTCGAGGCCGATATAGCCACCGCCGATGATCAGAAGCCGGCGACCTGCCTTCATCTCGTCGGCGAGGAGATCGGCGTTGCGCTTGTCACGGACGGTAAAGACACCCGTGAGATCACCGCCGATGCTGGCTGGAAGGGTGCGCGGCGTCGAGCCGGTAGTCAGCGCCAGATGTTCATATTCAAGGACAGACCCGTCCTGCATCCTCACCGTCTTCGCGTCCCGGTCGATCTCTTCGACAAAGGTGGAGAGACGAATCTCGACATCGTGTTCCGCAAACCAGGTTTCCGGGCGAAACGTCAGGCGGTCGAAACTCATCTCGCCCATCAGGTACTTCTTGGACAGTGGCGGCCGCTGATAGGGAATGACATCTTCGGAGCCAATCATCGTGATCGGCCGCTCATCCTTCAGCGCTCTCAGTTTGGCGGCGAGCGCGAACCCGGCCTGCCCTGCCCCGACGATCACCAATCTACCTGCTGCCACGCCCTGCTCCCATCGCGAAAAACTCGCGGCTGAAGGGGTAGCGCCGCCCCGGCGACCCGTCAACAGCCCGATTTCGGCACACTAACGGTGCAACTTGCGCAACGCGTGATCATGACGCGACGAAAACGCGCAGATCAGCGGCATTTTACCCATCTGTTTCAGAATGATTCATAAAAAGAGGAATAAAGTCATAGTCGAGGACGAGAACGAGGGAGGCGATCTGCCGGGTACGATGATGAAGGATACCGCACACGACCATGCTCATACGGGCGATCGGGCATTTGAAAAGTTTACGATAGACCGGCCTGGCCGGATCATCTTTGTCGGACACCATCTCTCGACCAATACCGCCTTCCGCTGCCTGATCCGGACAATCTCTCTTTATGGCGCCGAACTGGACGTCAGTCCCAGCCTGCCGGTACCGGCCAACTTCTTCCTGGAAATCCTCGGCATTCACGACGAAATCGGCTGCACCGTGATGCGCCGCGAAGAGGAGAAGGTCACGGTCGCCTTCAACATGCTGATCGATGCGGAATTCCTGCATCACGTCATCCGGCTTTCGTTCGAAACGAGCCACTAAGCCGGGTCGTCGTCAGGGGCATAGTTTTGCTCCATGCGCGCCATCAGCGGCCTTGTCCGCCCTTGCACGCCGTTCAAAGCCCCCTATTGTGTGCGGACTTTCTTGAACCGGATCCTGATATCATGTCTTCATTCTCGCGCTTCACGCCGCTCATTGGCGCTCTTCCCGCGACCGTTCCCTTTGTCGGCCCCGAGGCCATTGAGCGCGCCAGAGGGCGTGCCGTGCAAGCCCGAATTGGCGCCAACGAGAACGGGTTCGGCCCTGCCCCGTCAGTCATCGAAGCCATGAAGTCCGCCGCCGCAGACAGCTGGAAATATTCGGACCCGGAGAATTACCAGCTGAAGCAGGCGCTTGCCGCGCATCTTGGCTGCAACGCCGAAAACATTGCGATCGGCGAAGGCGTGGACGGCCTGCTCGGGCAGATCGTGCGAATGGTGATCGAGCCGGGAATGTCTGTCGTCTCCTCCTACGGCGCCTACCCGACCTTCAACTTTCATGTGGCCGGCCATGGCGGCACGCTGGTAACGGCGCCCTATCGCCAAGATCGCGAAGATCTCGACGCCCTGATGGATACGGTCATCCGCGAAAACGCGCCGCTGGTCTATTTCGCCAATCCCGACAATCCGATGGGCAGCTGGAATGACGCGGAAAAGATCGTGTCCTTCGCGCGGGGCCTGCCGGAAAGCTGCCTGATGGTGCTGGACGAGGCTTATTGCGAAACGGCGCCCGATGGAGCGACACCGGAACTCGCAGCGCTGATCGACCTGCCGAACATCATCCGCACCCGGACCTTCTCCAAGGCCTATGGTCTGGCGGGTGCTCGCGTTGGCTACACCATCTCGACGCCCGACAACGCCACCGCGTTCGACAAGATCCGCAACCATTTCGGCATGAACCGGGTCGGCGTGACAGCAGCACTGGCGGCACTGAAAGACCAGGAGTATCTGGCTGAGGTGATCGACAAGATCAAAGCGTCTCGCGACCGGATCTCGGCGATCGCCCGGGCCAACGGGCTCGAGCCGCTGCCATCGGCAACCAATTTCGTGGCGATCGACTGCGGCCGCGATGGTACCCATGCGCGGGCGATCGTCGACGGTCTGATGGAGCACGGCGTCTTCATTCGTATGCCGGGCGTGGCACCTCTCAACCGCTGCATCCGCATCAGCGCAGGACCGGAGCAGGATATGGCATTGCTGGAAGAGGCGTTGCCGAAAGTTCTGAAGGGTCTCTAGAACAGAAAAAGACCGCGCCGGCCTTGTTTCTGCCGGTCGCGGTCTTTTGATCTCCAGCGGCTGCGGTTTGTTGCCGGGAACAGCTCCGGTTCGCGCCGCGTCTCCATCCCGTTTTCTCTCTGGTAGGCCCTTGTTCTTAATCGCCGGCCTTCTTCTGGGCCGGTCGCATGAATGAAATATGCGCTTGCGCGTTAGTGGATGGTCATCCATTCGCGGGCTGCGCGCAGCGCTTCTGCCAGCTGCATCTTGGTCATCGTCGCAGCCAGATCGGCGCGCAGTTCGGCGGCGCGGTCGCAGCCCTTGATCGCGGCAATGTTCAGCCACTTGTGGGCAGAGACCAGATCGACCGGGCAACCCCGACCGGTCGCATACATCAGACCCATGTCGCAGAGAACGTCTGCGCGAGCCTCGCCACCCATGGTGGCCATTTCGGAAGCATTCATTTCAAAGCGTGCCATCGGTTCGTATCCCTGTTTCGAGAACGTTGTTCTTGTCGTCTGCCCTGTTTTCCGTCGGGACCGTCGCTGTCTTGTGCAGCTTGTTATCGGCCCTTCCGGGTGGCGGTTTTTGCCGCTCTTTGATGATTTGAGTATCGGCCAAAGCTTGCAAAAAGCGCCTAAAAAGCATGATTAATTTGCTGAAAACAAAGTGCAAACGCTTGGTAAACTTGGTTTTCTGTTAAACATCGCGGCCCTTGGCTATTAAGGGTTTTACGGACATTTTTACGAAAAATTCAGATCTGGATTTCAACCCTTTCTTCACCACGAATTCGGGTCGCGTTTTCATCGCGTCGAAATAAACGCGCGTCGCTCGTCGAAAACGGCGGGAGATTCGGCTGATATTCCGCCCCATGCCCAGGCTCAGGATATTTACCTTTACGTGTGCGTAAGCTAGATTTTCCGCTGTTCGCGCGAGGAGGTGCGAACGCTCAGACATATGACCGGTGCGGAAGCGCCGGCTCCGGGAGGGAAAACCATCATGAAGCGCATTTCGATACTCGCAGCTGCTTTCTCATTCTTCGCCTTCGGCATAGCCGGCACCGGCCATGCGGCAGAAGCGATCGAGGGCAACTGGAAGACCGCGAGCGGCGAGACGGCAGAGATCGGCAAATGCGGCGGCGCCTTCTGCGTGACGCTGAAAACCGGCAAGCATGCGGGACGGCAGATCGGCAAGCTTTCGCCCAAGGGCGGCGACTATACCGGCGAGATCACCGATCCCGAGGCGGACAAGACCTATAGCGGCTCCGGCTCGGTCAGCGGCAATTCGCTCAAGATGAAGGGCTGCGTGATGAAGATCCTCTGCAAGTCGCAGACCTGGACGCGTCTCTGACGCTATCGTCGCGAAAGCCGCAGCAGCGTCTGCCCCGGCGATCCCGTCATTCACCTCGATATCGGTGGGCCGGGATCGCAGTCTTAACTTCGCAGTCGCATCGCGCCGGCGCGTTTCAGGCTGTTATCCTCGGCAGGTGTCGTTTGATTGTCGAAAACTTCCCATTATAATAGCGCATGAACACACGAATCTCTTCACTCCCCGCCCTTGCTTTCATCAGCCCGAGCCCTGTCGCGGCGCAGGCTTTCGACAATGCGGAAGCAGCCGTCGATGCGCTGACAGCGCTTTACGAGCGCAACACGTCCTTCCTGATCGATGCCTTCGGCGCACTTGCGAAGGGTGCGGCCGTGACCGGTCGATACCGCGCCTGCTATCCGCAGGTGATGATCGAGACCACGTCGTTCGGCCATGCGGATTCGCGTCTCTCCTATGGCCACGTGACGTCCCCCGGCGTCTACACGACAACGGTGACCCGGCCGAAACTGTTTCGCCATTACCTGATCGAGCAGCTCGATCTGCTCATTCGCAACCACGGCGTTCCCGTGATCGTGTCGGAATCGACGACACCGATCCCGCTGCATTTCGCATTCGGCGAAGGCGCGCATATCGAGTCGTCCGTCAGCAACGCGATGGCCGACATCCCGATGCGCGACCTGTTCGACACGCCGGATCTCAACAATACGGACGATCTTATCGCCAACGGCGAATACGAAGCCCCATTCGGCGAGCCTGCGCCGCTTGCGCCGTTTACTGCGCAGCGCATCGATTATTCGCTGGCAAGGCTCAGCCATTACACCGCGACAGGCGCCGAGCATTTCCAGAATTACGTGCTGTTCACGAACTACCAGTTCTATATCGACGAATTCGCCGCCTGGGCGCGTAAGCTGATGGCGGAAGGTGGCGACGGGTATACGGAGTTCGTCGAACCGGGCAACATCCTCACCACCGCCGGCAAGGACCGGCCGGAGAACCCGGGCACGATCCGGATGCCGCAGATGCCGGCCTATCACCTGAAGAAGGGCGATCATTCCGGCATTACCCTTGTCAATATCGGCGTCGGGCCTTCCAATGCGAAGACGATTACAGACCATGTCGCCGTGCTGCGTCCGCATGCGTGGCTGATGGTGGGCCACTGCGCGGGCCTGCGCAACAGCCAGCGGCTGGGTGATTACGTGCTTGCCCACGCCTATGTTCGCGAAGACCATGTGCTCGATGACGACCTGCCCGTCTGGATCCCGATCCCGGCGCTAGCCGAAGTGCAGCAGGCGCTGGAAAGCGCCGTCGAGGAAGTGACCGGCTACGAGGGTTTCGAGCTGAAGCGGATCATGCGCACCGGCACAGTGGCGACGATCGACAACCGCAACTGGGAACTGCGCGACCAGCGCGGGCCGGTAAAGCGGCTTTCGCAGTCGAGAGCGATCGCGCTCGACATGGAATCGGCAACGATTGCCGCAAACGGCTTCCGGTTCCGTGTGCCCTATGGAACGCTGCTCTGCGTCTCCGACCGGCCGCTGCATGGCGAACTGAAGCTGCCCGGCATGGCGACGGCGTTCTACCGGACCCAGGTCAGCCAGCATCTGCAGATCGGCATCCGCGCCGTGCAGAAACTGGCGGCGATGCCCACTGAGACGCTGCATTCGCGCAAGCTTCGAAGCTTCTACGAGACGGCTTTCCAGTGACAGCGGGTTAAATCGCGTATACACTCCTGCGTGCATGGAGGTTGCAATGCGCGCGACATCGACAGTCAATGACGACCTACTGATTGAGGCGAAGGAGATCAGCGGTCTGCCGGAAACGGCAACCGTCGAGGACGTTCTTCGCCACTTCGTGGAAGGCGAGCGCCGGCTGCGTTCCCTGAACGCGCTGGAGGGCACGGGATGGGACGGGCCCCGCCACAGCCGTCCAACATTCGAGACGCTGGCGGAAGAATTCCGCAGGCTGACGGCAGACCGTGACCACACACTATCGGAAGTGCTGCAGCGCGAGGGGCGCAACGAGCGATGACCCTTTACGTGGTCGATGCGAGCGTTGTCGTCAAATGGGTCGTCGAAGAACCCGGCACACCGCAGGCGATGACCCTTTTGAACCGACACGAGTTGGCGGCGCCCGATCTCATCCTGGCGGAGTGCGCCAACATTTTCTGGAAAAAGGTGCGGCGCCGGGAGTTGTCACTGCCGGAGGCAAGGTTTGCCGCTCTGATGATCGAGGGATCGGATCTCCAGCTTCGGGAGATGCTGCCGATCTGGCTGGCGGCCATAGAGCTCGCCGCGCGGATAGACCATCCGGCCTACGATTGCCTGTATCTGGCCCTTGCCCAACGTGAAGGGCTGCAATTCGTGACGGCCGATGAAAGCCTTGTGCGCAAGCTGGGTCAGAGTACCGATCGGGCGGTAAGGAAGCTGGCTGTTCCTCTTTCGTCTTTCGCCTGATCAATCCCCCCTCTTCGGCCGTGCCGCCAAAAGCGACAATGCGGTGCCGACGAGTGACGAGACGATGACGAGGATGTGGGTGTTGACCGCAGCCTTGCCGAGTTCCTCCAATGCCATCCCACCCGCATCCGCTCCGAAGGCAATGGCTCCCGCAGTGATGCCGGCCGGATAGGTGCCGACGCCGGCGGGTGCGTGGACGGGCAGTACCGAGGACAATTCACCACCGAGCGCGCCGCCGAAACCCGGGCCGACCGAGAGCCCGCCGAGCAGGCCGAGGACCCAGGCAAGAACCGCGATCTTGGTGAACCAGTTGACCAGTGTTGCGCCCCAGGCCCGAGCAAAGGCGTTTGCATCAAGCGGCAGTCCGGCCTTGATCTCGTCGAGCAGCGTCTTCCCCTTCGCCGGCAGCAGCTTTTCCGCGAGCTTGAAGGCATGGCCGCGTAAGGCAAAGGCTAGCGCCGGCAGGATGAGAAACGCGGCCCACAACGCCCACGCCCAGATTGCACCCATCGTACCACCCGTCTGCAGCACGAGCCCGACGCCGGCAGCGGCCAACAGGGCGTGCAGATCGAACAGCCGCATGACGAGAAGCGCTGCCGTTGCGCGGGTGAGAGAAACGCCGAACTCGCGCCGCATCAGAAGCGGGAAGCTTGCTTCGCCCGAGCGGAATGGCAGCATGATGTTGAGAAGGTTGTGGACCTGCACGAGCCGCAGCAACGTGCCGAAGCGGCCGCCGGTTTCGTGCGGGAAATAATCATAGATCCGCCAGGTGCGCAGCACATAGGTCGCAAGCAATAACACGAGCGCTAAAGCAGCCGTTCCCCACCCGGCGGCGCTCCATAATGAAACGACCCTGCCCCAGCCCCAGACATAGTGGATGAAGGCGGCGTAGAGGGCCACGATCGCAACTGTGCCAAGCGTCATGGCGTGGCGAATTATCCACGGTCTGCGGCTGGAAACCGGAGAATTCTTCATATATCAGGGGGCCCAATACGAGGTTTCGGGTCAAGCATTAAGACCAAGGCGCAGAGACTGCGGCCGCCATGCCGGCGGACCGTCACGCCCGAGGTTTCCCGAGTTTCTAGGAGAAACACAAGGTGCGTACAACAGCAAGTTCGGCGGCCGGCACGATCGATGGCACGCTTGATGGTACGATCGGCACCGTTTCACCGGTCGAACTCTCCCTCGTCGTGCCGCTCTTCAACGAAGAGGAAAGCGTAGGCCCGCTGATCGAGCGGATCTGCGCCGCCATGGCCACCTATCCCTCGGCATGGGAACTGATCCTGGTCGACGACGGAAGCACCGACGCGACGATCGCCAATGCGAAGCTTTCGCTGTCGCGTTCGGGTCTCATCCTGCGGATCATCGAGCTGCAGCGCAATTTCGGCCAGACGGCCGCCATGCAGGCCGGCATTACGGAAGCACGCGGCCGGCTGATCGCGACGCTCGACGGCGACCTGCAGAACGACCCCAAAGACATTCCTTCGATGGTCGCCGAACTCGAGCGACGCGAACTCGACCTGCTGGTCGGCTGGCGCAAGAACCGCCAGGATGGGCTGTTCCTGCGCAAGGTGCCTTCCTTTATCGCCAACCGGCTGATCGGCCGCATCACCGGCGTCCGCCTGCATGACTACGGCTGCTCGCTGAAGATCTATCGCTCGGCTGTCATCAAGCAGGTCCAGTTGATGGGCGAGATGCACCGCTTTATCCCGGCCTGGGTTGCGGGCGTCGTGCCGAGCTCGCGGATCGGCGAAATGCCTGTCACCCATCACGCCCGCCAGCACGGCGTTTCGAAATACGGGATCTCGCGCACCTTCCGCGTCATTCTCGATCTTCTGTCGGTGATGTTCTTCATGCGCTTCAAGGCGCGGCCGGGGCATTTCTTTGGATCGCTCGGCCTTGGCCTCGGTGCGCTTTCGGCTCTGATCCTGTTTTACCTGTTCATCGACAAGTTCATTCTGGGCAACGATATCGGGACACGTCCGCTCTTCATGATCGGGGTGATGCTGTTCCTGTCCTCGGTGCAGATGATCACCACCGGCATCCTCGCCGAAATGATCGCCCGCATCTATTACCGTGACGGCGCGTCGCTCTCCTATATCGTCAGGGCAGTCCACGAGGGTGTCGCCTCGAGTGACGCTACGCCGCAGCCGTGACACACCAAGCGATATTCTGAAAAAACACGTCAAAAGGGCCGCCGGCACGCTGGCTTGCCGCTTGATCTGCGGGCACGGCATGATACGCCAGACAGACATTCGCGCCTGAATTGTTCACTCTTCGTCACCGGCGGACCTGGAGAAAACCTTTTGCATAGCCTTGAGGGTTCACATTTCTCCACTGTCAGGGTCTCCGCGGACCGGCTTTCCCGCGGCCGCACGTTTTTCACGGTCCTGGCGGTCTATTTTCTGGTCAATATGGGGGTGCGTGTGGTTCTTCCGCATGCGCTGGAGCTTGACGAAGGCGAACAGGCCTATCTGTCGCAATGGCTGCTGGCCGGATACGGCACCCAGCCGCCGATCTACAACTGGCTGCAATACCTCGCGGTTCATCTCTTTGGCATGTCGATGCCGACTTTGTCGGGACTGAAGAACCTGCTTCTGTTCGGTGCCTACGGCTTCTATTTCCTCGCTGCCCGACAGGTCTTGAAGGACAAGCGCCTCGCGGTGGTGGCGGTGCTCGGTCTTTTGACCATCCCGCAGGTCTCGTTCGAGGCGCAACGGGACCTCAGCCACACCGTGGCGGCGATCTTCGGCAGTTCGCTCTTCCTGTTTGCGCTGTTCAGGCTCTTATCCGTTCCGACGCTTGCCTCGTTCCTTCTGTTCGGGCTCGCCACGGGAATCGGGGGAATGACCAAGTACAACTTTGTCCTTCTTCCGCTCTGCGCGATGCTTGCAGTGCTGATGGAAAGCCGGTTTCGAGACCGGGTGCTGGACTGGCGCATCCTTTTGAGCGGCCTGGTGGCGCTGCTTGTCGTTGCCCCGCACGCCGTCTGGCTGCTCGACAATTTCGAGGCGGCCAGCAGCCGGTCGGTGGACAAACTCATCAGCGCTGACGCCGGTACGCTCGCAGCGATCTCCCGCGGACTGCGATCTCTGCTCCTGTCATCGACCGGGTTCATGGCCCTCACCGCAGCGGTGTTCGCCATCTCGCTGCGTGAAAAGCTTTCGACGGTCATGAGGGCCGACGACGACTGGAGCCGGCTTGCCGGTCGCATCCTGGCATTCGTGATGGCCGTCCTTTTGGGCATGGTCCTGTTCGGCGGCGTGGATGACGTGCGCGACCGCTGGCTCACGCCGCTGCTGCTGATTCTGCCGCTTTACCTTACGCTGAAGATCGACGCAGCCGGGATCGACATATCGATGCCGCTCAAGCGCCTCTGGGTCACTGCTGCGGCGATCATGGTGATTGTTCCCCTGATCCTGTTTGGAAGAGTGGCGATCGACCCCTTCACGCGCAACTACGGTTACGTCAACATTCCCTTCGACAAGTTGGCGAAGCAGATCGAGCCGGAACTCGCAAGCGACGGTTCCGACCCGCGCCCGGTGCTGATCATTGCCGCCGATGGGCATCTGGCCGGAAATATGCGTTTCAACCTGCCCGATACGACCGTTGTCGTCTCGCACCAGCCGGCCGGCATGGTGACCACGGCAATCTCAGCCTATCGCAAGGCAGTGTTTGTCTGGCGCCGCTCGGATGGCACAATGCCGGACGGGTTTCAGGCCGTCTTTAGCCGCTATTTGAAGACGCAGGGGCTCGAAGGGCTTTCGGCTAACCAGGTCATCCTGCGCTTTCCCTACTCCTGGGGACACGAAGGCGACCAGTACCCATTCGCCATGGCAGTTGTCGATCTGCCGGACTGACCCTATTCCGTCACGGTTTCTGCGAGGTGATCCAGAGCCTTTGACAACGTCACTACCATTTCGTCGACATCCCCCCGGGTGATGGTGAAGGCCGGCGATGCCAGCATGCGGTCTGCCGTGGCGCGCATGATCAGCCCGTTTTCGAGGCAGTGGTTGCGCACGAGCGACCCGATATCGTCGGGTTTGGCATAGCGCCGCCGGGTCGCCTTGTCGGCTGCAAGCTGAAGGCCGCCGATCAAGCCTACGCAATCGGCCTGTCCGACGACCGGATGCGCCTCAAGGCTTTTCCAGCCTTTCGCAAAATAGGGTCCGATATCGTCGCGGATCCGTTCGACCAGACTTTCGTCTTCGATGATTCGCAGGTTTTCGAGCGCGGCTGCTGCGGCCACTGGGTGGCCCGAATAGGTATAGCCGTGGAAGAAGTCGCCGACCTCGTTGACCATCACATCCGCGACCCGGTCGGAAACCAGCACGCCGCCGATCGGAAGATAGCCGGAGGACAGGCCTTTCGCGATCGGCGCGAGATCGGGCTCAAAGCCGTAATGCTGGTAGCCGAACCAGGAGCCAAGGCGGCCGAAGCCGCAGATGACTTCATCGGACACGAGCAGAATGTTGCGCGCCTTGCAGATGCGCGAGATCTCCGGCCAGTAGGTATCCGGCGGAATGATCACGCCGCCGGCGCCCTGGATCGGCTCAGCGACGAAGGCGGCAACCTTGTCTTCGCCCAGTTCATCAATCTTGGCTTCAAGCTCGCGCGCTGCTTGCAGGCCGAATTCCTCCGGCGAAAGATCGCCACCCTCAGCATACCAGTAGGGCTGGCCGATATGGTGGATGCCGTCGATCGGCAGGTTGCCCTGTTCATGCATCAGCTTCATGCCACCCAGCGAGGCGCCGGCGACCGTCGAGCCGTGGTAGCCGTTTCGCCGCGCGATCACGAGCGTCTTTTCCGGCATGCCGAGCGCTTTCCAGTAGACGCGAGCCATGCGGAACCAGGTGTCGGTGGCCTCAGATCCGGAATTGGTGAAGAACACGCGGTTCATATGCGGCCCCGCATGCGACGCGATCTTCTGGGCAAGCAGAATGGCGGGCGGCGTCGTGGTGCCGAAGAAGCTGTTGTAATAGGGCAATTCCTGCATCTGACGGTAGGCAGCGTCCGCGATGGACTTTCGGCCATAGCCGACATTGACGCACCAGAGGCCCGCAAAGCCGTCCAGATACTTCTTGCCGGTCGAATCCCAGATATGGCGCCCCTCGGCCCGTTCGATGATGCGGGTGCCCTTGGCGTTCAGCTCTTTCATGTCCGAAAACGGATGAATGTGGTGGGCGGCATCGATCGCGGCGAGATTGGAGATCGTCGGCTTCTCGTTCATGCGGTTTCCCTCAGGGCTTAGACGCGGCTCAGATTGTGCGACCAATTCTTATCGGCTACCAACGAGGCAGCGCAACCATCGAGATGATGCTTCATGACCGAGACCGCAGCCGAGCCCCATATCGAAATCATGCTGGTCGGCATGAACGGCGACCTGCGCGGCAAACGCATTCCGATGACGGCCGAAAAGAAGATCTGGGACGGAACGGTACGGCTGCCCTCCTCCACCCAGTCGCTCGATATCTGGGGCTGCGACAATGACGAGCTGACCGGGCTTTCGATCTCGATCGGCGATCCCGATGGGCTCTGCATTCCCGACCGCCGCACCCTTGCGCCGATGCCCTGGGGGCCGCCGGGCTCGAAGCAGGTGCTTGCGACCATGCACGAGATGGACGGGCAGCCGAGTTTCATGGATCCGCGTGCGATTCTGGCCGGTGTGCTTGAGCGCTTTTCGAAGCTTGGGCTTACGCCGGTCGTGGCGACCGAGCTCGAATTCTACGTGCTAGAGGATGACTGGCGCGACACCGGACGTCCGCGGCCGCCGGCAAAACTTGCCTATCGCGGCGAGCCGAACGGTTTCCAGCTCTACGACATGGGCGCAGTCGATGCGCTCGACGGTTTCCTGCAGACGGTGCGCACATGGGCGCATGCTCAGGACCTGCCGGCGGATGCGACAACGGCCGAATTCGGGCCCGGCCAGTTCGAGATCAATCTTCTGCACCGGGCGGATGCATTGGCGGCGGCCGACGACTGCATCTGCCTCAAACGCATTGTCGAACAGGCGGCCAGAAAGCACGGGTTGAAATCCACCTGCATGGCGAAACCCTATTCGGATCATGCCGGGTCCGGCCTGCATGTGCATGCCAGCATCATCGATGCCGACGGCAACAACATTCTCGACGCCAAGGGCGGCGACCCTGCGAAACTGCGATCCGTCACCGCCGGCCTGCTCAACACAATGCGTGATGCGCAGCTCGTGTTTGCGCCCTTTGCAAACTCCTACAGGCGTTTTCAGCCCGATTCGTTTGCGCCCGTCGATATCGACTGGGGCTTCGGCCATCGCGGAACGGCCGTCCGCATTCCGGACGCGAACGGTCCTGCCGCCCGCATCGAGCACCGCGTCGCCGGTGCCGACGCCAATCCATACCTGCTGCTGACCGCCATTCTCGGCGGCATGCTCCTAGGGCTCGAAGCGGATCTCGATCCCGGTCCGGCAACGGAGCCCGGCCAGAAACCCCCAGCTGACGCCAAACGCCTCACCCATGATTTCCTGACCGCGGTCGAGGATTTTGCTGCCTCGCCTTTCATCCAGGACGTGTTCGGAAAGCGATACCAGACGCTCTTCGGCGACACGAAGCGCAAGGAGGCGATCACCTTCCTGCGGACCGTCAGCGACTTCGACTACCAGACCTATCTGCCTCGAATCTAGGATCCAGCATCCATCGGCGGGCGGCTGGCGGAACGACGATCTTCGCCATATGATGGGAACCTGCCTGCGAGCCTGCAGGGGTTGCAAAAGGACGTCAGGCGCCACGCGCGGCGCGGACGGGCAAGGGCCGCTTGGCCGATGGAGACGCTGATGCCGTTCTGCCGAGCTGCCGCAGCAGCCTTTCTCGGCCTTCTCCTGACCGCATCTCCGATGTGGTCGCAAGACGCGCCGCTGACCGTCGTCCTGAAGCCCGGTCAGACCGCTGCCGACGTGCAGCAGGTGCTGGATCTTGCGGCCCGCACGGGCCGACCGCTGACGGTGCAGGTGGAGACCGCGACCACAACCACCGGCGCCGCTGCACACCCCGCGACCTCCGCATCGGACACGACCTCTGGCACTGCCACCGCAACCAGCGCCGACACGATGCAGATGACGCCGGAAATGGAAGCGGCCAACATGGGCATGGCCAGCTGGGAGCGGTTATCGGATGCCTCGTCCCACGGTTTCACGACGGCGATTGCGGGGCTGCAGGCCCTGTCCACCATGGTGGGCATGACGACCACGCATCTGGATGCCGAGGGCATTGCGAACGGCCGGATCGCGATGATGGCGCTGCTTTCGCTTTTGGCGGGCGGCGCCGCGGCGCTCAGCGTGCGGCTTCTGTTTGCGCAGTTGCTGCGACACAGCCATTTGCGGGCCCGTCACATCGCCGGCAAGTTCCGCCGCTTCTTCAAGCGCCTGGTCGGCGATCTGCTGTCGATCGCGATTTTTCTCGGTGTCGCCCGGTGGGTCCTGCTGACGATGCTCGCGGATACGACGGCTGCCTTCCAGGTCTGCCAGGCCGCCATTGCCTTCGCCCTGATCCTGCTTGTCTACATGGCGGTGGGACGGTTCCTGTTTCGGCCCGATGAGAGCGGCGAAACACTGTTCGCGATCAGCAATCCGCAATGGCATTTCCATATGCTCACCGCCTATGGGGTGATCACCGCCCTGTTTGGTGAGACCATGCGGCTGTGGAACTGGCTGGGCCTGGACCGGGCCTCGCTCGACGGGTGGTTCCTGATCGGCGGCACCCTGCTGACGCTGCTCAAGCTAACCTGGTTCTGGGGCGGCCGCGCCGGCATCCGCGCTGCGTTCAAAGGCTCAAGCCCGGGCCCCGTCCGGCGCGTCATCGGCAACCTGCTTCCGGATTTCTATGTCGTTTCGGCCATCTTCATCTGGTTCTTCGGGTCGGTCATCATCGGCTCGCCGGACAGTGCCCGCTGGAGTTTCGCGGCCGGCTCGACTCAGGTCATCCTGCTGCTCCTGCCGGTGTTCGCACTCGGTGCCCACCACGTGGTGGACGAGTTCGCGCGGCACTGGGAAACCACCCATGGGGCGGGCCTTTGGTCATCCGTGCTCGCCAGCCTTCGCGTGGTGTGCTCGGGCGCTGTGTGGATCGGCGGCCTGCACCTGATCACCGCGCTCTGGTGGCCGCTGATGACCAGCGGCGGCGACATTGCGACCGGCTGGATCCTCTGGCTGGAGCGGCTGAGCTTTGCCGTGGTCGCAAGCTGGGCCGTCTACACGCTGGTGTGGAAATACGCCGAGACGATCGCCCCACCGCAGACCGTGATGCTGCCCGGCCAGGAAGACGAGCAAGCGGACAAGAAGCAGACAAGCCGTCTGACGACGGCGCTGCCGGTGATCCGCAACCTGGTTCTCGGTGCGGTTCTCGCGGTCGGCTCGCTGATCGTCCTCAGTTCGCTTGGCATCAACGTGGCGCCGCTGCTGGCCGGGTTCGGAGTGCTCGGGCTTGCGCTTTCGTTCGGGTCTCAGGCGTTGGTGAAGGACGTCGTTTCCGGCATCTTCTTTATTGTCGACGATGCCTTCCGGATTGGCGAGTACATCGATACGGGCAAGCTGCAGGGGACCGTGGAGCAGATCACCGTGCGCTCCGTGCGGCTGCGCCATCACAACGGACCCATCCACACCATTCCCTTCGGGCAGATCAGCTCCGTCACCAATTTCAGCCGCGACTGGGGAACGATCAAGTTCCAGCTCCGCTTCGAGCGCGACAGCGATGCCGAGACCATCCGCCGTGCCGCCAAGAAGGTGGGGCTGGGCATGCTGGAGGATCCGGAATTTGGGCCGCAGTTCCTCATTCCGCTGAAGATGCAGGGTATCCAGGACATCACCGAAACGGCGATGATCGTGCGCTTCAAGTTTACCTGCCTACCCGGCAATCCGGGCATCCTGAAGCGCGAAGCGATGACGCGGCTGCTGGCCGCCTGCAAGGCCGCCGGCGTGCAGCTCGCATCCAATGCGGTGACGGTGCGCTCGAACGGAGCCAATTCCGTCGATATCGAAGCCGCCGCCGCCGGCACGCCGCCACCGCTGACGTCGATCGCTGTCTGAGCGTTCGACATTGCCGCGTTCAGCGCCGATCAGACCGTAGACGGTTCCGGCGACATATTCGCAGCGGCATTTTCGCGTCCTGCAGCCGTATTCTGTCCGGGAACCAGAACCTTCAGTTCGCCGGCATGGATCTTCAGTGTCACGTCCCGCTTCATCGGCAGGAGTTCGCCATCGATGACACAGCTGACGTCGCGGCGGTGGCGAGGAAAGTGCAGTTCGAGTTCTGTTGCCGTCATCGCCGTGACCGCGGCGTTTTCCTTGAGCTTGCCGCGCAGGATGTCGAAGGTGAGTTTTGCGACCCCGGACGGTTTCATCGGTTCGGCGAGGTAGAACCCCAGATGGCCGCTGGTCAGGTCATCGGCAAACATCAGAGGATCGGTGCCAAACTCGTTGTTTGAGACCGAGATGGCCGACACCTTGCGCGAAGTGCGCTTGCCATCGACGACATATTCCATCTCGAATTCCGGCGGGTTGAACATGACGCCGATTGCAGCCCTTGCGCTTGCCCGCATCTTGCCGAGCCTCGAGGCAAAATTCATCGAGTTGCGGTAGCGCACCATCCGGGCATGCAGGCCTGCGGAAAACTGGTGCACGAAGCTTTTTCCGTTGGCGCTGGCGATATCGATCGCTTCGGGCGTGCCCTCTGCCAACGTGTCGAGGACTTCCCAGATGTCGAGCGGCAGTTTCAGCGAACGGGCAAACAGGTTCATCGTGCCGGCCGGCACCACGCCGAGAACGATACCGCTTTTCCAGGCAATGCCCGCCGCCGCGGAAATCGTGCCGTCGCCACCGCCGGCGATCAGTCCTTCGACGCCGGGCATCGAGGCTGCCTTTTCCATCGTCTCGACGACCTTGTCGCCGGCAACAACCTTGCACTCGATCTCGTGGCCGGCAGCCCGGAAGGTCTTCAGGGCGTGGTCGCAGTAAGCGTCCATATCCGTGGTTCGGAAAGTCCCGCCATCGCGGTTGAAAACGGCATGTAGTTTCATCACAAGGGACCAGGTGCTCGAGGGCGGCGGATAACGACAGGGTGGAAAATGGTGAGGCCGCGGCAGATATCAACGGCACCCCATGGCGATTGCACGATTGTGGTACAGTTGGTTTTTGTCAAAAGCCTACCGCGCTGCACAATCACGTGCTAATCTGCCGTCAATTCAACTGCCTCAAAGCCCCATCATTTGCTCCCGGACGCGCTCGCTTCGAGCCGTACCCGTCCGCTTTTTCAACAGATGCGATACCATGACAGACACCGCAGTCCGACACGTGCCCGATGCCAAGGCCAACACCAGACCTGACGACAGCATCCCGAAAACCAGCCTTTCCCCCCTCGCCGTCCTTCTGATCGAATTCGCGCTTGCCGTCGGCGGCTTCGGGATCGGTACCGGCGAGTTCGTCATCATGGGCCTGCTGCCGAATGTGGCGGAGACGTATCAGGTCAGCATCCCAACGGCGGGCTATGTGATCAGCGCCTATGCGCTGGGTGTGGTGATCGGCGCGCCGATCATCGCAATTCTATCGGCCCGGCTGCCGCGCCGCACGCTGCTTCTGGCTCTGATGGGTGTCTTTGCGGTCGGCAACATCCTGTCGGCGATGGCGCCAAGTTTCTGGAGCTTTACCGCGCTGCGCTTCGTCACCGGCCTGCCGCACGGGGCCTATTTCGGGGTAGCCTCGCTGGTGGCCGCCTCCATGGTGCCGCCCAACAAGCGCGCCCGCGCCGTCGGCCGCGTCATGCTGGGTCTGACGATCGCGACGCTGCTCGGCACGCCGCTTGCCACCTTCATGGGCCAGATGCTGTCCTGGCGCTCCGCCTTCTACCTTGTCGGCTTCATCGGTCTCCTGACCGTGGCACTCGTCTGGTTTTTCCAGCCGAGGGACAAGGTGCAGGAAGGCGCCAGCATTCGCCGCGAACTCAGCGCATTCGGCAAGACCCAGGTCTGGCTGACGCTCGGCATTGCCTCGGTCGGTTTCGGCGGCATGTTTTCGGTGTTCAGCTACATCGCCTCCACCACGACGCAAACGGCCGGGCTTCCGGTCACCATGGTGTCGATCGTCATCGCCCTGTTCGGCATCGGCATGAATGTCGGCAATATTGTCGGCTCGAGGCTTGCCGACATTTCGCTGAAGGGTACGATCGGCGGAACGATGGTGTTCTACGTGGCCGTGATGCTGGCCTTTGCGACCTTCGTCCATATCCCCGTCATGCTCTATATCACCGTCTTCCTGGTCGGCTGCGGATTTGCCTGTGGCCCGGCGCTGCAGACGCGGCTGATGGATGTGGCGGCCGACGCCCAGACGCTGGCGGCCGCTTCCAACCATTCGGCCTTCAACATCGCCAACGCACTCGGTGCCTGGCTCGGCGGGCTGGTCATCGCTTGGGGCTGGGGTTTTCAGGCAACCGGTTATGTCGGTGCGGTACTTTCGCTGATCGGGCTCTGCGTCTTCGGCGTGTCTGTCGCTCTGGAACGTAAGGCAAAGCCCTCAGCCTGAGCCAGAAAGTGCCGGCTCGGTAAAGCGTACCGGCGCTCGCCTGCGCCGCCTTGCCGTTGCCGTCGTTACGCGCGATGTATCGTCCTCGATGCCATGAGCATGACGAGGAGATTCCATGCGCGCTGTCGGTTTTAGCGAAAACCTGCCGATCACATCCGAAAACGCCCTTCTCGACATCGAGCTGCCGGAGCCCGAGGCCAAGGGGCGCGACCTGCTGGTCGAGATCAAGGCCGTGTCAGTCAATCCTGTCGATACCAAGCAGCGCCGGTCGCAGCCTGTCGAAGCTGGCCAGTACCGGATCCTCGGCTTCGATGCAGCCGGCGTGGTCCGGGCGGTCGGGCCGGATGTGAAACTCTTCAAGCCGGGTGACGAGGTGTTTTACGCGGGCGCGGTCAACCGTCCCGGCACCAATGCGGAACTGCATCTGGTCGACGAGCGGATCGTCGGCAAGAAGCCTTCCAGCCTCTCCTTTGAGGAGAGCGCCGCCCTTCCGTTGACCGCCATCACTGCCTACGAGACGCTGTTTCACCGGATGAAGGTGCAGGACAAGGTGGCGAGCGCCTGGAATGCGGTTCTGGTCATCGGCGGCGCCGGTGGCGTCGGCTCGATCGCCATCCAGTTGCTGCGAGAACTGACCGACGCGACGGTGATCGGCACCGGCTCGCGGCCGGAAACACAGGACTGGATCCGCACGCTCGGCGCTCACCATGTTCTGGACCATTCCAAGCCGCTGGCAAAACAGATCGCCGGGATGGCGATCGGCAACCCCGCATTCGTGTTCTCGACGACGGAAACCTCCGATCACATCAACGACATCCTCGAGATGATCGCGCCGCAGGGGCGACTGGGGCTGATCGACGACCCGAAGGAGCCGATCGATATCCGCCAGTTCAAGCGCAAGGCTTTGTCGATCCATTGGGAGACGATGTTCGTTCGGCCGGTGTTCCAGACCGCCGACATGATCGAACAGTACAAGCTGCTCAATCATGTGTCCGAACTGGTTGATGCCGGCAAGATCCGCACGACGCTGTCCGACGTGATCGGCCCGATCAATGCTGCAAACCTCAAGAAAGCCCACGCCAGAATCGAAAGCGGCACGACGCGAGGCAAGCTGGTTCTGTCCGGCTTCTGACCACGCAGCAACACACACCCCATAAGGTGTATCGATAAAAACTTACACCTTATCACGTTTGCCGTTTGGAGCTATGTTCCAGACGGGTACGCGCAAAGGGGGTTCTTATGGCGACATCGCAATCCAATACATTCGGAAATCCGCTGGATATCGTGACCGGGTCCACATGGTTCGGGTATCTGGCCCGAGCCGTCCTGACGTTCATGTTCTGGGGAAGCGGGCTTTCCAAGCTCATCGATTTTCCGGCCGGCGTCGCGGAGATGACGCAGTTCGGGCTGGAACCGGCATTCGCCTTCAACGTGGCCGTCATCATCACCCAGCTGGTGGGTTCGGCGCTTATCATCCTCAACCGCTGGACCTGGCTCGGTGCCGGCGCGCTCGGCGTGTTCACGGCGCTGACGATTCCGATCGTCCACCATTTCTGGACGATGGAAGAGCCGTTCAAGACGCTCGAGTTCTACGTGGTGATGGAGCATATCACCGTGATCGGCGGCCTGATGGTCGTCGCCTGGAAATCACGCTGACGGGTGTTCAAGTCCACCCATAACATCCACATGCGAAAAGGCCCGCCGCCACGACAGTGACGGCAGGCTTCTTACGGATGGCTGCGGCTTGGATCAGGCACTCGCCTGGATGACGACGACCTTTGCGCCGACCTGGACGCGCTGGAAAAGATCGATGACGTCGTGGTTCATCATGCGGATGCAACCGCTCGACATCGCGTGACCGATCGAATCCGGCTGGTTGGTGCCGTGGATGCGGAAATGCGTATCGTTGCCGCCGCGGTAAAGATACATCGCACGGGCGCCGAGCGGGTTGTTGGGTCCACCAGGCATGCCGCCTGCGAGCGCCCGGTAGCGCGGTTCGCGGCGCTGCATGTTGGCCGTCGGCGTCCAGGTCGGCCATTCGGCCTTGCGGCCCACATAGGCGTTTCCGGAGAGTGCAAGACCGGCGCGGCCGACACCGACGCCGTAACGGATCGCCCGGCCATTGCCGAGGATGTAATAGGCCCGGCGCGCAGGCGTATCAACGACGACGGTACCTGCCTCGTAGGAGCTGACATAGTCGACTTCGGTCCGGCGCAGTTCAGGCCTGATCCGATCGATTGGCACCGGTGACAAGGGGAAAGCCTCGCCTGGGAGCGCTGCATAATTGCGCTGTTCTGGATACGTGGATGCGCAGCCGGCCAGCAGAAGCGGCAAACCGACCAGCAGGCCGCGACGGGAAATCGACATGAATGTGTCCTTGGCGAGTCGAGAAGATGACCAAGAATTACGGATATTATGGTTAATGAAGTGATAAGGCGGGTGCGGATCGAGCGAGTTCCATGGCGTATTTGCACCGACAACACCGTGCACGTCCACAGGCGCACGCGACGTTGTTAAGCGCATCATCTGATGTTATTTTTCATGCGAAGGGAGACTGACCATGCGAACGACGATCACCATCGATGATGAACTGCTTATCGATGCAAAGAACTGACCGGTCTTCAGGAGACATCGGCGATCGTCAAGAAGGCGCTTACGCTTCTCGTTCAAAATGAAGCTGCACGGCGCCTTGCTCTTCTGGGCGGAACGGAACCAGACTTCAGATCAGCGCCCCGCTGGCGGCCGGACGAGCAGTGATTCTGGTCGATACAGTCATCTGGGCCGACCATCTCGGCAAACCAGACCCGAGGCTGATTGCTCTGCTGGAGAATGGACAAGTCTGCACTCATCCGCATGTGATCGGGGAACTGGCGCTGGGGAACATGCGCCAATACGATGTGATCATCGGCTATCTGCATCGGCTGCCGAAATCCGTAACAGCGTCAGATGCGGAGGTTCTGGCAATGATACGGACACAGAAACTGTCCGGCTCAGGCATCGGCTATTTTGACGCGCATCTCGTGGCGTCTCTGTTGTTGACGCCGGATCTGTTGCTTTGGACACTGGACAAGCGGCTGAACGCTGTCGCCCACCGGTTCGGCCGTGGCTGGACCTCAGTCTGAAGCGCTCCCAGCAAACCTGCGCAGCGATTTGCATCCGGGACTGTGCGGAGGCGCCTCTCTAGATCGCTGTGCGTCCAATTGAACGCACAGCGGTTGCTCTGGTCTCCCTCGGCACCTCAAGGATCACATATTCTGATAAACCGGCCCCTCGCCGCCCTGTGGCGGGACCCACACGATGTTCTGGTTGGGGTCCTTGATGTCGCAGGTCTTGCAGTGGACGCAGTTCTGCGCGTTGATGACGAAGACTTCCTCGCCGTCCTTTTCCACCCATTCATAGACCCCGGCGGGACAGTAGCGGGTCGAAGGGCCGGCGTAGACTTCGAGCTCGGAGCGCTTCTGCAGGTCCATATCCCTCACCTTGAGATGGACCGGCTGGTCTTCCTCGTGGTTGGTGTTCGACAGAAACACTGACGAAAGACGGTCGAAGGTCAGCACGCCATCAGGCTTCGGATAGTCGATCTTCTTGTGCTGTGCCGCCGGCTCCAGGCTTTGCGCATCGGTCTTGCCGTGCTTCAGCGTGCCGAAGAACGAGAAGCCGAACAGCTGGTTGGTCCACATGTCGAGACCGCCGAGCGCGACGCCGAGACCGGTTCCGAGCTTCGACCAGAGCGGCTTGACGTTGCGCACGCGCCTGAGGTCAGTGCCGATCGCCGTCTGGCGCCATTCGTTCTCGATCTCGACCGGCTCGTCATTGGCGCGGCCGGCAGCAATCGCTGCGGCCAGCTTGTCGGCGGCGAGCATGCCGGAGATGACCGCGTTGTGCGAACCCTTGATGCGGGGCACGTTGACGAAGCCGGCGGAACAGCCGATCAGCGCGCCGCCCGGGAAGGACAGTTTCGGCACCGACTGGTAGCCACCCTCGGTAATCGCACGCGCGCCGTACGAAAGGCGCTTGCCGCCCTCGAACGTGCCGCGGATGGCCGGATGGGTCTTGAAGCGCTGGAATTCCTCGAACGGATAGAGATAGGGGTTCTTGTAGTTGAGGTGGACGACGAAGCCGACTGCGACCGTGTTATCCTCCAGGTGGTAGAGGAAGGAACCGCCGCCGGTCTTCATGCCGAGCGGCCAGCCGAACGAGTGCTGCACGAGGCCCTGTCTGTGGTTCTCCGGCTTGACCTGCCACAGTTCCTTGATGCCGATGCCGTATTTCTGCGGCTCGCGATCCTTGGCGAGATCGAATTTCGCGATCAGCTGCTTGGCTAGCGAGCCACGCACGCCTTCGCCGATCAGCGTGTACTTGCCGAGCAGTTCCATGCCGCGGGTATAGGCAGGACCCGGCTCGCCGTTCTTCTCGATCCCCATGTCGCCGGTTGCGACACCGATTACGGCACCCTGGTCATTGTAGAGCACTTCGGCGGCAGCAAAGCCGGGATAGATCTCGACGCCCAGCGCTTCGGCCTTTTCGGCAAGCCAGCGACAGACGTTGCCGAGCGAGACGATGTAATTGCCGTGATTGTTCATGAGCGGCGGCATGGCGAAGTTCGGCAGGCGGATCGAGCCGGCGGGACCGAGCAGCAGGAACTGGTCGTCGGTTACTTCGGTCTTGAAGGGATGGCCCTCATCCTCCCGCCAGCCGGGCAGAAGCGCATCGATGCCCGACGGATCGACCACGGCGCCCGAGAGGATATGCGCACCGACTTCGGCGCCTTTTTCCAGAACGACCACCGTCAGATCCGGATTGACCTGCTTCAACCGGATCGCGGCCGACAGGCCGGCCGGGCCAGCGCCGACGATCACGACGTCGAACTCCATGCTTTCACGTTCGGGAAGCGGGTTGGCGGAAAGGTCTTGGGCGTCCATTGCAAACTCCGATGCCGGCCCCTCGCCGGCGCAGTAGGTCTGTTTCTGTCTTGTCAAAAGCGATCCCGCTTGTCGAGGCGCGAAAACGTCTTCCGGCTTGTCATTCGCGCAAAGCACGCTTCCGTTTTCTCAACTTACGTTGACGTACACGTAAATAACGGTTCTGGCGCCAAAGGCAAGTTCTGGCTTTCGCCATGGGTGGACCAAAGCTATAAAGCCCCGGCATTCAAATGACCGGTCCCGCGTCGCAACCTGTCGTCGCGCCCGAAGGCCCGTTATGAACCTCGTGCAGAGAAGGAAAGCTTCATGGATCTCGGTATTGCCGGCAAACGCGCGCTCGTACTCGCCTCCTCCCGCGGCCTCGGGCTGGGGATCGCCAAGGCTCTGGCGGCGGAAGGCGCAAACGTCCTTCTGGTCGGTCGCTCAGGCGATCAGCTCGCCGAAAACTGCAAGGCGATCAACGCACTCGGCAAAGGCAAGGCAGACTGGGTCCGGGGTGATCTTGGCGAAGAGAATTTCGTCGCTTCGATGGTGACGGCCGTTGAGGAAAAGCTCGGCGGCATCGACATTCTCGTCAACAATACCGGCGGCCCGACGCCCGGCACGACTGAGGACATGAGCGCCGACAAGCTCGACACGTTCTTCCAGTCGATGGTGCTGCGCGTCATCACGCTCACCAACACGTTGCTGCCGCAGATGAAGGCGCAAGGCTGGGGTCGCGTTCTGACGGTCGCCTCCTCCGGCGTGGTTGAGCCGATCGCGAACCTCGCGCTGTCGAATACGCTGCGTGGCGCGCTGGTCGGCTGGAACAAGACACTTGCGACCGAAGTGGCGGGTTCCGGTATCACCGCAAACATGCTGCTGCCTGGCCGCATCCTCACCGACCGGATCGAGGAACTCGACACGGCCAATGCGAAAAAGCAGGGCAAGACGATGGACGAAGTCCGCGCCGCATCGGTCAAGACGATCCCCGCCGGCCGGCTCGGCACGGTCGAGGAATTCGGCGCTGCCGGTGCCTTCCTCTGCTCGGAAGCCGCAAGCTACATCACCGGATCGATGCTGCGCGTCGATGGCGGAGCGGCCCGCTCGTTCTAACCTGACAAGACCACTTTGAAGACAACACGGATCGCGCTAGGATCTGATTCTGGCGCGGTCCACGCCTCCCCCCTCCGACCGGGAAAGTAAACCTCATACCGGACCTCTGATCATCGAACCGACTGTTCGAGCATCCGCACAAGGAGGGATTGCGAAACACGCTCGCAATAGGAGGTTTGACCATGAAAACGACAGTTCCGATCTATCAGCTGAAACGCAAGGCGAAGCTTCTCGCCCGGCAGACATCCACTCCCCTTCACGCCGCGCTCGACCGGCTCGCCATCGAGCAAGGGTACCGGAGCTGGAGCCTGCTATCGGCCAAGCATGCCGAAACATCGTCCGCCGAAATCTTGTACCGGAGCCTGAAACAGGGCGACATGCTGCTGGTCGGTGCAAGGCCGCGACAGGGCAAGACGCTGATGGCGCTCAGTCTTGCCATCGAGGCCATGAAAGCCGGCAATAGCGCCTTTTTCTTCAGCCTCGATTATACGCCTGCCGACATTCTCGGGCGCTTTCGCGCGCTTGAGGTCGAGCCTCAGCGCTTCGGGGACATGTTTGCCTTCGACTGCTCCGATGCGATCAATGCAGGTTACATGATCGAGGCGCTGGAAACCGCTGCAGCCGGTACGCTGGTCGTGGTGGACTATCTTCAACTGCTCGACCAGCGCCGCGAAAACCCGCCGCTGGCCGACCAAGTTTCCACACTCGAGTCTTTCGCCCGTAAGCGCGGTCTGATCATCGTCTTCGTGTCGCAGATCGACCGCGCTTACGACGCGGCCGCGAAGCCCCTCCCCGACATCGCGGATGTCAGGCTTCCCAACCCGCTCGACCTGTCCAAGTTCAGCCGGACCTGCTTCCTTCAGGGCGGCAGCGTGGCGTTCCGGCCGAACGGGTAAGCGGCATCAGAGATCGGCGGCAAGCTTCGGCAGGTCCGCGATCAGGCTGTCGCGCACAACATAGCTGATCGGCGTGTCGGGATAGCGCTTCACGTCGACCAGCAACCTTGCAAAGATCACGCGGCGGTCGTTCTGCTCGGCCCAGCCGACGAACCAGCCGATCGGGCGAGCGTAGTCCGGCTTGCCGTCCTTGCCGCGCATCCAGCCGGCGCCGGTCTTGCCCTGCACGTCCCAGCCGTCGCCGGCTGCAAAATGCGGCAGGATCGCCTGCGTCATGTCGGAAGCCTTTTCCGAGATCGGCAGCTTGCCGGTGAGGAAGCGGCGGATGAACGCCACCTGCTGGTCCGGCGAGATCTTCAGCGACGACATCAGCCAGGCTTCCGTCAGACCGTCCGTGCCCGCGGGTCCGCCTGAGACATCGCGGTTGCCATAACCGAAGTTTTTCACATAGGCCGCGAAACGCTCTTTGCCGAGCTTGCGCGTGATCTCCTGCGAATACCAGACGATCGAATCGCGTTCCCAGATAGTCGGGTCGACATCCTTTTGCTCACGCTCAGAGCGGTTGAATTTTGCCTGGTATTTCCACTGCGGCGTCGTCTCGTCGGTGAGGATGCCGGCGTCATAGCCCATCATTGCGAGTGGCAGCTTGAAGGTGGATTGCGGATAGAAAGCCTGATCGCAGGCGCCTTCCCGGTGCACTTGTTCACCTGTCTTTTCCTCGATCACGACCGTGCAGGCGATGGGCTCGGCAGCATGGGAGGCCACGCCGGAAAACAAGCACGCAACCGTGATCAACGACAGAAACTTCATTTTCTTCAACACTCTAGCAGTCCTCCTTGTGCGACGCCGGGAAGATCCTCCATGAATGTGTAAACATTGAGTTAACTTGTCATGCCGGTTTTGACCCCTCGTCAAGGCGACGCTGTTAAAGGCCGAGCTTGATTAGAATCCAAGGGGCATACCGTGTTAATTGACAGCATTTTCAAAGGCGGATCGAGTTCATCCTCGCCGAGCCAGACGTCTAGTTCTAGCCAGCCGTCCTCTACGAGCCAGACGTCCACCTCAGGCACACAGCCGACAAGCACAACATCCGGCACTTCATCCGCAACCACCCCAACCAGCACCGAGCAGGTCAAACCGGTCGCGAGCGCGGAACCCGAAACGCAGGTCGACAATAGCGATGACGGCATCTACTCCGCCACGCCTCCGGCGTCGGGTGACGAGACTGCAGAAGCCGAGCCGGTAGCGGCCTATAATGATGAAGCCAGCGAAAGCGTAGGCGACGCAGACGAGTCCGAGACGCCGGTTTCCACCGCGCCGGAAACCGCTGCGACCGGCGATGCAAAGCATGAAAGCACCGAGACGAGCGGCGCCGAAACAGACCGCGACGCTTCGATGGTTGAAGACGACGAAACCGCAGCGCCAACGTCCAGTGCGCCATCGGGCAGCACATCGACCGGAAGCGTGCCGGCAGAAAGCACGACGGAAGCTGAGCCATCTGCCGAACCAGAGGCGGGTGCCGTTGCGCCATCGAACAGCGCGCCATCCAACAGCGTGAGTTCCGGCAGCGCGTCTGGCCCCTCCTCGTCGGGCCCGGTCCAGGCTGGCACGGCATCCACGGCACCGGCGACGGGCTCGAGCACGGGAACGACTGCTTCGTCGTCCAACGCTCCGACCACCGCGTCGACCTCCGTCTCCAAGACGGCTTCTGCCGATCGCGTCGCCGACTTCCTCGACCAGGTCGCCAAAATCCAGACGCGTTTCGGAACGACCGGTACCAGCGAGGAACAACAGGCTCGCGAACGGGCTTCGGAAGTCCTGCAGAGCCTGATGGTCAGCCAGATGCTTGACAATATCGTTTCCAAGAAAACCCAGACGATCGGCACCCTGTTCGGCTCCGGCGATACGTCCAAGACGCTGGATATGGGAAAGATCTATAGCGAGGCCTGAGGACGATCGGCAAGGGATGCAGTCCCTTTCCGCTCTTGCCTTCGTCCGCACCTTGTGCCATCACGCGCCCTCTTGAAAAACAGGGCGCGTTTTCGCGTTCTGTTGCCCTCGGAAGCGGCGCTTCCGGTTCATCATTTTCGACCTAGGTTTTAAGGAGCACGGCCATGGCACGGGCGCTCGGGCTTGATTTCGGCACGACCAATACGGTTCTGGCACTGGCGGACAGCGGTGCCACCACGCATTCGCTGGAGTTTTCCAGCAGCGCCGGCACGACGGATTCGATGCGCACGGCGCTCTCCTTCATGAAGGATGCGAAGCTTGGCGCGCAGGCGCTGAAGATCGAGGCCGGTCAGGCTGCTATCCGGCAGTTCATCGACAATCCCGGTGATGTCCGCTTCCTGCAGTCGATCAAGACCTTTGCTGCAAGCCCGCTGTTTCAGGGTACGCTGGTGTTTGCCCGCCGGCACATGTTCGAAGACCTGATGGAAATCTTCCTGAAGCGGCTGCAGGTCTATGCCGAAGGCAACTGGCCGGGCGAAGTCTCGCGTCTCGTCGCAGGACGTCCGGTGCATTTTGCCGGCGCCAGCCCGGATGAGAAACTTGCCACCGATCGCTACAACGAAGCGCTGACGCGGCTGGGCTTTCCGGAAATCCACTATGTCTACGAGCCTGTCGCAGCCGCCTATTACTTCGCGCAGAGCCTGAAGAGCGATGCCACCGTTCTGGTGGCCGACTTTGGCGGCGGCACGACGGACTACTCGCTCATCCGCTTCGAGCGTGTCGCCGGCAAGCTCGTCGCAACTCCGATCGGCCATTCCGGCGTCGGCATCGCCGGCGATCACTTCGACGCGCGGATGGTGGAGCATCTGGTGGCGCCAGAGATTGGCAAGGGCACGCATTTCAAGAGCTTCGACAAGCTTCTCGAAGTGCCCTCCAGCTATTATGCGAATTTCTCGCGCTGGAACCAGTTGTCTATCTTCAAGACGACCCGCGAGTTCACGGATCTGAAATCGCTGGTGCGCTCGGCAACCGATCCCGACAAGCTGGAACTCTTCATCGATCTCGTCGATCACGACGAAGGCTATCCGCTCTATCAGTCGATCTCGGCCACCAAGATGGCGCTTTCTGCGTCCGACGAGGCGGAGTTCAATTTCTCGCCGCTCGGCCGGGGTGGCAAGAAGATGGTGAAGCGGACCGATTTCGAAACCTGGATCGCCGACGACCTCGCCCGGATCGAAGGTGCGCTGGACGACGTGCTGACCAAGACAAACACGGCACCTGATGAGGTCGACAAGGTGTTCTTGACCGGTGGGACATCCTTCGTGCCGGCGGTGCGGCAGATCTTCAACCGGCGCTTCGATGCCGGCAAGATCGAGAGCGGCGGCGAACTGTTGTCGATCGCCCACGGTCTAGCCCTGATCGGCGAAAGCGGCGATGTGGAGCAGTGGGCGGCGTAAGCACTCCACGAGGTTCTCCACAGCCGCGGACGGAATCCCATTCCAACCCGAGCCCGACATGCTATAGGGTGCGCATATGAGCCCCACCGCCTCCGAACTCGATCCTGCCGAACTTGCAGCGCTGCTGCATTTCTATGCGGATTCGGGTGTCGACTGGCTGGTCGAGGACGAACCGGTCGATCGCTTCGCGCAGTTTGCCGAGCAGAAGGCGGCAAAGGCGCAAGGGCGAGCGGCACCGAACACTTCGTCACCCTCGCCGCAAGATGAGCGTGAGGCCTATGCTGGCGGTGGCGATACACCACAGCCGCAGCGTCCCGCGCCACCAGCTCCGCGTCTTACCCCCTCCTCCATGCAGCAGGTCGCCATTCCCGATGGCGGCGCGGTCAATGCCGCGCGTCTTGCGGCAGACGGTGCCGGCACGCTTTCCGAACTGAAGACGGCGCTGGAAACCTTCGGCGGCTGCAACCTGAAACACGGCGCCCGCTCAACGGTGTTCATGGCCGGCGATCCGCAATCGCGCATCATGGTGATCGGCCCGATGCCGAATGCCGAAGATGATCGCGACGGCACACCGTTTTCCGGGCGGCAGGGCCAATTGCTCGATCGGATGCTGTCGGCGATCGGCCTGTCGCGCGAGACGGTGCTGCTCACCAACATCATCCCCTGGCGTCCGCCGGGAAGCCGGATGCCGTCCGACGCCGAACTTGAAATCTGCAGACCGTTCCTCGACCGGCAGATAGCGCTTGCCGAGCCACGCCATCTGCTGCTGCTCGGCAACTTTCCCGCGCGTCTGTTCCTCGGCGACACCGGCACGATCCATTCCATGCGCGGTGAATGGCGCGAGGTCACGGCAGCGGGACTTGCGGTTTCCGCGCTCGCGACGCTTCACCCGCAAGATCTGCTTGCGGCACCGGCCAACAAGGCTCTCGCCTGGCAGGATATGCTGCTGTTCAAAAGCCGCATTTCCGGCACTTGAATGCCCAGAATCTAGGCAGCGGACCGACGATTCGCGTTAATATTACCAATTTGTGAATATCGTTATGCGCGCGCTGCATGTCAGCGCCGCGTTTGCCGCCATTGATGAATCAATGCTGCGCTGCAATATATCATCCTGTCTTGGGAGGACACGGTTTAAGGAACCAAGGCAATGACCACACGCTTTCGTCCGATCCATTCGGGCTTTGAAACCCTCCGCGTTGCCGGCCTCGCGCCGCGCTCCTCGAACGGGTACCACCACTTCGGATCTGCCACGCACGAGCAGATCACGTCGCGCTCGATGAGCCGTCCGGTCGGGATCACCCGTCCGTCCGCCGTCTTCGCAGACTTTTGTGAACGCTGAGGGTATGACGACAATGAAAACCGTTCTGCACCCGATCCGTACGATCCGCGACAGCATTCTCCAGATCAGCTGCGCGGTATCTGCATCCGTCGAGTTTTCCCGTTCAGCGGTGAAGCGCTCCGACGCGGAAACTGCAATTCCGCTGTAAAGCGTCATCCATGTTGGATTGAACTGTCGAGGGCTGCGTCACGCGGCCCTTTTGCGTTTGGGGCATGTTCCTGCAGCACGGGTTCAGTTGGCGGTGCTTGACGCCCGGCGTGCCGCCTTGCGCTCGAGACCCAACCGATGCTCGCGGTAGATGATGAAGATACCGGCCGAAACCGTAATCGCGGTACCGATCAGCGTCGTTGCCGTCGGCACGTCCGCAAACATCAGATATGACACGGCAATGCCCAGAATGATCGACGTATAGTCGAAGGGTGCGACTGTCGAGACATCGGCAAATCGATAGCTTTCGGTCAGGAAGATCTGCGCTACGCCACCGCACAGCCCGGCCGCGATCAGAAGCAGAAAACTGCTCCAGGGCAGCGACACCCAGCCGAACGGCAGGCTGGCCAGCGACAGAAGCGCGCCGGTCAGCGAAAAATACAGCACGATCGTCGCCGTCTTTTCGGTCTGCACCAGCTGGCGCACCTGCACCATGGCAAGACCGGCCAGCACGGCGGCACAGAGAACCGCGATCGCCCCGAGCGCCTGTTCGGAGGCAAACCCGCCGTCGCGGAGCAGTGTCAGCTTTGGCCAGGAGACGACGAGAACGCCAACGATTCCGATCAACACCGCCGTCCAGCGATAGACGCGCACTGTTTCCTTGAGGATGAGCGCTGCAAACACGACGGCCATCAGCGGTCCCGCGTAGCCGATGGCGATCGCTTCTGGCAGCGGCAGGTGGATCAGGCCGTAAAAGCCGAAGGCCATCGACATGATGCCCAGCACACCGCGCTTGAAATGTCCAAAAATGCTCGACGTGTGGAATGCCGGCCATAACTGTCCAAGAACCGACAGGTAGAGCACGATCGGCACGATCCCGAAAGCGGAGCGGTAAAAGGTGATCTGCCCTGCAGGGATCCCCGTTCCGGCGGACTTGATGCAGACCTGCATGGCCACGAAGATGACGACGGAGATGACCTTGAAAAGAATGCCCCGCAAGGGGTTCTGCGCGTCGGCCACCATCATGCACTCTGCAAAAATCACGGTGACGGGACCGTAATCGCAGCACCACCAAAGAAAAGGATTCGAATACAAATCACAATAACCACATTTCCCGGGGCCGCGACAGGAAACTGACAAAGCACAATCACGAAGCATGATGGCAAGTCAGCTTCCGCGAGGCTGCTCAAGACTGGAACAAAATCGCGTTATCTTAAAGGTGGCTTCAACAATCGTTTAGTATTGCGTGCAATGATCCGCGGCGGCGATGGGGATTGTCGAAAGCTCAATGCGCGCAACCGCGCAGATCCTCGACGCGTTCAATTTGAAGAGCCGGTTCAGGAAAAGTCATGCGAACAGATACGGGCCAGATCGTACATCTGGCAGATTACCGCCCCACTGATTTCGTTCTGGAACGTGTCGACCTCACCTTCGAGCTCGACCCGACGAACACGAAAGTGGATGCCCGGCTGATCTTCCATCGCCGCGAAGGCGTGGATCCGTCCGCTCCTCTGGTGCTCGATGGCGACGAGCTTGCTCTCTCCGGCCTGCTGTTTGACCAAAAGGACGTGCCTGCTAGTCAGTACGATGCCACGCCGGAAAGCCTCATCATCCGTGATCTGCCGGCCGAGGCGCCGTTCGAGATCACCATCACGACCCATATCAATCCGGAAGCCAATACGCAGCTGATGGGGCTTTACCGCACCAACGGCATCTATTGCACGCAGTGCGAGGCCGAAGGCTTCCGCCGGATCACATACTTCCCTGACCGTCCCGACGTTCTGGCGCCCTACACGATCACCATCATCGGTGACAAGGCCGCCAACCCGGTCATGCTGTCGAACGGCAATTTCCTGGGCGGTGCCGGATATGACGAAGGCCGCGTCTTTGCCGCCTGGTTCGATCCGCATCCGAAGCCATCCTACCTGTTTGCTCTCGTCGCCGGCGATCTTGCGGTCGTCGAAGACACGTTCGTGACGATGTCCGAGCGTGAAGTGACGCTGAAGATCTATGTCGAGCACGGCAACGAGTCGCGCACCGCCTACGCCATGGACGCTCTGAAGCGGTCGATGAAGTGGGACGAGGAGCGGTTCGGCCGCGAATACGATCTCGACATCTTCATGATCGTCGCCGTCTCCGACTTCAACATGGGCGCCATGGAGAACAAGGGGCTCAACGTCTTCAACGACAAGTACGTGCTGGCCGATCCAGAGACTGCAACGGATCAGGACTACGCCAATATCGAGGCGATCATCGCCCACGAATACTTCCACAACTGGACCGGCAACCGCATCACCTGCCGCGACTGGTTCCAGCTGTGCCTGAAGGAAGGCCTCACGGTCTATCGCGACCACGAATTCTCGGCCGACCAGCGCTCGCGCCCGGTCAAGCGCATCGCCGAAGTGCGCCATCTTCGCTCGGACCAGTTCCCGGAGGATGGCGGCCCGCTCGCCCACCCGGTCCGCCCGACGACCTATCGCGAGATCAACAATTTCTACACGACGACGGTCTACCAGAAGGGGTCCGAAGTCACCGGCATGATCGCCACGCTGCTCGGCAAGGACGATTTCAAGGCCGGCATGGATCTCTATTTCGAACGGCATGACGGCCAGGCCGTCACCGTCGAGGACTATGTGAAATGCTTCGAGGACGTGAGCGGCCGGGATCTCACCCAGTTCTCGCTCTGGTATTCGCAGGCCGGCACGCCGCTCGTCAACGTCTCGACCGAATACGACCAGGCATCCGCCACGTTCAAGCTGTCGCTCGAACAGATGGTGCCGGCAACGCCGGGCCAGCCGGACAAGCAGCCGATGCACATTCCGTTGTCCTTCGCGCTGATCCTCGACAATGGCACCATTGCCGACGCGACATCCGTCAAGGGCGGTGAAGTGACCGGTGACGTGCTGCATCTGACCGATCGCCGCCAGACCTTCACCTTCACCGGAATCGCGTCGCGGCCGGTCCTGTCGCTCAACCGTTCGTTCTCGGCGCCGGTCAACATCGCCTTTACCCAGACGCCGGCCGATCTTGCGCATATCGCGCGTCACGACACGGATCTGTTTTCACGCTGGCAGGCCCTGACGGATCTCGCCATCCCGAACCTTACCAAGGCTGCCCGCGATGCGCGGGAAGGCCACGACGTCACCTGCGACCCGGCCCTGATCGAGGCACTTCTCGAAGCCGCCGGCGACGACACGCTGGAGCCCGCCTTCCGCGCGCAGGTTCTGGCACTTCCGAGCGAAGCCGACATCGGTCGCGAGCTTGGTGGCAACAACGATCCGGAAGCCATTCACACGGGCCGCAATGCGGTCTTGAAGCTCATCGCAGATGCTGGTGAAGACCTGTTCAAGCGTCTGTTCAGTGACATGAAGGCAGATAGTGCCTATTCCCCGGATGCCGAAAGCGCCGGCAAGCGGGCTCTCAAGGCTGCGGCACTGACCTACCTCGCCTATGCCGAGAACAGCCCGCAGCGCGCGGCCGAAGCCTTCGGTGCAGCCGACAACATGACGGAACTGTCGCAGGCGCTCACCCTGCTTGCCCATCGCTTCCCGGAAGCGTCGGAAACAACAGGTGCGCTCGCAAGCTTCCTGACACGGTTCGGCGAAAACCCGCTCGTCATCGACAAGTGGTTCTCGCTGCAGGCGACCATGCCCGGCGAAGATGCACTGGCGCGGGTCAAAGCGTTGATCGACCATCCGCGCTACAATGCCGGCAATCCGAACCGTGTTCGCGCACTGGTCGGCATGTATGCCTTCTCGAACCCGACCGGCTTCAACCGTCGCGACGGCGAAGGCTACCGGTTCCTGGCCGGACAGATCCTCGAGATCGATCCGAAGAACCCGCAACTTGCCGCCCGCATCCTCACCTCGATGCGCTCATGGCGCTCGCTGGAGCCGACCCGCGCCGACCAGGCCCGCGACGCTTTGATGACGATTGAACGTAGCCCGTCCCTTTCGACTGACGTGCGCGACATCGTTGAGCGTATGCTGAAGGGCTGAGACAATCTTCGTGCAAAATGACATCCGCGTCGGCTGCCTGCCGGCGCGGATATTTTTTGCGCCGATTTGGCACATTTTGGTACATCTTGCTTGACGGGGCTTGATAACTCGCATCCTGAAAAGCGTTACCCAGACACCTGATTTGCGGATCCTCTCAGGCGTAAATGCGTCGACTATCATATGGTTAACGAAATGTTACCAACCCTCTGGACACAGAGAATCACTCTGTGATTCATTAGGTCAGATTCGAGCGGCGGCGCAGCGAATCACGACGAGGGATCGGATGACGATGATATCGGGCGTGCAGCGGGAAACCGAGGCCGGGGGATGGTTGCGCTTCAAGTTTCCAGGCTTCAGCAGCCTTGGACGGACGGCTCCGGAGGAAGCTCAGCTTTCCGTCCGGCCGATCGCACAGCAGACGCCGCGCGTCGAGCTGGTGCTGAAGCGTTCCATTCCAATTCTGATCCTTATCTTTCTTGCCGTCGTTGCCGCATCGCGCATTATGGGGATCGTGGGCGAGCATGGCCGGATGGAAGATGCCGCGCGCCAGTCCGCGTCGCTGATGTCCGCGACCGCATCCGCCGCTTTCTCCGGTCAGGAATCGCTGTTTGCTGCAGCCGACCGCCAGACTGCCCAAGCGCGTCTCTCGACATTCCTCGGCCAGGACAAGCTGGAGCGCGGCGCTGTCGTGCTCTTTACCGATACCACCGGCCGGATCTTCGGCGGCATCGGCGATGCCGGCAGCTATCTCGGCAAGCGTCTTTCCTCGGTTCTTCCCGAAACCGCAGCCATGCGCCGCGTCGGCGGGTCGGGCACGGTCATCGAGACCTTTTTCGGTGATGTCCCCTACTATGCGTCGATCAAGCCAATCGGCAACGACGGTGCGCTGATCGTAGCGGCCCATTCGCTGGAGACGACGAACGAATTCGTACGTGGCGAAGTCTCGCTCAGCGTCACGATCTTTGCCGGCATTTCGGCCATCCTGCTCGTCATCCTCTATGCCTATTACGCTCAGGTGAAGCGCGCCCGCGACGCCGACGAGACGTTCGTGCAATCGAACCTGCGCATCGAGACGGCGCTGTCGCGCGGTCGCTGCGGCCTGTGGGATTTCGACGTTACTAACCGGCGCCTGTTCTGGTCGGGCTCGATGTACGAGATGCTCGGCTTCCCCCCGGTTGGCAACGTCGTGTCCTTTACCGATGCGGCGCGGATGATGCACCCGACCGATGGCAATCTTTACGCTCTCGCCCGCGCCATCAGCCGCGGCAATGCCAAGCAGGTGGACCAAGTCTTCCGCATGCGCCACGCCGCCGGCCACTATGTGTGGATGCGCGCCCGCGCCCAGGTCGTGCGGATGGCAAACGGTCGCACCCATGTGATCGGCATCGCCATGGATGTGACCGAGCAGCACCGGCTTGCCGAACGCTATGCAGAAGCCGACCAGCGCCTTGCAGACGCCATCGAGTGCACGTCGGAAGCCTTCGTTCTCTGGGACAAGAACGACCGCCTGGTGATGTGCAATACCCATTTCCAGCAGGCCCACGGTCTTCCGGACTCAGTCCTCGTTCCCGGCACCGAACGCAGCACCGTGCTTGGCGCCTCTGCCCGTCCGGTGATCGAACGCCGTGTCGCCGATCCCGATCGCAGCGGCCTGTCGCGCACCACCGAAGTGCAGCTTGCCGATGAACGCTGGCTGCAGATCAACGAACGCCGCACCCGCGATGGCGGCACGGTTTCCGTCGGCACCGACATCACCCTGCTCAAGCGTCACCAGGAACGCCTGCGCGATTCGGAACGCCGCCTGATGGCAACGATCGGCGATCTCTCCGCCTCGCAGAAGAAGCTCGAGCGCCAGAAGGAAGAGCTTTCGACCGCTAATGCCAATTACCAGGCGGAAAAGGAACGCGCCGAGGCTGCCAACAAGGCGAAGTCGGAATTCCTTGCCAACATGTCCCACGAACTCAGAACGCCGCTCAACGCCATCCTCGGCTTTTCCGAAATCCTCGTGAACGGCATGTTCGGCCCGCTCGGATCCGCCAAATACAGCGAATACTCCCGCGATATCCACGACAGCGGCAAGCATCTCCTCAACGTCATCAACGATATCCTCGACATGTCGAAGATCGAGGCCGGCCATATGCTGATCCAGTCGGAGCCCGTCAACCTGACGCCGCTGATCGAGGAAAGCCTGAGGCTGACGGCCGTGGTAGCACAGGAAAAGCAGATCGCCATCCGCCAGTGCCTGTCGCCTTCCCTCGACATGATCGGCGATCGCCGGGCGCTGAAACAGGTGATGCTGAACCTCCTCTCCAACGCCGTGAAATTCACCGACGAAGGCGGCCGCATCGAACTGCGCGCAAAGCCGATCAGCGGCGGCATCGTGCTCACCATCGCCGACACGGGCATCGGCATCCCCAAGGCATCGCTGTCGAAGATCGGCCAGCCCTTCGAACAGGTCCAGAGCCAGTATGCCAAGAGCAAAGGCGGCTCCGGCCTCGGCCTCGCCATCTCCCGCTCGCTGATCACCCTGCACGGCGGCACGATGCGGATCCGGTCCGTCATGGGCAAGGGAACCGTGGTTTCGATCCACATTCCCCAGAGCGACATGGTCCAGTTTGCGGCAAAGAAGGTAGCTTGAGGACCGCCACGCGATCAATCTCAGATTGCATTTGACTCGCCCTCACACATTTTCGACCGTCTTCATCTGTTGAAGGAGATCACCTGTGAGCAGCGCTGCAGACGCCCCTATCTCCACGCTCGAAGAGATTGCTGACGACACGCGGGCGGCGCTTGCGATGATCAACGTCAAGCTGGATTCGAAGCCGGATCAGGGTTGGATCATCGATCTCGTCTGTGTGATCTTCGGGCTGGTACTGGCAGCAATCGCTGCTACCGCCGGGATATTCACTCTGATCAGATGATCATCGGTCAAAACCGGCAGACGGGGCTCAGGCTCTCACCACCTTCTCGAAAACCTTCCGCACCGCCTTGGATAGCCGCTTTACCTCGCCCTCGAGCGTTGCGAGGTCCGGGCAGTCTCCAGCCCGGCAGATGCGCTCCACGAGACCGGATGGCGCATCCTTCGGCTCGAATGGGCCGTCAACGCAGAGCCTGATGATCTGCGACAGTTCACTGAACAATCTGATTGCATCGAGGCAGGTATCGAGGTCGCCGGGCGTAATCATTTCCTCGCCAAGGCGTTTCAGCAACTCGCCGGTTGTCGAACCGTAGGTCGGGACGACAATGCCCTTCGCCGGTGCGATTAGCCGCAGGTATTGGGCCAAGAACTCTAGATCGATCAGTCCCCCTGGAATCAGCTTGAAATCCCAGATATCGCGGGGCGGCTTTTCCTTTCCAATCAGGACCCGCATCTCGGAGACTTCCCTGGCGATCTTGGCGATATCGGGCCGTGCCGCCAGGACGTCGTCGATCACGTCCCTGACCTCGTCCTGAAGGCTTGCGTCACCGCAGACGAGACGTGCACGCGTCAGCGCCATATGCTCCCAGGTCCAGGCCTCCTCGCGCTGATATTTTCCGAAGGCACCGATGCGGGTGGCGACCGGGCCCTTGTTGCCGGAGGGCCGCAGCCGCAAATCCACCTCGAAGATCACGCCTTCCGCCATCGGCGCCGAAAGTGCTGCCACCAGCCGCTGCGTCAGGCGCGTGAAATAGCGTTGCGCATCGAGCGGCCGTGGGCCGTCGCTTTCCGCGACCGCGCTGTCATAATCGTAGAGAAGGATGAGATCGACATCAGAGCCGGCGGTCAGCTCGAACGAACCGAGCTTGCCCATGCCGAGGACGGCCAGCCGACCGCCCGGATAGGCACCATGCGACGCCTCGATTTCGGCTGTCACCGCAATCAGCGCTGCCTCGATCAGAAGATCGGCGAGATGGGTGAAGGCGCGACCCGCCTCCTCTCCGGAAATCGACCCGGTCAGCAGCCGGATCCCGATCAGGAAACGGTGCTCGGCGGCAAAGATCCGCAGCCGGTCCAGCCGATCCTCGTAGTGCCGCGAGCTTGCCAGAAACGCCGTCAGCCGCGAGGCGAGAAAGTCGCGGGTGGGGATCTCCGCCATCAGCCCGGGATCCAGCATGCCGTCGAACACATGCGGTTTGGAGGCGACGATATCGGCCAGCCGCGGCGCGGAGGCCATGATCGTCACGATCAGCGAGAGAAGAAGCGGGTTGTTGCCGATCAGCGAGAACAGCTGGATGCCGGCCGGCAGACCTTTGAGGAAACTGTCGAACCGCAGCAGGGCCTCGTCGGCGCGGCGGCTTTCGCCGATCGCCTTCAAGAGCGCCGGCATCATCTCCGTCAGCCGCTCGCGGGCTTCCGATGACTGCGTGGCCCGGTAGCGACCGGAATGCCATGTCCGGATCACCCGGCTCATGTCTGCCGGACGCTCGAACCCGAGCCGGCCAAGCGTCTCCAATGTATCGGGATCGTCCTTTTGGCCGGTGAAGACGAGATTGCCTTCGTAATTTCCGCCCTGCGAAGAAAGCTTCTCCTCCTGCTCGAACAGCCGCGAATAGCGCTTTTCGACGGTCCTCAGAATGGCTTCGAGCCTGGTCGAAAAGGCCGCAACGGTGTCGAAACCGAGCATGAAGGCAATGCGCTTCAGCTCCGCCTCGGTGGTCGGCAGCCGGTGCGTCTGCTCGTCATGCACCATCTGGATGCGGTGTTCCACATCGCGCAGGAACCAGTAGGCATCCGCCAACGCGGCCGCGATCTCGGGCCTGATCCATTTCGCCTCGGCCAGCGCCTTCAGCGCCGCTTCGGTCTCGCGCGTGCGCAAGGCCGGCATGCGGCCGCCGGCGATCAGCTGCTGGGTCTGCGCAAAGAACTCGATCTCGCGAATGCCGCCGCGGCCAAGCTTGATGTCGTGGCCTTTGACGGCAATCGCACCATGGCCCTTGTGCACATGGATCTGCCGCTTGATCGAGTGGATATCGGCAATCGCCGCATAGTCGAGATATTTGCGAAACACGAAGGGCGTCAGCAGCTTCAGAAAGCCCTCGCCCGCCACGATATCGCCCGCCACCGGTCGCGCCTTGATGAAGGCTGCCCGTTCCCAGTTCTGGCCCCTGCCTTCGTAATAGATCAGTGCCGCATCCATTGAGACGGCAAGCGGCGTCGAACCGGGATCGGGCCTCAGCCGCAGATCGGTGCGGAACACATAGCCGTCTGCCGTGCGCTCCTGCAGAATGCGGATCAACCGCCGCATCATCCGCCCATAGGTTTCCGAGGCATCGAGCGGGTCGGCAAGAATGCCGGCGTCGGGATCATAGAAGACGACGATGTCGATATCGGAAGAGTAGTTCAGCTCGCGGCCACCGAGCTTGCCCATCCCGAGCACGATCAGGCCCGATCCGCGGCTCGGCTCCGCTGGATCGACGAGCCGGAGCTTGCCACTCTCATGGGCTGCCAGAAGCAGATGATCGATCGCCGCCGCCGTAGAAGCCTGCGCAAACTCGCTCAGCCAGCGCGTCGTATCCCGTGCCGAGAAGATGCGGGCAAGATCTGCGAGCGCCAGCAGAAAGCCGAACGCGCGTTTGGCACTGCGCAGCGCCGTCATCACCTCGTTCTCGGACGGGATCCTTGCATCCACCGGTCGCCAGGCGTCTCGCGCTGCGTCAACCAGCGCGGCCAGCGCATCCTCGACCTGCCCGTCGATCGCACCGGCCAGAAGCTTAGGCCTGATCGAAGCCACATCGCGGAGAAACGGTGACAGCGAGAACGCTGCGACAAAAAAGGCCTTGAGCCGCCCATCGGCCTTGACGAGTTCAGCCACGGAAGGCTCGGTCTTGCCGATCTCCTTCAACAGGGAAAGCGCAAGCTTGGCCTCCGCCTGGTTCAGCGGCCGGATCACACCAGCCGCTACGTCGTCGAGCCGGTTTCCGGTCTCCATTCTTTTCCTCCCGCGCTCCGCCAGCCTAGCCCTTGACCACCGGAAACACCATGGTCACCGTCAAGCCGGGAGCCTCAGTGCTCGCCTCGTCGGTCGCGGAGAGCTCCAGCCTTCCGCCATGCAGCCCCATCACTGCCTCGACCAGAGACAGGCCGAGACCCGTTCCGGGCTTGGAACGACTGGCATCCAGCCGGAAGAACCGCTTCGTCACCTCTTCGCGCTTGTCCGCTGGCACGCCCGGACCGTTGTCGCACACGGAAAGCCGGATCAGCCCCGCCGCCGACGAGAGCTTCACCCGGATCTCGGGAACACCGCCGGCTTCGGCGGCATATTTGATCGCATTGTCCAGCAGGTTGAAGATCGCCTGGCCGATCAGTTCGCGGTTGCCGTTCACGGAAAGGCCGGGCTCGATCTCCGTCACCAGCGCCAGTCCCACCTCGTCTGCCACCGGTTCGTAAAGCTCGGCACAGTCGGCAGAGGCGGCAGAAAGATCGACCTCAGACATTTCCGCTGCCATCGAGCCCGCCTCGACACGCGAGATCATCAAAAGCGCGTTGAAGGTGCGGATCAGTTGGTCGCTTTCGCCGATGATCCCCTCCAGCGCATGACGACGCACGTCCTCGCGGTCTTCGGAAAGCGCATCGGCCGCCTTGTTGCGCAGCCGTGTCAGCGGCGTCTTCAGATCGTGGGCGATGTTATCGGAAACCTGCCGCAGTCCCTCGTTGAGTTTCTCGATGCGGCCGAGCATGGCGTTGAGCGATTCCGACAGCCTGTCGAACTCGTCGCCGGAGCGGCCAACCGGCAGCCGCTGCGACAGGTCGCCCGCCATGATCTTCTGGCTTGCGGCCGACATCCGGTCGATGCGTTTCAGCGCATTGCGGCCGATGCCGAACCAGATCACGAGAGCACCGAGCCCCATGATCGCCAGCGCCACCATCAGCGCCTGGCGCACGATATAGCGGAAACGGCTGGGATCTCCGAGATCGCGGCCGATCATGATCCGAAGACCGTTGTCGAAGCGCAGCACGTTGGCGATCGCAAGATGCCGCCGCGCGCCCTGGTTCTCGGAGTATGGGGTGTAGCCGAACGGCATGTCCGTCCAGCCTTCCTTGTCGAGAACGCCCGGCTGCACGGAGGCGACATTGCCGGCCAGAATATCGCCGCTCGGGCCCGCAATCACATAGAGATTGGCGCCCGGCTGGCGGGCGCGACGCTCCATGATGCGCAGCAGAAGGTTGATACCGCCGCGATCATAGGCGCGCTGAATGTCCTGGATTTCCTCCTGAATCGTCTGGCGCGTCTGCTGCACCAGCGTCTTTTCGGAAAGCGCTGTAACGTAGAACACCAGAAACGCGGCGCAGAGTGCAAACAGCAGGATGTAGAGTGCCGAAAGCCTGACCGCCGTGGAGCGGAACATCAGCCTGGCGCGGTTGACGATACGGGCAAACACGAAGGCTTACCCCTCGTCCTTGATCATGTAGCCGGCACCGCGAATAGTCTTCAACAACGGCTTGTCGAAATCCTTCTCGATCTTCGAGCGCAGCCGCGACACATGCACGTCGATCACATTGGTCTGCGGGTCGAAGTGGTAGTCCCAGACGTTTTCGAGAAGCATCGTACGGGTCACCACCTGGCCGGCATTCTTCATCAGATATTCCAGAAGACGGAATTCGCGCGGCTGCAACAGGATCTCCTTGCCGGCGCGCTTCACCTCATGCGAGAGCCGGTCGAGTTCCAGATCACCGACACGGTAGGCCATGTCCTGTTCCGGCGTGCCCTTGCGCCGGCCGAGGACCTCGACACGCGCCAGAAGCTCGGAAAAGGCATAGGGTTTTGGCAGATAGTCGTCGCCGCCGGCGCGCAACCCGGTCACCCGGTCGTCCACCTGGCCGAGCGCCGAAAGGATCAGCACCGGCGCATTGACGCCGCGCTTGCGCAGTTCCGAGATCACCGACAAACCGTCGCGCCGCGGCAGCATGCGGTCGATCACCATCACATCGTAGGAATTCTCGGTGCCCATAAACAAGCCGCTTTCGCCGTCGCTTGCATGGTCGGCAACAATCCCTGCCTCGCGAAAGGCCTTCGTCATATAGGCCGCAGCCTCGAGATCGTCTTCAATCACCAGAATCTTCATGTGCGGGACAATAGCGTCGCTTGCGATTTTTGCACCAGCGGAATCATCGGCACTGCCGGAATGTGGGATTATCGTCTGCATCTTGAAACTCCATGAACGGTGAAGGGCGCCGACCGTTGCCGGTGGCGCCATTCGTGAGGTCGTCTGGGAGGAACAACCTATTGGGAACCGGTCGCCGAGATCAGCCTTCGTCGATCGGCAGTGCCACGAAGCGGCTGGTGCCACCGGCTTCGACCTGGAACAGCGCACGGGTGCGGCCGTCCTTGCGGGCCTGCTCGATCACCTTGCCGATGTCATCGGCGGTCGCGACCTTGCGGTTGTTCACTGACAGGATCTTTTCGCCGTTCTTCAGGCCGCGGGCCGCGGCTTCGCTGTCCGGGTCCACTTCGGTCACGGCAAGGCCGGAACCGTCTTCTGCCGGCGCAACGGTGATGCCGAGCGAGGCGAGCGCCTTGCTGGTCGAGGGAACCGGCGCATCCGGCTGCTTCGGTTCGGCCGAAGCCGCCTCGTCGCTTGCCATGTTGCCGAGCGTCACGGTGACGTTCTGCGACTTTCCTTCGCGCCACAGATCGATCTTCACCTTGGCGTCAGGGCCAAAGCCTGCGATGCGGCGCGACAGTTCGCGGGCATCCTTGATGGCCTGGCCGTTGACGGCGGTGATGATGTCACCTTCCTTGATGCCGGCCTTCTGGCCTGGCGATCCTTCCTGCGGAGCAACGACAAGCGCGCCGGCTGCTTCCTTGAGGCCGAGCGAGTCGGCGATATCCTGCGTCACCGGCTGGATCTGCACACCGAGCCAACCGCGGGCAACCTTGCCGTCCTTCATCAGGTCGTTGATCACGTCCTTGGCGGTGGAGGCCGGGATCGCGAAGGCGATGCCGACATTGCCGCCCGACGGCGAGAAGATCGCAGTGTTGATGCCGACAACCTGGCCGGAAAGGTCAAAGGTCGGGCCGCCGGAATTGCCGCGGTTCACGGCCGCATCCACCTGGATGTAGTCGTCGTAAGGACCGGAGCCAATGTCGCGGCCACGGGCCGAAACGATGCCGGCAGTCACGGTGCCGCCAAGGCCGAACGGGTTGCCGACAGCCACGACCCAGTCGCCGACGCGGGTCTTGGTGTCGTCGGCAAAGGACACGTAGGTGAACTTGCGGCTGGTGGCGTCGACCTTCAGCAGCGCCAGATCGGTGCGGCTGTCGCGGCCGACCAGCTTGGCTTCAAGCTCGGTGCCGTCATTGAGGACGACCGTATAGGCCTGACCGTCGGATACGACGTGGTTGTTGGTGACGACATAGCCGTCTTCGGAGATGAAGAAGCCGGAGCCCTGTGCGGTCGGACGCAGGTGATGCGGACGGTTCGCGCCCGGGCCACCACGATCGGCACGGTCACGCGGACCGGCACCGGGGCCGCCATTCGGACCACCGGGAGCACCTGGGCCACCCGGAGCGCCTGGACCGCCCTGGCCGCCGAATTCCTTGAAGAAGCGCTTCAACGGATGGTCGTCGGGAAGCTGGTCGAAACCGCGACCGCCAAAATTGAAGTTGAAGTTGTTGCCACCTTCGTCGGCGGTTTCCTGCGGCTCGTCCGACTGGACGCGAACGGACACGACGGCGGGCGACACGGCGGAAACCACATCGGCAAAGCTCGGTGCCTGAGGCGCGGTCACGCTGACAGGGGCCGCAAAGGATGCCGTCACCTGGGCCGGAATGCCGGTCGACAGCATGACGGCCGCAAGGCCGGCTACGGTGGAAGTCTTGAGAACCGTCTTCAGGGAGGGACGTTTAATGGTGCGCATCTGAGCTACCTTCTTCTTCTCATTCGTCTTGGTGTTGCCGGAGGTCCGGCGGCGGTGGTTGAGAAGAGATATAGGAGCCCGCACCTTAACTGCAGGTGTCGGCGGCATGAAATGTTGGTAATGTTTGAAATTCCCGCAGGCCGCGAAATGGCTTGCTTTAGGGCTTCAGCAACTCGTCGATGCGCTTCTTCTCGGCGTCGGTGAGCGCCGCAATGGATCGCGTGCTCGGCCGGGTGCGGATGAAGACGAGAAGCGCCACGATCCCGATCACCAGTGCTCCGATCGGCAGCGCCCAGAGAACGATCGTCCTTGCGCTCATACGCGGATTGAGCAGAACGAACTCGCCGTAGCGGGAGACGACATAGTCGATCACCTGCCCGTCCGTATCCCCATCCGTCAGCCGCTCGCGCACCAGAACGCGAAGATCACGGGCCAGCTCCGCATTGCTGTCGTCGATCGACTGGTTCTGGCAGACCATGCAGCGCAACTGCGTGGAAATCTGCCGCGCCCGCTGTTCCAGCGCGGGATCCTTGAGGATCTCGTCCGGATTGACGGCGAAGGCGGGAAGCGGTGCCAACAGGAGGAACAGCGCAAGCAGGAATCGACCCACTAGACCAGAAACGCTTTCTTCCCTCATTCCTTTGCTCGTCACAGGAATCCAGCCACGGCGCGTCCGCGCCGTGAAAGAACCTGCTGTTTTCAATAGATCTTCCGCGCCCAAAGACTTGGGCGCACTGGATTCCTGTGACAAGCACAGGAATGAAGGAAGCCGTGAATGTTTCATTCCGCCGGCTCCAGCCCACCCTTGGGCGCCACCACCACCTTCGGCCGCTTGGCCGGCGCGCCGACCCGCAGTCTGCGATCGGACAGCGAAACGAACCCGCCCACCATCATGATCAGGCATCCGCCCCAGATGCACAGGATGAACGGCTTCCACCAGATCCGCACGACAATCCCGCCGCTATCCATTGGGTCGCCGAGCGACACATAGAGCTGGCTGAGACCGAAGGTGAGAATACCGGCCTCAGTCGTCGGCATGCGCCGCGCCGTGTAGAGCCGTTTCGAGGACCAGACGTCGGCGACAGCAGCGCCGCCCTTGCGGGCCGTGAAATGCCCGCGGCTTTCGGTGAAGTTCGGGCCGACAGCATCGCGGAACCCGTCGAAGGTGAGCGAATAGCCACCGGCCTCCACCGTCTGCCCCTGCTTCATCTCGACAACCGTCTCGGTGCCGAACGTCGTTGCCGCAAAGATTCCGAGCACGGTTACGCCGAGACCGAAATGCGCGAGTGCCGTTCCGAACGCCGAACGCGGCAGGCCCCGGACGCGCCGAATGCCTGTCGCGAAGCCGACCTTGCCGAAATTGCCGCGATACCAGAGATCAGCGATCGCCCCGAACATGCCCCAGAAACCGAGCGCCAGCCCGAAAATCGACAGGACCGGTCCACCACCCTGAAAATACGCGAAGGCGAGACCGGCCGCGAGCGACAGTCCGGCAAACACGTAGAGACGCTGCAGCGCCCCCAGCAGATCGCCGCGCTTCCACGCGAGAACAGGGCCGAACGGTACCGCGATCAGAAGCGGCAGCATCAGCAACCCGAAGGTCATGTTGAAGAACGGTGCGCCGACGGAAATCTTTTCGCCGGTCAGCGTTTCCAGCACCAGGGGATAGAGCGTGCCGGTCAGAACAGTGGCAGTTGCCACCGTCAGGATCAGGTTGTTCAGCACCAGCGCGCCCTCGCGCGAGATCGGCGCAAACAGTCCGCCCGCCTTCAGGCTCGGCGCCCGCCAGGCAAACAGCGAAAACGCGCCGCCGATAAAGACGGCGAGGATGCAGAGGATAAAGATGCCGCGGGTCGGGTCGGACGCAAACGAATGCACCGAGGTCAGCACGCCCGACCGCACCAGGAAGGTTCCAAGCAGCGACAGCGAGAAGGTCATGATCGCCAGAAGCACGGTCCAGATCTTCAGGGCCTCGCGCTTTTCCATCACCAGGGCCGAATGCAGCATGGCGGTGCCCGCAAGCCAGGGCATGAACGAGGCGTTCTCGACCGGATCCCAGAACCACCAGCCGCCCCAGCCGAGTTCGTAATAGGCCCAGTAGGAGCCCATCGCGATGCCGGCCGTGAGGAATGTCCAGGCCGCCAGCGTCCACGGTCGCACCCAGCGCGCCCAGGCGGCATCGATGCGCCCCTCGATCAGCGCCGCAACGGCAAACGAAAAGCACACGGAAAAGCCGACATAGCCGAGGTAAAGCAGCGGCGGATGGATGGCGAGGCCGAGATCCTGCAGCACCGGGTTCAGGTCCTGCCCTTCCGCCGGCGCCGGGTCGAGCCGCAGGAACGGGTTGGACGAGAGCAGGATGAACAGCAGGAAGGCCGAGGAGATCCAGGCCTGCACCGCCAGAACATTGGCTTTCAGCGTATCGGGCAGATTGCCGCCGAACACCGCCACCAGCGCCGAGAACAAGGCGAGGATCAGCAGCCACAGAAGCATGGACCCTTCGTGATTGCCCCAGACGCCGGAGAATTTGTAGAGCATCGGCATCATCGAATGGGAGTTCTCCCAGACGTTTTTGACCGAGAAGTCGGACACCATATAGGCCCAGGTCAGTGCCGCAAACGAGATCACCACCAGAGCGAACAGCGTCAGCGATCCGGTCGTTGCCAGCGCCATCATCGCGGGGTCGCGACGCCTGGCGCCGATCATCGGCAGGGTGGACACGATCAGCGCGGTGGCAAGCGCCAGAACCAGCGCGTAATGGCCGATCTCGACGATCATTGTCTGGTCACTCCCTCGGCGGACGTCCCCGGCATCTGCAGCATCACCTGCGGCTTGCCGTCGGTCTTGTTTTCCGGCTGCGCCGCATCCTTTTTCGGCGCCATGCCCTTGCCGGTCCCGTCTTCCCAGACACCGTCCTTCTTCAGACGGTCGGCCACTTCCTTCGGCATGTAATTCTCGTCATGCTTGGCCAGCACGCTGTCGGCCGTAAACCGGGTGCCGCCGTCGAACACGCCTTCTGTCACCACACCCTGCCCCTCGCGAAACAGGTCGGGCAGAATGCCGGTATAGCTGACATCGACCTTGCCGGTACCATCGGTCACGGTAAAGCTCACCGTCGATCCCTGGCCGCGCTTGACCGATCCCTCTTCCACCAGCCCGCCGAGCCTAATGCGTGTTCCCGGCTGGATATCGGTCTTGGCCAGATCGCCCGGCATGAAGAAATACGCCACCGACTGCGAGAAGGCGAACATGACCAGCAGCACCGCGATCGTGACGAAGCTCATGCCGCCGAGGATCACCGCCATGCGTTTTTGCTTGCGTGTCATGGTCTTGCTCCTCCCGGCGCCGGCGATGCGTCCGCATCGAGCCCGATATCCTTGCCAAGCGCCAGCAGACGCTTGCCATCATTGCCGTCAGGCGGAAACTGCGCCAGTCCGGTCGAAAGTGCGTCGCGGGCCTTTGCCTCGTCGCCCAGCACCGCATAGGAGCGCACCAGCCGCAGCCAGCCCTCGATATTGTCGGGCTCGTCCTTGAGCTTTGCGGCGAGACTGTCGACCATGCCGGCAATCATCGCCTTGCGATCACCCTGCGACAAGTCCTGCGCTGCCGCAACATCTTCCTGTGTCGGCCCTCCGAGCGAAGGGGCCACCGGCTTTGCCGCAACAGGCACCCCGCCATTCTTGACGATATGTTCGTCGAGCAGACCCTTCCATGGCGCATCCGCGGGCGTTGCGCTTGCAAGCTCCTCGAAGGCTGCGCGTGCCTCGTCCTTCCTGCCGCCCTGCTCAAGCCCGAGCGCCGCATAAAAGCGCGAGCGCGGATCATTCGGATCGAGCTTCACCGCCTGCTCGAACGCCTGACGCGCCGCTTCCGTGACGATCCCGTCATTGGCGACAACAAGCGTCTCGCCGAGGCCCGAATAGCGGGCATTGCTCGGCCCGATGAAACGGATCGCATTGCGATAGGCAAGTTCGGCGTCACCAGCGCGGTCCAGCCGCAGATAGATCGGCGCCAGAATATCCCAGCCCGCGCCATCAGTCGGATTTTCGGCCAGATGCCGCTCCACCTTGGTGACGAGCAGCGCGATATTGTTGCCGGGGTTTTCAAGACGCGCCTGTAGCGGCTGGTCCGGGATGCCGGGATTTCCGAGGCTCAAGTAAAGACAGAGCCCCAATGCCGGCGGAACGATCGTGACGAGTGCCGTCGCGATCCGGTGCTTGTTTGTAGCAGCACCGCCGGTTTTGTCCTGATCGTTTTCGGCCGCAGCGGCAATCAGCCGGCGTCCAACCTCGGCGCGGGCGTTCTCCGCCTCCTCAGTGCTGATCAACCCGCCTTCGCGGTCGCGGTCGATTTCCCGCAGCTGGTCGCGATAGACTTCGACCTCTCCGGCCCTCGTGGAATTGCTCCGACGAGCATTCGATACGCCGGAGGCAGCCGCCGAAGCGCTGCGCGCAAACGGCAGGAGAAGGGCGGCTGCGACGGCAGCCGTCAGCAGCGCGAGAACGATCCACAAATACATCATCGCCCATTACCGCAATCGGTGACGCTTTCCAATGGCCGGCCAGTGGTCTAGCGCGCGTTGACGCGAATTTGACGGGTATTGCCGCAGCCGGCAAGCGTTCCCCTAGCAGCAAAGATGGAGACCGCTCCCGACAGCATCGGCAACGGTTTTTTATTTTCCGCGTCTGATCGGGATTGTCAGGTCAACGGCGTCCATGTGCCGCTGGCGTTGCGGCAGGCTGCCCCCCGCGACATCAGTTCCTTGCCGGCGACCGTGACGGTGTGGCGATACTGGCGGCAGTTCTGCGAACCGACCTGGAACGGCGCATTGGCAATCACCTCGCCGCTCGCATCGTCACCCTTCCACTTGATCGTCTGCCCCACAGCGCTGCCTTCAAGCGCGCGGTATTCTGCCTCAAGCGCCCGCGTCCGGTCGCTGCTGGAGAGCTCGGCGCCGGTCCGCCCGACGATCCCGCCCTGCAGCGCCGTGATATAGGCAGCCGAACTTGACGGCCGTTGCGACAGCAAGCCTTTCGGTGCACCCGCCACGGTGGAACTGGTGTTGCACCCTGCCAGCAGGCCGGCAATCGTCATGAATGTTGCTGCAGTGAGGAGATGTGACAACCGCATCGTGTCGGGAACCGCGCTCGTTTCGTTTTCAGGATCGGAACCGGCATCATTCGGTTTCCGGCTTGGCGCCATTATGACGCTATTGGGTCGGAACTGAAATGCTGCGATTGTCGCCTCTCCTATTTGTGCGCAGTTCTTGTTGTCGCCGTGTCGTCACGGCATGATGTTGCATTGGCTGTAGACAAGATATAGCAGGCGATCCGTCCGTCCAGAACCGTCGGAAGCAAGTGCGGCGTCGTTGCCCATCGGCCACAGTTTTCTTCCCTCAACCGGCCTTGTGCTCAGCCGGCGACTTCCTTGATCATGCCCGGCAGCAGCAACTGGGTCCGAAGGCCACCGCGCACCCCGCGCGTCATCTCCAGCTCGCCCTGATATTCGCTGACGATCTCGCTTACAATCGACAGTCCCAGCCCGGCCCCCGGCTTGCTCTCGTCCAGCCGCCTGCCGCGCTTGACCGCTTCGGTGATCTGGTCGGGATTGAGACCCGGCCCGTCGTCTTCGACGGCCATCTCGATCCAGGGACGCTTGGCCGCCTCTCCTTCTGCCTTTTCCGGTGGCGCTGTTGCAAGCGCTGCCGTCACCCAGACGCCGGTGCGACAGAACCGTGCGGAGTTTTCCAACAGGTTTCCGATCGTCTCCTCGACATCCTGCTGCTCCAGCGCAAGCGCTGCGCCCGGCGGATAGACGGAAAGGTGGAATTCCTTGTCGGGGTTGAGGCGGCGCATCACGCGCACCAGCCGCTCCAGCACCGGCTCGATATCCGTGCGCGCCAGAAGCGAGTTGCGCTGTGCCGCGATCCGGGCGCGATTCAGATAGGATTGCACCTGCGCCTGCATCGTCTCGGCCTGCGAGCGGACGAGATCGGACTGGACCTTGTCGAGCATGCGCGATTCGTTGAGCAGAACCGCGATCGGTGTCTTCAGCGAATGCGCGAGATTGCCGACCTGCATGCGGGCCCGCTCGACGATGCGGCGGTTGCTTTCGATCAAAGCATTGATGTCGTTTGCCAAAGGCATGATTTCACGCGGAAATTCTCCCTCCAGATGCTCCGCCTCACTGCGCCTCACCCGCTCCAGCGAGCGGCGCGCCGCATCAAGCGGCTGCAATCCGTAGAGGATGGCGAGGCCATTGACGATCAGGCTGCCGATCCCGAACACGCCGAGCGCGATATAGAGGCTGCGCGAAAAGCTGCGGATATCGTCTTCCACGGCATCGAGATTGCCCGAGACGCGAAACCGCGCCGCGCGTCCCTCGCCATCCAGAACCACTTCGGTTTCCGCGACCAGGACGTGGTTCCCGAAAGCGTCGCGGGTCGGATAGAAACGCTCGTAGCGATTGTTGAACGGCGCCTGCAGGATCGACGGCACCGTGATGTTGGAGGTCCCGAGCGACGAGGACGAGATCGCCGTCGCGGCAAACGTGCCGAGCGGTTCGATGATCCAGTACCATCCGGTCTCCGGCTGCGAGAAACGCAGGTCGCCCAGTTGGGGGTTGCCGATCAGCTTGTTGTCCTCGCCGATCGTCACGGAATTGATGACGTTATAGAGCTGCGCCCGCAAAAGGTCGGTAAACGAGCGTTCGGCGGACTGGCGGTAGAGCTGCGAAATGACGATCGAGATCACCACCAGCGCCACGGCAGACCAGGTGGTCGCGAGAAGCAGAACGCGAGCGGTGAGCGAGCGGGGCCCTATCCGCTTAATGCGCATCGTTGGGCGCTTGCATGCGGTAGCCGAGGCCCCGCACGGTTTCGATCAGGTCGACGCCGATCTTCTTGCGCAGGCGCCCGACAAACACTTCGATCGTGTTGGAATCGCGGTCGAAATCCTGGTCGTACATGTGCTCCACAAGCTCGGTGCGCGACACGACCTGGCCCATGTGATGCATCAGGTAGGAGAGAAGCCGGAACTCGTGCGAGGTCAGCTTCAACTGTATCCCATCGACGCTGGCCTTCGATGCCTTGGTATCGAGACGAACCGGACCGCAGATGATCTCGGACGACGAATGCCCCGCAGCACGCCGGATAAGCGCACGCACGCGCGCAAGCACTTCTTCCACATGGAAGGGTTTGGCAACGTAATCGTCGGCGCCGGCATCGATGCCCGACACCTTGTCGCTCCAGCGGTCACGCGCCGTCAGCATCAGCACGGGCATGCCCTTGCCGGCCTCGCGCCACTTCTCGACAACGGTGATGCCGTCCATCTGCGGCAGTCCGATGTCGAGGATCACGGCGTCGTAGGGCTCGGTCTCGCCGAGATAGTGCCCTTCTTCGCCGTCGAAGGCCTGATCGACCACATAGCCGGATTCCTTCAAGGCGTCGGAAAGCTGGCGGTTGAGGTTGACGTCGTCTTCGACCACGAGAATACGCATGAAACTGTCCTGAAAATCACTGCGGGGCCCGCCGCGGTATGAAGCTTACAAGCCGGTTTACAGGCAACCGGCCTACATGGGAACCCGGACCGTCACCTTGCGCGGACGTTCGCCATTGCCCTGCACCAGCACGGTGACGATGCAGGTCTGTCCGTCCGAGGATGGCTGGGCGGACAAAAGCTGACCTCCCGTGTCGCGCAAGACCTTGTTTGCCGCCGTGCCGCAGTCGCCTGCAACCAGGATCAAATAGTCGCGCGCCGGCGCGTTTGCCGGCACAAAGGCCGCCAATCCCGCTATTGTCGCGGCGATGATCGCAATGATCGGCAGTCGCGCCATGGCTTTCGGTTTCCACTCATAAGACGACAGGTGTCACGCCCCGGGATCACGGTCTTGAATCACGTCCCCGAAATCATGTCCAAAGCATTCGATGGAGTATGTATCCAATACCAACTGAATGGCAAATGAATGGTCTGTAATGCTGACCCTCGTGGCGCCGTCATCCCTTGCCCGTCGGATGGATCGGCGCGCTCGCGACGATCCGCCCGTAGAGCGCCAGCAACCCGCCGAAAGCACCGGCAAAGGTGACCAGAATGTCGGCAAGCTCCCCTTGCGCATCAGCGTTAATCTCCACTCCCGCCACATGCGCAAGCGGGGCGGCAACGGCAATCAGCGCGCCCCAGATCGTCTTCGATTGATACCAGGCTTTTGTCCCGTCCATAGCTGTCTCCCATCACGATATTGTCAGAAATCGGCACACAAAAATTGGCACTCAAACTCGGCTGTCAGAACGCGATCGTCGCAAGCGCCGCAATGCCGAGCGGCACGGCTTGCCCGATCTGGCGGATGCTCAGGGTGAGGCTCGGCTGCTGAGAGCCGAAATCGGCAAGCTCGTCGCTCGCCGGATAAAGGAACAGCGGAGCCTCGACCTCCACCCGCCGCACCACGACGCCACTGGTCCCGAGGATCTCGACGCGGTAGCCTTCGTCCGGCTCGTCTCGCGGAATATCGCGCCCGTCCCAGCCGTCGGCATCGACGCGCCCGCGCCGGATCCAGCGGAACTGGGCAGCGCCATCGGCCAACCGGACACCGCGGATATGCACCGGCGAAAGCGGCGTCTGCGCCCTTTCTCCACCGGCAAACACATGCGGTCCGGATCGGCCTCCGACGGCGCCCAGGCTTTCGGCCAGGAAATTCAGCCTCCGTCCCTGCTCGTCACCGGTCAGCCCGAGCGGCTTCACGGCATCGTCCAGCACCACGCAGGCCGCACCGACAGCGCTCCCGGCCGCCATCGCATCCTCGGTTCCCGCCAGTCCCCGCAGCAATCCGGACAGCCGCCATCGCCCCGCCGCGATCTCCTGCGCCTCGGCAAACCCGACGATCTCCCAGATGCCGTTTGACGCGCGGATGGCTAGCCGGTTGTCGCCGCTCAACACCGCCAGCGTCTGCGCCGACGAGAGACCGCCGAAATAAAGGTCGAGATCGAGCACTTTTGAGCGGTCGAACCGTCCCGTTACACCGGGATCGAGCGCCGAAACCAGCAAGCCGAGCCTTGCTGGGCGATCGACCATCACCCGCCTGCGATATCCATCGGTCGTTGCCGAAGACGAAACCGCGATCCGCCGCCAGGGCCTGCAATAGGCTGCCACCGCCGCAAACCCTGCCTCATCGGACGAGGTCAGCCGCGGCAGGTCGAGAAAATGGAGGACCGGCGCAAAGGCGTCGCTCGCCGAACGACCGCTCTCACGCCGCGTCGTCACTGCGTCATAGCGACCAGGCGGAAGCGGCGCATGGTTCTGTGCCTCGATCCGCCGCACCGTCCCGTCCTCGACCCGCTGGACGACGAAGATACCGTCGGGACCATCTGCCAGGTGCACCGCATCGCCGGGCTCGAGCGCCAGATCCTGCGGCGGCAGCGTGAAGGAGATCGAGCGCCGTGCCACGCGCTGCGCTCGCAGCACCGATTCCACCGCCCCGAGCGCCGCCTCCTCGCCAAGCGTCGCCGGCAGGTCGTAGCTTGCCACACGCTCGCTTTCGGCCGTAGCGCGGCGCGACCGTGCGCTCGCCTGCTCGTAGTCCAGAACCGGATTGTAGAAGCCCAACACCGCTTGCGCCGGGAAGTCGCTGTCGTGGCCCCGGCTTTCCGACCAGAGGGGTTCGCCTTCGACCTCCGCCACGATCCCGATCTCGCGCGCGGCAAGGCTCGCACCCTGCCTCGAGCGGAATCGCAACAGCCCGGCATCCTCGCTGACGTCGATCTGGAACACACTCAACAGAGGCTCCAGCAGCGAGCGCGCCGAGGTAACATCAGCCTGCACATAGCCGGTCAGATCGCCGCTCACGCCGGACACGTCGAAATCGTCAAAACCGTGATCGGTGAGGATGGCCGCGATCGCGTCGGCAAGCGTCGTTCCGCCCAGCCTGCCGTTCAGCCAATGCCCCGTGCGCCAGTTCTCGCCGTCGCTCCAGATCGTCAGGTCGTCGGGAAAGGCCGGAGACGGCCGCGCATCCCATGTCCAGACGAACACATGATCCGGATCGACCATGCCCACGGGTGCCGCCTCGCCCTGCCACCAGCCATGATGCGCGTCAAGAAACCGTCGCTGCTGGCTGTCGGAGCGCCCGCCGGACGAGAAATACGGCAGGCTGCTTTCCACCGATTTCGGATCGACAAACACATTCGGCTGGTTGGCGCCCTTGTCGACAGCCGGGCAACCCAGTTCGGTAAACCAGATCGGCTTCATCCCGGGCAACCAAGCCGTCGCTTCCGCACTCTCCACGCCGCCCACCCGGTTATAGTGGCGGTTGTCCCACCACCCTTGGAGATCCTTGGCGCGAAACACCCAGGGCTTGCCCGCCAGCCCGTCGGTGATCGGCGAGCGCAGCCGGTTCGCCCGGTCGGCCTCGCTTGCGTAATACCAGTCGAACCCCTCGCCCGCCGCAATCTGCGCCGCCATCGCCGCCCGGTCGTCGCAGGACCGGAACCCATCCGGATTTGCCGCTGCCAGATCCTCGTCGCGCCAGTCGGCGAGCGGCATGTAATTGTCGATCCCGACCGCATCTATATGAGGCGACGCCCAGAGCGGATCGAGATGGAACAACACATCGCCGGAACCGTCCTGCGGATGGTAGCCGAAATATTCGCTCCAGTCGGCGCCATAGGTCAACGCCGTCGCCGGTCCGACAAGCGCCCGCACATCCGATGCCAAGGTCACCAGCGCCTCGACGAACGGAAACCCACCGGTCTGATCGCGGATCTGCGTCAGCCCCCGCAGTTCCGATCCGATCACCAGCCCCTCGACGCCACCGGCCGTATTGGCGAGACCCGCATAATGCAGCACCATCCGCCGATAGCCGTCCGCCCCGCCGGCAAAGGCCTCGACCTGCGTGCGCGCAACCGCCGTCCTGTCAGCACTCCCCGCCAGTCCCGCTGCCGGATGACAGGTAATCCGCCCGCGCCACGGGTAGCTTGCCTGTTCCGCCTGACCATAGGGATCGGCCAGACCATTGCCCGGCGCGATGTCCATCATCACGAACGGATAGAGAAACACCTTCAGCCCGCGCGCCTTGAGATCCGCGATCGCCGCGAGCACGCTCGCGTCTCCAGGCGTGCCGCCATAGGCCGGGCCGTCTCCCGACGAACTGACGCGATGCGCATTGCTTCTGACCACCCCGGCAACCGACCATACGGTGCTCTCGTCGCGCCGTGTCTCCACCTCGACACCCGGCAGAATGCGGCATTGCCCCGCGCGCAGATCCGTCCCGAACCAGGCAACGACCACCGCCACACTCTCGAGATTGGGGCAGATCGACTGCAATTCGTCGAGCGACGCCTGCCAGTCCGTCTCAGCCACCATCGTGTTGCGGTTGAGAATGCGGGCGCTGCCCTCCGCCGTCTTCTCGGTCACCTGAACCGTGTGATAGCCATGCTCGGTCGCGCCGGGAATAATCGTCACCGCCCGGATCTGCCGCTCCAGTGTCCCGACCGGCCGCACCACCTCGAACTGCAGCAGCGGAATGCGGTTGCCGAACGCTTCCAGCGGCAACCGGTCGAGCACGACATAGGCAAGCCCGCGATAGGCCGGCGCCTTTCCTTCCCCCTGCTTCGCCTCGATCAGCGGATCCGGCAACTGCGTCTCGTCGCCCACATGCACCCGCATCTCGATCGCCGTCAGGTCCACTTCCTGGCCATCGGCCCAGACGCGCCGCACGCAGGCGATCGGTCCCTCGCATAGCCCGACGGCAAAGTTGGCGAAATACTGAAACGTTTCCGTCTGAGACCTGCCCGTCGCCTTGGCGCCGTTCCGCTCCCGCGTCGCCTCCTCCTCGAACCGCGTCGCCCAGATCAGCGTGCCCCCGATCCTCGCGGTCCCATAAACCCGGCTGACCGGCGCCCCTTCGTCCGCCCCCGGAATACGCGCCGTCGCGAGCCTCGCACCCGAGACGGTCGAGGAAACGCCGAGCAACGCCCGATCAACAACGCTCCCCGCCAACGCCCCCGCCGCCCGCCCAAGGATCGCCCCGACAGGACCGAACACCCCACCAAGTGCCGCACCCGCCGCCTGAAACAGGATCGTCGCCATGGAATCCCCTCACGCCGACCCAGTCGTGAACTGGATGCGCGCTAAAATAGTGAAACTATCGGATTGTCGGATGGAGGTGGCTGCCCTCACTACTCCTAGGTGGCTGCCCCTCACTTGCTCGTTGGAGGCTGCCCCTCACCCTAACCCCGCCTGCGGGGAGAGAGGACGTGCCTCGATTGGGGCAGGAGCAAGCTGCTACCCTTCATAAGGCGGCGTCGAGAGTTTTCCCGGCCCGTGGATAAGCTAGGAGCCAGCGATGTTTTGATCGCACTAAGCTCAATCGTCTCGGCCGCGATGCGATCAATGTCATCACGCCGGTGAACGAATGATCCCCACTTTAAGACGACCGAGAAAATTGACCTGGAACGTATAAAAGAAAAAAAATAAACGTATAAATCGCCAAGAACACCATTATACCATCCAATGCAGTTCCTTTTTCGACTACCAACATCCCGGGGCGGATGCCTGTAGCGTATATAAACAGAGATATTATTACTGCCTCACTGATTATACCTGCTGCAATCGCATTGCAGGCCCCTCGTATGTCGTCGAGAAACCGAGGAATAAAAGCTAGCGAAACAACAATAGCGCCTAAACTAGTGCCCAGAGGAAAAAGATGGGTTTTAAAAAGATCCTCACTGAGGAAAAACAACAGAAAGAGAGAGAACAGCATCGTGGATGCATTCGTGGCGAATATTCCAATATAATTTATCTTCGAACGCTGATTTTCGATCATTAAATCCTATCCGTCCCAACTATTCCGCTTTGGGTATGATCATCAGGTGTCAGGCGCAAATAGCGACGGCGACCCAGCTTTCCCGATCCTCGTTTTATGGAGTTCACGACCTAGTAAGCAATCGAACGAGGACATCGGAAGGTGCAAAGTCGTACCCCGTCGCATCTCGTCGTGACCAGTTCAGTCCGCATGTCACTCCGTCTGCAGTGAGGCTTGGCAACCAGCGCTTAATAACCTCTACCAACGGAATTGGCACTGGCTTGAAGCCTCGGTACGCCGAGACCCTCTCGACGACTGCTCGGGCCCTGGTTTCAGCTGACTAAAATGGCATAGCGGTTTCGCCATACGCGTTAGTCGAGTTTGGGTAAACGCTGGCGCCCCGTATAGACAACCATGGAGGTGATGTCATGAGGCTTTGGCCAATTGGCATGACGCTTATCTTGAGGGTGACCCGGACGGGCTGGTCATTGTCCGACCGGATCTCATCCGTAATATAAGCATACCGATGGATGGGGTTCCAGCCCCATCCATTCCTCCATGACTATACGCCGGTCCTTGCCAACTTTCAACTATCCCTTGCCGGCGGAAACCGGTGCACGGCAGCGATTTTGCGGCGCCAGGAGGGCACGAGAACCGAGCGCGTCACCGCCACCTGCTCGTAGGCATGAATGAAATGAGACGGCCCGGCCAGAATGCCCGCATGCTTCACCATCGTGTCCGGTCGCCAACGAAACAGCAGCAGATCGCCCGGCTGCATCTGCCCGACGCCAAGTGCTGGTCCGAACAACCGGATGCCAGCCACCAGCAGCCTGTCCTCGCCGCCCCGTTCCGCCCAGTCGGGCGCATAGGGCGCCACCGGTTCCGGCTCTTCGCCATAAAGCTCCCGCCAGATGCCGCGGATCAGGCCGATGCAATCGCAGCCGATGCCGCGCGTTGCCCCCTGATGCCGATAGGGCGTGCCGATCCAGGTCTCAGCCACCGCGACGATCCGCTCTCCGGCGGCACTCATTCGAACAGCGCTCCGCCATCATGCAGCCGCTCGCCATCCACATAGGAATAGGCAAAATCGGAGCCCGGCACATGCGGAAAGCCGCGGAAATTGAGAAGGTTCGCAAACCTCCCCCGGCACGTCGAAACCGTCTTGTCGCAACCGGCCGTCAGCGTCACCGCCTGCCCGGGAACGACCGCCTGCTCCAGCGGCAACCAGAATGTCAGCCCCGCCTTGCCGTCGGCGCGTCGCTCGTGAACCTCGATATCCACCTGCGCCCCGCCCGCAAATTGTGCGACGCCACGGCCGAAAAATCCTTCCGCAAAACCGGACAGACCCGACACGACGATGCGGCTTTTATCGATCACCGCATCCACCACGCCATTCCCGCGCCAGGCCGAGAGGTCGACCCGGCAGCTGTTATCACCAAGGCTCGCGTCGCAGCGCCTGCCATAGACACGGCCCTGCGGCTGGCCCAGCCGATGCGCAAGGCTGCGCAGCTCTGCCTTGAAGGCGCCGCCCGATCTGGAAACTTCGCCGATCTCGCGGATATTCAGCAGCATATGCTGAGCGGCATCCGCCCAGTTGACCACGAACAGTTCAACCCGCGCGCCGTCATAGCGCCCGCTTGCGAGATCCGCCTCGTCGATCGCAGCGCTGGAGAGGCCGCCTTCCACCTCTTCCGCGCTGGCGGCCATGCCCAGCGCCTGTTCCGCCTCGCTCGCCGCAAAACCGGTCGCCGCCAGAAACGTCGTGCCGTCGAAGACCAGATCGCAGTCATGTTCGGTGAACCCAAGCACCACCGCGTCACGTCGCGTCACCCGCCAGCAATAGCAGATCGTCGTCGCCTCGCCTGCAAGATGGCCCGCCAAACCTGGCGGTATCGCCCTCATGCCAAAACCTCCGTCAATGGAATGGCCGGGATCCGCCCGGCATCGAAATGCGCCAGATTGATCTCGATCCGGTCGGTATCGAAGCGCACGGCCACGTCGAATTCAAACCCGGCCCGGACGATCTGGCCGACTGCCGGCACATGCCCCGCCGCAAACGTCACGGTGCCGGTCGTCGTATCGACAGTGATCGAGCTCGCTGGCTTCGCAACGCCGCCGACCGACACGACCACCGTTCCCGCCACCGGCTTGCTGATCCGTCGCTCCCAGCCGCCGGCCGCATCCGCATAGGTCTTCGTCAGCGAGAACGCAGAGGTCGCCCCATCGCCGACCCCGATCTGCTGGTCGCTTGCCGAGATCGCCTGTCCAGGGCCGCAGGATTTCCAGTCGACGGGATCGCGAAACCTGAAGCCGTAGAGCTGGCCGCCGCGCGCCTCGAAGAATTCCAGAACCGCATAGAGATCGGCAACCGATTTCACCCCGGATCCGGCCTCATAGCTTCGCCGCGAATCCCGCCAGCGCTGGTTGCGGCTTTCGCGGCCATTGGACAGGTTGACGATATCGGTCCGGCGCACAGGCCCGCCGGAGGCGCCAAGCGCCACCCGCAGGGGAAAGCGCACTTCATGAAATCCGCTCATCGCTGCTCCTCACAATCCTCTGTTTCCGCGCGAAACGCTGCGTGCCAGCATGGCCGAAATCTGGCCCTCGCTTTTGCGGAAGCTTGCCGCATCGGTCGCCGTCACGTTGAACACCACCTGCGCTCCCCCGCCGCCGCCAGCCGAGGCCACGCCGAGCGCCCCGTCCGCGCCGCGCCGAAGCGGCAGGATCGCCTCGGCACCCGCCTCGCCCATCAGGCCGGTGCCGCCGTCCATCGAAAAGAAGGTCGGCGCACGCACGACACCGCCATCGGCAAACGGCGTCACCGAACCGATCAGCCCGCTCACCGCATTGCCCAGCAGGCTTTCCAGCGGCTTCAGCCCTGCCGATAGCGAAATATCCGCCAGCCGGTTGCCGAGCCCCTTCAACACATCGTCCAGCCCCTTGCCCCCGGTCGTCGCCGTGCTCAGTGCACTGGTCAAAGCCCGGCCGAACCGGTCCGAACGCGCCTCAAGGTCCGCCATCACGCCAGACAAGGCTTCGGCCCCCGCCACCGCCGCGCCAAACGTCTCGTCATCTGGATCCATCGCATCCGCTCCCGTTCACATCGAAGATCAACCGGCTCGCAAAATCACGCTCCATCCGGAAAAGCCCGCATCAGCGTCTGCAGCCCGGCACGCTCGATCGACGTTGCGCGTTTCACCAGACCACCGGTTGCGGCAAACAGTTCTCTTGGCGTCAGCGCCCAGAATTGCGGTACGGAAAGCCGCAGCAGGCAGAGACCGGCATGCATCGCCGCATCCCATGGAAAAGGCTCAAACACCTGCGCCTTCCCGCCCGCTGCGGCCATCAGGGGTTTGCCGGTGACGGTCCTTCATCGGTGCCGAAGGCAGCACTCAGCAACTCGCCGACGATCCGCGCGCAGGAGAGGATCCCGCCATCGACGCTCATCGCCGCCGCCTCGTCGTCGGTGATCAGGTTGCCGCCGCCGCGAAGGCCGGCCCCGATGATGCGGATCATGTCGGCTGCCTTCATCCGCCCGGAGGAAAACCGCCCGGCGAGCTCCGTCAGATCGCTCGCCGCAAACGCCGTTTCCAGTTCTGCCAGTGCGCCGAGCGTCAGACACAGGATCCGCCGCTCGCCGTCCATTTCAGCCTCCACCTCGCCGCGCCGGCGGTTGGCCCGTCCATGCATGCCCATGAAATCCCCCTTTCATGCTCCTACAATGCTGTAAAACTCACGACGCCGGCGGATTCGAGCGCAATCTCGAACCGGATTTCACCATTGTGCTCGCCGGAATATTCGAGCGCCGTCACCTGGAACGCCCCGGCCAGTGTCGCGAAACTGGGAATGATGATCTGCCAGGAGAGGATCGTGCCGGCAAAGAACGTGCTGCGCACCAGCGCGTCGCTTGTGCCGTCCTTGAAGATCCCCGAACCGCTCAGCGATGCCCGCTGCACCCCCGCCCCGCCCAGAAGTTCGCGCCAGCGCCCGCTGCTTTCGGCATCGGTAATGTCGACCGTTTCCGCGTTGAAGGCGATCCGCCTGGAGCGCAGTCCCGCCACGGTCAGAAAAGTCCCGCTATTGTCCACCTTCAGGAGAAGGTCCTTGCCCTTCTGTGCCACCATGTCCCGATCCTTTTCCAACCGCTTTCAAGTATTGATGCTTTCGGCTTTCGCGCCGACCTGCTACAGCCGCGGGACACATCCCCTTGCCCGCTTCCCATCGCGATATCGCATTGACCAACTCCCCCCTCCGGTCCGCCCGGACCATTGGCGTTCTCGCCATCACGCAACTCATCGGCTGGGGCACCACGTTCGAAAGCCTCGGCGTTCTCGGTCGCTCCATCGCGCCCGATCTCGGCCTCGCCAACGAAATGGTGTTTGCCGGACTGTCGGTGATGATGCTCGCCAGCGCCTTTTGCGGCCCGCTTGTGGGCCGGCTGCTCGGCCGCCACGGGGCGGCCAAGGTTCTGGCTGCCGGTTCCGTATTCTTCTGCGTCGGGTTGCTCGTGCTGTCCTTCTCGAACGGCCTGCCGCTCTATGCGGTCGCGTGGATCCTGCTCGGTGCCGGTGGCGCCTTCTGTCTGTCAGCGCCGGCCTATGCCGCGGTGGTCGAGCGTGAAGGCACGAAGGGTCGTCGCAGCATCACCATCCTGATGCTGTTTACGGGCCTCTCCGCCACCATCTTTTGGCCGCTGCTCAGTCTCGGCAACGATCTCATCGGCTGGCGCACCACGATGATGGTCTGCGCTTTCCTGCATCTGTTCGTCTGCGTGCCTCTTTACCTCTTTGCGCTGCCGAAGCCGATCGGCTGGGACACAGCAGAGGCCGGCGTCGATGCGCCCCCGGTTGCCTTTACCGCCCGGCAAGGCAAGCTCGCCTTCCTTCTGGTCGCCACCGCCACCACCATTGCCTCCTTCGCATCCTACGGCGTGTCGCCATCGCTTCTGGAACTGTTGCGGCAATCCGGTGCGACACCGGAATTTGCCCTGCAGCTTGCCGCTGCCCGTGGCGTCATCGGCATTTCGGCGCGTGCCTTCGATATGCTGCTCGGCAAGCGCGGCAATCCGTTCATTACGGCCGTGACCGGCAATAGCTTCATGATGCTCGGCTTTCTCAGCCTCATCCTCCTGCCGTCGTCGACTGCAACGCTGTGGATCTTCATCGGCCTTTACGGCATCGGCTCGGCGGTCCTGCAGGTCGCAAAGGCGCTGCTGCCGCTCGCCCTGTTTTCACCGCGCGACTATGGCCGCCAGGCCGCACGGCTGTCCATGCCGCAGAACCTTGCCAATGCGCTCGCCCCCGTCGTGTTCACAGCACTGCTCGATCGTTCGGGCGCTCTCACGGTTCTCGTCGTCACCGTCCTTCTGGCAGGCTCGGCGCTTACCGGCATCCTCTTCCTCATGCATCTCGTGCGGCAGAGTAACCGGCTTGCTGCCTCTCACTCGGTCACCGCACGATAGCGCAGCTCGACCTGAAGATACCGCGTGTTCGGCTCGCGTCTGGTGCGCGATCCCGTCCGCAACAGGCTTACCAGCACAAACCCTTCCAGCGTCAGCGCCGCATCGTGCAGCAGCGTGTCCACCCGGCTTGCGATCTCCTGCGCCTGCCGACGCCCTTCGGCCTGCGACCAGACGGTGATCGTCAGGCTATGCGCCTCGCCCGGTTCCGTGCCGGTCGAATAGTCGCGCGTCTCCCACTCCCCGAAGGCGATCGCCGGCAGCTTCGGCTTCGGCAGCAGTCGGTCATGAACGCCGCCTTGACCGACCAGCGCCGTCAGTGCCGCGTCGCCGGTCAGCAGCGCATGGACCGCCTTCATCAGCGCATTGTTAGCGGATGTCATGGGGCCTGCTCCTCGCATTGGCAGACCAGATAGCGACCGGTCTCGTCAGGGTCGCGCACCAGTTTCAGCAGGAAGATCCGCGCGCCCTTGGTCAGCCTCTGGCCGGCTGCGACATCGCTTCGAAACCGGATCCAGATCCGGTGACTGACCGTGCCGACTTCCGCGCTTGCCGCTTCCGTCACCACGAACGAGACCGGCTCGATCTTCGCCCAAACGGCCGCCACCGATTGCCAGGTCACACTCGCACCACCCTGACCGTCGGATACGGTAACCGGCGCTTCCAGCTCCAGCCGGGCAGTCATCTGGCCCGGATCGAGAAACACCACCATCACAGCCTCCGCATGCGAAAGGGCGCGATCAGCCGCTCGTAGCCATCGGGAATCCCGGCGGGCTGCTGGTCGGGCGACAGCACGCTGCGGAAGGCGAACATATGGCCGATATGGATCAGCATCGCCCGCTTCAGCGTATCCGGCACATCGGTCCCGGCCTCGCCATAGCCGGCGGAAAAATCAATCTCGATCCCGTTCAACGCTTGGCCGGGATCGATCGTCGAGCGCAGCCAAAGCCGCGCCGGTCGCCCCTTGCCGTCGAGCAGATGGTCTTCAAGCGACACATCAACCGCAGTGCCTGCAGCATCGTAAACCGTAACAGTCTGAATCGCTTGCACGGGAGACTTGAGGATGCGGATCACGCCGTCGCAGGGCCAGCGGTCGAGATAGAGCCGCCAGGACTGCGCCATCAGGCATAGGCCCGTCTCACGCTCCAGATGCTCGCGGGCAGTCGCAATCAGCGATCCGATCAGCGCATCCTCATCAGCGCCGTCAAGACGCAGATGCGCCTTTGCCTCGGCAAGCGTCAGCGGTTCCGCCAGGGGCGGATTGGTCTGGGCATAGGTCATGGGGATCCTCGTCGAAGATGATATCCGGCCCTGCCCCACCCTCTCCCCGCCGCTGCGGGAAGAAGGTGGCGATGGCCGGATGACGGGCAGTTCCGGCAAGCGTCGGTACGCTTGGCCGATCAGCTCACGGCGAACCGCACCAGCTTGATCGCCTCGAAGTTCTGCACCCCGCCGCCGACCCGCTTGGTGGTGTAGAACAGCACATAGGGCTTGGCGGAATACGGATCGCGCAGGATGCGCACGCCGGCCCGATCGACCACGAGATAGCCCGAGCGGAAGTCTCCGAAGGCAAGCGACGTCGAGCTTGCGGCAATGTCAGGCATTTCCTCGGCTTCTGCGATCGGAAAGCCCATCAGCGAGGCGGCCTGGCCCGCACTTGCCGGCGGCCGCCACAGGTAGTTGCCGTCGACATCCTTGAACTTGCGGATATCGGCCTGCACCTTGCGGTTCATCATGAACGTGCCGTTCTGACGATGACCGGCCTTGAGCGCGTAGATCACCTCGATCAGCGTGTCGGAGGGATTGGTCGCCTTCCAGCCGCCGGCAACGCCGGTTGCGATATAGCCGAGACTGCCCCAGGCCCAGCTCGAATCGGCAACAGCCGTATAGGCAAGAAAGCCCTTCGGCTTGTTTACCCCGTCACCGCGCACGAAGGCATCGCCCTCCTGCTCGGCAAACACGATGTCCACCTCGCCGGCGATCCACGCCTCCATGTCCACAGCCGCATCGTCGAGCAGCGCCTGGGTCGCGGCCGGCATGGCGTAGAGTTCCATCGTCGGGAAGGCGAGTTCGGCCAGAAGCGGCGTATTGGTCTGCGGCCGCGCCGCCGTTTCCGCCACCCAGCCGGTGGTTAGCCCCGTCGTCGAGAACGGTTTCTTCAGGACCGAGGTCGAGACGGTGCGCACGGTCGAAAGCGCCCGCATCGGCGACACGACAGACACGCGGCGGCCGATTTCCGTGTCGGTCTCCGGCGGCACGAGATAGCCGCCATCGGCGCCGACCCCGACGGAAAACGCCTTCGCCTCCAGCTCGCGCAGTCCATTGTCCTCGCCGCGACGGATATAGGCGTCGAACCCCGCCTTGTGCTCCATCGCCTCAGGCGAAAGATCGGCACTCTGGCCATACCCACCCCGGCCACCGAGCGGCAGCCGCGCCTTCTTCAGCGCCAGCTGGTCCAGCACCCGTTTCTGGTCGTCCATCGCCCGGTTGATGCGGTCCACCTTGTCTCGGGTCACCACGTCGGCGGTCAGCTTCTGCTCGATCTCGCCGAGCCTTCGGTCGTTGACGTCCTTGAACGCCTCGAACGCCTCCATGAATTCGTCGAGCGCCGCCGTCACCGTTTCCGGCACGGCTTTCACTTCCGGCGCCACGGCGCCACTTCCCTGCACATGTCCCGTCATCATGTCCTGTCCTTCTCCATTAAACCTTGTTCTGCCTGAACGACGATCTCCACATCATCTTCGCCGCCCGCCGCATCTGGCGAACGAGCTCCGTCTCGCGGTCTCGGAAAAACCGCTGATGCTTGACGTCGGACACCCGTGCCGATGGCAGCATCGGAAAGGTCACGACGGAGATTTCCCAAAGATCCGCCTCGAGAATGCGCCGCACCCCCGTCTTGGCGTCGGTGCGGGCCCGCACCGTTCGAAACCCGATCGAGAGCCCGTCGAGCGCACCGGATTTCATCAGCGCCAGCACCTCCCGCGATCGCGCCACGCCCGGCGAAAGCACGCCCTCGACGAACAGGCCGCGACCATCCTCGCGGATCGTCTTCCAGGCGCCGATCGGCTCGTTCGGGTCGTGTTGGTAAAGCATGCGCACCCCGGTTGCGCCGCGTTCGATCAGCGAGGAGAGAAACGCCCCCCGTTCGATCCGGTCGCGACCGAGATCGACCTCGCCGAACACGCTGGCATAACCGGAAAACGTGCCGTCACCGGCAATGCCGGCCAGTTCCAGATTGGCGAATTTGCGCACATTCGGGCGCATGGGTGGGCATTGCCCGCGGTCAGCGTGCATCGGGATCTCCTGCAATGTCATTGGAATTGCTGCACCCCATCCGCTCGCGGCGACTGCCGCTTGCAGCAGAGGAGGTTCGTCGTCGGGAGCGCCTTACTCCCTGCGGCGCCCGTATCGCTCGGCTAAGCGCGACAGCGCGCCCAGCACCCACCAGGCCGAAAGGCTGGCGGCAGCCGATCCCGCCAGCAAGGTCTCCGGCTCGGGAAGCTCACCGCTGATCCCCAGCCGTGCCATCAGCCAAAGCCCGGCCGGACCGCCGAAGATCATCCCGCAGGCCACCCCGGTCAGAAACCGGCTCGCCGCCTCGTGCCCGCTTTTCGGCAGGAGATAGACCAGCGAAACGCCCGCACCCGCCACCGCACCTGCGGTCCGCGCAGCCCACACGCCAAGCGTTCCCGGATCATGCCCAAGGTCAGCCATCGTTAAACTTTCTGGGTTATGTTGAGATTGTCAGCCGGAAAGCGGATCTCCATCCGCAACCGCCAAGGCCGCGCGCATCTTCACGCGCCACATGAGGCCTTCAGGTTTTCATCAATCCCCTGAATCGCTTGAGAGACCGCGTTGACGAGTTGAGTCAGGGGTCTGAGAAGTTGAGTCGAGCAGGCTCAAGCGCCGACAACTCGGAAAAGCTCAGTCGAAACCGTCATCGTCATCATGGTCAAGGGCCGACGAGGCTTGCCTGGCATGCATGATCGAGACGACCAGGACCCGGTCGGACTGGATGACATAGTCCACATGTTAGGGCGTTGCGACGAACCGCCTGATGCCCTCGACCGGAGCAACCATCGTTCCGACACGCGGCTGCTCGGAAATGAGCCGGATCGTTCGCTTGATCTGATCCGAAAACGCGACGGCTGTCCGCCGCCCGAACTGGGCCAAGTAGGCCCGTTCCCTCTGGACGTAGCGTATCGCCTCTTCCGAGAGGGTGACCTTCATCAGGCAGCATCCTCGCGGTTGAGACGGTCGAGCTCTTCGAAGAACTCCTCCGCATCCACGGTCCGCCCCGCCTCGATATCCGCCAGTCCACGGCGGATGCTGAGTATTTCATTCCCCTCCGCCATCAGATAATATTTCAGCGCCCGAACGATCACCCAGCTTCTGCTGCGATCGGATGTCTCGGCGATCTTCTCGATGTCGTCGAGAATGTCCTGCGGCACGCGCAAGGTGATCGGGTCCGAGAGAGCGGGCTTTTCGGCCTTCTTGTCAGAGTTGGCATCTGCCATGACGATCTCCATCTGTAATACACCGTATTACAAAATACACCCTGCGCCGCGATCGCGCAATCATGCCGAATAGCCGACCGCCTCTCGCTTTTCGTCCTCGGTCAGGAAGCCTGCAGCGCCGATCCGCGCCCACAGCGCCTCACGCTCGGCCGAGAGACCTGCCACCCGGTCGAGATCCGGTTCCAGCCGCAATCCCTCCCCGAGCGTATCCGAAAGCCAGGCGGAAAAGCTTGCGGCCGTTCGGGCAATCAACGGCAGCACCGTGAGCCGGTAAAGGGCGCGGTTGGCCTCCTGGTAGTTGGCATAGGTATTGTCACCGGGAATGCCGATCAGCATTGGCGGCACGCCGAGCGCCAGCGCAATGTCGCGGGCAGCACCGTTCTTCGCCTCGATGAAATCCATGTCCTTCGGCGAAAGCCCCATCGCCTTCCAGTCCAGCCCGCCTTCCAGAAGCAGCGGCCGGCCGGCATTTACCGCCCCCGAATAGCCCGCCTCCAGTTCGTCCTTCAGCCGCTGATACTGATCCGCGGAAAGATTGCCGCCGTCCTTCGGCTGGTAGACCAGCGCGCCGGACGGTCTTGCGGAATTGTCGAGCAGCGCCTTGTTCCAGCCCGCCGCCGCATTGGAAAGGTCGAGCGCTGCGCCAGCCGCCACCAGCGGCGACAGGCCACAATGGTCGTCGAGCGGGTGAAACAGCTTCAGGTGCAGCAGCCCCGGCCCGTCACGATCGACGGCAAGCCGCCGTGTCACCTGCCCGGCGCGATAATCATAGGCCGCAATCCAGCCGTCGCGCCCCTCGACGACGCTCACCCGGTCCGGCCGCAGCAAATGCAGTTCCCGCAGGTCGCCGCCAAGCGCCAGCGGCTCCACATAGGCATTGCCGGACAAAAGCAGATGCCCGTACAGCGCCTCGAAGAAATCCGGCCCGCTCTGGCGGCCGTTCGGACGTGCCAGAAGCGCCAGCGCCGGATGATCGGCTGCCTCGCTCGTCCCCCGATAGGCAAGCCACGGCACGGCGGCGGCAGCTTCGGCCACCATCCGCATGGCCCGATAGGCGATCGGGTTCTTCATGAACCCGGCCTTTGCCAGAGCCGCATAGGACCGCCCGGACCAGTGCGCCGCGCCATCGCCCGAAACAATCGCAAAGCCCGACGATAGCCCCGACGCTGCCTTGGTTTCCTGAGGCGGCGCGCTGCGGGAAAGCCCACGAAGCCGGAATGGAAATCTCATCGTCTCATCCTTCACTCGATCCGGGATCAATTCGCTCTGAAGACGTTCAGGCCGCCATCGCCGCATCGTCCCGCAGCGCTGCCGCGAACGCTTTCGCGTACCCCGCCACCCGCGCCGCTCGGTCATTGCCATTGATGATTTTTCGCGCCCCGACCCAGTCCGATTTCCCAGGGCCGAAATAATCGCCGAGCTTGCGGCCGGTGAAACTGCCGGCCCGCATGCCCTCGATCAGGATTTTTACTGCCACATCCATCTCCATGGCGCGATGAGGTGCCGTGATGAGATCGATGCCGGTCAGCGCCGACATTTTCTGGTAGTTGCGCCTGTGGGTCAGCTGCACGAGCCCCCGCCCCAGCCAGGTGCGGCCATCGGCATCGTAACGCCAGTACGGCGTCTTCACCGTGCGCAGCCGGCCGGCGCGATAAGCGCTTTCCAGCCGCGCCACCGCAATCTGGTCGGTCTTGGCCAGCGTTTCGCGCACCGGCTGCATCGTTGATGCCGTCTCATGAAACGCTGTCGCCAGAACATAGGCGAGCGCTGCGGGGCCCTCCACCGGCTCGCGGGCCTCCCAGGCGTCTAAAACAGCAGCCAGCCCGGCCACCTGACCACTTCGAAGCCGACCGCTGAAAGGGTTCTGCCGCACGCCGCCATAGAAAAATCCACGCTCGTATCCCATGTTAATCTTGACCCCTTTACCGCGTTCGAAGGTTTCAATCGGATTAGAAAAAAACTAAATCGTTTTAGTCTGTTAGTGACGATTTACTTCGGAGTAAGGATGTGGAACCAATCCAACCATGCGACGTTCATAGGGGCGCACCACCATGATGGTGCAGCGCACAATCCGGAGATCATGATGATGCAGCAGACCGCCCAGACAGCAGCCACGAAATCGGTGCCGCAGCACGTCCTCGAGCGCATGGAATCGGAATGGAAGCAGATGCGCGACAGCGCTCCGGCTGTGCCGGCTAAAAGCTGAATTGCAACTATTGGCAGTAGCCAACTGTCAGATATAGAACGCTTGAGCGGCCCTGTCCGGGCCGCTTTTCGTTGCGCGGTTCACCAGAAGCGCCACACCGGGCCTAGGCTCAAATCCCCCTGACGCGCGGCTCGCCCTGGCCGTCCAAAACAAGCGCCGTCAGCGCCCAGACCAGCGCATCCAGCCGGTCCGGCGAGCGTCCCGATGACAGTCCGTTGGGACCGAAATCGCACATCTGGTCCTCCAGCTCCGCAAACCGTCCTGCATGCACCACCCGTCCCTGCTCGTAGAGGGCTGCGACCGGTTCTGCGCGGGCAAACTTTCCGCGGGATGCATGCACCACCGTTACCGGCAGGTTGGCGTCGATGCTTTTCAGCATCGCCGGCACCATGTCGCCGCCCTGGTTGCCCTCGGCCACGACGCGGTCGGCCGAAAACCGCGCATAGGCCTTCACCACGGCCTTCGCCCAGCCGCCCGGCGTATGGCCGGTCACCGAACAGTCGGCCAGCACCACCGCCCTACCAGGCGAACCTTCGCTTGCCTCGACACCCGCCACAACGATGCCGCAGCAGGAGTTCTCGCCGGATCCCGAGGGCGGATCCACCGCCACCACGATGCGCCGCAGAACCCCGGTAAAGCGCGTCACGCAGGCCTCGAGGTCGGTGCGCTTCCACAGCGCGTCGTCGCGATCCTCGATCAGCTCGCCGCCAAGTTCCTGACGACCAAGTCTCGTCCCGCCATAGCGTCGCTCCAGCGCCGCGATAAAGCCCGGTGCCAGATTGCCGGCGTTACCGGCTGTGGAGATCTTGATCAGCCGCGTGCCGGGGTCGGCAATCAGTTGCTTCAGCACCGGCACCGGTCGCGGCGTGGTCGTCACCAGTTGGCGCGGATCGAGTCCCAGCCGCAGGCCGAACTGCAGCATGTCGAACGTTTCCTGCGCATGCTTCCATTTGCCGATCTCGTCGCACCACGCGTAATGAAACTGCGGCCCTCGCAGGGCTTCCGGATCCTCGGAGGAAAAGATCTGCGCCACCGTGCCGTTCGGCCAGACCAGCCGTTTGCGTGAAATCTCGAATTCGGGCCAGTGCCGTGCCGCAATCCGGCAGATGCCGGACACACCGCCCACCATCACCTCGCGGGCATCGCCCAGCGTTTCCGCCACGAGCGCGATGCGAAGATCGGACCGCTCTCCAGCCGCACACGCCAGCGCATGCACCCATTCGGCGCCCGCCCGCGTCTTGCCGGATCCGCGCCCGCCCATGATCAGCCACGTCCGCCAGTCGCCCTCTGGCGGCCTCTGTCCGGGAAGCGCCGTAAACGCCCAATCCCGGTCGAGACCGGCCACAAACCCGTCAAACGCGCTCTCTCCCGGACCAGGCTCGTCACAGCTCTCCGCCGGCACCGAGTCCGGAGCGCGGGGCACGCCCATCGCACCGGCCAAAACCATTCCGGCCTCCAGATCCCGTGCACTCTTCTCCCTGACATCAGCGATGCCAGACATGCCCGCCCTGAATGACCCGGATGCCTTTACCGCCTCACCCGTGATCTTCTCTGCGGCCCGCCGCATCTTGCGCTGGCTGGGTTCCTCTCGCTGGAAGCCTTTGCGCCACCCATCCCGGTGGGCCATCGCGTTTCCAGGCTTCGAAATACCCAAAGGCTGTTTCATTGGCGCGATCCTCGATCATCCGGACGAAGCGGGCCTTCGCCTCTTCGTATCCGCCGGCATCGGCCAGCCTGTCGGCCTCCACCTGCCGGTCGCGGGAAAGCTGACGCTGCAGCGCATCGACCTTTTCCAGCGTGCGCACGATCAGGCTCATCGCATCGGTCGCCGCCTTCACATCGGCCCGCGCCAGTTTCTGCGCCGCGTCACTGCCGTCAGCTGACACCGTGTCTCCGGCCTCGCCGGACAGCAGCCCGGAGGCTGCTTCGCGCATCATCCGAAACGTGCCGAACTGCTGGCGCATCTCCGCCGTCATCTCGTTCAAAAGCTGCCGCAGTTCATCTGCGGGCTTCAGCTCGGTTTCCGCAGACTTGAGCTCCAGCAGAACGTTTCGAACCGTCTCTTCCAGTTCGGCATCCTGCGTCACGTCGTCATCCGCGTCGTAAAGCGGTTCGTCCGTCCACAGGCCGAACAGGTCTGGATCAAAACCGGCGAGAGCATCGGAACGGTTCATGGCAGATCTCCACAGCCGAAAACCCGCCGCGCCGGCTTGCCGTCGCACGTTCGGTTTCGATATCGATGTCCTGGAAAAAAAAAGGGCCCGGAGGTCAATCCGAGCCCTGACTGGAAGCCTTGCGGCGGTCGGGGCGTGAAGCCTCTCCCGACGCAACTCTTCGACTATGCCTAAACACTACCCGACAACCGTCACGCCGTCAAGGATTAAATTCCTATCTCGAAAATTTTACCGGAGCCGCTTCTTTCTCACGTCCCGCAGAAGGTGCGCGCAACCTTCTGTTCCGCCGTCGGCGCAATCGCGTAGTCGGCAAATTCCGGCCGCTCTTCGAACGGTTTTTCGAGCGCCTCCACCAGCTTTTCAAAGAAGCTGAAATCACCGTAATTGGCAGCCGCGATTGCTTCCTCGATCCGGTGGTTGCGGGCGATCAGCCACGGATTGACGCCGCGCATCTCTGTTGCCACGTCCGCCGGGCTGCGGCCTTCCTCGGCCAGGCGCTCGTTCCATTTCGGCAACCATTCCCGCAGCTTGGATGGATCCGCGAAACAGGCGAGCAGGTCGTCGTCGTGTCCTTCCGCGGCGTTGCAGAGCGCTCGGAACGTCCGCGTGAAATCCGCTTCGTTTTCCTCCATCGCAGAAAGCAGTCCCTGCACGAGATCGCCATCACCGTCGCGCGCGGTGACCAGACCGAGCTTTGCGCGGAACACCTCGATCCAGTGCGCCTGGAACGTGTCGCCGAATGCCTTCAGGACAGAATTGGCGGCTCCCACCGCCTTTTCTTCGTCGGCATCGATCAGCGGCACCAGCGCCTCGGCAAGCCTTGCGATGTTCCACTGGCCGATGCCCGGCTGGTTGCGATAGGCGTAGCGTCCCTGCCGATCAATCGAGGAAAACACCTTCATCGGGTTGTATTCGTCGAGAAAGGCGCAAGGACCGAAATCGATCGTCTCGCCTGAAATCGTCATGTTGTCGGTGTTCATCACACCATGGATGAAACCGACGCCGAGCCAGCGGGCAATCAGCTCCGCCTGCCGGTCCGCCACGGCCTGCAACAGCGCCAGATACGGGTTCTGCGCGCCCATCAGGTCAGGGTAATGCCGCTCGATCACGTAGTTCGCCAGCGTCCGCACGCCCTCGGTATCGCCGCGGGCGGCAAAGAACTGGAACGTGCCCACTCGCACATGGCTTGCCGCGACCCGCACGAACACTGCGCCCTGCTGCTCCTGCTCGCGCTGAACGAGCTCACCGGTCGAAACCGCCGCCAGGGCCCGCGTCGCCGGTATGCCCAGCGCATGCATGGCCTCGGACACGACATATTCGCGGATGACCGGCCCAAGCGCTGCCCGCCCGTCACCACGGCGCGAAAACGGCGTCGGCCCCGCGCCCTTCCACTGGATGTCGCGGCGCTGTCCGGCACGGTCCATGACCTCGCCGATCAGGATCGCCCGCCCATCGCCGAGCTGCGGTACAAAATTGCCGAACTGGTGCCCAGCATAGGCCATGGCGAGAGGCGATGCCCCCTGCGGCACGACATTGCCGGAAAGCACGGATGCCAGACGATCAGGATCCGAAAGATCCGCCTCGACGCCCAGTTCCGCTGCCAGCTTCTGGTTGAACCTCAGAAGCTTCGGCCCCTCCACCGGCTCCGGGTAGACGGAAGCGAAGAACCGATCCGGCAGGCGGGCATAGGAATTGTCGAACTGGAACACGGGATCTCTCCTTCGGCCCTTTCAGGGGCTTGGTCTCGGGTATGTGCTTGAGTCTGGTCTGTGGCGTATCCCCAATATGGGGTCTCGCGCCTGCGGAACAAGCAAGATCAGCCCTTATTGCCCGCCTCCAACCGCACCCCGAACCCGAGCAGAAACGTCACCAGCGCCGCGGCTGCGGACGTCCCGTAAAGCCAGTAGGCGACCTGCCCGGGATCGCCTTGCGACAACTGCCGTGTCAGCCCGGTCGCTGCCGCGATCATGCCGGCCAGCGCCGAACCGACGGCGTAGCCGGCCGTCGACATGGTCGGCAAAAGCGCGCTCGCCCGGTCGCGCTCCTCGTCGCCGGCGGCCTCCATCGAGGCCTGGTTGATCGCCGCCCAGGACAGGCCGAAACCGGTACCGATCGCCATCTGGCTCAGGATCACGAGCAGGATCTCCCTGACGTCGATCGATATCGCGATCATCAGGAAGCCGGCGAGCTGGAACAGCGGCCCGGCCCGCATCGCAAAATGGCGTCCTTTCAGAGACTTGATCCGGCTGGAGGCCATCGCGACCGCGCTCCAGGTCAGTGCCATCGCCACCACGATATAGCCGACCGCCGCCGGTCCGATGCCCCACACGTCGCGGATGATCAGAGCAAGATAGGTGGCACCAGACGCATGGCCCGCCGACATCAGGAACAGCATCCAGAACCCGTGGCCGAGCACCGATCCCAGCCTGAAAGCGCCAGCCGGAAACAACCGCGGCCCGAGCTTTCCGTCTGTCGTCACGGTCAGCGCCAGCGCCAGTGATCCCAGCACCAGACAGGCGACCTGCCAGCCGATCACCCCCGTTGCGGACGACAGTGCGAAAATGAAGGACGCAGTCACACAGAGCGCCACGGCCAGAGGCGCAAACGCGGCCTTTGCCGCGCTGCCGGTCTCGGGCGTCGTCAACAGCGTGAAAAGACCAAGCAGGATGAGAAACGGCGTCACCGCTAGAAACGCGGCATGCCACGAAAACGCCTCTGCGAGCAGCCCCCCGATCAGCGGCCCGAGCAGAGCCGCGACCGCCCAGACGGTCGCCTCCACCGCAAATACCTTCGCCGTCACCGCGGACGAGAAATTGGCCGGGATGAGGCTGTAGCAGATTGCCACGATCAGACCGTCGGCAATCCCCTGCAACAGTCTGCCCGCAACGATGAAGAAAAAGCTCGGTGCCAGAACCGCCATCAGACCGCCCAGCGAAAACAGCGCCATGGACCAGAACAGGCTGGATTTCACACCCAACCGATCGCGGAGATAGGCAGCACTGGTGCCGCCGGCGATCGAACCGATGAAATAGAGGCTGTAGACCCAGCTGAACCAGTCGCGCCCGCCAAGTTCGGCGGCGGCCAGCGGCATGGCGGCAACAATCGCGAACTGGTTGAAGGCATGCAACCCGATCCCGGCGGAGATCAGCCCCAGCATCAGGCCGTTCCGGCCGGACAAAAGCGTTTTCCATCCGGTGTCTGTTCTTGTCAGCACGGCATGCTCCCCGGTTCATCCGCAAGGCTTTCCCGCCCGCAGCAGTGGCGGCGCAAAGTCCCCCGGTCAACGGTCAAGGATCGATTTTGGCGCGCGTGACATTTTAGCTACAGCTTTCCAAGCCGAACGCACTACATTGATCCTCATAACAAGCAGTCGTTGAAAACACGGAGAAATCATCATGAGGAACACACTCGTTCTCGCCGCAGCTCTTGCAGCCGGCCTCTCGTCCGCAGCTCTCGCCGCCGATGCGGTTGAGACCATTCCGAGCGCGCCAGTCGCCTACGAAACAGCTCCGGCATTTTCCTGGTCCGGTCCTTACCTCGGTATCCACGGCGGATACGGCTGGGGCGATGCTGATATCGAAGGCGCTGGTTCCCAGAACTTCGACGGCGCCCGCATGGGTGGCTTCGTCGGCTACAACTGGCAGTTCTCCAACGGTTTCGTTGCCGGTGTTGAAGGCGATGTCAACTACGACTGGAACAACGACGATGTCGCTGCTGGCGTCGATGCCGAAAGCGGCTTCTCCGGTTCGGCCCGTGCACGTCTCGGTTACGCCATGGACCGCACCCTGATCTACGCAGCAGGCGGCTGGACAGCCACCAATGTTGAAGTCGACACGCCGGTTGGCGACGACGACGACACGCTGCACGGCTGGACCATCGGCGCTGGCGTCGATCACGCCTTCACCGACAACCTGTTCGGCCGCGTCGAGTATCGCTACAACGACTACGGCAACGGCAACCTCGCCGGCGCTGATGTCGACTTCAACCAGCACGTCGTGCAGGTTGGCCTCGGCGTGAAGTTCTGATCGCGTCAAGCATCTGATTGTATGAGGAGAAGGCTGCCGCTCGCGCGGTGGCCTTTTTCTTTGGAACTTGTTCTTCAGGGATTTCGACCACTGTCCCGGCCATCATCATCACGGCAGGATCAGGCTCCCGTTGCGAGAGGTTCGCTTAACTTTCCTGTATTAGACGGGACTTGTCGGCTCTTTGCCCGTCGTCCTGCCGATGACGTCGTGCGCGACGTAAATCAGCCGGGTTGCAGTTTCGTGTTTTGACTATTTTCGGAAGTTTCTGCGCATGCCGTTTTCCCCATCGTCTCGCGGGGCAGACCCCGGGAACCGCAAAGGGCCAGGCCGCCGCACCAGACACGGCCTTGGCCCCGCTCTGGCGACGCCTGCGGCGGTATTGGGCTTCGGTGCGTTTCTGGCGCTTTTCGGCTGGGCGGAATATTCCAACTGGAAGACACAGGTCGCACGGGTCGAAGCGGCACTGGAACAGACGGCCGAAGCTATTACCCAGCATGCCGACGACGTGGTGGAAATGTCGCGGCTGCCGCTCGCAAGCCTGATCTCCAAGATCGAGGAGAAGGACGGCGAGGCCGATCTCGCCCAGGCGATCGACGCGCTGATGAAGCGCCAGCTCAGTGCGTCGCCCACACTCGATACGCTCTCCTATCTCAATGCCGATGGCCAGATGGTTGCGACCTCGTCGGCAACACGCCCCGCCGGGGTCTCCTATCAGGACCGCGACTATTTCAAATTCCACAAGGCCAGCCCCTTCCCGCTCCCGGTCCTCGGAAAGCCCATCCTCAGCCGGCTGACCCAGACCTGGGTCCTGCCGATCTCGCAGAAGGTGATTTTACCGGACGGCACGTTCGGCGGGGTTGTGGTCTCCACCATCAAGGTCAACCATTTCGTCAATTTCTTCAGCCGCTACGATATCGGGTCCGATGCCTCTTTCCTGCTCGTTCGCGGAGATGGCGTGGTTCTCGCCCGCGCGCCGATGGCCGACAGCATTCTCGGTCAGGACATGTCCAAGAGCGATCTGTTTGCCCATGTCCGCCAGACCCGCGTCGGCGCCTTTCATTACCAGTCACCGATCGACCAGACGGCGCGGGCGGGTGGCTTTCACCAGAGCCAGCTGACCGGCTTGGTGGCGCTCGCGGCCGCATCGGAATGGCAGGTGCTGATCTCCTGGGCGTCGACCGCGAGGACGCGCTGGATCTATGCGGCGATCCTTCTCATCGCGGCCGGGTTCGCCACGGTCTACTGGCGCCGCCAGATGCAATTGCGCCAAGAGCGCGAAGCGCTAGTGGCCGCGCGCGAGGCGGAGTTCCGCCTGCTCGCTGAATCCTCCAGCGACCTCATCACCCGGTTCGATGAACACGGCATCCGCGAATATGTCTCGCCCTCCTCGATCGGCATCCTCGGGCTCGAGCCAGAGGACCTGATCGGCCGCAGCATCTTTGCCGGCATGGCCGAAGATACCGAATTCCTGGTGCGCCAGGCAACGGAGCGGCTCGGCAGTGGGCCTGGTCATGAGAAATTCCTGATCCGCCACGTCAAACCCGACGGCGAGGAAGTATGGCTGGAAACGGCGATGAGCCGTCTGCCGGCCTCGCATCCGGCCCAGGCGCCGCGGGTGGTTGCGATCACCCGCGATGTCAGCCGCCACAAGCGGGCGCAGGACGAGCTCGATCTTCTTGCCAATACCGACGACCTGACAAAGCTTGCCAACCGGCGTTTCTTCAACGCCCGGTTCGAGGCGATGGTGACGGCTGCGAACCGTTCGATGACGCCGCTGTCGCTGCTGATGATCGACGCCGACCGTTTCAAGCTTTTCAACGACACCTATGGCCACGCGGCCGGCGACGAATGCCTGCGCGCGATCGCACAGGTGGTACGGTCAACCGTCATCCGCCCCGGCGATGTCTGCGCCCGCTATGGCGGCGAGGAAGTGGCGGTGCTGCTCGCCGCAACCGACGCGAAGGCCGCGCATGCCATCGCCGAAAGCATCCGCGTGGGCGTCGAAGAGATCGGTCTGGAACACGGCAGAAACCCACCCTCCAACCGCGCCACGATCAGCGTCGGCCTCGCCACGCTCACCCCCGGCCAGGACCTCGTGACGACCTCGCAAGCCCTCTTCAAGCGCGCCGACGAAGCCCTCTACAACGCCAAGGCCGCAGGCCGAAACCGGGTGGAGACGGCGGGGAGCTAAGCTCCGCCCAATCCGCGACGCCCCTTACGCCGGCAGTCCCTGCCAGCCGTGGATGCCGACATAGAGGCCGACGGCGATGATGAGGAGGCTGGAGACGTAGGGAGCGCGACGGGCAACCGTCGAAAACCAGCTCCAGCGCGACGTGGCGTGGCGTACGCTGAGCGCAGCGATCGCCCCGACGGTCACCAGCGTGATTGCAAGGCCGATGGAAAAGCACATAACCAGCACGAAGCCGAGCGTGAACTCCTTGAGCTGCAGGCAGAGAAGCAGAACCGTGATGGCGGCCGGGCACGGGATGAGACCTCCGGTCAGACCGAACAGAACGATCTGCCATGTGGTCACCTTGCGGTCGGCGAACCGGCGACGAATGTCGTTGGCATGCGCCATTTCATGGGCATCCTGATACCCGTCCGTCGCCACGTCTAGCCCCTGCATCTCGGCGTGGTCATGGTCGTGGCCTTCCGTGAAGGACAGGTCGTAATCATGGGTATGGTTGCCGTGGCCAAGGCTCAGGCTTGCGACGAACGCGTGCGGCTCGGGAATGTCTGTGGTCGACTGCAGATATCCGCCCTGATCGGCAAAGACGAAGGCCTGCCGCGATCCATCCGGGCGCTGCGTCGTGACGACGACATCGGACGCCGTCCAGCCGTGGCCGCGCTCGGTGCGAAAACGCCAGACAGGCGCAACGCCGTCTTCGAAGATTTCGAGCGTGACGATGCCGTGCCCGGTATCGACCCGCCTGATGTCACCGTGACCTGCGGCATGCCCCTGTGCTGAACCGTGGTCATGGGCGCCGTGATGGGCGCCGTGATGGCCGTCGTGGCCATGGCCACCGTGGTGGCCGTGATGACCGTCATGCCCATGCGAGCCATCATGCCCGTGGGCGGCAGCGGCCTTTCCCATCTGCTGATCCTGCCATGTTCGCCACAGCATCCAGAGTGCGATCGAAATGATGACCGCGGCGGAAACAAGCTGGAAATAGGGCTCGGAAGCCTCGGCATCCATGCCCTGCCAGAGATACATGCCCGCAAAGGCGATGCCCCAGACGATGATCGTGTGCGAGATCGTCGCGGCAAGACCCAGCAGCACCGCCTGGGTGACCGTGCCCCTCACCGCGACGATGAAGGCTGCCATCATCGTCTTCGAATGGCTCGGCTCCAAGCCGTGCAAGGCCCCAAGCAGGATGGCGCTTGGAACAAACAGCCAGGCATGGGCAGATCCCTGCTGCAGGAGGTCGGCAAAATCAGGCATGGAAATATCTCACGGGTATTTAGGTCTCAAAGGTATTTGGTGATCGACTTGAACTCGTCGATGGAGTGGCGCTTCTCCCGATCGAGCGCGCCGATCGTGTCTTCGAGACAGTGGTCCAGATGGTCCTGGATCAGGGTGCGCTTGGCATTGGTGATCGCCTTTTCCACCGCATGCAGCTGCTGGGCGATGTCGAGACACGGCCTGCCGCCCTCGATCATGGCGATCACACTTTTGAGATGTCCCTCAGCCCGTTTCAGCCGCTTGACGATTTCGGGATGACTTTCGTGGACGTGATCGTGTTCTGTCATGCGATAATCCTATCCCCCTGGAGGGGATAAGGCAAGTATCTTCAGAACTGCTTTCATACGAGTTCCTCCAGCTCTCTGGGTGGAGGCTGCGAGCGTTGTGCCGTTAGCCTGGCTTACGACCGCCGGGCTTCCAGACGTCTTTTGTCACGCTGGATATATTCGAAACCCATCTCTGTCAGTCGGAACTGGCGTTTCTGGAACTCGCCGCGGATGGTGATGAAGCCCTGCTCTTCGGCTTCGCTCAGCGTCTTCAGGCTGGTGCCCTTGGGCGGAGACTGCCATTCGAGGCCGTTGGCGCTGTGAAGCAATACCATGATCTTGATGATTGTCGTGTCTCCCGGCCAATGCGTTCAGGCCAGACGAATAGCTTTTCGCACGATCCCCTGCAATGACCGATGTTCATGCAGGAATGTCGGGCCCGTGTTGCCAAATTTGCAATGGACTTGACGGCTGCGGTCTGCCAAAAGCGCGAAAGGACGCGACTGCCGTTATCTTTAGAACGGGGTCGGGTGGCCGATTGACGTCACGTCGCTGCCGCGAGATCACGCTGGCCGTCCTTTTGATTTCCCAGTTTTCCCAGCATTCAATCTACGACCTTGGTTGTGACTGCGAACCTTTTGTCATGAAAAAAGGTCCTGCGGCTTTCACCGAGGACCTCTGATCAGGCTCGATCAGACGGGGGTAAGACCCGTCCAACCGCTACCGTCATTGTTTAATCAGCAACCGGTACCCTGGGCAGTTTCGCCCGTCAGGTTCGGCAGGTTGCCGGAGTTTGCAGCATCGCCTGGCTCACCGCCCGGTGCGCAGCCTGCGCGGCTACCGTAGGCGCCGGTCGAACCGACTGCCGAGCCCGGGGTAACGCTGCCTGTCGAATAGGGGTCTACAGTACCCGATGCGGCTGGCTTCGGCGGGATGTTGCCGCCGGCACCGCTCATGTTCTGCTGGACGTCCGCGCGGTTGGCCGAACCGTTCATATCATAGCTCGTCTGCGCAAATGCTGCAGAGGATAGGCCAAACGAAAGTGCGGCAACAACTGTCAATGTCTTGATCATTTTTGAATTCCTTTTCGTATCCCTACCGGGTGTTAACCGGCCGGGCACAAATTGGTTTCATCTCAAATTCCCGTGAGGAACCGCGCTTTTATGGAACCCGTTTGTCGATGAGCGACTGCGCATTGCGCGCTTCGCGTCGCAGCCAGCGACGGTTGGCGACCTCGGGCAGATCGTGCGCTTTGGGGATGCGCTTGGTCTTCCAGCGGCGCAGGATCAAAAATCCGAGCGTGCCAATACCGGCAAGCAAGACAACGGCCAGCAGGATCATCGGGGTCTGGTCGACCATGGCGGGGTTCTCCGTAGCAAGGGTTTCATCTTTCTGACCGAACCAACTCGACGCCGGCTCGAGAGTTCCCTTGCTTGGTTGCAACTACAACCAGCCGGACTTCCGGAACCGGTAGAAAAGGATGCTGCAGAGAAGGACGATCGCAATCAGCACAGCGGGATAGCCGTATTCGGTCTTCAGTTCCGGCATGTTCTCGAAATTCATGCCGTAGATACCGGCGATGGCCGTCGGTACCGCAAGAATGGCGGCCCAGGCGGCCAGCTGCCTGGTGATGACGCCCTGGCGCTGCTGTTCCAGAAGGTTCGAGGCTTCAAAGACCGAGGTGATGACTTCGCGAAGTCCGCCCACCATACCTTCGACCCTTCGGATATGATCGAGCACGTCGCGGAAGAACGGCTTGGCGTCCCGGTCGAGGCAGGGAAGGTCGAGATTGACGAGCTTGCCCGCCACTTCCGACATCGGGCCCAGGATACGCCCGAACAGGATCAGCTGACGGCGCAGGCGGAAGAGACGGCGGATCTGCTCGCGTTCGAGAAAGTTCGCGAGCATCTTCTGCTCCATTTCCAGCACCTTGTCCTCGATCGTTTGCACCAGCGGCAGATAGCCGTCGGCGATGAAATCGATGATCCCGTGCAGGACGTAGTCAGGCCCCTTGGAGAGCAGCTGCGGCGAGGCTTCGAGCTGTGCCCGGATGGCGGCATGGTTGCGGGCCGAGCCGTGCCGGACGGTGATGATGTGGCGCCTTCCGACGAAAATCGCCGTCTCGCCATACTTGAATTTCTCGCCTTCCAGATGGGCGGTCTTTGCCACCACGAACAGCTGTTCGCCATAGGCTTCCACCTTGGGCACCTGATGGGCGTTGATGGCGTCTTCGACCGCGAGAGGGTGCAGCTCATAGGTTTCGGCCAGCGCATGCAGCTCGTCCGGTGACGGCTCGTGCAGGCCGATCCAGACGAAATCCTGACCGGACAGTCTCGGCGCCGGCCCATCGACAGGCACCGCCTCGGCACGTTTTCCGTTGCGGTACACATAGGAAGCGACAACTGTCATGGTATGCTCTGCGATGGAGTATGGTCTGCGATGCCGATAACGTACTAGGCCTTGGCCCGTTCCGGCGAATAACCCGCGTCACGGATCGCTTGCGCGGCCTTTGCCTCGTCGCCACCCACCATCACCGTATGCGTGACAAGATCGATCGACACGGGTGCATCCGGCAGCGCTTCGGCGAGAGCGTTTCGCAGGGTCTTTTCGCAGTGGCCGCAGGTCATGTCCGGCACGGTGAAGATCACGGTCATCTCAGGTCTCCTTCTTCAATCTGTATGCGCCGGTGACGCGGAACCGGCAAGGTCGTCAAGGATCGGGCAGTCGGGACGGTCGTTTCCGCCGCAGCAATGGGCAAGGTGCTTCAATGTCTTGACCATGCCCTGCATCTCCGCGATGCGCCGCTCCAGATCGTCGATATGAGTGGTGGCGATGTCCTTGACGGCGGCGCTCTCGCGGCTGCGGTCCTGCCACAGTTTCAAGAGCGCCTGCGTTTCCTCGAGCGAAAACCCCAGCGAGCGGGCGCGCTTGATGAAGCGCAGCACATGCACCTGATCGCCGCCATAGGTCCGGTAATTGTTGCCGGTGCGGGCGGCCGGCGTAATCAGGCCGATCTCCTCGTAATAGCGGATCATCTTGGCCGAAACGCCGGATGCCTGTGCGGCCTCGCCGATATTCACGCTCTCTCTCCCAGTGCGACGGTTTTCAATCGCAGCGCATTGCCAAGCACGAACGTGCTCGACAGCGCCATGGCGGCAGCGCCCAGCATCGGCGAAAGCGTCAATCCGAGCAAGGGATAGAACAGACCGGCGGCGAGCGGGATCAGCGCCACGTTATAGCCGAACGCCCAGAACAGGTTCTGCCTGATATTGCGCATCGTTTCCCGGCTGATGGCAATCGCCGACACCACGCCGGTCAGATCGCCGCCGACCAGCACCACATCGGCGCTCTCGATCGCCACATCCGTACCGGTGCCGATGGCAATGCCGACATCCGCATGCGCCAGCGCCGGCGCATCGTTGATGCCGTCGCCGACAAAGGCGATCCGGCGTGCCCGGGGTGAAGTCGCCTGTGGCGAGGACACGGCGGCGGAACCGCTCCCCTTCCGCAGGTCATCCAGCGCCTTCACCTTGCCCTCGGGCAGAACCTCGGCAACGACCGTATCGATCCCCACCTGGGCTGCAATCGCTTGTGCGGTGCGACGGTTGTCGCCGGTCACCATGGCAACCTCGATGCCCATCGCCCGCAGCGTCTTGATGGCCTGAACGCTCGACGGCTTCAGCGGATCGGCAACGGCAATCACCGCCGCCAGACGACCGTCTATCGCGGTATAGAGCGGCGACTTGCCCTCGCCGGCCAACCGGGCGGCCGTCTGTTCCAGTGGTGCGACCGAAATGGCGAGCTTGTCCATGAACCTGTCGGCGCCGACCGAAATGTCCCGGCCATCGACGCGGGCACTGATGCCGTAGCCGGTGACGGAGCGGAAATCCTCGGTCTCGGCCAAGACCAGACCCTTCGCCTCCGCCGCCTTGACGATCGCATCCGCAATCGGGTGTTCGGAGCGACGCTCGACGGCGGCGGTGAGGCGCAGAACCTCGTCTTCCGATAACCCGTCCACGACATCCAGATCCGTCAGCTGCGGCCGTCCCATCGTGACCGTGCCGGTCTTGTCGAACACGACGAGATCCACATCCGACAGCGCCTGCAGCGCATCGCCCTTGCGGAAGAGCACGCCGATGCCCGCCGCCCTGCCCGCCCCGACGACGATCGAGACCGGGACGGCGAGACCCATGGCGCAGGGGCAGGCAATGATCAGCACCGCCACCGCCGCCACCAGCGCATGCGACAGCCGCGGCTCCGGTCCCACCAGGAACCAGACGACGAATGTAACGACCGCCAGAAGCATCACGGCCGGCACGAACCACGCAGTCACCTTGTCCACCAGCGTCTGAATCGGCAGCTTGGCGCCCTGCGCCTGTTCCACCAGCCGGATGATGCCGGCAAGCGCCGTATCGCGGCCGACCTTTTCGGCGCGGAAACGGAAGGAGCCGGTGCGGTTGACCGTTCCGGCGGTGACAAATGCACCCGCCATCTTCTCGACCGGCAGCGGCTCACCTGTGATCATCGATTCATCAACATTCGATTGCCCGTCGATCACGGTGCCATCAACCGGCAGACGTTCGCCGGGACGGATCACGACGATATCGCCGACCACGACCTCGGACGAGGGAATATCGACGACCGCCCCGCTCCGTTCAACCCGCGCGGTTTTCGCCTGCAGACCGGCCAGTTTCTCGATTGCCTCGCCGGTGCGGCCTGTGGCACGCGCCTCCAGCAGGCGGCCGAACAGGATCAGCGTCACGATGACGGCGGCCGCTTCATAATAGACAAAACGCGCGCTTTCCGGCAGCAGTCCCGGCGCGAATGTCGCAAATACCGAATAGCCATAGGCGGCCAGAACGCCCACTGCGACCAGCGAATTCATCTCCGGATGGCCCCGCAACAGGGCCGGCAGACCAAGCTTCAGGAACCGCAGACCCGGTCCGAAAATCACCACCGTTGCCAGCACGAAGTAGAGGTAGTTCAGGTTCTGCGTGTCGATGACTCCCATCAGCCAGTGATGGAACGGCGCGTAGACGTGGCCCGTCATCTCCAGCACGAACAGCGGCAACGTCAGCATTGCCGCAATGGCGAGATCACGCTTCAGGACACCGGCTTCACCGCCATGCATGTGGGCGTGGTCGTGGGCGGCGTTTTCATGCGTTGGATGCGGATCCTCGGCTTGAGAATGGGCGGCTCCAGTATGATCAGCATGGGTATGACCAGCCTGCGCGCTCGTCTCCGCATGCTTCAACGCCGGGTGATGATCAGAGCCCGCGTCAAAACCCGCTTCCCGCAGCGCAAGATCCATCGCGCCGTCGGGGATCTCGTAGCCCATCTTGCGGACAGCCGCCTCCAGCGTCTCCGGATCAAACCCCGCGCCCGTCTCGACCGTGAGCTTCTTCGTTGCAAAGTTGACAGCGCTTTTCTCGACGCCCGCCACTTTTGCAGCCGCGGTTTCCACCCGGCGCACGCAGGAGGCACAGGTCATGCCCTCGACGGGCACGGTGATCGGTTCGTGGCGATGGATGGGGGGCACAGTCTGGTTCATGGGTCGCGATCCTCTTCGCAACCGCATGTAGGGCTTCCCATCATGGGAAGGTCAAGGGCCGGGCTGTTTTTTCACGAGGGTTGTTCTTCGCGTCATCTACCTAGCCCCGCCGTGCGTCGCCGACATGCAGTGGCCAGTCGATCAGATAGTCCTCGAAATCCTCGACATCGACCTCTTCTTCGCTGATCGTGCGGCCGCGGGCCGAGATGCCGGCCTGGTGGACCGTTTCCGGATCGCCTGAGAGCAGCGGGTGCCACCAGTAGAGATCGTGGCCGTCGCGCACCAGGCGGTAGCCGCAGGTCGGCGGCAGCCAGGGGATTTCGTCCACTTGGGCCGGCGTCAGCTGGATGCATTCCGGAACGGTCGCCTGGCGGTTGGGATAGTCCTTGCACTGGCAGCTCGTGCCGTCGAGAAGCCGGCAGGCAACCGAGGTGAAAGCCACCTCGCCCGTGTCGTAATCCTCGAGCTTGTTGAGACAGCAGAGCCCGCAGCCATCGCACAGGCTTTCCCACTCCTGCTGGGACAGATCCTCAAGCGTCTTGGTTTTCCAGAATGCGTCTTCCATCATCATATCTGTCGCGGATGGGGACCAATTTTCCCCTGCCGCCTTTACCCTGTTGCGGATTCTCTATCGCGCATAAACCTTTTGTCAGCTAATGCTGAATAACGGTGAGACGCTCATGCCTTTGATCCCTCCGGGGGGTCGGCGTCAAGCGTTTCTCATCGGGCGATGGGGGAAATGGGGCAGGAACTTCCAGTGCAGGACCATCCGAAATCACCGGTTAAGCAAGAGCGCTCCGGCTCCTCGCGCAAGAAGCGCCACATCCTCCTGCGGATCGACAGCTGGATCGATTCCACTGTCTGGAACCTCGGTTTCCGGGCCGGCGAAGTCTGGGAAGAGATCACCATCTTCTTCCGGCGGTTCCGCGTTACAGGCTTGAAAAAGCTTGGTTTCGAGCTTGCCGGCGAGGCTATGACGCTCGGCACGGTCGGTTGCGTTGCGCTTCTGGCGCTTGCCCAGCCAGCCTTTGAAGAAACCAAGGAAGACTGGCGCAACCGGGGCGATTTCGCCGTCACCTTTCTCGACCGCTACGGCAACGTCATCGGCCATCGCGGCATCATCCATGAAGGCTCGGTTCCGATCGAGCAACTGCCCGACCACCTGATCAAGGCGGTGCTGGCGACCGAGGACCGCCGCTTCTTCGATCACTACGGGATCGACTTCATCGGCCTCGGCCGCGCGCTTTCCGAAAACGCCAAGGCCGGCGGCGTCGTCCAGGGCGGATCGACTCTCACCCAGCAGCTGGCGAAGAACCTGTTCCTCACCAACGAACGGTCGATCGAGCGCAAGATCAAGGAAGCGTTTCTGGCCATGTGGCTGGAGGCGAACCTTTCGAAGAAAGAGATCCTGTCGCTCTATCTCGACCGCGCCTATATGGGCGGCGGCACGTTCGGGGCAGCCGCGGCAAGCCAGTTCTATTTCGGCAAGAACATTACCGAAGTCAGCCTTGCGGAAAGCGCGATGCTGGCCGGCCTGTTCAAGGCACCGGCGAAATATGCGCCGCATGTGAACCTGCCGGCTGCGCGCGCCCGCGCCAACGACGTTCTGTCCAACCTTGTACAGTCAGGCCTGATGTCGGAGGGCCAGGTGATCGCGGCACGCCGCACGCCGGCAACCGCGATCGACCGCGCCGAGGTCAAGTCGCCAGACTATTTCCTCGACTGGGCCTTCGACGAGGTGCAGCGGCTGGCCAAGGCCGGCAAGATCCGCGAGCATTCGATGGTGGTCAGGACCACGATCGACATGGGCCTGCAGCAGGCAGCCGATGCCGCGATGGAAACCAGCCTTCGCGAATACGGCGACAGCTTCAAGGTGAAGCAGGGCGCCATGGTGATGATCGAAAACGGCGGCGGCGTGCGCGCCATGGTCGGCGGCCGCGACTATGGCGAGAGCCAGTTCAACCGTGCCACCAAGGCGCTGAGACAACCGGGCTCGTCATTCAAGCTCTATACCTACTCCGCCGCGATGGAGCACGGATACAAGCCGGAGTCGGTGATTTCAGACGCTCCGATCACCTGGCGGGGCTGGTCGCCGCAAAATTACGGTCGCTCCTACAAGGGCAAGGTGACCCTGATGAGCGCCATGCAGCAATCGCTCAATACGGTGCCTGTCCGGCTTGCCAAGGATGTGCTCGGCACCGACGTCATCGTCAACACCGCAAAGGCTTTTGGTGTCGAGACGCCGCTCAGAAGCGACAAGACGATCCCGCTCGGAACGTCCGAGGTAACGGTACTCGACCAGGCCACCGCCTATGCGGTGATGCCGGCCGGCGGCGTGCAATCGCATCGCCACGGGATCGAGCAGGTTCTGGGCTACGGCGGCAACATTCTCTACGATTTCGGCCGCGACGAGGCGCCGGCGAAGCGGGTTCTGTCCGAACAGGCGACCTCATCGATGAACCGCATCCTGACGACGATCCCCTATCAGGGCACGGCGCGACGCGCGGCACTCGATGGCGGCATCGTCACCGGCGGCAAGACCGGCACTTCGCAGAGCTATCGCGACGCCTGGTTTATCGGCTTTACCGGCAATTACACGACGGCGGTGTGGTTCGGAAACGACGACTTCACCTCGATGAACAACATGACCGGCGGCTCGCTTCCGGCGATGACCTTCAAGGTGCTGATGGACTACGCCCATCAGGGGATCGAGCTGAAACCAATTCCCGGCATCGAAAACCCACTGCCGAACGGCGACCACAAGAGCGACAAGAAGAGCCAGGAAATTGCGAAAGCGAAGGAAGGCGAGAATGCCCTGCCGCCGCTGCAGAGACCGCGCTCGCTTTCGGCCGAAGCCACCAGAACGCTCAAGCAGATCGGCAAGGCGCTGTCCGAGGCTCCACCGCTTACAGCGGGCGGCCCCAAGGTCGCCGATGCCGGCAAGCCAGCTGTCGACGGACAGGCAACCTCTATTCAGGGTGACAAGGTCCAGGGCGCCGCTACCCAAAGCGACAAGGCGTCGGTGCCGGAAGCCGGTCCCGTGACGGGCTCGATATCGACCCGGCATCAGCCGAAACAGTCGACGGCAAAGGTGACGCCGATCAATCTGGAAGTGCGGCGCTAGGTGGGTTGAGCGTCAGGCAGCGCGCGGGGTGATCCGCTCGAGCTCATCTCCGAGTTCGCGGCGGCGGCGAAGAAGCTCGTAATCAGCCTGCAGGCCGAGAAAGACGCCTTCCGACATGCCGAAATAGCGTGCCAGACGGAGATCCGTATCGGCTGTGATCGAGCGCTTGCCAAGCACGATCTCGTTGATGCGCCGGGGTGGAACACCGACGGCACGGGCAAGCCCGTTCTGGCTAAGCTGCATCGGCTTTAAGAAATCCTCCAGAAGAATCTCGCCGGGATGCGGGTTCGGCAGCCATTCAGCATCAGCCTTGGTAATTGACGATTTCAACATGCTCAGGCCTCCATCAGTTCAGACGAAATCTATTCACTATTTCCGTTCGATGGGGATCGTTACTTCCATCTCGACACTGCAGGCCGGGCCGGATCGATCGGCATAGATTTCAATATGCCGCGCGAGGCCCTTTCCCCTTCCCGCCAAACAATGCTAACCCTTCGCGAACGCTCCAAAAAGACACAAAGCCAATCCCGTGTTCCGTATCCCCTTCCTCATCGCCGTTGCACTTGCCATCGCATTCGGCGGCGGGATCTGGTCGACCCGGCTGGCGCTTGATGCGACGACCGGGTTCGGGGCGCTCCGGATCGGGCCTTGGGAGGCGTTTCCGCAGGCGCAGACGGCCGATGCAGACCCTTATGCCAAATCGCACCGGGCCAATGCCGGAAAGCTTCTCTATGCCAGCGCCGAAGGCCTGACCTTTACCGCGACGACCGACATGACAGGCGAGCGGCTTGTGGCAAGCTGCTCCTACAGGATCCGGGGTCATACGCCGCAGGCACGGTTCTGGACGCTGTTTGCGCAGGCGCCCGGGGCTGCTTCACCCTCGCTGTCGTCGGATTTGCCGCAGGCGCTCAATTCGCGCATCACGCTGCGCCAGCCGAATGGCGAGTTCGAAATCACCGCATCGCCGACGGCCAAGTCCGGCAACTGGCTGGCTCTCACACAAAGCGGGGACTTCAGGCTCGTCCTCACCCTGTTCGACACGCCGACTGCGGGCAGTTCCGGACTGATCGACCTTGCCATGCCGCTCATTGAAAAGATCGGATGCGGCCCATGATCCGGCGGTTTTTCACAGGTCTGGCGTTTGCTGTCGCGTCAGGACTGGTCGGGGCAGCACTGCTGCATTTGATCATCGTGCTGGCACTGCCGCATTTTTCGGAAAACGATGCCTATACGCGGGTGCTGAAGGAAGGCGAAACGCAACGGTTCTACCGACTGACCGAAACGGCGGACCGGGCCGGTCTTTCCAAGGACGATCCCTTCGTGGAGACCGCGGTCTGCGGTTTTGACGTATCGGAAGGCCCGGTCAGGCTGACGGCTGAAAATACCGGCCTGCCGTTCTGGTCGCTCGGGATCTATGACGGGGCGTCCAACGAGGTGTTCAGCATCAACGACCGAACGTCGCCGGGCGGCATGCTGGATGTGGTGATCGCGACACCGACGCAGATGACGATGCTGCGCAAAAGCCTGCCCACCGGCATCAGCCAGTCGATCCTTGTCGAGAGCCAGTCGGGCGAAGGCTATGCAGTGCTGCGGGCGCTGACGCCGCAGGCGAGTTTTTCTGAGGCAGCCACACAGTTCCTGAAGGACGCGGATTGTGGCGCGTTCCAGTGGCGCGGCAGAAGCCGCTTCTAGGTCCGTTTCGTACCGGCCTACTCGGCGCGGACGGCGTGGTTTTCGGCCTTGCGGTCCATCCGGTCGTCGAAACGCTCGTAGCGCACGCCGGTAAACAGCACCACTTCGCCGGGATCGGCCTCGCCGATGCGGATCTGCGGCTTGCGGCCATGCTGGTCACGCCATTTGTTCAGTATCACGATCTCTGCCATGCTCGTCTCCGTGACTTTACGAATTCGAGACGGATGAAGACGAAGATATCTCACCCTGCCCTTTCGGGGCTGACGCGACCTGCCTGATACGGCAGGAACATCCGCGTCCTTCTCGTCAGAGCGCCCAATCGCGGCGCAGCGACATTACCTTAGAAAAGCGACCTCACGGTCGTTATGCGAGCCTTCGGGCCATCTACCCCGTTTAACGGGCTTTCAGGGTGCCCCGTCGCTTATCAAACCGGATGCTACGCAGCGGTTACAGACCAATACAGCCAGACGTGGATTAACAGTGAGTTAATTCTAATATGGCAGTTGATATCGACGTATGCTGGTATCAGGCTGATGAACGCCAAAACGGCATCTTTGTTCACCGCGTCATTCAAACTTCACAGTCTTCGAACGGCACGATTTTGTCGTTTTCGAACGGTCATCGGTGCGCCAAAACGAGCCGCTTTCACTGACCGTTAACCCTCAAAGCGTTAGCATCTGGTAAACCAAGGCGAAACCGACGGGTGCGGCGCGAGAGACAGCTGCATCCGGCGGAATATGCTCCGGGGAGTTCCCCAGGCACAGGTAGATGAGATGCACCGGGGCGCGTGTTTACCCCGGCGGCATCACGCGTTTCGGACATGTATTGCGTAGATGAGAGTTGCCCGTGACCAACGAGTTTCGAGACCTTGAGAGGCCACAAGCCATGCGAAAAAAGGATGTGGTGTTGATGGCCACCGTCACGAGCTTCGAAAGCCTGTCGCGTCCTTCCCGCTCCGAACTGAGACAGTTCGCCGAGCTGTTCGCACCGCTGTTTGCCGCCTCTTCGGAAGAAGCCCGCCGCGATGCGGTGGCAGCCCTTTCGCAATCACCCGCCATTCCGCCGGCCGTCGCCTTTTTTATCGGAAGCCAGCCGATCGCGGTCGCCGCACCCTTCCTGATTGCCTCGCCCTGCCTTTCCAACGATGCGCTGATCACCATCGCCCGCAGCCAGGGCGTCAACCACGCCCGCGCGATCGCCAAGCGCGAAAGCCTGTCGCCGATCGTCATCGATGCGCTGGTCGGCATGCGCTATGATACGATCGCAAGGCCGATCACCGAACGGCGCGAGCTTCCCGCTGCCGCGATCGAGGCCATGTCGACCGTGGTCGAACCCCCGGCAGACACGCCGGTCGAAACCCCAAAGGCCGAAGACGACTTTCTGCTGCCCGAGGAAGCCCGGGCTGCGCGCGAAGAGGAGCTGCGCCGCCGCATCAAGCTTCTGGCCGGCCATATGGAACGCCAGAGCGACGACCGGCAGGGTCTGCGGCAGCTCAGCGAAACGCATGCCGCCCTTCTGGTCCGATTTGCCCGTGCCCGCGAGGCGACGCTGTTTGCCGGCGTTCTGGCAGACGCGCTGTCGGCCAGCCGCTGGCTCGCACAACGGATCATGCTCGATATCTCCGGCCAGCAGCTGGCGACGACGCTCAAGGGTCTGTTCATGGACGAAGCGGAAGCCGTCTTCGTGCTGGAAAGGTTCTACGGTCACCTCGCACACGAACAGCTTGACGGTGCAAGCCGGGCGACGGCCATGTGGCTGGTTCTCGATATCGACGAATGCGGACGAAGGCTCGAAGCCTGGCGCCGGGCCGACGGCTATACTTATGCGGAGCGACCGGTTGCGCAACCCGTCGAGGCCCCTGCCCCCCACGCGACCGAAGAGGCCGAGCGGCCATTCCGTACATCGGCCAGCATGAGACGCGCCGGCCGCGGCCGGTAAGGCCTATCGAGCATCGGCGCTGACGACCTCGATCAGGTCGCCGATCTCGTCCACCTCGATCTCGACCACCCAGAGATCCGGGTCGAAGCGCTTTTCGCGAACGATCGTCTCGCGCACCGTATCGGGCTCTGCCCGCACCAGACGCCGTTCGAACTTGCGCCCGCCATCGTCCTCGTCGTCAAAGAAGTTTTGCGGTGCCGGCGCATAAAGCGTTTCGGTGCCATCGCGAAAGCGTTGGCGGATGAAGATGGCACCAGCCTCCTCGGCACCCTTTTTCTCAACCGCTGCGTAGTCGCCCATGGCAAAGACGCGGCGGGTCAGGGCGGAGACAAATATGTGGGTTTTAAGGCGCATTGCAGCGTCATAGCGGCTGCGGACGGCATCGTTAAGCGAAAATAATCAAAAGAAAGTGAGGGTAAAGGCTTGGCAACCCTTTCCTTTTGGCATCGCTGTCATATTTCCCACCCCACTACCGCATTTTTGCCAAAAAGGAGTGGGCCTTGAGCGTTCTTATCAGCATTCTGATCACCTTCCTCGTGATCGTCCTCGTACTTTATCTTGTCGCGCGCCTGCCGCTCGAAGCACGGATCAAGCAGATCATCCAGGTTATCGTGCTGATCATCGGCATCATCGCGCTGCTGAAGTATCTGGCCGTATTCTAACAACCGACCCGGCGCGCTTGCGGCTTCAGGCTTAGAGCGCGCCGATCGCCTTCAGTTTCTTCAAGACCGCTTCGCTTGGTTCACCGGTCTCCGGCAAGCGGTAATGCTTTTCGAAACGGCGTATCGCCGCCTTCGTCTGTGCACCGGCAACCCCATCCACTTCGACATCCGAATAGGCAATGTTCTGCAGCCCACGCTGGATCTGCAGCACGAGCTTCGGCGCCGGGATATCCGCCGTCATGACGGCGTTCGACTTCGCGACCGCAGGCGACGGACGCAATCCGCCAGTCGGAATATCCGCGGGCGGGATGCGGATCTGGCCCGACCGCGAACCTGCGGTTTCGGACGAGCGGATCGCCGCCGCCACCGGGTCTTCACTCTTCAGACTGATATTTTCGGCTGGCCGGTTCGCAGGCACGGTCTTCGGCTGCGCCATCGGCTTTGGCTGCACGCGGGCCGTCTCGTCAGCCGCGGGTTTTGCAACGACTGATGGCTGGGGTACGGGGACATGCACGGCAGCGCTCGAGGGCGAGCCGGTCGAGGGCTTGCGTTCCGCCTTCAGCGCCGCCAGCAGATCGCTGCCGGCCTCGCCGGATTGCGGCAGCCCCATGCGCTGCTGATACAGCACGATGGCCGACTGGGTGCGCGGACCGGTAACGCCGTCATCGGCCCCGTCATAGAGACCGCGCTTCGTCAGCTCACGCTGGATTTCGGCAACCAGCTCACGATCCTCGTCGGAACCGGGGACCGGCGGTGCTGCGGTGATGAGCGTCGTGATCGGATCGACAGCGGGAGCCTGCATGGGTGCCGGCATTGGAGCCGGTTGGACAGTGGTCTGCTCGGCAGGCTGTTCGACCGGTTCGATGACGGGCTTGGCATCGCCGGACCGTTCGATGCGGAACGTGGTGACGTCTTCTGCCGGCATGCGCTTGTAGGGCCGGTAGCCGGCGATGGCGTTCGGGTCTTTCGGATCGCGTGTGGCAAGGAAGGGCGACGGATGTCCGCCCGGCTGATACCAGAGCGCATTGGCGGCGACGAAACTGAACAGAACGACAAAGCCTGCCGCGCCCAACACAGGACGCGGATGGCGTGTCAGGACGCCGCCCACGACGCCACCAACAATTCCCCCCGTCGCGGTCACCGCGCGAAGGGCAAGCGCCGGCCGTTTTGCCGGTTTGCGCCTCTCAGGCGATTTTCGCTTTCGCGGGGCCATCGGTAAAATCCTCTTCGTCCATCATGGTCGTAAGTATTTCGGGGGCGATGTGGGCTTGCTGCCTATTCGTGCCTGGCTTGTTGGATATCATGAGGCGCGGCGGAAATTCCACCCTCTCCTCACCGTCATCCACGGCTGCGCCTTCGATGCCGGATCCATCGGCTGGCAGGGCGATCGTGACGACGGTCCCCTCGCCGAGACGGCTTTCGATCGTGAAGCGGCCGCCGTGCAGGGCGATCAGGCCCTTGACCAGCGACAGGCCGAGGCCCGTGCCTTCATACTGGCGGCTCAAATCGTTTTCGATCTGCGTAAACGGCTGGCCAATCGTCGCAAGCTTGTCTGCGGCGATGCCGATACCGGTATCGCTGACCGTGATCACCAGCTTGCCGGCCACAACGGTGGCATCGATCGATACGACGCCGCCAGCCGGCGTGAACTTGATGGCGTTGCCGGCAAGGTTGATCAGGACCTGCTGCAGCGCGCGACGGTCGGCCACCACTTCGGCAAGGTTGCGGTTGGTGCGCGCCGTCAGCGTGACGCCCTTTTCGCGAGCCGAGTGATCGAGCATCGCACGGCAGGCTTCGACCGCTTCGCTGATATGGAAGGGTTCGGCGAGCAGCTCGTAACGGCCGGCCTCGATCTTCGACATGTCGAGCATGGTTGTGACGACCGACAGGAGGTGGCCGCCCGACTGGCGGATGAGGCCGACATATTCACGCTGGCGGTCATTGGCGAGCTTGCCGAAATATTCGCCGGCCAGAACATCGGAAAAGCCGAGGATCGCATTGAGCGGGGTGCGCAGCTCGTGGCTGACGGCGGCGAGGAAGCGCGACTTCGCCTCATGGGCCGACTGCGCCTCGATCGTGCGATTTTCGGCTTCGACCCGCAGGCGCTCTTCGGCACTGCGATCGAGCGCCTGGACGAAGATCTGGACCAGATCGCCTTCGCCGTCGCGGATGGCCGACATGTCGAACGACATATGCAGGAACTGCCGGCCGCCGACGGCGCTGAAGGGACGTTCGACACGGATGTCGACGATTGCGTTGCGGCCACCCTGGCGCAGCGTATCGACGGCCTGAAGAAGCGCCAGACGATCGGACACATGGACGATTTCGGCCAGCATTTCGCCAAGGCCGGCTTTGAGCTTGTCCGGAAACGCGGCGTGGTCGCGACCGCCAAGCTTGACCACCCGTCCCTGCGGATCGACGATGAGGGCGAGGCCGGGGCAGGCATGAAAGGCGATATCATCGACGGCTGGCGCGTTGGCGACCGGCCGGGCGACATTGCGGGGCCATGCAAAGGCAAGCGCTGCGAGAATCAGGAAGAGCGCCGAAACGACGGTTGCGCCAAGCGGCAGAGCCAGTGCCGGCTTCATAAAGACGGAGAGAAGAGCCGGCACGGCAACGAAGGCGACGCCACCGCAAAAGGCAAGCCGGCGCAGCGACGCGACGGCCGCGGCAGAGACGGTTTCGCCCTCGCCGATGCGTCGCAGCCAACGGGATGCAGCCCCGTCAACCAGCAGAACCGCCCTCTCGGCAATGTCACTCAATACGCGCACGCAAAACCTACTCAGTCTCATATTCGAGGCTTCACAATAGGGCTCGTGCGCTTAAGGAAACTATAAAGACAGGCTTCCGCAGCCCCGTCCAGGGCCCCGTTTTCCGGCTTTGGCACACATCCACGGCTTGTTTTCTGATTGTGGTTAACAGGGCGTAAGCGTCGGAATTGGTTTGATTTTTCCTGATACATTAACCATTGGGGCAGATCCGCGGACCGACAACCCTTGGCGCGTAGGCGGGCCGCCCCATTTATGCTTAATCCGGTTTGTTAAAATTGTCCGGAAGCATCCGTCCACCCCGCCGCCCGAGCAAGGAAAGGTCGTATTTTAATCGAATTTGCCGAAAACCCGAGCGAACCCGTCAAAGCGATGTTCGCTCCCCGCGGCTAGATTGACGCCAAGACCGGAACAGGCAAGCCAGACGACTGGAGCTTAGCCGGCACGCCCGAAAACGGGCAAAACAGGTGGACCAAGACGATGTGGTTTCTGATCAAGGGAAGTGTGTTCTTCGCAGCCGTTCTGGTGGTGCTGTCCTATTTCAGCGCCGAGCCGGCCTCCGATGACGCCAACATTTCGCCGCTCCAGGTGGCCGATGCGGTGTCTGCCGCAAGCGGCGCCTATCAGTATATCAGTGCGATCTGCAGCGAACGTCCCGAAGTCTGCGAGAAGGGCGCCGACACGCTTGCCGTGCTTGGTGTCCGCGCCAAGGAAGGTGCCCGTGTCGCCTACGAGCTTCTCGACAAGCAGTTCGGCGACGGCCAGCCGAAGCTTGCCATGAAGGCCGACCCAGAAGCCACCCCGATGCCATCAGGTTCGCTTTCCGACATCAGCATCGAGACCCCCCGCGGCGAGCAGGTTGCGACCGGCACGATCCCCCGCAACATTCCGGTGCCGATCAAGCGCCCGACGCTCTGACCGCTTCTCCAACGAATTTCAAAGCTTGCACCGGGTCTCGTGCCACGGTTCCCGGTGCCGGACTGCCTTAACTCTCATCAGCCTGTTGCTGACGCCGTGAGGACCAACATCCTCACGGCGATTTTTTGCTTTAATCGAGGCCCGGACCGCCTATATGAAGGCGCAAACGGGACCGCACGCCATGGCCAGCATCGAACAGATCATCGACGATTTCGCCTATCTCGAAGAGTGGGAGGATCGCTATCGCTATGTGATCGAGCTCGGCAAGGCCATGCCCGACCTTTCCGACGACAAGAAGACTGCGGAAAACAAGGTACAGGGCTGTGCCAGCCAGGTCTGGGTCGTCAGCCACGGCAGCGATGACAGCGCCGACCCCGTAATGACGTTCGAGGGCGACAGCGATGCGCATATCGTGCGCGGGCTCGTCGCGATCGTGCTGTCGGTCTATTCCGGCAAGCATGCGTCTGAAATCGCCTCCACGGATGCCATCGAGGTGTTCGACAAGATTGGCCTTGTGGAGCATCTTTCGGCACAGCGCGCGAATGGCCTGCGCTCGATGGTCAAGCGCATCCGTCAGGAAGCGGTGAAAATGCAGGCCGCCTGATCAAGACACGGATTTCCGGTATTAACCCTGTCGCACGATAGTAGTCCCGCTCACTCGGACGTGAAGGACTGCCGATCCTCGTTGTTATACTAATGCTCTACTCGCTTGTTTAAAAGCAACCACAGGGCAGCAGGATGCAGGACCAGGCAAACCGTATCGCATACCTGGACGGATGGCGCGGCATCGCGATCCTGTTCGTGATCGCCGACCATTTCTCAGGCGGGCTCCTGCCCTTCGGTTCACTCGGCGTCGAACTCTTCTTCGTCTTGAGCGGACGGCTGATGGCCGATATTCTGCTCGTCCGCAAGACCGACATTCCGACCTTCTTCCAGCGTCGGTTCTCCCGCATCTATCCGGCGCTCCTGGTGTTTGCCACGGCGATGCTCGCCGTCTCCGTCGTCGGCGGGCTTGCGGGCGCGCCGCTGCATCTCCTGCTGGAGCCTTCCGCCTTTCTTGCGGCGATCACCTTCACCACGAACTATTACGAGGCCTGGACCCACACGTCGTCGGTGCTGGGGCATGTCTGGTCGCTGTCGGTCGAGGAACACAGTTATGTTCTGCTCGCCCTTCTCGTCGTCGTCGTCATCCGCAATGCGAGGGCTGCGGCTTTCGTCAGCCTGGCAATTGCCATCGCCGCAATGGCAAACGGTGCGATCCGCACCAGTCTTGCCGAACCGGGCGCCATGAGCGTGTACTGGCTGAGCGATGTGCGGATGGCCTCGATCTTTGCATCGGTGGCGCTGTTCGTGCTCATCGACAAGGTTCGCGTCCCGGCTGCAGCTCCCATTGTCGCCGCCATCCTGGGTCTGTCGCTGTGGATCCTGCCGGCGCCGGATATGGCCCGCTATACGGTCGGGACTCTGCTTCTCGCCTTTGCCATCAACACGATCGATTTGGCGCCAAAGGCAGCGCTCGGCGCCCTGTCGTTCCAGCCGCTCGCCATGATCGGCATCTGGTCCTATTCGCTCTATCTGTGGAAGCAGCCCTTCTACAAGGTGGCCGAGATCGCTCCCTGGTGGGCGACGCCTATCCTTGTCGCCGCGATGTTTGTGGCAACGCTTGTGAGCTTCTACGGGGTGGAGCAGCCGGCCCGGAAATACATCAACGGCCTCAACCTGTTTCGCAGGCGCCAAGCCATAGCTGTGGTCTGACGTCGTCAGAGGATCGGCCGGTAATCGTCTGCTCCCCAACTGTGGCTGCGGCGGCGGGGATCCGGCCGCGGCGGATCGTAGTGCCGGCCGAGAGCAAGAAGTGCGGTGCGCAGCATCAGCTTGGCGGAGCGTGCCGGCCATTGCCGCTCCCGTTCGACCAGTTCCAGCCCTTTCGAAAAGCAGCAGACGTCGACGGCGACGCCCGACAGTTCCGGTCCCATCGCCTCCACGGCCGCACCAAACCGGCGTCGTGCGTCGATGGCGCTGCCGGCCACATCCGCCTGCCCGCCGCGGCCGCCATCAGCACGGCTGGACAGGCGCGGCTCCCACGAGGCGGTGATCTTCGGCTGCAACTGGCCGCGGGTGAAATCGGCAAGCAGCCGCTCGCCCGCCTCGACGGCGGCTGATGGCAGGAAGGCCGACCCGTCCCTGTCCTTCAGCCTTGCGACAGTGCCGAGCGGCGATTCGGCGAGATTGCGGCGGACCCGTCTGGCGTGTGCCCTCCACCACCAGCCCGACCTGTTCGATCTCGCCATGCTGAGCGGCAAACCCCTCCTCCTCCCGCTCCACCATCACCCGGCGCAGATAGGACATGGCCTCAGCCGACGCCGAAAGCCGGCCATCCTGCTGGACAGCAAGGCCGAGCGACACGGCCTGGTGCACGAGGTCGCGACCATGCGCCGTCTCGACATCCGAGATCGCGCCGTCGTTTTTCAAAAGCTGGCGCAGCAAGCGCACAAGACGCAGACGCTCTTTGCTCTTTTCATCCTTCATCGACCCGTCTCCTCTTTCAGCTTCAGCCCTCATCCGCTTCACCGAAGACGGAGGTGACCATCCGTTCGACGGCGGAAACGAAATCGTCAAAGGCCGGGTTGTCGCGACGGTCCTCGACCAGATGGCAGGCATGGGCGACGGTCGAGCGCTCCCGGCCGAAGCTTGCGGCGATGTCATCGACCGAGATCGACAGCGCCACGTGGCAGACATACATGGCGATCTGGCGGGAATGGGCGGCAAGCCTTCGGCGGTCGCGCCGGACCATGACCCGGTCTCCGAAGAGGAACACCATTTCGGAGACGAGCTGAAACACGATCAGGCATGTGGGTTTCGGCTTTCGACCGATTCGAAGCGTTACCCCGGAAGGCGCGGATGCGCCGGCGGCCATCCGTGCGGTGGAACGGCCGGAAACGCTGAGGCTGGGCGAAACGGGTATTGCCCCGGCGGACGGTTCGGCAGGCATGACAGCTCCTCCACTTCTAGGAATTAATTCACATACGGTAGCGGAGGAAGAGACGGATGGAAATACGAAATGCACCCTAGAGGCCGCCATCCGAGCTAAGCATCAGGAATCTAATTATGATTTTTTTCCTATCTCTAGACAACAAAAAACCGGGCATGCGCCCGGTTCTCTTGATTGGCAGTGTTACAACTGCCGTCTGTCAGAGGCTGATCAAGCCTTGGCGCGCTTGCGGCGCTGGCCGAGGCCCATTTCCTTTGCAAGACGCGAGCGGGCTTCCGCATAGGCGGGAGCGACCATCGGATAGTCGGACGGCAGGCCCCACTTTTCGCGGTATTCTTCCGGCGTCATGTTGTAATGGGTCATGAGGTGTCGCTTCAGCGACTTGAACTTCATGCCGTCTTCCAGGCAGATCAGGTAATCGTCCTCGATGGACTTCTTGATCGGGACCGGCGGCTTCGGCTTTTCAACCACGGCCACGACGGGCGTCGGCGATGCCGTGCCACTCAGTGCCGTATGAACGTCGGCAATCAGTCCTGAAAGGTCGCCGACCGGAACGACGTGGTTGCTCACATAGGCAGCCACGATATCTGCTGTCAGTTCCACCAGCAGGTCCGGGCCTTTGCCCAATGCGATTTCTGTCATTTTCGTCTCCTGTTCGTAATTCGCGGACGGTTGCGAGAGCCGACCAACACCCGCATCCTGCAGAACCACGATGGCATTCCACTGCCCGCGCACTGTCCGAAGACTGAAACCTACCCCTAAGTTTCGCGCGCAAAGCCGATCATAAATACCACCGGACATTGTTTACTTCGGACAATTCCCGCATAGGCACACAATTCTGAGACGTATTGTGCGTTTTACACGAGAAATAATCCGCAAGAGAACAATTTCAGGGTTCTACTGCACCTGAATTAGCATCCGGACCCCCAAAATCCAACTGCGAAATCTAGTAATGCCGATCGAATTCTGATGGTAAAGCCGGGGGAAGACCTGATAACTGATAGTGTATCGAAAAAAGACGCCTTTATGACGGGCTTATAGCTCGAATTGCGGCCTCTATATTGATTCTTCGTGCGCTTTCATCTCATCGTGGAGCGAATGTTCGCTCATCGGATAGCCGGCGCGGCGGGCAGCGACGGCCAGAAGATGCGCCGAAACCGGGGCCGTCAGGACGAAGAACAGAAAGCCTGCAATTGCGCGGGCAAGGACCGGCAGATCCTCGGCATAGACCCCGACAGCGAGCAGCAGCAGACCCGAACCGACCGTGCCGGCCTTCGAGGCTGCGTGCATGCGGGTATAGAGATCCGGCAGCCGGTTGATGCCGATTGCGGCAATCAGCGAAAAGCAGGCGCCGGCAAGGACGAGGACGGAGACGACAAGCGAAACGACGAGATCCATCAGCGTTTCCTCCTTTGCACGCGTGTCTTGCCGGATGTCGCTGGATCTTTCGCGGCATCGGTGACGCGCGGCATGATGAAGCGGGCAAAGGCGACGGTCGACAGGAAGCCGACGAGGCCGAGCGCGATGGCAATATCGATATAGAGGTTGAAGCCGGTTCGGATGGCAATCAGCGCGATAAAGCCGATGACGATGCCGACCAGCATGTCGAGGGCAAGCACACGGTCCGGCAGCGTCGGCCCCGCCACCACCCGCCGGATGGTCAACAGGAACGCGACCGACAGGACCGCCATGGCAATCCAGGTGGAGACAGACAGGATCGTCGCGGCCAGGGACGGATCGGACACGGTCATTCGAATGCCTCCAGGATCTTGCGCTCGAAACCGTCAGCGATTTCCCGCTTGGTCGCGTCGATATCGGAGGCGTCAAGCGCGTGCACGAAGAGGAACTTGCGGTCGGCCGAAACATCCACCGACAGGGTGCCCGGCGTGAGCGTGATGAGGTTGGCAAGCAGCGTGATCTCGAAATCGCGGCTGACCGTCAATGGAAAGGCGAAAATTCCGGGTTTGACGTCGAGCCTCGGCCTCGTGACAAGGACCGCGACCTTCCAGGCCGACATCGCCAGTTCCCTGATAAACAGGACGAGGAGCGAGAGCATCCGGCCTATCCGCATCTTACGGCTGGCGCGGTCGATCTCGCCACGCACGACCCAGAGCGCGAGCGCTGCGACGGCAAAGCCGAACACAAGGTTGAGGATGGTGGCGCTGCCCGTGATCGCCACCCAGATGACGGCAAAGACGCAAGCGCGGATGAATGACGTCATCTTATGCCTCCCGACGGCAGGGCGTCCGGAAAGACCGAACGGATATAGGCGGACGGGCCGGCAAGTCCCTCGGCGGCCGATTGCGTCAGCGACAGAAGATGTTCCGGAAACAGGCCGAACCCGGCGGCCAGGAGAACAAGCGCGCCAAGCGGTAGCGAAAGACGCCAGTCGCCGCGAACTGCGGTCTGTCGCTCAAGGCCGGCTTCCGGTTCGAGCCCCTGCCGCCAGTAGGCGAGAAGCACGATCCGGCCAAGCGTGAGGGTGACGAGAAAGGAAGAGACGAGAATGGCGGCGGCAAGCCACCATGCGTTGATGTCCATCGCGGCTTTCAGAAGCATGATCTTCGGCCACAGACCCGACAGCGGCGGCAGGCCGGCGACGGCGAGGAACACAAGAAGTGACACCGCCGTGAAACCCGGCGACGACCGGTAGAGCCCGCCGAGCGTATGCAGCGACCAGCGGTTTGCTTGGTTTTCGTCCCCGGAAAGCAGGCTTGCGCGGCGGGCCGCCTCGCCGACCACGAGATAGAGCGCCGTCATCGCCACCATCGAATGCAGCGCATAAAAGATGGCGCCGGAAATGGCGGCCGGAGACCCGATCGCCACGCCCGCCAGCATGTTGCCGATGCCGGCGATGACAAGGTAGCCGGCAAGTTTGCGGATATCGCTCTGCGCCAGCGCACCCAGGGCACCCGTTATCAGTGTCAGAATGGCGAGTGTGGCAATGGCGGGGCTCAGCACCTCTCGCTCCACCGGCAGAAGCATGACCGTGACGCGGATCAGCGCGTAGATGCCAACCTTGGTGAGGAGCGCGCCGAACAGCGCCGACACGACGATGCGCGGCGTGTGATAGGAGGCGGGCAGCCAGAAGTTGAGCGGAAAGGCTGCCGCCTTCATGGCAAAGGCAAAGGTAAACAGCGCCGTCAGCGTGACGAGCGGTGCCGTGCCCGAGAGGTCGCCGGCCTTCAGCGCAATATCGGCCATGTTGAGCGTGCCGAACAGCGAATAAAGATACCCGACCGAGATCAGGAACAGCGTCGTGGCGATCAGGTTCAGGACCGCGTATTTGAGCGCGCCATCGATCTGTTCGGGTCGTGATCCCAGGATCAGAAGGCCGAACGAGGAAATCAGCAGGACCTCGAACCAGACATAGAGGTTGAAGATGTCGCCGGTGAGGAAGGCACCCGAGACGCCCGCCATCAGCAGCATCAGGAAGGGATAAAAACCGTAGCGCCGTCCGGAGCCATCGATATCCCTGAGCGCGAAGATGCCGGCGGCGAGTGCCACAAGCGAGGCCGTCAGTGCCATCGTGGCACCGAACAGATCGGCCGTGAAGGCGATGCCGAACGGTGGCAGCCAGCGGCCCATGACCATCGTCACCGGGCCGTTTTCGATCACCCGCAAAAGCAGGCTTCCATTGACGAGGACGAGCAGAAGCAGCGCTGCAATGGCGATCCCGCCGTGGAGGCGGACGGACTTGCGCACCATCAGGAGGACTGCGCCGGCGCCGATCATCAGCACGACGGGCAGGATCACCAGCCAGTCGCCGAGCGGCGGCGGTGTGAGGACCAGGGCGGCTGCGAGATCAACGGGGGATGTTGCGGGGGATGCCATCAAACGTCCTCAATATCCCATCGGCGGCGATGGTTCGTCGCGGGGTTCCGCCAGTCGCATCTCGTCGGAATTGTCGCTGCCGAGATCCTGAAAAGCGCGGTAGGTGAGCACGAGGAGAAAAGCGAAGAACGAAAACGAAATCACGATAGCCGTCAGGATCAGCGCCTGCGGCAGCGGGTTGGCGGCGGTATGGGACAGCGTGTCTGCGCCCGCCGGAATGATCGCCGGGACCGAGCGCGTCAGGCCGCCGGCGGTAAACAGCAGCAGGTTGACGCCATTGCCGAGCAGCACGACGCCAAGGAGAATACGGACGGTGAATTTCGACAGCATGAGATAGATCGCGGCCGAAAAGAAGAGGCCGATCAGGATCGCGAGCGGCGTTTCCATCAGCGTTTTCCTCCCGATTTGCGGCGCTTCTTCTTTGTCACCGGATCTGGCGCGCCCTCTCTTGCGGACGCAGCCGTTTCGGCGCGCCGCGACGTCGTGCCGCGCAGTGCCGGAGCGGGAAACTCAGGACCGGGTTCCTGTTCCAGCGCCAGCACGATCGAGGTGATGGCGCCGAGCACGACGAGGTAAACGCCGAGATCGAAGGATATGACCGTCGACAGCGGAATGTCCGTGCCGAACAGGCTCGGCGTGATCCACAGCCCGGTCATGAAGGGCACGCCGGCAAAGATCGACACGAGGCCCGACAGCATGGCGATCAGAAGGCCCGCCCCGGCGATTGCCATCGGATGAAAGCGCAAGGCCCGGCGCACCGCACCGGTGCCGAATGCAATCCCGTAGATCGCCAGACCCGACACAGCGATCAGACCGCCGATAAATCCGCCGCCCGGCTCGTTATGGCCGCGCAACAGAACAAAGACCGAAAAGAGCAGCGTCAGTGCAGTGACGACCGGCGCGACGGTGCGAAGAATGATGGTGTTCATGGCAGGGCCACCTGTTCGAAGCTTTCTGTCACCCGCCGCTCGTTCCTGTGGTTCAGACTTGCCGTATTCCCGTGGCCCAGCCGTCCAGCACGACTGCGCTTCACCCTGCCAGCGCGACGTTGCTCCACACTCCCCTCATTCCTGTGCTCGTCACAGGCATCCAGCGCACCCAAGTCCTTGGGTGCGGGAGAGGTGGTCGCGCGAGACGCGTCATTCACGGCGCGGACGCGCCGCGGCTGGGTTCCTGTGACAAGCACAGGAATGAGGGACGTTGGGGGAAGTGTCCGGGCTTTGATCATCGGTCTGGTCTCCCGGTCGATGGTTTGGCCTGCGGGGCTTTGGCCGCTGTCTTTCCAATGGGGATAGCGGTCGCCGTCCGTTTCGCACCCCCTGCCCCAAGTTCGGTCTTCGTCCCCGCCCGGACCCGGACGAGCGCCAGAACCGCGAGCCCGGTGATCATGACGACGGCGATTTCGCCCAGCGTGTCAACGCCGCGGAAGTCGACGATGATGACGTTCACGACGTTGGCGCCGTGGGCGATGACCTTGGAATAGGCGTTGAAGAAATCCGTCAGCGCGTTGTCGAACGGCGTCTCCACGGATTTCAGCAGCAGCAGCGTAAAGCCGGTGCCGCAGGCGAGCGCTATCGTGCCGTCGAACAGGCGCTGGAGGAGCGGCCGGTGATCGGACGGCGTCAGACGGAGGCGCGTCATGACCAGCGCCAGAATGACGACCGAGAGCGTTTCGACCATGAACTGGGTGAACGACAGATCCGGCGCGCCAAACAGGAGGAAGAGAACGGCGATGGCAAAGCCCTGGATGCCGAGCGCGACGATTGCCGTCAGCCGGTCGGCCGCGCGCAGGACCGCCGCAACACCGATCACGGCAATGCCGAGAAACACCCATTCGTGCAGGGCAACGGTCTGCGGGAACGCCGGCATGGCAGGGAATTCGTTGAACAGGAAGGGCGGCACCAGCAGGGTAAGCGCCAAAAGGATGAAGGTGGCGGTGACATAGATTTCCAGCCGGCCGGGCTGGAGAATGCGGGTCAAGACGACTGACAGGCGGATGAGGCCTTGAACCGCATGGTCGAAACCGCGATCGGGCCCGGGACCGAGCGCATCGAACAGTCTTCGCATCAACCCGCGTGCCGTCTCCAACTGCAACAGGACCAGACCCGCAAGAATCAGGGTGAGGACCGAGAGGAGAAGCGGCAGGCCGAGATGCGGTACGGTGGAGATGTCGATGACCGTGTTTTCATGCAGCACGGCGCTTGCCATGGGCGTCGAAAAATACTGGTGCGCGGTGCCCGAGAAAACGCCCGCTAAAAGTCCGAGCAGCGCGAGAACGACGGGGCCGAGCCACAGACCCCATGGCCCTTCATGGACGGGCCCAAGATCCGGGCGGTTTGGACCGAGAAAAGGCTTGAAACCGATAGCCAGCGCCAGCGCTCCCATCAGCGCGTTGCCGATGACGGCGAGGCAGAGAAAGAAGATCGCTCGCGGATTGCCGTCGACGAGCGCCAGATAGATCTCTTCCTTGGCGAGAAATCCGAAGAACAGCGGCAGGCCGGCCATGGAGAGGGCCGCAAGCGCTGCCGCTGCAAAGGTGACGGGCATCGCCTTGCGCAGGCCGCCGAGTTTCGAGATCTCGCGCGTGCCCGTCTCGTGGTCGATGGCGCCGGCCACCATGAACAGCGCGCCTTTGAACAGCGAATGGGCGATGAGATAAAGCACCGCGGCCTCGATCGCATGGTCGGAGCCGAACCCGGTCAGCATCACCATGAGGCCGAGCGAGGCCATCGTCGTGTAGGCGAGCATCATCTTGAGGTCGGTCTGCCTCAACCCGAGAAGCGCGCCGGAGATCAGCGTGATGCCGCCGAAGAAGGGAAGCAGGATTTCCCAGGCGGGCGTATCGCCGAGAACCGGCTGCAGCCGCATCAGGAGATAGACGCCGGCCTTTACCATGGTTGCCGAATGCAGATAGGCCGAGACGGGCGTCGGCGCCTGCATGGCGTTGGGCAGCCAGAAATGGAACGGAAACTGAGCCGATTTGGTAAAGCAGCCGGCGAGAACCAGAAGAAGAATGGCGAAATACTGCGGGCTGGCGCTGAGCGGCAGGCCCGAATGCAGAAGAAGCGACAGCTGGGTGATGCCGGTGACGTTCCAGAGGAGAACAAGGCCGGCCAGAAGCGCCAACCCGCCGCCGCCGGTGACGACCAGCGCCTGCAGCGCAGCCCTTCGTGCCTCTGCCCGGTCGTGATCGAAGCCGATCAGCAGGAAGGAGGCGATCGAGGTCAGTTCCCAATAGACGAACAGCATGAGAAAGCTGTCGGAGACGACCAATCCCAGCATGGCACCCATGAAGAACAGGATGAAGGCGAGGAAGCGGCCCTGCTGTGGGTGGCCCTTCATGTAGGCGCCGGAATACAGCACGATCAGCGTGCCGATGCCGGTGATCAGCAGCGCGAAGGTGAGCGACAGGCCGTCGAGAAACCAGGAGAAGGACAGGTTGAAACTCGGCACCCAGACATAGCCGCCCGTGGCAGATTCTCCGGCGGCAATTTCCGGAAGGAAGCTCAGGAGATGAAGGCAGGCCAAGGCGGGTGCAAGTGCGAGAACAAGCGCTGCGCGATGGCCCATCAGGCGCGAGAGCATGGGGGCAAGAAGTGCTGCAAGAAACGGCAGCATGAGTGCCGCGAAGGTCAATGCCGGCGTGGTGGCGGCCATGGTCCCCTCCCGTTGAGTATCCTCGCAAATCCCTGCCGAGCGGCAGCGCCCCACGGTTTCTAAGGGAAACCCGTCTGTCCCTCAAGCATTGACGGGCAAGAAACACGGCACCGTGACCTTTATCGACAGGCTGAACGCACCTATCTATGGCTTACAATGAAAGGATGGTTCAGATGTCCGACGTCATCACCAAGAAAGTCCAGAAGACAGATGCAGAATGGCGCGAAGAGCTGACGCCCGAGCAGTATCAGATCCTGCGCCAGGCGGGCACGGAGCGTCCCTTTACCGGGCCGTACTGGAACGCCAAGGATAAAGGCATCTACAGCTGCGCCGGTTGCGGCACGGATCTGTTCGTGTCGGATACCAAGTTCGACAGCGGCTGCGGCTGGCCGAGCTACTTCGAGGCCGTCAGCCCCGATGCGGTGACCGAACTGCGTGATACCACGCACGGCATGGTGCGCACCGAAGTCCGCTGCGCCACCTGCAACGGCCATCTCGGCCACGTCTTCCCAGACGGCCCGCCACCGACCGGCCTGCGCTACTGCATCAACGGCCACTCGATGAATTTCCGCCCGGCAGATTAGTCAGCGGGACGGATGTCACCAAAGTACCGACTTGAAATTGACAGCGGCCCCATCCGGGCCGCTGTTTTCGTTTGGCTTACCCCGGCAACTCGACCGTGAACGCAAATCGCGCGGTTTGCCCGGCGGGCAGCGTGACGGTGTAGGGACGCGATTCGAGATCGGCACTGGTCCCGTTCTGGGCGGCCGTTCCGTGCCAGGGCTCGATGCAGAGGAAAGGGCCGTTGAGCTTTTGCCAGAGCGCGAGGTTTGGCAGGTTGTCGAAGGAAAACTTCAGCTCCGGGCCGCCTTCCGCCGCATAGGTCAGGCCCGTTCCGGCACCTTCTGCGAAAATCATCGCGTCTTCATCGAACATGTCGTGCGACAGCGTCAGCTTGCCGGACGTGAACGGCGAGGCAAGTGGCGTGGGGTCGATCAGCCCGCCGGACAGGCGCGTCATCGCCGGTTCGCCACCGTTGTCGAGCGTAATCGTATGGGCGTGGCCTTCTCCACCCGGCAGCGGCCAGAGGAAGGCGGTGTGGAAACCGAGGCCGAACGGCATGGGCCGGTCGCTGCGGTTTTCCACCTCCGCCGAAATCGTGAGTTTCGAACCGTCGACCGAATGGGTGACGGCGAGGAGGAAATCGAACGGGTAGACGCTGCGGGTGGTATCGGATGATGCAAGCTCGAAGCGGCAGCTGGTCTCCTCGGACGCGGCGAGCGTGAAGGTCGAGCGGCGGGCAAAACCGTGCTGCGCCATAGGATAGGGTTTGCCTTCGATCACCACGGTATCGGAGGGCGCCTTGCCGACGATCGGGAAAAGGATCGGCGAGCGGCCGGCCCAGAAGGCGGGATCGCCGTTCCAGAGAAAGTTGCGGCCATCCGCCGTCTTCAGCGACTGCATTTCCGCACCGAGGGGTGAGATTTCAACGGAGATACGATCGTTGGCGATGCGGGTCACGGTATCATCTGATGCAGCGGACATGCGGCTCTCCTGGCAAATTTCAGGCTTGAGGCGCAGGATTGCCTGCCCTGCGCGTCGGTTAGATGACGATCAGACCGTTTCCGGGGGAATCGCATATTGATCGTCGCTGACAGCCTCCATCCAGTCGGCGGTCTTGCCGTCGAGCGCTTCCCCGATGGCAATATGGGTCATGGCCGTCTGCGACGATGCGCCGTGCCAGTGCTTTTCGCCCGGCGGAAACCAGACGACGTCACCGGCGCGGATTACCCGGACCGGGCCGCCCCAGGTCTGGGTGAGGCCGGAACCCGAGGTAACAACCAGCGTCTGGCCGAGCGGATGGGTGTGCCAGTTGGTGCGGGCGCCGGGTTCGAACGTGACCGATGCGGCAACGACGCGGGCCGGCGCTGGCGCCGTATTCAGCGGATCGAGGCGGACTGTGCCGGTGAAATACTCTGCCGGCTGCTTCTTGGAGGCCTGCGAGCCAACACGCTTGATATCCATGGAAAGATCCTTCGTCGTCATGCGATTGATGCGAATGCGATGTCAGCCAGCATATAGACCGTTCGGACGGAAGTGCCACGAGAAAGCGAAGGACGTCAGCCCGCGACCCTGAGCTCCATGCAGGCAAGATCGAGCCAGCGGCCGAATTTGATGCCGACTTCGGAAAACGTGCCGGTCAGGCGGAAACCGAGCCTTTCATGCAGACGGATGGAGGCGGCGTTGCCCGCTTCGACGCAGGCGATCATCACATGAATGCCGTTCGACGCGGCGCGGGTGATCAGCTCGCGCATCAGCAGACGGCCGATGCCCTCGCCGCGGGCCTCGCGGTGCACATAGACGGAATGTTCCACCGTGTGCCGGAAGCCCTCGAAGGCGCGCCAGTCGCCGTAGGATGCGTAGCCTTTGACGACCCCGTCCTCGTCGGCGACCAGAACCGGAAATCCTCTCGCCTGGCGTGCCGCAAACCAGTCGCGACGGTTGGCGAGATCGACCAGCGTCTCGTTCCAGATCGCCGTCGTATTGGCTACGGCGTCGTTATAGATCTCGAGGATCGCAGGCAGGTCGGCTTCGGTGGCATCGCGGATCAAAGGGGGCACTGGCTATCGTCCATTATAGTGATTGCCCGTCCACTTTATCAGACGGCCGCAGTGTGTAAAGCGGGCTGGCGTCTTGCGCACACGATCGGTCAGGCGCTGGCCGACAGGCTAAAGCAGGTCATGACTGCACTATAGTGGACGGCAGCCGCCGCGACGACGAAGGAATGCCAGATGGCATTCTGGAAGCGCAGTCTTTCCCACACGTGGAAGATGACGCCGAGCGAATAGATCAGGCCGCCGATGACGATCAGCAAGGCGGAGATCGGTGGGAGATAGGCCGAGACAGGTTCGGCAACCATCAACCCGCTCCAGCCCATGGCCAGATAGAGAAGGATGGTCAGCCGGTCGAACCGGCCGGGGAAAAAGCATTTGATCAGGATACCGAAAATCGCTGTCGCCCAGATCGCGATCAGCATCCCGAAGATCCAAGGGTCAGAGGCGCCGCGCTGAAGGAATGGCGTATAGGTGGCGGCGATCAGGATGAAGATCGCCGAATGGTCGAACCGCCGCAGCAGCCACTTGGTCGGCGAGTGCGGCCATATGTTGTAGGTAAACGAGATCGACAGGCAAAGGATCAGCCCGATCCCGTAAATCCAGGCGGCAACGATCTCGCCATGGCTCGACCACATGGTGGCGTAAAAGATCAGGGCCGTGGCGCCGATCAGGGCGAAGACCAGTCCGATGCCATGGACAATCCCATCCGCGACGATCTCGTGAAAATCGTAGTTTCTGCCAAATTTGAAGAGATCGCTCATTACCCACCTTCCATACCGGTCCCAAGAATGGGGCCGAGCGGAAAGCTTGGCAAGACTGCGCGATTCACAATAAATTTCCGATGGTTTCAACTCTTGGTCATGAGCCTAAAACTGTGGCCGCACGAGCCGGTTCCGGATGGTGCGGGAACGGCGGCAATCAAGCCTGTACGGCTAGAGGCCGCCGCCCGAGCGTCAATAAATCGAGAACAATCTATCGCCGAACCACTCACTAGCGTGAACGATCGAGGGCGCGCATAACATGTGGAAAGATTGCGCATGGCGCGTCGTCATTTCAATCCCGTTGAAAGCTGGAGGACAGATCATGACAGAACAGCAGCAGCCGTTTGCACTCAGCCGCCCGCTGCATGTCGGGCGGGCGCATCTGGTGGTCAACGATCTTGCTCGCGTCTCCGGTTTCTACCAGACAATCATCGGGCTTTCGGTGCTTGAAAAGACGCCGAGCGGTGAGGTTCTGGGCGTCGCCGGCGTGCCGCTTCTGACGCTGACGACGGGCGGCAACGTGGCCCGCGCGCCGCGCAATGCGGCCGGCCTCTTCCACACGGCCTTTCTGGTGCCGGGCCGCCTTGAGCTTGCCCAATGGCTGGCCCATGCAGCGCATAACAATATCCAGCTCGAAGGCGCATCGGATCATCTGGTTAGCGAGGCGCTCTATCTTTCCGATCCCGAAGGCAACGGCATCGAGATCTACCGCGACCGCACGCCCACGGAATGGACCTACCATCAGGACGGCACCGTGGCGATGGCGACCGACCGGCTGAACCTTCAGGAGCTTTATAACAGCGCGCCCCAGGCGGCATTTGCCGGAATGGCTGAGGGAACAGCGCTCGGTCATATCCATCTTCAGGTCGGCGACATTCCGCAGGCGGACGCCTTTTACCGCGACGTGCTGGGCCTGAAGATCATGGCGCGGTATCCCGGTGCGAGCTTTTTCGCGACCGGCGACTACCATCACCATATCGCTGCCAACGTTTGGAACAGCCGCGGCGCGACGACCCGGCTTGAAAACATGACCGGGCTTTCCGATTACACCGTGAAGTTCAACGATCAGTCGGCCCTGGCGAACGCGCTTTCCGCACTGGAAAAGCATGAAATCGCGACAACCAAAACCGCCGAGGGCTGGGCTCTCAGAGACCCGTGGGGCATCGGCCTGACGCTTGCTGCGTAACGCGCGCTGAATTCCTGATCGTTGCGATCGTAAACCTGAGCAGTATTCCGGAACCGGAACACTGTTTTTGCGTTGATCGCGACAACGAGGACATCAGACAATTCATGGCCATGACGAGCACGCGCGCAGCCAATCCTAAAAAACGGCTGATCGACTTTGCCGCCAACCGGTCTGCGCATCGCAAGGATGCCGTCATTTCCGGCCTGGAGAGCGAAGACGCCGATGAGAGCCTCGTGCTGGGGCGCGAGGCGCTGGAAGTCGCCAAGGCCTGGGCCGTGATCGGCATTTTCGCGATCGTGTTCTTCGCCATCGTCCACATGATGTCGCTGGTGCTTATCCCTGTCACGCTTGCCGTCGTCGTCGGACTGATTCTCGGTCTGGTCGCGGACAAGCTTGGCCGCCTGGGCGTACCCAAATTCGGCATTGCGATCATCCTCTCCAGCGCTGTGTTCGCCGCGGTCTTTCTGGTCGTCAACGCGCTGGCCGAACCGTTTGCCATGATGATCCAGGAAGGTCCGAGCTTTCTGCAACGCATGATCGACCGGATGATGCCATTTCTGCAGCGTCAGGAATGGCTGAACATCTCGCCTGCCACTTTTGAAACCGGTCCGATGTCGATGCAGGCGCTGTTGGAGAATTCCGGTAACATCCTCAGCGTCGTTACCGCCAATCTGACGCCGGCCGTCGTGCAGGGCATGATCTTCTTTGCGGCGCTGCTTCTGTTTCTCTACGGCAGGCTAAGACTTCGCCGTACCCTCATCCTCGCCTTCCCGCGGCGTCACCAGAGGCTGATTGCGATCCGTGTGCTGAACGCAATCGATCAGGTTCTCGGCTATTATTTTGCGACTGCGAGCGTGCTCTATCTCGGTCTCGGCATCGTGATGATCGCAATCGCCTATTTCGGCGGCCTCAGCATGCCGCTTCTTTGGGGTCTGTTCGCATTCCTGTCGAGCTTCATCCCGTTTCTCGGGATCACGATCATGACCCTCGCGGTTGCAGCAGGTGGCATCATCACGCATGACACCCTTCTCCTTGGACTGTTGCCCGCGATCGTGTTCTTCTCGGTGCACTTGCTGATGGAAAACCTGATCTTCCCCGCGATCATGGGCCGGCAGTGGGAGATCAATCCCTTTGTCGTGTTCGTCGCCATCCTGTTCTGGACATGGATGTGGGGTGCCGTCGGCGCCATGCTGGCGCTGCCCCTGTCGCTGATCATGATGACCGTACTGTCGGAACTGTTTCCAGAAAAGAAGACCGTTCCGCATCTGCCGGGCTAAAGCCCGGCGATGTCGGCGACCCGTCAGTCGTAAAGGTAGTACTTGTCCCATTCCTCGCGCGGGATCTTCGACCCGACCTTGTAGTCGAAGGCAGTGACACTGAGCCCTTCAGCGTTGGTCTCGCACTTGAATTTCAGCTTGAACCAGTCACCGCCGCTGCGGAACGCTGCGCCGGTTGCCTTGAGGCCGTTGTCGTTCCCGACCGGGTCTGAAAACGTGTAGGCAATCACCTTATCGGGGCGGAAATCGCCTTCCTTGCGCAGGCGATCCATCGCCTCGAGATCGCAGCGCTGTTCGACTCTTTCTTCCGGTGCAAGGGCGTTCAGCTGGCGAACAATGCGGCCGTCGAGCGCGTGGGCAGGCAGGGTGGAGGCGGCGCAAATCAGGAGAGCGCCTGTCATGGATGCCCGGGCGGGCAGCAGTATCGTCATGGAATCCTATCCAAAGTGACTCGGACGGGGCGGAAACTAAAAGACGGATTCGTCGTTGACCACCTACCAGAGCGGGAATTATCCTGGCGCGTATTCTTTAGGTGGATAGGGCCGGAATTGGTATCATGCTTGGAGGACTGAACAGATGACAGCCGAACTGGCGATGGTATTCCTGATGAGTGGCATTGGGCTATCATTGGTCGTCGCCTTCATATTCTAGCAGCAGCACCGTGACCTCGCCCCTCTCGCCAAGTCCCGCGAGCCTGAGAAGAAGTAGGCTCAGGCGGCTTGCCCGCTTGCCTCATGGTCCGGCCGTCCCTATCTCTGGCACTCCCTTCATGACTTCGGAGTGCTTCCTTGGCCCCCTCCCCGAAAATGCCGTTCGAAAATCTGCCCACGCCTCCGGTCGCGGCGAAGAAGCCGGTGACGGATACCCGTCACGGCATTACCCGCACCGACGACTATGCCTGGTTCCGGGCCGACAACTGGCAGCAGATGTTCAAGGATCCGTCGATCCTCGATCCTGAGATCCGCACCCATCTGGAGGGCGAGAACGCCTATATGGAAGCGGCGATGGGCGACACGGCTGCATTGCAGAAGACGCTGTTTGCCGAAATGCGCGGTCGCATCAAGGAAGACGATTCCTCCGTGCCGATGAAGGACGGACCGTTTGCCTACGGATCGCTGTTCGTCACCGGCGGCGAGCAGCCAAAGTATTTCCGCACCCCGCGCGACGGCGGCGATCAGACGATCCTTCTCGACGGCGACAAGGAAGCGACGGGCAAGGATTATTTCCGTCTGGCCGGAATCGACCATGCGACGGACCATTCCAAGGGCATCTGGGGTTACGACGACAAGGGTTCTGAATACTTTACCCTGCGGGTGCGCGATCTTTCGACCGGCGAAGACATGTCGGACGTGCTGGAAAACACTGCCGGCGGCGGCGTCTGGGCGCCTGATGGCAAGAGCTTCTTCTATACGCTGCAGGACGAGAACCATCGTCCCTCCAAGGTCTTCCACCACATTCTCGGCACGCCGCAGTCGGACGACCGGCTAGTGTTTGAGGAAAAGGATCCGGGCTTCTTCATGGGGGTCGGCGGATCGCTGCTGGACGACGTGATCTATCTCGATATCCACGACCACGAAACCTCGGAATACCGCCTCATCCCGACCTCCGACCTCACCGCGGAACCAAAGCTGGTGGCGGCGCGCGAAGAGGGCATCGAGTATTCGATGACCGAAGGCGGCGATGTCTTTTATATCCTCACCAATGACGGCGATGCCAAGGACTTCAAGATCGTCGAGGCGCCGTTTGCGGCACCGGGCAAGGAGAACTGGAAAGAGATCGTACCGCACGAGCCCGGCCGGCTGATCATTTCGCACATGGCCTATGAGCAGCACCTGATCTGGCTGCAGCGCAACCAGGGTCTGCCGGAGATCATCATCCGCGACCGCCGGACCGGCGAGGAACATTCGATCGCCTTTGCCGAGGAAGCCTATTCGCTGGGGCTTTCCGGCGCTGCCGAATATGACAGCACCGTCATCCGCTTTTCCTATTCGTCGATGACGACGCCGACCCAGCTCTACGACTACGATATGGTGAGCCGGACGCGCACGCTTTTGAAGACGCAGGAGATCCCCTCCGGCCACAATGCCGCAGATTACGTGACCCGCCGCGTGATGGCCACGTCCCATGACGGCGAGCTGGTGCCGGTGTCGCTGCTTTACCGCAAGGACACGCCGCTTGATGGCACCGCGCCTTGCCTGCTCTACGGCTACGGCGCCTATGGGATGACCATCCCCGCATCGTTCTCCACCAACAACCTGTCACTGGCAGATCGCGGCTTCATCTATGCCATCGCCCATATCCGCGGCGGCAAGGACAAGGGTTTTGCCTGGTACGAAGAGGGCAAGATGGAAGCCAAGGAAAACACGTTCAAGGATTTCATCGCCGCTGCCGACCACCTGGTTACCGAGGGCTTTACGTCCTATGAGAACATCATTGCCGAAGGCGGCTCGGCCGGCGGTATGCTGATGGGCGCGATCGCCAACATGGCGCCGGAAAAGTTCGCGGGCATTATCGCGGCCGTTCCGTTCGTCGACGTGCTCAACACGATGCTCGACGATACGCTGCCGCTGACGCCGCCGGAATGGCCGGAATGGGGCAACCCGATCGAGAGCCTGGAAGAGTACCAGTGGATCGCCGCCTACTCGCCTTATGACAACGTGGGTGCAAAACCCTATCCGCCGATCCTTGCCATTTCCGGCCTCACCGATCCACGCGTGACCTACTGGGAACCGACCAAGTGGGTGGCGAAGCTTCGCGAATTCTCGACCGGCTCGGCACCGATCCTGCTCAAGACCAATATGGCTGCCGGCCATGGCGGAAAGTCGGGGCGTTTCCAGCGTCTGGAAGAGATCGCCTTCGAATATGCATTCGCGATCAAGGTGGCCGGGAAAGCCTGACCGGGCGGATCGCCGCAGAATCGGTCACCTCGAATGACAATCGCCGCAGCGCCTCGATCGGGTGCTGCGGCTTTTTTTGTGGGAAAAATCGTTTTGGATATGCGGAAACGCGCATATGCCCTGGCGGCGTTCGGTTTTCCCGTCAGATCGCTGATTTTTCGACAGAAATGGCGGCGGCGCGAATAAGTCCCAGGCGCGCTGTCAAGCCCCAAAACCGGCCGGATATCTCCCGGCGCAAGCTTCGCGCAAGCTTCAGGCGTTAACTCTTACTTAACCCAAGCGAGATCGAGGCGGCGCCATGAAGATCGATAGTGGCCTCAGCGGCTACAACTACCCCCAGCGGGCGGTCGACATCGATCGCAAGCAGGACGAAACCCAGCAGCGCGACACACCTGCGTCTACCCGTTCCAGCGGTTCGCTGACCGGCAGCAGCACACTGTTTGCAAGCTCGCTGGTTAGCGCCCTGTGGGCCCTCGATGCCGGCGACGACAGCGCTTCGACCTTTGCCACCAGCGGCGCCACCGCTCCCGTGCAGCAGGCCTGGGTTCAGGACATCTACCAGGAATTCTCCTGATCGCCGTTTGGGCGATCATGGCCCGTCACCGCGGTGACAATCCCCGTTCAGGGTTAACATTCCCTGAAGGCGCCCTTCAAGCCAACACGCTGATCCTTGTACCTGTGGTGAATGCGTCCTATCTCAACCTCCAGACATTAGAGGTTTGAGCCTGCCATGCTATCGATCGGCGATCTTTCCAAAAGAACCGGCGTCAAAGTGCCAACCATCCGCTATTACGAGCAGATGGGATTGCTGGCGGCTGCCACGCGATCTGAAGGGAACCAGCGGCGCTACGAGCGCAGCGATCTCGATCGGCTGGCCTTCATCCGCCACGCCCGCGATCTCGGCCTCGACATTTCCGCCATCCGTGAGCTGATCGCGCTCGGTTCGCATCCGCAACAGCCCTGCGGCGATATCGACCGGATCGCAGCGGAGCATCTTTCCGGCGTGCGCGAAAAGATCGCCAAGCTGAAGAAGCTCGAGGAGGAACTCGAGCGCATCGTGTCCCACTGCGACGGCAACCACGCGATCAAGGACTGCTACGTGATCCGCTCACTCTCGGATCACGGGCTTTGCGAGGGGGAGCATTGAGGGGTTAGAGGCGGTTGCGCAGTATGTCATCGCTCACCAGACGGCCACTGAAGAAGAGACCGAGGATGATCACCTCGGAAGAGCGCACGACAAAGGCTATGCTGACACTGCGCCGATAGCCGATGATACGGATGCCCGGGACCTCGCTCTCGCGCACTGTTCCTCGCTCCGGAAAATCAGCGAGACCATTGAGAAAAGCACGCAGTTTCGTCACATAGGTCCAGGCGACGGTCGGGCCGGCACGGTCAGCGACGTAATCGTAGAACTCTGCAACTTCACGCTCGGCTTCCGGATGCAAGATGATCGCATACCGGTTCCCCATGGACCTTATCGGCCTTCGTCGGCAGATTTCGCTTCGGCGGCAAGGCGGGCGCGGTGCCTGTCTTCCAGACGCGAGAAAGCATCGTCAATCGAAACGGGTTCGGTCCTGCCGCCGATCAGCTCGTCATACCGGCTTGGAATTTCGTTCCGAAGCCAATCCTCCAAGGGCTGCTCGTTGCTTTCAAGCATCTGGAGACCGGCATCGATGACCTCATCGGCATTCTCGTAGCGGCCGGACTCGATCTGTTTTCTGATGAAACGCTCTGCGTCCTTGCTCAACGCGATGTTCTTCATCACGGCCCTCGCTTTCAAGACAGCACTGACTGTAGCACTCCTCACGCCACCGAGACAGTCATCAACACCCGCTTGACAAGCAATTTATTACGGCGCAGAAAAGTTGTCATGATGATTACGTGCACCACCACCGCCGCAACGTATTTTTGGGCCTACCTGTAAAGGGCGGCTCGACAGTTCATCATGTCAACAAGCCGCCGTCAGGCGGCTTGGTTGTTTCTAAGGGCACCTGACGGCACGACGAGACCGAAAAGGAATGCCGGAATGCCCCCGATTTCGATTGAAGACCGCGAGATCTCACTGCCGCGCCCGGCCGTGGTGACGATCCGCGCCGCCAAGCGTCACGACCTGCCGCAGTTGAAAGAGATGATCGCAGCCCTTGCCGCGCATCACAACGATCTGGCCGACATCACCCCCGAAATGCTGGAACGCGACCTTTTCGGCGACCTGCCCTGGATCACCGCACTGGTTGCTGACGCGGGCGACGCCCTGATCGGCTACGCCATTCTGGTGCCGCTCTACCGCGCGCAGCAGGGAAGCCGCGGCATGGACCTGCACCACCTGTTCGTGCGCGACGGTCACCGTGGCCACGGCATCGGCCAGCATCTCGTCTCGCGCGCCCGCGACATTGCCCGCAATGCAGGCTGCGGCTATCTCTCGGTCAGCGCCGCCACCGGCAACTTCGCCGCCCACAAGTTCTACGAACAGATGGATTTCAAGCCACGCCCGGTGACGGGCATGCGGTATATGCAGACGTTGGTGTGAGGGTGGGACCTGGCCATACTGACCGGATGAGCGGGACAGACCATACTGTCAGTGCAGCGCAACCACGTTATTCCGACGCGGGATCGATCGCGCTGACCACACGAGCGACGATGTCATCCATCGTCGCCTCGTCCAATGTCTCGATGTATTTCGCGGTCTTGGCCAGTATTCTGGCCGGTATATCGAAGCTGCGAACCTGATTACAGACGGCGATCCCCGTCGTATCGTGGCCGGTGACAGCAACGGCCAGACCGACATCCCGGGTCAAGGCGCCACCGGTGGTGATCGGCACCGTCATGCTGACGCCCAATGCGTTGATCGCCCGCGGGGTGATCACGACGAACCGATGCCTGTTCTTCATTTCCCGGCCCGCGACAGGGTTGGGATCGATCCAGAAAACATCACCGCGATTGGGTACGTTGCTGCGGACCATCATGAAATCTCGTGGCCGACGGGGTCTCCCTCCATCGCCCAGGCCATGTCCGCATTCAGGCTGGAGACGACCTCGCCGCCTTCGAGCAACTCGCTAAGCTTATAGCGCCGCGGGGTCTTTCTGATCGGCTTTACGACGAGTTCACCGTCGTGCATTTCAAGCGACAGCTGATCGCCGACCTGCAGTTCCATCGTCTTGAGAATGGCAGGCGGAATTGTCACGACGGCTGCCCCGCCCTGCCGCCTGATCTTGGTAATAACGGTCATGGCTTACCTCGTTTGTGCTATAAATATAGCACAACAACGTCGTGCGGCAAGCACGCCAGCCTTACCTTGCCGGCACCGCCTTCAGATAGGCGGCGATGGCCTGCAGGTCGCTTTTCGGCAGATGCGCGATGTTCTTCTGAACCTCCACCATGGATCCGCCGACGCTGTCGAAATCGGGGGTAAAGCCGGTCGCGAGGTATTCGGTGATCTCGTCCTCGCTCCAGGCGCCGATGTCCTTGGAGCCGGGGGTGATGTTGGGAATGCTGCCCTGCCCTTCCGGGTTGGGACCGCCGGCCAGCCACTGTCCTTTTTCGAAGCCACCGAGCGCGTTGCGGGGCGTGTGGCACTCGCCGCAATGGCCGGGACCTTCGACCAGGAACTGGCCGCGTTTGACCTTGTCGTCGGCGGAAGCGAGTTCGACGCGCGGGCCGTCGTCGAAATAGAGGAGCTTCCAGCCGCCGACCGCAAGCCGCTGGTTGAAGGGAAAGCCCAGTTCGTGTGGCGGCGCGACATTGCTGCTGGGCGGCAGGGTCTTCATGTAGCCGTAGAGGTCGTTGACGTCGGCTGCCGACAGGCGCGCGTAGGAGCCGTAGGGAAAGGACGGGTAGAGATGCTCGCCGTTCGGGCCGACGCCTCTCGTCATCGCATCGCCGAATTGGGCAAGCGTCCAGGAACCAATGCCGGCTTTGGGATCGGGCGAGATATTGGGGACGTGGAAGGTGCCGAACGGGCTTTTCAGCGCCAGTCCGCCGGACAGGATCTTTGCGGCGTCGCCTTCGGCACCTTCAGCTGCATGACAACCGGCACAGCCGCCCGCCCAGAACAATTGTTCGCCCTTGGCAAGATCGGGCTGACCGACGCTCGACCAGTAGCCTGCCTCATGCGGCTGCGGCTTTGTCAGTGCCCAGCCGGCAACGGCACCGGCGGCGATAATGACCACGCCGATGCCCAACACTTTTGCCCATCTTGCGGCCATCGCCAACTTTCCTCCGACATTGATGCGCAACGGAACGGCTGCCTTTGCGACAGCCGTTCAAGCATGCAGGCGTGCGCTACTTCTTCAGGCGGTAGGTCTCGTGGCAGGAGCCGCAATTGGCGCCGAGCGTCCCAACGGCCTTCTGGACGCCTGCGGCATCGGTCGGCATCGAAGCGAGGATCATGTCGGCATCGGAGGCAAGCTTGTTCGCTTTGGCGCGGAAATCGGCTTCGTTCTTCCAGATCGCCGGCGATGCTTCCGAATTGGCTTCGGATCCGACAGGGAACTGGTCCGGGAAGGCCTTCATATTGGTGCTGATCGTGGTCAGCGCGGTCTTGATGGCATCGGCGTCGTAGGGTTTGTCGCCTTTGGCGATGTTGCGCATGGCTGCCGTGGAGGCGGCCACCTGCTTCATCATCTGTTCGCGCTTCTCGACCACCGCATCCTGCGCAAGGACAGCGGTGAAGCCGAGACAGAGTGCCGCGGTCGTCATGGCGATAGTTCTGAATTTCATTTCCGGCTCCGATCCCTAAAACGATGTGATGTCTGCGTCTCACATCATCAACGCATTCGCGTAATGATGATGGCAAGCTTACATGACCGAAAGAAGTCACGATTTCGTAATTTAGCGCTCGATTCTAGAAGCCGTCAAACCCAATGCAAAGTCATGTTTTTCAAGCGCTTCAGATCGATCGCGCGTTGGCGGACAGCGTCGCCTGACGATCGCCAGGCTGGATCAGACATCGGGTGATCAGAAACGCAAACACCCGGCGCCTTGCGGCACCGGGTGTCTGGTAAATCAGCAATTGTTGCGCTTACTTGGACGCGGCTTCGTAGCGTTCCAGCACGTAATCCCAGTTGATCAGGCTATCGACGAACGCCTCGAGATACTTCGGGCGGGCGTTGCGATAGTCGATGTAATAGGAATGTTCCCAGACGTCGACGCCGAGAATCGGCTCTGCGCCGTGGACCAGCGGGTTTTCGCCGTTCGGGGTCTTGGAGATGACGAGCTTGCCATCCTTCACCGAAAGCCAGGCCCAGCCGGAGCCGAACTGCGTGGTGCCGGCTGCAATGAAATCAGCCTTGAACTTGTCGTAGCCGCCGAGATCAGATGTGATCGCGGTTTCGAGCTTGCCCGGCAGCTTGTTTCCGCCGCCATCCTTCTTCATCCACTTCCAGAAATGGACGTGGTTGTAATGCTGGGCAGCATTGTTGAAGAGGCCCTGGTTGGTGCCAAAGGACTTCTTGACGACGTCCTCGACCGACAGCTCGGCCATGCCGGCTTCGGCCGCCAGCTTGTTGCCGTTGTCGACATAGGCCTTGTGGTGCTTGTCGTGGTGGTATTCCAGCGTTTCCTTCGACATGAAGGGCGCAAGGGCTTCGTAATCGTATGGAAGTTCGGGAAGTTCGAAAGCCATTGGTATACTCCTTTTGGCAAACACCGTGGGTGAAGGTCGTGCTGGAACATAGGAGCGCGAAGGGGAAGAGGCAACGGTGAACCTTCCAAAAACAACCGCTCAATCGACAAGAAATTGCTGAATTTTCCAAGCATTAGCGAGAGGAATCAATCGCTTTCGCACCGAATGCAGAAACCGGAGAAAATTGACGATGAAAAACTTTGTGGCACCGATCCTCCTCGTTTGCGCAACCACCGCCGTGACGGCCCACGCAGCTTCCGACGATGCGTGGACGACGTTTCAGGCTGACGTCGGCAAGGCGTGTGTGGCGGCCTCGAAAGACCTAATCGAGAACGGAAGGGCCGTGGTCGATCCGTTCGGAAGCCAGTCCTATGGGCTTGCGGTCGTCACCGGCAAAGCCAAAGGCGCCAAGGTCAGGATCAGCACGATCTGCGCCTACGACAAGAAGACCAAAAAGGCCGAAGTGGGTGGCGAGATCTCCGCCGACATGCTGAGGGCAAAACCTGGCAAGTAACATCCGCGACCGCGCGGGTGGCAGCGTTTGGGAACTTTTCCACCACGGCAGACTTTTCCGGGCATGAAACACTGCCGGGAGGGCTGCCGTGTTTGATTTCTTGACCTTCGACTTTCTGACGTCCGATTTCATGATCTTCGTGGCAATCGGCTTTTTCGCGCAGATCATCGATGGCGCGCTCGGCATGGCGTTCGGCGTTCTCACCACCACTAGTCTGCTTGCTTTCGGCGTGCCGCCGGCAGTCGCCAGCGCCATGACGCATGTGACCGAGTGTTTCACGACGGCTGCATCAGGCGCCTCGCATCTCTACCATCGCAACGTCGACTGGCGGCTGGTCAAACGACTGGCGCCGGCCGGCATGATCGGCGGCGCGATCGGCGCCTATCTCCTGTCCAGTATCGACGGCAAGGCGATCGAGCCGTTCGTCTCGGTCTATCTGATGCTGGTCGGATGTTACATTCTCTACAAGGCCTTCTGCCCGGCCTTCAGGCGCGACATCCATGACCGGATCGTGCCCTATGTGGGCGGTGCGGGCGGCGTGCTCGATGCCATGGGCGGCGGCGGATGGGGGCCGATCGTCACCAGTTCGCTTCTCGGCCGCGGCCATGAACCAAAGAAGGTGATCGGCTCCACGAACCTCACCGAATTTGCGGTAACGACGGTGATCTCGGCGACCTTCATCGCCACGCTCGGCTGGTCCGAACTGTCGTCGGCGCTCGGCCTCATCCTCGGCGGCGTGCTGGCGGCCCCGTTCGGAGCGCTGATCGTCAAGCGACTGCCGACCAAACCGCTGATGGTCGCCGTTTCACTGATCATCATCGGTACGGCTGCGGTGCGGATCATCTGAAGCGGCTTGGTCTAAACCGGGACAGATGATACAATCTCACCGAGAAGTCTCCCGGGAGAATCCTATGCGCCACAACCGTTCTTTTACAGTCATGCTTCCTGATGATCTGGCGGATCTCGTGGACAAGAAGGTCGCGTCCGGCGAGTTTTCTGACGAGAGCGCAGTGCTGACTGAAGGTCTTCGGCAGCTGGCCGGTCGCGACAGCGAAACCGAGGACTGGATCCGCCGCGAGGTTGTCCCGACGATCAAGGCCCATGATCCTTCGAGGGTCATTCCGATGCAGGACGTGCGCCGACGCATCGAGGCGCACATGGACTTGCGTGAACAAAGCGCTCACGATCTCTAACCTTCCAGCCCATCGCAACATCCCACATCCGCTGCCCTGCACCTGTCCCTTTGGCGGCTGGCGCGCTAGATAACGGGTATCGCGGTTTCCTCCGGGGGCCGTAGCGGAGTGTTCTCCGACGTCCGATCCTCATCTGCAAAGGTATGTCTTCCATGGCCGAAACGAAAAGCCCGAACCTTCTCGTCATCCTCTTGCACGGTGTCGGCTCCAGTGGCGACAATCTGGCGCCGCTTGGGGAGGAATGGGCGGGGACGCTTGGCGATGCCGTCTTCGTTTCGCCCGATGCGCCGGAGCCTTCAAGCTTTGGTGCCGGGTACCAGTGGTTCAGTGTTGCGGGCGTCACGCCGGAAAATCGCGGCGCGCGGATTGCGGCGGCACGGCCGGGGTTCGATGCCTTGATCAACGGTATCATCGCGGACAACGGCTTTGCCGGCAGGCTTGATCGGGTCGCGCTGGTGGGGTTCTCGCAAGGAACGATCATGGCGCTCGACGCGATCGCAAACGGACGGTTTGGCGTGGGTGCGGTGGTCGGTTTTTCCGGCCGGCTGTCTTCGCCCGAGCCGCTGTCGCCCTCCACGAAGATGCCAGTGTTTCTCGTGCATGGCACCGCCGACGACGTCATCCCGTCATGGGAAAGCGAACAGGCGGCCGACACGTTGGCGAAGCATGGTTTCGACGTGGAGACATCGATCGAGCCCGGGCTCGGACACACGATTTCCGGCGCCGGTGCCGGCCGCGCCGTGGAATTTCTGGCGAAAGTGTTCGGATACGAAGCGCTTTAACGCTGCAAAGAATGGTTGAGGGACGGCGCCTGGATCGGGTGCCGTCCCTCGTCAATCAGACGTCTTCGCCCTTGGTCGAGCGTGCCCAGTCCATGTAGAGTTCGAGCGCCTTGCGGGCGACAGGACCTTCCTGCAGGGAGCGGTCCTCGAACCGGTTCACCGGGGCGATCTTGGAATAGTTGCCGGACGTGAAGATTTCGTCGGCATTGGCGAAATCGGCAGCAGTCAGCGTGACTTCGCGCACGTCGAAGCCGGCACCGCGCAACAGGGTCAGCACGCGCGACCGGGTGATGCCGGCCAGAAACGTGCCGTTGGCGATCGGCGTCATGACCACGCCGTCCTTGACCATGAAGATGTTCGAGGATGCGGTTTCGGCGACATTGCCGTTCATGTCGAGCGCGAGCGCATTGTCGAAGCCGCGGCTTTGCGCCTCGACGATCATGCGGCCGCTGTTGGGATAAAGGCTACCGGTCTTGGCGGCCGTCATGGCGACTTCGGCGCTCGGGCGGCGGAAGGGCGACACGGTGAGCGACGAAGCCTTTGCCGTGTGCATCGGAGCTTCGAACAGGCAGAGCGCAAAGCGGGTCGATTCCGGATCGGCGGCAACCACGCTGGTGGGAAGACCGTGTTCGGCCCAGTACATCGGCTTGATGTAGATCGCCGTCTTGCCGTCGAACTTCTTGACGCCTTCCAGCGCCAGCCGCTCGATCTCTTCTGCGGCCATGACCGGCTTCATGCCCATATTGATGGCCGAGCGGTTGACGCGCTGGCAGTGCATGTTGAGATCCGGAGAGATGCCGTCGAACCAGCGGGCGCCGTCGAACACAGTCGTGCCCAGCCACATGGCGTGCGAGGTGGGTCCGATCAGCTTCGGATTTCCTTCCACCCACTCACCATCCACGTAAGTCCAGGTGGTGGAGCGAGGGGATGTGTCGACGGCCATGATATTCTCCTTCGGGTCTTCAAAGCTTGGCGGGGGTCGCTAAAATTTGGCGTGAATGAAATCCCCGGAGCCCTCAAGGTCAAGCGACAATCCGAGATGATTCATCACAAATATTGATGGCACCCCGAATTGCCGCCGTCTCATGGTCAGGGCGCTCGCTGCGGTGCGGGTGCCGGAAGAAGCGGCGAGTCCGATGGCTGGCGCGGACTGCCCGGCGCTCCCTGCAACAGGTTATCGCTACCCAGCTGACGACTGTCGTTCTGCATCAGGGTGATTGACAAAATGACGGCCACCAGCAGGCCAAGGACAATGAGAAACAACCAGCGCATGTATCGAAAACTCCCTCTCACGCAGAATAACGCGAACATTTCCGTCTGAAACGTTGCGTGATCCCTTCGACCAGAACAGTGGGGCCACTCTGCGGCAACGCAGCAAATCCTTCACAGACGCGGCCCAAAAACGTTGACAGCAGCCGTCCGGGCTTGCAGTCTTGAGCCTCACCTCCCGTTTACGCACTCATTTTTTTACAACGCAGAGGCCATGTCCAGCTCAGGCGCCCTCACCTCAACGGCTCTCAAGTCATCGTCCATGTCGCTGACGCAGGACCTGGTCGACCTGTGTTTTCGCGACGAGATGGATCCCGGCGCACCGCCGACCTGGGAGCCGCTGACGGATGCCGACTACGCCGAGATTACCGAGCGGCTGGTGGAGGATATCGGCGATGAGCCTTTGTGGATCTTTGCCTATGGCTCGCTGATCTGGAAGCCGGGCTTCGATTCGATCGCCTGCCAGCGGGCGACGGCCTATGGCTGGCATCGGTCGTTTTCGCTCCATATCGAACGGGGCCGCGGTTCGCCGGACCAGCCGGGGCTGATGATGATGCTGTCGCGCGGCGGTCGTTGCGACGGCGTGATCTACCGGGTGTCCGATTCGGAGAAACGCGAGCAGATCGACAAGGCGCTGCGCCGCGAGGTGAGCCACAAGGACAGCCTTTCGACCTTCCGTTTTCTCCCCGTGCGGACGCAAGGCGGCGAGACGATCCGGGCACTGACTTTCTGGGCCGGAGGCAAGAGCCCGCGGATCATCCGGCCGCTTCCGCCGCTGCAGGATGTGGCGCCGGTTCTGGCACGCGCCTGTGGCCATCGCGGTTCCTGTGCCGAGTATCTCTATAATACCGTCGTGCATCTGGCCGAATTCGGCATCCGCGACCGCAATCTCTGGCGGCTGCAGGAGATGGTGGCACGCGAAATCGAAGCGATGCACGCTTAAAAGCGTGATGCCGCCCGTCGGGGCCGGCAGTGCGAAATCTGGCACTCTCTCATAAAAGTTGAGGACGGCGGGCTCGATCCGTGTTTGAACGCTTTCGGGGGCGCGTGCGACCCCATCGCGATGACCGGTACCGTGCCAGCGAGACCCATGACGACTCTAGCCACCATAGTGTACCTGACGGTAGCGACCGCGTTCTTCGGGATGACGTTGGCCGAGGGTGTGACACGACGGCTTCCCTGGAGCTTCGACAGGATCATGGGACTTTTGCTGTCGTGCCTGTGGCCGCTGATCCTGATTGCGATCGCGGTCAGCAGTCATCGCGATCGCAGAAATGCAGGATGACGCGGCTGCGCATTACTCCACCGATCCTTGTATATTTCCCGTAGAAGCAGCGCGGCGCTGCCCTATATCCTCGATAACCGAAAAGACGAAGACTGGGGCGACTGGATCGATGCAAAGCATCCTCAACGAAGGCGACACGTGCTGGCGGATTGCCAAGGCGGACAGACTTTCCATCATCATCGATGCAGCCGATTTCTTTCGCTTCGCCAAGCGCACAATGACGAAGGCGAAAAAGTCGATCTACCTGATCGGCTGGGATTTCGACACGCGCATCCAGCTGGAGCCGGGCAAGAAGGATGGCAAGGCTGACAAGGCCGCGAAGAAAGAATGGCCCGACGAGCTTGGCAAGTTTCTGAACGCGCTCGCCGAGCGAAACAACGGGCTCGATATTCGCATTCTCAAATGGGATATCGGGCTGATCAATTCGATCACTCGCGGTGAAACGCCGTTTTATATTCTCAAATGGATGTTCGACAAGCGCATCCATCTGAAGCTCGACGGCGCGCATCCGGCGCTGTCGGCACATCACATGAAGCTTCTCGTCATCGACGACGAAGTGGCATTCTGCGGCGGGATCGACATGACCGTTGGGCGCTGGGACAGTCGCGATCATTCGGAAGACGAGCCGTTGCGCAAGTCGCCGATGGGGTTTGCGCAAGGTCCCTGGCACGATGCCACCACCTGCCTTTCCGGCGAGGCCGCACGGGCGCTCGGCGAAGTCGCACGGCGGCGCTGGAAACTGGCAACCGACGAGACGCTCGATCCGCCCGACGAGAATACCGCCACGGAGAACGATCCCTGGCCGGACGAGCTGGAGGTCGGGTTTCGCGACATCTCGATCGGCATCGCCCGCACCGCGCCTGAATACGAGGGGCGCAGCCAGATCGTCGAGATCGAGACGGCCAAGCTTGCGATCATCGGTTCGGTGAAAAAGACGCTTTATGTCGAGAGCCAGTATTTCGCCTCGCGCCGTATTGCAGAGGCCATGGCGGAACGGCTGAAGGAGCCCGACGGACCGGAAATCGTGCTGATCAATCCGGAGGGCTGCGAAGGCTGGCTGGAAGCCAAGGCGATGGACAGCGCCCGCATTCGGCTGATGAAGATGGTGAAGGACGCCGATGTTCATGATCGCTTCCGGATCTACTACCCTGTCAACGAGGCCCGCACGTCGATCTATGTGCATGCCAAGATGATGTTTGCCGACGACCGGATCGTGAAAATCGGCTCGGCCAATCTTAACAACCGCTCGATGGGCTACGATACGGAATGCGACCTCATCCTCGAGGCGCAGCCGGGTGAGGACACGCTGAGCGAGAAGATCGTCAGCACCCGCGACGATCTCATCGCCGAACATCTTGGGCGCGAACCGCAGGAAGTGCGTGACGCGGTTGCAGCGCATGACGGGTCGATCATCGCGGCCATCGAGGCCTTGAACCGACAGAGCGGCCGAGGTCTGCTGCCGGTCAAGATGCGGGAGCTGAGTGCCGACGAGGAATTGCTGGCTGAATCGGACATTGCCGATCCCGAGCGACCAAGCGGCGTGCGGTACCGGACATCAAACTTTCTGAAACAGCGGTTCGGTCGAGTCGCGAGACGGGCGAAACGGGCGCGCAAAGAGACCTGACGAGGTGGATTGCGCGGCCTCCAGGGCCTTCTTTCGAGCCGATTTGTCGCAGCCGGTCGGGTGATCCTGGGCCGGTCGCTGCTTGATCGCCGGATTTCACGGCCCATCTAGAGTGTGCCTCTTCTTTGCCCGGCTCCCCGTCGGGCCCCCTTTTCCAAGGAGTACATGATGCAAACCGTCAACGCCAACGGCGCCCATATCCCAGCTCTCGGTTTCGGCACGTTCCGCATGCCCGATGCGGATGTTCATCGCATTCTGCCGCAAGCCCTTAAACTCGGCTTCCGCCATGTGGACACTGCGCAGATCTACAAGAACGAGCAGGCTGTCGGCGACGTTCTTCGTCAGTCGGGCATTCCGCGCGACGACATCTTTCTCACCACGAAAGTCTGGGTCGACCGCGTCGGTCACGATGCCTTTATCGCTTCGGTGGACGGAAGCCTTGCCAAGCTGAAGACGGATCACGTCGACCTTCTGCTTCTGCACTGGCCGCAGAGCGAAATGCCGCTGGCCGACCGGATCGGCGCGCTGAACGAGCTGAGAACCGCAGGCAAGGTCAAGAATATCGGCGTTTCCAACTTTTCGACCGCGATGATGGCTGAAGCGGTGAAGTTGTCCGATGCGCCGATCGTCAACAACCAGGTGGAATATCACCCCTATCTCGACCAGACCAAGGTGCTGATGGAAGCGCGCAAGACCGGCATGTCGGTGACCGCCTATTACCTGATGGCCGATGGTGCGGTGCCGAAGGACGAGGTGTTGAAGGAGATCGGCGCGAAGTACAAAAAGACCGCCGCTCAGGTCGTGCTGCGCTGGGCCGTGCAGCAGGAGGGCGTGATCGCGCTGTCGAAGACCGCGACGGAAAGCCGGCTGCCGGAGAATTACGACATCTTCGACTTCTCGCTCTCGCCGCAGGAAATGGAAGCGGTGTTTGCGCTGTCGCGGACAGACGGACGCATCGTATCGCCGGTGCATCTCGCGCCCGAGTGGGACTGATCCGGCTTTAAGGCATCCGTCCGGACCACAGGTCTGTTGGGTCGCTTCCCACACACTCCCGCCGTGGTTTGTGTGGGATCCCGCCCAATTGCCCGGCGAGCCTCCCCCATGCGGCAGCCGAGGCCACGTCTTCTCTTGCCTCTCCCAGCCAGAACCATAGGTCTTGTCACGGGCTGGAAGAGGAGGAGTTTTCATGCATTTTAGAACGATATTGATGTCCGCGGCGGCGGTGGTTGTTACCGCCCTGACCGCCAGCGCGCAGCAAAAGCCTGCGGACCCGGCGCCCAAGGACTGCCCGAGTTCGATGCCTGTAGGGACCGAGTGCTTTGCGGGTCAGGATCTGCACGGCGCCTATTACTGGATCGCCAAGCCGAAGGACTGGAACGGCACCCTTGTCGTTCATGCCCATGGCGGGCCACGCACCGCAAAGCCTACGCCGGACGATCCGGTCGAGGATCTCGAGCGTTTCGCGGTCACCGTTCAGGAGGGCTATGCCTGGGCCGGTTCCAACTATCGCCGCGAAGGCTATGGCGTGCGGATGGCGGCGTCCGATACCGACACTCTGCGCCAGATCGCGATCGCGCTTCTCGGGGAGCCGAAGCATGTCCTGCTGCACGGCCAGTCCTGGGGCGGCAATGTGGCGGCAAAGACTGCCGAACTCTACGCACTCGACTGGCGGGGCCGCAAAAATTACGACGGCGTGGTGCTGACCAGCGGCTTGCTCGCCGGCGGCGGCCATGGCTATGACTTCCGCGCCGATCTGCGGGCCGTCTACCAGTATTACTGCAAGAACCATCCGCGCGCCGACGAAGTGCAGTATCCGGTCTGGCAGGGCCTGCCCAAGGGCGCGAAGATGTCGCGTGACGAGCTGCAGCAGCGCGTCGACGAATGCACCGGCATCTCGCTTGCGAAGGACAAGCGGTCGCCAGAGCAAGCGAAGAACCTCGCCAATATCCTCGCCGTCACCAAGGTGCCGGAAAAGACGCTGGTGGCGCATTTGAGCTGGGCGACCGGATTGTTTTCCGACATCGTCTGGCGGCGCATGGACGGAAAGAATCCGTTCGACAATTCCAACGTTCAGTACAAGGGATCGGACGACGACGCGGCGCTGAACAAGGGTGTCGAGCGGTTCAAGGCGGACCCGCAAGCGGCTCGGCTGATGGCCTATGATGCCGATCTCACCGGCCAGATCGTCGCGCCGACCATCACCCTGCACGCCAAGAACGATCCGACCGTGTTTGTCGATCACGAGGCGATCTATCGCCAAACGGTGGACAAGGCCGGCAATGGCGAGCTGCTGGTGCAGAACTTTTCGGACGAGGCGGAGCATTCCAAGCTCTCGACGCCGCAATATGCAGCGCTGTTTTCCGCCATGCTGAGCTGGATCGACAAGGGCGAGAAACCGACGCCGCAGACGGTGGCAGCCCTGTGTGAAAAGAAAGCCGAGATCTACAAGGAGCCCTGCAAGCTTCTGCCGGATTTCGTGCCGCAGATCCAGGAACGCTAGAGAGCGTCTTGCCGCCTAGATCAGTCAAGGACGGGCGGAGCGCATGCTTCGCCCGTCTTCGTTTGCGATTACAGCCAGCCCTTGCGGCGGAAGTAGAGATACGGCAGTGCCATCGAGACGATCATTAGGCAGAGGGCCAGGTGATAGCCGTAGTGCCATTGCAGTTCCGGCTGGTTGGCGAAGTTCATGCCGTAGACCGAGGCGACGAGCGTTGGCGGCAGGAACACGACGGACGCAACCGAGAAGATCTTGATGATCTGGTTCTGCTCCAGATTGATCAGCCCCAGCGTCGCATCGAGCAGGAAGTTGATCTTGCCGGACATGAAGGCCGAGTGATCGCCAAGCGAGGTGGCATCGCGCTGCAGCAGTTTCAGGCGCTGGCGCATTTCCTTGGGCAGCTTGCGATCGACACCATCGAGGGCGGCATAATAGGCGACGACGCGCGAGACGCTGACGAGGCTTTCGCGCACGACGGTGATGAACTCGCCCTTCTGGCCGATCGCCCGGATCAGTTCCTGCAGGTCGCGCGTCTTCTTGTTGACCTTGGAGGCCTTGGCCGCAAAGATATCGCGCGAGATCTGGTCGATATCGTTGCCGAGCCGCTCCAGCGTATCCGCCATGCGGTCGATGATCGCCTCGACCAGACCGGTCATGATCAGTTCGCCGGTTGCCGAATGAAGGCCGAGCCCGTTGCCCTTGCGGGCACGCGCCATGAAGGCATCGAAGGGACGCGGCTCGGAATAGCGCACGGTGACGAGAACCTGGCCCTTGACGATAAAGGTGACGGGAACCTTGTGCGGCGTGCCGGCATCCGGGCGTGTCAGCACGGTCATGGTCATGAACTCGGCGCCGTCTTCCTGGTAGAGCCGGGAGGAGAGTTCGATATCCTCCATCTCGTCCTGGGTGGGAATGGTAACCCCGAGGCGGGAGCCGACATCGCGCTCTTCCTTGGCCGTCGGGTTGATCAGGTCGTACCAGATCACAGGCGGCTGCGGAGCAACAGACGTCGCATCGGCGGCTGCACTGGCGATTACGGCGTCGGCCGCGACAAGGCGGTCGTGGTCATAGGCATGGATACGCAGCATGACGGCTCCTATTCCGGACCATTGAGGTCCCCGGAGCGCATCACCGATAAGAACGGTTCAGAGCCCCGAAGCGGCAGGTCTATCTGTTGACGTCGAACTTCGACTGTCGGGGTTCATCTCGGTTTGTCCTTTGAAAGAGCGGCACCCGAACGGGTAGCGCTTTGCGCGTGAAATGGAGCGAATACGGTGGAAAGTCAACTCCCCGGCACGCAGGATTGACCCGTCCTTTGCGCTTCTGTAGCAAAGCCGCTCCGACCAAGAGGTATCCCCCCATGCTGCCCTGGATCCAGCTCGACCGCGCAACCATTCCCGGCGCCCTGCCCGGCGAGGAAGGCGAGCTGCGTCTGAAGCAGCGCGGCCAGGAATTCTCGATCATGCTCGGCACCAACGAGCTGATGAACAGCCGTCTCAGCGGCTCGGAAGAAGCGCTGGCGACACTCGCGCAGGAGAAGATCGGCAAGAGGGCCAAGCCTTCGATGCTGATCGGCGGGCTCGGCATGGGGTTCACGCTGAGGGCAGCACTTGCCGTTCTGCCCGAGGATGCGCAGGTGACCGTGGCCGAGCTGGTACCGGCCGTGGTCGACTGGGCGCGAGGGCCGATGGCGCCTGTCTTCAAGGGCTGCCTCGACGATCCGCGCGTGACGATTTTCGAGGGCGATGTCAGCGAGTTGATCCGCTCCTCCACCACTGCCTTCGATGCGATCCTGCTCGATGTCGACAACGGGCCGGACGGGTTGACGCGGGCCTCCAACGACCGGCTCTACACGATGAGTGGTCTCTACGCTGCACGTTCGGCGCTGCGGCCCGGCGGCGTTCTCGCCGTCTGGTCGTCAGGGCCCGACGCGGGCTTCACCCGGCGGCTGAAGGAAGTGGGATTTCAGGCTGACGTGGTGAACACGCGCGCCAATGGCAAGCGCGGCGCAAAGCACGTGATCTGGCTGGCCGCCAAGGGCTGACGTTCGGCCGGCGTTGTTTTGCTCAGACGCCCGGAGGGGCGCTGCCGGCGAACTGGAAATAGAGGAATGCCAGGACCAGGCCCGCGATAATGGCGACCCAGAACAGCATGCGCTTCACACCGGGCGCCATGTTTTTGAACGGCGACTTGCGCGGTGGCTTGACCGGTTTCGGACGCTGGAACTTGATGATGTTGTCGCTCATCGCCGACCTATAGCATAGCTGATCATTTAGAAAAGCCGCCGGCAGTTGTGCCAGCGGCTTTCGGATTGCGTTTCGAAATCAGACGAACTGGCTGAGGCCAGGCACCGATGCGATGACCGTATCGACGGTTTCGTCGCCGGCGTGTTCGCGTGCGACAGCCATGGTTTCCTTGGCGAGTGCTGTGATCTCGCCCATGCCGAGGCCCTGCGACATCAGCTGCTGGCCGAGCGTCATGATGCCGCCGCCGCCGAAGCTCGACATCAGGCCGCCGAGCAGACCGCCGCCACCGGCACCTTCGCCGTTGAATTTGCCGACCAGTTCCGGTGCGCCGGGAATGGCTTCGATCATCCGCGCCACGGCAGCGTCATCCGCCTCGCGCTGCAGGAAGCCCAGCATCATGCCGATCGCCTTTTCGGCCGCATCAGGTGCAAGACCGACGCGGTCGGCAACGCGGGTAACCATCTCGTTCATCAATATCTCCTCAGTTTTGACGTTCACGTCAAGGTCATACATAGACTCGTGCCGGATGCCAACAGGCGTGTTCCAACTGGTGCCACGCAGCCCGGGTTGGCGCAACCGGCGGCTTATCAATCCTCGGCCGCAGCACCCACCGTATCGGCCATTTCAGCGCCGCGTGCCCCCATCGGCTTCGGATGGCCGGTGGTGGAATCGACCGAGGTCTGGTGCTCGAGCTCGGCATTGATCTCGGCGCCGACGACCACGATGATGACGGATACCCATGTCCAGACCATGAAGCCGATCAGTGCGCCGAGCGTGCCATAGGTGGCATTGTAATCGGCGACGTTGGCCAGATAGTAGGACACGCCGAGCGAGGCGAGAAGCCAGAAAATGGTAGAAAAGGCAGCACCCCAGGTCAGCCACTGGATCTTGGCCGGCTCGCGGCTGGGGCCGAACCGGTAGAGCGCCATGATGCCGAGCGTGACGAAGACCATCATCAACGGCCAGCGGGCGATGCGGATGATCATTTCCGACCACTGGTCGAGCCAGAAATATTTGAGCAATGCCGGGACCACGCCCATGGCAAACAGGATGACGATGGCAATCAGCATGGCGCCGAGCGTGAAGAGCAGCGACATCAGGTTGAGCTTGACGATGCCGCGCTTTTCCTGCTCGCCGTAAGCGACATTCATGGCCTCGAACAGGGCCTTCATGCCGTTGTTGGCGCTCCAGAGGGCCAAGGCCAGACCGGCAATCAGGCCGATCGACAGTGTAGCGCCGCGTTCGCTTGAAAGCGCCCGGACCTGATCGAGAAAGATGTTCAGCCCTTCGGCGGGCATGATCGTGCTCAGAAACGCGATCCGATCGGCAATCGTCACGGGATCGGCGACGAAACCGTAGATCGACACGAGCGCGCTTGCGGCGGGAAACAGCGCCAGCAGCAGGTAATAGGTGACGCCGGCGGCGATCAGCGTGATGCGATCTTCGGTTACGCCGGCATAGACGCGCCAGAACACGTCTTTGAGGCCGCGGGCCGGAATGCCCATCGGGCCATCCGCATGGCGACCCCTCTGCGCATCGCGCACGCCTTGCGCATCGAGTGTCCGAGTTCCCGCCGGTCCGGCTGTGTCCGTCATCGTCACGTATTCACCCCTCTTCTGCCGCCTCTCGCGTCAGTTTTCACTTGGCCGATTTTCAGCCGTTGCCCGGCTCTTCAGCGCATCCTATAAAAGCCATGGATTGAACGCGTTTAGGGAGCGCATAGTTGCATGGCGAATATTGATGCGGACGATCAGGCGAAACTCTTTATCGGCGGCAGTCGCAACCCTGACGACACGTTGAACAAGGCCGAATTCCTCGACATGAAGTTCGGCAACCGCCACGGGTTGGTAACGGGCGCGACCGGCACCGGCAAGACCGTGACGCTACAGGTTCTGGCCGAGGGCTTTTCGCGGGCCGGCGTTCCCGTTTTTGCATCCGACATCAAGGGCGATCTTTCCGGCGTCGCGGCCAAGGGCGAGCCCAAGGATTTCCTCGCCAAACGCGCCGAGCAGATCGGCTTTGCCGATTACGAGTTCGAACAGTTCCCGGTGATCTTCTGGGATCTCTACGGCACCAAAGGGCATAGGGTTCGCACCACGATCGCCGAGATGGGGCCGCTTTTGCTGGCCCGTCTGATGGATGCCTCCGAGCCGCAGGAAGGTGTGCTCAACATCGCCTTCAAGCTGGCCGACAAGGCCGGGCTGCCGCTGCTCGATCTCAAGGACCTCACCTCGCTCCTGAATTACATGGCCGAGAACGCGTCGGAACTATCCAAGGAATTCGGCCTCATTTCCAAGGCTTCTGTCGGCTCCATCCAGCGGGCGCTGCTGGTGCTGGAACAGCAGGGTGCGGAGCATTTCTTCGGCGAGCCGGCGCTGAAGATCACCGACATCATGCGGGTGAACCCGAATTCCGGTTACGGCCAGATCTCGATCCTTGCCGCCGACAAGCTGATGATGAACCCGCGGCTCTACGCGACCTTCCTTCTATGGCTGCTGTCGGAACTGTTCGAGGAACTGCCTGAAGTGGGCGATCCGGACAAGCCGAAGCTGGTGTTCTTCTTCGACGAGGCGCATCTTCTGTTCGACGAAGCGCCGAAGGTTCTTCTCGACCGCGTCGAGCAGGTGGTGCGGCTGATCCGCTCCAAGGGCGTCGGCGTCTATTTCGTCACCCAGAACCCGCTCGACGTACCGGAAAGCGTTCTCGCCCAGCTCGGCAACCGGGTGCAGCATGCGCTGCGCGCCTATACACCGCGCGAGCAGAAGGCAGTGAAGACCGCGGCCGACACGTTCCGGCCGAACCCGGCCTTCGATTGCGCGACCGCGATCACCCAGCTCGGCACCGGCGAGGCTCTGGTCTCGACGCTCGGTGGCAAGGGTGCGCCGTCAATGGTGGAACGGACGCTGATCCGCCCGCCATCCGGTCGGATCGGTCCGCTGACCGATGCGGAGCGACAATCGGTGATGGATCGCAGCCCGGTTCTCGGGATCTATGACGAGGATCTCGACCGCGAAAGCGCCTTCGAAATGCTGGGCGCCCGGGCAAAGCAGGCCGCCGATGCAGCCGCTGCCCGAAAGGCGCAGGATGAACTCGATCCCGCGCCGCCCGCCGGCTCCGGCGAAACCACCGGCTGGACCCTGCCCGGCTTCGGCAACAAGGACGACGACGAGCCGAAGGGCCGCAGAACCGTTGGCCGCTCGGGCTACCAGCGCGAGACGATCATCGAAGCGGCCATGAAAAGCGTGACGCGCACCGTCGCCACCCAGGTGGGCCGGGCGATCGTGCGCGGCATTCTGGGCAGTCTGAAGCGGTGACCGGGCGGATGCACAAAGCGGCAAGGACAGGGCTCTGCGCCCTCGCCCTTGTTGCGCTCGCCTTTTCCTCGACCGCGCAGGCGGCAGATGCCGGCAACGGCAAGCGGGTGTACCAGAAATGCGTCGCCTGTCATGTGGCCGACCGGGAGACCAACCGGTTCGGCCCGCATCTCAAAGGCGTCGTCGGGCGACCGGCAGCGCAAGTTCCCGACTACAAGTATTCGCAGGCGATGAAGGATGCAGGCGCAGCCGGTCTCGTCTGGGACGACGCGGCACTGTCCGCCTTTCTCTCGAGCCCCAAGAAGAAAGTGCCGGGAACCAGCATGCGCTTCTTCGGACTGTGGACTCAGGCCGAGATCGACGACGTGATCGCTTACCTCAAGACGACCGCGCAAGAAGAGTGACGGCCGGGAACGGTCGTCAGCCGTTCGGGTAAGCAGCCGAGACGGGCACGAATTCGTCGTCGCGGACGGGTGCGGCAGGGGCTGCTTGCGAGCCCGCGAGTGCCTTTTCGCGCCAGGTTTCCAGGAGCCAGGCGAGCTGGGCGAAATCGAGCCCGAAGGCATCGTGGAGGCCGGAATTGCGGCCGGTCGCATCGCGGCTCATGCGGATCAGGGCGGTTTCCGGGAGCGACAGGTCGTCGAACACGACCATCTTCATCTCCAGCTTCGGCAGAAAGCGCACGGAAATCGGCGTCATCCCGCCGTCCTTGAAGCCTTCGACATCCCGCCAGCGCCAGACTTTGCGACGCCCGAGCGTGACCATGGTGAAGCCCTCGCCATCCAGTTCCAGCCGCTGGCCGACGAGGACGCCCGCCATCATGACGGAGGCGCAGAGCGACAGGAAACCGACGCCCATCCAGAGAATGACCTGTCGCAGTGCCGGCATCGGCGGATCGGCCGGGTCGGCATCCAAAAGCAGAAACAGAAGCAGGACGGCAAAGGCTGCGCAGCCGACGGCCAGCGAAAAATAGCGGACGCGGCTGGAATAGAGGGTGACCGGACCGGGAAAGCGCGAAATCAGCGTTGCGGCATCCACCCGCCTTCGATGGAAGGTTTGCGGCCAGAGCATATGCGCAAAGACGAAGGCGCCTGCCCCGAACAGGGCCAGCACCGGCCAGCCGCCCCGGAAACCCGTCAGGATCATGACGATGCCGGACAGGGCCAGGAATGTGCTGATGCTAAAGAAAACAAGGCTCAGCGGACGGGGCAACGGATGCATGAGTGGGTCCTCCGGCCTTATGCGTGAAGGTGCAATTAGGCCTGACGAGGACAGGTTCAAGGTTTCGGGGATCAAGAGCGCTTCGGAGCGACGAGGCAGAAGAAGGCGCCCTGCGGATCGGTGGCCTGGACGATCCAGCTTCCGCCGGGCACTTGCATCGGCCCGAACACGACACTACCGCCGCCGGCCGTGATCCGCTCGATGGCCGCGTCAATCGCCGCGACGTTGAAGTAATAGGACCAGCACGGCGCAGGCACCGTGTCCGGTTTCGTCATCATGCCGCCGATCGCCCGGCCGGGATGGCCGTCATAGGCAAAGATGCGGTAGACGCCCCTCTCGCCCATGTCCATGTCATGGTCCTTCGCCCAACCGAACACGCTTCCATAGAATTCGAAAGCCTCCTCGCCGTTGCCCGCCATCAGCTCGCACCAGCCGAGATTGCCGGGATCGGCGGGGCCGAGCTGGCGGGGCGGGTTTGCCGGCGGGATCGGCGTCATGATGCAGAGAACCGCCCCATGCGGATCGGCCACAACAGCAAACCGGCCGACGCCCGGGATATCCTCCGGGTCGCGCTGGATGCGTCCGCCAAGGGAAACGAAGTCACTTGCGGTTTCATCGACATCGTCGACGGCAACATAGCCGGTCCAGTTCGGCGGCATCTTGCCTTCAAGCTCCGGCGGAAAGTGCATCATGCCGCCGATGCCGGGGCAATTCTCGCCCTCGCCCATTTCGAACAGGTAATAGGACGGCATATCAGGCATGGCGAGTTCGCGGACATTCCAGCCGACCACCGAGGCGTAGAACCTGCCCGCCGCTGACGTGTCTGACGTGATCAGTTCGCACCAGATGAATTTTCCATGCGTGTCCGAACGGGATTTCGAAACGATCTGCAGCATGCCCATCTCCCTCTTGTGTGTGTTGAACGGACCCGGCGACAAGCTCTCAATGGCAGCAGGATGACGCCTGTTGCTCGGGCTTTGCCGCATATTCGTCGTGGCGCTTGAGGAAACTCATCGTCTTGTCCTCGTTGCGGCCGAGCGGCGCGCGGTCGAGCAGCATCAGCGTGCCGATCACCTCCTCCGGGCCGCGGGCATAGGTGGAATAGGTATGGAAGATCTCGCCGGCCTCATTCCTGTAGAAGGCTGACAGGCCCGGAAGCTCCTCGAAACCTTCGCTCGCGGGCATGGCGCGGAAATTGTAGTTGATCGTCTCGCCCTGCATCTCTTCTTGCGTGAAGGAAACGCGATAGTCGTGGTTGAAATCTGTGGCGTAGGACGAGACCCAGGGAAACTGCCAGTTCATGCGGGCCTTGTAGGCCTCGATTTGCTCCAACGTGCCGCGCGAGACGGCGACCAGCGTGACGTCGTGATGATTGAGATGGGCAAGCGTGCCGTCGAAATGGTCGGCCATGAAGGAGCAACCGACACAGCCTTCGCTCCAGTCGGGTCCGAACATGAAGTGATAGATCAGCAGCTGGCTGCGACCGGCAAAAAGATCGGACAAGGTCTTGCCGCCCTGCGGCGTGTCGAAGACGTAGTCCTTGTCCACCCGCACCCAGGGCAAGGCGCGGCGGGCGGCGCGGACCTTGTCACGCAGCCGCGTTTCCTCCTTCTCGAGCGCCAGAAGCTCGAGCCGCGCCTTTAGCCACTCGTCTTTCGACAGGACGGCATTTGTCGGGAATGCGCTGACATCCATAAGAACCTCCCCTTTCTTGACAGAATAGGTTGATATCAACATAATATTTCCATGCTGTCAAATCCCGATTCGGTTCCGTTTTCCACCACGCTTCATGTCCGCGACACCTGTCTTTGCCTGCATGTGCAACGGGCAGCGCGGGCCTTAGCGCGGACCTTCGATACGGCGCTGAAGCCGGTTGGATTGAACAATGGCCAGTTCTCGCTGATGATGTCGCTCAACCGGCCGCAGCCGGCGACGATGAAATCCGTCTGCGATCTGCTTGCCATGGACCGCACGACGCTGACTGCGGCCCTGAAAGTTTTGCACGCGCGTGGCTGGATCGGCAGCGCCGTTGACCCGAAGGACAAGCGCGGACGGCTCCTGACACTGACGGAGGATGGCCGCGCGGTTCTGGCGAAAGCCCTGCCGATCTGGGAAGCGACGCATGCAGAGCTTGATGCCGCGCTGCCCGGCGGCAATGCGGACCAGCTGCGGGACTCGTTGAAGGTTGTGAGCTGAACGGGGTCGGCTGTAACTTGCGCAAACAAAAAGCGGCCGAAGCCGCTTTTTGCCGTCGCGCGCGGGCAGTCCGAGAACCGAACTGCCCGCCGGACCATTGTTTTAAAGCTTTACTCGACGGTCACCTGAACTTCGGTCGAGGTGCGCATCGCGTGGCTGTAAGGGCAGACGATATGGGCCTTGGCGACCAGATCTTCGAGCTGGGCGCGTTCGATGCCGGGGGCGTTGACCGACAGCGAGACTTCGATGCCGAAGCCGCCACCATCTTCGCGCGGGCCGATGCCGACCGTTGCGGTGACCTTGGCCTCATCAGGGATCTTCACCTTTTCCTTGGCAGCGACGGCTTTCAGCGCGCCGAGGAAGCAGGCGGAATAGCCAACTGCAAACAGCTGTTCCGGATTGGTGCCGGTAGCGCCATCGCCGCCGAGTTCCTTCGGAACCGTCAGCGTGACGTCGAGCACGCCGTTGTCGGAAGCACCGTGGCCGGAGCGGCCACCGGTTGCGGAACCCTTGGTCGTGTAAAGAATGGGCATGGAGTAACTCCCTTGGTGATAGGTATTGCCGGCTCATCGCGCGCACATTCGATGGCACGAAACTTGAACCGGCATTAGTCCAGCGACATGGTCGCTAGGCAAGAGATAGGGCACGATGGCCCGAAGTCAGGGTCGGGGCGGGAGATAGTGAACGGGGAACGGGGAGAGAAGTCAGCCGATGGCGCCATTGCCGAGGGATGGATGGTTACCGGATGCAAAAAAGGCTGCGGTCTCCCGCAGCCTTTTCGTCGTAGATCAAGAAGATGCTTACTGCCAGACGACGACGCGGGCCTTGTTGGGGACGCGCTCATAGAGGTCGATGATGTCCTGGTTCATCAGGCGGACGCAGCCCGAGGAGACGGCTTTGCCGATCGAGTTCCATTCCGGCGAACCGTGCAGGCGGTAGAGCGTGTCCTGGCCGTTCTGGAAGATGTAGAGCGCGCGGGCGCCGAGCGGGTTTGTGAGGCCCGGAGGCATGCCGCCGTTTGCGATTGAATACTTGACCAGTTGCGGCTGACGCGCGACCATTTCGTCCGGCGGGGTCCATTTCGGCCACTTCTGACGCCACTGGATGACGCCCTCGCCGCTCCAGGCAAAGCCATCGCGACCGATGCCGACGCCGTAGCGCATGGCCGAACCGCCGGGCTCGACCAGATAGAGGAAGCGCGACGGGGTATCGACGACGATCGTGCCCGGGCGTTCGCCTGTCGGATCGACAACGCGCTGGCGATAGTAGCGCGGATTGATCCGCTCATAGGGGATGGCCGGGATGAGATAGCCACCATCTTCGACGGCGCCGTACATCATCGCGGCTTCGGGATCGCCGCCAACCGGCGGAAGGCCGTCGTTGCGGAGGGCGACGCCGTCACGGTAGGTGATGATGTTGCCGGAAGGGCCCGGCGCAGTGGAAGCGCAGCTCGCGAGCGTCGAGGCAGCGCCGACACCCAGCATGGACAGGAAGCCCCGTCGGGAGAAAGAAGAGTTGGAAATCATGTTCGGAAAGTCACCCTAGAGGAACGCGTCACTGCAAAAGCAAATTTTAACGGCAATCGAACCGATTGGTTCCCTGCCTGATGTTTTGCTCCACTATCACATAACGCGGCCAGCTTCATCGACCATTCACGAGGTTGACACACACCATCACAGGGATGCGACACAGCCTGTGTCCCCTGCGCAACAGCGTAATCACTTCACTGTGTGTGAGGGCAGATACGAGACATGAGGGATTGACGCGCGACATGCAAGCTTGCCGTGGGCAGTTTTGCCACGCGTCAACGGTCAGAGTACGAAGATCGGAGTGCCGTTCGGGACGCGGTCGAACAGGTCGATGACATCCTGGTTGAGCATGCGGACGCAGCCGGATGAGGTTGCCCTGCCGACGGACTGCCAGTCCGGCGTGCCGTGAACGCGATAGAGCGTGTCCTTGCCGTCCTTGTAGATATAGAGCGCGCGGGCACCGAGCGGGTTGTTCAGGCCGGGATCGGCGCCGCCGGCTGCTGCCGCGAACTGGCGCAGTTCCGGCTGGCGCGAGACCATTTCCCCTGATGGCGTCCAGCGCGGCCATTTCGCCTTGCGCTGGATGACGCCGCGGCCGGACCAGGCAAAGCCCGCCTTGCCGAGACCGACGCCGTAGCGGATCGCCTTGCCGCCGGGCTGCACGAGATAGAGGAAGTTGGCACGGGTATCGACCACCAGCGTGCCGGGTGCTTCATTGGTCTGGTAGGACACATCCTGGCGTAGAAAACGGTTGTCGATGCGCGAATAGGGAATGGCCGGCAGCGTGTGGCCGTCGTCGCGGATCACCTCATACATGACCCGGTGCACGGGGTTGGAGACCGGCATGCCGTAGGTCTGGTGGAACTGCGTCTGATAAAGTTGACGCTTTTGCGGAATAGCCTCCTTCTGGGGAAGAGGCTGCGGCTGGACCGGCTCGTTGTAGGCCGGCTGATAGAAGACCGGCGTGGTTTCGCGGGCAAACACGGCCGGGTCCATGCGGGTCGTATCGGTGACGAACGGCACCTGGCAACCGCTGAGCGCCGTCGTCGCCACAAGAACGGCCGCAAGACCGGAGGTCCGGCTGAGCGATAAGGCTTTGTTTTGCATGGCAGTCCCGCTTCGGCATTGATGACGTCGGCGGCAATCTGTCAGGTAGCGCTTTCGCGAGGCTGGAGCGGTGGCCGCTGGATCACGTGAACTGGTTGAAGAAGCGGATGCTCTCGACAACGGCACCGGGGACGACGCCGCTGTGATTGCCGGGCAGCAGCTTTTTGTCGATCGTCACACCGGCAGACCGGGCACGATCGATCAGCAGCTGGTGGTCGGCATCAAAAGGGCGCTCTTCCGACCCGCGCAGAAGCAGTGTCGGGCATTTGAGGCTCGGCCCGAAACAGGCGGACGAGCGCATCACGAACTCTTTCGGATCGACCGCATCGAAGGGCACTTCGTTCGAGTATCGAGTAAAGAAGCGCCAGGAATTGACGCCGGCGGAAATCGGCACTGCGGCTCTGAACCGGCGCGTCATGCCGGATAGAAGCGACAGCGTGCCGCCATTGCTGTGGCCGGCGATAAACAGCCGGCTGCGATCGATGCCGGGCAGGTTTTCCAGATAGGTCGCGGCTGCCAGAGCATCGGACGTTTCGTCGTAGAAACCGGAGAAATTGCCGGCCTGGCCGTTTTCGCCGCGAAAGGACGGATGCAGGACCACGAAGCCCGCTTCCCAGTAAGCTTTCATCAGCTCCCAGTGGCCATCACCGGTGGCATTGCCGCCGTGCAGGAAAAGCACCGTCGGTTTCAGCTTGCCCGAGGCTTCGTAATGGGAAAGCCAGGCGATCAGTTCGAGCGAGCCATCCGGACCGCCGCGATACATAACCTTTTGCGCACCCGGCGGGGTCCCGAGCGGCGGCGAGGCTTCGGGTGCCGGACCGTGCTTCAGAAGATGGGTGCGGAAGCGGCGCCTGGCTTCGGCATAATCTTCCTTTTCCAGCGGCAGGGTTTCGGGGACGGGAAAGGGCGCGGCCAGGGCCTGGGGTGCAGCAAGGGAACCAAGTGCACCGAGTGCCAGACCGGTCATCAGCATGCGGCGGGTGATTGACATGGAACGACCGTCTATCAGGATATGAGTAGTCTCAGATATCGGGGTTGAGCGTAAACCCGACGGTTCAGAACGCAAGCGGGCCGGCGGTCACATCTTCGCGTCCGCCGTTTTGGCATCGATCATCGCGGTCAGTGTTTCCAGCCGGTCGGCATCGCGCGGCAGCTTGTCCATCCGCAGCCGTGCAATGCGGGGAAAGCGCATGGCGACGCCGGATTTGTGCCGCGTCGAGCGGTTGATGCCCTCGAACGCGACTTCCAGCACGAAGCCGAAATCCTTGTCGGCGCGCACCGCCCTTACCGGACCGAAACGCTCGACCGTGTTGTCGCGCACGAACTTGTCCAGCACTTCCAGTTCCGCATCGGTAAAGCCGAAATAGGCTTTGCCGACGGGCACGAGATGATCGCCATCCGGGCCATCCGTCCACACGCCGAAGGTGAAATCGGAGTAGTAGCTGGAGCGCTTGCCATGGCCGCGCTGGGCATAGAGCATGACCGCATCGACATTATAGGGATCGCGTTTCCACTTGAACCATGGGCCTTTCAGCCGGCCGGCCTGATAGACGCTGTCGCGGCGCTTGATCATGACGCCTTCGATGACCGGATCCGGCGGATCGCGGCGCAGGGCTTCGAGCTCATCCCAGGTGCTGAACGGCACGAGATCGGACAGGTCGAACCGGTCATGCGGGGCGTGGCCGATCACCTCGGAGAGGCGCTCGCGGCGCTCGAGAAAACCTTTTGCGCGCACGTCCGCCTCGCCGTCGAACAGGATATCGTAGGCGCGCACGAAGGCGGGGTAGTCCTCCAGCATCTTGGCGTTCACAGTCTTGCGGTTGAGGCGCTGCTGCAGGTCGGAAAAGGTGCGGGTGGGATTGTTGGATCGCATCGTGCCGCCGACGAGAAGCTCGCCGTCGATGACGCCATCGAAATTGATCTGCTCGACGATATCGGGAAAGGCACCGGTGATATCATCGCCGGAGCGGGAATAGAGCTTCTTCGTACCGCCATGGGCCGACATCTGGACGCGGATTCCATCCCATTTCCATTCGGCGGCATAATCGGCAGGATCGAGCTTTTCGAGATCGCCGCTTTCGACCGGATTGGCGAGCATGACCGAATGAAAGATCGCCGGCGTCGCCAGAACCGGCTTGTCGGCGTGGCCCTCCAGCCAGGCAAACAGCGACACATAGGGCGGCTCAAGCCCGTGCCACAGCGTTTCGATCTCGGTCACATCCTTGCCCGACATTTCCGACAGCGCCTGCTTTGCAAGCCGCGCCGAAACGCCGATGCGCAGCGACCCAGTGACGAGCTTCAGGAAGGCGAAACGGCCGGAAGGATCGAGGTGATCGAGCAGGTCGCGGACGGCTGAGCGCACCTCGGTGCGGCCGAGCGAATTCATGCGGGCGACGACGTCAGACAGACGCGGCTGCTCGGCATCGGTCGTGTCGTCCTTTTCGAGGCCATCCCAGACGAGCGCAATGGTTTCGGCGAGATCGCCGACATAGTCGTAGGAATACTGAAACAGAACCGCATCCATGCGCTCCAGCACCAGCTCGCGCAGCATGGCGGGCTTGACGCTTTTGAGATCCAGCGCGCTCGCCAGCGCTGCCAGCCCATAGCCGCGATCGGGATCGGGCGTGGTGCGGAAGTAATCGACCAGCAGGGTGATCTTGCCGTTGCGCGAGGGGGTGAGAACGAGGCGATCGAGGAGTGTGGCGAAGGGTTTCATGGGCGCAGCACTCTTCGAAAAACCCCCTCTGGCCTGCCGGCCATCTTCCCCACAAGGGGGGAGAAAACCAGCGGCACGGAACTGGCCCTGTTGTGCGACAGCGGCGCGACAGGCTCTAGCCCTCCCCCTTGTGGGGAGGGTGGGGAGGGTTGGGAGGGGCCTTTTTTCAGCAGCAAATGCATCATCGATCCCCCTCTGGCCTGCCGGCCATCTCCCCCGCAAGGGGGGAGAAAACCAGCGGCACGGAACTGGCCCTGTTGTGCGACAGCGGCGCGACGGGCTCTAGCCCTCCCCCTTGTGGGGAGGGTTGGGAGGGGTCTTTCTTCAACAATCCACGCATCATTCATTCCCCTCTGGCCTGCCGGCCATCTCCCCCGCAAGGGGGGAGAAGATCTGGGGCACGGCACAGCCCCTGGTGTGCGACAGGGGCGCGACGGGCTCTAGCCCTCCCCCTTGTGGGGAGGGTTGGGAGGGGTCTTTTTGCAGCAATCCACGCATCATCAATCCCCCTCGTCCTCATAGCCGACCAGGTGCAGCGGCCGCGCTGGAATGCCCTTCAGTTCGCACCAGCGCACCAGCGCTTCCTCGCGGCCATGGGTGACCCAGACTTCGGAGGGAGCGACCTCGTTGATGGTTTCCAGGAGTTCGGGCCAGTCGCAGTGGTCGGAAATGACCAGCGGCAGCTCGACGCCGCTTTGTTTGGCGCGTTGGCGCACCATCATCCAGCCGGAGGCGAAGGCGATCAGGGGTTCGTTGAAGCGGCGGGCCCAGCGATCCTGAAAGGCCGAGGGCGGGCCGACGACGACGGCGCCCTTGAACAGGTCGGGGCTGCTCTTGTCGATCGTGGCGGGGCGGATTTCGCCGAGCGCGATGCCCTGGCTTTCGTAATAGTCGCAGAGTTTGGCGAGCGCGCCGTGGATATAGATCGGTTCGTCATAGCCGCTGTCGCGGATCAGGCGGATCACCCGCTGCGCCTTCCCCAGGGCGTAGGCGCCGACCATGTGGCTGCGGTCGGGAAACTGCTTGAGCGACGTCAAGAGCTTGCCGATTTCCTCGCGCGGGTGGGGATGGTGGAAGACCGGCAGGCCGAAGGTTGCCTCGGTGATGAAGACATCGCAGGAGACGGGCACGAAGGGTGCGCAAGTCGGATCCACACCGCGCTTGTAATCGCCTGACACGACGATGCGCAGATCCTTGTGCTCAAGCGCGATCTGGGCGGAGCCGAGCACATGGCCGGCTGGATGGAAGCTGACATTGACGCCGCCGACATCGATCACCTCGCCCCACGCAGCCTCCTGTTCGGAGGTGCAGAAGTCGTCGCCGTAGCGGATCTTCATGATATCAAGCGTCTGGCGGGTGGCCAGCACATGGGTGTGGCCGGCGCGGGCATGGTCGGAATGGCCATGGGTGATCAGCGCCCGCTCGACGGGTCGCACCGGATCGACATGGAAGCCGCCGACGGGGCAGAACAGGCCGGCCGGTGTGGGATGAAGCAGTGCCTCGGGTTTCATAGGACGAGAGATAGGCGGGGAAAGCCCGCTTGGAAGAGCCTTACGGGGTGGGCAGCTTGTTTTGTTGTGCGGCGGCCGAGACTTGCGCTGTCGGCAGGCGTTTCGGCTTGAGGAAAAGGGCGGCGATCAGGCCGATGGCGGCGATCACGGCGGCGGCGAAGAAGAGCGGCGTGAAGGCGGAGAAGTAGACGGAGGCCACCGCCTCACGCGAGGCCTGCGGCAACTGATCGAGCACTTTCGGGGTAAGCGCGCCGATATCGGCAACGCCTGGAATGGCCACGCCGCTGCCCTTGACCGACGAGCCGATGATAGCGCCGTAGAGCGAGATGGCGATCGAGGCGCCGCCCATTCGCATCAGCGTCACGGCACCGGTGGCGGCACCCATGTCTTCGCGCGGGGCGGAATTCTGGACGCCGATGATCGGTGCCTGCTGGCCGAAGCCGACGGCAAGACCCTGGAGCATCAGCAGAATGGCAACGAGCCAGAGCGGCGTAGCTGACGTCACCTGCGACAGAAGCAGAAGAGCGCCGATGCTCATGACCAGGCCCAACACGGCGAACGGCTTGTAGCGGCCGGTGATGGAAATCAACCTTCCCGCCGACATGGAGCCAACGACGATGCCGCCGGTGAGGCCGATGAAGAACAGGCCGGCCTGCGATGGCGACAGGCCCGTCGTCGTCTGCAGGAAGAGCGCGTAATAGTTGACCATGCCGATGCCGACGGCGCCGGAGCAGAGCGTGATGATGAGAAACAGCGAGAAGGTGCTGTCCCTGAATAGTTTCAAGGGCACGATCGGTTCGGGGACGCGGCTTTCGACGAAGACCCAGAGGCCGGCGCAGGCCATGCCGAAGCCGAGAAGGACCAGCGATTCGAATGCCATCAGCGAGCCGAACAGCTGGTGGCTATCGGCAAAGGTGACGAGGCTTGCGATCGTCAGTGCCAGAACGACGGCGCCGGCATAATCGATCTTCGGCTTGCGCTGCGGGCGGCGATAGGGAAGCAGCAGGGCGAGGCCTGTCACGACGATGACCCCGAGCGGCAGGTTGATCAGGAAGATCGAGCGCCAGCCGAACAGATCGCTGAGCGTGCCGCCGAGAACAGGGCCGATGCTGCCGGCCGCCATGATCATAAGGCTCGAATAGCTCTGGTACTTTGCCCGCTCGCGCGGTTCGAAGAGATCGGCATTGATCGAGAAGATCGAAACCATGATGCCGCCGCCGCCAAGCCCCTGGAAGACGCGCGCCGCAATCAGCGAATTCATCGACCAGGCGAAGCCGCACAGAACCGAGCCGAGCGTGAAGAGAACGATGGCAAACAGCATCACATATTTGCGGCCGAACAGATCGCCCAGCTTGCCGTAGATCGGCATGACCGAGCTCATGGCCAGGAGAAAGGCCGAGGACACCCAGCCGAAACTTTCCATCTGGCCGAACTCGCCGACGATGGTGGGAAGTGCTGTGGAGACGATGTGATTGTCGAGCGCCGCCATGAACAGCGCTGCCATCAGGAACCAGAAAACGAACAGACGCTGTCGTTTGTCGGCAACAAGCGGGGTCTGGGCCGGGCGTGACATATCCATGGCATACTTCCTGAGAGGTCGGCGAATTTATGTGACTTCAGCATATAATTGTCAACGGCAGGCAGATGCACCAAGCAACAATTTCGTTGAAACAACCCGGCACCTGCTGATAAGTTGCAGCGATGACGACCATGATTTCTGCAGCAGACCCTCAGCCTTCGACCGAAACAGCCGCATTTGCGGAGGGGCTTTCGCGTGTCAGCGACAACCTGACCCGGATGCGGCATCTGATGGGGCGGCGGATGATTGCGCGCACCGCGATCGCCAACACGGTTCCGGGGCTGGAAACGGCGCATCTCGACGTGCTTGACGTCATGGGCCGGATCGAGGGCGAAATCACCGTCGGCGCGATTGCCGAGACGATGCGGATCGACCCGTCGCGCGGCAGCCGTCTGGTGACCGATCTCGTGTCGCGCGGTGTTCTCAGGCGTGATGCTTCGCAGGAGGACGGGCGGCGCTCGCTGCTGGTCAGGACCGAACTCGGCGATGCGTTGCTGACCGAGCTACAGGCGGTCAAGCGTTCGCTGCTGGTGAATGTGCTGGGCGACTGGCCGGAGGAAGAGCTTTCGGCGTTTTCGCATCTGTTCGAGAAGTTCATTTCCGGCTTCGAAGCGGTCTATCCCGGCGGCGCAGGCCGTCCCTCTCCGACCTAACCGGGCCTGACCGCTTTCGCATCCGTCCCGAAACCACACACTTCCGCTGGCACGGAAAATGCGTGTCCAAAGGGGATGATGGAGACGGCTGGATGATTTCGAGACGCAAAATGCTTGGCTGGGGCATGACGGGCGCTGCGGTTGCCGCATTGCCGCTGTCAGCGCTTGCAGCACCCGCCAGCGTTTCGACCGTTGATCTCCGCGGTTCGATCGACGCGCGCGACCACGGCGTGTCGCCTGACGGCGGTGATGTTTCAAGCCGCAAGCTGATGGCGCTGATCGAACAGGCGGCGAGGCAGAACAAGCCGGTCTACCTGCCGCCCGGCGACTACCGGGTTTCCGGCCTCGACCTTCCCGACAACACCCGGCTGGTCGGCGTATCAGGCGCTTCCAGGCTCGTCTATTCCGGCGACGGATCGCTTATCCGTGCAACCGCGGCAAGGCGGATCGAGCTGTCCAATCTGGTGATCGACGGTGGAAATCGCTGGCTGGATGATCAGACCCCTGCCCTTATCCATTTCTCCGGCATTCCCGACGTTTCCATCGACAATTGCGAAATCCTCGGCGCGCGCAAATCCGCGATCCAGCTGGAGCGATGCGGCGGGCGCATCGAGCGCTCGAAAATATCGGGCGCTGCGGATTACGCGGTCTATGCGGTCGAAAGCACCGGTCTTTCGGTGACCGGCAACAGCGTATTTGATTGCGGCAATGGCGGCATTCTCATCCATCGCTGGGAAAAGGGCGTCGATGGCAGCATCGTCACGGCTAACCGCATCTTCCGGATCGGCGCCAGAAATGGCGGCACCGGCCAATATGGCAATGCGATCAACCTGTTTCGCGCGGCCAACGTGATGGTGAGCGGCAACCACATCACCGACTCTGCCTTTTCGGCGATCCGCGCCAACAGCTCCTCCAACGCGCAGATTTCCGGCAACCAGTGTTTCCGCTCCGGCGAGACGGCGATCTATGCGGAATTCTCGTTCGAGGGTGCGGTCATCTCGGACAATACGGTGGATGGCGCGGCAAACGGCATTTCCGTCGTCAACTTCAACGAAGGCGGCAGGCTTTCGACCATTTCAGGTAATATCGTCCGCAACCTTTCGGCAACCGGCCCCTACAAACTCGACGGCGCCATCTTCGGCGTCGGCATCAGCGCCGAGGCCGACACGGCGATCACAGGCAACGTGGTGGAAAACGCCGCCCTCTGGGGCCTGGCCCTCGGCTTCGGCCCCTACCTGCGCAACGTCGTCGCCGCCAACAATATCGTGCGCGGCGCCAACGTGGGTTGCGCCGTCAGTGTAGCCGAGGGCGCCGGTTCGACTGTGATCACCGGCAACGTCTTCCAGGACGTGAACGATGGCGGCGTGATCGGCTATCGCTGGACGCAGGCGCCGACGGAAGAGTTGGGCGGGTCGGGCGATGCGGCGGCGGCGTTTCCGCATTTGACGGTTATGGGGAACCGGGTGGGTTAGGTTTCGGGGTCGGGAGCTTCGGGGTCGAAGTCTATGTTGCGGCCGTGGTGGAAGATGCGCAGGATGATGACGGTGTCGCCCTTGATCATGAAAGCGATCGTCGCCTTCTTGCGGTAGCCGACAAGGCGCACGCCGAGTTTGCTTTCCAGGCGAGATCCCCGTTCCGGAAAGAGCTCGAACGAGTGGCAGTGGTCGACGATTTGGTCGACATAGCGCCGGGCAACCCGTTCTCCGGCACGTGGCAAGAGATAGGTCAAAAGTTCGATCACATCGTCTTCGGCCGCGTCAGAAAAGCGAACCGTGTAGTTCATTTTCCGTCGCCAACCATCCGGTCGATCCTGGCGTGCAAACGCTTGCGTGTCTCCTCCAGCGGACGGGTTTTAATGGTTCCCGCGTCGATGGCCTGAAGCGTCGGCATGACCTCGTCCCTCAGCCATGCCTCGATCGCGGCATCGTGTGCTGCCATCGGGCGCAGGCCCTCGGCGATCACGTCGCTTTCCGAGGCGTATTCGCCGGAGGCGACCTTGGCTTCGACCATATCGGCGATCTCGACCGGCAGGGTGACGCTGAGCGAACGGGTGGCGCGCATGGGGTTGGCCCTTGGAAAGATCAGAATGCGGATGACTATACCGAAAACAGAAGCGGACGTCCAACCGGTCGAATTGAGGGACCTGCATCTTCCGTTCTGCGGCGAAGCACTCTAGCGTCGCCCGCGAAACACAATGGGAGATACGCATGCTGAAAATCTATGGCGTCTATCGTTCGCGCGCGACGCGGCCACTTTGGCTGATCGAGGAGCTGGGATTGCCGTTCGAGCATATTCCTGTCATCCAGGCCTATCGGCTGGATGATGCTTCGGTTGACGGCGCGCCTGTCAATACGCGGTCGCCGGAGTTTTTGAGCGTCAATCCGATGGGCTCGATCCCGTCGATGGACGATGACGGGTTTGTGCTGCACGAGTCGCTTGCCATCACGCTCTACCTTGCCCGCAAGCATGGCGGCGAGATTGCTCCGAAGACGATCGAGGAAGAAGCGCAGATGGTGCAGTGGTCGCTGTTTGCGGCAACCAGCGTCGAGACCGCGGCCCTGACGATCCAGTCGTCCAGCGCGTCGACCGACGAAGGCAAGGCCGCGATCGAGGCGGCTGCACGGACGCTCGCTCGACCGTTCGACGTGCTTGAAAAGCATCTTGCCGAAGACGGGTTCATGGTGGGCAAGCGGTTTACGGTTGCCGATATCAACGTTGCGGAAATCGTGCGTTACGCGCGCAGCCATGCCGCCCTGTTCGACAGTCGCCCGGCGCTGAAAGCCTGGTATGACGGCTGCGTCGCCCGGCCCGCCTATCAGGCGATGTGGGCAAAGCGCAACGCCGAGCCGGCCTGACGATCAGGCGGGCTGCTGACAAACTCTGAAGATGATTGTTTGACGAGAGCTAAACCACACTCTCCCTCATCCTCGCCCTTGTGGCGGGGATCCAGCGACCCGACGTCTGTCGGGTCAAAAGACTCTTTCAGCTCAAGGACTTGAGCTGACTGGATCCCCGCCACAAGGGCGAGGATGAGGGGAGTTTGGGGCAACCGACTCGATTTCCCGAGTGCCATAAAGAGTTGTGAGATAATAGCTTTGCCATCAGTCTGCGGCCTGACGGTCAGGTGGCGGGCTTTGCTGCCGCCTCTTCCGCCAGCACCCTTTGCACAGCCGGCCGCATCTCGATGCGCCGGTAATGCGCAGCAACCTTCGGGAATTCGGCCATGTCCACATGGTCGCTTTCCAGCCAGCCGGTCATGACGAAGAGATAGGCATCGGCGACGGAAAACGTGTCGCCGAGCACGAATTGGCCTTCGACAAGATCGCTCTCGATCAGGGCGAAGCTGTCGCGCATGGTCTGCGGCACCTTGGCGATCATGTCCGCATGCGAGGCGGCATTATCGGCCCAGCGCGCGCCGCGGCGGCCATGGGCGTGGTTGATGTGGACGGTGGAGGAGAGATAGGCGTTGAAGGCCTGCATTTTTGCAAACAGGAAGGGATCGTCCAGCGGCGCAAGGCTCTTTTCCGGCACGAGCTGGGCGATGTAGGGAAGCAGTGCGACGGTTTCCGTCAGCACGCCCTGGTCCGTCACCAGTGCCGGCACCCGGCCCTTGGGGTTGACCTTCAGATAGGCTTCCGATCGCTGCTCGCCCTCAGCAAAGCGGATCAGGGAGACCTGATAATCGAGGCCCGACTCGGCCAGCGCGATATGGCTGGCGCGTGAGCAGGTGCCGGGCGTGATGTAGAGTGTCAGCATCGATCCGTATCCTTGCCTCTTGTGTCAGGCCCTTATGTATCAGGCAAACAGCGCGTCGGTGACGCGGACTTCGCCGACGGTGAGGCCGTTCCAGTTCTTCATCGTGCGGTTGGCCATCGCCATCAGCTTTTCCTGCGTTTCGCCGCCCTTTTCGAAATAGCGGGCAATGAGTGCAAAGATCATCGCCTCGGCGGCGCGGGTCGTACCGTCCTCGCATTTGACCGCCATGGCAATGCCCTGATCGGGGAGTGCGGCCACGAAGACGCCTTCGGCACCGGTCTTGGCAAAGATCTTGCCCGGCGCCAGTTCCATCAGCTTGGTGCAGGCGCGGCCGGTGCCGGCGACATAGAACGGTTCGGCCATGCAGGCGTCCATCAGCCGGCGCGAGGCTTTCGCCCGTTCGTTGGACAGGCCGGTGCCGGTCAGCATTTTCGCAAAGCCGTGGGCGAGGCCCTTGAGCGGAACGGCATAGGTGGGGATCGAGCAGCCGTCGATGCCGCAATTGTCTTCGGCGAGAACCGCGCCCGTGAGGCTACCCATCACGTCGCGGATTTCCTTCTGCAGCGGATGGTCGTAATCGACATAGCCCTTCAGCTGCGTGCCGGAATGGACGCAGGTGCAGACGAAGCCGGAATGTTTTCCGGAGCAGTTGTTATGCAGGGCCGTCGGATATTCGATGGTGCGGGCCTGGTGGATGAGCGAGGCCTGTTCGGATGCCCAGTGGGCGCCGCATTCCATGTCGTCGACACTCTTGCCGGCCTTGAACAGCATCGAGGCGGCCATGGCCACATGCGCGTCCTCGCCGGAATGGGAGGCGCAGGAAAATGCCAGTTCCTTAGCTCCGAACCCGTAGGCATCCGCTGCACCACTTTCGATCAGCGGCAGCGCCTGCATGGCCTTGCAGGAGGACCGCGGAAACACGCCGGCTTCCGCATCACCGAAGGAAAACAGCGTCTTGCCTTCGCCATCCACGACGACGCCGAGGCCGCGATGGCGGCTTTCGACGAGAGAGCCGCGGGTCACTTCAACGGTCACGGGATTTTGCATCGGTCAGTCCTGAATTTGCCGGCTTCTATTGCTCATTCGGCTTAAACGCCATTTCGGCGGCGTTGATAGCCGTTTCGGCGATTTGTTGCACGGGAATGTTTATGAAATCGGTAAAGCGATTGCTGCTCCTTATCTTCGTCGTCTACCTTCTTCCCACCTTCGCTTCCGCCGGCCTTTGGGCGATGCGCGAACACCCGTCCGGCTGGAGCGCCGCGCGCTGGTCGTCGGCCGGCATCCTGCCCAAGGCGAACGAAAGCAACGATGCGGCGATCTATATTTTCTCGGCGATGACGGGCGGGCTGAAAGGTTCGGTGGCAAGCCATGCCTGGATCGTGACCAAGGCAAAGGGTGCGGCTACCTATACCCGCTATGACAAGGTGGGCTGGGGCAACCCGATCCGCCGCAACCACCGCGATCCGGATGCCTTCTGGTATTCGAACCCGCCGCAGCTGGTGACATCGATCACCGGATCGAAGGCGGAGCTGCTGATCCCCAAGATCGAAGGCGCGATTGCCGCCTACCCTTACGCCGAGCCCGGCGGCTACACGATCTGGCCGGGGCCGAATTCCAATACGTTCGTGGCCTATGTGCTGCGCACCGTGCCTGAGATCGGCGCGGTGCTTCCGCCGCATGCGGTGGGCCGCGACTATCTGCCGGATGGGGAATTCGTGCATCTGGACGAGGACAGCCGCGACCTGCATGTGACACTGCGCGGACTGTTAGGCTTTTCGGTGGGTGTGCGGAGCGGCATCGAGGTCCATTTCCTCGGTCTCGTCGCGGGCCTCGATCTCGCCCGGCCGGGCATCAAGGTGCCGGCGCTCGGACGGATCGGCATCTAGCCGGGAGAGCAGTGCCGCGATGCATGGGAGCCATGCATGAAACGCAAAACGCCCGCAGACTTGCGAGCGTTTGCAAACATTCGGATTATACGATCAGAAACCGATCAGAAGCCGACGGCAGTGCGTGCGACGCGACGGATATCGCTACGGTCGATACCGAGGTCGTGGAGTTCGCGCGAGGTCATACGGTCCAGTTCGGTGACCGTCTGACGATACTTGCGCCAGTTGTTGATGGTGCGTGCTACGTTCATGATGATCCCCTTTCCTGAGGCTTTCGAAGCTTCAGCTGCCAGATGCTGGCGCTTTCTCTTGCTTCGATGACCTCGTTATACGCTGCCCAAGGATGAAGCAGAAGCACTGAAGCGTCAGGCCACCCATGCGCGCCATGCATGTCTTTCCAGGGTGCATGTCAGGGAATTGGTCATCATTGCCAGGCAGGATGGAAGACCATCGAAATTTGCGACCGGCAGACATGGAAAAGGGCCGCTTGAGCGGCCCTTCCATGAGTTTGGTCCGGTTGAACGAACCCGGGCTGCAATCATGCAGTCCGAAGGAAGATGTCATTCAGGCCGAGGGCTGCCCCGTCAAGACCAACAACTTTCCATTGCCCGCTACACAGACCGAAATCTCATTAGACATTGGACCACCTTCCTTTCATTACGTTGATGATGATCAGAAGGTAGGTGCGATCTGCGGCGCTTGCAAGGCAAGTTATGTAAACAATCGAAGATATTATTGAGTTGCGGATCGGCGGCGGTTCGACCACTATTCGCGCAGCCGGCGGCGGGGTGCCTTCCGGGCGATGCCCAAGGCCACCCCTGCCCCCACGTTTCCTCACCCCAGCTTCATCACGATCTTGCCGATATGGCTGCTGGTTTCCATCAGCCGGTGCGCCTCGACCACGTCGTCAAACGGCACCACGGAATGGATGACGGGTGAGACCTTGCCGGCTTCGAGAAGCGGCCAGACCTCGCTCAGTAGTTCGTCGCGGATCGCCCGCTTTTCGTCAGCGGTGCGGGGCCGCATGGTCGATCCTGTCACCGTCAGGCGCTTGACCATGATCGGTGAGAGATTGACCTTTTCCGCCATGTTGCCGCCGAGGAAGGCGATGATCGACAGGCAGCCGTCCTTGGCAAGGACCGACAGGTTCTTTTCGAAATAGGAAGCGCCGATCATGTCGAGCACCACATCGACGCCCTTGCCGTCGGTCTCGGCCTTGATCACCTCGGCAAAGTCCTCGGTCTTGTAATTGATCGCCTTGGTCGCACCCAGCTTTTCGCAGGCGTCGCATTTGTCCTTCGAGCCGGCGGTCGCATAGGCCGTCGCGCCGAATGCCTTGGCGAGCTGGATCGCGGTCGTGCCGATGCCGCTCGAGCCGCCATGGATCAGCACGCTCTCGCCTTCGGTCAGGCCCGCCATCTGGAACAGGTTGGCCCAGACGGTGAAGAAGGTTTCCGGCACGGCTGCGGCCTTCACCGCATCATAGCCCTTCGGCCATGGCAGCGCCTGGCCTGCGGGCACAACGCAATATTCCGCATAGCCGCCGCCGTTCGAAAGGCCGCAGACCTTGTCGCCGATTGCAAATTCGGTCACGCCCTCGCCGAGCGCCACCACTTCACCGGCGACTTCGAGGCCAAGGATCGGGCTTGCATCCTTCGGCGCCGGGTAGTTTCCCTGGCGCTGGGCGACGTCGGGCCGGTTGACGCCGGCGGCTTCCACCTTGATCAGAATTTCGCCTGATCGGGCCGACGGGCACGGGCCGGTGGCATGGGTCATTACATCGGGCGCGCCGAAGGACGGCAGGTCGACGAAACGCATCTGGGACGGCATGGACATGGGTCTACTCCTGTCAGTATCTGACGACTGACTTAGGACAGTGCCCCCTGCTTGGAAAGGCGGAGGTTGGATGCATGCATCCGGTTGAGCCGGTGTGGCGCTACTCTGCCGCATCACCGTAGCTTGCGAAAACAAGGCCACGGTCGCTCTCCTTGGCGGCAACCTTGACCGTTGCGATCTCCGTTCCGATGCGGGCGATATCGTCGAGGATCAGTCCCTGCGGCAGATGGACAACGCCGATCGAGCAGCGCAGCAAAGGGAAATCGCGCTCCACGCCGGTGCGGTCATGGCCACGGATCCGGCCTGCCGCCCGCTCCTCTTCCGAATAGAGCGCAACGGCGTCATCGTGGAAATCCGATAGAAGGCGCTCGAGGATTTCCTCCAACTCGTCGCGGGACCAGTCGCGAATGCCGATAAAGAAATCGTCGCCGCCGACATGGCCCAGAAAATGTTCGTCGGAGAAGAAGTAGCGCTTCATCAGCGCCGCAAACAGCGAGATTGCGTGGTCGCCCATCTGGAAGCCGTAATGATCGTTGAACGGCTTGAAATGGTCGAAGTCGCAATAGCAGAAGAAGCGCTGCTCGTCGTCATCGCGGCCGGCCTGGTACATGAAGTCGCGGATCGCCCGGTTGCCGGGAAGACCCGTCAACGGGTTCTGGTCCTGGGCGATCTTCAGCTGCTTCTCGTTGACCACCTTGATCAGCGAGGCGGCCGACACGACGCCGGCATACCGCATGTTTTCGGTAAGGATGACGCAGGCGCTGTTTTCCATGTTGGCAAACAGGCTCATCAGCTCTTCCGCTTCGGCATCCAGCCCGATGATCGGGGCGCGCTCGACGAAATGGGCGATGGTGCGCTCGTAGACCTTGTTCTTCAGGAGATCGCGGCCGAAGGGCTGATAGATAAATTCCTTGAGGTGGTATTCGTTGATGACGCCGCGCGGTTCGCCATTGGCGTTCAGCACCGGAAAGAAGGCCTGGCGCGGATTGCGGCGAAACAGTTCAAAGACACTGTCGATGCTTTCGTTCTCGAACACCGTCGGCAGTTTTTCGATCTGCTTGCGGATGAGGATTTCGTCGAGAGACTGGCTGGAGCGGCGCGACAGACCGATTGCGGCCAGATGCGGATAGGCCGGCTGCAACTCCGTGACGAAGCTGGTGGGTCTTGCGATGAAATAGCCCTGTACCAGATCGACGCCGTATTCACGGCAGGCCAGAAATTCGGCCTCGGTCTCGATGCCTTCGGCAATCACGCGGATGCCGAGCACATGGGCAATGTTGACGATGTTCTTGACGAGATGCCGTTTGCGCGGATTGACATCGATATCCGAAATGAAGTGCAGGTCGATCTTCAGGTAGTCGACCGGGTAGTCGCAGAGCAGCTTCATCTCACCATGGCCGACGCCGAAATCGTCAATCGCCAGCTTGAAGCCTGCCTTGCGCATCTCGCTCATCAACTCGGCAAATTCCGGCACCGAGGTGTTGTCGAACCGCTCGGACAGCTCGAAGCAGACCGAGGACGGCGCGACGCCTGCCTGGCGCAGATGCTGGACGATCTTTTCGAGGAAAAGCTGGCCGTCGCGGATCATCCGGACATCGAGATTGAGAAACAGCGTCTGGCTGGAGAAATCCGGAAGGCCAGCGAATTTGGCAAGGGCCCGGTGGGCGACCATCTGTTCGAGCGCCAGAAGCTGGCCGCCGTCATGGGCCTGGTCGATCAGTTCGAGCGGCGAGGCAAAGCCGAGACGGTCATGGCCGCGCAGCAGCGATTCATAGCCGAACACGGACCCGGTGGCGACCTCCACGATCGGCTGGAAGGCGTTCTCAATGACAAGCTTTGCCAGCGGCAAAAGCTGATCGCTGGCATAGCGACGGAAAACGCCCGGTTCCAGAACGGCCGCAGACGACATGCAATTCACCCCATTTACTGCGTGGGCGAGATCCGCCCGGCGCCTTATTCACGGGCGCCACCTTTGCCTCCATTGGTCAAAAATACCTTTCCCGCAAATGACAGTTCGATGAAACTTCCATGACATTAATTTATGTTTCTAATACAATGAGTTGTAAATATTACATCGTCTGGCTTGGGCAGGTGCGGTCCCGCGTCAACGCCACGAGCCAAGCTTAAGCTTCCACAGGGATTTCCCCCACAGTCCCCGGCCGTGCGTTTTTGAGACAGCGCTGTTCGCAATCCCTGCTTGATTGCGCGGCCAATCGAAAATAACTCATTCTGGCGGTCTTCCTCATCTCCAAGAAAAGCAGCCCGGTTATGTCCCGTCCGAACATTCTCATCATCATGGTCGACCAGATGAACGGCACGCTGTTTCCGGATGGGCCGGCGGACTGGCTGCATGTGCCGCATCTGAAGGCGCTGGCCGCACGCTCGGCCCGCTTCCAGAACAACTACACCTCGTCTCCCCTTTGCGCGCCGGCCCGCGCCTCGTTCATGGCGGGGCAGCTGCCGAGCAGAACCGGGGTCTATGACAATGCCGCCGAATATGTCTCCTCAATCCCGACCTATGCGCATCACCTGCGCCGCGCCGGCTATTACACGGCGCTGTCGGGCAAGATGCATTTCGTCGGGCCGGACCAGATGCACGGGTTCGAGGAACGGCTGACCACCGACATCTACCCCGCCGATTTCGGCTGGACACCGGATTACCGCAAGCCGGGCGAGCGGATCGACTGGTGGTATCACAACATGGGTTCTGTCACCGGTGCCGGCGTTGCCGAGATTTCCAACCAGATGGAATATGACGACGAGGTTGCCTTCCTCGCCAACCAGAAGCTCTACCATCTCTGCCGAGACAACGACGATGCGGACCGCCGGCCCTGGGCTTTGACGGTGTCGTTCACGCATCCGCACGATCCTTACGTGGCGCGCCGAAAATTCTGGGATCTGTATAACGACTGCGAACACCTGATGCCCGAGATCGGCATGCTCGCAGAGCAGGATCCGCATTCGGCGCGTATTCTGAAGTCGTGCGACTATCCGGCCTTCGAGATCACCGACGAGCATGTGCGGCGGGCGCGTCAGGGCTATTTCGCCAACATCTCCTATATCGACGAAAAGGTCGGCGAGCTGATCGACACGCTGACCCGGACACGGATGCTCGACAACACGTTCATCCTGTTCTGCTCCGATCATGGCGACATGCTGGGCGAGCGCGGATTGTGGTTCAAGATGAACTTCTTCGAGGGGTCATCCAGGGTGCCGCTGATGATCGCCGGTCCTCAGATCACGCCGTCGCTAAACTCCGCGCCGGTTTCCAATCTCGACATCACGCCGACGCTTTGCGATCTTGCCGGCATCTCGATGGACGAGATCATGCCCTGGACCGACGGCGAAAGCCTGAAGCCGGTGATCGATGGCGGCACCCGCACCGCGCCGGTGCTGATGGAATATGCCGCCGAAGCCTCGCATGCGCCGCTGGTCGGCATTCGCGAGGGCAAGTGGAAATACGTTCACTGCGAGCTCGATCCCGAACAGCTCTACGATCTCGACGCCGATCCGAACGAGCTCAAGAACCTAGCGCAAGATCCGGCCCATGCCGCTGTGATGGACGGGTTTCGCGCCAAGCGGGCAGCCAAATGGGACATGGCGAAATTCGACGCGGCCGTGCGCGAAAGCCAGGCGCGGCGCTGGGTGGTCTATGAAGCGCTGCGCAACGGCGCCTATTACCCGTGGGATCACCAACCCTTGCAGAAAGCCTCGGAGCGCTACATGCGCAACCATATGAACCTCGACAATCTGGAAGAGTCCAAGCGCTACCCCCGCGGGGAATGATCGCGAAGGAACGGAGAAGACCCTTGAAAGCACAACCAGTCGCCAGCCATTTCATCGACGGCGAGTATGTCGAGGATACCGACGGCAGCGTTATCGAAAGCCTTTACCCGGCGACCGGCGAAGTGATCGCAAGGCTGCACGCGGCAACGCCTGCGATTGTCGAAAAGGCGATTGCGGCGGCCAAGCGCGCCCAGCCGGAATGGGCGGCAATGAGCCCGACCGCACGCGGCCGTATCCTGAAGCGGGCAGCCGAGATCATGCGGACCCGCAACCGCGAGCTTTCCGAGCTGGAAACGCTCGATACCGGCAAGCCGATCCAGGAGACCATCGTTGCCGACCCGACATCGGGCGCCGACAGTTTTGAATTCTTCGGCGGCGTGATCGCGGCCGGCATGAATGGTCAGTATATCCCGCTCGGCGGCGATTTTGCCTATACGAAGCGGGTGCCGCTCGGCGTCTGCGTCGGCATCGGCGCCTGGAACTATCCGCAGCAGATCGCATGCTGGAAGGGTGCGCCGGCGCTCGCCGCCGGCAATGCGATGGTGTTCAAGCCGTCGGAAAACACGCCGCTCGGCGCGCTCAAGATCGCCGAGATCCTGATCGAGGCCGGCCTGCCCAAGGGCCTCTTCAACGTTATCCAGGGCGACCGCACGACCGGGCCGCTTCTGGTCGAACATCCTGATGTCGCCAAGGTGTCGCTGACCGGCTCGGTGCCGACTGGCCGCAAGGTGGCGGCGAGCGCTGCCGGCAACCTCAAGCATGTGACGATGGAACTCGGCGGCAAGTCGCCGCTGATCGTGTTCGACGATGCGGATATCGATTCCGCCATCGGCGGGGCGATGCTCGGCAATTTCTATTCGACCGGACAGGTCTGCTCCAACGGTACCCGTGTGTTCGTGCAGAAGGCGATCCGGGACGAATTCCTGTCGCGGCTGAAAGCCCGCACCGAAAAGATGGTGATCGGCGATCCGATGGACGAGGCAACCCAGGTGGGCCCGATGGTCTCCTACGATCAGCGCCAGAAAGTGATGTCCTATATCGAGAAGGGCAAGTCGGAAGGCGCAACGCTCATCACCGGCGGCGGCATTCCAAACAACGTCTCGGGCGAAGGCTATTACATCCAGCCGACGGTGTTTGCCGATGTCACCGACGACATGACCATCGCGCGCGAAGAGATCTTCGGGCCGGTCATGTGTGTGCTCGACTTCGATAACGAGGAAGAGGTGATCGCGCGCGCCAACGCCACCGAATTCGGCTTGTCCGCCGGGGTGTTCACCGCCGATCTGACACGCGGCCATCGCGTCGCGGATCTTCTCGAAGCAGGCACGCTGTGGATCAACACCTACAATCTCTGCCCGGTCGAAATCCCCTTCGGCGGCTCGAAACAATCGGGCTTCGGCCGCGAAAACTCGCTCGCGGCGCTGGAGCATTATTCGGAGCTGAAGACGGTCTATGTGGGAATGGGCAAGGTTGAGGCGCCGTATTGAACGCCTCGTCAGTCCACCACCAGATCATCGAGATCGACCTTGAGGACAGCGGCGATGCGTTTCAGCTCGTCGACGCTGCCGGTCTTCTCGCCGGTCTCAATCTGGTCGATACAGGCCTGCGAAATGCCGGCCGCGTCGGCGAGTTCGGAGACAGTCATCTTCCGGTAGGTGCGGAAGGTGCGGATGCGGCTGTCTGTTTCAAACAGTTCGTACACAAGCTCGGCCGGCCAGGTTTCTTCTCCGGCCTCGATACGAGCCATGACTTCGCCAGCCATGATGGTATCCATCATGTCCTCGAATTCTTCTTCGGGGACAAGAACGAAGGGCTTACCATCGATAACCGTTCTGTTGAAAACACCCATCATTCAATCCTTGTAGGCACCGCCCCTGGGGCCGGTGTCGATGACCAAAACGAGGTTCGTCTGTTCATCGATGATGACCCTATCGGCACCGACCCTGATACGGATGAGCGGGCTACCCACCAGCTTCTTCAGGTCGACCCTTTCGCCACGGGCGAAAGCATCGACCTTCGACTTGATTGCAGCCTGTCGTTTAGGCTGCATCCGGCTCAGGCTCTTTTGTGCGACACGAGAATACTGAACCGGCTTCATCCCGGCAATATCGATTAGAACCGAATTTCATTCAACCACGGATTGAGAAGAATGCTGCAAGCAGATTTCGTCATCATCGGCTCCGGCTCGGCGGGTTCGGCCATGGCCTATCGGCTGTCCGAGGACGGGAAGCATTCTGTCATCGTGATCGAGGCTGGGGGCACGGATTACGGGCCGTTTATCCAGATGCCGGCAGCACTGGCCTGGCCGATGAGCATGAAGCGCTACAACTGGGGATATTATTCCGAGCCCGAACCGAACCTTGGCAACCGCAGGATTACCGCGCCGCGGGGCAAGGTGCTGGGCGGTTCGTCCTCGATCAATGGTCTCGTCTATGTGCGCGGCCACGCCGAAGACTACAACCGCTGGGAGGATCTCGGCGCCAGCGGCTGGTCTTATGCCGATGTGCTGCCCTATTTCAAGCGGATGGAAACGGCCCACGGCGGCGAAGTGGGTTGGCGCGGCACGGACGGGCCGATGCATGTGCAGCGCGGGCCGATGACCAATCCGCTGTTCCATGCCTTTATCCGGGCGGGTGCAGAGGCCGGTTTCGAGACGACCGACGACTACAACGGATCGAAGCAGGAAGGCTTCGGGCTGATGGAGCAGACGATTCATGACGGTCGTCGCTGGTCTGCTGCCAACGCCTATCTGCGGCCGGCGATGAAACGGAAGAATGTCGAAGTCGTCTATGGCCTCGCGCAGAAGGTCGTGATCGAGAACGGCCGCGCGATCGGCGTCGAAGTGCTGCGGCGGGGCGTGCCGGAAGTGGTGAAGGCGAACCGCGAGGTGATCATTGCCGCCTCGTCGTTCAATTCGCCGAAACTCTTGATGCTGTCTGGCATCGGGCCGGCGGCGCATCTGAAGGAGATGGGGATCGAGGTCGTGGCCGACCGGCCGGGCGTGGGTGCCAATCTGCAGGATCACATGGAGTTCTATTTCCAGCAGATCTCGACCAAGCCGGTGTCGCTCTATTCCTGGCTGCCCTGGTTCTGGCAGGGGGTGGCGGGTGCCCAGTGGCTGATGACCAAGGGGGGCTTGGGGGCCTCCAACCAGTTCGAGGCCTGCGCGTTCCTGCGCTCGGAGCCTGGCCTGAAGCAGCCGGATATCCAGTATCACTTTCTGCCTGTCGCGATTTCATACGACGGCAAGGCGGCGGCGAAGAGCCACGGGTTCCAGGTGCATGTGGGCTACAACCTGTCGAAGTCGCGCGGCGCGGTGACGCTGCGCTCGGCGGATCCAAAGGACGATCCGGTCATCCGCTTCAATTATATGAGCCACGAGGAAGACTGGATCAAATTCCGCCACTGCGTGCGCCTGACGCGCGAGATCTTCAGCCAGAAGGCGTTCGACGACTATCGCGGGCCGGAGATCCAGCCGGGCGAACAGGTTGAGAGCGACGAGGAGATCGATGCCTTCCTGCGCGAGCATCTGGAAAGCGCCTATCATCCCTGCGGTACCTGCCGGATGGGCCGGGCCGATGATCTGATGGCGGTGGTCGATCCGGAATGCCGGGTGATCGGCGTCGAGGGGCTGCGGGTGGCGGACAGTTCGATCTTCCCGCATGTGACCTATGGCAATCTCAACGGCCCGTCGATCATGACCGGCGAGAAGGCGGCGGATCATATTCTGGGCAAACAGCCCCTGCCCCGCAGCAATCAGGAGCCCTGGGTCAATCCGAGAGCGGCAATGAGCGACCGCTAAGGTCGTGCGGTGTCAATGGTAGTCGTCCTCGCGCTGGTGGCGGATGGCGAGGATGGTGACGGTCTGATCGTCAATGAGCTTGAAGAGAATGAGGTACCCGGAAGAACCAAATGGCACGACCAACTCCCGGACGAGCGGATCTTCCCTGGAAGCACGCCTCGCCATCAGTGGAAAGTCAATGAGGATAGCAAGTGCTTTCTTTATAGCCGTAATCGCCCGGATTGCTTGATCAGGATCGCGCTCAATGAGGAAATCCGCCAGCCTGTCCATATCCTCAAAGAATGCCGCGGTGTATACCAGCCTAACGGTCATCGAGTTTCAACGGCTTTCCTCGCCCTCGCTTTTTCCAGCTTGCTTTCCAACATGTCCAGTACGTCTTGGTGGCTGTAGTAAACCCCAGTGCGCTCAGCTTCGGCCAGACCTGCCAGTCCTCTCGCAATAAACTCCGCCTGGGTCTTTCGGTAGTCGATCTGCTTTTTCAGCGAGTCCTCGACGAAGGCGGATAGCGTTTCGCCTTCCTTCAGCACGCTTTCGGCAGCCGCGCGGAGTTCCGGGTCGACGCGCAGCGACGGGATGGTTGCGGTTTTCATTAGCATCACCTCATGCGTTGCAAGTGCGATGCATGATGCGCCTGGAAGCGTATTCTGGCAAGTGGATCCGGATCACATCGCGGGCAACGACAAAGCCTTGATGCGGTCCACGATCAGCCGGTTGAGGGCGCGGTAGTCGCCATCGAAATGATGGCCTCCGGGGCGTGAATGGATGAGCGTGCCGGGGATGTCCTCAACAGCAGGACAGGCCGTGTCTTCCTCGTCCGTGCCGTAAATGCACTGGATCTTGTGCGGCTCGATCTCGGCGAGGTCATCGACCGGATCGCCCTGCTTGGCGGCCCCTGCCCAACCGAGCCAGCCGGTGACGGCGATCTCGAAATCCGCCTGATGCGAGAGTGCCAGAAGCGAGAGGAACGAGACGGTCTGCTTATCTCTCTCCGGCAGCAGTCGATAGGTGGCCGGCAGGATGTTGGCGCCGAAGGAATAGCCGATCAGGACGACGTTTTTGACGTTCCAGCGCTGGCGGTAGGTGGTGATGATGCGGGAGAGATCGGTGGCCGTCTCCTGCGGTGATTTCTCGGTCCAGAAATAGCGCAGCGCATCGACGCCGACGACCGGGATGCCGTCTTCGACCAAATAGGCTGCGAGCTTCTGGTCGATATCGCGCCAGCCGCCATCGCCCGAATAGATGATCGCCAGCGTATCATGGAGCGGCACGACCGAGGTCGGAACGATCGGCAGGCCGAGCGGCGACGATGACTGGCGAAGGCGGGCAAGCGTTGTGGAAACGGTTTGCAGCAGCAGGGTTTCCGCGGTTTCGTCCCAGGCGGTGATCTCGATTGCCGGATGGGTCTGCTTCAGAGCGTCCGCATGGGCTTCCCCTGCCGGATCTGCCTGCGGCGTCAGCAGGATGCGCACCGGTTCTGGCAGCGGGCCCGGCGTGAGACCGTAGATCACGCCGCCGTCGACCACCGTCTTGGGTGCCGGGGTGCAGAGGATCTTTTCGACGGGAATGGAGGCCTGAGGATCGATGGCGATGGTTTCCGCGATCGTCGAGGCGGGCGTCTGGGCGGCGATCGCGAGGGCTAGGGCGCCACCACCGCCGATGCCGGCGATGACCGGCGGCAGGTAGGCGGCGATCTCCTGCTCGCGGTGGATCTGGCGGCTCAGTTCCTCGATATCGGAGACGAGATAGAGGCAGGTCCGGTCTTCTTCGAGGCCCAGCGCCTCGTAGTAGTCGGGAAGATCGACGCCGACGACCACGGCGCCGTCGGCGGTCAGTGCGTCGGAGACCGCTTGCTCGCGATCCGACCAGCCTTCGGTGCCGGACAGGAGGAGAACGATGCCGGATGCTTGTGCGTCGGGATAGGCGATGCGGTCGGTCGGCAGGCTTCTGATGCCGGGGCCGGCCCACCACTCGAACGCATTCACCGCGGCGGCGACCACGGTGATGCCGGCAACAATTGCAGGCAAAAGCTTCATCGGCGAAGGATGCCCCTCAGGCCGCCGGCAATCAGCTTGGTCACGTCGAACAGGGCAACGAGCGGCATGCCGCGGCCGGAGACGGCGAGATAGCGCGGCTGCCATTCCGGATCGAATTTCGACTTGAAAGCATGAACGCCGCGGAAATTGTAAAAGCGTTCGCCGTTTTCGAAGATGCGGTTGCCGATATGGTTCCAGAGCGGCGCGCGGCGATGGGTGGCAAGACCTGAAAGCGGTGCCATGCCGAGATTGAGCGTGCGATACCCTTCCGACTTGAAGTGCTCCATGATGCGCACGAAGAGCAGATCCATCATGCCGCGATGGGTGTTGGGCACATGCCGCATGAGATCGATAAAGGCATCGCCGTTCGAGCTCGTCGCATGGATATTGGCGAAGGCAACGATGCGGCCTTCAAGGCGGATGACGGCGACCGGTCCGGCGGCCACATAGGCCGGCTGGAACGTGCCGAGCGAAAAGCCCTTTTCGGCGGCGTTATGGGCTGCAAGCCAAGCGCGGGAAACGCCAATAAGCTCGTCCATCACGCCGGGCACCGCTTCGGCCGGCAGCAGCGAGAATTCCAGCCCGTCGCGTTCGGCACGGTTGATCGAGCGGCGCAGTTTCAGCCAGGCGCCGCCTTTCAGATCGAAATCGGTGAGATGGACCACCGCCTGTTCGCCGAGCTTGTAGGGTTTCAGACCCGCCTCGACTGCGCAGGGCAGAAACTCGGGCGAGACCTGGTAGAACACGGCGCGGCAGCCATCGCGGCGCGCGGCGTTCATGAACTTGACGATCAGGCCCGGCCAGGCCTTGCGGCAGCCGACCGGATCAAACAGCGCCGCCCAGGACCGGCCGGAGCGGGCATACATGACGAAGGCATTGCCGCAATCGGAAAACAGCACCTTCTTGTCGCCGAGCCGCACGAGGCCGGCGCTGGCATTGGGCTGGAGCGCCAGGATATCGAGCGCTCTCTGCAGGTCTTCGCCGGATGGAATACGGGAGACAGGCCGCGGAATGCGCAAGTGCCGGCTGGCGGCGAGCGAGCCGACGAAGGCGACGGTGACGAAGCCGGCCGAGACGCGTGTCGCGACATCACCGACAATCAGACGCCACGCCACGGCAAGCAGGTTCTCCTCCAGAAACACGTAGAGTGACAGCGCCACGGTGAAGGCGATCAGCGCGAAATAGAAGGCAAGGCCGCGATTGCCGAGGACGTCCAGCAGTCGCTCGGCAAGAAATTTGCCGAACTGACCCACAGCGGAGACCGCTTCGCCCTCCGCAACGGCGGGGGCCATCGTTTCATGCGCAATATCTGCCATAGGAGACCTGTCGGACTATCGAACTGCGAGCTTCATAGAGCACTTTGATTTACCGAAGCTTACGCGCGCAGGCTGCATATCAGCTTCCGATGCCGCCGGAATTGATAGGGATCAATTTAAGGTCGAAACTCGTGCCTTACGCTTCGTCGCGGGCGACTGGAAGGCTGGTACGCGGTCGGTACCAGCCGCCCTGTCATCGGCCGAATATCTTCCAGCGGGTCGGACGGAACCGTGCTTCGGAGCCGAGTTCGATCGGGGCGTGCAGCGGCACCTCGATCTCTACATGGAAGGGCTCGTGGCCGTTACTTCCCCCGGGGTTGGAGATATCGATCTCGGCGATGCGGGTGCCGGCCAGACGCCGCGAGGCGGTGACCTTGCCGAACAGCGCGTCCCGCTCCTGCGTCAGTTCCACGTCTTCGGGGCGGAAGTAGAGGTCGCTGGAACTGTTCGCCTCTCCGGAAACGCCGATCGGCTCCCCCTGGAACAAGACCGTGCCATCCTTTACCTCGACCGGCAGATGCGAGGATTCGCCGATGAAAGAGAACACGAAAGGCGATCCCGGCCGGTCATAGACGTCGTCGGCCGAGCCGACCTGCTCGATCTTGCCCTGGCTCATGACGACGACGCGGTCGGCAAGCTCCAGCGCTTCCTCCTGGTCGTGGGTGACGAAGACGGTGGTGTGGCCGGTGCGATCGTGAAACTCGCGCAGCCAGCGGCGCAGTTCCTTGCGGACCTTGGCATCGAGCGCGCCGAAGGGTTCGTCGAGCAGCAGGATGCGCGGCTCGATCGCCATGGCGCGGGCGAGCGCCACACGCTGGCGCTGGCCGCCAGAAAGCTGGTTCGGATAGCGGCTCTCAAGCCCCGACAGCTGGACCATATCGAGCAGGTCGGAGACGCGCTTTCTGATTTCGGTCTTGGACGGGCGGCTGGCGGAGGGGCGAACCTTCAGGCCGAATCCGATGTTTTCCGCCACCGTCATATGCCGGAACAGCGCGTAATGCTGGAATACGAAGCCGACATTGCGATCCTGCACGGAATGATGCGAGGCATCTTCGGCACCGAAGAAGATCTGGCCGTCGGTTGGAAAATCCAGCCCGGCGATCAGCCGCAGCAGCGTCGTCTTGCCGGAACCGGAGGGACCGAGCAGCGCGATCAGTTCGCCGGACGCGATTTTCAGCGACACGTCGTTCAGCGCGGCGAAGCGGTCGAATTCCTTGCGGATATTGTTGATGCTAACTTCCATAGAGCGGGAGCCTTTAATGTCTGCCGCCGGCTGAGCCGGCACCGAACCGAAGTTCGAGAAGGGTTTTGAGAGCGAGCGTGACGAGCGCCAGAAGTGCGAGCAGCGAGGCCACCGCGAAGGCTGCGACCATGTTGTACTCATTATAGAGTATCTCCACATGCAGCGGCATCGTGTTGGTGAGCCCGCGGATGCGGCCTGATACGACCGAGACGGCGCCGAATTCGCCCATGGCGCGGGCATTGCAGAGAAGCACGCCGTAAAGCAGGCCCCACTTGATATTGGGCAGCGTCACATACCAGAAGGTCTGCCAGCCGGTTGCGCCGAGTGACAGGGCCGCCTCCTCGTCGCCGGTGCCTTGGTCCTGCATCAGCGGGATCAGTTCGCGGGCGATGAAGGGGAAGGTGACGAACACGGTGGCCAGCACGATGCCGGGCACGGCAAACAGGATCTCGATGCCATAGCTCTTCAGCCAGGGTCCAAGCACGCTGGCACTGCCGAACAGCAGCACATAGACGAGACCCGAGATGACCGGCGAGATCGAGAACGGCAGGTCGATCAGGGTGATCAGGAAAGCCTTGCCCTTGAATTCGAACTTGGCGATGGCCCATGCCGCCGCAAGACCGAAGACAAGGTTGAGCGGCACGGCGATGGCAGCAACCGTCAGCGTCAACCCAATCGCGGCCCAGGCATCGGGTTCGACCAGCGCTTCCTCATAAGCACCCCAACCCTCGCGAAACGCCTCGACGAAGACCGAGACGAGCGGCAGGAACAGGAAGAAGCCGAGGAACACGAGGGATACGCCAACCAGGACGAGCTTGGTGGTGAGGCTTTCATCGGCGGGGCTGCGGAAACGTGTGATGCGGGTGGACTTAGACATGAGACAAGACCCTCTCTGCCCTGCCGGGCGACCGGGGACGAGCCACCGGTCTCGCCCCGTCCTTCGGCCCGCCCACGAGGGGGGAGAACCGACGTGGTAAGCGCTGCGTTCCTGCATCAGAGGGTGAGGCTGGGTTAAGCCCTCCCCCTTGTGGGGAGGGTTGGGAGGGGTTCTTCTTCAAGGCAACTCTGAAAACATCAAACATAACCATACCTCCTGCGGCTCCAGGCCTGGATGAGGTTGATCACCAGCAGCATGGCAAACGAGATCAGCAGCATGATCGTGGCGATTGCGGTGGCGCCGGCGTAGTTGAACTCTTCCAGCCGGATGACGATCAGAAGCGGCGCGATTTCCGAGACGTACGGAATGTTGCCGGCGATGAAGATGACCGAGCCGTATTCGCCAACACCGCGGGCAAAGGCGAGTGCGAAGCCGGTGAGGATGGCGGGCGCCAAGCCCGGCAGCAGAACCTGGAATATGGTCTGGAACCGGTTGGCGCCGAGCGTTGCTGCCGCCTCCTCCACCTCGCGATCGATCTCTTCCATGATCGGCTGCACGGTGCGCACGACGAAGGGAAGACCGATGAAGATCAGCGCGATGACGATGCCATAGGGCGTAAAAGCGATGCGGAACGGCATGAACAGCGAACCGATCCAGCCATTCGGCGCATAGAGCGAAGCGAATGCGATACCGGCGACCGCCGTCGGCAGCGCAAAGGGCAGGTCCACCATGGCATCGATCAGCCGGCGACCGGGAAACCGGTAGCGGGTTAGCACCCAGGCAAGCAGCGTGCCGAACACGACGTTGATGAGTGCTGCCGCAAAGGCCGTGCCGAAGGACACGGTGAGAGCCCGGATCGTTCTTTGATCCGAGAGGATGGCGAAGAAGCCGGACCAGCCGAGCTCGGCGGTGCGCCAGAGCAGGCCTGCGATCGGAATGAGGATGATGAGCGACAGGTAGGCGAGCGAAAAGCCGAGCGTCAACCCGAAACCCGGGATGATGCTCGGCTGTTTTACCCGCCACCGTGCCGACGTGGCAGCGGTGGATGAGGTCATGCTGGCTCCGACTTATTTGCCCGGCTTGTAGATCTGGTCGAAGATGCCGCCATCGCCGAAATGTTCCGGCTGCGCCTCTTTCCAACCGCCGAAGATCGGGTCGTCGATGGTGACGAGCTTGATATCCGGCAGCTGTTTCAGCAATTCAGGCTTTACCACATCGCGCCTGGAGGGACGATAGAAGTGCTTGGCCGCGATGTTCTGGCCTTCATCGGAATAGAGATACTGAAGATAGGCTTCGGCGACCTTGCGGGTGCCCTTTTCATCGACCGTCGCGTCGACGACGGCGACCGGCGGCTCTGCGAGGATCGAGATCGGTGGCACGACGATGTCGAATGCGTCCTTGCCGAATTCCTCGCCGGCGAGATAGGCCTCGTTTTCCCAGGCAAGCAGCACGTCGCCGATCTGGCGCTGCGCAAACGTTACCGTGGAGCCGCGGGCACCGGTATCGAGGACGGGAGCGCGCTTGTAGAGATCGGCGATATAGGCCTTGATCTTGTCCTGGTCGCCCTTGAATTCTTCGTTAGCCCAGGCCCAGGCGGCCAGATAGTTCCAGCGGGCGCCGCCCGAGGTCTTCGGGTTCGGGGTGACGATCGAAACGTCGCCCTTGACCAGATCGCCCCAGTTCTTGATGCCCTTCGGATTGCCCTTGCGCACCAAAAAGACGATCGTCGACGTGTAGGGCGAGGAATTGTTCGGCAGGCGGGACCGCCAGTTTTCCTTGATCTTGCCGGCCTTCTGGATGGCGTTGATATCGCTTTCCAGCGCCAGCGTCACGACATCGGCCCCCAGACCATCGATGACGGAGCGGGCCTGCGCGCCGGAGCCCCCATGTGACTGGCGGATGGCGACATCATCGCCACCTTCTGCCTTCCAGTGCTTGGCAAAGGCGGCGTTGAAATCCTTGTAGAGCTCGCGCGTCGGGTCATAGGACACGTTGAGGAGCTGGCTGGCTGAAAAAGCCGGCGCCACGCTGCCGGCGGCCAGCGTCACGCCGAGCGCCAGTGCCAGAAGCCGCTTCGATATCCCATCGGTAAAATTCAGCATGAATGCCTCCCCTGTGATCTGCACAAACTCTACCGAGCCGGTCGTCTTAGTCAATCGACGGCGAAACCAAGGCAAAACTGTTTCCCTTTGACGGGCTGCGGCGACAAGGGCGCGTTCCCGCGAGGCCAAGAGGCGAAACGGCAGTGCTGGGAAAAGCGGAGGAAGGGGTAAGGCAATCCGGGAAGCGGGTCGGGTTTTGGACGAGAGAGGACGCCTCGAACAGGCCGTCAGAGGCCCGCATGTGCTCGATGGCCAATCAACGCGACACAGTAAATTCTTAGATGCGCGCTAGCCAGATACTAGGCCGACAGCAGTTCGCGCACCTGTCCGGCGTCGGCAGCGTCAGTGTCCGCTGCGGCCACTTCGACCCCTGCCCCTTCCACCGCATCGGCGATGGTAGTGCTGAACAGCACGTCGCGGGTGGCGTCAGCAACGCGGGCGAAGACGTGGCGGATTTCGCAGAGGTGTTCGCCGTCGCAATCATCGCATTTGCGGTAGGCGGTCTGGGAGAGGCAAGGCAGAGGGGCAATCGGGCCATCGACCAGACGCAGCACTTCCCCGAAGGTGATGGCGTCGGCGGGCCGCAGGAGAAGATAGCCGCCCTGCTTACCGCGCCGCGACACGACGATCCCCGAACGTTTGAGGTCGAGCAGGATCTGCTCCAGAAACTTCTTCGGAATGCTCTGCTGAACCGCGATCTCGGAGATCAGCATCGGTTCTTCAGGATCCGCCTGCGCCAAGGCCGTCAGGGCTCTCAACGCATATTTCGCCTTCTGGGATATCATACCGCGACCACTAACAGCAGCGCCGCCGCAAGGCCGAAATCGGTCTCACGTCGCCGCTAATTTTCCTCTGGGCATCCACGATGAAGCCGCAACCGGCATTCGCGAGGAGCAGGCCGGCACGCGGCGATGCCGCAATGCAAAACCTGGTCCTGGGATAGCGCAAATGGCAAGAAATTACAAACCAATGGCCGCATTGGCGGGCAAAAAAGGCTCACATTTAGTTAAGGCGTCGGGTTTTCTGTGTAGGCGGAGCTTTGGAGAGATATTTGCTCCCGCAGTCCGAAGGTTGAAACGGCTTTTCCTGTCTTTCCGCAACGGGTCCGACAATAATCTTGCCATTGCTTACGGAAGATGACCGATGACCTTTCAGGACGTGGCAAGGCTTGACCATCAGGCACTTGCAGCAAATCTCGATACTCGCCTTGCAGGCCTCGACCTTGCCGGTCGTTTGTCGCTTGCATCCGAACTTGGCCGCGCCGTTTTCACCACGTCGCTCGGGATCGAGGATCAGGTGATTACCGCTGCGATCGGCATGCATCGTATGCCGATCGAGGTATCGACGCTGGAGACCGGCCGGCTGTTTCGCGAAACCGTCGATCTGATCGCCGAGACCGAAGCGCGCTACGACCTCGAGATCATCAGGTTCTACCCTGATAAGGACGATGTCGATGCGTTTGTCGAGACCTACGGCATCAATGGTTTCTATGACAGCGTCGAAGCCCGCCACGCCTGCTGTCGTGTGAGGAAGCTGGTGCCGCTCGCGCAAGCGCTGTCCGGCGCCGAGATCTGGATCACCGGCCTTCGCCGCGGCCAGTCCGGCAACCGGGCGACGACGCCGTTTGCCGAATTCGACGCCGAGCGCAACCTGATCAAGATCAATCCGCTGGCGGACTGGGACATCGACCGCATCAACGCGCATGTCGCGGCCGAGCATATCCCGATCAATCCGCTGCACGCCCGCGGCTATCCGTCGATCGGTTGCGAGCCCTGTACCCGCGCCATCAAGCCGGGCGAGCCCGAACGGGCCGGCCGCTGGTGGTGGGAAAACGACGAAAAGCGCGAATGCGGTCTGCATGTTTCGGAAAGTCACGCGTCTGACGCGCAGGCCTCCGAAGACCCCGCGGCCCGCTCCTCGGTCATCCAAGGGGCAAGCGCCATCGGATGATCCGTCCGGATCGCAGCGCCTGCCGCCCTTGCCATCTATGTTGTATTTTTAAGAATACCGGAGACTGAAATGCCCCTGTCAGTACAGGAAACGGAAATCAAGAACCCGCCCGTTTCCCGCCCGCCGCTCGATCCTCATCTCAAGGCACTCGAAAACGAAGCGATCCACATCTTCCGGGAGGTGGCGGCCGAATTCGAAAACCCGGTCATGCTCTATTCGATCGGCAAGGATTCCTCCGTTCTGCTGCATCTCGCCCGCAAGGCCTTCTTCCCCGGTCGCGTGCCCTTCCCGCTTCTGCATGTGGACACAACGTGGAAGTTCAAGGAAATGATCGCGTTCCGCGACAAGATCGCAGAGGACTACGATCTCGACCTCGTGGTGCACAGCAATGCCCGCGGCAGGGAAGAAAACATCACGCCGTTCACCCATGGTTCGTCCTTCTATACCGACGTGATGAAGACCGAGGCGCTGAGGCAGGCGCTGGATGCCGGCGGTTACGACGCAGCCTTCGGCGGCGCGCGACGCGACGAGGAAGCAAGCCGCGCCAAGGAACGGATCTATTCGTTCCGCACGCCGGACCACAAATGGGATCCGCGCAACCAGCGGCCGGAACTGTGGAACGTCTATAACGGCATGATCCGCAAGGGAGAAAGCGTGCGCGCCTTCCCGCTGTCGAACTGGACGGAAGTGGATATCTGGCGCTACATCCAGGCGGAAAACATTCCGCTGGTGCCGCTCTACTACGCTGCCGAGCGCCCTTACGTGGAGCGCGACGGGATGATGATTCTTGCCGAAGACGAGCGGCTGGAACTGCTTCCCGGCGAAGAGATCAAGCATGGCTCGATCCGGTTTCGCACGCTCGGCTGCTTCCCGCTGACAGGCGCGATCCGCTCGACGGCGTCGAACCTCGAAGAGGTCATCGCCGAACTGGAAATTGCCACCGTTTCCGAACGCCAGGGCCGCGCCATCGACCGCGATCAGTCGGGTTCGATGGAAAAGAAGAAGCGTGAAGGATATTTCTGAGATGAGCGTGACAGCAACATCCACCGCCGCTTCGGCCACCATTCTGCCCTTTGCGGAATCCGCTGCCAAGATCACCCGTGACGTGCGGCCGCTGCGGCTGATCACCTGCGGTTCCGTCGATGACGGCAAGTCGACCCTGATCGGCCGGCTTCTCTGGGATACCAAGGCCGTCAAGGAAGACCAGGCGGTGACGCTTGCCCGCGATAGCGGCGGCCAGAACGATCTCGGCCTGCCGGATTTCGCGCTGCTTCTAGATGGTCTCCAGGCCGAGCGCGAACAAGGCATCACGATCGACGTCGCCTATCGCTATTTCTCGACCGAGAAGCGTTCGTTCATCGTGGCCGACACGCCCGGCCACGAGCAGTATACCCGCAACATGGCGACCGGCGCCTCGACGGCCGATCTCGCCATTCTGCTCGCGGACGCCCGCGTCGGGCTTCTGGAACAGACCCGCCGGCATGCGACGATCGCATCGCTGATGGGCATCCGGCAATTCGTTCTCGCGGTCAACAAGTTCGACCTTGTGAATTACGACCGCGAGATCTTCGACCGTATCAGCCATGAATTCCGCGAATTCGCGCTGTCGCTCGGCGTTCGCCAGATCACCGCAATCCCGATGTCGGCGCTGAAGGGCGAAAACGTCGTCTATCCCGCAACGTCCACGATGCCGTGGTATGAAGGCCCGACGCTGGTCGACGCTTTGGAACTGGCAACGACACGCTCCACGCAGACCGGTGGCTTTCGCCTTCCCGTCCAGCGTGTCTCGCGTCCCGGCGAAAGCTTTCGCGGCTATCAGGGCACGGTTGCCGGCGGCTCGATCAAGCCGGGCGACAGCGTCGTCATCCTGCCGTCTGGCACGATCGCCAACGTCAAACAGATCGTCACCTTCGACCTCGTGCGGAACGCTGCCGTCGCCGGCGACGCGATCACGCTCGTGCTCGACCGACAGGTTGATGTGGCGCGCGGCGACGTGATCGCCTCGCTCGATGGCCAGCCAATGAGCGGGGTCAGCTTCGAGGCGCAGATGGTGGCGTTGCAGCCTGGCGGCATCGAGCCGGGCAAGCGCTACTGGCTGAAAAGCGGTTCGCGCCGCCAGCGCGTGGCGGTGGAGCCGATCTCGCAGCTCGACCTGCAGTCGGGCAGCTGGGCTCCGCATGCGTCCGGCCTAGACATGAACGCGATCGGCAAGGTGCGCCTGTCTTTCGAAGAGCAGGCGGTGTTCGACACCTATGAGCAGAACCGCTCGACCGGTGCCTTCATACTGATCGACCCGGATACGCTGAATACGGTCGCCGGCGGCATGATCACGGCCAAACGCGGCGAACTCGGCGGCATTCGCCGTGGCGAGCCCGTGCAGGGCGACCGCGTGATTCTCTCCCTGCCGGCCGATCTTGCCGAACTGCTGATGGCAACCGACGCGTTTGCCGCCCGCCGCGACGACGTTGAGATCCGCAGGGTGAGCGGTGCGGAAGCTGCCGAAATCCTGACATCGGGCGACAAAGACCGTTGATTTAAAACAGGAATTTTTTAACACTGATGGGCCGGGGTGCATAACCCGGCCCTTAGCCATCCCGGCAGGTTTGCCACACTTGGCGGCGAACCAATCGCCTAATCAAGCAGCATCGTGCACGAGACGTTTGCACAAGCGGCGGATCCACCTATATCATGCCTCCCTTCACCCTTCCGGGAGGCGCGCTGTGCAATCCAGCCTCGGGAACTGAGATCCGTTGCCGATGGAAAAACATCTACTTCGTTATATCTGGAATCATACGCGACCGCAGCAGTTATGGGTTCTCGCAATCGTTCTGATTTCGATGATTCCGTACTTCCTTGCGTTCGACCTTCCCAAGCAGATCATCAACGGGCCGATCCAGGGCGAAGGGTTCGAGATGGCGGCCGCAACCCGGCCCTTCCTCGCGTTCCAGTTCACCATTCCTTTGACGCAGTGGTCCTTCGGTTTCGAAGGCTTCGAGCTCAACCGGCTGGCGACGCTGATGGCGCTTTCGGGCGTGTTCCTGCTGCTCGTCATCGTCAACGGGTTGTTCAAGTTCTATATCAACACCTACAAGGGACGCCTGGGCGAACGGCTGCTGCGCCGTATCCGCTACGAGCTGGTGGACCGTCTTCTGCGGTTTCCGCCAAGCACGATGCGGCAGATCCGCGGTGCGGAAGTCTCCAGCATGGTCAAGGACGAGGTCGAGCCTTTCGGCGGCTTTACCGGTGACGCTTTCGTGCAGCCGGCCATGCTGGGTGGACAGGCGATCGCCGCCCTCACCTTCATTCTTTTGCAGAACCTGTGGCTTGGGCTGATCGCGGCCTTCATGGTGGCGATCCAGGTTGGCATCATTCCGAAGATGCGCCGCCGTCTGATCGATCTCGGCCGTCAGCGGCAGATCACCGCCCGGCATCTGGCGGGCAAGGTGGGCGAGATCGTCGAGGGCATGGATACGATCCACAGCTACGACACCAGCAATTACGAGCGTGCCGATATTTCCGACCGGCTGGGGCAGATCTTCCAGATCCGCTACGACCTCTACCGGTGGAAATTCATCGTCAAGTTCGTCAACAATTTCCTGTCGCAGCTAACGCCGTTTCTCTTCTATTCGATCGGCGGCTATTTTGCCTTGCGCGGCACGCTCGACGTCGGCCAGCTGGTGGCCGTCATCAACGCCTACAAGGACCTGCCGGGCCCGCTCAAGGAACTGATCGACTGGGACCAGGCGCGCCAGGACGTGCAGGTAAAATACGAACAGGTGCGCGAACAGTTCGAGCCGGGCGTGCTGATCGCGCCGACGCTGCATGCGCTCGCCCACGATGTGCCGGACCATACGCCGTCTCCGCTTGCCGCTCTGAACCTCACCATCGTCGATGGCAGCGGCGCTCATATCGCCGAAAACGTGACGCTCAAGATCGAGCCCGGCGAGCTGGTGGCGATGATCGACAATGCCGGCATCGGCGCCGAAGCGACGGCGGAAGCGTTCGGCCGCATCACCTGGCCGGCATCGGGCCGCGTGATGCTGGGCGAGGTCGACCTTCTGGAACTGCCGGAAGCGGTGACCGGGCGTCAGGTCTCCTATGCGTCGGCCGACAGCTACTTTTTCCACGGGACGCTCAAGGACAATCTTCTCTACGGGCTCAAGCACGCGCCGGCCGTGCAGGAGAAGTCCGCAGACGAACCCAAACACAAGAAGCTTCGGCGGCGCTGGAAGATGAGCGAAGCCGAACGCGCCGGAAACACGACGCACGATCCGTCCGTCGACTGGATCGACCGTCGATCCACCTCCGTATCGGAAGGCGGCGAAGACGATGTCAAGCAGTCGGTCTTGAGGGCCCTCGATGCGGTGCAGCTGACAGCCGACGTGATGGAACTGGCGTTGCATTCCTATCTCGACCCAGCCGAACACGAGGAACTGACCGGTCGTGTCGTCGAGATGCGGTTTGCCCTGCGCGAGGAACTCGCCAGTCAGGGGCTTGGCAATCTCGTCTCCTATTTTGATTTCAGCGCCTACAACACCGAAGCGACGGTGCGCGAAAACCTGCTGTTTGCGGCGACGCGCCAGTCGGCGGAACTGGATATGGAACTGGCCGAGGGAGAGTATGTCTTCGAAGTGTTGAAGACGGCCAATCTGTTCGACCTGTTCTACGACATGGGACTTTCGATCGCAGAAAACCTGTCGGAAATCTTCCAGGGCCTGCCGCCGGAACATCCGCTGTTCCAGCAGCTCGAGCATATCACCACCGACGATATCGCGTTCTACGAGCAGCTTTTGAAGCGCAAGCGCAGCCGCCGGGACTTCAAGCCCAGCGAGGACGACCGGCGCGCGGTGGTCAAGCTCAGCCTCTACTATATCGAGCCACGCTACCGCTTCGGCGTCCTGACCGCCGAGATCATGAACCAGATCGTTGCCACGCGCGACATCTTCTATGCCAACCTGCCGGCATCGCTGCGCAGCCGCATCGAGCGCTACGATCCGCACAAATACATGGGCTCGGCGACGCTTCGCGAAAACATCCTGTTCGGCAAGCTGTCGCAACGCAACGCCGACGCGCCGACCAAGATCCGCAACGTGGCGGGCAAGCTGCTGCGCGAAATGGGTCTCTATGAGAGCTTTATCGGCATCGGGCTGGACTACGACATGGGCGCCAGCGGCCGGCGACTGACACTGGTCCAGCGCCACAAGCTGAGCCTTGCCCGTGCCCTGGTGCGGCGTTCCAATTATTACATCTTCAACAAGCCCCTTCCGGGCCTCGATCGCAGGGCTCAGGAAGAAATTGTTAAGAATGTGCTTCACTTCCTCGCTCAGCAGGACAATAATCCTTCTGTGGCGTGGGTTTTGTCGAATACTGCCCTGTCACGATTGTTTCATCGTGTTATCGTATTCGACAAGGGATCCGTGGCCGAAGACGACTCTTTTGAGGCTCTGGATACAAAGAGTGGTATTTTTAAATCGTTGGTGGCATAATATCTCAGCCGCCAACAAGATGACCAAATGGTGGAAACCATGTTGCTCAACGATGAAGTGCAGTTGCTGAAGAAAGTTCCTTATTTTTGCCGGGTCGATCCGTGCAAACTTAAGCTGCTTGCCTTTACCTCCGACCGCGTCCTCTACGAACCGGGGCAGGATATTTTCTCACAGGGTGACAGCAGTGATGCTGCTTACGTAATCCTGTGCGGAAAGGTCGACATGATCAGCGGTTCGGCGAATTCCGAGACCAAGATCGGTGAGGCCGGGTGCAATTCCATTATCGGCGAGATGTGCCTTCTCTCCAATTGCTCGCAGGCCGTGACAGCACGGGCTGTGACTGAGGTCGATGTTCTGCGCATTACCAAGGATGCCTTCTTCAAGGTGATCTCCGACAATCCGCGCATGAGCATGGAAATCAGCCGGACGCTGGCCGAAACGATCCGTGGTGCCCGCATGGACGACATGCGCCGGGACCGTCAGCACGCCTGATTGCCCGTCATCGGCCGTTATCCACAGGTTATCCACAGCCTTTCCCTCGGCTCATCCGCTGGTCTTTGAGCGCGCAAACGATGCCATTTGCGCGCGTTGGACACTCGGTCAGCGATGCTGACGACAGGTTTTCTCTGACCTGAATTTGTGGCGGAACACGGGCGTGGCGCTGGTCCTCACGCCCGTTTCACGGCCTGTTTATCGCTTGCGATAATAGAAGTAGCGGCCCTCTTCCACACTGGGCAGCCGCGGCAGTTCTTCAAGATCGGGGTGGTCGAGCGGCAGGCCGCTGACGGCATAGGCGCCTGACGCGAGCATGCCAGCCGCCATTTGCGGCAACCACTGCAAGGTTCTCGCATCCGCATCCGGATAGCCGGTGCCGATATCCGCATGCACGAGGGCAGCGTTCTTGCCGACATAAGCCTGGCCGGTATCCTTGATCTCTCCCAGCACGACGTCGTTTTCGGACGGTGCTTCGGTACGGTGGGCGCCGTTGGAGCGGTCGAAGGCGAGGATGCGGCGGTCGGCGAACAGCTCGCGCAGATGGCTATAGGTGCGGCCGTTGCCGATGCCGACCTCGTAGACATCGCCCGAAGCCGGCAGGCCGAGATCGTTCTTGATGTGATTGAGGATGTCGCGCTGCGCGGTCATCCGGTTGATGAAGCTGTCCAGTCTGCTCATTGCTTTCCCTTTTCCGGCGATCAAGCGTTGAGATAGGGCACGGTTACGCCTTGACGATGGTTTGCGACGTGATGCCGCGATTGGCCATGGCGTTGCGGGTATCGACGACCAGCGGCGCACCATCGGCAATCGCCTGGTAATCGAAGCTGTCATGATCGGTGGCGATGACGACGGCATCGAAATCGCCGAGTTGATCGAGCGGGACGGACTTGCGACCCATCAGGTGACCGTATTCGCGGGTGCGCGGCACTTCGGAAACGTAAGGATCGTGATAGGCCACGTCGGCACCGCGTTCCAGAAGCAGTTCCATCAGCCTAAGCGACGGGCTTTCGCGGATATCCGGCACGTTCTTCTTGTAGGCCAGGCCGAGGATGAGAACCCGCGAACGGCTGAGCGCCTTGCCGAGCATGCGGTCGAGCGCTTCGGCCAGCCGGTCGACGACATAGCGCGGCATTGCCGTGTTGATCTCGCCGGCAAGTTCGATGAAGCGCGTCGGCTGGTCGTATTCGCGCGATTTCCAGGTGAGGTAGAACGGGTCGATCGGGATGCAGTGACCGCCAAGGCCCGGGCCCGGATAGAAGGGCATGTAGCCGAACGGCTTGGTCTTGGCGGCGGCAATCACTTCCCAGACGTCGATGCCCATTCGCTCGTAGACGATCTTCAATTCGTTCACGAGCGCGATATTGACGGCGCGGAAGACGTTTTCAGTGAGCTTGACCGCTTCCGCGGTGCGGGTGCCGGACACCGGAACGATGGTTTCGACGACGGCGCCGTAAAAGGCGGAGACCATCGCGGAGGCTGCTTCGCCATCGCCGGCAACGACCTTCGGAATGGTCGATGTCTGGAAATCGCGGTTGCCGGGGTCTTCGCGTTCCGGCGAATAGCCTAGGAAGAAATCCTCGCCCGCAACCAGCCCGGTCTTTTCGAGGATCGGCTTCATCACCTCTTCGGTCGTGCCGGGATAGGTGGTGGATTCGAGAACGACGAGCTGGCCCTTGCGCAGGGTGCCGGCGATCTGCTCGCAGGTTTTTGCGACGTAGGAGAGGTCTGGCTCTCGGTGACGGGTCAGCGGCGTCGGCACGCAGATGGCGATCACGTCGCATTCGGCAAGGCGTGCGAAATCGGTGGTGGCTGCGAACCGGCCGGCGTTTCGCTCTGCGGCCAGCACGTCGTCGGGCACGGCCTCGATATAGCTCTTGCCCGCTTCGATCGCGGTCATCTTGGACGGATCGATGTCGAAACCGGTGACCTTGAAGCCGGCGCGGGCAACCGTCATGGCGAGCGGCAGGCCGACATAGCCGAGGCCGATGACGCCGATCATTGCGCGCTTGTCTTCGATGGCGGACAAAAGATCCGTCGCCTGTGGCGATTGCTGGTTCAAGGATGGCACTCCGGAGGCATTCGAACTGGGAAGCCATCAGGTGAGCCCAACGACTGGCTCTGTCAAGAGATCGGGCTTTTCACGCTGGCGTGACGGATGCTATCCCACAGCATGGACATCGCTTTCTACGCGCCGCTGAAATCGCCGAACCACCCCGTTCCCTCAGGCGACCGGCTGATGGCGCGCCAGTTGATCGAGATCCTTGGGGTCAAAGGACACAAGGTCGATCTGGTTTCGGAGTTCCGCGCGTTTCTGCCCGAGCAGACCTCGTCGACTGGGGAACGCGATGCGCAGGCGGCGCACGAGGTCGAGCGTATTTCGACTGAGTGGGAAAGACGACTGGCACTCGGCGAGAGGCTGCCGGACCTGTGGTTTACCTACCACCTCTACTACAAGGCGCCGGACCTGATCGGCCCTGCCCTCTGCCGTCGTTTCGACATTCCCTATGTGACGGCGGAAGCCTCCTATTCGCATCGGCGCAATTTGGGGCAGTGGGTGGCGGCGCAGGAGATGGTGGTGGATGCGGTCGCGCTGGCTGCGACCAATATCTGTTTCACCGAGCGCGACGGTCATGGGCTTGCGGAGGTCGTCCCGGATGTGCGGCTTTCGCGGCTGTTTCCGTTTATCGATCCGACGCCCTATCTGGCCCGCGCGCCATCGCCTGAACCGGGGCGGCTGGTGGCTGTCGGCATGATGCGGCCGGGCAACAAGTTTGCCTGTTATGCAGCGCTTGCCGAAGCGTTGAAGCAGATTGCCCATCGTGACGACTGGCACCTCACGGCGATCGGCGACGGGCCGATGCGGGATGAGGTGGCGGCGATCTTCGGCGGCGCGCTTGCCGGGCGGGTGGAGTGGATGGGCTTGCAAAGCGCCGAGGAGGTTGCAGCGCTGCTGTCAACCGCAGCGGTCCTGACATGGCCGGGGGTTTCGGAAGCCTACGGGCTTTCCTATCTGGAGGCACAGGCATCCGGCGTGCCTGTCGTGGCGGAAAACGGCGCCGGCGTGCCTGAAGTGGTGACGGACGGGATCGGGGGTATCCTGACGCCGCCGAGAGATGCGGTTGCCTATGCGGCGGCCATCGAGCGGTTGCTGGACGACGAGACGGAAAGGTGGCGACTTGGCCACGGGGCGCGCGATTTCGTCGTGTCGCAACGATCGATCATGGCTGCGGCTGATCGGCTTGACCAGATCATCACCGCCATAGGCGCAAAGGAAAAAGCATGACCGAAAACGACCTGAGGCTGGCGCTCGACAGGCTTGCAGACGACGGACGGCGGGTCGATTTCTGGCTGCGCGACGATGACGCTGTGGAACCGACGGAACAGCTGGCAAAGCTTGCGACCATGACCGATGCGTTTTCGGTGCCGGCGACGCTTGCTGTCATCCCCGAAAAGACGGGTGCCGATCTCGCCTCCTATCTCGACACCCAGCCGCATCTCGATGTCGCGGTGCATGGCTGGTCGCATCGGAACTATGCGGGTCCCGATGAGAAGAAGCAGGAGCTCGGGAGCCATCGCCCCCTGCCCGATATATTGTCGGAGCTGAAGGACGGGTTCGACAAGCTGGCGGCGCTGCACGCTTCGCGCTTCGTGCCGATGCTGGTGCCGCCGTGGAACCGGATCGCGCCCGAACTGGTCGAGGCGCTGCCGGCGCTTCGTTTCAAGGCGCTTTCCACCTTCGGGCCGGAAAAGACGGCGCCGGTTGCGATGCTGAACAGCCATGTTGACATCATGGACTGGCACGGAACCCGCGGCGGACGGCCGGCTTCCGATCTCATTACAGAGACGATCGCGCTGATCGAGACACCGGACCGGGCGCCTGTCATCGGCGTGCTCGGCCATCACCTCGTGCATGACGACAGTGCCTGGCATTTCCTCGACCTGCTGTTCGGCGTGACGGCGGATCACCCCGCTTGCCGCTGGCGCTCGGCCCGGGTCTTGCTGGGGCTCTAACCCGACGCGTTACTGATCGCTTCGAGCCTACCAGCTCTTCCAGGCGACCAGCAGGCCCTCTCCGGACGCAACCGCGTCCGCGCAGGCTTTCTCGACTTCTGCAATCGGTGCGCCGCGCTTCAGCGAGGCGGCGACGAGGCCGAAGGGGGCGAGGAACACATTGGTCTGCCGAAACAACATGGTCATGATCAGCGGACCTGTGGACCACCAGGCGGGCGCCTGCGGCAGCGCCGCCATCACGTCCGGAAACACCTCGAGCATCTTTGCAAAGGCGGGATGGCCGGGCGGTGTGGCGATGAAGGAATTGGCAAGAAGAAGGCTCCCCGCTCCGACATCGCGCGCCACGTCCTCGGCAATGGCGCCGAGGCCGATCAACGGCAGAAGATCGCCAAAACCGATATCCTCGCGGGTCGGATACCAGTCGCAGTCGAGATAGATGCCGCCATGCTCCAGCAGAATGGCATAGCGGGCGACATCGACGGCACCGGGGTAATCGCCGTCTGCGAGCATCGCGAGATAGGCCGGATGGCTTGCAATACCAAGCTGTTCGAGATCCGCCTCGCGCCACAGCCGGTATTCGAAGCCGGTCGCCTTTGCATGGCTTTCCCAGCGCGCGACGGCTGGTGGCAGCGGCAGCGTGCCGATCCAGATCTGGTGGATAATGCGCGGCACCGGCTTTCGCCCAAGCTCTGCCATCAGCCGTTTCTCATCTGCATCGAAGGTGATGAACGGCGCCATCACGGCGGGATCGGGGACGAGGCCGTGCTGCAGACCGACGCGGCCGATTGCGTCGCCCTCCGCCTTGGCAAGCTTCAGCCATGCGGAGTGAAGCTTGCGCGGCATTCCGAGAGCCGTGCGCTCGCCCAGAACATCCGTCGTCATCACCGTTTTGTCGGCGGAAAGTGCTGTTAGAGCGGCCTGCGCCTCCTCCAGTTTTCCGGCCTCGATCAGGGCGCGGGCATCGGTGATTTTGCGCTTATAGGTTTTCTGGTCAGACTTTTCGGCTGGCACGTGTAATTTCACCTCGCTGTCACGCAACGCTCCTAGGGGATATGCGTTTAACACTCGAATTTCTCGATCTCCGCCAAGAGGTCAGGCTTATTGGCGCAGATGTCAACCGACATGCAGGGGGGCGCATGATAGGGACGATCGGCAGCGGGGTTGCTGCAATGGACAGGTGCACGAGCGTGCGCTACCGTGTTTTGCAATCGATCAATCTTACCTCTCTGCTCCAATCTCCGGGAGCCGGACTTCATTGATGAACCCACCGAAGGAAGTTCTCCGCATCGAAGGATTGAACGTGTCGTTCCCGGTCTGGGGCGGCGCGATCCAGGCGGTCCGGAATCTCAGCATGCGGATACGCCCGGGCCAGGTCACGGCACTGGTGGGCGAAAGCGGTTCCGGCAAGTCGGCTCTCGGCCGCGCGATCATGGGGATCGAGACCGACGTCGCCAAGATTTCCGGGCGCGCGGTGTTCGACGATCCAGCGACCGGCCAGTCCGTCGATCTGATTGCGCTGTCCCGCGACGGGCGGCAGATCCGCGCGATCCGCGGCAGCCGCATCGGCATGATCTTTCAGGAACCGATGACCTCGTTCTCGCCGATCCACACGGTCGGCAACCAGATCGAGGAAAGCCTGAAAATCCATACGGCGATGTCGCCTGCCGAGCGGCGCGAGGCGAGTGAGGAGACGCTGTCTCTCGTCGGTTTCGACAATCCTGCCCGCGTGTTCGACATGTATCCGTTCGAGCTTTCCGGCGGCATGCGCCAGCGTGCGATGATCGCGATGGCTCTGGTCTGTCGCCCGGCGCTTCTGATCGCCGACGAGCCGACGACGGCGCTCGATGTGACGATCCAGGCGCAGATCCTCAAGCTGCTGCAGGAGTTGCAGGCCAAGCTCGGCATGGCGATGCTCCTGATCACCCACGATCTCGGTGTCGTTGCATCGATGGCCGATGAAGTGGTGGTGGTCTATCGCGGCGAGGTCATGGAGGCTGGCTCCGCCTCGGACATTTTCCGCAATCCGCAGCATCCCTACACGAAGGGGCTGATGGCAGCGGTGCCGGATTTCGACAGGCCACGCGAGGAACGCCTGAAGCCGCTGCGCGAAATCAAGGTGGATACGGTTGGCCTGATGGGACGGCGCAAGAGCGAGAAGGTCCTCCCCGAGATACTGCTGTCGGTCAACCACGTCACCAAGAGCTTCGTCACCAAGAAGGGTGCAGGCTTCGGTTTCGGGGCAAAGCCCGAGCGGACGGTGGCAGTCAATGATGTGAGCTTCGAGATCCGCCGCGGCGAGACGCTCGGGCTCGTGGGCGAAAGCGGCTGCGGCAAGACCACGCTCAGCAAGATCCTGATGCGCGGGCTGTCGGTCGATCATGGCAGTGTCGTCTATAACGGTGAAAACGGTCCGGTCGACGTGCTCAACTGCGAAGGCGAAGTGCTGGACGATCTGCGCACTCGGCTGCAGATGGTGTTCCAGGATCCGGTCTCATCACTTTCGCCGCGCATGCCGGTTCGCAGCATCATTCGCGAACCGCTCGACATCCATGACCGCGGCCCGCTCGCCAAGCGGCAGGAAGCGGTGCGCCGGCTGATCCATGCGGTGGGCATGCCCGAAAGCGCGCTGATGCGCTATCCGCATTCGTTTTCCGGTGGCCAGCGCCAGCGCATTGGGATCGCGCGGGCGCTTGCTCTCGGGCCGGATCTGGTGATCTGCGACGAACCGGTTTCGGCGCTCGACGTGTCGATCCAGGCGCAGGTGCTGAACCTGATGAAGGACCTGAAGTCCGAACTCGGGCTGACCTATCTGTTCATCTCGCACAATCTGGCTGTCGTGAACTACATGGCAGACCGGGTGGCGGTGATGTATGCGGGGCGGATCGTGGAGATCGGCCCCTGCGAAACGATCATGCGGGCACCTGTTCATCCCTATACGAAGAAACTGCTGGCCGCCGTGCCTCTGCCGAGCCTCGACCACAAACTGGATTTCGAGACGATCGGCACGCCGACGGCATCGGCCATGAAGATCTGGGGCAAGCAGTTCCTCGACGAGAAGGATAGCGACCAGCTGACCCATGTGGATCTCGGCGGCGGGCATCTGGTTCTTGCCCGCACCAATGTCGATGCGCGGGAGCTTGTGGCAGGATGACGATTTCCAGACGGCATATGCTGGCCCTGTTGGGCTCGGTCGCGGGTGCAACCGCAATCCCGGCGCGGGTGTTTGCGGCCTTTAGCCAGTCCGACTATCTGGCGCAGATCCCGACCGAGACGCCGCTGCCGCCCATAGAGGAGCGTCTGCCGAAGACGCCGCGCGTCCTCAACCTTGCAGAGCGCGGGCTCAAACCCGGGCGTTACGGCGGTTCGATGCGGATGCTGATCGGCGGCCAGCGCGACATCCGCTTCATGCCGATCAACTGTTACGCCCGGCTGGTGGGATATAATTCCGACCTGAAGCTGGAAGCCGATATTCTGGAAGCCTACGAGGTCGAGAACGACCGCGTCTTCACCTTCCGCTTACGCGAAGGCCATAAATGGTCGGACGGGAGCCCGTTCACGGCCGATGATTTCCGCTATGTCTGGGATGATGTCTTTCACGAGAAGAAGCTCGCCAAGGGCGGACCGCCGGCCGGGCTGATGATCAACGGCAAGCCCCCGCGGTTCGAGGTGATCGATGCGCGCACCGTGCGCTACAGCTGGGACGATCCCAATCCGGATTTCCTCGCCGACCAGGCCTCGCCCTCGCCGATCCGGCTGATGTTCCCCGCTGCCTACATGAAGCAGTTCCATATGCGCTACCAGACGAAGGAACTGCTGGCTCAGCATATCGCCAAGGAAAGGGTCGACGACTGGGCGGCGCTGCACCAGAAGATGTCGCGCGTGGTGCGGCCGGAAAACCCGAACCTGCCGACGCTGGATGCCTGGCGCAACCGCACCGCGCCGCCGGCCGAGCGCTTCGTGTTCGAGCGCAACCCCTATTACTACCGCGTCGACGAAAACGGCCTGCAGCTTCCCTATATCGACAAGGTGATGCTGGACGTGTCCTCCGCGGACCTGATCGCCGCCAAGACCGGCACCGGCGAGAGCGACCTGCAGGTGACCAACCTCGATTTTGCCGATTACACGTTCCTGAAGAATGCCGAGCAGCGCTACCCGTTGAAGGTGGATCTGTGGAAGCGGACGCAAGGATCGCGCATGGCGCTGTTTCCCAACCTAAACTGCAAGGATGAAGGCTGGCGCAACCTCTTCCGCGACGTGCGCTTCCGGCGTGCGATGTCTCTTGCGATCAATCGCGGCGAAATCAACAAGGCGGTGTTCTATGGTCTTGCGACCGAGAGCTCCAATTCGATCCTGCCCGACAGCCCGCTGTTCAAGCCGGAATACCAGAAGGCCTGGGCCGCTTTCGATCCTGATCAGGCGAACCGGCTGCTCGACGAGATCGGTCTTGCCATGGATGATAGTGAGGGCATGCGCCGCCTGCCCGATGGCAGGCTGGCAAAGATCATCATCGAGATCACCGGCGAAAGCACGTTCGAGACCGATGCCTTGGAACTGATCGGCGATCAGCTGCTGCAGGTCGGCATCAAGATCTACCCGCATGTGGCCCAGCGTGAGCTTTTGCGCCGGCGCGTGAAGGGCGGCGATGCGATCATGTCGGTCGGCGGCGGCCTCGATAATGGCGTTCCGACAGCCGACATGGCGCCGAAGGAACTGGCACCGACCAGCGATGACCAGTTGCAATGGTCGATCTGGGGACTGCATGCGCTTTCCGGCGGCAGCGATGGCAAGGCGCCTGATCTTCCCGAGGCAAAGGCGCTGCTGGACCTTTACAGTGAATGGCGTAAGGCAGAGGGCTTCGATCAGCGAACGGATGTCTGGCACAAGATGCTGGCGCTGTTTACCGACCAGGTCTTTACGATCGGCATCGTCAACGCCACGCTGCAGCCCGTCGTGCAATCGTCCAAGCTGCAAAACGTGCCGTCGAAGGCGCTCTACGGTTTCGACCCAACATCCTATCTCGGCGTCTATCTGCCGGATGCATTCTGGTATGACGAGGAAACTGCCTGATGTTCCGCTACATTATCTGGCGCATCCTCGTGATGATCCCGACGCTGGTCCTGATCTCGATGCTGATCTTCACGATCATCGAGCTGCCGCCGGGTGACTATTTCGAAAGCTATGTCGAACAGCTGAAGGCGATGGGCGAAAAGGCCGATCTTCAGGAGATCGAAGACCTGCGTGCCCGTTACGGTTTCGATCAGCCCGAGCCGATCCGCTACCTCAACTGGGTGGCCGGCATGATGACCGGCGATTTCGGCTATTCGTTCGAATACCGCATGCCTGTCACGGACGTGGTCGGTGACCGGGTGTGGCTGACGATCCTCGTTTCCACCCTGACCATCATCATCACTTGGGTTCTCGCCTTCCCGATCGGCGTCTATTCGGCCACCCACCAGTATAGCTGGGGTGATTACGGGCTGACGCTTCTTGGCCTGATCGGTCTTGCCGTTCCCAATTTCGTGCTGGCCCTCGTTCTCATGTATCTCGCCAACATCTATTTCGGCACGTCGATCGGCCATCTGATGGACGCGCAGTACATGTCGGAATCGATGAGCTGGGCGAAGTTCAAGTCGATCCTCGAGCATATCTGGATCCCCGTGCTGATCATCGGCACCGCCGGGACGGCCGGCATGGTACGGCGGCTGCGGGCCAACCTTCTGGATGAACTGCACAAGCAGTATGTGATGACGGCGCGTGCCAAGGGCCTGCATCCGTTCAAGGTTCTGACCAAGTATCCGCTGCGGATGTCGCTCAACTTCTTCATCTCCGATATCGGCTCGATTCTCCCCTCGATCATTTCAGGGGCTGAAATCACCGCGGTGGTGCTTTCGCTCGAGACCACCGGCCCGATGCTGATCCGTGCCCTTCAGAGCCAGGACATGTATCTTGCCGGCTCGTTCCTGATGTTCCTCAGCTTCCTTACTGTTATCGGCGTGCTGATTTCAGACATTGCGCTTGCGATGTTCGACCCGCGCATCAGGCTTCGCGGCGGGAGGACCAAATGACGGTGATCGACAGCAGCGACGCGGGCAAGCTGCCGCATTATGTCCGCGAGGGCGCGTTCGACCCTTACGAGATCGAGCGCGATGCCGACGGCAGTGCGCTGAAGGTGCATGAGGCATCGCAGCTGCAGCTGATGTGGTGGCGCTTCAAGCGGCACCGGTTGGCGCTGATCTCCGGCATCCTTCTCCTCATCGCCTATCTGATGATCGTGATTGTCGAGTTCCTGGCGCCCTACAAGGTTCATACCCGCAATATCGATTTCATCTACGCGCCGCCGCAATCGGTGCATCTGTTCCACGAGGGTAACTTCGTCGGTCCTTTCGTCTATGGCCAGAAGATGGACCTGGACATGACGACGCTGCGGCGGAACTACTCCGACGACACGGCCGATGTGCAAAAGCTGCGCTTTCTCTGCCAGGGCGATCCCTACCGGTTCTGGGGCGTGGTGGAGATGAGCACGCATCTGGTCTGCCCGGCGGAAGGTGGCCAGTTCCACCTGCTCGGGACCGACCGTCTCGGCCGCGACATGCTGTCGCGCATTCTCTACGGCGCGCGGATCTCGCTGACGATCGGCCTGCTCGGCGTGGCCACCAGCTTCATCCTCGGCATCGTCATCGGCGGCATCGCCGGCTATTGGGGCGGCTGGTTTGATACGGTGACCCAGCGCATCATCGAGGTACTGCAATCGATCCCCAGCATTCCGCTGTGGCTGGCGCTTGCAGCCGTGATGCCGGCCGACTGGAGCCCGCTCGTCATCTATCTCGGGATCACCTTCATCCTTGGTCTGCTCGACTGGACAGGGCTTGCGCGCGCGGTGCGCTCCAAACTGCTGTCGCTGCGCGAAGAGGATTACGTGCTTGCCGCACAGCTGATGGGTGCCGGCAGCACGCGCATCATCGGTCGGCACCTGATCCCCGGTTTCATGTCGCATCTGATCGCCAGCGCGACGCTGACAATTCCGGGCATGATCCTTGGCGAGACGACGCTGAGCTTCCTCGGCCTCGGTCTTCGCCCGCCGATCACGAGCTGGGGCGTTCTTCTCACAGAAGCGCGAAGCGTCAGCGCTATCGCACTTTATCCTTGGCTGCTGCTGCCGGTCGTGCCAGTGATATTCGTCATACTTGCCTTCAATTTCCTCGGTGATGGTCTTAGAGATGCAGCAGATCCATACAAATAGTGACTGCTGCTTCAAGCCGCTTTGTCAGCCACTTCGTTGCCGGTAGGAGTTTCGGGCATGCCGCGACATCTGAATAACGCCCGCATTCTCATGTACAGCCATGACACGTTCGGGCTTGGGCATCTGCGGCGGTGTCGCACCATTGCGCATTCGCTGGTGGAGAATTACCGCGGCGTGCAGGTGCTGATCATTTCCGGCGCGACGATTGCCGGTGCCTTCGATTATCGCGCCCGGGTGGATTTCGTGAAGATCCCCAGCGTGATCAAGCTGCACAATGGCGATTACACGTCGATGGACCAGCATATCGATCTGGCCGAGACGCTGAAGATGCGCCATTCCAGCATTCGCCATACCGCCGAAAGCTTCGAGCCCGACATCTTCATCGTCGACAAGGAGCCGCTTGGCCTTCGCGGCGAAGTGGAGGACACGCTGGTCTATCTGAAGACCAAGGGCACACGTCTGGTGCTCGGCCTTCGCGACGTGATGGACGCGCCGCATCTGCTCAAGGCCGAATGGGAGCGCCACGATACGCTGCGCAAGATCGGCCAGCTCTATGACGACGTGTGGGTCTATGGCCCGCCGGAGTTTCATGATCCGCTCGAAGGGCTGGATGCGCCGGCATCCGTGCGCAAGAAGATGCATTTCGTCGGCTTCCTGCAGCGCAAGGTGACCTCCGGTGCCGTGCCGGAAACGGATGCGGACGAGGATTACCTGCTGGTGACGACCGGTGGCGGCGGCGATGGCGCAGACCTGGTGCGCGACGTGATTGCAGCCTATCAGGCCGATCCGGCGCTGACCTACAAGACGGTGATCGTGCTTGGGCCCTACATGCCGGCCGAGCAGCGCGCCGTGTTTACCGAAGCCTGCAAGGACGATCCGCGCCTTGAAGTGATCGAGTTCGACAACCGCATGGAAGACCGGATCGCCGGCGCCAAGGCGGTAATCGCCATGGGCGGCTACAACACCTATTGCGAGATCCTGTCGTTCGACAAGCCGGCGCTGATCGTGCCGCGCACGCAGCCGCGCGAAGAGCAGCTGATCCGTGCAACGCGCGGCGCGGAGCTCGGTCTCGTCGACATGCTGTCTGCCGACGACAGTGCCGATGCCACGAAATTTGCAGCCGCGATCAAGGCGCTGTGGCAGCGCGACCCGCCCTCGGTGACGGCGCCCGGCCTGCAGATGGAAGGCCTGCCGCATATCGGCGAGATTGTCGAAGGCTGGATGAAGAACAAGGGACGCCACCTTGCGATTGCGCAAGGCTAACACGCCCTCTCCTGACCGGACGCAGCCCCGGATGCAAGATCGCCCGGATGTAAAAGCGCTGCGCATTTCTGCTGGAACTGCTTTGACATGACCAACAAGACCATCGTCGTGCTGCTGAAAGGTTATCCGCGGCTCTCGGAAACGTTTATCGCCCAGGAGCTGCTGGGGCTGGAACGGGCAGGCTTTACCCTGAAGCTGGTGGCCATGCGCCGCCCGACCGACAAGAAGCGGCATCCGGTGCATGACGAGATCAAGGCGCCGGTGAGCTACCTGCCGGAATACCTGCATGAGGAGCCGGTGCGGGTGGCTAAGGCGCTCATGAAGGTCGTGACGCTGCCGGGTTTCGGCTCGGCGCTCATGGCGTTTTTCCGCGACCTGCCGAAGGACTTTTCCCGCAACCGTTTCCGGCGTTTCGGCCAGGCTGCTGTTCTGGTGGCGGAATGGCCTGATGATGCCGGCTGGCTGCATGTGCATTTCATTCACACGCCGGCAGCCGTTGCCCGCTACGCAAGCCGCATGAGCGGCATTCCCTTTACCGTTTCGGCACATGCCAAGGATATCTGGACGTCCGAGCCCTGGGATCTCTCCGACAAGCTTGATGAGGCCGACTGGACGGTAACCTGCACCAAGGCGGGTCATGAGCGGCTGCAGAGCCTTGCCTCCCGCGACAACGTGCATCTGAGCTATCACGGGCTGGATCTCGACCGGTTCCCGCATTTTGCAGGAACCCGCCCTGCCCGCGACGGGCGAGATCCGGATGATCCAGTCCGGATCGTCAGCGTCGGCCGGGCGGTGAAGAAGAAGGGCTATGATACGCTTCTGAGGGCGCTGGCGCTGCTGCCGCAGGAGCTTGCCTGGCGCTTTACCCATATCGGCGGCGGCGACGAGCTCTCCCCGCTCAAGGCACTGGCCGAAGACCTTTCGATCGCATCCCGCATCACCTGGAAGGGTGCGCTGGACCAGCGCGAGGTGTTGGACCATTACCGCGACAGCGACCTTTTCTCGCTCGCCTGCCGGATTACCGCCGACGGTGACCGCGACGGCCTGCCCAACGTGATGGTGGAGGCCGCAAGCCAGAACCTTGCCGTGGTGGCGACCAATATTTCAGGCATTACCGAACTTTTCGTCGATGGCGAAAACGGACTGCTGGTTGCGCCGGAAGATCCCGTGGCACTGGCGGCAGCGCTTGAAAAAGCGATCCGCGAACCTGACCTTCGCCAGCGCCTTGGTCAGGCCGCCGAGGCAAAGGTGCGCCACGACTTCGACCACCATACCAGCATTGCCGACCTCAAGCGGCTGTTCACCAAGAGCTTTGCGAGCCGGGAGACAAGTCGATGAACAACGGCACCTCTATCGGCAAAGGCCGGCGCGTTTTGTTCTATGTGCAGCACCTGCTGGGCATCGGTCATATCGTTCGGGCCAGCCGCGTGGCGTCGGCCTTGCAGAGCGCCGGGTTCGACGTGACGCTGGTGACGGGTGGCACGCCGGTGAAAGGCTTTCCGCCTGCAGGCATGGCGCATGTGCAGCTGCCGCCGGTGGTCGCCTCCAACAGCGGATTTTCATCGCTTAGCGATGCCACGACCGGCGAGCCTGTGGACGAGGCCTTCCAGGACCATCGCACCGGCCTGCTGCTGGATCTCTTTCACGACCTGAAGTCTGACGTGGTTATCACCGAGGCCTTTCCCTTCGGTCGCCGGCAGATGCGGTTCGAACTTCTGCCGCTGCTGGACGCGATCAGGTCTGCCGAGCCAAAGCCGCTGCTTCTTGCCTCCGTGCGCGACATTCTGCAGGAGAACCGCAAGTCCGGCCGCGACGACGAGACGATTGCCCTGATGCGCGATCATTTCGACGGCGTGCTGGTGCATGGCGATGCGGGCTTCGTGAAGCTTGAGGAGACTTTTCGCAGGGCGTCGGAATTTGCGGGCAAGATCCATTATACCGGCCTCGTCGCACCCAAGACGCCCACCCCCTCGCCCGACCGGTTCGACGTGCTGGTATCCGCCGGCGGCGGCGCCGTCGGTGCGGGGCTGATCGGCGCGGCCCTGGAAGCCGAGCGCATTCTCAACGACGGCCGCAGCTGGTGCGTCATCACCGGGCCCAATCTTCCCGCGGAGGATTTCGACCGTATTTCGGCAGAGGCCGGCTCCCGCGTGACGGTCATCCGTTTCCGCCCCGACTTCCCGTCGCTTCTGGCAAATGCCCAAATCTCTGTCTCGCAGGCCGGCTACAACACCGTCTGCGACCTGTTCCGCACCACCTGCCGGCCAGTCCTTATCCCCTTTGCGACCGGCGGCGAAACCGAACAGACCGCCCGCGCCGAGAAACTGGCAGCGCTGGGACTTGCAGAAGTGGTGGAAGAGGCATCGCTGACCGGCCAAGCACTGGCAGAGGCCATCCGAAGGGCGAGCGGGATCACTGGCGTTCAGGAACTGCCGTTTTCGCTGGATGGTGCGGAGAGGTCGGCGGAGATTGTGGCGGGGATCCTGGATGGGCGTGGCGAATTAGACAAGCGTCCGGAAACGATGACCTGATTGCATTTTCATGCGAAATGTGGTTTGAGGCGAGCCAATGTCGGCGGTCGAGAGGTATGCGATGCAGGCACAGACCGAAGATCGATTTCTTTTTGCTCTAAAAAACCAGATCAATGCGATCGGTTCACTGATCCTACTCGAAGCTCATTTGCGGTTCGGCCGCAGGTCGCTTGGGTTTTACGAGGATCTGGCTAGTATCGCTATTCACGTTGCTGGCTTCACGCTCCTTCGCTACATCTCCGGCATGGGCAGCCACTACGGCATGGCTGCAATCCCGTTCATGACGGTCGGAATCTTCGTCTTTTGGATGTTGCGTACCAATCTCAATCTGGCATCAGCTTTCAAGTCTGCCAAAGGCCGATACCGCGTCAATGCCCGCGTAACCCAATTAGACGTGCTGATTGCAAGGACCGTCATCAGCACGATTTTGTACCTATGCATCGGCTTTGCCACCTTCTACATCTACGTGTATCTCGGCATCGGTCCTATGCTCGCAAGGCCTTGGATGGTTGCGCTTATTCTGGCGATTTCCGCATTATGGGGCTTTGGATGCGGCCTTATACTGGGTGGCGTTTTTCTTTATTTTCCCGTTCTCCGGACCATCTGGGGCGGGATGATGCGCGTTTTGATGTATACGAGCGGCCTGATGTTCATCTGGGCTGAAGTGCCCTACTCATTCCGGTTCGTCGTCGAATACAACCCGCTTTTCCATATGGCCGAACTCTCGCGACAGTTCTACTTCGGCACCTACATTTCCCCGGTTGCGAGCTGGCGCTTCATATTCTTCACAGTCATCGTCACGCTGGCACTTGGCCTGGCAATGGAACGGATTTGCCGCGAAAAGGCTCTAAATGCTCCCAACCGGAACGAGACTGCGGACGAGGAGCTGTTTTAACGTGCTTCGAGTTCCGATTTACATATGGGTGTAGCAAATCAATGGCTTGACTCCGAAGCGGTCCCATTGGAATCAAGCTGGGTCTGGTTTCCCGGAGAAAGAATGCCAAGCGTTGAAACTTTAGGATCGCGCATCGGCTTACCAGTCGCCGCACCATTGCCGTATGCGCCGCTTGATGGCTTTGACTGAATCGGTCTAGAAAGACCGCTTGTTATAGAGGAACGAATATGAAGGCCATAATCCTTGCAGGGGGACTCGGTACTCGCCTGAGTGAAGAGACCTCGTTGAAGCCCAAGCCGATGGTGGAAATCGGTGGGCGGCCGATACTTTGGCACGTGATGAAAATCTATGCGGCACACGGCGTGACGGATTTCGTCATCTGCTGCGGCTACAAAGGCTACGTCATCAAGGAATACTTTGCCAACTACGCCCTTCATAACTCCGACATGACCATCGATCTTTCAAGCGGAGAGATGACATTCCATCGTCGCTGGGCAGAGCCTTGGCGTGTGACGCTGGTCGATACCGGCGAGGAATCAATGACCGGCGGTCGGCTTCTGCGCGTAGCCGAACATGTACGGGACGAAGAGGCTTTCTTCTTCACGTACGGCGACGGTTTGGGCGATGTCGACATCACTGCGAGTCTCGCATTCCATAAGCAGCATGGGCGACTTGCTACGCTTACCTCATCGTATCCGCCCGGTCGGTTCGGTGCGCTTGGCATCCACGACGGCGTGATCACAAACTTCGAGGAAAAGCCACGCGGCGACGGTTCAATGATCAACGGCGGTTTCTTCGTGCTATCGCCCAAGGTCATAGATCGCATCGTTGACGACAGCACAACCTGGGAACAGGAGCCACTTCGCGGTCTTGCCAGAGACGGCGAGTTGATGGCGTTTGAACATCGGGGCTTCTGGCAGCCAATGGACACGCTTCGCGACAAGCATCTGCTCGAAGGTCTCTGGGCCTCTGGCAAGGCACCATGGAAGGTATGGGCATGACAGTTCCAGCGGAACACGAGCGCGCAGAATGGTGGCGCGGCAAGCGGGTTTTCGTAACTGGACATACCGGTTTCAAGGGTGCTTGGCTTTCATTGTGGCTTAGTCGTTGGGGTGCGGAAGTGACTGGGATGTCGCTCGCACCACCGACAGAGCCCAGCCTCTTCTACGAGGCGAATATCGGCGAACGGATTACCTCGCATATCGGCGACATACGCGATGCCGAACTGGTCAAGCGGCTGATGGCGGAAGCGCAGCCGGAAATCGTGTTGCATCTGGCCGCGCAAGCGCTTGTGCGGCAGTCCTACAGCAACCCGGCGGAAACCTACGCAACCAACGTGATGGGTACGGTCCACGTGCTTGAAGCCGTACGCGCGACACCGTCGGTCAAGTCGGTCGTCGCGGTAACCAGCGACAAGTGCTACGAAAATCGCGAGTGGCCTTGGGGATATCGCGAAAACGACCCAATGGGCGGCCACGATCCGTATAGCAGCAGTAAAGGCGCCTGCGAGCTCGTAATCGCGTCATGGCGGAACTCGTTCTTCAATCGGCCAGAATCTCCGCGGGTCGCGTCCGTTCGTGCCGGCAATGTTATCGGCGGTGGCGACTGGGCAGATGACCGATTGATCCCCGACATTCTCCGTGCATTCGAGGAGAGCCGGCCGGTCGTCATCCGTAATCCTAGCGCGACCCGGCCTTGGCAACATGTGCTCGAGCCGATAGGAGCCTATCTTCGCATTGCCGAGCACCTGTACGAGGATGGCAGCGACTGGGCAGAAGGCTGGAATTTCGCTTGCGACGCCGACGACATCCGTCCGGTAGGATACATCGTTGATCGCATGGTCTCGCTTTACGGAGGAGACGCGCGTTGGGAGCTGGACAAGAACGCACAGGTGCACGAAGCACATGCACTGTCGTTGGATTGTTCAAAAGCTCGCCAGCGTCTCGGCTGGCGACCGACATGGCGACTGGACCGCACGCTTGAGCGGATCGTGGACTGGTCGCAGCGCCGGCTCGCCGGAGAACATGTCGGCTCGCTCAGCGAAGCCGAGATCGATCTGTTCCTCTCCGACATGGCCGCCCGTTGATGATTTGCTGCAGGAGGAAGTTCAGGTGCGGGTAGTGGTCACCGGAGCTTCTGGCTTCCTTGGCAAACGTGTAGCAGCATCACTGACGGAGCGCGGAGAAGACGTTACCCTTCTCGCGAGAAGCACGTCGGTGTTGCCCTCCGGCGCGGGCCAAGTGGTTCGTTTCGAGCACGCCGTCGAGGCAGGGGAATTGGTAGCGGCCATGGCGCCCGACGTGCTGATCCACATGGCGGCCGCGCAAGGTCGTCGGGGTGAGAGCGCGGCCACCATGGTCGATGCAAACGTGACGCTGAGCGCCGCCCTATTGGGCGCGATGGGTCCCGGATCACTGTTCATAAATACTGGCACGACCCTGCCGCCGCATATGAACCTTTACGCACTGACGAAAAGCCAGTTCGTCGAACTTGCACGGCATCTCGTCACGCAAGGACGCACCGACGCGCATGTCGTCAACACGCAGTTCCAAATGATCTACGGGCCTGCAGACGATCCCGCAAAATTTGTTCCGAAGCTTGCCCTGCAGCTTGTCGAGAACGCCGGACCGCTGGTTACAACACCCGGAACCCAGCGGCGCGATTTCATTTATGTCGATGATGCAGTTGCCGCAATACTTGCAATTGTGGATGCCCGAACGCAGCTTCCCACTTGGCAAGAAGTGCCGATTGGGACGGGTATCGCAGTCCCTCTTTGCGATTTCATCGAACGCGCGATCACGGTGAGCGGCTTCAATCAGCCTTGGCAAAAATCCCTGTCGCCACGCGCTGGCGAACCGGAAGAGATGGTTGCGGATATCACGATCCTGCAGTCCCTGGGGTGGGCCTCGCGCACATCGCTGGACGACGGGATAGGTCGTCTGATTGACGATGCTCGCGCAACTGTCAGCTCCGGTCGAACATAATTGCTCAAGAGACACCGTCTCCGTCACGGGCAAGGAAGACCAGCCGGGGTCGTTCGATGATTTCCGACGCCCGAGCCAGGACTTATGTAAGTTGAAACATGCGTATTGTCGGATCCGTAACACGCGACCCGTGATTTTATTGGGTACGGAGGCGGACATCCCTCCCGGTTGGTCTCCCAGCCTTGCACTTTTCTGTTTTTGAAGCATAACACCATACAACAAGATGCCTGCATGTTGCGGAGATGAAATGCCGAAACCCATACTCAAAGATGTTCTGACACTGGCTTCAAAATCACTATGGCAAGACGTCATATCTGCAACAGATAACGTGTCGGACCTTGTCAAACAGCCTCGATTGTTCGGCTTGAGGCTCGAGGCGTCGATCGCATTGGCGGATGAGGAAAAACTCCGCTCCACTTGTGCGGACGCGGCAGCAACGAGCATGCCGCCACAGATCCGATATGCGACACTTCGTCCTTTGATGAAGGTTGGCCGGGGCTCCGATGCCTGGCAGATCCTGATGGGTGACAGTTCCATCGTGTCGGATCCTGGTTTTCTTCCTCAAGCCCACCGCGTGGCCAAGGGCGCGAAGGCGGACCGGGGTTTGAAGACGAAGATTACCTCAACCCTCAGAAATCTACATCCGCGTACTGTTCGTCCTCACAGAAGCAAGCTGCAGTTTGCAAATAACAAGTCGTCCAGCGGCAGACCGTTAGGAAGCGTTACCTGCCTTGCATCGACCGCGACGGATCAGAAGCATCTCGTCGCACTCAACCAGTCTTACAACGACCTTCTGCACCGGATTGCACAGCCTCGTCCGCCGCGGGTAAGGGAGTTTCATGACGTCTTCGTGGATCGCTACGGGCAGATTTGGGCGGAGGACGGCGCGATCGTAAGATCGTACGGAAAGCCGATGCCTTCCCTCAAGCGCTCCGACTGCCAAGTCGTTGATTACGCGGTGAACGGTCTCATGGCGACGAGAGGCATCTACCATTGGCTTATCGACCGGATGCCACATTTCGGCATCGTATCGCCGGGAGACACAACCGGCGTCAAGATCATAATGTGGGAAGGCGGGCCGCGGTTCGAACGCGAAAGCCTCGATATGGCTGGCTTCGAACACGATCAGATTGTGACAATCTCCGAGTTCGCGTTCATCAAGCGTCTGGTGGTTCCTGACGTTGGTTTCGCCGGGCTGAGACACTGGGCCGTCAGTGGCGAAATGTTCGAGCGGATGTCCGAAAGAGCGTTTGCAATCGCTGAGAGAGAAGGGTTCCGAGGGTCCAAACGCATCTACGTCTCGCGGCGCGACAGCGTCCGTCGGCCGCTCGACAACGAACTGGAACTGGAAGCATTGCTTGAGCAGAGGGGGTTCTCGAACCTGCTGTTTGCCGAGATGCCTATGTGGCAAAAGATCGTTGTCTGCTCGACCGCAACGCATGTTATCGGACCGCATGGCGCAGGCTTGGCGCACCTCATCTACAGCAAGCCGGGAACGAAAGTTCTGGAAGTTCTTCCCATCATGGACGGGTCTTATGCGCTGCGCTTCATCTACTCGCGCCTGTCTACAGTTCTGGGACTGGACTACCAGGCGTGGCTGGAACCCCAGCTGCCCCAAACGGACCGCTGGCGAGTCGATCTGGCCGAGTTTACGCCGGTACTGGATCGCTGGCTCGCCGAGTAACCGCAAGTCATCTGGATGGGTGTGATGCGCCTATCCAGATGACGCTACCCATCCTAAATCTCTTTGATCATCACCAGCTTCAGTCCGGTGCAGAAGCCGAATGAGTCGGCAAAGTTGAAGAGCCTGACTTCGATGCGGCTTTGGCGCGAGTTGAGTTCGAAACAGACCTCTGCCTCAAGGTTGTCGTCCAGCTGGCTGATCTTAACGACAGATAATATTTGCGTGTCGCCATCAACGACATCGACACCGATACTTCCGAGCAGGGTACCGGGCTTGAAGACGAAAGCTGCCCGATACCTGCCGGGTTCGAGCGTAATGTAAGGCCCATGCAGGACGATCCCGGTAGATTTCGGATCCAGCCCAAAGCCCTCACTGGTGTGATCGTTTCCCTGATAGTGAAGCCGACCTTCAGGCTGATCGGATGCTAGGACATTGTGGCCATAGAACCTTGAGAATGGTCCGATCTCTGTTTCTCTGGATATGACGAGAAGCTTCTTTGCGATAGGCGAGACGAAGGCGCTGGAAACCGACAACTTGTCTCGGAAGACCCTTGAGATGGATTTCTGAACAATCGGTTCCGAGAGCGAGCCTTTCAAGAGCGTTTCCTTTAACCTGAGCACCTCGCCGTGCAGTGGCTTGCCGTGCGTGTCGGTGCAAAGAATGTCGGAGTTCTGATAATCGATACATATGCAGTTGTTGCCCTGCGCCAGCATAACTGCGGCACGGGGCCAGGAGCGCCATTCGTTGACGGTCAGCGTGTAATGAACACGATCCGCGGGGACGGGCTCGAAGAGATTGAAGCCAGCGTATGATAGCGTTTCTGGGAGAGTGAGGTTGAGCAAGCCTGCTACCGTCGGCGCGATATCGATCGTCGAAATCAGACTATCCATATTCGCTCTCAGCACGCCTAGTTCACGTTCGGGAAGACCTCGCGGTGGCTTGATCGCGTAAAGCGGACGGACCACGGGCTCAGACAGGTTCGTCAGACGTGAGAATCGGCTCGTTTCGTCAGAGCCGTCGACACCCATGGTTTCGCCATGGTCGCCAACCGAAACAATCAGGCTGTCATCGTATCTACCCGTTTTCTTCAGCGCATCGAAAATGAGACCGTGCGACGCCTCTATCACATAAGACGCGCGTTTGCGCCGATCTTTAATCCCGTCAGGTATTGCGCATGCACTTTGGTTCTGGAACGGAATGTGAAGCGCATTCTGGTAGACCACGATGCAGAGCGGCTCATCAGTTTCCAGGATCGCAGTATGAAGCTGCTTAGCGACAAGATAATCATCGCCGCACATGTCGTTGACAAATTCCATGCCATCCGTATCCGCCGAATACAGCGTATCGATCGACTGTGAATTGAAGAAGCTTTCGAAGCCTCCCCATCTCAGGCTGGACGACGTAAACATCAAGGTCCGCAAGCCGCGCGCTTTCGCTAAGTCAAAAACCATCGGCAGACGATGCAGTTGATCCATACTTTCATGCGGACCACACCCCGTCAGGATGCACGGGATGCTGATATCCGTGCAGGAGCTTGCAGTCAGAGCGTTGTTCGGGTGGAACCACTCGGATGCGTTTCCGCTCAACTCCGAAATCTGCCGAGCCAAGCTGTGTGTAGAAGAGAGCGCGGCCGGGACGTCGGCACCAGCCGATTCATTGATGATGAGCACGATATGCTTTCCCGACGAGGCAATCTGGGAACCATTTACAGCAATCGCTGCTCGGTCAGACCCGTAGAGGCGTTCGGCCGCCAACTCGTCCTCGATCTTAAGGTAGGCGGTTTCTATGGATGTTGGCTCAGCACTTCCCCTGCCCAGCGAACTCCCCGAGTATACAAGCATGGCAATTGCAGCAGAGCAGATCGACGAGACGGCGACAAAATCCGCCGGCAGAGCATCCTTCAGAACCACGGCAGAAAAAATCGCCGCACATGAGAGGGTCAATACGAATTTCGTCGGAACGTACTGCTTGAAATAAGCGGCTGCTGCAGCACCGCTTCCCTTATCGCTCATCTTCACCGGAAGGTGCATGAATATGCGATATAACGACAAACCAAAGTAAAGTTGGGCGACAAAATCAACGACCATGTAGAGCGCCCAGACGACGATCACGGGGATACAGGTCGCTATGAACACCAGGTTGTTATCAAAGCGGATCAGCCCGAAGCAAATCGCGTAGAGAACGCAAAGTTTTGCTGAAACAAGAGCCGCCTGTTGCAGGTGTTTGCGAACCCCTAACCTCTCTCGTACGACCCATAGGCGAGTTTGATAGCAGAAAAGGCTGCTGGAGAGGAGAACGTACAGATAGAGGGTCATAGCACCGGCATCGCTGAGATATTGTCGAGACGCCGATATGCGTAGTGAAATCCGGACTAGATCAAACAATGCAGCTTGCGCGTCGTCACAAATATTTCACACGGCTGCATCACGCACAACCACTTCGACAGCGGGAGTCAGATTGCAAGCCACTGCCCTATCCGAGTGTCAGTACGATCCTCAACCGACAACTGCCGGCGAACACGAATGACGTCGGCCTGGACCTATTGGAAATCTTAAATCGGAGAAGCGTCGATCTGGTCGGAGTGAGAGGATTCGAACCTCCGACCCCCACGTCCCGAACGTGGTGCGCTACCAGACTGCGCTACACTCCGTGACCAGTGGCGCCTCTATAGACCGCCGTATTCAGTTACACAAGCATCATTCAAGAAAAAATGGACCGGATTACAGCAGCGATTCCGGCTCTCATAAAGCACCAAATTTGACGGCGTTGCAAAAAAGCGGCTTGCGGAAAAATTGATGCACTAACCTCAAGATGGTGTCGCGGAACACGATACAAACCTGCTACCTGAACTTCGAAAGCCCCCCAGTGTGTGGGTATCAGCATATAAAGGATTCCAAAGGATCATGAGCCGTCGCCTGATCGTATCGACCACTCTTGTTGCGCTTGCGCTTTCCGCCTGCACCACCGTCAGCGAAGTCAGCAGCCCGATTAACAACTACTGGGTTGGCCGCTCAGCTGGCGAATTCTTCGCCAAGTTCAGCCCACCACTGAGCGATGTGGATAGCGGACCCACGACGATCTACAATTGGCGTGGTGGCTACAAGCGGATCAAGCTTGCAAATGGGAAATCGGCCAGCGTCAGTTGCTCAGCAAAGATCACCGTCTCGCAGAGCTACACAATTCGCGACATCAGCGTAACGGCCGACCGCCCGGGCACCACCGGCTCAAGCTACTGCGAAGAACTACTGGTCACGCAAGCTCAGTAGAGCAAGCCGACTTCGATCCCGAGTTTGGCTTTCAAACAGTCATGGCATCGAGTTATTCTGTCCGGACCACGAGATCGGACCGGACAGTTTCTCATCCCAGAGAATGCATCATGTTCTCGACGTGCCTGAGCAGCGGTGGCGTCGAGACTGTCCACTTGTTGATCGCTTCATCAATCGGCTCCAACCATAGTCTGTGGTCATGCCCTCTCGCATAGGACAGGCGAGCGAAGTTGAACCTTAGAGAGTGTGAGCCCATTTGGCATGGGACAAGTTCGACTACCTTGAGACCACTGGCCGCTGCGGCGATGTGGCTGAGACCTGCCCCGTGGGGAGCAACCACCAGCCGGGCATTGCGAATTAGATTGATCTGGTCCGCTAGAGACATCTCACCGAATATGACGACCTTCACTCCAAGAGATGACAAACCGGCTTCCAGTTCGTTCTCGTTGACCATGACGCGTCGTTGCGTATCACGCCGAGAAATGTATATCGCATCGGCAGTGTTGATCGTCGACAGCCTGGCCGCCCTTTCGCCTATGGCTTGGTAAAGATCTCCGAAGTACTCCCACTGGGCAAGGGTACTGGCTGCCGAATGCGCGATATAACATTCCTCACACCAAGCCACCTGATCTATACGCTCGAATTGCGGCGCTGGGTGGTCAATCAGCTCGATTGTCTTGTCCTGGAATTGCTGGGCGTGCTGGCCAAACAATATGGTGCCATCAAAGTCCGGGTTTTGAAGCGACCAGTTTAAGGCAGGCAGCCGTTCCGCGAACCAGTGGTAGAACCCGCGCGTTGAATTCGTCGAAAGCACCGCCGTGCCATAACTCCGGCTGGACGACACCCCGATTGTCTCGATAGCCCGGTTACCGTGGTGTATGACCTCGTTCTCGTTGCGCCATATCTGACCTGCACTGTTAACGAAGACATTTTCCACACGCCTCACGATGGGTTTGACATTTCGCCGACCTTGGATCTCAAGTTTTTGCAGCAGCCGCCTATTCTCGTGAACGTGAATGTCGTTCAGCCTATCACTTCCGGAAATCGTGATTGTTCCGGGTGAGGGCCTGAGGTGAGCATCTGAGGCAACAAATTGGAAGGGTGAAATCTCGTAACGACCCGACCGGGCAACAACCTGAGGGCCTGCCAGCGGGGGAACTATAGCTCTCCACCGTGCACGGGCAGCGGCACGTAACTCTTCCTGGGTACCGGGATGCGCTGATATTCGGCGACAAAGCTCCGAATATCGGTGTGGATTTGTATCGGACGGGATGCTCCCTAGCAATCTCCATGCAGGTTCGGTTTTCCCCCAGGCAATGAGCTTCGTCGCGATTGCCATCTTGGAACTGGGCGCCATAGACGCCGCGACAGTCCGATCGACAATCGTTTCGACCAACGCCTGATTGTCCTGCTCCAATGCAGCGCTCAGGCTTGCAAGGATCCGTTGTTTCCGGTTCAAGAAAAACGGAGATTGGCGTCTGACGTTTAGTTGCCGAGCAGCGAGCGCGGATGCTAGTAGCGCGAAACTTCTAAAGAACCTGGCAATCAAAACCACACCTCCAAAGCGGAACGACCGATCACCAAAGCGATCGGCCGTTCCGCCTTTCTGGGAACGCAACAAGCCTAGAATTTGAAACTACGCTTGAGGGCGTCGCTGATTACCCAAAGACCCTCGGAATTTTTGGCAGCAACTGGAAGCGGAAACGCTTCGACAAGCGCGTCCCCGGAATATGTAAGGGGTGTCCAGTTCGCTCTTACATAAGACGCGGCACCTTCCCAGTCCGTCTTTCGTGAACGGTCGAGGCAATAGGCGAGAACACTTTCAGTTCCGGCTCCAAGGTAGAAATCCTTGAGACGGTGATCGACGCGTACGTTCGGATCCTTGAGATCAAGACGCGCCCCAGCTCCGTCGCCATAGGTTGCGAACCACGCACAGGGGATCCCGTAAGTTTCAGCAATGACCAATCCATGGAGACTGGTCGACAGAATGAGGTCGCAGGACAGAATCTCGCGGACCTTCTCCTCCAGCGCCTCTACCGTTTTCTCGGTCAGGGTGTTGATCAGATGGACTGAGGATCCGTCACCGGTGTACGGCAACTGGTAGCGGGAAAGCTCCGCTTTTGCCGTACCGTTTGGGGTCTGCTCGTCAAGTTCCGTCAGATGCAGGATCACACCGATCCGGTACTTCTTTTCCACATCGCGCATCGGCCAGATCTGAGGGAGCAACCAGACAGGGTCGCCGTATACCCCCGACACTTCGATCCCGGTCGCCGCAAGCGTGCTGGCAGTCTGTGGGCCACGCGTCGCATGGATCTGATACGTGGTATCGGGAGCCTTCACGAAATTCGGGATGGTCCGATCCACCGCATTCCGCGTTGCATCCATCCCGGTGCCCCAAAAATGGAGCACACCATTGCGCTGGGCGTGACCGATAGTCCCGACGCCGACGACCCTCTCGCCAGGCGCATCGAACCCCGCGTGGCGGATCGGAAGGCCAGACACCGCGCTGACTACAACCGCGCTCAACGCGTCGCCAAGGTTGGCATATGGAACCCCTGTCGTGCTTGCGGCCCACGACAAGGGGATTTCGGTCC